>NZ_CP016178.1 GCF_001677275.1 Vibrio breoganii
TCAAGTGCCTGATGCGATCTCTCTCAGCACTCGCATAACGGTTTCATCATAATGGCCTTCTAGGATCTGGCGACACACTTTACGCCTAACCGCTAATCCCAAAATCAATCGCTCGATCGTTAGATGTGCGCCCGAAGAATCTTGATTGTACAACTCGATAGTACGACTCAGCGCCTCATAGCTGACAACCTTGTCCCCTACCCTCAGCCAATCTAGCTTCTCTAACAGCTCCTGACACTCTTCTCTGATAGAAGTAGGTGAGTGTCCGGTCATTGCTGATAAAGCCGTTATACTGCGTTCTAGAGCTTCTGGAGAGGTATATTTGGTTAAGCTGATGGTGATCTCTTCAGCATTGATTTCAACCAGGTGCTTACGCAGCTTCACGCGACGACCCAGATTCCCTCTTGGTGACGACTTTTTACGTTGAATAGGTTCAAACTCGCCATCGATGATCTCCGCCAATTCCTCAAGCTTTTGCTTAGACACCATTTCATGTCTAAGTGGATTGGGCAGCGTTGGCGCCATGTTACGTTTACCCGCGTTGGTAGTACGAGCCCTCGCGTAGCGAACCACTTCTTCTGCGTTGCACTTAATATCTACTTGGTAATCTTTGACCTTACCTTTTGGCTCCAATGCGCTTAACGTCAGGTGATAACCCCATAAATTCACCACAAACAGTTCGTCGTTACCCTTGCCTTTAGAGAGTTTCTTCAGCTCTCTAAGCAAATCCATTGAGAAGCGCCGCCATTCGATATTGCGCGCAAGCTTTTGATTTAACTCACTAAGTAGCATCATATCAGAAGAGCGACGTGACATACGGCTCCTGAAGTAGGAATACAACTGGAACACCAAGGTATGCTGGCGAAGGATTTCTGGTGGGAACAAGAAGAAGTAATCTTTAGTCAGCAACTCCTCATAAAACGATGGCTCCCATACCAAGATATACAGGTTTGGTTTTATTTTTATCTCACCAGCTTCATTTTCGGTTGGAGCCTCTTCAGACGCGGTAATGGTTCGCGCTAGAAAACGGAAGCGATCACTCTTAAAGCCTTCGGGCATGTTCTCGCTTAACCACTGGCCTGTGAGTTCGTGCAGTTGGAAGTCCGTGTATTCGATGCGATCAATGCTATCGCGAATAGAATCGCGTGCAGGTCCGCTGTCCTTTTTTCCCCTCAAAGAGAGAATATCCGTGATATACAAAGGGGTTTTATTAGGCGCTACCTGAGCATTAATGTGGTAGTTATCTTGGTGATGATCATGGTATTGCACGGTTAGCGTAAACAAGGCAAATAACGTCATAAGATCATCAACTGTCATGATGTTTTTTGACGATCTCGTTTCGATAACAGCTCGTGTACCAGAGATCGAAACCATTGATTTCTGGTAATTTTTCCGTGTTCTTGGTGGCGCTAACGCTTGATCAATGATGCCAGCCCAGTTAGTCGGTGAAACAACAAACTGTTCAGCTTCGTCCAACATTGCTGGTGGATTATTCAATCCATGCTCGCTTAACAGCTGCTTGTTAACGTGTGTTTGAGCAAGCGCCTGGGTCTTTTTCTTCTTGGCCGTCGTCTTGGTGGATTCGGTTTGTAAGCTTCCGGTACCTAATGCAGTGATAAGCAATGATGGGTTGACGAAGTGATGCAGCATAGTCTTGCCCGCTAGGCCAGTTTCAAACCTAACCGGTGTTTGTTTGAATAAACCAATGTTTACTGCGGCTCTAAGGCGTTGTTGGATTGCAGCCCTAGTGATTTGTCCATCTGTGGCATCAATTAACTCTGTTGTCGAAACAAGACCGTCTTTGCTAGTCATGCCACGTAGAGAAATCAGATTAAGTAATTCAACTATGCTTTTGGTAACACCCTTGAAGTGTTGATACTGTTCTATCCATTCAACGGCGTTGTTGTTAACTTCAAATAAATGTCCATCTTTATGACTTCGAGGTTGTTTTATCAGGATCTTGTCTTCGTTGGTCATTTAGTATCCGTCTACACTTTATCGTAACTTAATCATTGTTCCGTATAGCTTAAGAAAATTTCTTTTAAAAAGAAAGAAAAAAATCTTGTTGCTCCTAAGACTGATCTTTATGTTTAAAACTGATCTTATTGATATAGTGATCTAATGATCCGGGCGCAGAAACCACTGTAAGCGCATGTTTTAAAAGGTATTTATTTCCCACTGGATCGGAACGATGATCATAGGCAAGACGTAAGCATGATCAAACAAAGTCTGTAAACATGATCAAAGAATGTTGGAAGTGTGATCAACGTAATTATTGATAGATGATCAAGAGAGCATTGAAAGCATGATCATTGAATACAAACAACTTATCCACATCTGCATTGTTTATTAAGTGTTCGAATTACCTTGTTGGTACTCTCTAATAGTATGATCGTTTCTCTAGTGCCCTACCCTATCGTTTATTTTTTGTGATTTTAATTGTCTTTTCATTTCGGAAAAATGATCAAGTGGCGTGTTGATCTATCGTTTCGATGATTGCTGTGTTTTTCAATCATTCCATTTACGGAGTCACTGGCGAACGATTGCGACAAACCATTTTCTTTTTATTGTGAATAGATGCAGCAATAGCGGCTCAAATGTTGGAAGCATGATCAAGAGTTCTTCGGATAGATGAGTTTCTATGCCCAATGCAGTTGAATTCATGGTGATTTTGTCTGGATTCCGCTCCATTGCCCATTCTGCCTAATGTTGACCGTAATCTAGCGGAACATTTACATGCTTCCGAGGATTAAAAACACTTGATCATCGATCCGTAAAGGATCCTTCATATTCATGAAATAGCCCGTTAAAGTCGATCCCCTTTTTTACAGTACGAGTTCCTTGATCATTGATCCAAGATCTCCGGTTTTTGTGGATAAATAAAAATTTTGCTCAAGGAACGATGATCAAGATATATCCTTGATCATCGTTCCATAAATTCTAATGAGATTAATAATTAGCCGATACTGGTAGTAATCCACTTATGGTAATTTTCAGTCAGTTTAGTTTCAGGCTGATTTGGGGGAATATCGAACCGCTAGCTAACAAAGGAGCATTGATTTGCAAATGACCGTAATTCATACAGTTCTTAACATCGTTCCGAAAACGCTCCGAAACATCCTGAGAACGTTTCTACGTAATCTATGTTATTGAGTGGGTTGACTCTAGATTTTGCCCTTTTCCCCTACCCCACGCTTATTTCACTAAAAATGAGTTCTTTACAATGTAAATACGTGACTCCTGTAACTTTTCAAATCTGTAATACTTTACCTGTGGTTATTCATTAAAAACTGTGCGTTAGTATGGCTAATTAACAGGCTATTTATGTGATTCAACTCATTAATAATTGTTCAGCACTTTATTGTAATTATATCTATTCGCTGTACAATTATCTAAGTCATACATTTATGGGAAGAATGATGAAAAGAGAATCAACGATAGATAATCTTTACCAACTGGCTGAACAGACTAAACAAGTTCAAGCTGATCGTATTGAAATAGTGTTGGAAGAGCGAAATGACGAGCACTTCCCGCCTATGTCAAAAGCATTGATGGAAACTCGCTCTGGTTTGACTCGAAGAAAACTAGACGACGCTATTAGCAAGATGGAAGCCAAGGGCCACCAGTTTACTAAAAACAACGCCAATCACTATTCAATCTCACTTGATGAGGCCCATCTTTTGATGGAGTCTGCCGGCGTTGAGAAGTTTCACGAACGTAAGCGCAATCAAAACAATAAACCTTGGGTAGTAAACGTTCAGAACCAGAAGGGGGGTACAGGTAAATCAATGACTGTAGTTCACCTTGCTGCCTGTTTGGCGTTGAATTTGGATAAACGCTACCGTATATGTCTTATTGACTTGGATCCCCAGGGCTCTTTGCGTCTGTTTTTGAACCCACAAATCAGTATCAGCGAGCATGACAATATCTACTCTGCCGTTGATATTATGCTAGACAATGTGCCAGATGAAGACGAGGTAGACTTAGAGTTCTTGCGTAAGAACGTATTGCTTCCTACTCAGTATCCAAACTTGAAAACCATTTCAGCTTTCCCTGAAGATGCAATGTTTAACGCGGAAGCGTGGCAATCTCTTTCTCAGGACCAGTCTTTAGATATCGTTAAACTGCTTAAAGAAAAGCTGATTGATAAGATCGCAGACGATTTTGACGTGATTATGATCGACACTGGCCCTCACGTAGACCCGTTGGTATGGAATGCAATGTACGCATCCAATGCGTTATTAATTCCTTGTGCAGCTAAGCGTCTTGACTGGGCATCGACGGTTAATTTCTTCCAGCATCTACCTACCGTTTATGAGATGTTCCCTGAAGATTGGCATGGCTTGGAGTTTGTTCGTATGGTGCCAACCATGTTTGAGGATGACAACAAGAAGCAGGTTTCTGTTCTTACTGAGATGAACTATTTGCTGCAAGATCAGGTGATGATGGCAACGATTCCAAGAAGTCGTGCGTTTGAAACCTGTGCAGATACCTACAGCACCGTATTTGACCTCACTCCAGGTGACTTTGAGGGGGGCAAAAAGACCCTCGCGGTTGCTCAAGATGCCGTGCAAAAAAGTGCACTAGAGTTAGAGAGAGTGTTACACAGTAACTGGGCGTCATTGAGCAAGGAGGATTAAGAGTATGGCGATAAAAACTTCCGATTTGAACGCCAAGCTATTTGGTAAAGCAAATAAGCGCAGGGCAACAACGCCTGCTGAGGCTCAAACTGCAGCTAAAGATAATGCTCAAGTTATTGAGTTGGCAGTAGCAGGGCAGGACATGGTTTCTTTTGAGTTGCAGCGTATCCCTGCAACGGAAATCGAGCAAAAGACCATTGTTTTTTCTGACAATTCTCGTGAGCAATCGTTTTTAAACGAACACGCATTGTCTGATATCTTGGTCACCCTTAAAGAGCGCGGCCAACAATATCCAGCAGTAGGTAGAAAAAACAGTGAAGGCAAGATTGAAGTTCTCGATGGTAGCCGTCGTAGAATGTCTTGTATCTTGGCTGAGAAAGATTTTCTTATCTATGTGGCAGAAGACATTAACGGCGAACACGCTAAGTTCTTGTCTGACGTGGCTAACGCACATAAGCCTCTCTCTTTGTATGAAAGAGGCCGTGAGATGCAAGCAAAGCTTGATTCTGGCGAGGTGACAGATCAGAAGGGACTTGCAGCTCTGTTCCAATGCAGTGAGGCACTTGTGAGTGGTGCACTTAAGGCGGCATCTTTGCCTCTGCCTTTGCTTCAAGCTTACCCTAATGTCACTGAACTCGGTCGACCAACCATCGTTAAGCTACATAAGCATTTTAATGAGCTTGATGAAACCGCTCAGCAAGGCATTCTAGATAAGTGTCAGAAAGACGGCGCGTATGTTTGGCAACGCTTTGGCGACATGAGCGAAGCTAAAATCACTAAGCAAGTTTCGGTGCTACTTGAAGGCTGGATTTCTGAGGTTAATCAAACGGTCGAAAAACCCGCTAAGAAGCCAGTGGAACTAGTGAAAGGTAAGGCAAGTTACGTAAGAAAGGGTCAATCTTTGGCGCTGAACCTTAAGAAAGTCGACGACGCATTGGCACAAGAGATTATTCAGTTTATCGAAGATAAGCTTAAGTAAGTTTTTGCTAAGTAGATAGAGTAGGGCGGGTACCATTAGTTTGGTACCCGCTTTTTTTGTTAGTGAATAGCGGAAATTGGCTTAACCGTTTTTAGGTTAAACTCCTTCATGATTGAGTATATATGGTCGAACAAATCGGCCTGTGCACGCTCGTAGTCTTTGATATTGGTCTTGTTGACGTAACAGTACACCTCTACCGGTAATCCAAAGCGGTTACTTTCCAGTTGCCTCACCACAATCGTTAGATCTTTAATTACTGCAGGGTGGGTGGCTAGATAACTGGCGATGTACTCACGAAAGCAACCTAGATTGGTGAGTCGTCTAAAGTTTATGGGGTCCGCATTATCAGGAAGAGTATGGTTGTACTCTTGGATTTCTTGTTGTTTACGCACAATATAAGACTTAAGCAATCTGAACTTACCCATGTGTTCAAGCATATCGGCATCCACAAAGTTTATCGTCTCCGCATCAATGAATATGGCCCTTTTTATGCGTCTTGCCCCAGTTTCATCTACCCCGTACCAGTTGATAAATGGTTCTGAAACGAGAGTTTGAGAAGGGATCATGGCAATGGTGTTGTCCCAGTTTTTTACTTTAACCGTGGTTAACGTTACTTCTTGTACTGTGCCATCTACTTTGTGGTTATCTAATTGAATCCATTCCCCCGTTGATATCATCTTATTGGCGGCCAACTGAATGCCGGCAATGAACCCTAGAATGGTGTCCTTCATAATAAAGGCCAACATACCGGCCATTACGCTGACGCCAGAGATAAGATAAATAGGGGTTCTGTCTAGGATATGTGACGTCGCAATGAGTGCTGCCAGTGCTACAAAACTGAGTTTAAAGAATTGCACAATGCCGTGTAGCGGCAAACGATGCGCGAAATGTTTGTTGGCAACCATAATGAGCAAGAGATCAAACGCCGCAAACAGAGTTCGTAGCACCAATATCGCAGCGCCAATCTCCAATACTCCATCAATGAGTTGACCCGGAATAGTGGTTTTGGGGACGATAAGCTCACTTGTGGACATGAACAAATAATAAGGGAATAGAACCGATACTTTTTCAGGCAGGTGCTTACGTTTGATAGTGAGCTTTGTTTTGGCGTTGTAATGTTGGCTACTTGTATGAATGAATCTTCGCATGAAGTGACGCGCCACCAGATAGGTGAACGTTGCAACTAACAAGGTAACGACAAATAACGCTACGTCTGCGATTAAGCTACTTCTATCAAATGTGATAGAAAATAATGACAGCAGATCAATTAAAAGGCTCCTAGATGCTCGACAATGGGCTCTGTTACAACTTGCTCATTTTCCATAAGTTAAAACCTCCGTGTTCTTACTCTATCGTATATCAAGCTAGCTCGAAGTAATGTATTAAGTTGCAAATTCTTAGCACTAGATAGGTATGTTCTATGGCTACAGTTATTTTGATGAAGAGGGGCGTAGTAATAGTCACTCTGATCTTGATTCTGCTATTCTAAGCACATTGATTATTCAGTCACTTAGGCGATTACCTTGTCACATCACCCTCATCTTCAAACCTTGGTCTCATTAAAACTCAATGCCTCTCAATCTATGCATCGCTGCGGCGTCGTGCTTGATGGAAGTAGAGAGTGGCAGTTGGAGCTATTAGAAGCGTTTGGAGCGGCTGTAGAGCACCACAGGGCGCTAATTATAGGTAACCATGGCTTGAGCTATGGTGAAAGTCTTACGTTTAAGCAGGCGCGTCAGAAGCTAGGACAAGAGTCAGACCTGATAGTGGCTGACTTAAATTCACCTTTTGATGCCAATGGCTTTACCGCTGCAAGTGGCACATTAAAGGGGGGTGGGATGTTGATTGTGTTGCCTTCGAGCAAAAATGAGGGTGATAACTACTCATCGTTGTGGCTTGAACGAGCACTTAAGTCTTTTCATCGTATCAAACAGAATGGAGACACTTTCCCTGAAATCAAGAAAGTAGAGCCCCTTGCAAGCTTTGACCGATACGAGCAACAGCAACAGGCCATTCAGGCTATCTCGCGTGTGCTTAGCGGACACAGGAAACGACCTTTGATTATAACTGCTGATAGAGGAAGAGGGAAATCGGCGGCTTTAGGAATGGCGGCAGGACGAATCATTAAAGATGAGACTAAGAAGATTTTGGTGACCGCTCCGAATACTCAAGCGGTTAAAACATTATTTGAACACGCGAAGTCTGCATCTGGTTGTAGTAATCAAAAGCCTAATATCGCTTCTTCCATTAAAGGTGGGAGCGTTGAGTTTATTGCACCTGATGAATTGCTACGTGAGCAGCAGGTTTGTGATTTGCTGTTAGTTGACGAGGCTGCTGCGATACCGCTGCCAATCCTTAAGTCTATCGTCGAGCGTTATCATAGAGTGTGTTTTGCCACAACTGTGCACGGCTATGAAGGATGCGGGCGAGGCTTTGGCATTAAGTTTGAAGCGTGGTTAAGCGAGCATCGACCAGGTTGGAACTCAGTTAAGCTTACTCAACCTATACGTTGGAACCCAGACGATCCAATGGAAGCATGGTTATTTGATACCTTCTTACTCGATGCGGAGGTTGAATCTGCGCCACTAGATACTGACCTCACCATTCATCTGCAAAAAATTGAGGCAGACAGTTACGCTCGTTCGCCAGAGATATTGAGAAAAGGATTTGGCTTGTTGGTCAATGCTCACTATCAAACGACGCCAAACGATCTGTTTCAGCTTTTGGATGACCCCAATATTGTATTTTACCAAGCACTGCAGGGTGAGCACGTCGTCGGGGTTATTGTTGGGTATTTGGAAGGGGGCTTAGAGGAATCGATACTTGCTGACGTGCAGCTAGGTCGACGACGTCCTGCAGGACATATGGTGCCGGTCTCTTTGGTTTCTCAACTTGCCGATAACGCACCTGCACGGGTTAAAAGCCTACGAATTATGCGAATAGCAGTCCACCCTGATCTTCAGGGACAAGGCATTGGAGGCTGGATGTTGTCTCAGTTATCTGAAAAGCAAACAGACGTGGAATATTTATCAACGAGCTTTGGCGTGACTGGGGAACTGGCAAACTTTTGGGTAAGCAATCATTTTCAGTCTGTGCGCTTAGGTAGCAAACAAGACCAAGCCAGTGGCTGTTTCTCCGTCACTATGGTTAAGCCCTTGAGCCGTTCTCTTTCATGGTTGGACGGTGCTAGATTTCAACTAAAAGAGGGCTTGCTGGATACGGCATCCGATATTCACCGCAATCTATCTAGCGACGTTTTAATGCAGCTGCTCAGTGACAGAGGCGTGAACCCTTCTCATCAACAAGAATGCCATTTACGAGTGTTGGAAAATTACGTTCAGGGTGGAGCAAGCTTTGAAGGTACCCGGTTAAAAATTCGAGAATTATTGCTCGCTAATTTGCATAGCGTAAAGTTTGAGAAAGTAAGCCTTATCTCTGACTTGGTCATAAAGAAGCTGAGTTGGTCTGACGTTTGTAAGAATCATGGCTTCACAGGACGAAAGCAAGCGGAAGCGAATTACCGCCAAGCCATCCAAGAACACCTACTTAGCACTCGATAAGCTGGTGATTTACAGTGTAAATTCAATAATTTCTGTCTCATAGGTCAATTTACACTGTAAATTTCACCTCTCACCAAACTGTCTCTCTTAAAAACATGAATATAGCCAATAGCACTGTTCATGTTTTTCGGTCGCCCAGTTCGTTAGTCTGTTGCTATCCGCATTTTATATTATTGAGGCTAGTCGACTTATGCTGTCAACAACTCAGGAAATCTTCAACAAGCTTACAAAACTGGTATTTGTCTTGTTGGGAATCGTTGTTTTATTTGTTGTGCTTTGCTTAGGGCTACTTCATAAGAACCAGCACATATCATCTGAAGAGTTTCTGGCAATTGCTGGCGTTGGTGTATTAATCGAAGGCGTGCTTTTTGCAATCTATCAGGGTGTAAAGTTCAAATGAAAAGGGCAGTAACTTTTCAAAGTTACTGCCCTCGATTTACACTGTAAATCATCTACTTATTGACTGATTTAAGGTTTCCCTTTTGTAATTCAGCCAGTACCTTTTCTTTCGGGCCATCTGCGACAACAGAGCCAGCACTCATCACTATCAATCTATCAACCACTTCTAGCATCGATGTTTTGTGAGTGATTAGAACTAAAGTTTCTTCGTTGGATAAATTCTTTAGTTCGTTTTTAAACAGTGCTTCGGCGCGGTTGTCCATGGCACTGGTGGGTTCATCAAGAAGAAGGATAGGGGGCCTTCCTAGTAATGCGCGTGCTACCGCTACCGCCTGACGTTGACCGCCTGATAGTAATAGGCCACCTTCACCCACTTGTCTTTCCAGTCCAGCAGGGTCTTTCATCGTAAATTCTGTCACACCTGCGCGTTTGGCTGCGATCATGACTTCGTTGTCTTCAGCAAGTTGCTTACCAAGGGTGATGTTATCGCGTATGGAACCGTAAAAGAGGGTAATGTCTTGCGGGACACAGCCTATATTGCTTCTCACATCGGTATGGTGCAATTGTTGGATATCGGTGTCATCAATGCGTACATGACCTTCTGTTGGCTTGTAAAGCCCCATAATCAACCGTTCTAGGGTTGTTTTACCGGACCCGATACGTCCGATGATGGCAACCTTCTCTCCTGGTCGAATAGTTAAGCTCACATCTCGAATCGAAGAGACAGGAGCGTCAGGGTAGTTGAACGTGACTTTATCCAGTTCAATCTTGCCTTGTAGCACAGGACGGTGAATGTAGCGCTTATCCTCTTCTTGCTCATCTGGCATGCTCATCACTTGCTCGATGATGGTCATTGAAGACTTAGCTTGGTTGTAGCGAGTCGATAGCAAGGCTACTTGCACCAAAGGACCTATGGCGCGACCACTCAACATAGTGGCGGCAATCAAGCCACCCATGGTTAGCTCTCCCTCTGAAATCAGGTATACCCCCATAATCAACATGCCGACGTTTGACGATTGCTGAAGGAAGCCTGCTGAATTTTGAACGCTGTCAGTAATGCGGCGGCTCTTAATATTCCAGTTAGCCATATGCGCGACCGCTTCTTCCCAGCGATACTGGAACTGACTTTGAGCCCCAAACATCTTCAATGATTCTAAACCGGAAAGCGCTTCGATTAGATTCGCATATTTTTGCGAGGCTAGACGTGAGCCCTCTTCGATACTGTTTCTAAGTGGTCGTTGAATCAGTAGAGAATGGAGAATCAATAAAGTAACGCAGACGATAGGTACTAATACGACGTTGCCTGCTATTAGCCAAATCACTACTAGGAAAAGCACAGCAAAGGGTAAATCAATGAGAGCGGCGATGGTGGCAGACGTGAAAAACTCTCTAATGGATTCAAACTCTTGTAGATGCCTTGCAAAAGCACCTACAGATGGAGGGCGAGCCTCCATTCTTATTCCCATTACTTTGCTAAACAGCTTGGACGAGATAATGATGTCTGATTTTTTTCCCGCAACATCGATAAAGTAGCTGCGAAGAGATTTAAGCAATAAATCAAAAATAAAGATAACGGCAATTCCGCTTGCCAGTACCCATAACGACTCAAAGGCGAGGTTGGGCACAACCTTGTCATACACAATTCGAGTAAAGAGAGGTGTAGCAATAGCGAATATATTGATCAAGATGGAGGCGATGAGGACGTCTCGATAGATAGACCGAGACTCTTTCAAGGTTCCCCAAAACCAGTGCCCCTTGCGTGTTTTCAATATTTCAGGAGAACGTTGATCAAAGCGAAATTGTTTTTTGATGAGAAAGTAACGTCCGCTGTAATCTTCTTCTAGGTCTTTTAACGTTACAGTTGTGGCTACAAAACCAGTATCCCGACCTACAATCTCTGCTTGTCCTTTTTCGTGATCCACACTGAGTAATACGCAGGCTTCGTTTTCACCGGTAAGAAGAACGGCGGGAAGAACCAGATCGGAGACCTTTTTCAAAGGCGCAGATTGTTCTTTAGCGACTAGGCCTGCTCTTTCGGCCGCTCTAGGAAACAGAATCGGTGTCAGCATGCCCTCGGGAAGAGGCAAGCCGTTGATCAGTGCTTCCGGCGAATTTGAAAGGCCGTAGTAGCGACTGACGTAAATCAGAGAGTGAAGTAATGAGTCTTTCATTCATTGTCATCCTTGGTGTCAATAGCGAAGCCTTGCAGTCCATTGACGTTATGCATGGCTAACTTATTAATTTGTCTTTGGTTTTCTACTCTTGTGGCTATGACAAATGCGCCAATATCATGCGCGAGCTTGGCAACTGAAGATAAGGTTTCTGTGGTCTTTTCATCGTCTAGATTCAGAGTGAATAAGTAGTCTAGTTTGACGTAATCAGGTGAAAACTCTTGTAAGTAATCGAGAGATTTTAGGTGGTGCGCATAGTTGTCTACGCCAAATTTAGCGCCGCTGCGACGAATGGTAGACACCAATAGTCGAGTCATCTCTTTGTGATAAATGAACACGGCTTCATGCAGTTCGAAGTGCAGATACGCAGCAAGCAGAGGGTGTTTCTGCAGTCTATCCTCTAGCCATGTAATGAACTCTGGTGACGTTACCGTGGCAGGTGCTAGATTGATTGCAACAGGAACTGGTGAACTGTCATTGCTAAGCTCCTTGATCATGCTTTCGATAATGTGTTGATCGTAGATATGTGCTTTGTTCATTTTTTCCATAGGCGCAAGGAACATAATCGCAGGAGTGTAGTTTCCTTCATGTTCAATACCCGAGAAAATTTCTCGATGATACGCATCACTGGCTATGCCTTTGACCAGTTGTGATTTGGTCATTACTGCATTGCGAGACATTGCACCTTCTACTAACTCTATCCATTGTGTAGCTGAAAGCGCTAACCCTTTGTTTTCATGGTGAATATATTGGTTACTCGGCTCCAGCTTAGCTTTTGTTAAAGAGATATCTACTGAGCTTAGAATGGATTTAGAATCTGCAAAGCCGTCAGTAATGACAGCGCCAATTTCAAACTTTGTTTCCTTTGCGGACTTGGAGAGGCTGGAGAGTTGCGCTAGAAGTTCGCTTAATTGCTGTTCGTCTTCATAAGGGGCAATGACACCTACTTCATCATCGAGCAGGCGAGCACAGACTATGGAACTGTCGTTGGTCAATGTCTTAAGCGCAGGACCAACTCGCTGCATGAGTTCGGTTACAGCTTCAAAGTCATGCCTTGTCTTGGCTTGAGTTGCTTCTTCATAACGGATAACCGCTACTACCAGCGTCTGTCCTTCAGAGTTTTTGGACTCAAGTTGACTGGTAAAGTAATTGCGATTACCCAGTGTGGAGGGTTTATCGATAAAGGCTTGTATGCGCAGAATATCGGCTTGTCTGGTTTGTTCTTCAACAAAGGCTTTTATACGAATGACCATTGACTCAAATGCATTAAATACAGGAACTAGATCTTGTGTATCAGGCTTACTCAATGAAATATTGAAATCCCTATTAGCGATTTGAGTTGCCGCGCCTGAAAGTTGATTCAAGGGCTCAAGAGATCGTTTGACGAAGAAACTAGTGAGCAGTAGAGCAAAAAGAAAGGCTGCGATACCCACACCCAGGGTAAATTCCATATTCCTCCAAAGCGCCGCATAAGCGACGCCTGGGTGGCTTATTATTTCAATCTCTGCTAGCTGTAACCATCCACTGGTAACGACACGTTTCTCATGAATGGTTTGAAAGATATCTAGTTCAACCAGCCAGTTAGGTGCATTCTCACCTCTAATGGGATAGCTTCTTACTATCTCATCACCCGTTTGTAGCATTACCACTCTGACAGAAGAAAAAGAGCTCCCGTCAAATAGGGCATTGACCGCTGTTTCTACAGCGACCGGATCATTGTCTTCTAGGTAGGGAGAGAGAGCGAGACCGACAGTATTGATCGCATTCTTCACCTCTGAAAATTGCTTCTGTGCAATGAATTGACGGGATTGGTGATAATCGACGTAGAACAAACCTACAAACAATAAACTGAAGGTAAGTGAGATACTGATAAGCAGTTTTGTATATAAAGTCATAATATTATTCGTCCAAATTGACCAAAGGCTGGTTTAATACGAGCTTTTTTTGTCGTTCTCGAACTTGATTCCACAAGCTTAATCGAGAGGACTTTCCAGCCACTTTTCCTTGGATACTTTCTTTTGCGAGCCATAAGTGGTCGCCGTTAAAACTGTAAATAGGCACAATGTCAGGGCGCTGCGATGCGGGTAAAATACGAAAATCCAAATTATCTAGAACGAGAGGAACTGAGTTTGGAGTAGGGTAGTAGGCAACCACCATATGAAACTGATTCAGTTCAACAGCTTTGCCATAGATAAGCCTGAGTTTGTTTTCATCAATACCAAGCTCTAGGAGGCTGAAGTATTTAGCTATGGTGAAGTCTTCGCAGTCTCCCGCGCCCACACCAACAAACTCCATCGGTGTCGCCCAATAGTCCTTTTTTCCCCATAAATAGATATCATCAACAAACATGAACTGATTGAAGAAGTCGTTGATGAGCTTTAACTGTTCCAATTCTGGCTTACCCGCCGCATCCGATACGGCATTGCGCCATGCGACGACTCGTTTTCCTGCTCGTTCTCCATAGGCTGCCTCTACCTTGGACTTCCAGAGCAGTTCTTCTTTGTCGAGCGCAGGAACGCTAAATGTAAGCGTCCCTGCTAGTAGTGAAATGATTAAGGGTCTAGTCATTTCTTCTATTCACGCAAGGCGCGCCCTTTGGCGCTTAACACTGGCTTGAGCAAATAGTCCAGCACGGTTCGCTTACCTGTAATGATGTCCACAGAAGCCGTCATGCCTGGGATGATGGGCAACTCTCCATCACTACCAAAACCCGTTTGGTCGGTATGAACTCGAACTAGATAAAAACTGTTTCCTTCTTCATCTTGAATGGTATCGGCACTGATGTGCTCTAAGCGACCTACAAGACCACCATACTTAGTAAAGTCATAGGCACTGAATTTGACGATAGCTAGCAGGCCGGGGCGCAGGAAAGCAATATCTTGAGGGGCGATCTCTGCCTCAACCACCAGCATATCTTCAGTAGGGACAATCTCGACAAGGTCCATACCTGGCTGTATAACACCGCCTACGGTATTGGTGTGAAGCTTCTTGATGGTTCCTGTTACTGGCGAAGTCACTATCGTTCGGCTTACTCTATCTTCTAAGCCGACAGTGCTTTGTGTAATTGCTGAAAGCTCATCTTGGCTGAGGTTGAGCTTCTCTTGCTGTTCCGATCGAAAACCTAACGCAACATCGACTCGACTGAGTAATGCCTCTCTGATTTCGGCGTTAAGTACGGGCACACGTCCTCGAGCAGAGTCTAGTTCACGCTTGGTGTCGTTGACTTGTCGTTTCAATTTGATGAATTCAATCTGCGGTACGATGCCTTCTTCGGCGAGCGGCGCCATTAGCTCATATTCTGTCTGAGCAAAGTCGTAGCCTTGTTTAAGGTTAGAGATGCGGCTTCTTACCTCATTAAGGTCTTGAATTTTTTGATCAACTTGTTGATCTAGCACCCTTAACTGGTTTCTAAGATTATTAAGGTCTTGTCGATATTCTGAACGTTGCCTAGCGGCCAATCTGGGTTGGGTTTCTTCAAAATTGGCAGGGTAAACAAGCTTGTCTGTGCTAATAGTGACACTGTTGCGCCAATTTCTAAGAGTGACATTCTCTTTTACTTCGATACTGGCGACAGAAGCCGATAATTGCAGAACCTTAGCGGTTAGGTTGTAGATCTGCTGTTCACGTTCACGAAAATCAGAACGAAAGCGAGTATCGTCGATGAGCAGAAGTTGTTGACCCTTAGTGACCTGCTGACCTTCTCTTACTAGAAGTTCTTTAACAAGACCACCCTCTAGGTTTTGTACCACCTGTAGTTGACTGGAAGGGATAACCTTGCCACTGCCTACGGTAACTTTGTCTAACTCAGCCCAACTTGCCCAACCGATAGCGCAACTGAAGAATAGAAGAACAAACCAGAGCAGTAATCTGGCATTTGATGGGGTGTTTAACAGCAGAGCTGCGGTTTTATCATCCACATACTCTAACTCGGTACGACCGAGATTTTTTAGTTTCTCTTGACTCATAGGCCATCCATTTGCGCATTGAGTGAACGAGGGAAATTGTATCTATAACTAGTCTGATATTATCGCGCTGAGATATAGCGAATGTTTTCTCTATAGTATTCTTATTTGTTGTGAATGTTAAGTATACGTTCAATTGATTCACTCGGTGTTCACAACATTATAATGTGCAGTAGGTTATTGAATTTTCGAAGTAATCTTTTCGAGTGAATCGGTTGTTAATTGCACCAATGCATGTACAAAGTGACTCAAACTAGGGGAGATACGCGTATCATGCATGTTTCAACTAAAAACGCCCTTGAGTTCTTTGGCATTGGCGCGCAAAATTTAACAAAATCGATTTGAGGATGTGAAATGAAGTTAACGGATATTCGTCGAGACTATACCTTAGGTGGTCTTCGCAGAAAGGATTTGAAAGCAAACCCTGTTGATCAGTTTAATTTATGGTTAGAGCAAGCGGTTGAAGCAAAGCTGACGGATCCTACCGCAATGACAGTGGCGACGGTTGATGAGCGCGGCCAGCCTTATCAGAGAATTGTTTTGCTTAAGAGTTTGGATGATCGTGGCTTTGTGTTTTACACCAATCTTGGAAGCCGCAAAGCGATTCAGCTGAAAGAGAACAATCGAATTAGCCTACATTTCCCTTGGCACCCACTAGAGCGTCAGGTTCATGTTACAGGTGTAGCGGAAAAACTTACCGCAGCCGAAAATTTCAAATACTTCACTTCTCGTCCAAAAGAGAGCCAGCTTGCCGCTATTGCGAGTAAGCAGAGTTCGCGTATTTCTGCTAGAGGCATTCTTGAGGGTAAATTCCTTGAGCTGAAAAAGAAGTTTGCTGATGGAGAAATTCCAATGCCGTCTTTTTGGGGCGGATATCGAGTAAAGGTCGAGTCGATTGAGTTTTGGCAGGGCGGTGCGAATCGACTGCATGATAGATTTATCTATACCGCCGACAAAGAGCATGATTGGGAAATAGAGCGTTTAGCGCCTTAATTTACAGTGTAAAGATTACACTAGGTGCTAGGTGCTAGGTGCTAGGTCCCAGAACCCAGAACCTCCAACCCTAAGGAAACACAATGTCAGGAATTAAAGAGTTAGATCAATTGCTTAAGTCGATGAGGCCACACTTAGTAGACGGTGAGTTTGTGTTTTGTACCGTACAGGGCAAGCTCAGTGACTATATTGAGCTAAATCCTGTTGGCACTTTTGTTGAATCTGAAGGCTTAACCTTAGTACTTGAACGAAGTGCCGCAGAGGAGCATCAATTGTCATTCGATGGCCACTTTTGCATGATTACATTAACGGTACACTCTAGCCTTGAGGCTGTGGGGTTAACTGCCGCAGTTTCCAACAAGTTGGCTTCAAAGGGAATCAGCGCAAATGTGGTAGCTGCTTATTATCATGACCATATCTTCGTTCAGGCTGCAAAGGCTGAGCTAGCGCTACAAGCTCTTAATGAGTTTAGCCAGTAGCGTATCTACAAAAGCATTCAATACAAAAATCCCGACACACAAGCGTCGGGATTTTTATTAACAATGAACTATTTAATACTAGAAGCGGTAGTCGATACCCGCATAGTAACTACGCTCAGGGCCTACATAATCGAAGCCACCCCAACCTTCAGAGGTTTCGTATTCTTCATCCAGCATATTCAGTACCTTGAACTTAGCATCTAGGTTTTTGGTGATTGCATATTGCGCCGCGAAGTCAAAAGTAATGTAGCTATCTAAAGTCTTGGTTGCGTCTGGGCGCTCGCCGACATAGATAGTGGCTAAGCTCATATTCAATGCATCGTAGCTATACGCCGCGATCCACTTGTAGTTCTGTTTAGCACGTCTTATTAATTGCTGACCCGTTGTTTTGTCTTCAGGATCGCTCCAATCAGCACTTAATACATGATTAACAGGACCGGTATCAAAATCGACGGAAACCTCAATTCCTTTTACCTCGGCTTCGTTGATGTTTTTAAGTGAGAAGCTCGAACTGTCCCAGATAATAAGGTTATCGGTGTTTGTTTGGTATGCTGTTACGCTCCAAAACGCCCATGAGTGATAACCAGAGAAACCAACTTCAAGTGATTCTGATTCTTCTGGCTTTAGATCCTTGTTGCCACCCAGACCATAAAGGTCGAAGAAGGTAGGTGCTCTAAACGCTGTTCCATAGTTAGCGGTAAACTGTATCTCTGGAGTGATAAACCAAGCAAGTCCTGCGCCCCATGTGGTGTTGCCATCGTACGCGCTGTTTTCGTCATGTCTTACATTCGCTTCCAATGTAACAGGGTCTAAGTTGACATTGCCCCCAACAAAAACGGCGGTGTTGTTGCGCGTGTTTTCATCAAAGTCGCTTACGGGGAAACCACCCGATACCCCTGTATTGCTCGCCTCTTCATATGAGTAATCAACGCCACCAATAAGGTCGGTATTTTCTATACCCTTATAATGGTTCACCCAAAGTACAGATGTTCGTTTTGATTCGATGAAGGACTTGAGGGAGTTAGTTCTATCTGGGCCGTCAGTCTGAGTTTCCTGAGAAAAGCTTACCTGCAAGTTTGAGTTGAAATCATCTCGAGCATAATCGACATTACCAGAGATAATGTAGGCTTCAGTTTCTTGTTTGTTTGGCAGGCTGACAGGATCATTTCCTACATATTGATTCTCATAGTTTTGATAAACACCGTTAAAGCCAGCAGACCAATTCGAGTCTATATGCTTGGTCACGCCACCTGTTAGAAACTGAGAGTCAAAGCCATAGTCGTTATCCGTTGGCTGGCTGGTGATATTGTAGCCCTTGCTTCCTTCGTTGCTTACCACAAAGCTGCCGTGGCTGGTGTCAGAAAGTTCACCTGCAGAGCGCCAACCTTCTTGATGGTAGTTATTAGAGCCACCATTTAATGTCAGTTCATGTACAGAAGACTCTTTATTGTTGGTCGTGATACTTATGACCCCACCGATGGCATCGGCTCCGTAAACAGCAGCACGTGGCCCTCGAACAAGTTCAATTCGTTCAATGGCAAAAGCAGGTATCAAGCCAAGGGTGTTGGTTGTACCACCAGCTGCGGTATTGAGTCGCACGCCATCGAGCAGCACTAGTGTTTGGTTACTATTGGCACCACGAATAAAGATGCTACTAGTGGAGGCTTTGGTTCCCTGAGAAACGACTTGTACACCAGGTAGTGTCTTTAACACATCATAGGCGCTATCCGCTTGCAGTTGCTCTATTTGTTCACGTTCAACAACGCTAACAGAGGCCAATGCAGAGGTTTGAGTTTGTTCAAAGCGGTTTGCTGTGACAACGATGGTTTCATCAACTTCTGTTGAATCAGTATCTTGAGCAAAAAGTGCAGGGGCATACAGCGAAACAATAGCTGTTGCCAGAATGGATTTTTTCATTTTGAGTCCTAATACGCGTAGTGATAAAAACGCTTATGTTTGCGTTTTTTCTTACTGGCAGGTATTCGGACTAATGAGCACTGTAGAGGAACCCCTACAACCTAGCGTCTCACTTCCCGCAATAGACTATTGCAGTGTGCTGGGTTACCCCTTAAGACGTTCGTTCTCAAATACCGCTGCGCGTCAGTTTTGGATTCACACCAAATTCCCTTTTAAGCCTGAAATCTCTGATTTCATGACACCAGCGGGGGGAGATTTTATAGAGTGTTAAAGGGGGTGTCTAGTTCCCTGAAACACTTGTTAAATGTGACGAAATGTAATGTTAAGTGGCTGTAATCACATTTCTCTTGATCATTGTTCCGTATTCTTTGCTATGGCTAGTGCTGCTCTGTAGGATTGTCGCCAAATTCATGGTGGTTTTATAGAGCTGAGGAAAAGCAATGTTTACAGCATCTAGTGTTTTAAATCCCGATTTCATTAACCAACCCAAAGAGACACTTTGGTCTCTCATTTCACCTATGTATATGGTGGATGAATCGGCTTGGTTGAATGAGTTATTAAAGCTAGCGACACCTCTTGAAGAGGAAAAACAGCGCACAAAACGTCAAACTACGGCGCTAATTGAAGCGATCCGCGCCGATAAGCGCTCAATCCAGATGATTGACGCCCTATTGTTGGAATACAGCCTAGATACGCAAGAAGGCATTTTGTTGATGTGCCTTGCCGAAGCATTGATGCGTATTCCTGACTCTGAAACCGCCGATGCCCTAATTAAAGACAAGCTTACTGTAGCCGATTGGAAGTCTCACCTGAGCCAGTCTGATTCTGTATTTGTTAATGCTTCTACTTGGGGTTTAATGCTGACTGGTAAGGTGGTTGGCGTTAACAACCAAGAAACAACCAGCCCAAGCTCTGCGCTGTCGAAGCTAGTGAACAAAATGTCTGAGCCAGTAATTCGTAAGGCAATGCACCAAGCGATGAAGGTCATGGGACACCAGTTTGTTCTGGGTCGTGACATTAAAGAAGCACAGAAAAACGGTGCGCCATTGCGTAAGAAGGGGTTTACTCACTCTTTCGATATGTTGGGTGAAGCTGCTTTAACCTCAGAAGATGCACAAAAGTATTTCAATGATTATTTGATGGCGATCGAGTCTGTTGGTCGAAACAAACAAAATGATGACTCAAGCCCTGCGCCCTCTATTTCGATCAAACTGTCCGCATTGCATCCTCGCTATGAGGTGGCAAACAAAGAGCGCGTCCTTAACGAGCTTCATGATACCTTGATCAAGCTATTAACTCGCGCTATCGAGTTGGATGTCGCCATCACCATTGATGCAGAAGAAGCAGATCGTCTTGAATTGTCTCTACAGCTGTTTGAGAAGGTCTACACCAACGATCTTGTTAAAGGCTGGGGTAAGTTTGGTCTGGTGATCCAAGCGTATTCTAAGCGCTGCTTACCGGTTCTGGTATGGGTGAATGCCTTAGCCAAAGAACAAGGCGATCTTATCCCACTGCGTTTGGTTAAAGGCGCGTATTGGGACAGTGAGATCAAATGGTCACAGCAGGCGGGTTATGCAAACTACCCTGTCTACACTCGCAAAGAAGCCACTGATATGTCTTATCTGGCGTGTGCTCGCTTTTTATTGAGCGACGGTGTGCGTGGCAATATTTTCCCGCAATTCGCGAGCCACAATGCTCATACCGTTACCGCTATTGCAGAGATGGCTGAGCATACCGACTATGAGTTCCAGCGCCTGCATGGCATGGGCGACTCGCTCTACTACCATGTGATGGAAAAATATGGCCAACCTGTACGCATCTACGCGCCAGTAGGAAGCCATAAAGACTTGCTGCCTTACTTAGTGCGCCGCCTACTGGAAAATGGTGCTAACAGCTCGTTTGTACATAGATTGGTTGATGCCCGTTGTCCGGTTGAAGACCTAACGCACCACCCTGTTGATACCTTGTTAGGTAATGAAACCTTGCACAATGATCAGATCCCGCTTCCACCGCAGATCTTCGGTGAGCGCGTGAACTCTATCGGTATCAATGTGGATGTTGAGAGTGAAGCGATGCCTTTTGAACAGCAAGTGGTTAGCTTCCTTGCTAAGCAATGGCAAGGCGCTCCAATCATCAATGGATCTATGATCTCTGGAACTATGATCAAGGAAGAAAGCGTTGTTGCGCCTTTTGATCGTAGTGTAACGGTAGGTAAGATCGGGTTTGCAAACCTTGATCATGTTTCCGATGCGATTACCTCAGCCCAGTCTGGCCTTGAGCACTGGAGATATACACCGGTTGCTCACCGTGCTGAGTGTCTGAGAAATCTAGCGGATAAGCTAGAAGAGAATCTTGCTGAATTGGTTGCCCTTTGTCATATGGAAGCGGGTAAAACCATTCATGACAGCATTGATGAGGTGCGAGAAGCCGTTGATTTTTGTCGTTACTATGCCGACAATGCCACTCATCTTGGTCCTGAATCTATTCAAGGCTTTGATGGCAATCTGCAATGGTGTGAGAGACATGGGCGTGGCGTGTTTGTCTGTATCAGTCCATGGAACTTCCCACTAGCTATCTTCCTAGGTCAAATATCGGCAGCACTTGTTGCGGGCAATACCGTTGTGGCCAAGCCGGCTGAGCAAACCAGCTTGATTGCGGCTCGAACTGTTGAGTTAATGCTGGAATCTGGTTTCCCTTCTGATGTCATTCAATTCCTACCCGGGCGCGGTGCAGAGATTGGCTCTGCCTTGACTTCTCATCCTGCCATTGCCGGTGTGGCGTTTACTGGCTCTACCGCAACCGCTAAGCGAATTAATCTATCTTTGGCTGAGCGTGATAGCCAACCGGTTCCGTTCATTGCTGAAACGGGCGGTCAAAATGCAATGATTGTCGATTCAACGGCGCTTCCTGAGCAAGTGGTTCGCGATGTAGTACGCAGTGCGTTTGCTTCGGCAGGCCAGCGCTGCTCGGCGCTACGCGTATTGTTTGTACAAAAAGACATAGCGCCAAGAATTACTAAGCTGATTCAAGGTGCAATGAAAGAGCTCAGCGTAGGCCTACCTTATTTGCACAGTACAGATGTGGGTCCTGTAATAGATGAGCTTGCACAGCAGAAATTACTCGCACATATCGAGACGATGCGCAAAACCCAGAAAGTGGTTGCTGAAGTTGAATTAGACGAGCAATGCAATGCCGGTATGTATGTACCACCTACCGCAATCGAGATCAGTGATATCTCTGTGTTGGAAGAAGAGCAGTTTGGTCCAATCTTGCATATCGTACAATTCGAGGCGAGCCAGATCGCAGAGGTCGTAGACAAGATTAACACTACGGGCTTTGGTCTAACCATGGGTATTCATTCTCGCAATGAAACCACTTATCGTTGGATTGAGGAAAATGCTCGAGTGGGCAACTGCTATATCAACCGTGATCAGGTGGGTGCTGTGGTAGGCGTTCAACCTTTTGGTGGACAAGGGCTATCAGGCACAGGTCCAAAAGCGGGTGGGCCAAACTATTTGTATCGCTTTACGGAGCATGTATGTCGAAACCGCCAGGTGGCGGATTCAGCACAGACGCAACAATCTTCGCAAACTGATGAGCAAGGGGTATAGCAATGAAAAAAGCATCTATTTGCTTCTCAGAAGCACAACACGCATGGGCACTGTGGAATCAAACGCCATACGCTACTCGCTACCAACTTCTTAATTCGGTAGCTACTGAACTTGCTTTGGAGAGCTTTAAGGTTCCACTGGCATTTCACCATAAGCACAGCGCTCAGTTATTAACTGAACCTGAATTGATGCCGGGTCCTACGGGTGAAACCAATGAGTTGTATACTGCAGGTCGTGGCGTCGCGCTGATCGTTGCTGATAAGTCGGTGGATCTCGGCTGTGCAAAAGCACTCTATGCACAGTTATCGGTCGCGTTGATGTCGGGAAATTGTGTGTTGCTGTGTGTGCAAGACAGTGAGTTAGCTCAGCAAGTATTGACGCTTATCAACAATCTATCACTTCCAGCGGGTGTGCTTAGCTTGGTGGAATATGATCAGTATGCTCAACTGTTGGATAGCGATGTTCGTGTTGTCTGCGTGTTGGGTGAAGAAGTGCTAGTGCAATCAGTTAATCGTCGCTTGGCGGGTAAGGCTGGAGCCATTGCTCCGCTAGTGGCTGAGATTGATTTGTACAATATGCCAGTAGCGCAAGATCCTAAATTGTCACTTCGCTACATTACAGAGCGTACACGAACGATAAATATTACTGCGGTTGGCGGAAATGCGACCTTGCTAGAGTTAGGCAGTGCTGAACATTAGCGCTAAACATTAAGGTCGGTATACCCGTCTTATAATGTAGAAGTAACGGCAACGCTCAAATACCATAATACCGAGTTGAAACCTTTGGCTTCACTCGGTATTTTGTTATCTGGCGTATTTAAGGAAATTGGAACATGGAAATTGAGTGTACGAATAAGTATTCGCTAGTGGTTCAGGGCGGGGGACAAAAGGGGGCATTTGCTGCTGGCGTCTTGGATACCTTTATTGCCGCCAACTATGACCCGTTTTCTTTGTATTTGGGCACTTCTGCTGGCGCGCTCAATGTCTCTTCATTTGTGACCAAACAGCCTGGCTTAGGTTTAGATTTCATCCTTAATTACACCACGCAAAATCGCTTCTTTGACTTTAATAGATTGGTTAACAAGGAGCTGGTGGCTATGGATCTCGACTGGGCCTTTCAGTTTGTGCACAGCGGTGAGTTCCCATTAGATCTGGAAAAGGGCGCTAAGAACCTAGGTTCAGAAAAACAGGCGTTGGCCTGTGTTACCCATGTTGAAGAGATGAAGGACTATTACTTTCCTATCTTTTCTGAAAATTGGTATGACGTACTAAGGGCCACCTGTGCTATCCCTCTGTTATACCATCAAGAGATTAATATAGATGGAGCAAACTGGGTTGATGGCGGTGTTACCGCCACTGTTCCTGTTCACGAGGCATATCGACGTGGAGCGTGTAACATGGTGGTGATTACCACAGAGCCCATGATTGAAAAAACGTCTGCAAGTAAATTAGCGATAAAAGCAGAGCCACTTGAAAAGCTCAAACTAGAATTGGCTCGAGGTATAGAGCCCTACATCAATCGAATTGCTCCTTTAAGCAAGAATGAACGCATGAAACAATTGAGTGACGTGTTCCTAAATCGAGTCAGTCAGCTTAAGCAAAGCCATCAGTTTCCCGCGCTCAACTCCTTGCCTAAAAACTGGCTGCCGGATACAGAGAAACTGACAGAAATGATTGCCCATCAATCACATAAGCAGTTCAAAGCACATGCACCCCGCTCGATGGAAATGTTATTTGCTCATTACATGAATCATTCCAGTATTTCTGAGTTTATGAATCAGCCTCCAGAGGGGGTTACCATCAGAGAGATCGCACCACATAAGCCTCTTAACTGCACAGGTTTGTTGAGCCACAAAGACGATATCTTTGCAGACTATGAGTCAGGTGTATTGGCAGGCAAAGACTTTTTATCTAACCTGCCAAGTTAATTTAGCTTCGACAACGGTCTCAACTATGCAGCCTTCTCACGATATTGATTGGTGGCACCTCGCCACCTTTTCTCTTCTTCTTGTTATCCCTTTTGCTATTAATCGCTTTTATAGGCTTGAGCTAGGAAAAGATATGGGAGTGTCTGTCGCAAGAATGTTTGTGCAGTTGACTCTTGTAGGGGCGTACCTAGAGTTTGTATTTTCGACCAATAATCTATGGCTAAATTTAGCTTGGATTGCAGTGATGCTTGGAGTGGGTGCCAGTGCAATTGTGGGTAAAGCAAAGCTCCCTCGTAAGGTACTGTTTACGCCTGTTGTGAGCGGCTTGGTTATTGGCCTTGCTCCTATACTTTTCATTCTGTGTTGGCTGGTGGTTCAACCCACTCCAATCTACAGTGCGCAATATATGATCCCTTTGGCGGGGATGCTTCTTGGAAATAGCTTAAGTGGCAACATAGTCGCATTGCAGAATCTCTATACCGCTTTTGACGAGAGAAATGAAGAATATCAGGTCGCTATTGCGTTGGGTGCTCCGCCTTTATTTGCGGCGCTGCCCTTTGTGAGAGCGGCTATGCAAAAGGCGTTTGCTCCGATACTGGCTTCGATGGCAACAACAGGCTTAGTGACTTTACCAGGCATGATGACGGGTCAGATATTGGGCGGCGCTTCACCTATGGTCGCCATTAAATATCAGATGATGATACTGATCGCTATCTTTGTGATGATGAGTATTTCGGTCACGCTGACGTTGCAATTTAGCTTGCGTAGGTCGATCAATGAAAATGGAAGAGTGATTGTGGGATTGATTAAGTGATGCCCGAGGGCATCACTTAGGTTTGTTACGTATTGCTGGTTACAATGACTTCTGCATAAGTGCCTGCTCAGGTGGATGATCCAGTTTTAAGGTCTGAGTAGGGAAGGCGACATCAGCGCCGTTGTTGCGAATAATCTGCATAATTTGCAGTAGCACATCTTGTTTCACCTCGTGGAATCGAACCCAGTTTACTGTCTTAGTGAAGGTGTAGACAAAGAAGTCTAAGGACGACGCACCAAACGTATTGAAGTTCACAATTAATGTTTGATTGGCATCGATATCCGGGTGGTTCTTTAGCATGTGATGCACATCTTCAATGATTTTATCGACCTTAGTTGAATCGCTATAGCGAAGCCCTATGGTTTCGTAGATTCGGCGATTGGTCATACGCGAAGGATTCTCTACCACGATGCTACTAAACACAGAGTTGGGTACGTAGAGTGGGCGCTTATCAAAGGTGATAATCTTGGTCATTCGCCAGCCAATACGGTCAACCGTGCCTTCAATACTGCGATCTGGCGAGCGAATCCAGTCCCCTACCTTAAATGGGCGGTCAAAGTAGATCATCATGCCGCCAAAGAAGTTAGAGAGCAGGTCTTTTGCAGCAAGACCCGCAATCAAGCCACCGACACCACCAAAGGTAAGTAGGCCAGAAAGACTCAGTCCGAGGGTTTGCATTACCGTAAGCACACCGATAATGACGACCAGCAATCTCGCGAGTTTAGCGACTGCTTGCACTGTAGTGACGTCTCGGTTTTTTTTCTCAAGCAGCTGGTTTTCAAAGTTTGTAAT
This sequence comes from Vibrio breoganii, assembly GCF_001677275.1. Lineage (GTDB taxonomy): Bacteria > Pseudomonadota > Gammaproteobacteria > Enterobacterales > Vibrionaceae > Vibrio > Vibrio breoganii. The sequence goes on from NZ_CP016178.1 coordinate 26,245, forward strand.
GATTCGAGATAGAGTCCAAATCGCAATGCAAATAACCAGAATTAGCTTAAGCGTAGAGAGCCAATTAAAATCATGGGTAAAGTTTTCTTCAAGGAATAATCCCATAGAAACGGTACCAGGCCAGAGCCAGATTAAGGTACTGACAGGAGCCTTAAGACCGTGAATAACGGCGTTATCCCACGTGATCTTAGTTTTTTCAGCAATGCTTTCGAGTCTTCCAATTAATAACTTCCAAACCAACCAGAAAACTAAGCTCAGGGTGGTGATCAAAATTATCTCATTGATGATTGCACTGTCGGTTAACTTGAAGAGATTAAGCCATTCAGCTTTGGTATGTTCCATTATTGCTTGTTTTCCTTGAGTTGATTATTTTGCACTGCCGTTGCTACTCGAGATTGTAGCCACTGTTGCTTATCATTGCTTGCCAGCCCGCTCTTCCAAACCATGCTAATGGTAAAGTCACTCACCTCAATAGCGGGTTTTGCGCGAGTGAGCCCATCAGAAATGTAGGGGATCATCGACATCAGTTTTGGCACAATACAGATGAGATTTCGCCCTTTTATTAACTGACCAATGGTTAAGAAGTTTCGAGAAATCACCTGCACGTTTCGCTGGTGGTTTTGCTTTGCTAGCATGCTATCAGTCGGGGTCACCCATCGACCATCTGGACTCACTAATGCGTGCGGAAGACTACAAAAATCTTCTAAGCTCACCGGTGTACTCAGCCCTGTTGCGACTGGATCGAATAAGAAAACGTGGCTTTCTTTGTAAAGCTCTTGAGATTCAAAGCCCTCGCCGAGTTCAGGAAAGCTTCCGATAACCAAGTCTAAGCGCTCTTTTTCAATGATGTCGACAAAGTTGTGCCGATTTACATTGATAAAACTGACCTTAACATTAGGGGCCTGCTCAGTTAATGCGTCGAATATAAGAGGGGCAAAGACAAACTCGGCGTAATCGGTGAGCCCCAAGCGGCAGGTGCCACTAAAGGTTTCAGCATCGAACTTTTCTGGTGACAGGATATTGTTTTTAATCACAGACAGAACTTGTTCGACATCACTCCCCAAGTTGAGAGCCCTTTCTGTCGGCTCCATTTTATGTCCACTACGATGAAATAGTGGATCTCCTAATAAAGTGCGAAGTCGAGATAGGCTGTGGCTCATCGCCGATTGACTAATGTGCAGCTCGCTTGCCGCTGCAGAAACACTGCGAGCTCTTAGCAGGGCTTGAAACGCGACCAGCAAGTTCAGGTCAACGCCTTTCCAATTTATCTCCGCCATTGAGCCTCCATGATGTGCTTTGTTTCTTTAATCCTATTTCATTCATGAAATATATCAATACTATTAATTTGAGTCATAGAGTTGCTTCGCTTAGGGTATCAACAAATTTCATCGCTGGTGATTGGTTATGTTTTCTATTTTTAAAATATTTTTTGCATTGGGGTGGGTTAGCTTTGGCGGGCCCGCAGCACATATTGGTTATTTCAGAAAAACCTTTGTAGAGCAGAAGCAATGGTTAACGGATGAGGAATATGCGCAGCTGGTTGCGCTGAGTCAGTTTCTTCCCGGCCCTGGCTCTAGCCAAGTAGGCTTTGCTCTCGGCTATAAGCAAGGCGGTATAGGTGGTGCTTTTGCTGCCTTTTTCGGCTTTACCTTGCCATCTGTGATCTTGATGTTAGCACTGGCGCTACTAAGCAGTAGCTTGTTAGAAACGTCGCTATTTATTGCCATTATTCACGCTCTTAAATTGCTGGCTGTTGTGGTGGTTGCTGACGCTATTGTGGGGATGTACAAGAATTTTTGTCAGACCAAACAGTCTATTGGCTTGTGTCTCTTTGTGGCGGTCACCATGTTGTTGTTCAGCGGTATTGCGGCTCAAATTGTTGTGCTATTGCTGTGTGCTATGCTGGGTTCGGTGTGGTTCAAACAACAGAATCAACCTGAAACGAGCTCAGTCAAAGGTAAGCTTTCTGTTACGCCATTAGTGATTTTTGTGTCTGTGCTGTTGATTGGTCCTTTTGTTGCAAGCCAAACCCCTATACTAAAGATTTTCCATGACTTCTTTTATGCAGGTTCTTTGGTATTTGGTGGTGGGCATGTTGTCCTTCCATTGCTACAAAACTTGATTGGTGATCAGCTCACAACGGATAGCTTTTTAACTGGCTATGCGGCCGCACAGGCAGTTCCTGGGCCTATGTTTACCTTCGCTACTTACCTAGGTTATGAATTATTGCCTCAGCAACCTATCGTCGGAGCATTAGTGGCGACGATGGCGGTGTTCTTACCGGGGTTCTTACTGGTGTTGTGTGTGATCAACAACTGGCAGGCACTGGCCTCTATTCCAAGAGTTTCTGCTGCACTAAAAGGCGTGAACGCAGGTGTGGTAGGACTATTGATTGCCGCGTTATACCAACCCATTTTTGTCAGTGCAGTAAGCGGCGCGCAAGATTTTGCTATCGTGCTTATTGGCTATTTCTTGCTAAAACAGATGAAACTGCCGATTGTCGCCTTGGTAGCAAGCTTCATTGGTTATGGCGTTCTACTTTCGGTCTTTTAAGGTTTAGGCTAGTTAGAGGCTTTGCTCGCGTTCGCTGCTGGACGCGGGCTCAGCCCATTTTGTTGGGCATACTGCATGGGTGGCAAACCGGTAATGCGCTTAAAGGCACGGATAAACTTTGACGAGTTGGCATACCCAAGGTGCGAGGCAATATCAGAGATACTGAATCGACCATCTTCTAGTACTCGAATTGCAAACTGCATATGCAGCTGTTCAATGACCTTTCGAAATGTGATGTGTTCATTGTTTAGTTTTCGTTGAATAGTGCGTCTGGAGGTATTGAGGATCTCAGAGGCGCTATCAAGGTCGAGTTTACGCTCACCAATGTAAGGCATTAACGCGGATGCAAACTGTTCATGATAGGTGGCGAGCACATCGTACTCTGGCAGAGAATACTGGTAAGGGGTCACATTGAGCTCTTGATAGGCTTCTTCTTCTGACAAGATAATGTACGTACTCTCTCTATCAACAAACACGCCTTGTTTTGCTAACTTCAACTCACCGCCTAATCTATTGATATCCACATGCTGTAAGCCTACAGAAAGGGGAAGCCAATCCTTACCTAACAGTCGTCGAATGTATTGAACCAAGAAGAATAAACTCTTCATTTCTAGCCAAAATGCAGAGCCTTGATAACGATTTTCATAGTGGTTAGCCGTAGAGATGTGGATTTTAACTTGGTTTTGATAGCCCTCCAGTTCAAGCTGGATCTCTGACTGACTAGAGCGAGTTTTAAATTGCTCTGTGACTTGGTTGAGAACTGAGACCAGTGTGCTGTGCTTAGGAGCAATAGGGATAGGCCACATAAAGCTCAACTGCGCGGTGCAGTCGACCAAGTAATCAACAAACGTTTGAGATTCAGACTCTTGATACAAGGTTTGCATAAAGTGAATGAAGGCGTATTCAGGAATTGACTCTAAATAGGGGCGTTCAAGATTTGAAGGTAACAATTCTATTGCTTTAGCCATCAGAGGCGCAGGAAAGTAATCTTGAGCACAGTTCAATACCAGCCTAATGGTTTCGACTCTGATCAGGGGGATGTCGGTATGGGCTGTGCTGTTCACGGGTTATTCCTGCTATGTCTCGTATTCAACTAAAGTCGGCGAGATCCCCGATAAAACAATTCGGGGATGACGTTATTCTACCCTAGCTTACTAAATTGAGTATGCGTGAACAATTGTGAAAAATAATACTAGCAAGCTACAAGCTACAAGCTACAAGCTAGAAGCTAGAAGCTAGAAGCTAGAAGCTAGAAGCTAGAAGCTAGAACCCAGAACCCAGAACCCAGAACCCAGAACCCAGAAGCTATAACCCCGTCCCCCATCCTCCCGAGCCCCAAATTCCGTCACCCCCGAGCGCTCCTATCGGGGGTCTAAATACTACCCCTAAAACAACCCAGCAAACTTATTCTCTACCACCGGCGTAATATTCAAGCCAATCATAAAGTCTGGACGTGTCTTCTCGTCTTTCTCGATGTAGTAGTTAGCCTCTAAGCCAATCTTCCAAGGGCGACTGCCCATAATGACGGTCTTGCTCACTTGAAAGTTCAGCGGGATCTCTGCTTGGTCTGTGTTCCAGTCATAAGTCATTGTTGGAGAGGAGGCGATAGTCCAGCCATTGCCCAGCAATTCTACCCAGCCAATCTGCACAGAGGTGCGATTAATATCTTCAATGACATGTTCACCATTTATCTTGTCAGAACTATTAGAAACCCCCCATAGGTGATTAGGGAAGAAGATAAAGATACGCTCTTTACTTGCCTTACCTAACAGCATCTCAGGGCCCACAGCAAACTGCTCTGAACTAAAGCCACTACTACCTGTAGGTAGTTGCGCGATAAGACCAAAGGCGGTGATGTTTCCCGGTGCTGCTTTTGGTGCATACGCCAGATCGAAAGAGATATCGCCAAAGCCTGAGTCGTCCCTGTTCAAGTTGCCCACATCGTTGTTGATGACATAAGGCAGTGCAGGGCGGAATATCACCTTGTCGCCGTTATCCATCGGGAAGGGCAGTGCAGGTTGGAATAAGATAGTTGAGCTATCGCCGCCACCCTCATAACCAGAATAATACTGAAACTTAAAGTTCAGGCTTGCTAACGCAGTGTTTGGGTTGGCTAACTCTTTAGCCACCTCATCCGCTAAGGCTTTTTTGTCGGTATCTTGTTCGCTGCTTAATACAGGAAGCGCAAACAGCGTTGAAAGTAGGGCGACTGTAGTGGCGGCTTTTTTGATGGATATCGGCATAGTATGACTCACTCGCAAACGGGTTAGATTGTTCGAATTGCGTGCATTTTAACCTTTGAGGTTTATTATGATGTCCAATTTGCGCCACGCTTAAATCAAGTTAGTTTGTAAGAAAATAAATAACTGCGAGCCGTCTATCGGCATTTTTTACTTGTTTATGGTTTCCTCTATCCCACTATAAAAATGAAAAGCTAGGAAGTTATGATCACGGTTTCTGCACTGCAGCATGTCCCTTGTGGTTTAGGGGAGGGGATTCTTTGGCACCCTGAACGTCAACAAATGTTTTGGATCGATATTATTGAGCATCGATTGTTATCACTTAAGGGTGAAGAAATTGTCGATACCCCACTAGAACGAACTCCATCAGCTCTTGGATGGGTAGATAAAGACTCTTTACTTTTAGCCGATGAGGTTGGTCTTCATTTGCTGGATATTGAACAACAGTCGCTTAAGCTGGTTGTTGGTTTTGAGCATGATCCATTGACGCACCGCAGCAACGATGGACGCGCAGATCCTTGGGGCGGTTTTTGGATAAGTACGATGCATCGCGATGCCATTGAGGGAGAAGCAGCGTTTTATCGCTACTTTCAGGGCAAGCTTACCAAGGTTATTTCAAATATCACGATACCTAATGGCTGCTGCTTTTCTGCGGATAAACATTGGGTCTATTTCACGAATTCTCCTACGGCGCAGATAATGAGAATGAAGCTAGATCAAGACACGGGTTGGCCTATCGCTGAGCCGGAGCTGTTTATCGATCATTCAGAAAACTTTAGAGAGCCTGATGGAGCAATTGTGGCTGCCAATGGTGATATGATCAGTGCGCATTGGGGCGCTGGAGAGCTAGTACGTTATTCTTCGGAGGGTGAGATTGTTGAACGTTATCCTGTTCCCGTTAAACAACCCACTTGTCCTGCATTTGGTGGAGAGAACCTCGATACGCTGTATGTGACCTCAGCTAAAGTCGGTATTGAAGACCGTTCGGCCAATGAAGGTAAAACTTTGGTATTGACCGGAGTGGGTAAAGGTATAGCTGAGCCTGCAGTGAAGCTATCGCTATAGTGTTATAAAGCCGATTTTCAGAGGCCTGAGAGTAGCATCAGGCCTCGATTTCCTTTCTCTACTATTTGTATATAGTCAACTCATTAGCATGGGTTGCAACACCTAAGCGATTCCAAGCATTCATCATGGTACAAAGAACGATGAGTTGAGCAACTTCGTCTTCCGAAAAGTGTTGCTCTAACGCTTTATAGGTGTCATCGGTAATCCCCTGCGCATAGATATGAACCATCTCTTCAACCAGCGCTAACACGGCTCTTTCTTGACCGGTAAATAGCTTCGATTCCTTCCACACTGACAATGCAAAGATACGCTCTTGTGTCTCCCCATGTTGCAGTGCCCCTTTTGTGTGAACGTGTATGCAGTAGGCGCAACCGTTGATCTGAGAGGTACGCACGCGAACGATCTCTTCGATAATAGGGTCAAAAGCGCATTGCTTTAGATAAGCTTCTACCGCAAAAAAAGCTTTATAAGCGGCAGGCTGTACATTGTAGATGTTGACTCGAGACATAACGATCCTTGTGTGATGTGCTTGCTTCAGGGGCGCTCATTCACCCATTTGCATAATTTTAGTCTATTATAAGCACAGTAATAATGTTCATAATCCCTTGATCCAACTGATAAATCTATCTAGATAGTTGGTGTTTTTCGTCATACAACGGTATTTAAGCACTAAATGTCCTTATCAAAAAAAATCCTCTACATACTGTTGCCACTTTTAGCTGCCATGGTAGCTGTGAGCTATTTTGCGCACTGGCAGTACGTTTTTCCTGTCTTTAAACAGCTAGAAAGAGAAGATGCCATTACAAACTTTGAGCGAGTGGCGGCTCGTTTCAATGAGGATATTGTTGATCTAGACCTACAAAACAAAGATTGGGGGGCTTGGGATGATACTTATGAGTTTATCCAGGGAGAAAACCTCGATTATATTGATGCAAATTTAGGCGTTGAGTCATTTCGAAATGGTCAGTTTGATTTCTTATTTTTCTTCGACCTTGCAAAACACCTGCATTGGCATGGCATTTATGACCCTGATACTGATTCACTTGTTTATGATGGTAGTTTTGTACAGCGTGTTGTTGATCGCTTAGAAGATAAATTGATAAAAACAGATCTGGATTTGTTCAGTGCAGAAGCTCATTACACTGGGCTTGTTCTTTTGGAAAACAAACCTGTTGTTTACTCTATTCGTCCTATCCTAACCTCTCAAGAGACTGGTCCCTCTAAGGGCTTTGTCCTTCGTGGACGTTATATCGACCCAAGCCTTGTTTCGAACTTCATCAAACAAACTCATGTAAGATTTAAGATAACGCCTGTTGCGGATAGGACTAAAACCTACAGTGATGAAATTGTTGTGACTGAACTTGATGATGAAACCATTGAGGTTTCTAGTTACGTGTTTAGTTATGACGTGCCGATTATGTTAGTAGAATCCTTCTTCCCTAGAGACATCAGTGCGCAGGGTAAGGTGGCGGTCCAATCGGCTCTCTTTACGAGTGTTTTACTTGGGTTTTTACTGTTGTTTGCATTGTGGATTACTTTGCGGAAGGTAGTGCTGGAGCCAGTAACTCACCTCACACAGAAAGCGACGGCAATCACTAATACTAAAGACTATAAAAAGCGTGCACAGGTAGAAACAAGTGACGAGATAGGGGAATTGTCTCGACAACTCAACAAAATGCTCGATGTTATTGAGAATAGAGAGGCAAGCCTAGAGGAGCTTTTAGCGAGGCTGAAAGAGCTTTCAATGACCGATGCCCTCACTCAAATTTCTAACCGTTTAAAGTTTGATTCAGTGTCTGAAATGGAGTGGCGCCGGATGCAGCGTGAACAGTTGCCTATTTCAATCATCATGTGCGATGTGGACTTTTTTAAGCAATACAATGATCATTACGGGCATGTTGAAGGTGATCAGTGCTTAGTCAGTATTGCGAAAGCTCTGGAGGACAGTGTGGCCCGTCCAGCGGATCTGGTTGCTCGTTACGGGGGAGAGGAATTTGTTATCTTATTGCCGAGTACTGGTCTTGATGGTGCCACACATCTGGCTAAGACGGTATTGGACAAGGTTGCAGCTATGCAACTGCCACACCCAATGAGCGACGTGGCACCCCATGTGACTGTGAGCTTAGGTATTGCAAGTGTCGTACCGAGTGAAGATAACTCACTGCTGCAGCTTATTACTGATGCTGATAACGCTTTGTATCAGGCCAAGCAGAACGGTCGCAATACGTTAGCGACCAATTAATACCACTATTTTTCTTGCAATAGAGCTTTATCTTGAAGGTTCTTCTTCAGCACTGAACACAGCAATACGGCGCCCATGCTTGCCCCAATGCACAAGTAAAGAGCCCCAAGCTCCATCTGATTCGTCACCCAATTACCCACTAGATAGCTTCCAAAAAAGCCTGCAATACACATCTGCACCGACCCAGAAAGCGCTGAAACTGAACCTGCGTCTTTTTTGTGTGGCTGTAGCAGTAGCGTGATTGACAGTGGGAAGGAAAGCCCCTGCGCCACGGTGAGCCAGGTAAATGCCCAGATCAGATTGAAGACAGTAAATGGGGTAATGAGTAGCCAAAGCCCAGCAAAGAAGAATAGCCCAATGCTGAGAGCGAGCAATTGAAAGGCGCTGTATCGCTTATTCAGCATGTTCAGCAACAGACTGCCACCAAGCAGACCGGCCGAGGGTATGATCATTAGGGTGCCGTAGTCAGCGGCGCTCATCCCCATTTCTTGCTGCATCAAGTAAGGCATGATGGATAGCGATACCACTGCCGCCAGATAGCTGAACCAATTGTAGGATGCAGAGCCAATGACTTGCGGGTTTTTAATGAGTTGTAAGTACTTACTAAGAACTGAAGATGGCCTGAATTTTTGCTTAGCATACGGCAAGGTTTCTGGCATCACATACCAACCGATAACAAAGGTAGCGCCGAGATAAACCAGTACGAAAGCGAAGACAGTATGCCAACTTAAATGGAAGGCGATCCATCCCCCAAGCACAGGGGAGAAGATTGGCATGATAGATGCTGTTACAGACAAATAAGCCAAGGCTTTTGTTAATTGTCCGCCGTCATAACTGTCTCTAAGCACACTACGGCCCAGTACTGAAGCACTACCTGCTCCTAGTCCCTGAAATAATCGACCGGCCTCAAGAGTAGTGATGCTATCGGAGAACGCAAGACAGATCACGGTGCCGATAAGATAGATAAACTGCCCAAGTAAGAATACTGGACGTCTGCCAATGGCGTCTGATAAGGGACCATAAAAGAGTTGTGAGACACCAAAACCGACCAAGAATAGGGTAACGATCGACTGCAGTTGAGATTTGTCCACCTGCAGGCTTTCGCTAATTAAAGGCAGTGACGGTAAGTAAATGCTCACCCCCATCTGTCCTGTAGCAATGATCATCATTGCCAAGACTAATGGGCCTAGTTTCATCTTTGAAGAGTGTTTTAATTTCATGCCGAATAGTTTAGATTAAAATGCAGTGGATGATAATTGCCCGATTAGGAATTAGATTGATTCCTGTAAGGATATAATATGGATTGGATTCAGAGCCTGAAAAGCTATGTGCTGGTGGTTGAAGAGGGGAGCTTTAATGGGGCTGCCAGACGTTTATCGACGACCAGTTCTGCCGTAAGCAAGCGCATACAATGGCTAGAGGATAGAATAGGCGTGCAGCTATTGAAGCGCACCACTCGTTCGGTCACTCAGACAGAAGCGGGCGCCTTGTTTTATGATAGAACCAAGCAACTTCTCGACCAACTCCAGTCGGTAGTAGACGAAACTCGTTCTGTTAGTGAAAGCCCGAATGGGATGCTGAAGATTGGGGCGACCATCGCAGTAGGTTCGAAATTCTTAGTTCATTACCTTGATGGATTCTTGAAGAAATACCCAGATATTCGAATTCAACTCATTACCACGACGCCCGGACAGATGCCGGAAATGAGTCTAGATCTGTTTATCACCCGAGAGCTCGAACATCTGAATTCACTGAGCTTCAAATCTAAGCCATTATTTGAAGATCGCTTGGGTTTTTATGCTTCGCCGAAATACTTGCTCGAGCACGGCGAGCCGCAAGATACCACTGAACTGCAACAGCACAATGTATTGATTTTTGGTGAGCAGCTTCATCGAGAGTTGAAACTTGCTGATGGGAAACGACTCTCTCTCAATGGAAATTTTGCTTCGACTAATCCGGAGGCGATGTTTCACGCTGCCAAGAGTGGAATGGGTATTCTGATTTCCAATGCCGTGATGATTCAACAAGAATTGATGCAGGGAAGCCTAGTTAAGATCCTCCCAGATGTGCAAGCAAAAGACACTATGGTGTACGCATATTACCCTAAGCTTGATTATGAGCATACGCGTACCCGACTGTTTCTAGAGTACTTGCAGCAACGTTTAGAAGAAGAGCAGAACGCTTCCTAGCTTCTGCTCTTTGCTCAATATTAGTGGGTATTTGCTAGCGCTGTCTTGAACTCTTCTTTGTAAGGCTTCAATTCGCGCCACCATGCATACTGAGCATGACTACTTGGTGACTCTACATCGACCATTTGGCCAAATAGTGGAGTGACCAATTGAACCTGCTTACTGTTGGCATGGATAAGAGCGCGCTCAAGTGGCTCAAACCAATCATGCAGAGCAAGATCGAAAGTGGAGTTATGGATAGGTAGCATTGCCTTGCCTTTAAGGTCTATGTGCGCCTGAACACTTTGCTCTGGCGTCATATGAATATCACTCCAGGCATCGTTGTAGGCACCCGTTTCCATCATGGTCAGATCAAAGGGGCCATATTTTTCTCCAATAGCCTTAAATCCAGAGAAGTAACCAGAGTCGCCACTGAAGAATAGGTTTGCTTGCTCGCCTTTTATTACCCAACTGGCCCACAAGGTTTGGTCTCTATCAAACAGACTGCGACCAGAGAAATGCTGGGTTGGTGTCGCGGCGAAGGTAATTGAGCCTATCGTCTTTTCCTGCCACCAATCTAATTCTGTGATCTTTTCTTGTGGAACGCCCCAGCTTTGCAAGATTTTGCCAATACGCAGTGGAACCAAAAAATGTTCAACCTTGGTGTGTATCGATTTGATGACGTGTTTGTCTAGGTGATCGTAATGATCATGACTGATGACAACCATATCAATAGCGGGAAGCGCTTCAATGGTGATAGCCGCAGGTTGGAAACGCTTGGGGCCAGCCCATTGCACTGGTGATGCACGATCACTAAATACGGGATCAGTGAGAATCGTTTTACCATCTAGGCGAATGAGCATACTGCTATGGCCTAGGCGTGCAACTGCAGGGTTAGTGGTATTCTCAATCTCCTCTCGGGATAGGGGAACGCTTGGCAAAGCCTGTTGCGGAGTTGGGTGTTCACGATCGGCAGTAACATAGGATTTAATGATGCCGTAAAGATCACCAAAACCACTTTTGTATTCGATCTCGCTGTTTTGAAATTTACCGTTTTTCTCAACCGATGAAAATTCAGCTGCGTTGATGGTTGTTGCAGACATAAGCAGTGCTCCTAATACAAATCGTTTCATGTAAATGCCACTAGTTAAAGTAAACTATACGGTGTAGTTTACATGCGGTGCTTTAAAAGTAAACTGCTTAGTGTAAAATAAAGTAATGGTTATTTCTCCACCATAAATAAGACTCTGATAAATAATGAAAAAGACACGTAGTGAATTAAAGCGCGAAGCGATCCTTACCGCAGCAAAGCAATCCTTTCTTGAGTTTGGCGTTAAGAACACCAGCATGGATAAGCTTGCTAGCCTTGCCAATGTGTCTAAGCGCACCGTATACAATCACTTCAGTTCTAAAGAAGCATTGGTGATAGAGCTGGTGGGCATTATGTGGCGAGAAGCGGTCCAAGAGATTAACCTCGACTATCAGCCAGATATGCCGCTGGAAGAGCAGCTAGAAAAAGTGTTACTGGCAGAAATTGAGGCGAGTTGCGGGCCTGACTATATTGAGCTGGCTCGTGTTGCTATCGGTCATTATTTTTATTCTCCTGAAGAGCTGCAATTGCAGGTGGCAAAGTTTTCCAAAGAAGATAGCGCGATCGCGGTTTGGGCAAAACAAGGGATGGCAGATGGTAAACTGAAGGAGTGCGAGGTTAGCTTATTTACTGAGCAAGCCTATGCATTGATAAAAGGATATTATTTCTGGCCGTTGTTAGTAGGAATGAGAGATTTCCCTACGCAAGAAGAAAAGTGTTTACACGCGGAGCGTAGTGCTGAATTATTGTTAAGTCATTATAAATTAGTATGTTAAAGAGTGTATTAGGCCTCTTAAATACTCCCTAATAATGGGTGTAAACCAAATTATACATCTTGCGTAAAATTTATATATTGTCGAAATATTGCTTTTTAATTAAAAAAGTGATTGAAACTCGTTTTCTTCTTAGTTAAGTTGCATGGACACAAGCAAAACAGATGCCGTTACTGCACTGCATACAATTAGAATGCTAAGTGCTTATTCTGTAAGCGGTAAGAATTTAAGGATAATCTACTATGTACCAAACCGATGACGTTCGCATCAAAAGAGTAAAAGAACTACTACCGCCAATTGCTATTTTGGAACGCTTTCCAGCAACAGAAACGGCTGCTGCGACCACATATAATTCACGAAAAGCGATTCACGACATTTTAAATGACCAAGATGACCGTTTATTGGTGATCGTCGGCCCTTGTTCGATTCACGATACAGAGGCGGCACTTGAGTATGGCAAGCGTCTAAAAGTTCTTCGTGATGAGTTAGGTGATCGTCTAGAAGTGGTTATGCGTGTTTACTTTGAAAAGCCTCGTACCACAGTTGGCTGGAAAGGCTTAATCAACGACCCGTACATGAACGATACGTTCAAGCTTAACGATGGCCTAAGAATGGCTCGTAAGCTGCTTCTAGACTTAACTGATTTGGGCCTACCGACGGCGGGTGAGTTTCTAGATATGATCACGCCTCAATATGTAGGTGACTTGATCAGCTGGGGCGCTATTGGTGCTCGTACTACAGAATCTCAGGTTCACCGTGAGCTGGCATCAGGCGTATCTTGCCCAGTTGGCTTCAAAAACGGTACCGATGGCAACATCAAGATTGCGTCAGATGCGATTCGCAGTGCAGAGGCATCGCACCACTTCCTATCGGTAACCAAATACGGTCACTCTGCAATTGTGGAAACCGGTGGTAACCCAGATTGTCATATCATTCTTCGTGGCGGCAAAGAGCCAAATTACAGTGCTGAGCACGTTGCTGATATTAAGCAACAGCTAGAAGCCTCTAAGCTACGTCAGAAGGTGATGATTGATTTCAGCCACGCGAACAGCAGTAAGCAATACCAACGTCAAATCAACGTCTCTGACGACGTTTCAGCGCAACTAGCGAACGGTGAGCAAGCTATCTTCGGTGTTATGATTGAGTCACACCTAGTGGAAGGCAGACAAGACCTAGTTGACGGCAAAGCGCCAACATACGGACAGTCTATTACTGATGCTTGTATTGGTTGGGAAGACACTGAGAAGGTACTGCACCAACTTGCAGACGCTGTGACTGCACGTCGCAACGCATAAGCTTTCTAGGGGCAACAGACCCTAAACATTCGAATAAAATAAAACGCCCTGATGTGAGTCAGGGCGTTTTTTATTGGTATTTAGTTGTAGCTTTAGCTATTTGGCCTGATCCAATGCTTTGATCATATCTACCAGCTCGTCCTCAGTTTTGGGCTCTTTATGAAAGTCCACCGAAGGTGAAGCCCCTCCTTTGAGTACATAAGCCTTTGTCCCGCAGTGATCATAGTGATACCAAAGTCCGTTTACGCATACGTCGGTGTAGCATCTTGGGTCTTGTTTTAGTTCCATGCGAATACTCCTTTGTTCACACTTTGTTAACAACTTCACCTTAATTCAGCTGAGCATTTCAGAAAATGATCTAGATCAATGTTGTTGCGGTTTTGTTGTTGGGTTGTGTTTTTTTAGCTGTCAGCTATCAGCCTTCAGCCAGAAGACTAATATGACTTCGTCATTCCAGAGTGCTTCTAGCTGGAATCTAGGAACGAAGGTGCATGTAGATCCTCGATATGAGCCCTCGAGGATGACGAGCTTACAGTCAGCGACGTGCTCAATGAGGTCATTCCAGAGTGCTTCTATCTGGAATTTAGGAACGAAGGTGCATGTAGATCCTCGATATGAGCCCTCGAGGATGACGAGCTTACAGTCAGCGATGTGCTCAATGAGGTCATTCCAGAGTGCTTCTATCTGGAATCTAGGAACGAAGGTGCATGTAGATCCTCGATATGAGCCCTCGAGGATGACGAGCTTATAGTTAGCGACGTGCTCAATGAGGTCATTCCAGAGTGCTTCTATCTGGAATCTAGGAACGAAGGTGCATGTAGATCCTCGACAAGAGACCTCGAGGATGACGAGCTTACAGTCAGCGACGTGGTCAATGAGGTCATTCCAGAGTGCTTCTAGCTGGAATCTAGGAACGAAGGTGCATGTAGATCCTCGACAAGAGGCCTCGAGGATGACGAGCTTACAGTCAGCGATGTGCTCAACGAGGTCATTCCAGAGTGCTTCTAGCTGGAATCTAGGAACGAAGGCGCATTGAGATCCTCGATAAGAGACCTCGAGGATGACGAGCTTACAGTTAGCGACGTGCTCAACGAGGTCATTCCCGAATGTTTCTATCGGGAATCTAGGAATGCTGGGACATAGAGGTTGCCAATAAAAGTCTTGGCAATGACCGCTCTCAAAAAGATTCTTTTTCTGACAGCTTTAAGCTTGCAGCTGACAGCTATTTTTAATAAAGAAAAACCCAAGGTGGATAGCCTTGGGTATGGAGAGTGGGTCTGATATATGTAAGTTAGCCAACTGATACAGATAAGACCAAATTTATGAGGCTTTAAGCTAAGCCTTCTCATTTTGTAGTCGTTGAGAATGGTGACTACAAAATAATCCTATCTGGATTTTAGTCGCAAATCTACTCAATTTGTAAACAAATCGAGGTATATCAATAGAGTGCAACTAATTTCATACTTTGTTGCACTCTATTTTGCGTTTCCGGTCATGCTCCTGTCTTCTGGAAGTCATACACCGAACCTAGTTTCAGTATCTGAGTGAGTTCATCCAGTGCTGACTGACTCTCTGTTAACAATGCAGGGTCTACCAGGTCTTGCGCTGAAATAGAGTCACGATAATGCGCATCTACCCATTGATTTAGCGTGGCAAATAGCGAGTCATTCATAATGACAGACTGGTTCATCGCCGCTTGCTCCTCAGGAGAAAGAACTACACGTAAACGTAGACACGCTGGACCACCGCCATTTTGCATACTCTGCTTCAAATCAAAACAGAGTAATTCATCGATGCCTTGCTTGCTGGCAATTAAGGTTTGCAGGTAATCAGAGACTTGCGGGCTTTCTTCACATTCTCTAGGAACGACCAACGCTGTTTTGCCGTTTGGTAGGCTAAGCAATTGGCTGTTAAATAAGTAACTTCCTACTGCGTCGGCAACCGATACTGCAGAGTCAGGAACTTCTATGACATTTAATGGCTTATCTAGCGCGGTACTTAGGCTGTTATAAACGGCGTCTTTGTTTAAAAAGGCGTGTTCGTGGCAGAACATGACGTCTCTGTTACCCACGGCAATTACGTCATTGTGAAATACACCCGCGTCAATAACATCAGGATTTTGCTGAGCAAACACTACCTTATCTTCCGCTAAGCCATGTATGCGAGCGATAGCAGAGCTTGCCTCTAACGTTTGGCGTGCCGGGAAGCGTTTTGGTTTTGGCATAGCACCATTAAACGCACTCTCACCAAACACAAAGAACTCTACACCTCGGTCACCGTACTCATTACAGAAGCGGGTATGATTTGCGGCACCTTCGTCACCAAAATAGTTACTAGATGGAAGCGCATCATGGTGAGCAAAGTGGTTAGCGTCACTGAACATCCCCTTTAGGATTCGACCCGTTTGTGGGTGTTCAATCGAGCGATGAAATTTGTTGATTAGGTTTGCAGGCGTAAAGTGCAGTTTGCCATCGTGAGTATCGCTGCTTGGAGACACAGTCGCCGCGTTTGCTGTCCACATGCTTGATGCAGAGCAGCAAGCAGCCAAAAGTGCAGGAGAATGCTTAGCGGCTTGTTTTAACACGGAAGCGGTATCACCGGTAAAGCCTAATTGACGAAGTGTGCCGATATCAGGGCGAGCAAGAGGTGCGATTACGCCCTGAACCATTCCAAGGTCGTGCAACGCCTTCATTTTTTTTAGGCCTTCTTTGGCCGCTAGTTTAGGGCTAGACGCCTTGGTTTGATTGTTCTTCGAGGCAAGGTTTCCGTCAGAAAGACCAGCATAGTTGTGTGTAGGGCCCACAAGACCATCAAAATTGGCTTCAACATGTTGGGTTGAGTTGTTCATCTTCACTCCTTGAATGGATTCTACTCTTGCTCTGCTAGAGCGTTAAACAGTGGAACAAACGGCGCAGAATCGCCTTCTTTTAGCTGCAATGTATCTGCAAGCTTGGTATCCATAATGATGGTATTACCGTCAAACTGAATCGCTTTGGTTGCTAGGGCTCTAAAGTGCTTCACTTTGCCATTGCTGACTAGATAAGGTATCTCGCTTGGAGTGATGTCTTCAGCCACTTTTACCGTGGCTAAGCGTTGTTCTCGAACCGCTCTAATATCCCTGACTTGTGATTCCAACATAGGGCCTGCATCGAAAATATCGACGTAGTGATTGAAGCGGAATCCTTCTGACTCCAGAAGCTTGCGTGCTGGCAGAGTGTGTGGGTGTGTGTGACCAATCACTTCTTGAGCTTCTTCTGGAAGCAAGTTGGTGTAGATAGGGTTCTTTGGCATTAATTCAGCGATGAACACCTTATCGTGCATCGATAACTTATCCGCGATTGCAAAGTCTAGGTTGAAAAAGTGACGTCCTAGGCCTTCCCAAAATGGTGAGCTCCCTTCTTCGTCGCTAAAGCCGCGCATTTCAGCAATAACAGTAGAATCAAAGCGTTCTTGGTTTTGTCCCATGAACAAAAAACGACTCTTAGAAAGCAAATGGCCGTTGTAGCCCTTTCTTGATTCAGGAAGCAAAAACAGAGTGCACAACTCAGTGCATCCTGTATGGAAATTGCTGAGGCTTAGGGTTTGCACCTTGCTGTATACATCAAGTTCACGAGAGGCATGGACAGTAGTGTCTAGGTGATAGCTGTAGAAAGGGTCCTGTAGGCCGACACCGGCTTGAACTGCACACGTCCCTACTAATGCTTGTTGTTCTAGATCTTCAGCAACAAACAAATAGTATCCATCTTCCAGAGGAGTATCGCTCTCAAACGCAGCACAGCCATCTTCGATCATCTGGTCGATGCGCTTTGGATCATCCTGCATTGAGGTGAAACCAGTACCTGTTTGTTTCGCTAATTCCGCCAGTCCTTGACGATCGCTTGCTGTAATTGGACGTATCAACAGCATAATAAATGCATCCCTTGCAATCTAAAATGAGAAGTCACAATACAGGCTTAGAAGGGCTTAGCAAGCCTCAAATATTCATTGTGATTGAATAACCCCTTTATTTATTCACTCCTTATGCAGTTTGGGTATCTAGGTATTCAGTTATTGTCGATTTAAAGGGTTGACGTTATAGAAAGCGAGTGACTATTTATGAGATCCCATAAATAGAGCAATAATTTCAAATTCCATTCCGAAAGTGTGATCTGTCGTCAAGTTTGTGCTTTGGTTTTGTGGTTGTTTTTTGAGCTTGATTCTTTGCCAATTTATCGCAGTGGAGAGAAATAAGCGCCTATACTCGTTAATGACTAGGCGGAATTCTCATAGGATAAGCGAGGGCGATGGATGAAAATAGGGATTCTAGTATGCGGGCATTTAGCGCCAGCACTTTCTGAAAATTACGGTCAGTACTCAAATATGATCGCGTCGGTATTCAAAGCGGTCAACAATGAAATCACCTTCTACGAATATGATGCATTCAATCAGCAGCTGCCTGAGCTAGAAGATTGCGACGGCTACATACTCACAGGGAGTGTCTGTAATGCGTATGATAATGACCCCTGGATCTTAGGATTAATAGACTGGATTCAACGCTGTGAAGCAAGGCGTAAACCCTTGGTGGGTATCTGCTTTGGTCATCAACTCATCGCTCGTTCACTTGGTGGTACAGTGGAGAAATCATCCAAAGGTTGGGGACTGGGCAACTATGACGTGAACATTATTGCCCAAAAGCGCTGGATGAACCTGTCTATCGATAGGCTAAGAATGTTAGTGAGTCATCAAGATCAGGTGATTACCGTGCCTCGAGGGATGCGCGTTGTTGCCTCCAATGATTTTTGTCCAAACTTTATGCTGGCAAAGGACAATCACATATTCACCGTTCAGGGGCACCCTGAGTTTTCTATGGAGTTTACCGCCGAACTCATCGAAATGCGTAAACACCTAATTAGTGAAGAGCATTATCGTTCCACCTTTGAACAGTTAAAAGAAGCGCCCGATTCAGCCATTGTGTTGCATTGGATTGATGCTTTTTTTGTGTTCAATACTCAGTCGATTCAAGAAGAAGGCTTTCAGCAGGCAGGGTAAAAAGAAAAGGCCTAGAAATTCTCTAGGCCTGATTTGCTGAAGAGTCGAATAATTTAAAGCGTAATAAACCTACTGCGCAATAAACCCGCCGGTTTGATGTGCCCACAACTGTGCGTAGATGCCCTTACCCTGTATGAGTTCTTGATGGGTTCCTTCCTCCACTATGTGCCCCTTATCTAGAACGATGAGTCTATCCATAGCGGCGATGGTTGATAGACGGTGCGCAATGGCAATAACGGTTTTCCCTTTCATCAATTCATTCAGACTCTCTTGAATAGCAGCTTCAACCTCTGAATCCAAAGCGGACGTTGCTTCATCCAGTACCAATATCGGCGCGTCTTTTAACAGCACACGAGAGATGGCAATTCGCTGACGCTGTCCACCTGAGAGCTTCACCCCTCGTTCTCCCACTTGAGCATCATAACCAAGATTACCAAACGGGTCGGTGAGTGTTTCTATGAACTCATGGGCATGCGCTTGCTTGGTTGCAGCAATCAACTCTTCCTCACTTGCTGTCGGGTTGCCATACAAGATATTTTCTCGAATGGAGCGATGCAACAGCGAGGTATCCTGCGTCACCATGCCGATATTGCTGCGCAATGAGTCCTGAGTAATGGCTGAGATGTCTTGTTGGTCGATGCTGATCTTGCCTCCCTCTACATCGTGAAAACGCAACAGAAGGTTGACTAAGGTTGATTTACCCGCGCCGGAGCGTCCAACTAAGCCTACCTTTTCTCCAGGCTTAATATTCAAGCTGAGATTGCTTATGACGCCCTTATTTTCACCATAGTGAAAGCTAACGTCATCAAAATGTATTCCACCGTTCTCTACTTGAATAGGTTTCGCATCTTGTTTGTCCTTGATGTCTATAGGTTTCGAAAGTGTCGCCATACCATCAACCGTGGTGCCCATGTTTTCAAACAGTGCGCCCACTTCCCACATGATCCACATCGACATACCGTTTAAGCGCAGGGCCAAACTGATTGCGATGGCAATGGCGCCAATGCTGATGGCATTGTCCATCCATAACATGATGGAGATGGCCGCAATAGCGAACACCAATACATAGTTCACCACTTCAACCATCACGTTAAAGCCGGTTACAAGACGCATCTGGCGATGAACGGTATCTAGGAAGCCCTCCATGCCTTCTTCGGCATATTCGGTCTCACGTTTACTGTGAGAAAAGAGCTTAACCGTTGCGATATTGGTATAGCTATCGACAATGCGTCCCGTCATCGTTGAGCGTGCATTTGCTTGCTCTGAAGAGACCTGTTTTAGGCGAGGTACAAAGTAGATCTGAATACCAATATACGCGAGCAGCCAAGCTAGCATAGGCAGCATTAAGCGATAATCTGCTTGAGCGAGAAGCACTATGATAGAGGTAAAATACACGCAGACGTACACAAATACGTCCAGAGTCTTCATCACTGTTTCTCTTACAGAAAGGGAGGTTTGCATTACCTTAGTGGCTATACGCCCTGCAAAATCGTCTTGGTAAAACGATAAGCTCTGCTTAAGCAAATAACGGTGTGCCATCCAGCGTATAGACATTGGATAATTGCCTAGCAAGGTCTGGTGTTGAACCAGTGAATGCAAGGTGACTAAAATTGGCATAATGATCAGTACCAACACACCGTAGGTGATCAGCGTACTGGCATTGTCCTGCATGAAGGTGTCAGGATTGCTCGACCCTAGCCAGTCAACAAGTTTACCCATCATGCCAAATAGGGACACCTCAACAATGGCGACTATGGTACTGAGTAGTGCCATCAATAGCAGAGGTTTTTCAAATCCCTTGGTGTAATAACGACAAAATGCGAAAACCGTATTCGGCGGCTGTTCAGGTTCGTTTTTTGGGAAGGCTTTGGTGAATCCTTCGAAGATTTTATACATACATCATCAATCCTAAAATACACCTTGCTGAGAGACGGTAAGAAAAGCGAGAGCAAGGCTTAAATAGTGTTTTTTAAACAGACACTTAGATACATAGGATAGTCGATGATGGGGGAAAGAACATCTGAAGAATGATTCTTTTATCTTTGAACTGATAGCTGTCAGCTTACAGCCTTCAGCGATCAGTTTAGAGCTAAAATAGTCAGCCCCGAGTGTTCTTATCGGAGATCTAGTTATTACATGGCTAGTTAGACTGAACAGCAGATGCTCGATAGAACACTTCGAGCATGACAAAGTTGGGGCTCTGTCATCCCCGAGTGGTTTTATCGGGGATCTAATGAGTTCAGTAGTTGAAGAGGTCTACCCTATCTCTTAAACAGTCATCAAGAAGCGGCACTCATGATGGCAAGGTTCTTGCCGTTTTGCTTGCCTCTGTCAGTGGCTTGTAGTGACGATGAAAGCGTCTTGTCTACGGAGTCACGTAGGTGAGATACACCAATGCTGACAGTAAAGTTAACGTTGACGGTATCAAAGACAAGCTTATACCTTTCAATGGCTTCACGAAGGTTTTCAGCCAAGCTAAATGCGTGTTGCTGATCCACTGCATGATAAAGCACACAGAACTCGTCGCCGCCTGTTCTAGCGGTTGATAGTGTGGATGAGGCAGGGAAGTGCTTCGAAATCACACTCGACATCTCCAGTATCAACTGGTCGCCGCAGGTATAGCCGTGCTTATAGTTAATCAGCTTCAAGTCATCGACATCAATAGTTAGCAGGTACACATCACTGTGACCCTTGTAGCGACTGATCTTATTGCGCAGTGTAAACAAGTTATCTTGATTTGTTGTCGCATCACGCTGTAGAACTTGCTGTTGAAACAATACGTTAGACAGAGACGTTTCGATGAAATTCTGTAGTAATTTCATCAAACTTGGGAATGTCTGGAATCTACTCTCAAGGAATATCACGCCAGTAAGCCCATTGTGTCCATGCAAAGGTACACGGTAATACTTGGCACTGAACTGAATTTGTTTGGCCAGCGGATCTTGGCTTCCTGAACGTTGATACTTCACTTCACTTGTCAGTAAGTCTAGAGCGTATTCTTTATCAATGAGTAGCGATTGCTCTTGTCCATGATAGTCGACAGTGTAAAACGTCTGACTCTCGTGATTGTAAAGGCACAGTTGAACACGTCGACGTGTGCAGAACCTTTCTAATAGAGTCTGAACCTGCTTTTTGAACTCGAGTAAAGTAGTTGCTTTTGACAAGTCAGCGAGTGCTACCTGTAGCTGCTTGTTCAGGTAATGAAAGATAGATACGAATAGCAATAAGCTCAGTGCTACGAAGCCAATAAGCAGTACTGAATAGCTGTGAGCAAACAGATCAGAACGAGATATTGACGAGAAATAGATCCAGTTCATGCTATTTCTAGCGTTGTAGGATGCCAATTTTGCATCACCATGGAAGAAATAGTTGATTGAACCGTACAGCTGATTGTTCGGCAATGCACTGTCTGGGTTAAAGGCGTAGCTTGGTGTATCGGAAAAGTAGTAGCTAACGGGTTGAGTTCTTTCATCTTGAGAGAGCTCACCGGCTATTGAATACTTATAAACAACCGCTATTTCTCCAATCCTATTTGGATTAGGGTGCAGTATCACCTTGCCAGTCGCTCTATCAACAATAAACACATTGCCACTGTTTAGGGTGCGCAGATCGATGAACGCCTGACTTGCATACATCAGATCAAATTCAATAATGTATTGTGGAATGCCAGCAGGATTAGTCTCACGTAAACCAACAACCCAACGACGGTTCTGGCTGCGATAAAGGCTCGATATCTGAAATCGATTGTCCATAAAACTGATATCGGTCCAGCTAGCGTCCTTCATATCAAACGCAGTAGCATCGCTGTTATACATGCTAGCATTAAAAATGGCAGTTTCAGATATCGCTGAGTTTGTGCTTGGGTCATAGCGCAAAATATCATTGTAATTCTCGGTATTACGGATGATATCGACAGCATTGAGGTTTGCGGCACTAGAGTCTTCGAGTTCAGCGGAGCGATTTAGAGATGAGAAAATATTGACGCTATTTTTCAATTGCGCCTGGATCAGCTTTGAAGCTGTTCTGAGGTTAGCTTGTGTTTGTTTCAGCGCATCATCTTTAACACTGGCATAGTGCTGATAAGCAACGAAAATCAAAATTGTACTGAGCACAACCACATAGGGTCGCATAAGCCGAATAATAGTTCTTGGTAAAGCCATACTGAGTTCGTTGTTGTTAATTTAGTTGAGCGTTGAACGCCATTAAGTTTCGCGGTTACTTTTTGTCCGCTTTGAAACGAAGGGCGATTGTATATCAATTTAATGTGTGATCAAGTTCTCATTTTTTTGTTGGCATATAATGACAAAGGCCATATTAAAACGTGTTTCCATATTTGTAGCCTTGATATAAAACAGGGTGAGGTCGGGTATCTCGGCTCTTTTGTCGGCGAATGACTGATACCAGAGCGATAAAGTATTGGTAAATGGATAGGGGTTGTTGTTCGTTGTGTATGTATTTTGAAGACAAAAAATAGCCCCAGCAAAGGCTGAGGCTAAGTGTAAGGGATGAGTGCTACTAGGCTTCTAAGGTTTCTTGTTTAACTGGCAGTATCTTTGCTGGCCCTTTAGCCTTCAGAATCACCATAGACTGAGGCTTGAGCAACATATCTCGACTGATGGTGCCTTTGCCAGTTTCTGATTCCCCGGTATTACAAATCAATGTCCAATGATCGGTTCCACCATCAGGTAACTTGAAGCGAGCAGGTGTTTGCGATTGGTTGATATAGTACAGCAGCTCTGCACCATCTTTACCGATACCTAACTTCAACGAAACAGCGTTCAGTTGATTCCAGTCATCCATTTCCATTAAGTTGCCATCTGGACGATGCCAGCTGACTCGGTTGTCGTTACGGGTTTCTCCGCTAAATGCTTCAATGAATGGGATCATGTGTTCGCGGCGTGCTTGTAGCATATTCGCTAGCCATAATTTGAAGCTCTCTTCATGGGCTTCAAGTTCCCAATCTAACCAACTGGTTTTATTGTCTTGGCAATAGGCGTTGTTATTGCCCTTTTGGGTGTGTGACACCACATCTGCGGTAAGAATATGAGGAATACTGAAAGAGAACAGCAGGCTACTCATGAAATTACGCTTGCGCTTTTCTCGCAACTCTATGACATCAGCGCTTGGTGTTTCACCCTCTACACCCATGTTATCGGAGCGGTTGTCACCATGACCATCATGGTTATGCTCACCGTTCTCCTCATTGTGCTTCATTTTGTAAGACACTAAGTCCTGCATGGTGAAGCCATCGTGGTAGGTGATGTAGTTGATGGTCATCTTATGCGGCCAACGACTGGCGCCGTACAGGTCACGTGAGCCCATTATGCGAGTGGCAAACTCTTTCAAGAAGCCTTGATCTCCTCGCCAAAAGCTACGTGTAATATCGCGGAATTTATCATTACACTCATTCCAACCATCAGGGAAGTTACCCACTTGATAGCCATTTGGACCGATATCCCACGGTTCCGCAATCATCTTCGTTTCTTTAAGAGCAGGGTCTTGTGCTACCGCCTTAAAGAAAGCAGCTTCACGATTGAAGTTATCGCCGTTGCGACCCAGAGTGGCCGCAAGATCAAAGCGGAATCCATCAACCTTAAACTCTTGTACCCAGTAACGAAGAGTGTCCATCACCAAGGTGAGCGCGGGTTGGTAATTAAGATCGACCGTATTACCGCAGCCAGTGAAGTTAGCGTAGTGGCAACCATGCTTAAGGTAGTATTGATTGTCTAGTAATTTGAGGTTGAAGACAGGGCCACCATCTCCACCTTCAGCAGTATGGTTGTAAACCACATCTAAAATGACTTCGATGCCATTTTTATGTAGCTCACGAATCGTGGTTTTTAGTTCTTGAACCGCATCGGTATCTGCATATCGTGGATCGGGCGCCATAAACACATACGGGTTGTAACCCCAGTAGTTGACCTTTTCCATATCAAGTAGATGCGGTTCATGCATGCAAGCGGCCACAGGTAGCAATTGTAAGCAGTTGATGTTTTGTTCTTTGTAGAACGCAAGCATCTCGTCACTTACCAGGCCTAGATATTTGCCTCTATGCTGAGAAGGAACCTTCTTATTAAGCTTTGTCAGTCCCTTTGTATGAGTCTCGAACAACACTATTTCAGAGCGCGCTAAACGAGGGTGCTCGACTTCTTGCCAGTCAAATTCTGATGAGGTGACGACAGACTTGGCCATTGACCAGCTTTTTTCGTTAGAGAATGGCGTCTTATAGTTGAGAGGTTCGCTTAAGGCTTTGGCGTATGGGTCTGACAGCAGGATCTTTTCGCCATTTGGGTCAATGACGATGTAGCCGTATTCTTGGCCCGCAGTAACACCCTCTATATAGATGTGTTTAATGCCAGCGTAGTTTTCGGTAATTGGGTAGGCTTTGAACTCACCTTTGGAGTCGAAAAGCGCTAGAGAAATCTCTTTGCAGCTAGGTGCATGAATAGAGAAGTTACATCCACTTTTATCTAATTCAGCGCCTAGTGGATAGGGGCGCGATTTCTTACTACTCATTTGTTTTTTATTTATTTTGTGAATGGTTTGAGGGTTAAGTTAAAAGGTTTGGCCAGTTAACGCAATAGTGGATTGTGGGATGAAGCCTGTTCTGAGCAGGTTTTAATTCAAAATATTGAACAGCGTACACTATCTATAGGATGGCTAACTTACCCATTTTTATTGGGCTGGTAGGGGAGGGCTCACTAATAAAGCTCTAAAAAGAGCTTTAGACAAGGGGGATTGAGATCTATATCACGAAATATACTATTTAACGAAATTAAATCAAAATCATATGGAACTTTTAAATAGAGACATAGATCTAACTCTGCACACAATCAACTGTGACCGCTATCTCTAGCAATGAGGGATCTCCTCCTTAATTGTGTGATCAACTAGACAAGTAGCTAGATCTACGCCCCCTCACCCCCTCCCTACTTCCCCCGCTATTTAACCAAAGGAGGAGGACTCCGACTTTTATCGTTAGAACTATTATCTCTCCTGTCGAATAAGAACAGTTTTCGCACTTACATTTTTGGTTGGCTGTATTAACGGAATGGACTGTTAAGCAATTAAGAATGTATTAGAAAAACAAAAAAAAATCGTTTCGGGAGTTAACGAATAATGAAAAAGGTAAACCTACTAACAGCAGCGGTTACAGCTGCCCTACTATCTACTTCTGCACTAGCAGTAGATTTCAATGGTTACATGCGTGCTGGTACTGGTCTCAGTGGCAATAGCGGTGATGATGTTTCTTACAACAAGAACGGTATCGGTCGTCTAGGTAACGAAAACGACAACTACTATGAGTTCGGTTTTGCTGAAGACCTACAAACAGGTGAAGTAAACTGGCGTCTAGAGTCAATGATTGCATCTGGTACTGAAGGTGCAAATGGCTGGGAAGATAGCGACTTCAACGTTGCTCAGTTTGCTGTTAAAGCAAAAGGCATCATTGCTTCTGATAAAGACGCAACTCTTTGGGCTGGTAAAACATACTACCAACGTAAAGACATCCACATCACTGACTTCTACTACTTGAACACATCAGGTACTGGTGGTGGTATTGAGAACCTATCTGTAGGTAATCAAAAACTTTCTCTAGCGCTTATTCAAGACGGCGAAACTGATGATTCAGCTGGCTTCATCTTCGATGCTCGTCTAGCAAACATCGGCCTATGGTCTGATGCTAATCTTGAAATCGCTCTTGCATACAACTTTGCAAATGAAAAAGATGGCGGTTCTCAAGAAGCTGATGATGGCTTGCTAGCTACATTTATTCTTCAACAAGGCCTAAGCAACGGCTTTAACCAAACTGTATTCCAGTACGGTACTAACGGTTATGGTGTTCAAGCGGCTAACTTCTGGGGTTCAGGCGCATACTACGCACGTGGTACTAATAACTACAACGATTCTGCAGGTTACCGTCTATTGAACTGGGGTGTTATCTCAATGGGCGACTCTTGGGAAATGGGTCACCAGTTAGCATTCATGGCTGGCCAAGACATCGGTGATGACACTGGTGCTACTAACGACACTAACCAATACTCTGTAGTTGTTCGTCCTATGTACAAGTGGAATGACACTATGCGTACAGTATTCGAAGCGGGTTATAACGCAGGTGAACAGCTAGACAACCTTGGTGGCACTGAAGACTTCGGTAACGGTAAGGTAACTGTGGCTCAAGCTTGGGCAATGGGTAGCAGCTTCTGGGCTCGTCCTGAAATCCGTGTGTACGGTTCTTACATCGTAGATACTGAAGATGACAATGCATTTGGTCAAGGCAACGATACTGAGTACGTTGTTGGTATCCAAGCTGAAGCATGGTGGTAATCAAACCGTTCTAGTGTGAATTAGGTTTATCAAATAGCCGACGTTCAGTCGGCTATTTTTTTAAGGGCTTTACTCTGAACTATTTGATATAACTGGCAGTCAGATTTCAAAGTCATTAAAAAAATAACAAAGGAAACATCCAATGAAATTACGAGCCTTAGTGTTAAGTTGTTGTGTGGCTCTTGCTGGTTGTGCAACCCAAGATACTATTCATCAAGTGGGGCAATCAGATACCGTCGCCACTTCAGTAGCATCACTAGTTAAATCACCTTTTGCTCTTGATAGTCAAGCATTAGTGACCATTGATCAAAATACTCAAGTATTAAACAATGATGTCATTGATAGCCCTGTTGCTGCTTTCGAAATCCCATCAAACCGTGGCCCATTGGATATTTCAGTAACGAGCAACATGACTTCAGACAAGAAGTTCTTTTCACCTGAGATCATGATCGTTTCTAACGATGGTGAAGTGATTGAAAAATACGATTCATCAGCATTTGAATATCGTCGTCCGCGTTTAGCGTGGGGTGACCGTCTAGTTGCCGAAATCAGATTTACACCGCCGGTAGATCAAAAGACGGTCACAATGTTGATCTATACCACTCCGGAAGAACTGGCCAAAACAACCGACCGTGTTGACCCGTACCGCGCTATGGTAGAAGGTCAGGGCGGCTACATGCCTGAGCTGAAAGACATTCCAACTCCGCACTCTAAAACGGGTAAATTGGTTGTTGAAGTAGCAGGTGCAAGTGCTGGTATCTTTGCAAAAGAAGAAGCAGACAAAACCTCCAAAAATCTAGATGCAACGGTAGAGAAGTCGACTCAAGATTACTATCACAACGCTATCCGTAAAGCGGTAGAAGAAGACAACATGCCAAAAGCATTGGCTCTACTAGACGAAGCAAAAGAGCTTAACGTAGAAGGTGCTCAGCAAGTGTACATTGATGCACTAGAGGCTCGCCAAGCCAACTAAATTTTAACCCGAAATACTTTGTGTATTTGTCCTGTTAGCCAGAGAAGGTTCAAGCCTTACTCTGGCTTTTTTTGTCTTCATGATTGAAACAATGCAGATGTTGACGCTCCATCCAGCGGTTCGTCATTCCAGCCTTGAGCTGGAATCTTAGGTGGTTCGGGGCTGGGTATGTGCACTCTAAGATACTGCTGGGCAGGCATTCCATCGTCCGCCAGCATGACGGGTTATCGGGTCGAAGTGATGTGGCCTCCAGCAGTCCGTCATTCCAGCCTTGAGCTGGAATCTTAGGTGGCTCGGGATTGGGTATGTGCGCTCTAAGATACTGCTGGGCTGGCATTCCAGCGTTCGCCAGTATGACGTCTGTTTTTGACGCAGTAGGTGAGTCAATTAAGCCAAGGTCAGCGCTACAGACCCACTTGGTGACAACTGCAGGTTAATCCTACCTTCACCATTGTGTACCTTCATTTTATAGATCGGGCCCTCTCCTAAGTTATCGAGGAGTGTATAGCTACCATCGTCAAGCCTCCACTTAGCTATGAGTTCTCGCGGTATTGTGATGGAATTATTAAAGGTATTTTCATCGTCGAAATTTGCCGCCACAATTAAAAACTCAACGGATTTCGTAGCTACAGCTGTGCGAGTAAACAAGTAGACACGGTCTCTGCCTTCGGTCAGTTGGTCTTCATTGGCTTGTTGTAGACTATCAAAATCTCCAACTAGAGATTTACACTGTAAAGTGAAGTTCATTAGTTTTGAGTAGAAGTCTCGCAACGATTTCTCTTGCTCTGTGAGTTGTCCGCCATCGAATTTACCATCATTCATCCAGCGTTGGTGGTGGGGTATTCCGATATAGTCAAAGATGGAGGTTCGTGAAGGCTTGCCAAAGCCGGCATCTTCGTTAGCGGGTTCGCCAACTTCTTGCCCAAAATACAGCATGGTAGGCGCTGAGCTCATTAGGGCACTGACTACCATCGCGGGCTTTGCCAATTCTGCTTTGCCAGCAAACTGCGGCGATGCAATTCGCTGTTCGTCGTGGTTTTCAAGAAAATGCAGCATGTGCTGTTCTATATCGAACAATTCTTTTTGTACACTATCGATTGAAGATGTCGATTGCTCTCGCCGCATAACCGCTCTGAGGGTGTCATAGAGGCCAACTTTGTCATACAGGTAGTCCATCTTGCCTAGCTCGATATAGTCGCGATAAAGGCTAGGTTGATAGATTTCTGCCAATAAAAAAGTACCAGGAAATTGCCTTTTGATGCTGGAGTTCATGAAGCTCCAAAATTCAACAGGCACCATCTCTGCCATATCGTAGCGGAAGCCATCAACGCCAAGGGCCAACCAATAGAGTGCGATATCTCTAAACTTTCTCCACGAATCAGGTACTTGCTTGTCTTGCCAAAATTCGTAATGTTTCTGATAGCTTAGGCGTCGGTAGTGACCTGGAAGCTCCTCGAAATCCTTACTGCCGTCAGGGCGGATTCCATAATTTATTTTTACCGTTTCATACCAATCATTAAAACTAGGCTGAGCAGTGCGTGCGCCATTGCCTGTCCATCTGGCTGGATATTCGCAAAACTCTGGGTGTGAAGTAAAGTGGGGTTCTTCCCCTAGAGGTTCAAACTCCGCGGGTATATTAGGAATCACGAAGCTTTGCTTTGGAATGTAGTAAAAGTTGTTATCTGGAGCGTATTCAACACTTGCATCATCATTTACACCAAAGTCGGTGACGTTTTTGGGGTTATTTAACCCTCTGTACTGGCGCGCTACATGATTGGGGACAATATCAATGATGACTTTTAGATTGTGTTTGTGACACCGCTGAATAAGTTGCTTGAACTCAGATAACCCCACTTCGGGATCGTCTGTTAGATCTGGGTTTACAGAGTAATAGTCTTTAACTGCGTAAGGCGAACCCGCACGCCCCTTGACTACAAGTGGATGATCGTTTTGAACGTTGATATTCGTATAGTCAGCAATAACGGCGTGATGCGGAATTCCCGTAAACCAAACGTGTGTCATGCCCAATTTTCGGATTTCCGATAACGCTAAATCCGAAAAATCACTGAATTTCCCCAGCCCATTTTCTTCCTTTGTTCCCCAAGGTACATACGCTGTCTTTTTGTTGCCAAACAATCGTGTAAATACTTGATAAATATTGAGCTTATTGGGTGCCATAGCTCTGAATCCGAGATGAAAGATCTGCGTTATTAAACAATGAAGAATAGCGAGTATTGGTGACTTTGTGATTACAAAGGTTGAATTAAGTATGGTTAAGACTGAGAAAGTGAGATCTTGAACTATAATTTAACGGTATCTTAGTGGCTAGGTTGAACATACTAGTCTAATGATACCCGCGCTTGGTATGTCCAAACCATCACAATGATGGAATGACAGACCAAGCTTTTGTCGCACGGAGATACTGTATGGATACAGTTACTGAGATGATTGCTACCGTCGGCTCGATTTTAGCCTTTATGATTGTGTTTTTAGGTGTTGCGAAATGGTTTTCAAGTCGCACAGAACGGGCAGAGAGACGACGACAAGCTGCTGAGCAGCAAGCTCACTTAGCTGAAGCAGAGCGTGTAAGAATTCATAAAGAAAAGGTCGCTCTTGCTGATAATGGACATCTGGCTAAGCAACTTGAATTAGCTAAAGAAAATGAGCACGTACACCCTAAAGAGGCTGTGTATTGGTATGAAAAAGCCGCTTTGCAAGATAGCAGAGATGGTATAGAAGGCTTTGTGAGGGTGTGTGAGGCATCTGCGGATGATGTTGTTCCTCAAGATAAGTATCGTTACTGGAGAAACGCTCTCGATGCATTGAATGGTGATGAGCAAGCCGAGTATGAGCAGGGTATCGCTCTGTTCGAAGGATTCGGTATTCGTAGTAATATGGATAAAGGGATTCAGCTTATTGAGCACGCAGCAAACAGGCGTTGTGTTAGAGCGCAGATGTTTTTGGCTGATTGGTATAAATCGCCGGAAAACCCGTTAGCTGATGCAGAAAAAGCCAAGATGTGGAGAAGCATGTCTGAACACGTTGATTTCAACGAGCACTCTAAATAGAGTGCGCCTGCTCAAATATAAGGTAGGTACTGTGAAGAGTTTTTTAGCACTATTGCTGGTGAGCTTTGCAAGTTTATCTTTTGCCGCTGAAGAGGTGGCAACGGGCACCGAAGGTGCGAGCACTTCAACTGGAGCCGCAACCTCTGCGTCAACAACGGGTGCCACTACTGGAGGGGTTGCTGCAGGGACTGCCGCCACAACTCTCGCCTCGGGCACGGTTATAGGGGCCGTTGTGGCTGTGAGTGCTGTTGTTATTGTTGCAGGTGTAGCGATAGCCGATGCCGGAGATGATTCTCCTTCCACAACGGTTCAAAATCGGTAACGCCTAAAAAATCATATGAACCACTTCCAGCCAGGAAGTGGTTTTTTTTTGTCTGTAATCTATTGTTAATGAGAATTTCTTTGGACTTTGCAGGGATGGCAAGATGACACAAAGGATATTACTGCTCTTTATCCTATCTTCATCAATCGTAGGGTGTTCGCAGAAATTTCAAGATGTAGGAGTGACAGTTGAGCAGTCGGTATGGGGTGCTGAGGATGTTGTTGTTGCTGATGAGCGATTACAAAAACTGCCATATGCCAGCCTTTATGCGCGTGTTGATCAAGGCCCTCAGATACACATGGTATTGGCTTATGCTGATACCCTCTCGGGTCAGTCTTCTGCTGCATTGAAATGGGTAGCTCAAGATAGGGCTATGATTGTCACAGAAGGTGGGCGAATCATAAAGACTTTGGCTATGCCCGTTAACAATTTAGCGGAGGCCACTACACAGCAATATCCTTTTGGGTCAGATACTCCAGTCTCATGGCAAGCAACATACGATTGGCAACCTGGTTATCGCTATGGTTATCAGGCCACAATTACTCGGAGGCTAATAGGGTCTGAAAGCGTTGATACCCCCCTACAACAATTCACAACGAATCATTACATCGAGACAGTGTATTTCCAAGTTCTTGATACAGGTTTTGAAAATCATTTTTGGGTAGATAGTGATGGGAGGGTGATTAAAACCATTCAACATATAGGCCCAGACATGAGCCGTATTGAGCTCTTGTTAATCCGCGACTTTGGCTAATGGTCTGAAAGTGACCAATGATTAGCCCTCGTTCGATAGCATCCATTTATGTGGTCTTTTTATCGATGCTTTGTATCGGTAAGGCTCTGGCTGCGCCGATAACCGTAGAATTGCCTAATCAAGGGACAGAGCTTTATTACTCTGAGGCTGTGCGGTTAAGTCAAGTGCTGATAGATGCGCAAAGGGTTGAGCCTGAAAGGTTTGTGTTGGCAAATCACTTTGCTCTATTAGACAATAAATCGGACATGACTGCCGAGAAAAAAGATATCTTCGGTCAGCTTGAGCAGCGAGCCAGTAAGCCCAACCACGAGAGTTTAAATCAATCCTCCCGAGCGATTTTAGATCAGCTTAAGCAGTTTACTTATCTTAGACGGTTGCCGTACAGGCTTGATGCTGACTGGGCTCGCAGCCAAATATCAACTGACCCTGTATTAGCCTTTCAAAATGAAAATGCAGGGCTTCGTTTTCGGCTATTACAATCAAAAAGACCCACACAAATTCGTTTGATGGGAGCCATAGAAAAACCCACCCTAGTGCCATTTAAGCCTCACTGGAAGCTGTCAGACTATATAGAAAATCATCATGTAAACCTGCTATCGGGAGCTCAGAAAAGCCTCGCTTTTGTTATACAGCCAGATGGCGAGATGACACAACTGCCTTATGGCTGGTGGAACGGAAAA
This sequence comes from Vibrio breoganii, assembly GCF_001677275.1. GTDB lineage: Bacteria > Pseudomonadota > Gammaproteobacteria > Enterobacterales > Vibrionaceae > Vibrio > Vibrio breoganii. Next base: position 58,821 of record NZ_CP016178.1, read on the forward strand.
GAGGTCTACTTTGCCCCAGGTGCGACAATTTTTATTGGTCTAAGGAGCCTTGCTTGGGAAAACGAGGAGCTCAACCTTCAGATAGTCGAATTGCTCACTCATAAGGTGGGGCTATGAGGTTGCAGTATGGCGTCGTTATTGGACTGACATTGTTGGGTTTTATAAGCAGCGAGAGCTTGGCCGACGATCTCTTTTATAGCGCGCAAGCAACCCCTTCCCAATCTGACTTTGGTGGCGTTGGCCTAATGCAAATGCCTACAGGCAGAATGGCGAGAGAGGGAGAATTTAGCCTAAACGGCACTTGGAATAACGAATACCATTTCTACAGCATTAGCTTACAGGTGCTCCCGTGGCTGGAGACCACGGTTCGCTACACGCTAGTTCAAGATTTGCTCTACAGTGGAGATCCCGAGTTTAGTGGCGATAACGAACTGGCCGATAAGGCGATTGATTTTAAGATCCGCTTATTGCAAGAGAGTCGTTATATTCCTGAGCTATCCATTGGCTTCAGAGACTTTGGTGGTACGGGGTTATTTGATGGGGAGTTTATTGCGGCCAGCAAGCGCTTTGGTCCTTTTGATGCAACGGTCGGCATTGCATGGGGGTATTTAGGTCAGAGTGGCAACATCTCTAACCCTATGTGCTCAGTGGCGGATCGATTTTGTGAAAGGGCGAATGATTATAGTGGCAACGGTGGTCAGTTTGATGTGGACCGATGGTTTTCTGGGCCTGCTTCAATTTATGCGGGATTAGAATATCAGACACCCTATGAACCGCTCTCGTTTAAGGTTGAATACGATACCAATGATTATTCACAAGATGCCCCAGTAGTAAGAGGCACTGCCGATATGACTCAGCATATTCCTGTTAACTTTGGAATGGTATATCGCGTGGATGATTGGGCGCAAATTCGAGTCAGTTATGAGCGAGGCGATACGCTGGCGTTAGGTGTCACCTTATCCACTAATTTTAATGATCTATACGCCACCTGGGTTGATGAGCGTCCACCGCATCTTGCTCAACAAAGAGACTCCTCTTCTACTACCGATTATGAAAAATTGTCCCAAGAGCTCTATGATGTAGCGGGATATAAGGTGCACAGCATCAGGCAGGACGAGCAGCGAATACTCATTTCTGCAGAGCAAGAAAAATACCGAGATAGAGACCTAGCCCGAAATAGGGCTGCAGTCATTACGCTCAACCATACGCCCCCTTCTGTAAATACCATATCTATTGTCGAAACCAATAAAGCTCTATTATTGACCGAGACGGATATTGATAGTCAGACTTTCGTGGCGGCACATGAACAGCAGTATCTCGATGTTAACTATGATGATGCGGTCTCTGTGAGCAATGTCGATGAGGTTGATTCTAGCCCGCAGTATGAAGACTTCGAACGATTCGATTATGCATTTTCACCGCAGCTTATACAGTCTTTTGGTTCTGCGGAGAGCTTCTACCTGTACAGTATTGGTATTAATGCAGATGCCGGATATTGGCTCACCTCTAATTTGCAGATGAGTGGCTCGCTGTATCTCAACCTATTCGATAACTACGACAAGTTTAATTACATAGCACCGCCAGATGGTACTGACGTGCCTAGGGTACGAACCCTATTTAGGGCATATGTGGATGAGAATCGTCTACGCATGAAGAATCTCCAGCTCACTTGGTTTGAAGATTTTGGCTCAAACTGGTACACGCAATTGTATGGCGGGTATTTAGAAATGATGTTTGCAGGAGTGGGCGGAGAGGTCTTGTACCGCCCCTTAAACAGCAGCTGGGCGTTTGGTGTTGATGTGAATCTCATTTATCAACGCGACCCTGAATCATGGTTTGGGGTGTTTGATAGTCCTACTCAATATAGTGAGGTAGATCAGCGCTACTACAACGTTATCGTTCAAGGTACTACAGGATTTGTGACTGCTTACTATGCCCCTAAGTGGTCTTTGCTGGACGATACCTTGTTTAAGGTCGGAGTTGGTGAATTTTTAGCGGGTGACTACGGTGCGCGCTTTGATTTCTCCAAGCAATTTGACTCGGGTGTGATTGCAGGGGTTTTTGCAAGCATCTCTGATTTAACACCAGAAGAATATGGTGAGGGTAGTTTTACTAAGGGATTTTACGTATCTATTCCCTTTGATGTAATGACAGTGAAGCCTAGCCAAAACAGAGCCAACTTTAATTGGCAACCCATCACTCGAGATGGCGGACAGATGCTAATGCGTAAATATCAATTATTTGAGGTGACGGACGCAAGAAATCCTTGGTATCAAAGACCTCCTGCGAATCGTTAGCTTATTACTCGTATACCACTTCATCTAGGTAACGCAGATAAGCGTTTCTTAGACGGATTGGGTTGTTTTCAAAGTAATTCGGGTTGAGCCTTGCTCTGTTGAAGTACTGTCTGTCGAGGTTGTGGTAATTATTCGCTGTTTTGCCTAGCCCAGTGTTTAGCTGGTTATGGCTCTCGCCAACTCGAGTTTGTACGCTAAAGTTCCATTCGCTAACACCGCGCACGGTCAGATAATCTGGTTTCATACCGCGCCAGAAGGTAAGAGGAATCGATACATTCAAGGTGACAAATTGTTCGCTTTCACTGTTTAAATAAGAAGCGTCTAGGCGTGTGTCACCAAGCCAATGGCTAGACGTGGCTTTCACCCCTTGGTCGCCACCCCAAAACTCACCCCCTTGCACCTGCATTTGCCAGTTCCACTGTGCAACGGAGAGTCGATAGTGAGCAAGAAGCGGGGTTCGATCTTCAGTATCAATGCTGTCTTTAGCGGTGAAATAGCCCGCCTCAAAGCCTAGATTATGCATACCGCTGGTGCTGTACCACTGGGTTTCATTTTGCCCGCCATAGTAATCGCTCCTGATTAGACCAGCGCTAAATAGCGTCATGGTGTTAGCAGGTAGACGAAATGCTTGATGCACTAAGGCGCGATCAATTTCGCTTTCCAAAGCATCAGATTCATAGTACCCATCATCGTAATCATCACTATTGGCGATAGGTAGGATATGACGAACATCAACAGCAGCGCCTTTCCATAGCGGAGTATAAAGATTGGTACCTAGTCCAATGGAATAATCAAAGAAGCCGTATTCGGTTGCAACGGCATAGTTCATTACAGGCGAGAAGATAATTTCGCTGTAGCCAAAGCCGTCGTTGACGGTTTCATAGCGCCATTGTGTTTGGTCTAATTTTGCAGTTAAGTCCTGATTAGAGAACTGCATCTGCTCACATTCAGCGCCACTTTTCAAAAAGTCGCGATAGCAGTTCAGCTCTGTATTGATAGAGAGCATTGGAACTTTATTCTGCAAAAGCACTAGCTCTACTTTTTGAGCCTTGCTTGAGCCTCTAGGTAAGTCAGCAAATAATCCTTCACCTGAGTTTGCAGAGATGATACCTAGGGCCACACCCGCGCCATCCATGGTGTTGTGCTGATAGCGTTTGCTTTCTAGTGCAATAACTAAGGTATCTAGGTTCGCACCAACACGGATGTTCACGAACCCTTCTTGCTCGAGTTTGCCGATAAGCTGAGTTAGGCTGCTGGCATCACCCTTAGCGAGCTGAGTTTCAACCTGTGTTTGTGAATCAGGCTTAACATCTGAGTACTTGTTACGGGTGAAGGTATCACCAAAGAAGGGCACTGAGGCACTTACGCCCCATAGGGTTTGGTCTTGGTTTTCGTGGCCGGAGTAAAGCTGATATTGAGCGGCCAGTTGTGCCCCGTAAGGCAGCATATCTCGTGGCGTCATTAAGCGAACAGCAGCGTTAAATTCCTGCGCGTCGTACTCACCAGCCAGTTGAACAAAATCAAACGGCTGCCATTCTGCACCAGCAAAAGGTCCATCGAGCACACCTAAGCTGAGATCCGACTGACCGTAACCACCACTGAGGCGCAAGTTAAACGACTCTATCTCGGTATCGGCAACCACAAAATACGCATCGAAGTTACTTGCAGCGCCACCAATATCTTGTGCACCAAAGGCAAGGTTAAAGCCAGTAAGGTCTTCGAGATACGGAAGCTGAAATTTAGCGGTAGCAGAGAGATCTCTAATGCCACAACCTTCTGTAAAACAATTCGAGTTGTAGTCTGTTGTAACGATGCGCCCACCCACTTCAAGATGCGGGAATACACCAGCATTGACATACCAGTTGTCTAATTCGGCGATGCTTCCGCGATAGGGCACGCCTTGGCTAAATAAGGCGCTTCCTCGCCCTGCTTCTATGGTTTGCGCATTGGGTGTAAAAATAAGCCCGCTGAAGCCTTGTTGAGAAGGCAAGATATCAACTTGAGCGAGAACAGGGTAACTAAATCCAGTTACCAGAGAGAGAGCAAGGGTGCGAGAGGCAGTCGTGCGCATAGGAACATCCATATCCTAGGGGGTAGATATTGTCGAGCTGTAAAAATTGACGCCTCTATCAAAGAGGCGTCATTGGGCAGTTGTTTATCCTGCAGTGCCACCAGTACCACCTGTCGGTGGTGGGGTTTCCTCGCCCGGAGGAGGAATTACCGCTGGTGGTTCCTCTGGAAGCTCTTCACCATCTTGAAGAGTGTCATCCGGTAACGGCTCTTCTGGATCAGGGTCTCGAGCAACAACATCCTCAAATGCAGTGTCATCTTTCAAATCTTCAGACACGTCAATATAGGTTGGTGCACCAGTATCTTGATTTACAGGGAAGTTAGGATCCTCAGCCAATGAAGTTGCAATAGTCTTGGTGACGTTTGTTAGTTCATCAGTTGACTTGTCTGGCTGAGCTACCAATGCGTCAGACAAAACGATTGTTGATGCTTGAACTTTTGCGGCTACATCGTCGCTCATTGAAGCTAAAGCAGCATCAGGATCGCTTAGAAGTTGGCGTTTTTGAGCATCAGTAAGATCTGCGCCATCAGGCAAAGAGTCTTCAAAAACATCATCGATAATGTCATCGATGATGACATCTTCTCCTGCCGCTTCAAGCTCTTCTATACGCTTGTTAATCAGAGTCGTGTATGGCGTAGCAGCTATAACGGTGTTTGCTTCATACAGCTCAAGTGGAACAATGTACTGAACATCGCTCATATCTTTACTGTTAGTTTCATCAATAGCACCTTGAGTAGGTCCAAAGCTGACAACACACTGATCTGGGTTTTCAGTAAACTCAGGGAAGTTGCCTAGACCAATCTCTAGGAAGCCACCGCCGCCAGTCGTACCCATTAACATATCGCCATCACCACAATCGTAGAAAGCTTCAATGCCTCGAACACCGCCATCATATGCTTGAACGGTAACGTTGGCCGGGGTTACGTAGTTATCATTGTCACTGCCACATGCCGCTAAAAGGGCACCACTAACAGCTAATGCGATTACTTTATATTTCACAATAATCCTCCTGAGTGAAATAAGTGCTATCCATCCATGCTGGAGAGCAAATTAAATTCAGTTTGTGTTGCGTTTAGCGCCAGTGGTAGGCCGCTGAGATGCCGAAATAGTTGATGTCTGGACCACCAATATCGTTATACCAAGTGTAGTCCAGCGCGCCAGACCAGTTTTTGTCGAATGCTAATTCGAGACCCACACCAAGGTGAGGTGTCCAACCGCTATCATCCTCATATACACCCGAACCATTGGCGCTCCAGTCATACCACTGAGTACCGACTTTTCCGTAGATGGCTAGGCGCTCGACAATATCGTATGAGAGTTTCGCGGAAAGGTTTATGGTTTGAGCATCGTAGCTACCCGAAACATCTTTGAGGTCAGCTTCTCCTAGGTCTTGATAACCCAGTTCAAAGGCAAGCCATGGCAGCGTTTGCATGCCTATAAATACACCCCAAGAAAAATCTGGGTCGTCAACGCGAGTGACGTCAGTTACGCCAGAACCCAAACTCCCCCAGCTGGTTGTACCTAGGTTGATACCACCATAATAATGATGTTGATGACTTTTGGTTTCTTCGGCTATTGACGCCGAGGACACCGCAAGCAGAAGTGAGACAGCTAAGCTGATTTTTTTCATTGGCTGAAATCCCTATCAGTAAAAATCAATTCTTGAATACCGAATAGGCATCAAGACCACACTACAATTTATCTTAACTTATTGTTTAATAGTAAAGTTTCACTAAATTGAACTATTTGTGATGCTTGTGAATGAATTGTAATAATTTGTGAGTAGGATCACATCTGTGGTTTTATTGTAAGCATTTTGTTGCAGGGATAAGCACTGTTCTAGAGGTGATTTCTAGTGAATTGCGCAAGAATCGGGTTGAGTATCGGTGCGTTAACTATCACACTGATTTAACTTTATTGATTAAATGACACTAGGTTCTCTATTTTGACTCTATCGAGCATGCTACGTCTGATCTGTCTAGCTGCGATCTGGGGAGGTTCATTTCTCTTCATGCGCATTTCCGCTAATGCACTAGGCCCCGCTTATCTTATTGAAGCAAGGGTGCTATTTGCTGCGGTGAGCTTGCTGGTTGTAGCTTGGTATATGAAGAAGAAACTGGATTTCACTGCACACACTAAGCACTTCTTTATTATTGGATTGTTGAATACGGCGTTGCCTTTTTTATTGTTTGCCTATGCAGCACAAACCTTGCCGGCATCTATTCTATCGATATTGAACTCAACTGCCGCCATATGGGGTGCAGCAATCGCGATTGTTTGGTCAAGAAGTCTGCCAACGCTAAGGGTTATCGTGGGTCTAATTTCTGGTGTTATAGGCGTATACATTTTGGTTGGGCTGGATAATGCTCTTCTGCCTGCGAATTCTGGTGTAGCGATGATTGCAGGTGTTATGGCCGCTTGTTGTTATGGTATCGCCAGTAACTATGCCAAAAATGCCCCCAAAATTTCGTCGTTTGATAATGCCCATGGGAGTATGTGGGCAGCGTGTTTGATCGTGCTGCCTCTATTGCCCTTTATGCCAATTAGAGAAATGCCTGACGTACAGATTTCTATTTCAGTGATATTGCTAGGGGTTGTGTGTACGGGACTTGCCTATCTTCTTTACTTTAGGCTTATTGAAGATCTTGGTCCGCCATCAGCACTGTCTGTGACCTTTCTAATTCCTCTCTTTGGCATTCTATGGGGTAACCTATTTCTTGATGAACAAGTGGGGTGGAATACCGCTTTAGGTGCTCTGTTTGTCATTGGCGGAACCATGCTAGTAACAGGGTTTTCTATAAAGAAAATGCTCGCATCAAATCGAAAGGTGAAACATGAATACTAGTCAGCAGCGTCACTACGATACTGTCGAAAAAGCGATAGTGTTTATCCGGGGGCATCTGAATCGTCAGCCAAACCTCACCGAAGTAGCAGAGCATGTTCATCTGAGCGAATCCCACTTACAGCGTATTTTCACTGAATGGGCAGGCATTTCTCCAAAACGTTTTATGCAGTCGCTGACTAAAGAGCGTGCGCTTGAGGTGTTAAAGAGCTCCTCGAACCTTATTGATGCAGCCGACAATGTGGGTTTGTCAGGTACGGGACGGTTGCATGATCTCATCGTGTCTTGTGAGGCGATGACGCCTGGCGAAGTGAAAAGCTTAGGCGCGCAGTTAATTATCTATTTTGGTGAAGCATATACACCGTTTGGAACAGCAGTGATTGGTTGGACCAAGCGAGGCGTATGCTTTCTACAGTTTGCAGACAGCAATGCATTTGAGACGCTAGCGATACTGAAGGAGCAATGGCCATTGGCGACATTCAAGCAAGGGGACGCCCAAGGTATCGCGAATAGTATCTTTTCTGGATCTGGTAATAAGGTGCACCTTATCGTTAAAGGCACTAATTTTCAGATTAAGGTGTGGGAAGCGCTGATGAAAAGCCATTCTGGAGAACTGTTCTCTTATTCTCAGATTGCTGAACGCATTGGTTCACCCAAGGCTTCACGTGCCGTAGGCAGTGCTGTAGCGTCCAACACCATTGGCTTTCTAATACCTTGTCATCGCGTTATTCGCGGTGATGGCGATGTCGGGCAATTCCGCTGGGGTAGTGACCGTAAGGTTGCCATTCAAGGTTGGGAAGCGGCTCAACTGGGGTAATTGTCTACATTATTCTGATATGAAAAAGCCCGAGCATCTTGCGATGCTCGGGCTTTATAACGTTGAGTGCCTAGCCTTAGAAGATTAGGTGCGCCACACCTGCGATAACTGGCAGGGTGATTAAGGTTCTTAGAATGAAGATGATGAACAGTTCACCAATATTCACTGGAATCTTACTACCTAGTAGTAGAGCCCCCACTTCTGACATGTAGATAAGCTGTGTTACTGACATTGCTGCAATAACGAAGCGCGTTAGTTCGCTATCGATAGAAGCCGCCAGAATAGATGGAATGAACATATCAGCAAAACCAACTACGATGGTTTGCGATGCCGCTACTGCTTCAGGGATAGCCAGAAGCTCAAGATAAGGGACAAACGGTTTACCCATAATCGCAAATACAGAGGTGTACTCAGCGATAACCAATGCGATAGTACCTAGGCCCATAACCACAGGTAGCACACCAAAAACCATATCGACTGCGTTTTTAACGCCTTCTTTAGCCACTGCGCCAACTGAAGTAACCTGACCTGCTTTTCGTAGTGCCAAGTCCATACCCCAAGAGAAGGTCGAATGGCCTGCAGGAATAGCGTTCGCATCATGGTGTGGTTTAGAGCCATCAATGAATACGTCTTTCTTACGACTCAATGGAGGCAGGCGAGGAATAATCACAGCCGCTACAAAACCCGCTAAGCAGATAGCGCCATAGAAAGGCAGGAATAGGTGCTCTAATTCAACCTGAGCAATAACAACCAAACTAAAGGTAATAGATACAGCTGAGAATGTCGTGCCCACAACAGCAGCTTCACGCTGAGTGTAAAACTTGCTTTCGTACTGCTTGCTGGTCATTAAGATGCCAACACTACCGTCACCCAACCAAGATGCCATACAGTCGATAGCAGAACGTCCTGGGAGGTTAAATAACGGGCGCATGATCTTGCTTAATAGGGTGCCAAATAGCTCTAGCAGGCCAAAGTTAAGTAGGAAAGGAAGCAGCAAGCCTGCAAAAATGAATACAGAGAACAGCGTTGGCAACAATCCGTCTAGAACCAACCCGCCCGTGTTTTCTTCCCAGATGGCTTCTGGGCCAACCTGAAAGTAGGTTAACGCAACAGCAAGACCACCGATAATACGCACAGTAAGCCAAAGAGGTGATGGCTTGAACAGTCCATTCAAGAAGTCGTTATCTTCGATAAAGCGCGGCGTTTTGATAGCGCACAATAGTGACGCTAGTGCCATACCCGAAATGATCAACGTGATGATGCCAATCAAGCTACCATCTAGCGCACCTTGAAGGGTTTTGGCTAATACAGCAACAGGAATCGTTAGGTTACCGTCATAGCTGATTGGAGCCATGAATAAGAACAACCCGATGATAGAAGGGATGAAGAACATCCAGAAATTGCCTTTTACAGGCTGCTCTGCATCGTTCGGTGCTGATTTGTTTGTTGTGTTAGTTTGCATTTTTAACTCGTGCTTAACGTCTAAATAAGGACACTAGAATTGTTATGTCAGATAGCTCATTTATGAATCTATCAAATTGCGCGCAAGGATAAGCATCTTCGTGTTTGATAGCAATACTATTCATTAAAAATGTCTAATTATTCAGGGTGAGATTCTGAAATTTATGATCTCTGCCATGTTTTGTAACGATAAAGTGTGCTTTGTTGGTATTTTGTTGCGGTCACAAGAAATGTTCCATTTGTTGAGAAAACTGCACCCAGTCATGTTTGCGCTCTTCGTAAACGGAAAAACTGGGTGGTGGAAAGTCTTGTACGTTGAAGACGCCCATAGGGATGATGGCGTACTCTCTTGCTACTGATAATGAAAGCAACATAGTTGTGCCGCATGCAGGGCAAAAGCTGTGATTGACAGAGTTATTGCTGTCGGCAATTCGAGTGAATTGATTGAGGTCTCCATTAATGGTGACTTGTTCTAACAGAAAACGAACTTGGACACCGAAAACACTTCCTGTGCGCTTCTGACAAGAGACACAGTGGCATAAAGCTGAACGGATAGGAGCGCCTTTAGCTATGATCTCAACTTGACCACAGCTACACGATGCCGTACGAACTTTCTGCATTTTTGTTCCCTCCATGACGCTGACAATACTAATCATAGCAATGAAATTTGGCTCAGCTAAGCCAAGAAATCAGGAAAATGTGACAACAAGCAGGCGGCCTTTAAGGGTATAAGGGTGAGATCTTCTACTCTGCTTGTGCGAGATCTCTTACAAAGTCGTAGGAGAATAGGATTATCTCAACCAGAAAACAACGGCTGTCACCACTTAACCTGTTGAATTTATTATGATTGACGTATATTTCAATAATTTTGGTGTTGAGTGAAAGTCTCACACCTATTGTTAGTAAGGCCAAAAACAACGAAACTTAAGTTGTCAGCAGGAAGCAGGCATTATGGAATCTTCAGGATGAAGAGCAACGACTAGGATTGTCGTTGAAAAAGGATTAAGGACATTGTACGGATACAGAAGTTACTAGGATGGTAGCTTGCAACGGAAGGCAATGGACACCTCTAGGATAGAGGAAAGGAACAAACATCAGGATGATGTAAAGGACACCGCTCAAGGAACAAGTGAGTGATACCAGTAAGGATATTGGTCAGCCAGGATAAGGCATTGGACACCGCTAGGAAGGCGAGAAAGGATTAAGCTTAGGATAAGCACACTATCATGGATTTAGATGCATGGAGCACTTTTAGTAGCCGGACTGCTGCGAGTAAGACTATAACCCCGATGGGCGCAAGCCCTCGGGGTTTTTCTTTGTCTGGAGTTTGTGTTTTTTGTTTTGAGGCAACTATGACTATAGGTTCATTTCAGTAAACCTTAAATTATGCCTTGAGAGAACAATGTGCACTCTAAGATTCTTATATGGACCCCCTCGGTAAATCAACAAAGAATTTGGAAAACAAGTATAGATGCGCACTTATATACGGGCTTTATTGAGGAGCTACCTCGCCCTAAAATGTAGTCGCACCAGTAGGCTATTTCTCGATATCGGCAAGTCTACTGCCTCGAATCTTATCTAGCTCATACTGGTCGGTCTTACCTGTCTTACATCGCTCTTCGTTGACTATGCTCGGTCTATCATGACAATTTAATTGGCTGATAGTCCGAATCATTCTTTAATAAAGCATAAGCGGTTCGAACGGTTTTGTTCGCTAAAGCAATTGCAGCGATCTTTTTTCCTCGCCGTTCGACTAGCGCTTGTAACCACTGCTCTTTGTTTGTTGTCGCTGGACGGTTTAATACATGAGTGATAACGGAAAGCGCTCCTTGAAATAAAATTGAACGAAGTCGCTTATCCGCACTGTACTTAGATATATGTCCAATACGCTCTTTCCCGCCGGAACTGTTCTGTTTAGGTGTTAGCCCTATATTAGCGGATGCTTCTCGGCCATTAGAAAAGTTTTCACCTCGCCCTAATCGTAACGCTAACCCTAGCGCCCCTAACGGACCGACCCCTTCTAGCTTCATCAGCTTTTTGCAAATATGATGCGACTTAACCAAAGATTCGAGCTGCCTATCTAGTTCTTGCAAGTGTTCAATTTGGCACAATAAATGTGACCATGACCTGTGTAGCGCCGTTCTAAAACTATCAGGTAAAGAGTTATCAGCATCTTCTAGGATGAAAGGGATTTCCTTTCTTAACTTAGATAGGCCTTGCGGTAGAATAACTCCGAACTCAGCTAATACTCCTCGCATCTGGTTACTTTGTGCGACTAGTTGAACCTTAGCCAAGTGTCGCATACGCTCTAACGATTGAAGTGCCTGCTCCTCAGTTGAGTGAATATGAGTACCATGGATGTGCTCTTGCTGTGCTGCAACACCAATGGCTAAAGCATCATTCCTATCTGTCTTTTGCTTGGTTTGAAATGCTTTTACGGCTCTGGCGTTGATGACTTTTACAATGTGGCCTGCGCTAATTGCGAATCGAGCCCAGTAGTGTGCACTGCCACAGGCTTCCATAGCCACGAGGGCTTGTTTTTCATTTATCAGAATTTCTTTGAGTTTTGCTCGACTGACTTCGCGGTTGTAAATGACTTTTCCGTTAGGGCAGAGTTTGCAAACTTGGAATACATTCTTTGCTAAATCAATAGCTAATAGATTAGGCTTAGTCATGTATGGGCTCCTTTGGCTAATCTTTAGTCGGATTAAGACCGTAGCTCCTCAAGGAGAGGGAGTCCATACATCTGGATAAGCTCATTCGAGCTTTCCAGAATGACGCGCTGAAGTAGATATACGTTGCGACGATTAATTGGACGTCATCCCTGAAAATTCCATAGGAATTTATCTGGGATCTTAGAGAGTGCTTAATTGAACAATGTGCAGTCTAAGGTTCTGGATAAGCTCATTCGAGCTTTCCAGAATGACGCGTTGAAGTAGATATACGTTGCGACGATTAATTGGACGTCATCCCTGAAAATTCCATAGGAATTTATCTGGGATCTTAGAGAGTGCTTAATTGAATAATGTGCACTTTAAGATTCTGGATAAGCTCATTCGAGCTTTCCAGAATGACAATTGTTACTCCACTGTGCGTATATATTTACTACAGCGCACTCGTCATCCTAGAAAGTGCCATAGCTAACCAATGGCAATCTCTAAGGTACTGATTATCATGAGAGTGACCTACCTTTACGAATTATCAGTCTTAAAAATATGCACATCTCTTTGAGGGAACGGGATAGTAATGCCGTTCGCATCAAACTGGCGTTTGACCTCTTCGGTTACGTCCCAGTACACATCCCAGTAGTCGTCGGTTCTTACCCAAGGGCGGACAATTAGGTCAACGGATGATTCGTTTAGCGTGTGGACACGTACATTCATCTCTGGGTTTTTAAGAACTCTATCGTGGTTTTCTAGAACCTTAATCGCAATTTCTTTCGCAAAATCAAAGTCATCGGAATAGGCAATGCCAAATACCATATCGACACGACGGACGCGTTCAGAGGTCATATTGTTAATGACGTCACCCCATATTTTGTTGTTTGGAATGACAAGGGTTTGGTTATCTAAAGTACGGATTGTGGTTGATACCAAGCTCATGTGACTCACGTTACCTTGAATCCCCGCAACCTGAACCAAGTCCTTCACATCAAATGGGCGGTAGATAAGGATCATCAATCCTGATGCAAAATTAGACAGGGTGTCTTGCAATGCAAAACCAATGATGACACCGGCAACACCGAAACCGGTAAGCAGTGGACCAAGGTTGATACCTACCTGAGACAAGGCGATTAACAAGCCAATAAAGGTAACGGCTTTCGCCACGATGGAGATAAAGAAGTCTTGCATCAACACACTAAAATCCATTTTTGAGTGCGATACGCTTTTCTTCACAAGATTAGCCACCAGCCTAGACAAAATGCGAGTGACCCAGAGTATTGCCAAGAACACCAGTAGCTTAACCAGCAGTGACGGTGAGTTATCTAGCGCCCAATCTTTAAATGAGTCGAGCCATTCACTGAGTAATCCAAATGCCACATTCACATCAAGCACGTCTGCATTGATGTCACCAGTCATGGCAAATAAGGTTTGCTTATATTCGGTCACATCCAACCCAAAGTCTGACATAAGAGCTACTGTGTTGTTCATGCTTGAGAGCAAGAAACGTTGTAGTTGCTCCAGGGCAAAAATTTGTTTTTCTAGATCCGCTTTATCCGCCTCAATGGTGTAGTTCATCCGCTCATCGAGCGCCCTTTTGCGGCTATCTAGATAAATAACGATGTCGTACAGCACCTCACTACGTTTTTGAAGATCTTGCTTGAAGCCGGTTTCATCCAACTCTATTTCTAGAGTTTTAGCCCAACCAAAGGTCGTTGCAAGCTCAGTGTAATAGACATCAACACTACTGATCCTTTGCTGAGTCAAAAACTGGTATTCCGCCTTTTCAGCAGCATCCGCATCTCGAGTGTTACTAAACAGGGTTTCCGCTTGTTTATCCGCATGAACAATTAGCGCTTGGAGCATGCTAGCTTGAGCCGGGACAAGAGTCTTTAACTCTTTTGAGTCGGGAGACTGCGCGATTAGGTTTGAAATACTATCCCTAAGTACTGCGTTCTTGCGTCGCAATACGTCTTCAAGAAACAGGGCTTGCTCTCCCTTTGCTGCCTCAATCTTTTCTAACTGAGCAGTAAACTGTTGTTGTTGCTTTAACAAATGGCTGGTATCAGCTGCTATGGCAATACTGGCAAAGATATTGCACAGAAAAACGAGCAGTAGTAATCCTTTACGCATGATGAGATCTCTTTGGAATTGTTATAAAAAATATGAGGTTACAGATGAGCTACCTTAGCTGGGAGTATAGTTAAACTTTGATCTGTTCGCTGAGCAATAACAGCGAATTTCACTGATTTCTTGATTGTTATCCAATCTAAACTAGCATTTATTAACATAAATATAACATGGTTGTATCGTAGGGTTGCACAGACAACCTAACGAGTGTGTGAAGAATCTTTTAGGGTGCGCATACCTGACCTCTGTCGTTCAGATATGCATTGACGTTCAAATGTTCTGATGAGCTGGGTAGATTCCGGCCTCAACATTGGCTCACCAGGAGGGTGATACGCCTAATGCGAGACCATAAAGTAATGCGATCATTCGTGAGAGTAGTCGATCGGCTACGCGCGTGGTTTTTCAGCTTGTGTTTTGGGGTGGTTGTAAGCGCGCCCAGCACAGTCTCGGCTGAAAATACTGAGTCTTCCTTCAATATGACCCAAGGTGTAACAGAGATAAGTGGCAAGGTGTATCACCTGCACATGCTTATTTTCTATATCTGCGTCGCGATAGCGGTCGTGGTATTTGGAGTGATGTTCTACTCCATCATCAAGCATCGTAAATCCAAAGGCGCAGTCGCCGCTAATTTCCATGAAAGTACCAAGGTCGAGATCATCTGGACCGTTATTCCAATCCTTATTCTTATCGGCATGGCCATTCCTGCGACCAAGACGCTTATTGAGATGGAAGACACCAGTGAGTCTGATATCACGGTTAAGATCACCGGTTCACAGTGGAAGTGGCACTACAGCTACTTTGACCATGACGTTGAGTTTTTCAGTTATCTCTCCACCAGTAATGAACAAATTGAGGGTACGGATGAGAAGGGTGAGCACTACCTACTAGAGGTAGACAATGCGTTGGTGCTTCCTATCGGTAAAAAAATCCGTTTCTTAATGACCTCTGATGATGTGATTCACTCTTGGTGGGTGCCTGATTTTGCGGTGAAAAAGGACACTATCCCAGGGTTTATCAACGAGGCGTGGACCAAGATTGATAAACCGGGAATCTATCGCGGGCAATGTGCAGAGCTGTGTGGGCGCAATCATGGCTTTATGCCTATCGTAGTCCAAGCCGTTGAGGCTGCAGAATTTGATGAGTGGATAGCCAATAAAGAACAAGAGCTAGCGGCTGCCAAATTAGAAGAGCAGAAAGCACTAGAAAAAACCTTGGGTATGGATGAACTGATGGCGCTGGGTAAAGACGTTTACGAAGGCCGCTGTGCGGTCTGTCATCAGAGTAACGGCTTAGGTGTCGCTAATGTGTTCCCTGCAATGAAAGGCAGCGCAGTAGTGCTTGGGGATGTGAATGGTCATATCGATATTATCGCCAACGGTGTGAGTGGAACCGCGATGCAGGCATTTGGCACTCAGCTGACCGCTGAAGAGATCGCGGCCGTGGTCACCTATGAGCGTAATGCATGGGACAACAATACTGGTGATGTAGTGCAAGCTTCCGATGTGAGTACACAAATGAATGCGGAGGGTGAGTGATGAAAGAGTTCGATAAAACCTCTACCTATGAGAGTACTGCTGCCGATGATCTTCATGCGGGTGGCAGTGCCGATCACGATCATCATGGACCTGCAAAAGGATTGGCGCGCTGGATCTACTCAACTAACCACAAAGATATAGGAACACTGTATCTATGGTTTAGTTTGATCATGTTCTTTACCGGCGGCGCAATGGCGATGATTATTCGCGCAGAATTATTCCAACCGGGTTTGCAGCTGGTTGATCCTCAATTCTTCAATCAGATGACCACAGTACATGGCTTAGTGATGGTATTTGGTGCAGTCATGCCTGCCTTTACTGGCCTTGCTAACTGGATGATCCCTATGATGATAGGGGCGCCAGATATGGCTCTTCCACGAATGAACAACCTGAGCTTTTGGATCCTGCCCTTTGCCTTCTTAATCTTATTAAGCTCGCTGTTCATGCCTGGTGGTGGTCCTGATTTTGGTTGGACCTTCTACGCACCTCTTTCTACGACCTACGGGCCTGATAGCACCGCACTGTTTGTGTTCTCGGTTCACATTATGGGTATCAGCTCCATCATGGGGGCGATTAACGTCATCGTGACTATCTTCAATATGCGCGCCCCTGGCATGACACTGATGAAGATGCCTTTGTTTGTGTGGACTTGGTTAATCACCGCATTCTTATTGATAGCGGTAATGCCGGTGCTCGCAGGTGCAGTGACCATGGTTCTCACTGATAAATACTTTGGCACTAGCTTTTTTGATGCAGCCGGTGGTGGCGACCCTGTGATGTTCCAGCATATCTTCTGGTTCTTCGGACACCCTGAGGTGTACATCATGATCTTGCCATCCTTCGGTATTGTTTCAGCAATCGTACCGGCATTCAGTGGCAAGAAGTTGTTTGGCTACCATTCAATGGTATATGCAACCTGTTCGATCGCACTTCTGTCATTCTTAGTGTGGGCTCACCACATGTTTACCACAGGGATGCCGGTTTTTGCCGAAATATTCTTTATGTATTGCACCATGCTGATAGCGGTACCCACGGGGGTGAAGGTATTTAACTGGGTGGCCACCATGTGGCGAGGGGCGCTCACCTTTGAGACGCCAATGTTATTTGCCATCGCCTTTATCGTGCTGTTTACCATCGGCGGTTTCTCTGGACTGATGCTGGCGATAGTCCCAGCTGACTTCCAATACCATGACACCTATTTCGTGGTGGCACACTTCCACTATGTATTAGTGTCTGGAGCGGTATTCTCCATTATGGCGGCAGCCTACTACTGGCTACCCAAATGGACTGGCAATATGTACAACCAGAAATTGAGCTTACTCCATTTCTGGACATCGATTGTCTCGGTGAACGTGTTGTTCTTCCCTATGCACTTCTTAGGATTGGCGGGTATGCCACGCAGGATCCCTGATTACGCTATCCAATTTGCAGATGTGAATCAGATCGTTTCCATTGGGGGATTTGCATTTGGGCTTTCCCAGTTGATCTTCTTGTGGGTGGTCATCAAGTGCATCCGAGGTGGAGAAAAGGCTCCGGCCAAGCCTTGGGAAAGGGCTGAGGGTCTTGAATGGACCGTGCCAAGCCCTGCACCGCATCATACCTTCTCAACGCCCCCTAAAGTGGATTAAGAATTATGAGCAAGGGAATGTCGAATAAGAAACTCACACTGGTACTGTGTGGAGCCACCGTCGCTATGTTTGGCTTTGGCTTTGCTCTTGTACCTTTGTACGACATTCTTTGCGAGCAGCTGGGTATTAACGGCAAAACCTCTACCGTAGCAGTGCAAGAGCCAGAGTCTATGCAAGTGGACGAGTCGCGAACCATAAAGGTCGAGTTTGTTTCGCACATTCCTCCGGGCTTGCCTATCACGTTTGAACCTCAGTCTAAGGTGATGAAGGTTCATCCTGGACAGATAATTCGCACAGCCTATATAGCAACGAACGAATCAAAAACGGCACTAGTGGCTCAGGCTGTACCTTCTGTGTCTCCAGGGTTGGGGGCAACACACTTTAATAAAATTGAATGCTTCTGTTTTAATCAGCAACCGCTCAACGCCAAGCAAGAGGCGGAGCTGCCGTTGATTTTTTATGTAGAGCATGACTTACCAGATTCCATCCATACGCTAACTTTGTCTTATACGTTGTATGACATCAGTGACAGCGTTGACGATAGTGACCAGAAACTCGCTTCCTTGGCTGTGCCAGAAAAATTGGCTGTATCGGAGCAATTGGCGCAGACACATGACACGCAAGGAGATGCGTTATGAGTGACAAACACGAAACTTATTACGTTCCAGCCCAAAGCCAGTGGCCTTTAGTGGCTGCTTTCGCATTGTTTTTTGTTGCCGTTGGAGCAGGACTGACCGTTCAGACCATGAATGATGGTGGTTTATTAGGCCCTTGGTTATTAGCCATTGGCTTTGTTGGTTTGCTGGTGGTGTTGGCCGGTTGGTTCACCAATGTGGTTCAAGAGTCATTGTCTGGCTATTACAGCGCACAAATAGCCCGCTCTTTTAGACAAGGTATGAGTTGGTTCATCTTTTCTGAGGTGATGTTCTTTGGGGCTTTCTTTGGCGCGCTCTTCTACGCACGAATGTTCTCTGTGCCTTGGCTAGGAGGGGCAGACAACAACGTAATGACCAACGAAGTGCTGTGGCCGACCTTTGAGGCCATGTGGCCGCTGACCTTGACTCCTGGCGGCGATACAACGCAAGCCATGGGCTGGCAAGGTCTTCCGCTAAAGAACACGGTTATCTTATTGCTCTCTTCTGTGACGCTGCATATGGCGCACGTTAGCCTTGAGCAGAACAAGCGCATGGCGTTAGTGGTGTGGCTGGAGTTAACCATAGTATTGGCTGGATTCTTCTTATTCTTCCAAGCCGAAGAGTATATCCACGCCTATCAAGATATGGGACTCACCTTACAATCAGGCATCTATGGCAATACCTTCTTTTTGCTAACCGGTTTCCACGGGATGCATGTATTCATAGGCACGGTATTTTTGATCGTGCTGCTGTTTAGAATCAGCAAAGACCACTTTACCCCTAAAGACCATTTTGGCTTTCAAGCAGGAAGCTGGTACTGGCATTTCGTCGATGTGGTATGGCTATGCCTATTCATCTTTGTGTATGTGATTTGACGCGACGTCATCCTCGAGCGCTTGCGGCCCCGTCATCCTCGAGTGCTCCTATCGAGGATCTACTTTGCCACAAGGGCAGACTTAAATTTTGGGAAAAACCCTAATAAGGCCGCTGATTAGGCACAACCCAACCCAGCTTCAACGCTAGGATCAAAAACAGGATAACAACAGCAGATAACGCAACACGGCGGCCAAGATAACGGCTCATAGGTACCTTAGAATCAGGCTCTTCTCGCACCATGTGTACCATCGCAAGAGCAAGATTGAAGACAATAAATAGCAGTAACAGGATGATTATTAATTTGAACAGCAGTGGTGACATCAGGTCTCCTAGGTCTTCAAAAAAAGCGCTTTGGATAGTAGCGACTGTCTTAACTGTGGTTCTGTTTTTGGTTCTGGTCAAATTGGGCTTCTGGCAACTGTCTCGTGGAGAAGAAAAGCTACTCCTTGAGCAACAGCTGCAAGATAGGGAGCAGATGACACCTATGGTGATTGAGCAGTTAGCAGAGATAGACAGTGAATTCACCCTTACTGGTTTCCCTTTGCAGGTAGATGTAGAACCTGAAGCTATCCCTCTTGTTTACATTGATAACGTGACGGTTGAGGGAAGGGTTGGGTATACCGTTTTGCAACCCATGGCGATCTATTTTCAGGGTGAAAAACAAATATTGCTGGTTGAGTTAGGCTTTGCTGTGGCGACTTCTACTCGAGATCGACTACCCAGAGTCAATAGTATTGAGACAGCGCAGAATGTAGTCGGGCGGGTGTATCAGCGAAGCCTCAACCCATTAAGCAGTGATGTGATGCAAGAACAAATGCTAGGGGGCATTCGTATTCAAAACCTTAATCTAAACCAGTTATCTATGGTGTTAGATACTCTCTTGTTTGATTTTGTTCTTCAGCCGTACGCCTTGCCCAATAGTGATCTGCCGAAGATTTGGTCACCCTACCCAATGACCTCACAGAAGCATTTTGGATATGCATTTCAATGGTTTGGTATGGCCACGGTTTATGCCCTGCTCGTTGTCCTGTTTGTGGTAAGAAAGAGAAAAGTGAAGGAATGACTATGCAAAGCCAAGCGATTTATCCTCAGCAAAAACAGGGACGGCTTAAGCTACTGGCTTTGATCCTGATATTTGCTTTACCTGTGGTTGCCGCTCACTTGATATTGAATCAAGGGTGGTATCAGTCAGGGGTCACGAATAAAGGCGTGCTTATTGAACCTAGGTTCACTTTTGAATCCGCGGGCCTTGTGAGCCCAGTTTCTGATACTTGGCAATTGGCCTTTATTGTTCCGGACAAGTGCGATCAAGTGTGTGAGCAAAGATGGCACTTATTGAACCAGAGTTATATTGCTCTTGGGGCGTACAGCGAGCGAGTGGTAGTTACTTTGTATGTGTCAGAAACTGCGGATACATCTTGGCTTGCGAAAAATCAATCCAACTATCCGATTTTGCAGTTGAATGCACATCCCGTCCCCGTTGAGTCTCAAGATTATTTGCTCGTCGACCCACTAGGACAGTGGGTAATGCGTTATCCGCAAGCTGAAGCGAATACGCTGGTGGCACAAAATAAGGGGCTGATCGCCGACGTACGAAAAATCCTTAAGCTTTCACGAGTCGGATAGCGACTAAATATGCGAGGAAACGATATGCAAGGACGCATTTCAATACAAAGACTGACCTGGCTAGCCTTGGCCATGACTTTTGTTGTGATTGCACTAGGCGCTTACACTCGACTGGCCGATGCAGGGCTTGGCTGCCCTGACTGGCCAGGGTGTTATGGGAAAATAGCAGTGCCAATGCAAGCCGAAGAGATCGCTAAGGCAGAGCAACTGTTTCCTGAGCGAGCCGTGGAAACCCATAAAGCTTGGCTAGAAATGATACATCGCTATTTTGCGGGCACGTTAGGCCTAGTGGTCTTTGCCCTCTCTTTTCTTCTTTGGAAAAGCTCTGTCACTGGCAAAGCCTTCCCTATCGTTTTAAGCACAGTGATTATCGCCCAAGCCGCTCTTGGCATGTGGACGGTGACGCTTAAGCTTATGCCTGTGATTGTGATGTTGCATTTGCTCGGCGGGTTTACGCTGTTTAGCTTGCTTGCCTTGCTTATGTGCCGGTTAAGAAACGCTCCGCAACCTTTGATAAATTTGCCTCATTCATCATTGTCCACGCTACGTGGGTTTACCGTATTTGCGACGGTGGTCTTACTCCTTCAGATCATGCTTGGAGGTTGGACATCGTCTAACTATGCCGCCCTGATGTGTACCTCTTTACCTATATGTCAGGGTGAGTGGCAAAGTCATCTCGACTTTGGCAATGCCTTTAATTTTATTCAAACCGGTTTTGATAACTATGAGTTCGGAGTGCTGGATTATGGGGCGAGAATGACGATACATGTGACACACAGGGTAGGGGCGCTGATCACGACCTCTGCCTTGCTATCATTGATGGTATTACTGTGGCGCAGTTCGCTACCCTCAGCAAGAATCTATGTAAGAGCTATTGGCTTTGGCCTTGCAGTTCAGGTTTGGTTGGGTATTGCCAACGTTATCTTTCATCTTCCGCTTATCAACGCGGTAATGCATAACCTAGGGGCCGCCCTGCTGTTGGTCACCCTAGTCGCAACTAATCACTTCGTATGGGCGAGAATAGCTGCCTCAAATTCGTTGGCTCATGATTCTGAAAGGGAGTATTCAGTATGAGTAATCTTGCAGGTTCGCAGACACTAGTTAGAACCAGAAGCACCCTTCAAAGCTACTATCAATTGACCAAACCTAAGGTAGTCGCCTTAATGCTACTTACCGCCGTAGTGGGTATGTGTCTTGCGATGCCCGGTGCGTTGCCATTGCAACAATCTCTGTTTGGCTTGCTAGGTATTGGTTTGATGGCCGGCTCTGCGGCAGCGTTTAACCATCTTATTGATCAGCGTATCGATGCCATCATGGCGCGCACTTATAAGCGTCCGCTACCGTCTGGAGACTTATCCTCTGCCAAGGTGTTCCTGTTTGCTGCTTCTATTGGTGTGGTTGGTTTTGTAGTCTTGGTTGCTTGGGTGAATACGTTAACCGCAGTGCTTACTTTTGCGAGCTTGTTAGGTTATGCGGTGATCTACACCATGTACCTCAAGCGTGCTACACCGCAGAATATAGTGATTGCCGGCATTGCAGGTGCTATGCCACCTCTTCTTGGCTGGGTAGCGGTAACAGGTGAGCTACATGCCAATGCATGGTTACTGGTCATGATTATCTTCATCTGGACACCACCCCACTTCTGGGCACTGGCTATCCATCGTAAAGATGACTACGCCAAAGCCGATATCCCAATGTTGCCGGTTACACATGGTGTGGAATACACCAAAACCAGCATCTTGCTATATACCATCTTGTTAGCTCTAGTGTGTGCTATGCCGGTTCTGGTGGGCATGAGCGGTCAAATCTACCTTGCTAGCTCAACCATTCTGAGTGCCGGCTTTATCTACCACGCTTGGAAACTGAAATACAAAGCTGACAGCAAACAGGCTATGGAGACGTTTAAGTTCTCTATCTATCATTTGATGCTGCTGTTTGTGGCTTTGCTGGTGGATCATTATTTCTAAGCTGCGATGCTGGGCTCTGGGCTCTGGGCTCTGGGCTCTAAGGCCCTAGGTTCTATGGCTTGTATAGTGCGTCATCCTGAACTTGAGTCAGGATCTTAGAAAGTGCCCAAGGTTGGCTTTCGCACAATCCAAGATACTGGATAAACACTGCGCGTTTTCCAGTATGACGGCGATTGGTGGCGGCTAGTGCAAAGGATCCATAAAGAATGCCAAACGAGTCATCCCCGAGTGCTTTTATCGGGGATCTAAGTAGTCCGGAAGCTGAAGAGGTCTCCGACCAGTGTGCTGGCCCAGAAAAGACCTCGGAGACGACGTTTTTTTTGATGGTTTTGTTTTCACTAAGATTTGAGTTCGCACAGTGTCAAAACAGAACTTCATAAGTGCCAAAATAGCCCCCTAAAAGTACCAAAACGAGTCATCCCCGAATGGTTTAATCGGGGATCTCTTCACCCACTAAAGCTAAAAGATTCTCCACCTAGAAAAATAAGGCTCTTATGTAGACAATAGTTACTCATTACTGCACATTGAAGACTCACCAAACAGAAAGGGAAGTGTATGTTCAGTCACGTAATGATCGGTACCAATGATATGCAAGCATCAAAGCAATTTTATGATGCGCTACTCGCGACCTTAGGGTACCCGACAGGAAAAATCGATGAGAAAGGGCGCTGTTTTTATTTTTCGGACAGTGGAGTTTTCTGTCTCACAAATCCTATTAACGGTGAACCCGCTACCCACGGCAATGGCATGACCATTGGCTTTAAGGCTGCTGATGCAGAGCTAGTTGATACATGGCATCAAGTTGGTCTCGCCAATGGTGGCTCTGAATGTGAAGAGCCACCAGGAGTTCGCGGTAATTCAGAGACCAAGCTTTATATGGCGTACTTGCGTGACCCTGCAGGCAATAAAATCTGCGCCACGCACTTTATGTGATTCGCTCCAATCGCTCTTTCTACTATGACGCCCCACTAAGCTTCTTGATGGGGCGTATTGTCATCCTTCGTTAATTAAATATTCAAAAATGCTTAATCCTTGAGCATGTCTCTGTCATGTGGGCTGTGTAATTTATGGGTATCTCTAAGAGATAGCAGTCGTAAATCAATCCTAATAACAGTCTCAAAAACATGGAGAAATGAGAATGAAACGCAGTGGATTAGTTTTATCAGTGATCGCAGGGTGTGTATCTTTATCAGCCTATGCTCAGTTGCCACAACAATCAGATCAGTGGTTTAAAGAAGGGCAGGTAGCCCTAGAACAAGCAAAGAAGGTTAAGCCAATCAATGGTCCTGCAAAGAATGTGATTCTATTTGTGGGTGATGGAATGAGTGTCGGCACAATCACTGCGGCGCGTATCTACGCAGGTCAACAGAAAGGCTTAGATGGTGAAGAGTTTAAGCTAAGCATGGAGTCTTTACCTCATGCCGCACTGGCGAAAACCTACAACACTGACATGCAAACACCGGACTCTGCTGGCACAGCAACCGCGATGGTATCTGGAGTGAAAACCAGTTCAGGCGTGCTAGGCGTGAACGAGAATGTTAAGCGTGGCTTCTGTAACGATGTTGCAGATAATAAAGTAAAAAGTGCCTTTCAATCGGCCGCGGATAATGGACTATCTGTTGGCTTAGTAACGACGACTCGTATTACTCACGCCACTCCAGCGGCCGCTTATGCCCATAGCCCTGATAGAGATTGGGAAAACGATTCAGCTATCTCAAACTACAACAAGTCTAATGGCTGTACTGACATCGCTCATCAATTGGTGAACTTTGAACATGGTGATGGCGTGCAAGTTGTGTTTGCTGGCGGTCGCAGAGAATTCTTACCTGCTGACGCGCAAGATGAGCAAGGCTTCTCGGGTCGACGTAGTGATGGCAAAAACCTAATTGAAGAGTGGCAACAGCGCTATCCCAATGCGAGCTATGTATTCGATAAAGATGGGTTTGAACAATTAGATGATAAGTCTCGCGTGATGGGGCTGTTCAATAGCTCTCACATGGAATACGAGCTAGATCGCGTTGAAGAGAATAAAGAGCCTTCAATTGCAGAGATGACTGAAAAAGCACTCAATATTCTTGAGAACAATAAAAAGGGTTATGTGCTTATGGTTGAAGGTGGTCGTATTGACCATGCGCACCATGCTGGTAACGCAAAGCGAGCGTTAGAAGATACTCTGGCCTTCGATAAAGCAATTCAAATTGCATTAGAGAAGACTAATCCTAAAGATACCTTGGTGATTGTAACAGCGGACCATGCACACAGCTTTGTCGCTAATGGCTATGCTGAGCGCGGAAATGACATCTTGGGTCTATCGATGAGCGGCGGTCAGCCAAATAAAGATGCGTCAGGCAAGGCTTACACTACGCTAATCTACGGTAACGGCCCTGGCGGTATTGTTGGTGATCGTCCAGACGTTACCGCAGAAGAAGCTGCGGACCCTGACTACATGCAACAAGCATTGATTAAATTGGGTTCAGAAACACATTCTGGTGAAGATGTTGCTATTTTTGCTCGTGGCCCACAAGCATGGCTGTTCCAAGGTGTGGTTGAACAAAACTATATCTATCATGTAATTGCAGATGCTCTGAAGTTTAAATAATCTATTCAAAAGGGGGTTACTTAGGTAGCCCCTTTCTTCTTCTCTCATTCTTTTCAATGCCTACGTTACTCCCCTTATCTATACTTGAAACACTCTAATCTTTAGTGATCAACGAGCTAGGAAGCCCTGTTGTGCACAGTTTGGGAATCGTTCGGGAACCGTTCGAGAACCGTTCGAGAACGTCAAAACAAGACACTCGTCATAATTAATTAAAATTATGTTTTAATTTTATTTGAAATGCAGTTTCAAAAATTGTTATAGTACTCTGCATCAGAGAGATGATCGCTTTTGAAACCCTATACCTTTTGAGGAACCTACATGATTCTTGATTCTTTTAGCCTACAAGGCAAGGTTGCCATCGTTACCGGTTGCAACACGGGTCTTGGTCAAGGAATGGCTGTTGGTCTTGCGAGTGCAGGCTGTGACATTGTTGGTGTGAATCAATCCGAACCTGCGGAAACAAAGCAAAAGATTGAAGAGTTGGGTCGCAAGTTTATCGATGTCCGCGCCGATCTTTCTAAAACAGATGATATTCCTAACATTGTTGATCGCGCAGTGACTGAACTTGGTCGTATTGACGTATTGGTTAACAACGCAGGCATTATTCGCCGCAACGACGCTATCGACTTCTCAGAGCAAGACTGGGATGACGTGATGAACGTCAACGTCAAATCAGTGTTCTTCCTTTCTCAAGCCGTTGCTAAGCAAATGATCGCTCAAGGGGAAGGCGGCAAGATTATCAATATTGCTTCTATGCTTTCATTCCAAGGGGGCATCCGCGTGCCTTCTTACACTGCGTCGAAGAGTGGTGTAATGGGTGTAACACGCTTAATGGCCAACGAGTGGGCGAGCCACAATATCAATGTGAATGCGATTGCTCCGGGGTACATGGCAACCAATAACACAGACGCATTGCGCGCTGACGAAAAGCGCAACAAAGAAATTGTTGACCGCATTCCTGCGGGCCGTTGGGGCAAACCGGAAGACCTGGCAGGGCCTTGCGTATTCTTGGCTTCAGCCGCATCAGATTATGTTAACGGATACACCATTGCCGTCGATGGCGGTTGGTTATCTCGCTAACGAGAACACAGGACAAATTCGGGCCACGCTATAGTTCAAAGATAAATAGCCGTGTGTCGAGAGGATGTGCTCATTACAGCGTATCTTCAGCCCAAGACTTATAATTAGATTAATTTATTGCAGTCTACTGCAGGAGTATTCAATGAAAATCGCACTTATGATGGAAAACAGCCAAGCACCTAAAAATGCAATGGTTGCTACAGAGCTTAACAATGTTGCTGGCGGTCTTGGCCATGACGTATTCAACGTTGGTATGACTGACGAGAACGATCATCACCTAACGTACATCCACCTTGGCATCATGGCTAGCATCCTTCTTAACTCTAAGGCTGTAGACTTCGTTGTAACGGGTTGTGGTACAGGTCAAGGCGCATTGATGGCAAGCAACCTACACCCAGGTGTGGTTTGTGGTTACTGCCTAGAACCATCTGATGCATTCCTATTCAACCAAATCAACAACGGCAACGCTATCTCACTAGCATTTGCTAAAGGCTTTGGTTGGGCAGGTGAACTGAACGTTCGCTACATCTTCGAAAAAGCATTTACGGGTGCTCGCGGTGAAGGTTACCCAATTGAGCGTGCTGCACCTCAACAAGCAAACGCCGCTATCCTAAGCGAAGTGAAATCTGCAGTATGTAAAGACGTTGTCTCTTCTCTACGTGCAATCGACCAAGAACTAGTGAAGCAAGCAGTAGGTAGCGCACAGTTCCAAGAGTGCTTCTTCTCTAACTGCCAAGATTCAGAGATTGCAGAGTACGTTCGCTCTCTAATCGACTAAATCTTCGAGTTACAAAAAATTAAGGCCAGCTGTTTTCTACAGCTGGCCTTTGTTGTTTCTGGGTGGAATAAAAATTAGGCGGTTAAACTGGCTGGTTGGTTTGCACTACTAATTTGCCGAAGTTCTTGCCTTCAAGTAGACCAATAAAAGACTCAGGTGCGTTCTCAAGCCCTTCAACAAGATGCTCTTTGTAGGTGATTTTTCCCTCACTGAGCCAGGTCATCATTTGCTGTGCAAATTCAGGGTAGCGGTGACCGTAATCATCAAAGATGATGAAGCCTTGCATCTTGATGCGTTTCACTAGCAGTTGCCCCATCAGCATCGACATTCTGTCTGGGCCTTCTGGGAGTGACGTTGCATTGTATTGCGAGATCAGGCCGCACAAAGGAATGCGTGCTGAAGTATTTAACAGGGGCATTACCGCATCAAATACCTTGCCGCCAACGTTTTCAAAGTAGACATCGATACCGTCGTTACAGGCATTGGCTAATTGCTCAGCAAGGTCATCAGCTTTGTGATCAATACAGGCATCAAATCCAAGAGTATCCACAGCGAAGCGGCACTTTTCTTCGCCGCCTGCGATCCCGACAACTCGGCAACCCTTGATCTTGGCAATCTGGCCAACCATAGAGCCGACCGCGCCTGTTGCTGCTGCGACTACCACGGTTTCACCGGCTTTAGGCTGACCAATATCCAGTAGTCCCATATAAGCCGTAAAGCCAGGCATTCCCATCACGCCAAGGGCATAAGAAGGGTGTTCTGGATTCATACCAAGCTTGATCAAGCCTTCACCATTAGAGACCCCATAATCTTGCCATCCGGTATAAGCGAGTACCCACTCACCCACAGCAAAATCACTGTTTTTCGATTCCGTGACCTGACAAACGGTGCCGCCCACCATCACCTCACCAATTGCGACAGGATCAGCATATGATTTTGCGTCACTCATTCTGCCACGCATATAAGGGTCGAGAGATAGATAGACGCTGCGAAGCAGTACTTCACCCTCTTTGATAATGGGCAAGTCAGCAGTATTTAATCGAAAGTTACCTGAAGTGGGAGCGCCGACAGGGCGGGAGGCCAAAACAAGTTGGCGGTTGATGGTGGTCATGAGTTCAATTCCCTTTTAGTGATATAGATTCGTTATCTAGTCTGACCAGTCTACGTCATTTCATGGCAGTGCGGGCGAACCGTCTCAATAAAGTTTATTTATCGAAGCTAGATAACAAGTTAAGCCTGTTTCTGTTGAGCCCTATTATCGTTAACTTAGTATGGAGTGAAATGCATTCGGATGCAGTGCTGCACTGAGCGACCAAGGATAGGGCATGTTTCATAAGATTTTAGTTGGAGTAAAAAAGCCGTTTTTGAAGATGCTACCGATCCCAGAGCCAAAATTGGTTTCAGGAGCAGGTACAGTCAGTCAAATTACTGAGCTTTGCAGGGAATTAGGCATTACTCATCCATTAATCGTTACAGACAAGGTGCTGGTTGAACTACGGATAATCGAGCCAGTACTCAGCACTCTTCAGCAAGCAGGCTTACCCTTTACCTTGTTTGACGAGGTTGCGCCTGATCCAGGCTTTGATGAGGTGAGAAACGGAGTACGTCTGTTTATCGATAACCGATGTGACGGAATCATAGCGGTAGGCGGTGGTTCGCCGATGGACTGCGCTAAAGCCATTTCGGCGAGTGCCAAAACGAACAAGGATGTGAGTAAGTTGCTCGGCCTTATGCGGGTGCATAGACCCGTTTACCCTGTCATTGCGGTACCGACGACTTCTGGAACAGGATCAGAAGGTACGGTGGCTGCGGTAATTAGTGATCACCAAGCTCGAAAGAAACGGGCGATTACCGACCCTTTTATTGTGCCCAAGGTCGCCCTATTAGACCCGAACTTGATGGTAGGTTTACCCCCTAAAATTACAGCAGAAACCGGAGCGGATGCGCTTACCCACGCTGTAGAGTCGTATATCAGTGGCTATGCGAACGAGTATTCGCAGCAGCTTTCTATTTCAGCAATTCAACGAATCTTCAGATGGTTGCCGGTAGCAATGCAGGACGGTAGCAATCTCGATGCTCGACAGGAAATGGCGCAGGCCAGTTATGAGGCGGGTCTTGCATTTACCCGAACCTACATTGGTTATGTGCATGCCATCGCTCATCAACTCGGCGCCTTCTATCACGTTCCTCATGGTCGTGCGAACGCAATTGTATTGCCTTCGGTACTAAGGTTTATTGCCACAGCAGACCCTAAATCAATAGCGTCATTGGCTAAGGCTGCAGGCTATACCTCGGGAGATACTGATAAGACAAACGCGGTGGCGTTTATAGAGAAAGTCGAAGAGTTACTGACGCAATTAGGTATTCCTGATTGTGTTGCTGAGCTGAAAATTGCCGATATCTCGCTAATAGCGAAACAGGCGATTGATGAGGCGTTTGGCGATTATCCCGTGCCTGTCGAAATGAGTGAAGAGCAGTGTCAGAACATTTTGAAAGGGCTAGTAAAGAGAATGACGAATGACCAGTAAGAGCCACAAGAGTCAGATCAGAATCATTATCGCAATGCTAGTTGTGGCCTTTCTGTCCATTTTTGGTCACGTCATTCTTACCCCAGTATTGGCAAAAATGGGGTGGGTTGAATATGTTGCTGCTGCCATCCCATTTACCATGATGGGACTTTGCGTGTGGGCAGTGCGTGATGCGGCAAAGGCATTGGATGCTGAGAATGAAGACAGCGACCCTTCTTGAGTCTATAGTCACGGTTGTTATTACTTTAATTGAAAGCTAAAGTTAACTTAAGGTTTAAGGGATTTAGTTGTGGCTTTGAATACACGTTTTTTCACGGTAGGTGAGGCGGCCAAGCGTTGTGGGGTTGCGACGTCGACCTTGCGTTTTTACGAGAGTAAAGGGCTGATAGAAAGCATCAGGACAGAAGGCAATCAAAGGCGCTATCCAGCTAGTACCATTAGGGTTATTTCCGTTATCAAGGCAGCGCAACAAATAGGGGTGAGTTTAGAAGAGATCAAACTTGCACTGAAAACCCTGCCTAATCATAAACAGCCAACCAAAAAAGACTGGGCTCGAATGTCCAAGCAGTGGGCAGCATCTTTGGATCAAAAGATACTCGAGATGCAACGACTCAGAGACAACCTAGACGGTTGTATTGGCTGCGGATGTCTGTCGCTAAAAAGCTGCAAGTTATTCAATCCAGAAGATACCGCATCTGCGCAAGGAACAGGTGCTAGATATCTAATCGATGGCTCGCCAACGGCGGAAGATCAGTCTTGAGGTGGCTTTGGTGGGCACTTGTACGCGGTACCCACAAAGGTTGCTGAGGTTTTGAAGTAGTGAGGGCTAAGTAAAACCACAGTATTCGCATTGGTTAAGTACGCATTGTTTTTTATCTCGTTAATTGCCCCTTGAATAAGCACATCATTGGGGTAAAAAAGATAAGAATACCAATGCCCTTCACTGCCCGTGACTTCCCCAACCCATTTACAGTTTCTTACCAAGGGTGCATTGTTAGTGCGAACTTGTACGTGTTTTGCTTCTGGCATCAGCGCTATTTCTGGCGAAGTACACCCCACCAAAACTATTGAAAACCCCAATGCTAGCCAATGTTTCATCATTTCCCTTAATCTGCCGATAGTATCGGCTCAAATACAACACACTTAATGAATTGTTAGCGAAGAACTATTTAAATTCAATTGTTTAACCGTTTTCTTTTGCATTAGTTTTGTGATTTATTAAAGTACTGAACAACAAGACTCATCACTGAAGGTGAGTTGAGGACTTGAGACCCCTAAATGGAACTGTGCACGGCGAGACTATCCCTCACATCTTTATCTGAACACGACTGGACACTGTTTCATAGTTTGCATGTGGATGAGCGTGTAATTGAACTGTGTTTTGACAAGCCCAGCCTTCAGGATATTAAGTTACGCTTTCAAGCGAGAATCCAGCCTTGGAGTAAGAACTCTCTTCACTGGTTGTGTTTGGTAATAACCGAACGTGTCTCAGGGCAACCAGTTGGGCTGACAGGGTTTTGTATGCAAGATGAGGTTGCAGAAGTCGGCTACATGCTACTGCCTGAGTTTCATGGGAAGGGCTATGCGACAGAATCATTGCAATACTTGATCGACTGGGCAAGGCACACCCATGGCATTGAGCAGTTTTCCGCGACGGTAACCCAAGGCAATCTTGGCTCTGAGCGAGTGCTGGAAAAAGCTGGTTTTACCCTAGCTAAAATTATCCCTGATGCTTATGTGATAAAGGGTATCTCTCATACCGACCACATATATCAGCGTTCCATTCAGACTCCCTCTGCAGTGAATACGATTTTATTTGATTGGGGCGATACCTTGATGGTTGATTTGCCTGATCAACAAGGAAAGATGTGCGACTGGCCTGAGGTCTTTACGGTAGAAGGCGCTATCGAGGCGCTTCAAGAACTTTCCAAACGTTATCAAATTTACGTAGCGACCAATGCAGAAGACTCAACCGAAAGTGACATCCACAAAGCCTTTCACAGAGCGGGTTTAGCCACGTTCATCTCTGGATACTTCTGCAAAGCGAATCTTGGTATAGGTAAGGGGAGTGCCGAGTTCTTTTGCAAGATAGCGCAAGATTTAGGTGAGTCCACTGAGTCGATGTTGATGGTTGGAGATACGCTAGATAAAGACATCAACCCTGCTATCGAAGCAGGATTGAAGGTGGTTTGGCTTAATCCACAACATACGCTTGTGGAAGGGGATCAAGATATTCCTCAGATTGACACCCTATATGAGCTACCCGATGCAGTGAAGAAATTGCAGTAAGTTAGAGTTACCGAGTGCGGATAAAGGTGTTCTTCACCATATGATCCGCTAACCTTTCGCAGCCTAGGTGCTTAAACTTCAAGGGTGCGGATAATTCGGAAAACAAAGGGATACCTCCTCCAAGAAGTATAGGGATGGTGGTGATAATGAGTTCATCTATAAGATCGTGTCGCAGGAAGCTTTGTATAGTCTTGCCGCCATCAATATAGAGCTTTTCAAAGCCTTTTTGATTGAGGGATTGAACAATATCAGGTAGCTCACCATTAACTAAAAATACCTTGCCGTCTAACCCTTCCGGTACCTTAGTAAGTGTGTTACTTAGCACAAAGACCGGCTTTGAATACGGCCAATCCACACCAAAACTGATCACTATATCTAGAGTATTTCGCCCCATTATCAGTGCATCAACGCGATCCATAAGCGCAGCAAACCCAAAATCTGAACCCTCAGGGTTTGGCACATCATATAGCCAATCAATGTTGTTATTTTTGTCGGCGATGAAGCCATCAAGGCTGGTGGCGATGTAAACGATGTTTGGCATGGAATACTCCGATTAGATTGCAATTTAATAAGAATATCCCATCGATGACAAAAGAGTACCGACTAAGAGTCCAAGCGGTATGATTCAAACAGCTTCGCTACATCCACCTTAGCATTGAGTCTTGCAGCGAGAAGGTATAGCCCACCGATCTTGCGATGCAAGAAAAGGGCATCTGCTGGTGGTGTGTGCCAGTAGTCTTGTTCCATACTGAGCACAGTGCCGGCTTGGCTGAGCCTTTGGGCTAGGTTGCTTGAGCCGAAGTCATAATTACCATCAAATTTTAGTGGCTCACAGGCGAGCTTGACGAGGTTGAAGATGGCTTGCTTTTGCTCTGGTATTATCTGTTTGCTGAAGAAGCCTATTTGAGTCAGGGCTTGGTCGAGACCCTTATCGTCGTTATTGATGACAGAGGTAAAGGCGAGGCGATAGCCATCGCTAATATTTTCGTTGTAGGCACGGGTTGCGCCAAAGTCTAGAAGTACGACTTTCTGCTGACTCTCATCATAGAGGAAGTTGGCAAAGTTGGGGTCTGTTTGCACCAACTTAAAGCTAAAGATCTCTTTGAAAAGCAATTCCAATAGCAGTGTCATCACTCTGTCTCGGGTGTGCTGATCCGCGTGTTGGAGCGACTCTATGGGCTCGCCGTTCACGTGAGTCATAGCTAGGACACTGTCGGTGGTAATGTCGCTAAGAACCTCAGGAATCACAAAGTCAGGGCTATCTGTTAATAACAACTTGTAGCGATTGAGCAGGTCCGCTTCTAGAAGATAATCGGCCTCTGCGTGCAGTTGCTTTTTTGCTTCTTCGAGCAGGTCTTTGTAGTCCACGCCCTTTGGAATTAACCCGACAACGTTGAGCAGGGTGCCTACATTATCTACGTCACTATCGATACTTTGCTTGATGCCGGGATACTGAACCTTAATTGCTAGCTTGGTTCCGTCGTCGGCATGGGCTTGATGTACCTGTCCAATGGAGGCGCTGGCTATCGGCTTGAAATTAAACTCAATGAAGTTTTGTTGCCAATCTTGTCCAAGCTCATCACAAAGCACTGTCGCTAACTGTTTGGTGGGCATAGGAGAGGCGTCAGAGCGAAGCCTTGATAATATGTCGGCAAGCTCTGGGCTGATGAGATCCCCCGCATCCATGGACATCAATTGCCCTACCTTCATTGCCGCGCCTCTAAGGTGTGCGAGTTGGTCGGCCACTCTTTTAATATTGTTAGGGGTTAAAAGAAGGTCTTTGGCTTTGGGCTTTTTACCCTGCGCAAGCTGTTTTGCTCCTTCGGTAACCATAGCGCCACCCACTCTCGTTGCGAGTGATGCAAACTTGCCAAAGCGGGAGAGTCGGTGAGTGGGTACTTTGCTTTCTTGAGAAGCCATGTAGGTTTTGTCCCTGTATCAGATGCTTTCTAAATTAGAGACTTATACCAGAGCTGACAAGCTTAAGATCAGTAATTAAAAGCCCTGCGGCATAAATGCGACAGGGCTTTTAAGGGTTATAGCTAGAGCATTTGGTTGAGGCTGGTTACCACATTATCAAATAGCGCTCTTCTAGGGAGAGAATTTGAAAGATACCTTCAAGCATAATCAGGCTCCTCTACTTGGTGACGTCTTCTATATCGATCCCCATTGCCTTTGCAAGTCCTTCGCCGTATGCGACGTCGGCGTGTAGTGCATGAGTAATATGCTTGTGCTTAATAGGGGTTGAAACTCCATCCATAGCTCGAGCGGTATTGTCGAACAAGCGCTGCTTTTCATCCTCTGGCATGATGCGGAACAGGTTACCGGCCTGAGTGAAGTAATCGTCGTCTTCACGATGATCCCAATGAGTTGCAACACCTTGCAGCTCTAGTGGTGGCTCTGAGAACTCAGACTGCTGAGCCCACTCTTGGTGTTGATTTGGCTCATATCCGATGGTTGAACCATAGTTACCATCGGTGCGCATTGCGCCGTCTCTGTGGTAGCTGTGCACAGGACAACGAGGTGCATTTACAGGGATCTGATGGTGGTTAACACCCAAGCGATAGCGCTGAGCATCACCATAAGAAAACAATCGACCTTGCAACATGCGATCAGGAGAGAAACCAATCCCTGGTACTACAGCAGCAGGGTTGAACGCCGATTGTTCTACCTCGGCAAAGAAGTTTTCTGGGTTTTTGTTCAGTTCCAGCACACCTACATCATGCAGAGGGTAGTCCTCATGCGGCCACACTTTTGTCAGGTCGAATGGGTTGTATGACACTGTTTCCGAATCTTTTTCTGGCATTACCTGGACCTTCAGGTCCCACTTCGGATACGCACCATTTTCAATGTTTTCATACAGGTCTTTTTGATGACTTTCGCGATCCTTACCGACTAAAGCTTCCGCTTCCTGATCCGTTAGGTTTTTAATGCCTTGCTGACTCTTGAAATGGAATTTCACCCAGAATCTTTCATTGTCTGAGTTAATAAAGCTAAAGGTATGACTGCCGTAACCGTTCATGGTGCGGTAGCTGGCTGGAATACCGCGATCACTCATTACAATGGTGATTTGGTGAAGTGCTTCAGGTAAAGAAGTCCAGAAATCCCAATTGTTTTCTGCACTGCGCATATTGGTTCTTGGGTCGCGTTTAACCGCGTGGTTTAGGTCAGGGAACTTAAGTGGATCGCGCAGGAAGAACACTGGTGTGTTGTTGCCGACTAGATCCCAGTTGCCTTCTTCGGTATAGAACTTAACAGCAAACCCGCGAATATCACGCTCGGCATCTGCCGCGCCGCGCTCGCCTGCTACTGTGGTAAAGCGAGCGAATAGGTCGGTTTTTTTACCTACGTCGGAGAAGATCTTAGCCTTGGTGAACTGAGTGATGTCGTGGGTTACAGTGAAGGTACCGTAGGCGCCTGAACCTTTAGCGTGCATGCGACGCTCTGGGATAACCTCACGATCAAAGTGAGCTAATTTTTCAAGGAACCAAACATCTTGTAGAAGTTGTGGTCCGCGCTTACCCGCAGTAAGAACATTTTGGTTATGTGCGACAGGACAGCCGCCAGCAGTGGTGAGTTTCTTAGTCATAATCACTTCCATTTGTTTATATCTGAGAACGATTATCAATCGCCAATAAAGTGTTGTATTGATGTAAATCAAATGTTTGACGTGGATGTGAAGAATGCTTGTAGTATTGTCTTATTTTTGTGACATCCTACAAGTTTTTGTGTAATTTCACAGAAAATTAAAGCCTTGATAAACAAGGCTTTATATTAGGATTTTTACCATGCGAATGTTTGGATTACATTCTCTTTGGTGATTGGGTTGTGAGCAATATTGGCATTGATACGCTCTAGAAATGCGGGCCTTGCCGCTGGCATTACGCCTCGCATTGGCGAGATGTTATTGCCATGATCGCCCCAGTAGTAGCAATGGAAATCATCCATATTCTCTAGAAGGTATTTCTCTTCTTCTAGGATCTGCAAAGGGGTTGGCAAAGTAAACTCGCCGCGATGCAGTTCTTTTTCAAGCTCAGAGCCAGGTTGAATGGCAAGAGCCATTGGTGCAATCGCGTCTGGCTTCATGATGTTGAGCAAGCTGGTGGTATTGATAGCGTGCTCCATAGAGCGCTCTTTGCCACCTAAGCCAAAGATAAACGAGGCTAAGACGCCAATCTTTGCTTCACGTGCCATCTCCATACCCTCGATTGCGTGCTCTCGAGTCATGCGTTTCTTAATTCTTTCAAGTACTACAGGGTCACCAGACTCTAAGCCAGAATAGGCCATACTCAGGCCTGCTGATTTAATCTCTTTAAGTTCAGCAACACTCTTGCGACGAAAATCGTTAAACCCTGAGTAGAGCGCAATGTTCTTGATCTCTGGGAAGGTGGTTTTGATTTTGTCTAAGATCTTAACCAGCATTTCAGTTCGCATCGCCATCACATTGCCATCGGTTAAAAAGATAGATTCAACGTGCGGGTACAGTCTGCGCGCTTCTTCAATATCTTGAAAGATGCCTTCAATATCTCTGATTTTGAAGCGTTTATCATCAAACATGGTACAGAATGTACATTGATTATTACTGCAACCAAGAGTGGCTTGAATCAGTACGCTCTCAGCTTCCATCCATGGACGATAAATTTTACCTTCGTAATGCATAGAAAACTCCTTAGTGTTGGAGCGAAGAAGTCTACTGTTGCCAAGGCGAGAGATAAATGAGCTGCCAACCAAATCAGTTTTAAGAAAATATTAATAATCGCCTTAAGACAATAAAAAGCGGCCCCTCTACTTACTGTTTAAGGAGCCGCTTGCAGATGTAAAACGGGAATAGGCTTGATCAGTTGATGTCTTGCACATTCATGACCAAGGTATTCCAGTTGCGCTGGTTTTCAATATCGTGTTCCAAACCTTGTTCATCAGCAATGGTGAAGCGTTTTATTGCAGCGGTTTTGCTGGTGGCCTGATAGAGCCAATAAGCCTCAGCTTTAAGGGCTTCATCAATAGGCTTGTCGATAGATTCGTACACCATTTGCTTACACGCATTAATAGACTCGGCAGGGAACTTGGAAATACGTTTCGCTAAGGTATCGACGTACTCACCAATTTCATCGGGCTCTAGTGCTTTATTAATGGTGCCATAGGCTTCGGCCTCATCGGCATCAAAGTCTCGTGCGCTCAAGATGATCTCTAGGGCTCGCCCTAAACCCACCTGCCTAGCCATCCGTGAGGCACCTCCGCCGCATGGTAGAATTCCCATGCCTACCTCCATTTGCATGAACTTAAACTTGCCACGGGCAGCAAATCGCATATCGCAGGCTAGGGCAAATTCATGGCCACCGCCTCGAGCGAAGCCTTCTAGTTTGGCAATGGTCGCTTGTGGAAGTTTACTGATGCGCTCCAGCACAGACTGAAGATCCAATAGCTTCGCCTCTTCCCGCGAAACCGCTTCTGTAGACATGTCCTTCAATAGGTTTGTGTCGTAGTGGCAGACCCAAATCTCAGGATTAGCCGATTGGAATACGACTACTTTTACATCCCTATCTCGTTCAAGCCTAAGGGCCAAGCCATTGAGGTCGGCAAGCATTTCCTGACCTTGTACATTCACAGGGCCAAAGTCGAAAGTGACGGTAAGAATCCCTTCTTCTTGTTCTGCGCTAAAGGTTGTGTATCCGTCGTAAGCCATATTGTTACTCCTTAAAATTGGGGCTGAGCGAAAAATGAACGCTCAACACAACTCTATGCAGGGGAACTTCAGACAACAATGTGTACTTTCTCAAAACAGTATTAAAGGAAACTAAATAATAAATCTTGAGATTTGTGCTTAGGGTCTGTTGACCTTTTGCGATTAAATTTTGCTCGACCAGAAGTCATTTAATCAAGGCGAGGGACTTGCCGCCTAGTCATCTAAGCAAAAGTCGCTCAACGATGAGTAAATGGGTTCTGGACGAGCCCTTCTTGCCGAGCCCTTCGGGTAGCGCTTTGTTGGGCATTTCTACCGCGTTAGTCACTTTTCATGTGGAACCACCACACCTAAAAGCGACTGCCTTGTATTAATACCCAACAAATCGCTACAAAAATAACCTCAAAAGATCAACAGACCCTAGTAGATTATTAAAGAATGCTTAATTCTCTTTCATGTAATGCTTGAAGATGAATGGTGGGAATTTGTCTAGACTCTACGGCTAAGCACAGAAATCAGCACCTAGCTGACCAATGATAAAAATACACAAAGGGTGAAATTGGATGAAAGCAACAATCGTACGTGAATATGGTGGTGTGGATGCATTTGAAGTAGCAGAAGTATCTAAACCAGAAATCAAAGCGGGTGAGGTATTGGTTCGTGTAGCCGCTACGAGTGTCAATACCGTCGATATGATGATACGCGAGATGGGCGAGGGGCTTCCTTTCTCTCCAAAAACACCCGCTATCTTGGGTATGGATTTTGCCGGTACGATTGAAGCAATAGGCGAGGGTGTATCTGGCTTTGCTGCGGGTGATGAGGTGTATGGTTGCGCTGGTGGTCTGGGTGAGTTGCAAGGTACACTTGCCGAGTTCATGCCTGCAGATGCAAAATTGATTGCCCATAAACCTAAAAATCTTTCAATGCGTGAAGCGGCGGCTATTCCTCTTGCTGGCATTACCGCCTACGAAGGCTTGGTACGTGCAGGAACGAGTGCAGGTCAGAAAGTATTAGTACACGGCGGCTCTGGCGGTGTTGGGCACTTAGCTCTGCAAATCGCAAACCACATGGGCGCAGACGTTTTTGCTACCGGTCGCGCAGGTGAGCAGGCGCAATTGATGGAGAAACTCGGTGCAACCGCGATTGATTTCACCTCTGAATCTGTTGAGGACTATGTTGCTAAATATACTCAAGGTGCAGGCTTTGACGTTGTCTATGATTCGGTTGGCGGTGAGAACCTGAAAAACTCCATGGACGCAGCGGCGCTGAATGGTCAGATTGCAACAACGGTTTCTCTGTTGGAGCTAGATTTGAGCACTGCGCACTTCAAAGGCTTGTCATTGCATGTGGTGTTTATGCTGATCCCAATGATCCACAACTTTAAGCGCGAAGAGCATGGCCACATCTTGGCAGAGCTTGCGAAGATTGCAGAAGCGGGTGCATTGGTTCCGGTTGTTGATCCTAAGACCTTTGATCTTAGCCAAACGGGCGATGCACACGCGCACTTAGCCTCTGGTAAGGCGATTGGTAAGGTTGTGGTCAACGTTATTTAAGGCAAGCGACAAGCTCAACTTCTCTTTAATAAGGCTCACTTTTCTAAGTGGGCCTTATTTATGTCCAAAATTAGCGTATATTTACTTTTATCTAGAAGCTGATGCTGAATCAAAGCAGGCCGAACTAAGTGAATATAGAGCACCTCAAGTTATTCGTCCGTGTGGCGTCCACTCATAATATAAGTCAAGCAGGTCAAGAACTTGGCTTGTCTGCCCCCGTTGCTAGCATGCATATTAGCCGCTTAGAAGAGAGCGTCGGTGCTCGCTTGATTCATCGTACCACTCGTAAGGTCTCTTTGACTGAAGAAGGTGAGGCATTTTTGCCTCATGCTGAAGAGTTATTGTTAGGGGTTGATGCGGCGCTTGCATCAGTGGGCAAGGGAGCTGAAAGACCACAAGGTACGCTGCGAGTCACTGCCCCTGCTTCGTTTGGGCGCATGCACCTTATGCCTGCTTTAAAAGGATTCCTTAGCGAGAATCCTGACTTATCTGTCGATATTCAGCTGACCGACTCTATGATTGATCTTATCGACGGTGGCTTTGATGTGGCAATCCGTGATGCAGAATTGCAGGACTCTAGCCTAATCGCCAAGAAGCTTGCGGTTGATGAGCGCATCATGTGCGCCTCACCTGAGTACATTGAAAAGTATGGCTTGCCTGATAATCCTGAGTCATTGCGTGAACATCAGTGCATAGGTCAATCAGGTCTTAAGATATGGACCTTTGATACCCCGAAAGGACAGGTCAATATTAAGGGAACTGGCAGTATTCGAGTCAATCACGGTGAGGCTGTAAGAGATGCCTGTCTGGATGGATTAGGTATCGCCAAGTGTTCCACATGGCTGGTGCATGAAAACCTCAAGCGCGGTGAGCTTGTGCAGGTGCTAGAAGATTATCCCTTGGTGGACGGCGCGGCAATATGGGTTGTTTACCCCAGTGCCCGCTTGCTTGCGCCGAAGGTGAGAGCATTTGTTGATTACTTCTCTCAATATTATGGACAGCCCCCATATTGGTCACTTGAGGTAAACCAATGAGTAAAGCCAAACTAGGGGTGAGTATTGCATTGCTTGTGGCCTACGTGCTGTCGTGGGTGTTGGTCATCTTAGTGCCCACTATGGGTTTTACTCCGCAACAAAGCGACCTCTATACTTCATACCTATTAATAGCAGAAGAGGTACTCCTGCTAACCTGCGTTATCGTTATTGGGCCAATGTTCATCATGGACATGAAGTCTAAGCTAACAGGCTCGGATAAGTAGTCTATAAAGTCACGTCATACTGGAAAATACGGAGTATTTATCCAGTATCTTGGAGAGTGCAAAACTCAGCTATGTGCACCCTAAGATCCTGAATCAAGTTCAGGATGACGTCACTGAGCACTATTCCAAAACAACCGTCGTCCCCGAGGGTTTTTATAGGGGACCTAACGATTCAATTCCTCTTGAACAGCATCCAATAAAGTCACGTCATACTGGAAAATACGGAGTATTTATCCAGTATCTTGGAGAGTGCAAAATTCAGCTATGTGCGCACTAAGATCCTGAATCAAGTTCAGGATGACGTCACTGAGCTTGAGGTTCTGGGTCCTAGATTGATAGTAAACAAAACCATTCCAACACAGCCGTCGTCCCCGAGCGTTTTTATCGGCGACCTAACGATTCAATTCCTCTTGAACAGCATCCAATAAAGTCACGTCATACTGGAAAATACGGAGTATTTATCCAGTATCTTGGAGAGTGCAAAGCTCAGCTATGTGCGCACTAAGATCCTGAATCAAGTTCAGGATGACGTCACTGAGCACTATTCCAAGACAACGGTCGTCCCCGAGCGGTTTTATCGGGGACCTAACGATTCAATGCCTCTTGAATAGCACCCAATAAAGTCACGTCATACTGGAAAATACGGAGTATTTATCCAGTATCTTGGAGAGTGCAAAATTCAGCTATGTGCGCACTAAGATCCTGAATCAAGTTCAGGATGACGTCACTGAGCATTATTCCAAGACAACGGTCTTCCCCGAGCGTTTTTATCGGCGACCTAACGATTCAATTCCTCTTGAACAGCACCCAATAAAGTCACGTCATACTGGAAAATACGGAGTATTTATCCAGTACCTTGGAGAGTACAAAACTCAGCTATGTGCGCACTAAGATCCTGAATCAAGTTCAGGATGACGTCACTGAGCACTATTCCAAGACAACGGTCGTCCCCGAGCGTTTTTATCGGGGACCTAACGATTCAATTCCTCTTGAACAGCACCCTATAAAGTCCCGTCATACTGGAAAATACGGAGTATTTATCCAGTATCTTGGGGAGTGCAAAACTCAGCTAAGTGCACCCTAAGATCCTGAACCAAGTTCAGGATGACGTCTACCCAAAAGTCCGACTTGTGAACAAGAGACCGTCTGATAACTGACAGCGGATAGCTGAAAGCTGATTTTACGGCTCCCCATACCCCGAATACCTAACTCCAGACAACAAAGCCATCTCCCTATGCCAAGTCGCGAGGTCCTTTTTATTGAACTCACTCAGACTATGATGACCACAAGCTCTTGCCATTACTTGCATGAGTTCCACTGAAGCATTGAAGAAGTTATGTAACTGCTTGGAAGATTTATCCACGTTGAGTCTTTGTCTAAGGTCCGCTTTTTGTGTGGCAATCCCTGCTGGGCAGTTGTTGGTGTTACACATTCGCGCGGCAACACAGCCTATGGATTGCATGGCGCTGTTCGAGATAGCAACCCCATCGGCGCCAAGGGCCATCGCTTTGACAAAATCCATAGGTACTCGGATACCCCCTGTGATAATGAGGGTGACCTTGCCACTCATCCCTTGTTCGTCCAAATAGCGACGAGCACGAGCCAGCGCCGGAATTGTCGGCACACTAATATGATCGCGGAACATTTCAGGAGCCGCACCAGTACCGCCGCCTCGGCCGTCTAAAATGATGTAGTCGGCGCTGGCATCGAGGGCAAATTGTATGTCCTCTTCAATATGGTTGGCACTGAGCTTAAAGCCTATAGGGATACCACCTGTGACCTCTCGCACTCGGTTGGCAAAGGCCTTAAAGTCCTCTGCGGTATTTAGGTTTTTAAAGGTGGGTGGTGAGATGGCAGGTTCGCCCTCAGGTATACCGCGAACCATAGAGATTTTTCCTGTGTTTTTATTGCCGGGAAGGTGACCACCGGTGCCGGTTTTTGCCCCTTGCCCGCCTTTAAAGTGAAAGGCTTGCACGCCTTTTAATAGCTGTTCTTTGTAGCCAAATCCAGCACTGGCTAACTCATAAAAGTATCTAGAATTGGCCGCTTTCTCCTCAGGTAGCATTCCGCCCTCACCAGAGCAGATCCCTGTTCCTGCCAGTTCTGCCCCAGTGGCTAAGGCAATCTTTGCTTCTTCGGATAAGGCGCCAAAGCTCATGTCTGAGACAAACAGCGGGATTTTAAGTTTAAGAGGTTTCTTGGCATTTGGACCAATGACGAGCTCTGTACCCACAGGAACATCCTCCATCAGTGGCTTAGTCGCCATCTGCGCGACCATGATCTGCAAGTCATCCCAATGTGGCAGTAAGTGACGAGGCACACCCATAGAGGTCATTGGGCCGTGGTGCCCAAGCTTAGAGAGACCATCTCGAGCCAATTGATGAATGAATTCTACGGTAGGCTCTTCGGTCGTTGCTACGGCGATAGGGATCTCCGCTTGCTGCACTTGAACACCTGGGCCTTCTTGACCCACTTGCTCTGCTGAGAATTGCTTATGAGAGCCGTCGCAAAATGGCGCATTCGCGGTGTGCTTGCACTGACATAAGTATCCGTCAGCGGTTTCTTCGGCAGTAAAGCTCTTTGGTTTAAACCCGGTACCCGCATGTGAGCCATCACAGAAGGGTTGGTTCTTAGACCGTCCACAGGTGCAGAAATAATACTCCTCGCCTTTTGTGAGTTCGACTTTCTTGGGTTTGTTGTCGGCCACGATAGGTTTGTTCATATTGTCCACCTGAGGATTGAGTGAAGAGTGTTCAATAACTGTAGTTCGACTAGCAACTCAGGACTATATTTAATGAACCTGAAATTTCTTCATATAGCTGTTGAACAGCTTTCACTATCAATTGACCTGCTGCTCGTATTCAATGTGAGGTATCCAAGTAGAGTTGTATGGAAGCAATTAAGATGACAGACGTAATCATCCTTGACGGTGGCATGGGGCGCGAACTGAAACGTATTGGCGCGCCGTTTACTCAGCCACAATGGAGTGCACAAGCACTTATCGAATCTCCTCAGCATGTTGAGCAGGCTCATCGTGGTTTCATTGAGGCAGGTGCCGAAATTATCACGGTAAATAGCTATGCTTGTGTGCCATTTCATCTCGGTGAGACCTTGTACCAACAGCGAGGTGCAGAACTGGCTCGCACCGCTGCGCTGCTTGCACGAGAAGCGGTCAATAAAAGCAATCAAAAGGTTGCTGTCGCAGGCTCTATCCCTCCAGCATTAGGCAGCTACCGCCCCGATCTCTTTGAACCCGTGCAGGTAAAAGAGATCACTCAAACCCTGTTTGAAGCCCAAGAAGCGTATGTTGACCTTTGGCTTGCTGAAACCGTCGCTAGCATTGCTGAGTTTGAAGCCATTAGCCAAGTGCTCTCTCAAACGGATAAACCTTG
The DNA here is from genome assembly GCF_001677275.1 of Vibrio breoganii. Classification (GTDB taxonomy): domain Bacteria; phylum Pseudomonadota; class Gammaproteobacteria; order Enterobacterales; family Vibrionaceae; genus Vibrio; species Vibrio breoganii. The sequence continues at coordinate 102,523 of NZ_CP016178.1, forward strand.
TCACTACGCGTTTACCCTGCAAGATGATCTGTCGGATATTCCGAAGTTACGCTCTGGAGAAACGGTTAAAGAAGCAATCCTAAAACTGTGCGAATCTGGGGCTGATGGTATCTTCTTTAACTGCTCTATTCCTGAAGTCATGGAGCAAGCCATCGCCGAAGCCAAAGCTATCATTGGCGAGCAAGGCATTGATGTTGCCATCGGCGTCTTTGCCAATAGCTTTACGCCGATTGGTGTAACCCATGAAGCCAATGACACCATCCAATCTATGCGTGAGCTTTCTCCTGAAGATTATCTCGAATTTGCTAAACAGTGGCATCGCGCTGGGGCAACCATTATTGGTGGCTGTTGTGGGATCTACCCTTCACACATCAAAGCCTTGGCTGAGTGGAGAGACAGTAAATGAGAAACCTAAACTATGGGTTAGCCATTCCTGCGGTGGTGATGGTTATTGCCCTGCTGTTTGTCTCGTCTTTGTTTCCCGCGCAGTCGCAAGCTTTGGCAGGGGGCGGAATTAATACCATCAAATCCCTATGCGTAGTAGCAGGACTACCGATGATGTTCATCTATGCCATACTTGTGAAGCATTTGATGCATGAGCTTGGTGCAATTCAGGTGGCAAAAGAGCAAGAACAAACGTTGCCATTGCAGGAAGTAGTTACTGATTGTCCCTAAAGTTTTGTGAGTGTTATCAATGCCAAGCGGTCGCTGTTAAAGAAGCGCCGTCTCTTATAAAAGGTAACTCATCAAACTCATGTCAAAGGACAACATTATGGCTTATTACTCTGTACTTGAAGTGACACCCACTACTGATGCTTGGGTAGCGGACTATATTCCACCTACCAATGCTGCTGTGGCAAAACACGGTGGTAAATATTTGGCTCGAACGGGCAGTCATGAACGGCTAGAAGGCGAGAGAGAAGACGTTGCACTGAGGGTAATTATCGAGTGGCCCTCTAAACAAGCGGCACAGGCATTTATGGCTGATCCTGACTACGTTCCTCACTTTAAAGCGCGATCAGCAGGGTCTATTAGTCATCATTTCTTGATTGAAGGAACGGATGACCTAGCCTAAGCAACAAAGCCCCTTTTTAAGGGGCTTTGTTTCATTGGGTTAAAGGTTGTAGATACCTTCTACGTCTGTTTTTTGATAGCTAGGCTTTTGCGACATTTCACGTAGGCCTTGGAAGGTTTTATAAGGCTGAGAAATAGCGACTTTATTAACTAGCCACGCAGGTAAACTGCCACCCGGTTCAGTGAACACTTGATAAGTGACTCGCGTTTCCTTTTCGTTGATAGGAGTGAACACCCAAGTACTGTGCAAGGTCTCAATGCGCACCTTGTTTTTGGTGCGAGGCAATTCATCTGGAACCGCTTCTTGTTTGATGGTCACCGCTAGCGTTTTAGGGTCTTGGCTAATGTGGTTATGAACCACAGAGTCCCTGTCAGCTACTGGCCATGGCGCTTTGGTCATCGCGTAAGTCACGTTGTCCATGTTTGAGTTCGCTTTTACAAGGCGCATCTCATCGACATTTTCAACCCAAGTAGTGCCTACATCAACATCGTTAAAAACGGCCATTAGCGTTGTTAAATCAGACTCAACGGTCATCTCAGCTCGAAAAGCCTTAAAGCTACTGCCCTCGATACTGCGATTGTAAACCGTGATCCCATGATTGTTTTTCACTTCTTTCCAATTCACTGTGTCAGCAAAAGAGTTAAAGGAGAGTGTTGCAACAAGAGCTGCAATCATGTGTTTGATGTTCATTGTGGCAAACTCCTATTTTTCCAAACCACACGGTTTAATTTTTGTAATCGCCAAGCATTGAGCGCGAGAAAACCGTTCATGCTGATGCCGAAGGGCACGAATATCGCATGACGGATAGGGACCGATAGTTCTCGAACTAACCCAGAGAAAGTGCCAAGCAATACGATGCTGGTAATCAGGTTAATACCTAGCGCCAAAATGCTTATCTGTGATGCTGATTGTTGATATTGCAGGAATGACACAACCAGCAAGATCGGCGACATCCATGCGATCCATTGGCATTTAACCCAATACCAAGTTGCTAGGGGTAGGGTTTCCGCTTTAACAATACGGTTCATGTTTTTTGAGAAACCCTGCCAAATATCATTGGCACTGGTGTACATGCGAGTGCGCATTAAAGAGTCTGCAAATGCCCAAAAAATGCGAAAGCCGCGCTGCTTCATTTTCTTGGCAAAGGCCAAGTCTTCAGAAACATCGCTTCTAACCAATTCGTGTCCATTCACAGCGCGGTAGCTCTCTGCTTTAAACAGCATAGCTTGACCGTTAGCGATGGCTTCTTGCTGTGTTGGATCGTTAGAAGCAACAAAATCCATAGAGTTGGCGGTAGAGAGAAAGATGCCAGGCAGTAAGGACTTTTCGCCCTTTGATACCATCACTTGCTGAGGGTTAAACGACAACATCTCGATGTCTCGAGTCTGCGTGAAGTCGATAACACTCTTGAGCATATGCGGTGAAGAATGCGTATCGGCGTCAATGAAAAATAGGTAATCACCCGTCGCGTGAGTCGCACCCCACATGCAGGCATTACTCTTTCCAAGCCAACCTTTTGGTAATGCTCTTCCTTGAATGCACTGCGCTGAGAACTCAGATTTAGCCATCAAGCTTTCGGCAATATCTTTAGTAGCATCCTCAGAAAAATCATCAATAACAATGATTTCTAGTTTGTCGGTTGGATAGTCTTGCTCAAGTACGCTGCCTAGTGACCCTGTGATATTTTCAGCTTCATTGCGCGCGGGAATAATGATCGAAACCTTCGGCCAATCACTTCTATCTTGCGTAGAGTCGGGGATGTGGATGCGTTGTTTAGCCAGTCGAAGTAACCTGAAGATAAACACCGCAACCGTCAGTAAACATAAGACTGACAGTATAAGTAGTAACATGGAATAACCTTTTAGCACCCTAAAATATCAGCGACTCGTACAGTGAAAATCAGTCGCTAATCTTGGCATCCATGCAACGAAAAAGACGGTGCAGATACGCTATCAAGTTATGTGATGAGGTTCTAACTTTTACTGGTGGTTATTTTCATTTGCTTACAGTTTTTTTGCTGGTGGAATGCAGGTTTAACCAATCTCTTGTCGAAGTTGGTTTAAATACTGACGCATGAAGATAACGCGTTTATTGGCTTCTTTGGCTGCCGACTTGGTATTCATGGTTTCAGGTAGCTTAAACAGTTTTTCAAAGAAGTGATCAACCGCGTAAGCCTTGTCATCTAATGCGCGTTCTTCGGCGAATGGGTCTTCTGGAGAGTAAAGTTCGGCGTTAAAGCTACTGCTTACTTGAATGCAACGGGCAATGCCAATAGCACCAAGTGAGTCGAGTCGGTCTGCGTCCTGCACGACTTCGGCTTCTATGGTTTCCGGTGGGATATTGGCGCTATAACTATGCGCGCTGATAGCGTGATAGATATCTTGATAGGTATAGGTTGGATATTTGATTGAGGCGAGAAACTGCAGGGCTTTATCTGCCGCTAACTGGGAGCTGAGGTGTCTGTCTGGATGATCTTTAGGATAAGCGAAACAGTCATGAAGGTAGGCTGCAGGTAATACGACCCACAGGTTCGCTTTTTCTTGCTGAGCGAGGCGCTTTGCGATAGCCACTACTCGCTGCACATGGCTCAGGTCATGGGCAGCATCAGTCTTCATCTCTTTTTGGATGAAGGCTTCGAATTGTTCCTCAAAGTCCGTCGGTAGTTTCATTTAACCTGCTCTATTCAATAGGATAAACCTTCTCAAAATACTCTAGCACTATTTCGGAATCTTCATTGAAACTAACACTGATCTCCTTGGCGTATTCAGAGAAAAAGTGAGCGTGTTCTCGTTGCCACCATTTAAAACTGCCATCACCTTCTCCCTCCATTGCCGCAAACTCTGCGTCGATCTCTTTGAAAGGCTTGGTCTCAACTTTATGGGTTTTGATAATACAGACAGGGTTTTGAGACCAATCCAGCACAATAGTAAGGTCACTTTGCTTGGGAAGAGGAGCGTTCTCTTTTTCGTACCCAACCTTTAGGCTACACGTTGCACGCTTTTTACCTTCGTTGACGAGCTTGGCGCATTCGTTGGCGTTAAATTCGTCAGCACAAAAATGGTCGGCATTGATTGTTGCGATGTTTTTTCGCTCAGTCTCGCTGAGCGTAGAAAGATAGCTTTCTAGAAGTTGTTCATGTTTAGTCGCCATAGGAGAGTCACCATTAAAACGGATAACAATAGATTATCCATAGGTAATGGAGTTCGAAAGAGTAGGGTTCAGGAATGGTGAGCCAGAGGGCGTTTAGTGAGTAACAATATGTAACTGCTGATGTGTTAAATGTCTGATATTTATATAAATATCAGACATTTAGTAGTGTGAGTTGGTTACTTTATCTCTTCACCATAAATATCAAAAGTAAAGTATTTGGCAGCAATCTTGTCGTATGTACCGTTGGCACGGATCTCTGCAATCGCTTTGTTAAACTTCTCAGCCAGCTCTTTATCCTGCTGTCTCAATGCCAGTGCGGTGCCTTCACCGATGTAAGATTTGTCCGTGACTGCTTCGCCTTTAAACTCGAAACCTTGGCCAATCTCTTTATCTAAGAATGCTAATGCCAATTGGTCAGCATTGCCAAACGTAGCGTCTAGACGACCATTTTTCATGTCGATGTACACTTCATCTTGGCCGCTATAGCGCTTGATGGTCGCGATCTTACCAAACTTGTCGGTGACGTAGCGGTCGTGGATTGTCCCTTGCTGTACACCGATCACCTTATCCTTTAGGCCACTCTGGTCGATAGCAAAGTTGCTCTCTTCATTGGCAACAAATCGTGCAGGCGTTTGGTAGTACTTGTCAGTAAACAGGATACGTTTTTTACGCTCTTCAGTGATACGCATAGACGCCATGATAACGTCTGACTTACGCGCTAATAGACTCGGAATTAACGAATCCCAGCCTTGAGAAACCCAAGTACACTTAAGCTCAGCTTCTGCACACAATGCATCTGCAATCTCAATGTCAAAGCCAACAGGTGTGCCTTCCGCGTTTTTGTAGTTAAAAGGCGGATAGGTAAAGTCTGATGCTAAGCGCACCTCTTTTGCCATTGCTGTAACTGATCCAAGTGAAGCAACGAACGTAAGCGCAAGTAGAAGTTTTTTCATTCTTAATTCCCTTTTAGAGCGATGAAAATGAGTATTGGTTGATAAGTTCGGCGACTTCTTGCATCGACTCTGGTGAACCTATCGTGATTCTGACACAGTTCTTTAATGCAGGCTCATGAGATTGGTTACGAGTAACGACTCCCTGTTCCTTCAAATAGCTAAAGAGTTCTGCATCTTGATGTGTGCGAATGAGCACAAAATTAGTAGATGATGGATAGATGTGTTCTATCCATTGTAAATCTTGGATGGCTTCAACAAAGTGTTGCCTCGTTTGAATAATGCTGTGTGTATTGCTCATTGCAATATCAATCCCTTGCGGAGATAGGGCATCAAGCACAATCTTGGCTGAACAATCTGGCATAGGGTACGGAGGAATAAGCTTCATCACGTATTCCATGACCTCTTCTGCCGCCAAAATAAAGCCGCAACGTACTGCCGCTAAGCCAAAGGCCTTTGATAAGGTGCGAATGACAACCAGATTAGGGTATTGCCCTATTAGGTTTGCCACCGTTTCTGCTAGTTCAAATTCAATGTAGGCCTCATCGACCACCACAATTGCATCTTGCTGAGTACCCTCGAGAACGGCAATGATGTCGCTTCGAGAAAGCAGGTTACCCGTTGGGTTGTTCGGTGAACACAGGAAAACAATCTTGGCTTGAGGAGCCTGTTTGATCACGCCCTCAACGTCGAGATCAAATGACTCTCCTTTGAGTGGAATATCTATCGTCTCTATCGCCAATGCATCAGCGCAAAATTCATACATGGCGTAAGTGGGAGAGCTAATTAAAATCTTATCTTTGCCTGGCTGGCAAAAGGTTCTAATAAGAAGATCAATCGCTTCGTCGGCGCCACGCACAGCCACAGCAGGCACCTGGGTTTGGCAGTATTCTTGATACGCTGCAGCGATGTCATGAGGCAGAAAATCAGGGTATCGATTGTAATCAGAGGCGTGTTCACTGTAATGAACTCCGTGCTCTAATTCATTGGCATTAAGCCAAAGGCGGCCTGATCCGCCAATGCGGCGCGCTGATTGATATGGTATTAATTTTTTTATGCTCTCAGGCGCTAGTTTTGAAGCCAGTGACGTCATTAGTATTATCTCTTTTTGAATGCCAAATCATTTTATTTGCTTAATGATTTATTATTTGACTGTCTATGTGACTAATCTAATCAAAAAGGTTTTGAGTAAGAATCGAAATAAAGACATACTAGCCATGCAAATAACTCATGGATAGAACATCAAATGAACACCCGATTGCCCTCAACTAAGAACCTACAAGCGTTTCTGGCTACCGCAGAGCATCTAAATTTTACTCATGCGGCTCAAGCTATGAATATGACGCAGGGGGCGATCAGTCGCCAGATACAGTCATTAGAGGAGTTGGTGGGAGTCGCGCTGTTTTATAGACAGGCGAGGGGGTTGGCACTTACACCTGAAGGAAGCAAATTGATTCCTATGGCCGAAGATATCTTGGTGCGCCTTCGAAAGGCGGTTATCGATGTGGCCGACCGCTCCAACAAAATCAAACTCAATGCCCCAAGCTGTGTCACCTCTTGGTTATTGCCAAGATTGATGTCTTTCCAGCAAGAACACCCCGATATAGAAGTAGAACTCACCTCTAGTATTAAGCATCAATTGCTGCCAAATTTTGAATCGTTCGACTTGGTCATCGTATACGGCAGACCCCCTCGTTCGCTATCGGTGAGTGAGCACGTACTGTTTGAAGAAAAACTCACACCTATCTGTTCTCCAGAACTATGGAAGCAGGTCATTGGTGAAGAGGGACAATGGAACGACAAAGACCTTGCAAGGTTCACATGGCTTCACGCAAACCCAATGCAAAGTGATTGGAACCTGTGGCTAGAAAAGTCGGGTAGTATTGCGCGAAAGGGCAGACGCAATCAGACGTTCTCAACCTTAGACCAAGCGATGAATGCCGCGCAGCAGGGCTTTGGTATTGCGATCGGAGATATCACTCTTGCCGAAGAGGACTTGAAGCTAAATCGATTGATGCAGCCTTACACCGACTATGTGACTTCTGGACAAAGCTATTACTTGTTGAGACCTGCAGAGGCACAGAGCGCTGCTATTGATGACTTTTTGGCGTGGTTGTTGCCTCAGTAATTTATTAGGCAAGCGACTAGATCTACGTCGATTGCTGCATCGCTTTCTTTCGATATTGCGACGGAGTACAGCCTTGCCACACTTTAAAGGCTCGGTTGAAGTTTGAAAGGTCACTGTAACCGCAGTGCCAGGCGACGGCTTCAGGTAGCAGGTGTTCATTGGCAAGCAGTGAGGTGGCTATATCACGTCTTGCGTTATCCCGTAGAAGCCTGAATGTGGTGCCATGTTCGACAAACCGTCGGTGCAGTGTTCTTTCAGACATACCTAATAGCTTTGCTAACCAGCGGATGTTAAACCAGGGCAGAATGCAATAAGTATGACACAGCCTTGCCATATGATTCGTCCAATCGATGTCGTGGTTGATGCCTTCGATTGGCAGGAAATCGGCTGAAACGGGAATCTGAATCCCGCCAAAAGAGTGTGCGAAACGAATGTGCGAGTGCTCTAAACTCGACTCATGTGGTTTGCCTAGATGAGGCGAGATAGTCATTAATACCTTTGCAGGTTGCCAAGATTCACCAAGGAAGTGTCGGCACACTGATAGCAATGCGAAGGTTCTAAACCACTCAGCTTGCTCGTAACCAGGAGTTGATGGACGATAAGCACCGCGATGGCAAAGGTACCAATCTCCGTCTATTTGCTCCGCCCATATAGAGATATGACTGTTTAACGAAGGCATCAGCTCCATCAACGTATGAACGGCCTCCTCCATGTTGTGACATTTATGAATCGCGCGGTCGAGCACTGGTGAAATCTGTGCCAGCGAGATCAGTTGTCCCACCTCTAAGCCAATATTTCGATTGCTTTGGCGCATCATCGACATCAAGAATGCCATCACATTTAGTGAGGGTAGCCACACAGAGCACGTGGCAATGTTAAGTGGAATATCGTGCTTTTCTGCAGTGACCTTCCATTCTATGTTGTGCCTTTTAAAGTAATCTAAAAATGGCTTCAAATTACTTGAATGGCTGATGTTGGCATTGAGCTGACTCATCGCGGATCTCTTGCTTGGCGGTAAATGACCTATTTAAGCGCGGCTAGTATCACTATAGTTCGTCACATACAAAATGTGGAGACGAACAATGAAACTTGATCTAACAACCCTAATTATTGCCCCTTGGGTTCTAATCAGTTCACAAGCTTTTGCTAATAGCTCAGTTCAATTAAACCCAGTGGAAGCGGCGCTTCAGGTTGAAGGTGCGCAGGTGACAATTCCTGTAAAAGCCGCCAAACAAACTTTTGAACCTGAGTTCATCTCAGCGGCGCGTAAAGAGTTCAACAACTTTCATTGGCAAATGGGAGGGGATCACTCTTTGTATTACAACATGCATATGAGCGAATTCCTACCGACTGCCATGGCAGCGCCCAATGCAGACTTCAGACCACTAGAGGAAGCGATAGACTCACGCCTAGACACGCTCACTGTGAAAACAGAGACAAAGGGTGAAATGTCGATGGCTGATTACTTAGCGGATGAACAGTTTCGAACTCAGGGCTTTATGTTGATACATAAAGGCAAGATAGTTTATGAGGCGTATCCGGGAATGAAGCCGATGGATAAGCACGTATGGGCATCTTCTGCGAAAACCACCGTTGGCACCGTTATCGCAATGCTCGTCGAGGAAGGGAAAGTCGACCAAAATGCACCGATCTCCACTTATGTTCCTGAACTAAAAGGCACTAACTGGGATAGCGTGACAGTGTTGAATACATTGAATATGTCTACGGCTCTAGACAATGAAGAAACGCTCGCTTCGATTTTAAATCCAGATTCAGATGTTGTGCGCTTTTTTGCATCAGCGTTTAACTCACCACGAGCAACAACCGGCGAAGTCGAGACTTGGATACAGGTTGCACAGGGTGCGCAAAAGCTAAAGGGCGAAAAGCCAGGAGATCACTTTAGATATGCGTCTATCAACACCATAGTGCTGACTAAGCTGGTGGAAAATATAGAGAACAAGAGCTGGACACAAGTGTTTGAAGATCGCGTGTGGTCAAAGGTTCATGCAAGACAGTCAATGGACTTCAACCTAACCCCAGACGGAACCGCACTGCCGGTAGGCTTAGTATCAAGCACAGTCGAAGACATGGCACGCTGGGGAACATTGTTTACACCAAGCTGGAAAGCAGTAGCGGATGAGCCCGTTGTGTCTGAAGCTGTCATCGACCGAATCCGCAATAGTGGCGACCGTAAAGCGTTCGTTGGAACAGAGAAAGAAAACAGCTCCATCCACGCCTTTGGCGAGAAAGCCGACTACAACGCCTATCAGTTCGACTTTATCTTTGATGATGGCGCCATGGCAAAAAGCGGTAATCTAGGCCAACTCATCTACATCGATCCAGCACGTGACTTTGTGGGCGTGATGTTCTCAACCAATCCATACCATTCAGGGTTTGGCGAGAACAAAGGACCGGCGCTGATGCGTTCTGCGGCTAAGCTGTTGGCGGATTAGAGGTAGATATTGATAGATGCAATGAGGCTCCGCTGCGGGCCTCATTTTTTTCATGTGGATGAAGTGCAAGCTTGTTTCTGGACAAGAATGAGTCAGTGGTTTTGCTAAATTAGCGTTTTAAAGATTACCTTAGGTATTGCTAAACCTCGCATGTAGTGGCCAAATTCACTCAGCTACTACACATCACCTAGTCCCAACCAAATCTGCTATTTATCACCATCACAAATTAAATGGCTAAGCGTTGATACCTTTTACTAAATCAGCACCACCTCGATGCTTTGACAAACCTAACAACCCTTTGTAAATCAGGGCGAACCTATATCGGGGTAATATGTTTGCTTTGTGCCCTTTCAAGGATTAATTGATAGACTTGGCCTATAAATCAATGGGTTTGGTGTCTTTAGGGTGGTTAACGGTTGGAGCGATGGGTAATGGTGAGAGTTGAAGTGAAGCACCTTCATATGATCATCGAACAAGCTGAGATCCCAGCATGGTTGAATCGATTATGTAACCTCGGGTTTATTGCGAGCGCCTCGTTCGGCTTATACTGTTTTACTCAACTTACTTTAAGTGCCGTATCACTAAATGTCGAACTCAAATGGTTTATTGGGTTTGCGGCCTCTTTATCCTTTTTCTGGGTCATCGTAGAGTGCAAGAGTTGGTTGTTTTACAAAATCCTATATGAAACATTTTGCGTAGAGAAACCCAGTCTAAATGCCGTGGAGTTTTTCCTAGATAATCATCTGTACCGAGGCTCTGGGAGTCAACATGCATTGAAGCAATATTTGGAGAGGACTGAGGATAAGGAATTGATGTGAGAGTATTGTATATCGACGTGATTGGGCTTCTTTATTCAAAACGCTACCTTGAACGTAACGAAATCTCTTTTGATGACATGACGTTTACTATGAGTTATCGACCGATGAATATCATAGACAACCTACCTCATGACGAGGTATCTGCACGGTTGCTTGAAAAATCGGCGACGGAAGCCTCTTTGGCTCCTGATATCGATTGACGAGGAAAGCTGAGAATGGGTAATGGCGGTGCTTCAGCTAGAACGCTGATGCATGCAGAAAATTTAGGGGTAAAGCAATGGTGGTGCTGTGGTGGCAGTAAATTAAATTGGCAACTGGCACATCAAAAAAATCGATATTTAAAGTCACCGACCGAGAAAGGGGTTACCCTTCAACTATTGAGCCGTATCCGCGCCCTTTAACCGAACTTCTGAACGGCTTGAGCCATGCAGATAGAGGGTGGCAATAGGCATTAATCATGTGTTGCAGCAATTTATTGCAATCCATATTATATAATTTTGCATGCAAGCAAAGTGGGGCTAACGGCTGAAATAGAAATCTTTAGCTATGCAGCACTTTATCAGTTTGATGGTGCAAAAGGGGAGCTTTGTATGACATTGAAAGGACTAATCAGCGTTTTACTGGGTGAAGTTGAGCGCCCAATCATTGTGTCTCCATGTGACTTTGAGGCACTGTACTGCTTGTTTCCGAGGCCTATTACCTATGTAGGTGAAATCGAAGTCAGGGTGCAACACTATTGTGATACACATATTTTGGTTGGTGGGCTAACCCAAGAGTATCTATTAGGGAGTGCAATCGATCATCTCTATGAAAAACTGCAGGATCAGCATAGCTTATTAGAAGTCGAAGAGCTTGAGCTTAAACACCTCGAGCTACGTTATCCATACCTGTATTAACCATCAACTAGCCAATCTCGAATAGACTGTGGTTTCAATTCAACTCATCGCTTAGACTGATTCCACCCACATTCCTTCCTTGCCAGTATCTTGGGAACAAAAGCTGCTTCAGTCACGTTAGAAACTTCATTAAAGATTAACAATTCGAAGAACGGGGTAAATTGCACTTTAGCTCGGCTCTGTTGCTTAAATCGAATTCAAGGCGCAACCCTTCTAAAACAACTGCATTTTAAACAATATACTGAGTTTAAAATACGAACGATTTAACAAGCGTTCGCCCTGTGCTTGAATTCAGCAACAAGGCCAACGTGGGATTTCAGTTCGCCGTTCCACCATCTACCAGTGGCACTGCAAGCAGTCGTGCTTGGTCAGATTTCGAGACGATTTCAAGCACTCTATTCGCTGCTGCAGTTGGCGTTATTTCGCAATAGCTAACAATCTCATCAATCGGGAAGTGGTCACACGAATGCCCGACACCAGAAACAATCGTTACACCGTTATTAATCAGTTTTTGAAGATAGCTGTTGCTATCATCGGATTTGAAAGCGTTAAAAGTTTCATTGCCAATATCCCCACCTCCCCTGACAATGGCGAGGATATCACCAGGCTCAAACATGATTCTTTCCAGGGCTTGTCTTATACCTGACTTTCTTTTTGTCAGATAACCAAGTGATAGGTTTGTCACTGAGAGATCAATATCAGTACCAAGGTGATTGTTTAATGTATGGAGGAAGTCATCCCTTCCACTTGAGCTGTGAGTACTCAATACAAACAGGTTTTTTTTGCCTTTTGCATTAGTGTAATGAATGTGGTGCTCGTACATATAGCGGGTAATTATTGACGGTAGGCTGATCCAGTAGCCTTCATATTCGACAATAAAATTTATATGGGCTTGTCTTTCATAATCCTCCACGCCAACTACCAACTGTTTGAATAGCCTTTCGAAATGACTTTTGATATCACGTGGGAAGGCATACTGAACATCAGTATCATACCCACTCAGCCATGGTTCCTTTCGCCCGATTAAATAGTCAATAAAGTTATAATGTTCATTGTTACTGTCGTATTTGACATCGAAACCAAGGCACATTGCCTCTCCCATCACTAGGTATGCTGATTGTAGGTGGCAATGAGCTTCGATGTTTGCGAAAGCATTATTGATGTTTGTGTCGTGGTTCCTTTCGATGTCAATTAGCTTTTCGCGGAGGAATTGTTTTTCCGAAAGGATATAACGATGGCTATTAGTTGTTTGTTCGAATTCTTTGAAATCAAAGGCCGTGTCAGACGTGACTAACCACTCAGACAAACAGGATAGGATATCGTGTCTATATGACTTGAAAATATCATGAGGTTTTTCAATGTTGATATCTGAATTGCATCTTATTATATCTTCATAACTTTTGTAGGTTTTACCCTTAGGGTTTACTTTTTGTGGAAGCTCAACTTCGTTTTCTCCTATTCCGCAGTGACTACATTCACCCCAAGTGAGTTTAGGGTGCTGAAGCAAATCTATGCTGGAAAAGTTACCGTGCCCGCAGATTGGGCAATAAATAACAGTCGGTTCAGTAAACGAATGCATGAAGTGATAAGGGTTATCTACTTGATCAGTCAAGGCTCCCTTGATTGCGGATATCCAATCGATATTGCTATTATTTATCACGCGAACGCCTCTCATGACAGAGGTGTTTTTATCCACCCATTCTTGATAGTTTTTCGATGAATCATACAGATGCAAATCAAAATGCAGTGGTAGCGTTGGTGAGTCAATGAGATGGTATAGTTCTAAATTTAATATTAGGTCTGTTTCATTATCACAGTTATCATCAATTAGATGGTAGTTGAAGTATTCTTGGGCTCTTAGTTCTACCCTTTGAGCAGAAGGGTTGTAATGGATAGTGAAACAATCACCCTGCCTGTAATTAGCGGCAAAATGAGTCGTTCCGCCACCGGTATTCCAATGCTCTTCTAATAGATCTTTATATTGCTCCCCTATCTTTTCAGTTAAAGATACATCGCTACGTTCAACTTGATAGCGAAGCATATGGTAGTACTGTGCTGAATGGAGTTTTTGAATATTAGTAAGGTTGTTGCGATTGTTGTACATATTATAAATAAATGCCTTTTTTCATTTCTCAGCTCCGGGAGTTAGGCATGCGATTGAGGCAACCTGTGAATCTACCATCAGCAGCTTATACTTTTTCTATATCGCCAGTAACTTCGATGTGTTGTATGAACAGAATAACTACCACTCAGGATATTGTTCGCAATAGCGATCGTATTCCTCCTGCTCGACTTCGGTCAGGCTGTGATCACGCTCCTTGGTGTATAGGTAGACCATCGCTTCGGCCTTAACATCCTCAGAGGGGATACCGTTACGCAGTATCTGAGTGGCACAGTAGAGCTCGACATGCTTGTCGAGTTCACCCAGCAGCAGTGGCCCCTGTCCGAAAATATGGTAAAGGGCATCAAACTCGGTATCGAAGCAGCTGATCACTTTCGGCCGTTCCACTTGCCCGGAAAGTACTCTGAAAAATCCTTTTAGAGTCATTTTCTGTTTCCGTCTTCCTTGTTTTCCGTCTTCCTTATGAGGTAATCACGCAGGGCAGCTTCGCTTGCCTCCTCGCGGCACTGTCTGTTTTCTAGATACCATGCTGCAGCATGTATGTGTAGTGGTCAAGTAAAGCCGGTTGCGTATTTCGGTGATTGCGAAGCTATCGACATAAGGAAAAGTAAGTCTAATTGCTAGTTTTGAATTTAGCCTCAACTCTGCTCTAGCTTGTTTTGGGGCATAAGTGAGTTAGCGCATTCTTACTGTTTTGACATAAAAGATCATATTCACGCATAGCTGTGTCGAAGAACAGGCTGTTGTTACCCTTCTTCAGTTACCAGATCAATAGACACCCTCCTATCACTTCCTCTTCAAAAGCATTTGAAAACCCGTGCTTTCTTAATCCCAAAAGCAGAACAATGAGAAAAGTTGGAAACAATCATCCTCTATCTCGTTGGTTAACATTTCATCTGCAAGCTAATTCATGTATAACGTCCCGATGAAAATACCTAAAAGAATACAGCCCTTAGTTGACGATGGTTTAGTCGACGAGGTGAAAAGCCAATTAATGAGTGGCAAAGAGGCTTCAGTGTATGTAGTACGCTGCGGCGAAACTATCCGTTGTGCCAAAGTTTATAAAGAAATAAGCCAACGCAGTTTCAAGAAGGCTACTGCATATCGGGAAGGCCGCAAGGTACGTAATAGCCGCCGCGCTCGAGCGATGGAAAAAGGCTCTGGCTTTGGTCGCGATCAACAAGAAAAAGTCTGGCAAAGCGCTGAGGTTGATGCCTTATATAAGCTGGCGGCTGCTGGTGTGAGAGTGCCGGAACCTTATGGTTGCTTTGATGGTGTTTTGCTTATGGAGTTAGTCACTGATGACGAAGGTTATGTGGCTCCGAGGCTAAATGATGTCGTGATTTCACCTGAACAAGCCGTTCAAGATCATCAGGTTATGATGAGCTATGTGGTTAAAATGCTTTGCGTCGGTTTGATTCACGGTGATTTATCTGAGTTCAATGTACTTGTCGATGAAACTGGCCCAGTGATTATCGATTTGCCACAGGCGGTAGATGCGGCTGCGAATAATAATGCTGAGTGGATGTTAACCCGTGATGTGAATAACATACGTGATTACTATGCACAGTTTGCGCCTGAGCTCCTTTCTACTGAGTATGCCAAGGAAATGTGGGCATTGTACGAAAAAGGCGATTTAAAGCCTGACAGTAAGTTGACGGGCGAATTCAAGGAAGATGAAACTGCGGCTGATCTTGATTCTATTATTCTAGAAATAGAATCAGCACGAGCCGAAGAGCTGAATCGTCGAGAGCGCCTTAAGGAGGCCACTGAAGGTGTTGACGACAGTAAATTCAATTGGGCTGAACCTCAATAAGGAAATGCCAAATCACCACACTCGGTGATTTGGCATTCATTTATGGGTGGTGTTAAGCAACAACCTTAAAGTTGGCTTTGATTAAATCAGAGTCTTTCGAGCTAGCGCCAACCATCAATTCAAAATCACCCGGCTCTACTACTCGCTCTAGTGCGGAGTTAATCAGGGCTAGGTCATCAAATACGATCGTCATGTTAACCACTTTGCTCTCACCGGCTTTAAGAGTGATACGCTCGAATGCGCGTAAGTTCTTAACCTCAGTGGTCACTGAACTGAACAGATCGTTGAAATAAGCCTGAACAATCTCCACGCCATCTTGCTCGCCTACGTTAGACACCTTGATGCTGAATCTAAGGTCTTCACCTGCTGACAACGCTGGGTTTTCGATCTTCAGGTCTGAGTATTTGTATTGGGTGTATGAAATACCTTCACCAAATGCAAACAACGGCGTTTCAGGCATGTCGATATAGCGCTCTTGATTGTCTAAATCTGCCTCAAGTAGCGCATGCCAACCTTTAAACTTGTTGTAATAGACTGGCACCTGTCCCACATGGTGTGGGAAAGAGATGGTCAGTTTTCCGCTTGGGTTATACTGCCCAAATAGAAGCTCAGCCAAGGCTTGCCCGCCTTTACAACCTGGGTTGAATGCAGAGATAACAGCATTACATTGCTCAACCATCTTAGGAATGGTCAGTGGTTTGGATGCAACCAGAACGCCAACTACAGGGGTTCCAGTTTGGCTAACCGCTTCGATTAGCTCATTTTGATAGCCACTTAAATCAAGATTTGCGCGGTCATGAAACTCGCCATTTTGTTTTAGCGTATCGCCAACGCAAGCAATTACCACATCCGCCGACTCTGCAGCAAAACGAGCTTTATCGATTTCCTCAAAGTTGGAATCTAAGCAGTCAGCACCTTTAATGTATTCCACTTCAAAGCCTTGCTCTTGCCCCATCTTTTGCAGGGCAGCTAAAGGTGTGATGGTATGGCCGCGGTGGTAGTTTTCGTGAGTGGCTTCTGCTTGCATGGAGCCAAAAGACCAATCACCTAGCTGAGCAATAATGTCGTCTGCATTCGGTCCCACAACCAGCACTTTTTTGATGTTGTTTGCTGAAAGTGGCAATACATCTTCATTTTTCAGAAGCACTAAGCTCTTACGACTGGCTTCAAGGGATATCTCCCATGACTCATCGCTGCCCAGTAACTTCTTGCGCTCTAGGGAGGTGTAACGGTTCTCGTCAAACAAGCCAAGCTTAAACTTAGCCTCTAGAATTCTGCGCACGGAGTCATCGATGAGTGAGATGTCCACAAGGCCTTCTTCTACCAATTCGATGGCCGATTGGTAGAACTCAGGTGTGGTCATCATCATGTCATTGCCACCAAGTAGTGCCTTGTAGCTTGCCTCTTTTAGGGTAGCGGCGACGCCTTGCTTGTCATGCAGAGAACCCACGTTGTTCCAATCGGTGACAATAAATCCATCAAGTCCCCATTGTTCCTTAGCGACGGTTTTCAATAACCAAGAGTTGGTGGTGCATGGCTCGCCATCAATCGACTGGTAGCCAGTCATTAATGTTGCGCAGTTGGCTTGTTTGACCGCTTTTTCAAAGGGTGGTAAGAACAATGAAAGCAGTTTTCGTCTTGAGGTATCGGCTTCGTAGGAGTCACGGCCTCCGAGGGTTTCCCCATAGCCAACATAGTGCTTTGCACACGCTAGGATGGAATTTTCACTGGTAAAGTCGTTGCCTTGGTAACCGACGATGGTGGATGCCGCAAGCTCACCAATTAACCATGGGTCTTCACCATAGGTCTCATCTACACGACCCCAGCGTGGGTCTCTACCCACGCAAAGCACAGGAGAAAAAGTCCAGTGCTGGCCAGAAGCGCGAGTTTCAAATGCAGTGACTTGCGCCATTCTCTCCATTAAGCTTTTGTCCCACGAGCAAGAAGCGCTTAGCTGAGTAGGGAATACGGTCGCATCGTCTTCAAAGCAATGGCCGTGAATGGCATCAATACCAAAGATCAGGGGAATACCAAGACGTGTGCTAGCAGCGCGGTCTTGAAGCTGCTGAGGCTGCTCTCCGGTACAGTGCAGGTAACTACCCACATTCATGGCTTCTAGGTTGTCGACATGGATTTGATCATGTGCAGGAAGCTGTAGCATTTGGCCAACTTTTTCTTCAACCGTCATGCGAGAAAGAAGGTCGTCTGTGCGCTCTTGAATGCTAAGTTTTGGATTCTGGTAAGGGTAAGTCATCTTTTGTTCTCCAATAATTTTGGTTTACCTTAAGCGCTTAATGCCCTATTAACCTTGCTAAAAGCGACAATTATTAGCATTATTCCGACATGATAACGACTTATAGACTTAGCTCTCACCTTCTTCACCCGCATATTCCCTTTTGTATTCAGCCTGCGATACACGATGGGGCATTTCATTTGCATCGGCATGATTTTTCCGAGCTGATGATAGTGTTATCGGGTCAAGCTGAGCACATTGTGGGTAATCAGCGTTCGACCATTAAAACGGGCGATGTATTTGTTATGAATGGAACTGTCGAGCACGGTTTTAGTCATGCTAATGGGTTGGTCATCTACAACCTGATGTTCGATGGACAAAAGCCTTACTTTGAGACCTCGGGGATTCGTGTTCTGCCTGGCTATCAAGCCCTGTTTAATATTGACCCGCTCGCTCGTGAACAAGAATCCGAAGTGCCGTATCTCAATTTGAAAACGAATGTTTTGGCAAAGGTAGAGCTGCTGTTAAGAGAGATAGAGGAGGAATACACTGACGCTGCTCTCGGGTTTGAGCCAGTATTAATGGCCTTGCTCCAGCATCTTGCCGTGCTTTTAGTGCGCAACTACCCAGAGCAAGCAAACCCTAAGCAAAAGAATACCTTAGCTTTGGCGCGTGCCTTGTCTTATATGGAGCAAAACTATTCTGAATCGGATCTACGGGCCAGTGATATCGCGACCAATAGCTTCCTCAGCACGCGCCAACTAGAGCGACTATTTCATCAATTCTTCCAGACTACGCCCAGTCAATACCTAAGTGATAAACGGATTTCTCGAGCCAAAGAATTATTGGTCAGTGACATTAACTTGAGTATTAATCAAATTGCCCATAGCTGTGGCTTTAGTGACAGTAACTATTTTTCTCGAGTATTTCGCAAGCAAGTTGATATCTCTCCGAGGGACTATCGTAAGCAGGAATTTGTGAATAATAGATTGGGCTGATCAGATAGTAAGTTTTGCCGTTATTTCTGTGAGGCAATATCGGTTATTGAAGGGCGCACATTCTCTCTATCGAGTTGGACGGTCTGGTCATCGTCCATACTGAAGGTAATTGAAGAGATACATAACGCAGAGATGGCGATTAATTTTTTAAGCAATGGTGTAACCTCGAATGCAACGCCGCCTATGCGGTGTTATTTGCAGTGGTGATATTCATTGCGGGTATATTAATGGATAAATCAAAGAGTTACTTATCATTACGCGCCACCCAAAAGCGTTAACTGGATCACCCTTTGTAGGGGGGAGGGGTTTGGCGTTCTTGTTTTTGCTATCCTTCAACTCGTTTAAAGCAACATACACCGCTGCCATCTTGTTCCACCTTACATTCCACAATGAGCCTGTGTTTAAGTTCTTTGCGAGCCCTACGAAGGCGAGTCTTGGTGGCCGGAAGACTGAGGTTGTTGCGCTTAGCATATTCGAGTTGGGTTAAACCATAGAGGTCGCATTGCTCTATGATGTCCCGATCACTATCGGCTAGTTTGGGTAATAGCCTAGGTAGGCAAGTTTGCAGCTGCGTCATCACAGGAGGGATCTCACTAGGTGCGACGTACTCGGCTATATCTTCACGGTCTATTTCTTTACGCAGGCGGTCGATAAAATGGTTTTTAGTTACGCGAAACAGCCACGACTTTCCGTCTTCGAGAGTACAAAAACGTTCACTGTTCTTCATCGCCTTGAGAAACACTTCTTGCATGATGTCTTCTGTTTCTTGCTGACTGTGTGTCTGTTTGATCAGCCAGCCATACAGTTGGTGCTCTGTTTCGCCCCATGCTTTCATCAAGCACTTCATTGCTGAATTCCTATTTTCAATCGCTAAAGTCACTATACCTCAAGTGTGGCATAGCGACCTTTATGGCGAGATTAATCAGGCGAATAGATCACGAATTTGTTCCACGCTAGGGACAGAGCCAGTATGTTTTATGACACCATCAATACCGATTCCTGGGGTACTTAAAACGCCGGCTTGCATTATATCTTCTAAGCTGGTGACTTTTTCTAACGTGATGTTTTGGCCCAGTTCTTGTGCGACCTGCTCTATTCGCTCAGCGGTCACAGTGCAGCCCTTGCATCCTGTACCGTAGACTTGAATATGTTTCATAACGAACTCCGTAGTTTAATAAAAAGCATTGAATAGCCACCCAGTAATAGAGATGGCGACAAGTAGATAAATGGCGATAGCCCCAAGCAAGCGATACTGCATGACCTGCTTAAGCATCATAAATTCAGGAAGGCTGACCGCTACCGCGCCCATACAAAAGGCCAGCGTCGTACCCAAAGGCATTCCCTTATCAATCAAAGAAGCCATGATAGGGACCACGCCGGAGGCATTGGTATAGATAGGGATAGCACTGAGTGTGGCAAGTGGTACTGTCCACCATTGCCCATTGGCGAGGTTTTCTTCAAACCACTGTGCGGGCACAAAGCCATGTATGAAGGCACCGATGCCAACGCCGATGATCACCCACTTCCAAATGCGTTTAACAATGTCACCGGTTTCGTTCTTGGCAAACTCATGGCGCTGCTGATGGTTCATTGAAACCGGCTCTGAAGAGCTGGTTATAGTGGTGCTTTCTTCTTCTAGGTACGCCTTGGCGAGGAAAGGTTGTAGCCAACGATGAGCTTTTAACGCATCAAGTACAACGCCTGCAAAGATGCCTAGCAACATACCAATAGCCACATACATGATGGTGAACTTGAGCCCCAGAATACTGCCGAGCATGATGATCACAACTTCATTAATCAGTGGCGAGGTGATCAGAAAGGCGATAGTGACACCTATTGGAATTCGCGCGGAAACGAACCCCATAAATAAAGGGATAGAACTGCAAGAACAAAAAGGCGTGACGGCACCAAACATCGAACCGAGAACATAGCCTAAGGCTTTGTTCTTGCCTTGTAGATAATCGCGAACCTTCTCCACGCTTAAACTGGCGCGAAGGTACGAAATCATATAGATGAGCACGACCAGTAAGACGAGGATCTTACTGGTATCCTCGATGAAGAAATGCAGCCCTATGCCAGCTGAGGTCGAGGGATCTAGACCAAAGATGTCATAGGTTAGCCAACTGGCGAGTAGAGTGAAAACGTGCAATGTTTCTTTTCCTTATAAGTGTCTGTTAGTAACAACACGTATGAGATCGGAAAAGGATGCTTTATTTGTGACTTTTTAAGCTCGTTTGTTGATCGCCTCAATAGCTTGCTTTGTTAACGCCTCCGTATAGTCATTTATCTTCCAATGGCTTGGGCTCCATCCTTTGACAAAGCGTTGAAAATCGGCCCATGCAATGCAAAATAATGGTCGCCATGCTTTTTCCACTTCAGAGTAACTTAGCTTTGGTTGAGTGCTATCAATGGCTTCTCTTAGATGACCGAAGTAGGTATCCAATATCCATTGTTCTTTTTCGGTACATTGCTGTGGAGCAACTGCGCTACTCATGAATAGAGCAACATCTTTCATTGCACAACCCTTTCCAACGTATTGAAAATCAACGGCCGCCGCTTGCTTACCATCGGCTGTAAAGCAGAAGTTCGCCAGCTTTGCATCACCATGAACCAAGGTTTGAAAAGGTGCGTCTTTAAGCTTCAGATCTATCTGTTTGGCATGCTTTTTTAGCACAGGATCAAGCAATGCTTCCAGTTCATCTGGTCGTGTTTCGAGATGCCAATAGGTGCCACTTTCCCATAGTTTGTCGCCTGGGTTTTGAATATGAGTTGCGTGAAACCATGCTAACCATTTTAAGCACGCGCTGAGGTGTATTGGATTTGCTTCTTTAACCGTGTCGACGTAACCCAACTGATGCAGGTCTTGCATTGCTAATAGACATGTATGCTCTTGCTCAACGATCTTTAAAGGTAACGGAGCAGAACAGTTTTTATGAAGGTGAGGGACAAAGTTTTGATACCAGTGAAGCTCAACTTGATAAGAGTTAATCTTTCTTTGGTGGGATAGTGTTGTATTCCAACCTCTAGGGTGGTTTTGTGTTTCGGGTAAAGCGATATGCTTAACGATGATACTCGTCTTGTCTGCAAACACACGCACCAGTTCACCGTAGCCTCCCCATAGCGATTGAATTAACTGAGTGCTATGAAGTTCCTTGTAACCTAGCTGTTGAATTAAAGGTAAGTAGTCCATGATGATGTTAGAGAGCCTTCTATTAGAGGGTTGCTAGATTAAATGCATCGGTTTAAAAAGCGAGTTTTACTCATAGCTAAAGCGGTCAGATAGGACAGCGAAAAAGTCATGCACGCCACAATCGGAATGTACAAATAGATATCGAATAATGACAGCAACCACTCATCGGCATAGGAAGTAATAAGCTTAATAAACAGCGGGTGAATGAGATAGATCCCAAAGCTTAATCCTGCAAAATGATGGAGCCTAAGATTGGCGCTGGCATGCGTTTTCAGGATAAAAAACAGCGCTAAAGACAGGGCAATGATATTCAGGCTTAAGTAAGAGTAAAAATATAGGTGAGTTAGGTAGTAGCTACCGAAAAGGGTAACTGCAAGCGAGGCAATGATAATAGCAACGCACCATTTATCGTTAGCCTTGAAACCATATTTAGCCACATACCCACCCAAGCAGAAGTAGCCTAAGTAGCTCAAAAAATCATTGGTAAACAAGCTCACCTTAGCACTGAGCTCAAAGTACAAAAGCACAACATTAGTGAGTGCTGAGAGCGCCGCTAGTGCAAAACACACCACAGTGAACAGCAGGAATTCTTTTTGGCTTATCGATCTCAATATTACTCTTAGAATGGGCGCAACTAAGTACAAGAACGGGATCATAAACAGATACCACAGATGGTAGTAGGGCTCTCCTAATGCCCAGCCCTTTGCAACGGTAAAATAAGCGGTGGTGACATCGCCCTTTAAATGATGTTTGAGTAACACCCACAGAGAATAAAACAGAGACCAAAATATCATTGGGATCAGTATCTTGCGGATTCTTTTCTTGAAGAATTCTTTGTTGGATTCTTGCTTATCCAACAGTAAGTAGCCACTGAGCATGATAAATAGGGGAATGCACCACAGAGTCAAAGAAGCGTATAAGTTTCCTGCCCACCATTCACGACTACCATAAACAGAGCTTGTGATATCAATACCACTAATAAAGTCAGACGCCACATGCAGAACGATCACCGCAAATACGGCGAATACGCGTAGGTTGTCAGCCCAGTATAGAGGAACTTTATCTGCTTGGGTCAAAGTGAGTTACCTAGAGAGCAAAGGGGAAGAGCCTCTAATCTAGCGCACCCTTTGCTTTGATTACTAGGGTCTGTTGACCTTTTGCGATTAAATTTTGCTCGACCAGAAGTCATTTAATCAAGGCGAGGGACTTGCCGCCTAGTCATCTAAGCAAAAGTCGCTCAACAGACCCTCGTTTTTGAGTAATTAGTGAGTCGGGGTTCAATGCATTGTACCCAATGCAGTGCATCTGCATTAAATGAGGGAGAGCGTGCACAACATTGGTGAAATTTAAATGATAAATCAAACCATATTTCTCACGTTTTCTTTAAATACAAGGGCTTAGTTGTGTTGGCATGCCGATTGCAATACAGATTACAGTTTTAGTATAAGAGCATAACTAGGTATTTCGGTTACCTAGCAACGACATTGTTGAAAAATAGACATCTAGGGTTCCGACTGTATTTGCAGTGTCTGGTCCGAGAGTTGTCAACCTCACCAGAGGTCACACGGAGGGATAAAAGCCCGGGAGGCCAACCAATGAATATTTGGTTATGTCTCTTGTGCCAATCTCAATGTGCCCCATGGAGGAGGTAACCTATGAAACATTCCCTTAAAAAGCGCTTGATCACCCTTGCTGCCACTGTATGTGTGACAGCCTCACCGTTTATTTCATCCGCTGCACTGGCTCAAGAAAAAGAGAAATTCACTCTTGCTTGGTCTATTTACGTAGGCTGGATGCCTTGGGATTACGCAGACTATTCAGGCATTGTTGATAAATGGGCAGATAAGTATGACATCGACATCGATATTGTTCAGGTAAACGACTACGTCGAATCAATTAATCAGTACACTGCGGGCCAGTTTGATGCCACTGTGATGACCAACATGGATGCTCTAACCATTCCAGCAGCGAGTGGTGTTGACTCTACCGCGTTAATAGTCGGTGACTTTTCTAATGGTAACGATGGAATCGTACTAAAGGGGGCAAAAGGATTAAATGATTTGAAAGGTCAAAACGTCAACCTTGTTGAACTGAGTGTCTCGCACTATTTAATGGCTCGCGGTCTTGAAAGTGTCGGCCTCTCTGAGCGTGACGTGAAGGTGGTGAATACCTCTGATGCAGACCTTGTTGCAGCGTTTACTACCAAAGATGTTACCTCTGTTGTTACTTGGAACCCTCTTCTAAGTGAGATCACCCAACAACCAGAAACCTCTCTTGTGTTTAGCTCCGCAGATATTCCTGGAGAGATCATCGACTTGTTGGTGGTTAATACTGATACCCTCTCCGAGAATCCTAAGTTAGGTAAAGCATTGACGGGCGCATGGTATGAAATCATGGCCATTATGCAGTCTGAAAATGGTGATGATGCCAAGTCATATATGGCACAAGCCTCAGGTACTGACCTGTCAGGATACAAAGCACAACTGTCAGCAACCAATATGTTCTATTCCCCTAGTGATGCAGTCGATTTTACTAAGAGCACGACACTAGCGGCAACGATGAAAAAGGTCAGCGAGTTTTCATTTGAACATGGGTTACTAGGTGAAGGGGCTCCTGATGCTGGATTTATCGGTATTCAAACACCTTCCACGGTGATTGGTGACCCTGCCAACATCAAACTTCGCTTCTCTCCTGAATATATGGAAATGGCCGCAAAAGGTCAGCTGTAACCACATAGACAGGCTCGTTTTGAGGAAGTTTAAATGACAAAAGTAATAAACCGCTATCCTACTCGAACTGGGCAGCTAGTGCTGGGATTGTTGCCATTTATCATTCTCGTCATGCTGTATATCACAGCCTCAGATGCGAGATTGGCAGCTAACTCTGCAGACAAGCTACTGCCTGCGTTTGGCAGTTTCGTGGATGCCATCGACCGAATGGCGTTCACCCCAAGTAGACGCACTGGAGAGTATCTTTTGTGGGTAGATACTCTAGCGAGTTTGACCCGTTTACTTATGGGGGTTGGCATCAGTGCTCTGGTTGGCTTGTCAGTAGGCATAGCGACGGGCATGGTGCCCTTGGTGCGCTCAACCTTCTCACCTGTTGTTACTGCCGTTTCTTTGATCCCACCAATGGCAGTGTTGCCAATATTGTTTATTACCTTTGGGCTGGGGGAGCTGTCTAAGGTCGTGCTTATCGTGGTGGGCATCTGTCCGATTATTATTCGCGATATTCAGCTGCGAGTGCAGAGCTTACCGGACGAGCAGTTGATTAAGGCACAAACCTTAGGGGGCAGCAGTTGGCAGATCATTCTTAGAGTCGTGTTGCCACAGATCATTCCAAAACTGATTGATGCGGTTCGTCTAACGTTAGGCAGTGCTTGGCTGTTCTTAATTGCTGCAGAAGCCATCGTTGCTACCGAAGGCTTAGGCTACCGCATCTTCTTAGTGCGGCGCTACCTATCGATGGACGTGATTTTGCCTTACGTTTTGTGGATCACTTTACTGGCGTTTTGTATGGATTGGTTGCTGAAGAGTTTGTCCAAGCGAATTAGCCCTTGGCATCATCAGGCACAAGGAGACGATAATGGATAGCGCTCAGCCGATCATCAAGATCAAAAATCTGTGGAAAGAGTATGGCGACAACATAGTACTGGAGAAGTTGAATCTCGAGGTGCAAGAGGGAGACTTCGTTAGCATTGTTGGTGCCTCAGGATGTGGCAAGACAACGTTTTTGAATATGTTGCTGGGCACTGAGAGTCACTCTCGAGGCGAGATAATGCTAGATGGTGAGCCCCTTAAAAATGAGCCTAGTGTAGAGAGGGGGATTGTGTTTCAAAAGTACTCAGTGTTCCCACATTTGACCGCTCTACAAAATGTCATGTTGGGTGTTGAATTTGATGCCGGGGGCGTAAGCAGTAGTTTGCTGGGTCGACTTACGGGTGGTGAGAAAGCGAAAGCACAGCAGGTCGCTCTAGCGATGCTCGAACAAGTTGGCTTACATGCAGCGAAAGACAAGTACCCACATGAGTTATCAGGGGGAATGCGTCAAAGATTGTCTATTGCTCAATCCTTGGTCAAAAAGCCACGAATCTTGCTGTTAGATGAACCCTTTGGAGCACTGGACCCGGGCATTCGTAAAGACATGCACCAATTGATCCAATCCTTGTGTGCTGAGCAGAGCTTGACGGTATTTATGATCACTCACGATCTGAGCGAGGGCTTTCACTTGGGTAATCGTTTGTGGGTATTTGACCACGTGCGCAAAGACGAGCAAGCACCAGAGCGATTTGGTGCCCAAATCACCTTTGATATTGATATCGATAAACAAGTAGTGCCGAAACTGGTGTCAGATGCCCTGCCTGAAATAACACAACAAAAAATCGCATAAGGAGTTGATATGCAAATAAATAAACAGGCCCTGTTCACGGATGTATTACCGGGAGCAGCACATTGGTCGATGAAAGTGCCCAAGGGGCATGTATTACGTTTTAAAGACCTGGAAGGGGGCGCCAACCTTAGTCTACTGATGTACAACCCAGATAACCTGCTCGAGCGCTATAACGCGCCCGATACACTGAAGGGGCAGCATACCTTCAAGCTCACGAAGGGCAATTGTCTCTATTCCGATATGGGTCGAGTGTTTGCTTCTATTGTTCGTGATGATACTGCTTGGATTGATTCAGTGGCAGGGGTGACAAATAAAGAGAAGGTCACTGCTAAATGGGGCGCGCGCGACTACCAAAGCGATCGCAACCAATGGAAACAAAATGGATACGATTCGTTGTTGGTAGAAGTGGCGAAATATGGTCTTGGCAAGCGTGACCTAGCGGCCAATCTGAATCTGTTTAGTAAGGTATTTACCAAAGACAGTGGCGACCTTTGCTATCAAGAGGAACACAGCAAAGCAGGGGATATCATTGAATTGCGCTTTGAAATGGACACCTTAGTGGTGATGACGACCTGCCCTCATCCTATGAATCCGGCAACTAGTTACCCATTTAAGCCCGTCGAGTTGAGCTTGCTTGAGGCCGAACCTCTCTCTCAAGAGGACACATGCCTAAATTCTCGCCCAGAAAATGAACGTGGATTTGAAAACAATCGCCGCTATTTAGTTCAGCACGGATCATACACAGTTTAAGGAGTCAGTGATGATAGTAGAAAGCCCATTGAAAACAGAATCTGCGCTCTATAGCAATGCAGTGCCTGCTGGGGATTATTTTATGAAGGTGGTCAAGAAAGGGCAGACGATGCGCATTCTTGATCTAGAAGGAAACCAAGCGGCTGATACCTTATTTTACAACGCCAATGAGCCTGCAGAGCGTTATAGCGCGGTAGATACGATACGTGAACAAGGTAATGTCTACTTATCGGCGGGTAGCAAGATTTTATCCGATCAGGGCAATGTCATGTTGGAGATTGTTGCCGATACCTGTGGTCGCCATGACACCTTAGGTGGTGCGTGTGCAACAGAGAGCAACACGGTGCGTTATGCCATTGATAAGAAGTGCATGCATGCTTGTCGCGATAGCTGGTTATTAGCTGTGGCTGAAAATGAACACTATGGCCTAACGAAGCGTGACATTACCCATAACATCAATTTCTTTATGAATGTGCCTGTTACTGAAGAGGGTGGTTTGACTTTCGAAGACGGCATCAGCGCACCAGGAAAATATGTAGAACTTAAAGCGCATATGGATGTGATTGTATTGCTCTCTAATTGTCCGCAATTGAACAACCCATGTAATGCATACAACCCGACACCAGTAGAAGTGATTGTCTGGAACTAGGTCGTAGATAGACCATAGGATCATGAGCAGGGGACGACCCCAGTCATTGCTCGAGTTTAAGCCGGGACGACCCGGAAATGTTGGACTCAACTATGTTTAGTAAGGTGCTTATTGCCAACCGCGGTGCAATTGCTTGCCGCATAATCCGAACGTTAAATCGTCTTAATATCACCAGCGTTGCTGTATATAGCGAAGCTGATGCCGATAGCCTTCATGTTTTACAGGCCGATGCGGCTTTCTCTCTAGGTGAGGGCGGCGCGAAAACTACCTACCTTGATATCGAAAAAATTATCTCTATCGCTAAGCAATCGGGCGCGCAGGCTATCCATCCTGGCTACGGATTCTTAAGTGAAAATCCCGGTTTTGTTACCCGTTGCGAACAAGAGAATTTGGTTTTTCTTGGCCCGACAACGGACCAAATCAATGCATTTGGTTTGAAGCACTCAGCTCGAGAGATCGCGGAAAATGCACAAGTACCGCTTTTGCCGGGCACAGGATTGCTTACTGATAAACGACAAGCGTTATTGTCAGCTGAGAGTATTGGTTACCCAGTTATGCTTAAGAGTACGGCGGGTGGCGGTGGTATCGGCATGGAGTGCTGTTACAGCGCTGGCGAACTAGAAGATGCCTTCGACTCAGTAAAACGCCTCAGCGAGAACAATTTTAGTAACAGCGGTGTATTCCTAGAAAAATTCATTCAGCAGGCTCGTCATATCGAAGTGCAGGTCTTTGGCGATGGTAAGGGGCAGGTTGTTGCACTTGGAGAGCGAGACTGCTCAGCGCAACGTCGTAATCAAAAAGTGATCGAAGAAACCCCTGCGCCGAATCTTTTACCTGAAACTCGTTTGGCACTGCAAAATACCGCTATTGCTCTGGCTGAGCAGGTGAACTACCGCAACGCAGGCACTGTAGAGTTTGTATTGGACAACCAGACTCAAGAATTTTATTTCTTAGAGGTGAATACCCGTCTTCAGGTAGAGCACGGCGTCACAGAAGAGATCTTTGGCGTTGATCTGGTGGAGTGGATGGTCAAACAAGGCGAAGGCACGCTGGATTTGCAACACGTAAGTAATGGACTTGAGCCCAAAGGTCATGCCATTCAAGTGCGCTTATATGCCGAAGATGCCAATAAGAATTTTCAGCCATGCGCTGGGCTTTTGAGCCATGTTAAATGGGCTGATATGCCTGAGCTTAGAGTGGAACACTGGATTGAAGCCGGTGTCGAAGTTTCTCCGTATTTTGATCCTATGCTGGCTAAGCTCATTGTTCACTCAGAGGATAGGGCGACGACCATTGCGAAATTGATGAGTGCGCTTGAGCAGTCGGAGATCTATGGTATTGAACACAATCAGCACTATCTCGCACAATTACTGGCAAGTTCTTTGGTACAAACTGGCGAGGTACTCACTCGCTCTCTCAACGATTTTCAGTATAAGCCCAATACACTGGATGTTATCAACGGCGGTGTGCAAACCAGCATTCAAGATTACCCAGGGCGAGCAGGATACTGGCATATAGGTGTTCCACCTTCGGGCCCAATGGATCCTTTGAGCTTTCAGCTGGCTAACCAACTTCTTGGCAACACTCAACAAGATGCAGGTCTAGAGATTGTCATTTCAGGCCCAACCCTAAGGTTCAACATAGATAAACATATTGTTGTTACTGGCGCTGAGATCCAAGCGACGCTCGATACCCAGCCAGTTCCTATGGGAAAAGTGGTTAAAGTAGCCGCAGGCCAGGTGCTAAAGCTTGGCAAGATCACCGGCAGTGGCGCTCGTAGCTACCTAGCGATTGAAGGAGGAATCGACTGCCCTGATTACTTGGGCAGCAAATCAACCTTCACATTGGGACAATTTGGTGGACATGCTGGGCGTACCTTAGTGGCAGGTGATGTACTGCATCTGCACTCAGAACCATTATGCTCTGAGCTAGAAGGGCAATCAGCACAGCTTCCCGAGATCCAAGATGAGTGGGATATTCGCGTTATTTATGGCCCTCATGGAGCGCCAGACTTTTTCACTGACCAAGACATTCAAACCTTCTTTGACGCTCAGTGGAAAGTGCACTTTAACTCTAGCCGAACGGGCGTTCGACTTATAGGGCCTAAACCTGATTGGGCACGCACTGACGGTGGAGAAGCAGGATTGCACCCCTCGAATATCCACGACAATGCTTATGCTGTAGGAACCATCGATTTCACCGGTGACATGCCAGTGATTCTGGGCCCTGATGGTCCAAGTCTAGGAGGATTTGTGTGTCCGGCTACCATCATTAAGGCTGATCTATGGAAGATGGGGCAGCTTAAAGCTGGCGATAAGGTGCGATTTACACCTGTTTCGTTGTCTTGCGCTGAAAAAGCAGAGAGAGAACAGCTCTCGCAAATCAAAGCACTTTCTATTTCACCAATGCCCCTTGCTAAAGCTGATATCACCTCGTCAATCCTGAAAATCTTACCCGCTGAACAGTTCGGAGAACAGGTAGTGTATCGCCCGAGTGGAGAAGATTTCTTGCTGGTGGAATACGGTCCGCAAATGCTTGATATACGCCTTCGCTTTCGCGCTCACGCTTTGATGTTGAAGCTAGAAAGCCTTGCCATTGAAGGTATTGAAGAATTAACGCCAGGGATTCGCTCCTTACAGATCCACTTCGACAATCTGCTATTGCCAAGAGATAGATTAATGACTTTATTGGAGTCATTAGAAGCGGAAATGGAGAACATTGACGAGCTTGAAGTTCCTGCTCGCGTCGTGCATTTACCGCTTTCTTGGGATGATGAAGCCACCAAGCTTGCCATCAGAAAATATGACGAAGTAGTGCGTAAAGACGCCCCTTGGTGCCCCGACAACATTGAGTTTATCCGTCGCATTAATGGCTTAGATTCAGTCGAGGATGTGAAAAAAATTGTGTTTGATGCGAGTTACTTAGTTATGGGGTTAGGGGATGTCTATTTGGGCGCTCCCGTAGCGACCCCAATGGACCCACGACATAGATTAGTCACGACTAAGTACAACCCCGCGCGAACATGGACTCCTGAAAATGCGGTAGGTATTGGCGGCGCATATATGTGTGTTTATGGCATGGAAGGGCCGGGCGGCTATCAGTTTGTTGGGCGAACCTTGCAAATGTGGAATCGATACCGCCGCACAGAAGCCTTTAGCAAGCCTTGGCTACTGAGATTTTTTGATCAAATTCGTTTCTACGAGGTCACCCCTGAGGAGTTATTGACCATTCGCCAGCAGCATCCACGTGGTGAGTATCCAGTGAAGATAGAGCAAACACGTTTTTCTCTAGCGGATTATCAAGCCTTGGTGGATGAGCATGCAGAGGAGATTGCTGTGTGCCGTAAGCGTCAGCAACTGGCCTTTGAAGAGGAGCGCCAGCGCTGGGAAGCGTCAGGGCAAGCCAATTTTGTAGCTGAGGACATCTCCGAGCTAGAGCAAGATACATTTACTTTGAGCGAAGGGCAGGAAGCCATCGAAAGCTATGTGGCAGGCAATATTTGGCAGACCTTAGTAGAGCCAGGTCAATGGGTGAAGGAAGGAGATGTGGTGATGATCTTAGAAGCAATGAAGATGGAGCTTGAAGTTACCGCAAGTGTTTCTGGAAAGATCCATTCCATATGCAAACCATCTGGCTCTCAGGTACAAGCGGGACAGCCATTGATGATTGTCGAATGTGCAGAGCAATAGGGAATAAAGTTATGCAAGATACTAAGCAGTTATTAAGTACAGGCCAAGCCGCTTTGACGATTACCGAGCTGATTGATTCATATAAGAGTGGACAGCGCTCGGTAACAGAGCATTTACAACAGCTACTTGTCAGCGCTCAACAAGACACTAACAAAGCATGGATCAGCACCATTGACCAGCGACAATTAGACAACTACCTAGCCAACCTTAGTGAGCATGATATTGACGATCTGCCACTGTTTGGTGTGCCCTTTGCGATTAAAGACAATATTGATCTGGATGTGCTACCCACGACTGCAGGTTGTAAGGCATTTACTTATCAACCGGAATCATCGGCGTTCGTGGTGGAATTATTGATCGCAGCAGGAGCCGTTCCACTTGGTAAAACCAATCTCGATCAGTTTGCAACTGGGCTTGTCGGTACTCGCAGCCCTTATGGTGCAGCGCAGAATAGTTTTGATAGTAAGTATATTTCTGGCGGTTCTAGTGCTGGCAGTGCGGTAAGTGTTGCTCAGGGACAAGTGATGTTTTCCCTAGGAACGGATACCGCAGGTTCTGGTCGCGTTCCTGCGGCGTTTAATAACCTCTATGGACTCAAACCCTCAAAAGGGTTGCTCAGTTGCCGAGGGGTTGTTCCTGCTTGCAGAAGTCTAGATTGTGTAACCCTATTTAGTCACAGTGCGGATGATCTGTCTTTGCTTTTATCGATTGTGGCTAAGTATGACCAAGAGGATTGTTACGCACGGATAGCACCTCAAGAACCTGCAAGTGAAGTACTGGGTTCTATGAAAGGCGTTCGAGTCGGTATCCCGGCAGCAGAGCAGTTAGCCTTCTTTGGTAACGATGAATACATGAAGCTGTATCAGCAAGCGGTGCAGAATATCGAGGCACAAGGCGCTAAGTTGGTTGCCTTTGATCTCTCACCTTTTCTCGAGGCTGCATCATTACTTTATAACGGCCCTTGGGTTGCCGAGCGTTATGCTGCCATCGAAGCTTTCTTTGATGCTAACGTTGAAGAATGCCTGCCTGTGATAAAAGAAATCGTGGGCGGAGCAGCGGGTATAAGTGCTGCGGATACCTTTAAAGCCATGTATCAGTTGCAGGCTTACAAAGTAGAGTGTGACAAGTTGATGAACAGTGTCGATGTGGTAATGACACCAACCGCGGGGACGATTTACACCATTGATGAAGTCAACGCGGATCCCATAGGACTTAATAGTAACCTAGGCTACTACACAAACTTTATGAACTTATTGGATTACAGTGCGATAGCTATTCCTGCCGGCTTTACAAATCAGGGATTGCCATTTGGCGTAACCTTATTTGCGCCTGCATTTAGCGATCAGAAACTACTATCCTTGGCCAGCGTATTGCAACTCGTTCCATCTAAAGAGCCAGAGGCTCAGATGAACAACCTTGAAACCATAGACATCATGGTGTGTGGGGCACATATGCAAGGTTTTCCGCTGAATCATCAGTTGCTAGAACTAGGGGGGAGTTTGAGAGATCGAACGAAAACTTCCGATAACTATCAGCTATTTAAGCTCGCTGGTGGCCCGCCAATGCGTCCTGGAATGGTTCGAAATGAAGCGCAGGGTACCTACATTGATGTTGAAGTCTGGACTTTACCGAGAGCTAACTTAGGAGACTTCCTACTGCAAATTCCTCATCCACTGGGCTTGGGCAGTGTAGAGCTGAGTGATGGAGAATGGGTAAAAGGTTTCATTTGTGAACCCATCGCTATTAAAGGCGCTCAAGATGTCACCGGATATGGCGGTTGGCGAGGTTTTCTTGAGGCATTGGAACGGGAAGCTGAGGTGAGCTGAATAATACCAATCGTACTAAATAACTGGTCAGCCTAGCTGGTTCAAATACAAATAAGCAGAGCTGTTCTGATTGAAAACAGCTCTGCTTTTCTTTTTTTACTCGATCATCACTTTGGGTTAAAGCTGAGCCAATTGTTCAACCTTTCGTTTACTTCTCGTCCCAGCTCGTTTTATCATCCCAACGAGCTTAGCTCCGTTCCATTGAGAGGGCTCTTTACCCATTACCGTTTGACTCATCAAATTCATTTCACTGCGAATGGCTTTGGCATCTTTAGGATCAACATCTTGGGTGGTCAGCCACTGCTCTAGCAGGGATTGTGCCTTGATGGGGTTCCCTTGCTGTATGGCTTCAATTAGCTCTGATTTCAAAGGAAGCGCTTTACCATTACTCACTGTTGGCGCTGTTGATGGGGTTTGCTGTCTGGCGCGCACCCACATCACAGTAGAGAATATCCATAAGCCGGCAAACAGAGCGGTTAGCATTGGCCAGTAGCCGCTGTCTTGCACTGGCTGAGCATTGGTTGCAGATGCTTGTGGTGGAAGAGGCGCACTACTTGATGACGCGTTCGCATTGACTGTCACATTGAGCCCTTTTACTTCGCTAGTTTGGGCTTCTTTGTTTACAGAATCCCACCATTGCACGGGGACACTCGGCAGCGAGAACTCACCGCTTCTTTTTGCTATGAGCACCTGCTTGGTCGTCATGGTCACTGAGCCATCATCATTATTGCTAAACGCTGGCTTCTCGCTGTATACGCGAAAAGCCTCAGGG
This sequence comes from Vibrio breoganii, assembly GCF_001677275.1. Classification (GTDB taxonomy): domain Bacteria; phylum Pseudomonadota; class Gammaproteobacteria; order Enterobacterales; family Vibrionaceae; genus Vibrio; species Vibrio breoganii. Next base: position 136,427 of record NZ_CP016178.1, read on the forward strand.
TTGCTTATGGTCAGATTAGGCAGTTGCGACGCACTTAATCCAGCGGCGGTGAGCGTGATGGTTCGTGTTAGGGAGTCACCCTCATCTATCGTCACCGAGTCACCCGAGAACTCTTTGTTGTTATCCAGTTGCCAACTTTGCGATAGATCTAGCTTAGACGTAGGCAGCCAGGCACCTTGGTAGCTCTCTGGTACAGGCAATACCTTCATATCGACTTGTGGAGACTTACCATCAAGCGTAATGATACGGGTGCTCGAACGGCTATTGCCGTAACGAACCACGCCGGTCAAAGTGGGAACCTTTATTGAGAAATCACCACTGCTGCTAGCGGTCACTCGAAACTCTTGGTCGATGATCAGCACTTCAACACCATCAAGTACCGCTTGATATTGTTTAGGCTCAGATAGAGGCTCGATCTTTAAGCCCGGAGCAAGAGGTTGGGTTAGGTTCGGATTTTGCAATCGGCGAGGGTCAACCTTAACGATGATGCGAGCATCAAGCTTAGTGCTCTCATTAGGGTAAAGCTCTTTCTTGCCAATCTTTGAGCGTACTTCAATGATATCGTCGGTAGTTGGCACTTGCTCACCAGCCGTCACTTTTAGTGTGATGGGGTCGGTGGTTGCGTCATCCACTTTAAAACTTGGAATAGTGATTGTTCCTGTTTTTTGTGGAGCGATAGATACTGTCCACACACTGGTGTCGGTGCGCTTCATGTTTATGATATTGACCGATGAACTGAAGCTGGGTCTGCCTACATAGAAGTCATTGGATAGGGCATCAAAGTTGACCTTTTCGCCATCGAGTCTTTCGTCAGCGACTATTTTGAGCTGGATAACCTCATCTTTGCTGACATTGGTTTTGCTCACGCTGGCAGTCATATTCAGTGCCCACGACGAGAAGCTACAGGCTAGGCCTGTCACTAGGGTTATGGTGGTGATAAGGGGCTTAAATCTAATCATTACGGTTACCAATCTTTCCCTGTTGATGAGGGAGCTGCTTTATCTTTTGCTTGAAGGAGCATCTGTGCGCGAAGCAGGTAGCTAGGATCTCTCACGCTTTCCACTTGCTCTAGCTTTCTAATATCAGGGTCTACTTCTTGCTGCTGTGAAAGGGATGCAGTTTGTTGTTTGCCTTCGCCTTGTTCGTCGTCTGATTCTTGTTCATTCGCAGTGGCCTCAGCTTGAGCCTGCTGTTCCTGTTGAGGCTGTTGTTGTTCTGGCTCTTCACCTCGCGCCGATTTCTCTTGTGCGTCAGAGTCCTCGGGTTGTGAAGGTTGAGATTGCGGATTATTTTGCGACTGCTCAGACTGCTCAGACTGCTCAGACTGCTGGCTTTGGCTTGAGTCTGTTTGGTCTTGGTTGCTGTTATTACTTTCGGACTGCTGTGACTTGTCCTGTTGATCCTGTTGTGAGTCGCTATCAGAATCTTGCTGTTGCTGTTGCTGTTGCTGTTGCTGTTGCTGTTGCTGTTGCTGTTGCTGTTGCTGTTGCTGTTGCTGTTGCTGTTGCTGTTGCACAATATCAAGGTTGTACTTGGCATCGGCATTGTCAGGTTCTTGTTGTAACACCATTTCATAGCTTGCAATGGCTTTGTCTAGCTCGCCATTTTGCGCATAGGCACTGCCAAGGTTATAGAGCGAGTCCGTATCAGAATGGCCTTCAAGGCTAGTGATCGCACCTTCATAATCACCACTCTCATACTGGGCAGCAGCGCGCCATTTAGTATCTTTGAACTCCTGGCTTGCTCGCTGATAGTCCTTCTCTTGAAACGCGGCCAAGCCTCTTTGGTTAGCGTTTGAAAAAGCACTATCTAAGACCGATGCTTGCGCATGGTTAGGGGTAAAACCAAAGCTAAACATCATCGCAACGAATGAGAAAATGACACCCTTACGGAATAAAGGAAGAGCGCACAGCAGGGCTAATGGCAGCAACCAAAAACCATTGTTGATTTTGGCTTCTAACTCCTCACCCTTGGCGTTTGTGTTAACAGCATCAAATGCTGAATCAGAGACAAGGTTCGCTATGTCTTGATTGTCATGACGGTATTTCTCGAACTGACCATTCCCTGCTCGTGCGGCCGCGCGAAGGTTTCCTAATTGGGTTTTGGCTATAACCGTTTTGCCACTGTTGGTGGTCAATAGTGAGCCATCAGACAACTGGATTGGCGCACCTGCCGAAGTGCCAAAGGCGAGCACAGATAACGTCCAATTTCCCTCGCTTAATTGCGCCTTGATTTGCTCTAACTCTTGCGTATCGAGATCATCGGCAAACAGTACAATTTCACCCTGATTCAAGCCTGCCTGTTTCATGATTGATATGGCTTGCTTCACTGCTAGATCTGCTCGCGCCCCTTGTATCGGCATGATCTCTGGCGATAGGTTTTGAACAAGGTTGGCTAGGGTTGCAGAGTCGGTGGTTAACGGGCTTAACGTGTAAGCATCACCGGCATAGGCCACTAAGCCTGTTTGGCCTTGGTTTAATAATGGCAATAGATCTTGCGCCTTGTACTTGATCTGAGCAAGGCGGCTAGGCTTGATGTCGTTGGCATACACAGAGCGAGACATATCCAACACCAGCACTCGCGCGTGTTCAGATTGAGATACAGGAATGGCTTGTTTCTCAAAGCTAGGGCCGGCTAACGAGACAGTGAGAATGACGCCAAGCAATGCCACCCATCCATAGTGGCGTCTGCTGTTTGAGGGCTTATCTGCCATTGCTGTTGCTAGATGAGAAGCGATCACTTGTGAGTGTGCAGTCGTGCTTTTTAGCCACATTATGATTGCGGCCAGGGGTATCAGTAACCAGAAGGCCTCGGGATAAAGAAATTCAAAATTAGACATCATTTCTCCTTATCATCACGGTCACGACAACCAATAGTAATCCGATGAATGCGGGCCACATGAACCACTCTGTTCTGGGTCTCCAAGATTGAGTCGCCTTTTGGATAGGTTGCAGGGCATTGATGGTGTCGTAGATAGTGGCTAATTCTTTCGCATCACGAGCTCTAAAGTATTGGCCTCCGGTCATATCCGCTATCTTGATCAAGGTTTTCTCGTCAAGGTCTTCTGCGGTATTCACTGTTTGAGTCATAAAGAAGTTTTGTACCTGCATCTCGCCGGCACCGACACCTATGGTGTAGATAGTGGTGTTGAACTTCTTGGCTATTTCAGCGGCTTGAATAGGGTCGAGTACGCCTGAGTTATTGCTACCATCACTGAGCAATATCATCACGCGCTGCGGAGCATCACTATCGACAAAGGTTTTGGTCGCCAAACCTATACCGTCACCAATAGCGGTTTGGGTGCCGATAAGTTTTAGTACCGTCTGATCAAGCTGCGTTTTTACTGTTTCGCGATCAAAGGTGAGCGGCGTTTGTAGGTAGGAATGATCCGCAAAGTACACCAGTCCTAGTCTGTCTCCAGAGCGCTTGTCGACAAAGTCAGAGACCACTTGTTTCACTACTGTGAGCCTGTCGATGTAATCGTTGCCTTCTCTCATGTCTTCTTGACTCATGGAGTAAGACAGGTCGATTACCAGCATCATATCTCTATGCTTAGGGTGAATCTCGATAGGGTCGCCGTACCAAACCGGTCTTGCACTGGCAATGACGAGCAAAATCCACGCTAAGATAGCGAATAGCTTTGCAATCTTCTCTGATTTGTCACGAGTGACTGTCGCCTGAGTGACGTGAGGGAGCACAACCAGCGATGAAGATCTCTGTTCTTTTAGCAGGCGAAATGCCACATAGGGGAGGGGGAGAGCGAACAGCATCCACCACCATTCAAAGGTAAAGCCACTCATGATGCATTCCAGTCTTTGTATTTTCTTTTTGGCGGCAGGGCATGTTCTATCCAATACCCACAGTCTTCAATTAAGGATGCGTTGATGGCGTGATCCTTGACCCCTGATGAATACAATATTGATTGCCACTGCTCTTTGTTTTGAGAGAAACGAGGTGTAGCAAGCTGTGAATCCAAAAACGACAGCCACTTTTCTCCGGTTAGCTTGGCAATATCGTTACGTGGGAAGTAACTTAACGCGGCCTGTCGCACTAGCTCTTGTGCTTCTGAAACCGTTAGACAGTTTGAGCCTTGCTTTAGAATATGTAACGCCGCTTTTTTTGCTCGTTTCTTATTGCGCAGTTTGCGCTGTATAACAAGGCTCAAGATGAGAGCGATAGCGATGAGCGCAAACAGACTCCAATACCCCCAAGGTAGAGGCCAAAAGCTGGGCTCAAGGGGTAAGTGAAGGGGTTTGAGTGGCAAGGTGTGTGTCTGATCAATCTGACTCATGTCGTAATACTTAAAATGAATGCTGAAGCAATTGTTGTAATAGCGGTGAGCCGCTGGAAACCTGCGAGAGCGTAATGCCATATTGGCTCAGTTGCTCGCTTAACTGCTGTTGTTGATGCGTGAAGGCGTGCTTTATGGAATCCTTGGCTTTGCTACTGGACAAATTCACCGAGAAAACCTGATCTCTACCCTGCAGCGCTTGAATACCTTTAGCCTGTGTGTCACCAAGCTCTATTGGGTCGTAGATCTGGATTGCTCTCACTCGGTTGTGTGCTGCAATTTGAGTCATTGATGCAATGTCTTGCTCAGAAAGCGTCGAGAAGTCGCTAATACAAATTAGCTCGCTGCCCTTACGGCACAGATTAGCAAGGGCATGAAAGGGATCGCGCTGCTCATCGGTGAGAGTAGTGCCTCCCATAGCTAAACCTTGATTATGGATCTCGCACAAGCGGTTGAGTAGCTGAAGCACGGCGGTTTTCGAGCTAGATGGACGTATTTCAGTCAGCGTATCACCGCAGCGGATTATCGCCCCTACTCGGTCTTTACTGCCAATAGCAATCCAAGAAAGTAACGCGGCTAGATGGCACAGTTGTACAGACTTGAAGAGCAGCTGGGTTCCGGAGAACATACTCGGAGTAAGGTCGATAAACAGTACGACTGGACGCTCGCGCTCTTCAGTGAACAGCTTGGTATGCACTTTTCCTGTTCGCGCAGTGACGCGCCAATCAATTTGGCGTACATCGTCGCCCGCTTGATACTGGCGCACTTCTGAGAAGGTCATCCCTCGCCCTTTGCGCGAACTTGTATGCTGCCCATTAAGCTGTGACCAGAGGCTTTTCGCTGGTGGTTGCCAGCGTTTACCGTGGATCTGGTAGAAACTCAGCTCTTCAACACTGACCGTGACGCCATTACTGGCATTGGGTAGTTCACCAGAAGCAATGGCACCTTCTAGCAGATTGGCGCTATTGGCTTTTGTAGAAAATAAGCGATGTAGTTTAAGGCCTTCAAACATATTTGACGGCCTTAAGCTGATGCAACGGTTCGCAGAAGCTCTTCAATAACCGCATTACCGGTAACCCCTTCGGCCTGTGCTTGGTAGGTCAGCAGCAGGCGGTGGCGTAGCACTGGGAAGATCACGGCATGGATGTCTTCTGGGCTGACGAAATCGCGCCCCGATAGCCATGCATTCGCTCGCGCTGCTCTATCTAAGGCAATGGTGGCACGAGGGCTGACACCCATCTCAATCCATTTTGCGAGATCGTCGCTGTAAGCTCGCGGATCTCGCGTCGCCATAATCAATCGGATGATGTATTTCTCTATGGTCTCGGCCATGTGAATGGACAAAACCTGACGACGAGCCTCGAAAATATCGTGCTGTGATAGTGGGGTGTCGAAACGTTGAATCTCCCCTAAAGCCTCGCCTCTATTTAGACGTAGGATCTCTAGTTCACTCTCTGCGTTGGGGTAATTGACCTCAAGATGAAGCAGAAAACGGTCCAGCTGAGCCTCTGGCAGAGGATAGGTACCCTCTTGCTCAATTGGGTTTTGAGTCGCCATTACCAGAAATAGCTCGGGCAGAGGGTAGGTGGTCTGGCCCACACTGATTTGCTTCTCTGCCATGGCTTCGAGCATGGCCGCTTGTACCTTAGCGGGCGCTCGGTTGACCTCATCCGCGAGTACTAAAGAGTGAAAAATAGGACCGGGTTTAAATTCGAACTCCCCTGTTTCTGGACGGTACACATCTGTACCCGTTAGATCAGATGGCAGGAGATCGGGTGTGAACTGTACTCGATGAAAGCTTCCTTCAATACAGTCTGCTAGTGATTTAACCGCACGAGTTTTAGCAAGACCAGGGGGGCCTTCTACTAAAATGTGACCATCGGCCAACAGCGCAACAAGCAGTTGCTTAACGAGGTTGTCTTGACCAATAACTTGAGATTCTAGGTAGCGTTGTAGTTGTTGGAATGACTGCGCTGGCATGTGTGATGTTCCTTAAAGCGAGCATTTGAATAATAGATAGATGGAGAAAATAACAGAAAGTTCCCCACCTTTATCATTGTATTGTTGAAATATTAGGTTTAGAAGAAATGGGTCTCTTTTATCGGAACTTCAAGGCGTTATGAATCATGTTCAATGGGCAACTCCATGCTATTCAATGAGTTCAATTGGTTCCAAGACGATGGTATTGAGGCATCGGATAATGACGTTCGTTTCTAATTCACTTAGACTCTATTTATCCAAGAACAGTGAGCAAAATTATGTCAATTCTACCGTTTCTCAAGGGTGAGAGTGTTGCGTTAACCTCAGAGTTAAACATTCAACTGATTCAAAAGCCAGATCTGCAAGACATCATTACAATGCTAGACAACCCCAAAGTTGCAGAGTACTTGTTTTTTGCCCCAGCCCCAGCCGAAATGTATGAACGCTACTTTGGGCCAATGATTGAGAATACCCAGCAAGCTATCGCAGATCAGAGCTATCCTGACAACATCATAGGCATTATTCGTGATAACAGCGGTCGTTACATGGGAATGGCAGCAATCACTAGTGTGATGTTTATGGAAGGTAATTATGAGATTGGTTATCAGCTTTCAGAACACGCATGGAAGCAGGGCATTGCTACGGCTGCTTGCCAGTTCTTTACCAAGATAGCGTTTGATGTTCTAGGGGCGCATAAAGTGTGTGCTGATTGCTATGCGACCAATGTGGGTTCGTATCGCACCTTGGAGAAAAACGGTTATGAGCGAGAAGGCGTGCAAAAGAGTTACTACAAGTTGGACAATGATTTTGACGATCGCTTGCACTACGGCATGACTCGGCAGCAGTATCTGCAGAAATAAAAAAACAGAGGCGATATCGCCTCTGTTTTTATTTAGCTCGAATGATTAAGCGACAATCAAGAAGAATATACAAGTCGCTACAATACCGATAAGTGCGTATGGGAACTGAGTTCTAGCATGCTGCATTGCTGTCACACCTGAACCTTGCGCCGATAATACGGTAGAGTCACTGAAGAAACATGAGTGGCTGCCTGCTGCAGAGGCAGAAAGTAGTGCGGCTACTGTTAGGTGTAGAGGCACACCTAGTTGCTCGCCCAGTGGCAGAACGATAGGCATTGCCACAGCAAACACACCCCAAGAAGACGCCGTTGCAAATACTAGCGCGCCGGTAATCATAAAGATAATTGCTGGGAAGTAGCTTGCAGATAGCACTGGGCTCACGGTTTCGATGACAAATTGAGTAACACCCAACGAATCATTGACGTTCTTCAGCATGAAGCCACCAATAACCGTTGCGAGTGGTAGCAGCATCACCTTAATACCATCATAGATAGCATCGAACATTGAGTTCATTGAGATCAGGTTTTGTACGCCGTAGAAACACACGGTAAAGATAATGGCGACGAACACACCCGCTAATAAATCAATGCCGAAGTACCAGCTTGCGCCCACTAGCACAACCATTGGAAGCAAGAAGTTGATTAGACCCATTGTCGGATTTGTGTGTGGAGCGATATCAGAACCTAAGTCCATCTCTACTGAATCGTCAGGTTGTACTTGTCCGCCCTTAGCACGCTTCTCTGCGGCCTTCATTGGACCTAGGTCTGGTATTTTCTCCATCGCGACTAGCAGTACAATCGCCAATGTCACCCAGCCGTAAGCCATGTAAGGAATCGCTTGGATGTAGGCTTTAATGCCTTCGCCTGCTTCTGCAACACCGTTCGCTTCAAGGAGAGAACTAAAGAATATTGCCCATGTAGAGATAGGAACTAGGATACAGATCGGTGCAGCCGTTGAATCCACAAGATAAGAGAGCTTTTCACGAGAAACATTGTAGCCATCGGTTACTTTCTTCATCGAAGAAGAGATAGCAATCGCATTGAGATAGTCATCGATGAAGATCAAGATACCTAGACCGAATGTCATCAGCATTGATTGCTTACGACTTTTCACCTTAGTGACCAGCATATCTGAGAAGCTCAGGATGCTGCCGCCCTTTTCAAGAATGGCGATTAATCCGCCCATCAAGCCACAGACAAGGATGATCCATGCAATGGTTTCATCCATCATTACATCCATTGAGATGCTAACAATTTCTTCCACCGCTTGGGTAGGGTTTAGCAATAGGACACCCGCGATAGCACCGGTAAACAATGCTTCAACAGTACGGTGCGTAGTCAGTGCAAATAACAGCACTAGTCCGGTCGGCAATAAGCCCATCCATCCGTAGGCTTCGCCTTCAGCATGGTTTAATCCGATAGAAGTGAACAGTAGGAACACGGCTATCGAAAAGACGGTAATGAGTGTGTGTTTGCTGGTGATTTTAAACGATGCAGGCATCGTCTTGGTCTGTGTATTCATGTAATAGTTCCTTTATTAAGCCGTATGTAGCATCCAGTCGATTTCGGTCGTGGTAATAGCACTCTCAAATTCGGCCAACTCGCTATGCTTGCAGGCTAGATACAAACCGATGAACTCTTTCGAAATAAACTGAGAGAGTTCACTGACTTCAAGTAAATTCAAGGCTTCGAACATACGTCTTGGCAGTTCAGGAGCCTCTTCATTAAGAGCGGGTGGACATTGCTCTTGCGTGTATTGGTCACTCGCTAATACTGAAGACAGCACTACTGCAGCAAGGATATAAGGGTTAACGTCAGCACCAGCGATGCGGTGCTCTATTCGACGATTTTTAGGGTCACTCAGTGGCACGCGGAAAGACACGCCTCTGTGATTTGTTCCCCAGTCTGCCTTAGTTGGAACATAGGCACCGGGTACGAAACGGCGGTATGAATTTACGTTAGGGCAAATCAAACCGATAGAACCAGCAGATTGAGCCAGCATTGCCGTCATTGTTTGATAGAAAAGTGGGCTTGCTTCGCCGTTGTCTTGACTAAACAGGTTGTTATTGTCTGAATCAAGAAGGCTGATGTGTGCATGCATGCCGCTGCCTGCTTCATCCGCGAAGGGTTTAGCCATAAAGGTGGCATCGAAGTTGTGCTGACTAGCGACTTGGCGAATCAAGCGCTTGGCAATGATGATTTCATCACATGAACGAAGCACATCTTGAGAGTGGTTGAAGTTGATTTCAAATTGGCCTGGTGCAGATTCGGATAGTGCACCTGAGGTATTTAGTCCTTGTGCTTGAGCCAGGGTATTTAGGTCGGTTAGAAACCCGTCATAGTCATCTAGACCATCGACATCATAAACTTCGGTGTTCTTTTCTCGGATATTCTTGGCCGGATTCATGGCCTTAAGTAACCCACCTGATGGGGTTCGCTGTTTATCGATCAAGTAGAATTCAAGCTCAAACGCCATGCATGGGTATTGGCTATTGTCTTTAAGCTGTTCAAGTTGGCTTTCAAGGATGTTGCGGATAAAGAGTGGGCTAGGCTGAGTAGCTGAATCGTCCATCATGGTGAGCAAAACTTGCCCAACATTCTCTCTTGCTGTGGGTGTTAAAGAAGCTGGAACAGGAAAACAGATATTATCTGGTTCACCAAGCTCTTCACCCAACCCTGCTGATTCCACCACATTGCCTTTAGTATCCAGCGTAATAGTAGATAGAGGCAGTGCGATTCCTTTTCCTACCTTATCCAAAGCTTCTGCAGGGATACGTTTTCCTCTTGGCGTACCGTTGATGTCGGTAAAAATGAGGTCAATAAACTCTATTGTTGGCCAATTTTGTCGAAAATTTTTAACTTCCTGTCGAAACCATTCCATTTGAACTCTCCAAGGTTTTGTTTCGCTGTGTGTGTGAAATATTAAAATTGTTAATTAAAAACACACCCAGCAATTGCTTGTTTGCATAAAGCGTTTTAAAACAGTCACTTAAATGCATATTAAAGCAGTTTTATCGAAAATCGATGTTTGTTTTGATTAACTTATTTTTAACACCTGAATGCATTTTGCTCAATATATCGACCGGAATTACATGCTTTTAGGTAGAAAAAATCGACACTAATCACATTTTGTTAAATATATCGGGCAAACAGGTTGATGGTTGGAGTGTGCAAATGTAGTGTGTTTGTTAAATAAATTGTACACGGAATGGCTATGTCAGATTCTCGTAAACCAATCATCGGTGTTGTCAGTTGCAGCAAGTCTCTTGGAGGCTATCAAATACAAGCTGTGAATGAGTTCTACTTAGATGCAGTCACTGATTTTGGCGGGTTACCTATCGTAATTTCTCCAAGAAGCACCTTGGATGACCTTAAGGTGATGTTGGATGTGTGTGATGGTTTTCTGTTTCCTGGCAGTCATTCAAACGTCGCTCCACACCGCTATGGTGCTGAGCACGTTGAACTTAAAACAGATGAAGCGAGAGATGAGATTTCAATCTCTTTACTTCGTCATGCGATAGATAGAGATATTCCTTGTCTTGGCATATGCCGCGGATTTCAGGAAATGAATGTTGCACTTGGTGGAACTTTAACCCCTGCGGTACATGAATCTGGTTATAATGATCATAGAGAAAGCCAAACTGATGATTTTTCTGAAAAATACGCACCTTCTCATCCTGTATTGGTGCAAGAAAACAGTAAGTTTGAACGCTGGTTATCTCAATACAATTGGCAAAATACGCAAAGCTTCGATGTGAATACTCTTCATAATCAAGGGGTCAAAACGTTGGCACCTACCTTAATGGTAGAGGCGACAGCCCCAGACGGCCTCATCGAAGCCTTCAGCCTCCCAGATCAAAGGTTCTTTGTAGGGGTGCAATGGCACCCTGAATGGCAAGCAACAAGTAATCAATTCTCTAAGATCTTGTTCAAAGAATTTATGATGGAGGCTTCTAACTCTTAAAGGAGCTTTATCAATGGACAACCAACTGATTGGTCAAAATATTGTTCAGTTGCGAAAACAGCATGGATTGTCACAAAGGGAATTAGCAGAAAAAGCAGGGATCACACACAGCGCAATCTCATCCATCGAGAATGCCAAAGTCAGTCCTTCTGTGAGTTCTTTACAAAAAATAGTGAATGTATTTTCACTGTCTTTATCAGAGTTTTTTACGTTTGACCAAGCAGGGAAAACGGAAGAAAAAGTGGTATTTAAGCCAGATGAACTGGTTGAAATGGGCAGCGATACAGTATCAATGAAGCTTGTCACCAACGGCTCGAAGAAACAGGTGATCGGTTTTCTGATAGAAGAATATGCCCCGCAAAGCACCACAGGAACGGATGAAATTAAACATGAAGGTGAAGAGGTTGGCACGATACTAGAAGGCGAAATTACGCTGGAGTATCAAGGCAGCTCTTACATCATCAAGGCCGGTGAGTCTTACGTCATAGACACCACTGTGCCTCATAAATTTATAAATCACACAGGCAAGGCTTGCAGAATGATAAGTGCGCATACGCCAACCACATTCTAGTGGGCTTTCCTTGTTGTGATAAACAAGGAGAGTGTATGAAACTTAAATCTGATTGGCTTGAACTGCAACAAAGCCTAAACATCGAAGGCCGAGCCTACATTAATGGCGAGTTTACCGAAGCCATCTGTGGTGAACGTTTAGCGGTAGTCAACCCAGCAACAGATGATATCATTACAGACATCGCTCGCTGTCAATCTGACGACGTAGAACTCGCAGTAGGATGTGCTCGTCGCGCATTCAAACAAGGAGAGTGGAGCGACAGTGCTCCTTCCCACAGAAAAGCGGTTCTGAACAAATTTGCGGATCTCATCGACGCTCACAACGATGAACTGGCCCTTCTTGAAACCCTAGATACGGGCAAACCTATTGCCCACAGCTCCTCTACTGATATTCCAGGTGCAGCCAATGCGCTGCGTTGGTACGCAGAGGCCATTGACAAGGTCTACGGGGAAGTCGCCCCAACCGAAAAAGACGTGCACGCCTTTATTTCTCATCAAGCCATTGGTGTGGTGGCGGCAGTCGTTCCTTGGAACTTCCCTCTATGGATTGCGTGCTGGAAGCTAGGCCCTGCACTGGCAGCGGGTAATAGCGTCATTCTTAAACCTTCAGAAAAATCATCTTTAACCGCTATCTTCCTTGGCAAATTAGCCTCTGAAGCGGGCTTGCCTAATGGTGTTTTCCAAGTGTTGACTGGCTTTGGCCACGAAGTGGGAGACGCGCTTTCTCGCCATTCAGACATCGATTGCATCACCTTTACAGGCTCTACGAGAGTTGCAGGTCAACTGATGATTGCTTCTGGTGAAACAAACCTAAAACGCGTTTGGGCTGAAGCGGGTGGCAAGAATGCCAACATCGTTTTTGAAGATTGTGGCGACTTAGACCGAGCCGCTGCAGAAACGGCAGGCGGATGTTTCTATAACCAAGGTGAAGTGTGCGTAGCCGCAACTCGCTTGCTGGTCCATGAAAGCATCAAAGACGAGTTTGTAGAAAAAGTCATTGCTGCAGCGAAAAGCTTCCAGCCAAAAGATCCTCTCGATCCTTCTTCTTCGATGGGAGCGTTGATAGACCAAGAGCACAAAGCCAAGGTGTTGAGTTACGTTGAGCTAGGCAAAGAAGCCGGCGCAACCTTGCGTTGCGGTGGTGATGTTGAAGGCCAAGGTGCATTTGTTGAGCCTGTGATCTTGGATAACGTCCACAACAAGATGCGAGTGGCACAGGAAGAGATCTTCGGCCCTGTACTGTGCGTCATTCCATTTAGCACAGAGCAAGAAGCCATCGAGATAGCTAATGACTCTCAATATGGCCTAGGCGCTGCGCTTTGGAGTGACAGTATCAATCGCGTTCATCGCGTGGCGAAAAAGCTTCAGGCTGGTTCAGTTTGGGTGAATAACTACAACGAAGGGGACATGACGGTTCCGTTTGGTGGCTTCAAGATGAGTGGTAATGGGCGAGATAAATCGCTACACGCAATGGAGAAATTCACCGAAACCAAAACGACATGGATTCGTCTACAACCTTAAGCTCATAAGAGTAGGGTCGTAACTGATTAGATAAGGAATATTGTAATGAACAAACATACCGATTCGTTTTACGCTAATTCGATAGATAACATCGTTGAATACCCTCAGCTGCAAGACAACATCGAATGCGATGTGTGTGTAGTGGGCGCGGGTTTCTCAGGTTTATCTTCAGCACTGCACCTAGCAGAGAAAGGCTTCAAGGTAGTGGTTTTAGAAAGTGCCAAAGTAGGCTTTGGCGCAACGGGCCGCAATGGCGGCCAGATCGTAAATAGCTACAGTCGTGATGTAGACGTCATCGAAAGTCGTTACGGTGAGAAGCAAGCGAAACAATTGTGCGACATGATCTTTGAGGGTGGCGATATCATCCGAGGTCTTGTGGACAAATATCAAATTAACTGCGACCTGAAACAGGGCGGACTATTTACGGCACTGAACGCAAAGCAGTTCAAAGGCCTTGAGCATCACAAGAAAAACTGGGAACGCTATGGTAATGACCAGCTTTCAATTCTAGATGCTTCAGAAGTCGAGTCTGCAGTGGGTACCGATGCCTACGTAGGTGGCTTGCTTGATATGCGCGGTGGTCACATTCATCCGCTTAAGCTGGCACTGGGTGAAGCAGCTGCATTTGTCTCCCTAGGCGGACAAATCTTTGAACAGTCAGCAGTAACCTCCATTGAAAAGGGTGCAAACCCTATCGCTCGCACAGCAACAGGTAGCGTTAAGTCTAAGTACCTAGTTCTAGCGGGTAATGCATACCTTGGCGGTCTTGCTCCTAACATCAGCAACAAAGCGATTCCTTGTGGTACTCAGGTCGTTGCAACAGAGCAGCTAACGGATGAGCAACTGAAAACCATCCTGCCAAGTGATTACTGTGTAGAAGATTGTAACTACCTGCTTGATTACTTCCGTTTGAGCGCTGACAAGCGCCTGTTGTTCGGTGGTGGTGTTGTGTATGGCGCGAGAGATCCTAAAGACATTGAACCATTACTACGTCCTAAAATGGAGTCAATCTTCCCGCAACTTAAGGGTATTGGCATTGACTATCAATGGACGGGCAACTTTCTACTGACCTACTCACGCATGCCACAATTTGGCTCGTTTGCCGACAATGTTTTTTACCTTCAAGGCTATAGCGGCCATGGAGTGACCTGTACTCACCTAGCGGGCAAGTTACTGGCAGAGGCTTTAACCGGACACGCTGAGCGTTTTGATGCTTTTGCTGCCTTAAGACACCCATCATTCCCTGGCGGGCGCCACTTCCAGATCCCATTTACTGCAGTTGGTGCAGCGTATTACAACCTTCGTGACAAATTAGCTATCTAAGAAATAAGGACATTACATGAGCAGAATCGTTAAGTTTGCAGCACTGCAATTGACTAAAAGCTGGGATCTTGAGGCAAACCTTGAGAAAGCAAAAGCCGCTATTCGTGAAGCCGCTGAAAATGGCGCAAATGTTATTGTGCCTCAGGAGCTATTTGCCGCACCTTACTTCTGTAAAGTGCAAGCCGCGAAGTACTTTGAGTTGGCTGAAGAAACGGACAAATCACCTTTGATTGCAGAGATGAGCAAGCTTGCTAAAGAACTCGGTGTTGTTATCCCGGTTAGCTACTTTGAAAAAGCAGGTAATTGCTTCTTTAATTCGCTAGTGATGATTGATGCCGACGGTACTGTGTTAGAGAACTACCGCAAATCACACATTCCTGATGGCCCAGGCTACAGCGAGAAATATTACTTTAGCCCTGGTGATACAGGTATGAAGGTATGGGATACACAGTTTGGTCGTTTTGGCGCAGGTATCTGTTGGGACCAATGGTTCCCAGAACTCGCACGAAGCCTCGCACTAAAAGGTGCTGAAGCGATCTTCTATCCAACAGCAATCGGCAGTGAACCTCAAG
This sequence comes from Vibrio breoganii, assembly GCF_001677275.1. Taxonomy (GTDB): domain Bacteria; phylum Pseudomonadota; class Gammaproteobacteria; order Enterobacterales; family Vibrionaceae; genus Vibrio; species Vibrio breoganii. The sequence continues at coordinate 151,507 of NZ_CP016178.1, forward strand.
ACCCAACTCTGGATTCTCGCGATCATTGGCAACGTACAATGCAGGGGCATTCTGCGGCTAACTTGGTACCTGTAATTGCGTCTAACCGCGTAGGTGTTGAACTGGACGACGGCATCGAGACCACCTTTTATGGGTCTTCATTCATCACTGACCACACGGGTGGAAAGTTAGCTGAAGCGCCACGTGAAAGCGAAGCCATTATTTATGCCGAGATTGATTTGCAAGAAGCCACTCAAGCTCGTCATGCATGGGGATTATTCCGAGACCGTCGCCCAGATCTATACACAGACATCGCTAAACTATCTGTGTAGGAGAGTAACAATGAAACTCACCACCACACCTAGTAATGATGGGTACTACTTCCCGGCGGAATTTGAGGCCATTGGCGAAGTATGGCTGGCTTGGCCAGATCGTCGAGATAATTGGCGTGATAATGCCTTGCCAGCGCAGAAGACCTTTGCGCGTATAGCTAATGCAATATCCGAGGTCGTACCGGTAAAAATGGCGGTCAATCAGGCTCAGCTTCAACAAGCTCGTGAATTGCTTAAGCCAGAGATCAAGCTGTTTGATATTCCATTCAATGACGCTTGGATGCGAGATATTGGTCCAACAATCGTTGTTAACGCTGAGGGAGAACGCCGAGGTATTAGCTGGAAATTTAATGCATGGGGTGGTGAGTATAACGGCTTATATGATGACTGGAGTCATGACGATCTGGTCGCTTCTAGTGTGTGTGAGGCTATTGGCCTCGATCATTACAATGCGCCGTTTGTTTTAGAGGGTGGCGCAATCCATACCGATGGCGAAGGTACGCTCTATACCACTGAAGAGTGCCTGCTTAGCCCAGGGCGCAATCCTGAACTGAGTCGCCAACAAATCGAGGACAAGCTACAGCAGTACCTTAGCATTGAGAAAGTGATCTGGGTGCCAAATGGCTTGTTCAACGATGAGACAGATGGTCATGTAGATAATCTGCTACATGTGATTGCACCAGGTAAGGTTGTACTGAGTTGGACTGATGATCCGCAAGATCCGCAGTATGCTTTATCCCGTGAGGCAGAGAAAAGTCTTCATTCTCAGCGTGACGCTAAGGGAAGAGAGATTGAAATCATTCGCCTTCCTACACCGGGCCCTTTGTTCTACAAAGAGGAAGAGGCGTCTGGCATTGAAGCCAGTGAAGGAATGACTCGAGAAGCGGGTGAGAGGCTGAGTGCTTCGTACGCCAACTTCCTGATGGTAAATGAACATATCTTTCTGCCACTGCTTGATGAGTCGACAGACGAGATAGCAATCGACATTCTGCAGCGTGCATTGCCAAATTATCGAATCGTCGGTATTCCCTCAAGAGAGGTGCTACTGGGCGGTGGCAATATTCACTGTATTACTCAGCAAATACCCGCGTAACGATGGATTCAATGCGCAAACACAAAGGATTTAGAGGTTAGTTCTATGCACCTTATTAACAATAAAAAACTGCTCTCTTTTATGGTTTCAGAGTCAGACAATAGCATTGCCGTTAACAACCCTGCGACCGGTGAGTGCATTGGTTATGCGCCAATCACGTCAAAAGCTGAGATCCTTGATGCTATTGAGCGTTCTAAGTTGGCTCAGCAGTCTTGGGCTCAACAATCAGCAAAAGCGCGTTCTGCTGTGCTGCAGCAGTGGTATCAATTGCTTCTCGACAATCAAGATGACCTTGCTCGTCTAATGACCCTTGAACAGGGTAAGCCGTTAGCTGAGGCTAAGGGTGAGGTTATGTACGGTGCTAGCTTTATCCAGTGGTTTGCTGAAGAAGCCAAACGCACCTATGGCGAGACTATCCCTGCGCCAAGTGGAGACAAACGCCTTCTTACCATTCGACAACCCGTAGGTGTAACCACGGCGATTACGCCATGGAACTTCCCTATTGCGATGATTACGCGCAAAGCGGCCCCAGCTTTAGCTGCGGGATGTAGCATGTTGATCAAGCCTGCTGAGGATACGCCACTGTCTGCGTTTGCTATTGCAGAGCTCGCTTATGAGGCTGGCGTACCAAGAGATCTACTCATCATAGTGCTAGGTAAACAAGCGGCAGAAGTAGGGGATATCTTCACAACTCACCCAACAATACGCAAGCTTTCCTTTACCGGCTCTACCCGTGTTGGTCGACTCTTGATGCAGCAAAGTGCTCAGGATGTGAAGCGCACTTCTATGGAACTTGGCGGTAATGCCCCTTTTATTGTGTTTGACGATGCTGATATCGATAGCGCAGTAGCTGGAGCTATGGTGTCTAAATTCAGAAACGCGGGACAAACCTGTGTGTGTGCCAACCGATTCTATGTACATAGCAAGGTTTATGATGCGTTTGTTGAAAAGCTCGATGAAGCCGTTCGCGGCCTCAAAGTCGGCAATGGTTTGGAAGACGGCATCAATATTGGGCCTGTCATTAATCAGGCAGCAAAAAACAACATTCAATCGCTATTAAACAAGGCTATTGAACAAGGTGCAGAGCCAACGTCACCTGTACAAGATCTTTCGGGTTTATATCTACAGCCTGTGGTGCTGAAAAATGTTAAGCACAACATGGATATCGTCTCTCAAGAGATCTTCGGGCCTATTGCTCCAGTGATCAGTTTTGATACGGATGAAGAACTTATCGAGATGGCCAACGATACGATCTACGGCCTAGCTTCCTATTTCTATAGCCAAAACGTGCACCGTGTTTGGAAAGTAGCCGAAGCGCTGCAATACGGCATGGTCGGCATTAACGATGGAATAATTTCTACAGAGGTCGCGCCTTTTGGCGGGGTCAAACAATCTGGTATTGGACGTGAAGGTGCTAAGCAAGGCATTGATGAATACATGGACATCAAATACCTATGTTTCGGCGGCAATTAATAAAGGGATAGAACAATGACCAATCAACAGCTACACCAAAGAAGAAGCCAAGTTATCGCCCAAGGCATGGGCGCTGTATACCCACTCTATGTAGAGCGTGCTGAGAATGCACATGTGTGGGATGTAGAAGGAAATAAATACATTGATTTTGCCGCTGGCATTGCAGTAACCAATACAGGGCACTCTCACCCTCGAATTACTGAAGCTGTAAAAAATCAGTTGGACAATTTCTCTCATACTTGTGCAATGGTGACCCCTTACGCTCCCTTTATTGAACTTGCTGAAAAACTGACTCAATTGGTTCCAGGCGACTCTGAGAAGAAAGCGATCTTCTTAACCACAGGTGCTGAGGCTGTTGAGAACGCGGTGAAGATTGCTCGCGCAAAAACTGGACGTAGTGGTGTTATTGCATTCAAGGGTGGCTTTCACGGCAGAACCAATCTGACGATGGGACTCACAGGTAAGATTGCACCTTACAAAGCAGGCTTTGGTCCATTCCCTGGTGAGATCTTCCATGCGCCTTACCCTAATGCATTCCATGGTATTACCGTTGAGCAAAGCATGCAGGCACTGGAAGATTTGTTTAGCTGCGATATCGAGCCTTCACGTGTTGCTGCGATTATTTTTGAGCCAGTGCAAGGCGAGGGTGGTTTTTACAAAGCGCCGGCCGAGTTTGCACAGGCACTGCGTCAGCTATGTGACAAACACGGCATTGCACTGATTGCCGATGAAATTCAAACGGGCTTTGCGCGTACAGGTAAGATGTTCGCAACAGAGCACTTGGGCATTGAACCGGATATGATGACCTTAGCTAAGGGCATTGCAGGCGGTTTCCCTATCTCTGCTGTTGTAGGTAAGTCTGAAATCATGGACGCGGCGCAACCAGGCGGTTTAGGCGGCACGTATGCAGGTTCACCGTTGGCGTGTGTCGCTGGCTTAGAAGTTCTGAAAATCATTGAAGAAGAAGACTTGTGCAACAAGGCGAAGGGTATTGGTGAGATAGTGAATGCTCATATGACCAAGCTTCAGCAGCAAGTTCCTTCTATCGGTGAGGTTCGTACTATTGGCGCGATGATGGCCGTTGAGTTTACAGACCCTCAAACCGGCGCCCCTCTTCCAGAAGTGACCAAAGCGGTCATTGGCAAGGCTCAAGAAAATGGCGTTATCTTGCTATCTTGCGGCGTGAAGGCAAACGTTGTGCGCTTGTTGCCACCGTTGACCATAGAGTCAGAAGTGTTGGTTGAAGGTCTACAAAAGCTAGAGAATATTATCTTAGAAGTGACTCAGTCTTAGATTGTTTCTTGCTTAAAGCGGTAGCATAAAACTATTGATTAGAGCCCAGTTCATCACTGGGCTTTTTATTACCTATACTTCAGAGCAGTTCGATATTGACGAAATCATCGCCTCTCTGCGTACCTCTAAGATCTCTTCAATCATGGTGCTTTTAGCCTTCATACCAAAGTGGTTCGCATAGTTGTGGATCTTACTTATCTCTTCCGATTTCAGCTGATACACCTCTTGTTTAAGGCGCGCATTGGCTTCGCTTTTGATCAAACCTTGCTGCTGAAGTAGTTGAATAATTTGCGTATCTAATGGGTGTTTTTTCTTAATCATAGGGTTATTGAATCAAGTTATTAGAAGGTGAAACTTATCGTTCTTATTGTGTGTGAGGCATGTTATGAGGCATTGATTGCACTAGTGTTGCGTTTTTATTTTCATCGCTCTATCTGCGGATTGCGCTCACAAAAAATCTAGAGGTTGGCTTTACGACGCTTTTAAAAGCACTGAGCCTAATGGCAATTACCGCCACAAGATAATGACTTAGATTAATATCTGATATAACTCGGCTTTGCATGGTTTAGTCCTACAAAACGTATTCATTAGCGGTAGAAGAGATGGGGTAGTCTGAGTGAAATTAGAGCGATTCATAAGTTGAACGCTCTGCGACATACAAACATCTTAGGTATTTTCTATGAAATTAAAGGCAATGTTAGCGTCGCTTTTGCTTACGCTCGTATTCACGGGATGCGCCAAAACCACTGTGGTAACCAGCGATCAAGCGTCAAAGGTACAAGTGCTGTATACGGTGCCAAGTCAGCAGCAATATGAAGAGTTAGGGCTGGTTTCAACCCAAACAGGACAAACCATTTTTCATGACAGAAGCAATGAAGGCATGTTGATTAAGCTACAAGAAAAGGCTTATAAAATGGGTGCAGATGCCATCATAGTGCGATCGGTTGATGAGAGCACATGGGGCTTTGTGGGTGATAACAGTACGGGGTATACAAAGGGTAAAGCTACAGCTGTTGCAATAAAGTTTAAGCAGTCTCCAAGGTCCTGATTTTCATCAGGATGACGCAAGGTTCCGCCGGAGCCGATAATTGACGTCATATTTGAGAATACGGAGTTGTGGTCCAGTATACCGGCCCGGCAGAACCTTAGGGTACACATAATTGACTAAGGCATCCTCTAAGATCCTGATTTTCATCAGGATGACGGTACCTTTTTTTGCTGTTGGTAAGTCATACTAGAAACATAATAATGGCGTCATTCTGGAGAATACGAAGTATTCATCCTGAATCTTGGGGCGCACATTATTGACTAAGGTATTCTCCAAGATCCTGATTTTCATCAGGATGACGACGCTTTTTGTGTATTCTGGTAGCTGGTAGCTGGTAGCTGGTAGCTGGTAGCTGGTAGCTAGTGCATGGAGTGTAAGCCAAACATATTGCCTTCGGTATCTGTGGCTAGCGTCATAAAGCCGTATTCACCAATGGCCATTTTTGACTGTTGGATGCTACCACCAGAACTGACAACCCTCGCTTCCTCTATGGCACAGTCTTCACAAGAGAAATATACCAAGGTTCCGCCAGCACCGGCTGATACGCCGTTCATCTTAGCCAGCGCACCTGTGACGCCGTATTGCTCCATGTTAGATGGAAAGCCCCACATTTCGATTTCATTGGCAGCAGGGTTATCCATTTTTTCTAACTGAACGTTAAATACGCTTTGGTAAAAAGCGATAGCTCTCGGCATATCATCAACATAGATTTCGAACCAAGCAACGGGATTTTTAACCATGACTCCATCTCCTATAACTGTGTTTGCGATTAAGCTTATGCATAAGTTGGGAGATTGTCAGTATTGAACGGGTTTAATCGGATGTCAGCAAAAATTGGCTCAGTACTTGCTTTGCAAGGGCTTCATCGTCACCCTCAGAAAGCCCACTGATGCCAATGCCACCAATAACCGCTCCGTCTTGTTCTATTGGCTGGCCGCCCATGAAGCCCGTGATCTTAGGATCTGTCCAGTAGCTGAGTTGTTTACCCGTTTCTCGAGCCCATGCTCCTAGGTTGCCACTTGGCTGTCTATCTCGTGCTGAGGTATAGGCCTTGTTTTGAGCAAGTAAGCCCGCTTGTACGCTAACGCCATCCATGCGTGAAAATGCCACGAGCTCCCCATGGGTGTCGCAGACACTGACAGCAATGGTGACCTCTTTCTGTGTGGCGATTTGCTCAGCCTTGTTGAGCAGTTGATGGGCTATCTTGTGGCTTAACATGTGTTGCTCCTTCTATGGGATCTCATTACCTAAGCTCTTTTCAAGCAAGGTGAACCATTGGCCATGAGTTAGCTTCACTTGATTGACCTGTGCACACGCCTTGATTCTATCTAAGTTCGTTGTGCCGATTACAGGTTGAATGTTAGCTGGGTGGCGCGTTAGAAACGAAAGAACAATCGCTTCACTGCTGACACCGTACTCTTCGGCAAGTTGGGCAACATATTGGGCGGTACTGCGCACAACTGCACACTCATCATTAAGACCTCGTTGGCTGAATTTCCCTTGAGCTAGAGAGCCCCAAGATTGCAACTGAACACCATTGGCTTGGCAGTATTCAATGGTGCCAGTGTCAAAATCAGCATGCTGACCTTGGTGGTTCTGAGCCATGATGCCACCTTGTACAAAATCCAGTTTTGCGAGGCTCATTTCCAGTTGGTTGATCACCAAGGGCTGATCTAGCGCGGATTGAAGATAGAGCATTTGATGCTGGTTCATGTTAGACACGCCAAAGAGCTTCACTTTGCCTGATTGATGCAGGTGAGCAAAGGCTTGAGCTACTTCGTCGGTTTCCATTAATGGATCTGGGCGGTGAAGGAGCAAGGTATCCAGGTATTCAGTGTTAAGGCGGCGCAGGATATTCTCTACCGATTCCAAGATCCATTGTGATGAGAAGTCATAGCGCTTGGCTGCATCTTGGTCTGCAAATCGAATGCCACACTTTGATTGGAGATAGAGAGAGTCACGCAGACTAGGGTCTTGTTTGAGTGCCTCGCCAAAGGCTTGCTCTGCTTTACCAAAGGTATAGATATCAGCGTGGTCGAATAAGTTAATGCCACTTTCAAGGGCAGTATCAATGATGGTGCGAGTTTGAGTCACATCGCTTGAGCTTACTGGTGCATCGTTCCATCCACCACCCAAACCCATACAGCCATAAGATAGCTGACTGACGTTAGGGAGATAGGTAGCAAGTGGCAGGGCTGTATTGTTCATTGTTGGCTCTTTTAGTCGTTAGATGGATACATTCTATTGTTCGCAACGAAAATGATAAGAGCCTATCTACGAACTCATTGTTCGCTATAATGAATAAAGTGATAGGTGGAGGGCGAATGAACGAACATAAGCGAATAGAGCGTTTGATGCTCTTTGTTGAGCTAGGTAAACAGCTTAACTTCTCTCGAGCAGCGGAAGCCCTTGGTATTTCAAGAAGTTATCTTTCGGAGCAAATAAAGAAGCTAGAGAGTGAGCTTCAGGCGCCATTAGTAATAAGGACAACACGCAGCGTACGTTTAACTCCGGAAGGAGAGCGGGCGTATCAGCAAGGGTTGAGCATTCGTAGCGCTGTGCTTGATCTGGAGAGAAACCTTAATAGCGAACACAGTGAGATTTCAGGACTGCTACGTCTTACTGCGCCGAAAATGTTTGCGGAATCCATCTTGATGGGACTTTGTCGAGCGTTCAAACAGCGGCATCCCGAGATAACATTTGAAATCAACTCCAGCTATCAGTCATTTAATCTCAACCAAACGGATATCGATCTAGCGTTTCGCGCCACTCAATCTCCACCTGAGGATATGGTGGCCTATCGACTGTTTGATTATCAGCACTGGCTGGTGGCATCGCCTAAGTATTTGCAAAGCTTTGGCGCTGTTGAACGAATTGAAGATCTTGATAAGCACCAATGCTTAACGACGTTACATCAGCGAACTTGGCCGTTGAAAACGACAGAGGTAGAAGTGAGCGGTTGGATGGCAAGTAATGACAATCGTATGCTTCGAGAGTTTGCATTAAAAGATGAGGGCATTGTGCGTATCGCCAGCTATTTTGTTGAAAACGATGTGAAAAATGGGGTACTCGAACAGGTACTGGCAGAAGAAACCTCTGATGCGTTCAACTCTTTATATATGGTGTATCCGCAGCTGATTTATCCATCGGCTAAGTTGAAGGCTTTTGTTGAGTTTGTAAAACTTAACGTCAGCACTCGTCAGTGAGGACGGTGATAGTTGGGGGCGCACTATTCCTATACTGCACCTGACAACCAAAGGTGGCACTCTTTTGGTCATAGTCATGGCTAAAGAAGATATTTATCTCTTTTAAAGAGCTGCGTTTATCAATGAATAGCGGTGCTGCATTTCTATTTTTGCTTGCGGTATCTCTATCCACTGAGTCAATGTCTAGCCAGGCCTGTACTTGCTTGTTGAGATCAGGAAAACTCACCGTAGAGTCAATGGTAGGGTAGCCTTCGAACAAGAGGACGTTAACGCCATTGAGTGTTATTTGGCTTTCTCCTTGGTCAGTCCCTGCGAGTACAGCTTTGGTATGAACTATCTCGATAGCACTGGTCATTGCTGCTGCTACTTCTCGTAGGCTGGCGATTTTAGTGTCGACGCGATAATCAGAATATTTTGCAGAGGCGATGAGCCCAAGGATAGCAAGCAATACCAAAACGATTACCAGTTCAATTAAAGTAAAACCTTTGTGCCTAAAAGATAATGATTTCATGCTGTTTACTACGACTCGCTTACCAACGATTGTAGAATACTACCGCTCAATACGTATGTCATCCCATATATATTTACAGTGTAAATGTTCTGCGAAATCTTGATAACAGTAATTCGTGTAGGGTACGAATATATGATAGAGTCTTGAGCATCATACTTGATAGGTATTAGACGGGATTATTATGGCGAGAATTACCCAGAAACAAAAAGAAGAAAACCTAGCTAAATATAACGCGCTGATTGTTAAGGTCTTCCTTGCAGAAGGTTGGGAAAGCGTTACCTATGACCGACTAGCAAAAGAGACGGGCCTAAGAAAGAGTACCTTGCAGGGTTACTATCCTTCAAATCGTGAGTTTTCGATGGCATTGCAAGGCAAGATTCTACCTATCATCATGTCCTGTCTTGATTTCTCATCGCGAGAAGCATTCATTCAATCTTGGGAGAAGGGGCTAACCGAAACTCAGTTCTCCATGGTGATCAGAATGTTTGTGGCGAATGCAGCCAAAACAGAGTCTAACCCTTCAACCCAAAGAGGCGTTTTGAAGCTCATCGAGATTATTTCAGAGCACCTTCCGGATGAAGACGCTCATGAGATGATTGATTTGGTTATGGGTAAGTCCGTTATGCGACTATTGTTTGATGCAGAGGTATCAGCGTAGTTTTTAGTGCCACGAACGCTTCTACGCTCAAAACTAAAAATAAGTTTTCGAGATATGTAACTTGCTGTTTCTTAATGTTTTTGTGATATATAATTTCTGAGCAAACGTTTAGCTAGTTAAAAACTCATTGACTCTGTGGTTTATATCAACATAATACCGCCCGTTTGCGTGAAAATTGCGCACACATAATTTTTTTGAATGTGTAGTACGGAGAGTAAAATGGCGGGCGACAATAACTATAGTCTTGGGCCGGTTCCAGCCGAGGCAAGAAAAGGTATGGCATCATTAACCATGGTGATGTTAGGACTGACTTTCTTCTCGGCGAGTATGTGGACTGGTGGTTCACTGGGCACTGGGCTTAACTTCAACGACTTCTTCCTCGCTGTTCTCATCGGCAACCTTATCCTCGGTATCTACACTTCTTTTCTTGGCTACATCGGTGCTTCCACCGGACTATCTACTCACTTATTAGCGCGTTTCTCTTTTGGTACTAAAGGCTCTTGGCTTCCGTCAGCACTGCTGGGCGGTACTCAAGTAGGTTGGTTTGGTGTTGGTGTTGCAATGTTTGCTATCCCAGTGCAAAAAGCGACAGGCATTGATACCAACGTTCTTATCGTCATATCTGGTCTACTGATGACAGGTACAGTTTACTTCGGTATCAAAGCGCTAATGGTGCTCTCTGCCATTGCGGTTCCTGCGATTGCGGTGCTAGGCGGTTATTCAGTATTAACCGCTGTGGACAGTGTTGGCGGTCTTGACCAGCTGCAACTTATCCAACCAGAAACCCCTATCGATTTCTCAGTTGCTTTGGCTATGGTTGTTGGTTCGTTTATTAGTGCTGGTACCTTAACTGCTGATTTTGTCCGTTTTGGCAAGAAAGCATCGGGTGCGGTTGTTATTACCATGGTTGCATTCTTCATCGGCAACTCGCTAATGTTTATCTTTGGTGCTGCGGGGGCTGCGGCAACGGGTCAAGCGGATATCTCTGATGTGATGATGGCGCAAGGCTTATTGCTTCCTGCGATTATCGTGTTGGGCTTGAATATCTGGACCACCAACGAAAATGCGCTGTATGCATCAGGTCTTGGTTTCTCAAACATTACCGGTCGTTCAAGCACCATGCTATCAATTATCAATGGCTTGGTTGGTACTATCTTTGCGCTGTGGCTGTACAACAACTTTGTTGGCTGGCTGACTTTCTTGTCGCTAGCAATCCCACCAATCGGTGGCGTTATCATTGCTGACTTCATGATGAACAAAAAACGTTATAAAGACTTCGCTAAAGTAGAGTTTGTTGCGGTAAACTGGGCAGCAATTATTGCTATGGTAGTCGGTGTTGCATCAGGCAAATTCATCCCAGGTATCGTGCCATTGAATGCGGTATTGGGCGGTGCGATTTGTTACTTGATTCTTAACCCGTTGCTTAATAAAAAATCCCTCACGGAACAAACGGCTTAAAGGTAATTTATGAGCTCATTATTAATCAATAATGCACGACTTCCAGGAAAAGTAGGCCTGCAACAAATCCTGATTGAAGATGGCAAATTCGCACGTATTGTGAACGCTACTTCAATCGTTGATTTTGAAGGCAAGACTCTGGATGCCGAGGGTGGTATTGCGGTTGCTCCTTTTTGTGAGCCCCATATCCATTTAGATGCAACTCAAACGGCGGGTGAACCAAGCTGGAATATCTCGGGTACCTTGTTTGAAGGTATCGAGCGTTGGGCAGAGCGTAAGCAAACCCTGACCATGGAAGATGTGAAGTCTCGTGCTAAGCAGACCTTAAAATGGCAGATAGCCAACGGTATTCAACACGTACGTACTCACGTTGATGTTTCAGACCCGACACTGCTCGCTCTGCGCGCGCTGGTAGAAGTGCGTGAAGAGATGAAACAGTGGGTGGATATCCAGATTGTGGCTTTCCCACAAGAGGGCATCCTTTCTTATCCAAACGGCAAAGAGTTGCTTGAAGAAGCGGTGCAGCTTGGTGCAGATGTCATTGGCGCTATCCCGCACTTTGAGTTTACCCGTGAATATGGGGTTGAATCTCTGCACTACATCTTTGAGTTGGCTCGCAAATATGACTGTTTGATTGATGTGCATTGTGATGAAATTGATGATGAGCAGTCACGCTTTGTAGAAACTCTGGCAGCGCTTGCTCATAAATATGAGATGGGCGATAAAGTTACCGCTAGCCATACCACTGCAATGGGTTCGTACAACGGCGCGTATGCGTCTCGTTTGTTCCGTTTATTGAAGATGTCAGGCATTAGCTTTGTGGCTAACCCGCTAGTGAACACTCACTTGCAAGGCCGCTTCGACGACTATCCAAAGCGTCGCGGTGTGACTCGTGTGAAAGAGATGCTTGAAGCGAACATCAATGTTTGTTTCGGTCACGATGATGTGTTTGATCCATGGTACCCACTAGGCACTGCGAATATGCTTCAAGTGCTGCATATGGGACTGCATGTTACGCAGGTAATGGGTTACGACCAGATCAATCACTCTCTGGACTTGATCAGCACTAACTCAGCGAAAGCGCTAAACATTCAAGAACACTACGGTATCGAAGAAGGCAAACCAGGCAGTCTTCTTATCTTACCTGCTGAAAATGGCTTCGACGCGGTTCGCCGTCAGGTACCCGTACGTTACTCAGTGCGCCATGGCCAAGTGATTGCCGAGACACAGCCTGCACAAACGTCAATTCACTTAGACGAAGAAGAAGCGGTAACGTTTAAGCGTTAATCCCTAAACCTCTTGAGTTAAAAGCCAGATCCCTCGATTTATCGAGGGATTTTTACATTCCACTGTAGTTTACTTCTTTTATCCCCCTAAATGAGCCAGCACGACCCTTTCTAATATTTAAGAATGCTGTTTTTGAAGTACTTGAAGTAATGGCAAACGCATAACAACTAATTTGCTGGTCATCTGCTCCCTTAAAGCCAGTGTAAAAACAGATTATTGAGAGAAACAAAGGTTTAAAAGACTGACTTTCAATCACGGTTACGCACGAATCTGTTGTGCGAAATTTCTAAGCTATTGAATAATAAAGAAATAAAAGAAATGCTTTGATTCATAGTGTGCCTTGAATCGAAGGCAATGTGTAATTGCATGACTTTCAACTAAAAAACTAGATCCATACTATATGATATGGCTATGTTTCAGTTGGTTAGGTGAAATGTTTGGGATATGCTGAATATATGAATTCGTGCTGGCACGATATTCAAATGTTATGTGCTTGAAGTGGAAATAATAAGGACATTCAATGAAGTTCAATCATTTAGGTATACCAACAACAGAACGGTTCGATGGTGAAATAGATTTACCTCATTTAAAAATGACAGTGTCTGACCATCAAAATAATCCCTATGGGATCCAGTGGCAGCGTTTTTGGACTGATGCTCCATATCCAGAGTTGGTAAAAACAGTTCCTCATGCCGCTTTTGAAGTTGATAATTTGATGGATGAGATTAAAGGTAAAAAAGTCATAATTGAACCTAATTCACCAAGCGAAGGCTTAATTGTCGCCTTTATTGAGGTAAACGGCGCTCCAGTTGAATTAATGGAATATTCCAAATAATTGGTTTGGAAAGTTGGTTGTCAGCACGTGTTATTGCGACGTTAGCTTACAAGGGGAAATATGGAACATCGACAATATAATCCTGAATTTAAGTCTATGTGTTTGGATCTTTTCGATAGTAATTTGGGAGTTTTCTTTGATGCATCAGAACGTCAGGAATTTAGTGACTATTTAGATTCTTTAAATAAGGATTCTTCTTATTTTATTGGTATTCATGATGGTTTAGTTGTTTCTTGTGGTGGACTTAGCGAAAGCTCAGACAAAGCGGGCTTAACTTGGGGAATGGTTCGCAGGAATCACCATGGTAGTGGGTTTGGTACTAAACTCACTGATTTTCGACTATCCAAAATTCGAGAAATCGGACAGATCAATGTCGTACTGATAGAAACTTCGCAGCATACACAGGGTTTTTATTTAAAGCGTGGCTTTACGCAAACCAAAGTCGTTAAAAATGGATTTGGGAAAGGCATAGACTGTGTGTCTATGGAATTAAACATTACGCGTTGAGATAGTAAGCTAACAAAACTAAAGTCTGATTCGTAAACGCGTGCCGACTCGCTTTCGCTCAAACATAGCACCCGTTCACCCTCCGCTTATAGTGGCACTAGTGTTGCGCAAAGTGGCCTGCTTTACATTAAATGCCAGTTTCCTAACTTTCTGTAATTCATGAAGTTTTAACCATATAAGCAGTGACATTACTTAGTCTCCACTCTAGTCTAAAGAGAGACCAATATCTGTCCTCGAATGAAAGGGTACGCCATGCTAAGGAAAGCACTGTTCGCGTTGTTGTGTGTCAGTCCAATGAGCTTGAAAAGCAGTCTAATTAGTCGATTCGTTTTACTCTGCATCCTAACGTACCCTATGGCCGTTTTTAGTGATGACAGTGTAGTAAAGCATGTAGAAAAATCGGTGTTGGAGACAGATGCTATACCTAGCGGTAATACAGTTTGGCTATACACTAGCAAGGACGCTGAGCGAAAAGAAACCTTATATCGCGCCCGCTTTGTTACCCAGATGAGCACCACTTGCTTGTCCAAAATTGATTTTTCTTCGCCACAGGTTCTTGATCAAATAAACCGCAAAACGAAATTTATCGAAGAAGATGGGCAACTCAGAGGAGAGCGCCCTGCAGGACTGTTAACCATCACCTTTGATACTGATATTGAAGAGTCCGATTCTTTGACACAAACACCGGCTTATTTCTCTGTTAAACAGCGTCTATACAACTACAATATGTTCGTTGAAGAGGCGAGGTTTAGTTTTGTGCTTTCGCCAACCACAGCAAGCAGTATGCTGGTGGATGTTAGTGCAAGCAATCGAGTGAGTAGTGGCATTCCTGGATGGGTCAACAACATGTTTCAGTCCAATGTAGAAGACAAGGTTCTGCATTTTCAGAGTGCCTTAATCAGGCTTTGCTCAAAATAGGGAAGATAACATTGTGGGTGCAGAATCTTATTGGTTGATTGCTCTTGCTATGGCTGGGCTGAGTGTGTGGAAAACCTATACTGGCCCTGCATTGGCCGGCTTTCTCTCGTTAAGCTATCCAGAGATGTTCATGTTTAATGTGCTTCCTGCAATGGTTGCTGGTGGGTTTGGTTGGTACTTCGGTACGGTATTGCATCTTCCTTTGCCCTTTCGCAAACAGGTTCGTTTTCGCCCAAAACTTCGTAAGTTCCTCAGGGCATGGAATAACTACGGGCAAGTCAGTATGGCTTTGTTAGCCCCCATTCTCATTGGTATTCCACTATTTACTTTGGTTTCCCGCAAGTTAAAACAGCGCTTCGCAACGACTTTCCTACTGCTTTTTCTTTCGATATTACTGTGTAGCGGTATTAGCTATTTTGGATTTCTGCTGTTTAATTGGCAAGAATATATCGCAATAGATACTTTGCTCCCTAATAGTGTAACCACCCATTAGCTTAGTGAGCTAACCATTTGTTTTCATTAATTATTTGTTGCAAATTATAGTGATTATCGTTCAGGGAGTTGATAAGGATTAACTTTATTAGAGGCTTGCTACCGTAACCTGATTTGAGTGTTAATTAATCAAGGAACGAAAGCAGTATGAAATTTAAGTCGATTGTCGCACTCTCATGTTTGGCGTCTTTTGGGGTTATGGCAGATCATGAGCACACCATTATCGATGGGCTAGACTTCGGTCCTTTAGCTCAACTAGTGGGCACTTGGAAATCGGTTGAAAGTGGTGGGGTAGATATCTCTCCTGCGCAAACTGGTACTCCACAAGGTGAAGGGGCTCCTGCTATTACGCCTTTTTATGAAGTGATGACCTTTGAAGTTGCGGCAGATGCGGTGAATGCCAGTGAGCAAACCTTGGTTGCTTTGTACTACAAGCAAGAAGTCTTTAGAAAGGCTGACGATTCAAAATTCCATGACCAACGTGGCTACTTTATTTACGATAAGGACAACCAAATCGTATACAACTCTTTCTGTGTGCCAAGAACGACCTGCGTAACGGCAGAGGGTGTAGCTGGCAATGAAATGACGCTTAAGGTCTCTGATCGTGGCATCGCTGAATCAAACTATATGTTGAACAATGCCTCTACCACGGACTTCTCTATGAACATTAAGGTCGATGGCGATACTTTGACGTACTCGCAAACAACGGCTCTTGATATCTACAATAAGTCATTTGCTCATACAGATTCATCGGTACTAGAGAGAGTGAAGTAGTCATCGATTTGTCTTAGTGTGTTCAAGGGCAGTAGCGTTGCTGCCCTTGTTGTTACTTAATTTGGATAGCGCTGCTTAATAGACGTCAAATTCAAAACTAGGTTGCCGATAAACAGAACTACAATCGATGCGATTAGAATCTGGGTGGGTTCGAAAGGTAGCTTGGCGGTAATTGCCGGTGTTGCGCCTGCCACAAAGGCTGAGATGCACCCCACCATTGAACTGGCCGTCCCGGCTTTTTTCGACACCAGAGAGAAGGCATACACAAAGGTGTGGATATAGATGATCGAGGCGGTAAAGAAGCAGACTGCAGGAAAGGCAATAAACATCCAACTCTTTGCACCTAAGATGAGATAGCAAATCCCAAGCGCTACTCCACTGCCAATTCCTAGGGCATAAATCCGCATCAACCAGCGTTTATTCCATCGTTCTTTTGCCAACAACCATCGGTAGAACAACTGACCGCCAAGCCAAAAAAGGCCCATAAGTAAGCTCACCTGACCGTAGAAATCTGCGGACTTGTTAAAGCCTTCTTGAAAGATATAAGTAGCAAAGACATTGAAGGATGAGATGATGGCATACACCATACCTGCCGCTATGGTCAGCCTGATAAATTGATCTTTGGTCAACACATATGAGTAGCTGTCGATAAGGGTGCTGAGGTTAAAGCTAATGCGTTTCTTGATAGTTTCTGTGAGCACGATGGTGACAAAAATTGAGATAATACCGCTCATAGCCGCCAAGAAATAAAAGACTGACTGCCAGCCAAACCATGACTGCAGGTGCCCTCCTATAAAAGGCGCAACAATAGGCCCCATAGCCCAGACTAAGCCAAGTGTTGCAAAGTGTTTGCTTAGTTCTTCTCCTTCAAATACATCAGCAAACACTGCTCGCCCTATAACGCCAAAAAACCCCGCACAGAACCCTTGTATGACCCTAAGAATAATAATTTCATTCAGGCTAGAAGCATGCGCACATAAAAACAGCGAGACACTAAATAAAATGGCACTAACAGAGCAAAGCCACTTTCGACCAAGCACGTCAGAGATATAACCAGACAGTATTTGAGTGACCGCATAGGCCATCAAATATGAAGAGACGATTAGGCTACCGGAATGGGCACTCTCGCCAAAGTACTGAGTAATCGCAGGCAGCGAAGGCACCATGATATCCACTGCAAACCCGAGAGTGAGGGTGAGTGCAAAGACGGAATAAAAACACGTTTTTTGCAGAGCATTCATTAACTTGGCAACTCTTGAGGGCGACTTTTCAGTATAGAAGAGATTGTTGAGAAATAAGGGCGGGTTGGACTGACTATAAAAAAGAGGTCCCGACACATTGCCGAGACCTCTTGTTCGCTGCCTTGAAACCTATTTGATGTTGATGTTTCTATCACGCTGGTCGTACATATCTGGCGTGGTGTGCACCCCACCTGCATAACCTGCTTTCTCAAGGGTTTCTCGCACGTCTTTCACATCCTCAGCGGTGACTACCACGTCTCTTGCTCCTAAGTGATAGCGTACGAAGGTAATCAGTTCCGCTAATTGCTGATCTGATAGCACGTCCTCAAAGCTTGCCATAGGCATGAAGTTCTTGTCTTCGACCAAATAGGTGGGCTCTAAGCCACGCACGGTAACCGCTATGGTATTGAATGGGTCACGGTGCATGATGATGCCGTTATCTAGCAGTGCCGGCGCTATTGGATCTCGCCCTTTACCGTCTTCGCCGTGGCAAGCACCACAGGTTTGTTGATAAATAGGATAGATGTCAGAGTTGTAGGCACTGTCATCAAACCCTTTAGGCTTTAACACAACTGCATCAGGGCTAATGAAGTTATCCGTATCCCCTTTTATGAGGTAGTAAGACATAGATTCCACGTCTTCTCGGGTCATCAGACTGAGGCTGTTTTTCACTACATCCGCCATTCCGGCAAAGGCCGTACCTTTCGCTGAATGTCCGGTATGTAGAAAATCAGTCAATACCTCGACATCCCAACCGTCGGTGTATAGCTCATTAGAGGTAATATCCGGAGCATTCCACCCATCGATGAGGTTACCTTGGAATATACGGTCAGCAATGATGGCCTGAGCAATGTTTCGCGGAGAATGGCATTCTGAACAGTGTCCAAGGCCTGCGACCCAATACTTACCCTTCTGCCATTTTTCCACATCGTCCACGCTTTCTTTGATTTCTGCTGGGACTTCATAGGAGAGTGGATTGGTATCCATAAACACAATGTTCCAGCTAAGCAGTCCCAGTCGAATATTCGAAGGGAAGATCATGCTGTTGTCATCGTTACGCCTTGGCACTGCAGTGATCGATTGTAGGTATTCCCACATGTCGAGCATGTCCTGGTCTGTGACGTATTGATACGAGGTGTAGGGCATAGCAGGGTAGAGATAGCCATGACGACCTTTACCATCAACCAGAGCCGCCTTGAAGTCTTCAAAGTCGTACTCTCCTATACCCTCGCTTGCATGAGGCGTGATATTGGTAGAGTAGACGGTACCAAAAGGGGTCACGAAGGGTAGGCCACCGGCAAAGGGTTCACCACCCTCAGCACTATGACAAGCTACACAGTCACCCGCGTGAGCCAGATATTCACCACGTTCAATAGCATCAGCGTCCAAGTTTGCGATCTTCGCATCCCAATCTAAACGCGACTTGGTCATCATGGCGCCGATCGCTAGGATTTGGTTACGCGACAATTGCCCCTCAAAGGCTGGCATGACGTTATTGAGACCAAAACGAATGGTATGTTGGATCTCTTCGATACTTCCGCCATGAAGCCAAGTGTCATCAGATAGGATGGGTACGCCCAGCTCTTGATTGCTGATTGATCCATCGCCATGACAGGCAGAGCAGTATTGAGTGAAGAGCTGTTTACCCAGCTCGACTTTAACCGCTGGCACATTGGAATGGCGCTGATTTAGAGAGGCCAAGTAGTACGAGAGCTTGGCAATCTCGTCTTCGTTGAGAACCTCGTTATAGCCCGCCATCGCACCATTGCGACCTTTCTCAATGGAGTGAATGATGGCCTCGTCGCTTCCGCCGTACATCCAGTCGTTATCGATAAGGTTAGGGAAGTGCTTTTGACCTTGAGCATTGTCCCTGTGACAAGCCGCGCAATGGGTTTGAAACAGCATTCGTCCTGAGGTGGTAATGGCCTCGTTTTGAGCAAGGCTTATTAATGAGGTGTCGGTGACCGTGGCGAATTGCTCGTCTAATGTTGTGCTAGGCGCGCTTAGCTTGTCGTCACTTTGCTCCCAGTCTACCAAACCTTGCCAATTGCCAAGCCCTGGGTAAAGAACCAGATAACCAACGGAAACAGAAAAGGCGATAAAGTAGCTGATAAACAGTAGTTTAGGTGGCGGTGCATCATTTTCATCGATGCCATCAAAGGTCGCTAGAGACTTGTTTGCATCTGCTTCGTGGTTTTTGCGCCAATATTTGACGACAATCCCCACCATTAACACAAAGAAAACGACTGTGCAGATAACGGCCCATAAATTCCAGAAATTACTCATTGAGTTACTCCTTCTGCCGTATCAACCCCTAGGCTTTGAAGGTAACGTATTAATACCTCGCCCTTGGTTTTTCCGCGCACCTGTAGGCGAGCATTTGCGATATCATCTTCACTGTATGGCACACCTAATGTACGTAGGGTGAGCATTTTGTCAGTGATGTCATCGCCCGAGAGTTTTTGTTCAAACAGCCACGGATATGACGGCATGATAGAGGTAGGTATCACATCTCTTGGATTAACTAGATGCAGTACGTGCCACTGATCCGAGTATTTTCTTCCTAAGTTAGTGAGATCTGGACCAGTACGCTTGGAACCCCAAAGGTTTGGAAATTCGTAGATATCATCCGGCTCTTGGTTGGCCCTGCCGTTGCGTTTAACCTCAGGCTCTAAAGGGCGTACCATTTGTGTATGACACACATGACAGCCTTCACTGATATAGATATCCCTGCCAGCAACTTCTACGGCAGTGAGTGGTTTTGCCATGCTATTGGCTGCCAGCTCTGGTCCTCGGACAATATTTGGCACAATCAGCACCAATATTGAGAAGGACGCGACAACTATGGTCGCAATGATGAGAATAACGACCGATTGAGTGAAGTCTTTACTCATTATGCCGCCTCCCTTTTAAGCACTAGCTTGGGCATTTTGACTGTCTTATACAGGTTGTACACCATCAGTAGCAGGCCAAGTACAAACAGTGCCCCACCAAAGAATCGTAAGAATAACCAAGGCGCTTTGAAGTCCATGGCTTCAACGAAGCTGTAAACCAGTTCGCCATTTTCACTTTGTGCGAGCCACATATAGCCTTCACCGATACCTGCCACCCATAGTGCGATGGCATAAATAGCGACACCGGCATGTGCCAGCCAAAAGTGCCACTTAATCAGTCGTGTAGAGTACAGTTTATCTTTGCCCCACAACTTCGGAATGAAGTAGTAGAAAACCGCAATACCGGACATTCCCACCCAACCAAGTGCACCAGAGTGTACGTGACCGATAATCCACTCAGTGTTGTGTGCAAGCATGTTGAACCAACGAATCGCCAGCAATGGGCCTTCAAATGTGGCTAAGCAGTAGTAAAGAATGGCCGAAAAGAAGAACAGCATAATGTAGTCATTTTTCAGCTTCTCTTTGTTTTGCAGCAGTGTCATAGCACTGTTGAATGCACCACCCCAAGAGGGTAGCCAAAGGATCAGCGACATCACGATGCCGATGTTTTGCACCCATATTGGGACAGAAGAGTAGATAAGGTGGTGAGTCCCTGCCCAGGTATAGAAGCCAACCAGTCCCCAAAAGTGAATGACAGAAAGACGGTAAGAATAGATAGGTCGCTCGGCTACTTTTGGGATGAAGTAGTAGTTCATGCCTATGACACCAGCAGTCAGCAGGAAGCCCACCGCATTATGACCCCACCACCACTGAACTATGGCATCTTGAGCGCCCGCAAAGACAGAATAAGACTTCATCATTGAAGCAGGGAGCGCTAAATTATTGACCACAAAAATCAGGGCGATAACAATAATAAACGCGGCAAAGAACCAGTTGGCCACGAAGATGTGATTGACCTTTCGTTTCGCTAACGTGCCAAAGAAGAGGATGGCGTAGAGGACCCAAACCAATACGATAAGTAGGTCAATTGGCCACTCTAATTCGGCATACTCTTTTGATGTGGTGTAACCCAGAGGCAGCGATAAAAGCGCGAGCAACAACACCAATTGCCATCCCCAAAACACCATCCATGCGAGGCTTTTATTGAATAAGCCACATTGTCCGGTGCGCTGGGCGATATATAAAGATGCACCCATTAATACGTTGACGACAAAGCCGTAAATAACGCCGGAGGTGTGCAGTGGACGCAGTCGACCAAATTGGAAGTATTCCGAATCAAAATTAAGGATGGGCCAATACAGTTGAGCGGCGAGTACTACGCCGATAAACATGCCTACTACTGACCAAATTACGGACGCCACAACGAAGTATTTGACGACCTTGGTGCTGTACACCGTGGTTTCGTTTTCCATCAGAGAGTCCTTTACTGCTGAGTGTCTTGACCAAGTTGGGAGAAGTAGTAAGAGATATCTTCAATATCTTGATCGGTGAGGGAATCTGCTTGTTGCTGCATTAAAATGGCGAGTCCACTGGTTCTTTCTCGCGCTTTGTAATCTTTCAATGAGGAAATGAGGTATCCCATTTTCTGGCCGCGAAGGTTCGGGTAGGGATCAAGGGTGGAAATGCCATCTTCGCCATGACAGGTCATGCAGACTTTGGCTTTGGCTTTGCCCACTTCAAACTGTGCATCTTCTTGTGCATAAGCGGTTGCGCTTAAACCTAGTATTGCTAGTAACAGCACTTTCATCGGTGTAAATCCTTTTCCGATCCTCTTTTCGAACGAAAGAGAGGTGTTGACAGATGTAGCCCAAAGTATAGTTAACCATTTGAATAAGGCGTTGCTTTGGTTACTTTTTTGTACGCACCTGAATAGGAAAAGGTTTAGTTAATCAAGGCCAAGCACCCTATAAGTAAGAATTTTAGGGTGCTTGGCGATGACTACAATGTTTATGCCGGAGTTAAGCTTTGGGGGTCGTTTGCCAGAGTTTGCATGATATCTGAAGCGTTTCCTTGCTCATCTGTTTGCAGGTACAACTCAATGAGCCTTGTCACCTCCCAATCAGCAAAGCGCTCTTGCACTGACAGTAGTTGGGTCGGTTTGTCATTGTCCAAAATTAACCACTGGGCTTGGCCTTGATGGGATTCGGAGCTGATCAGGCGTTGGTCATCTACTTGCAAATAGCCTTTCAACTTAGCTGCAAGCTCACTCATGGGTAGGACTGATTCAATTCGATATAAATAGCCACCTTGAACCTTTTGTCGTGCCCAGTAATCCATGTCATTCAAATCCAGAGTATCTTTGGAAATGAACACAGCGCAGCTGACACTAGCAAATGAAGAGATCGCGACGGCGGAATGCTTGAATTCAGGTTGCCCAGACAATTCATCGGTGGTGTTGGCAATCAGTGCGCAAGGTTTACTGTTTTTAGAGGTGGTCTCGTTCCAGTGTATCGGCATAAACAGCTGTGATGGGGAAACCTCAGAAGTCACCTTAGCTCGCACTAACGCCTCTCCTTGGAGGTTAGACACCTTAGCCAACTGACCGTCCAATATCTGGTATCTTGACGCCGTATCAGGATGCACCTGTACAAAGGGTTCAGTGGTGTGTTCTGCCAATTTAGGGGACAAGCCTGTTCTGGACATGGTGTGCCAATGATCTCTAACCCGACCGCTGTTTAGGATCAATGGGTGTTTGGCATCTGTTTTGGCTAATGGAGCCTGGTAGTTAACCGCAACAAATCGAGCTCGCTTATTAGGGGTATAAAATTGACCATCGCTGAACAGCCTCTGATTGACCACTTGGTGTTGAAGCTCTGTCACTGGCCATTGCTGAGGTTTAAGCTGGCTATAGCCCTTGTCGTCTAGCTGGGTTAAACCAATCAAATTAAGGTCTCGCTCAAAGTTATCATTTCCAAGAGTCGTCAGCTTGGCGTACTCAGAAAATATCTCGCCCTCATGTATGTAGTCAAAGGCCTCTTTAAACCCCATTCTATGAGCAACCTGACTGATGATCCACCAATCGGGCTTTGCCTCTCCGGGGCTAGGTAGAATACGTCGCTGCCTTGAAATTCGGCGTTCGGAATTCGTCACAGTACCAGATTTCTCACTCCACCCTTGAGCAGGCAAAACTACATCAGCCAAGCGACTGGTTTCGGTATCGGCAATACAATCTGACACGACCACTAAGGGGCATTTTTCCAGCGCAGATCGTATCTTGTCGGAATTAGGCAGGCTGACCATAGGGTTAGTGGCCATGATCCACACCGCCTTTATTTTCCCGGAGTCTATGGCATCAAACATGTCGATGGCTTTCAGGCCAGGCTGTGTGGCTAGGGTGTCCGTCTGCCAGTAATCACTGACGAGTTGCAGGTGCTCTGGGTTATCAAACTCCATATGTGCGGTAAGCGTATTGGCTAATGCGCCAATTTCTCGTCCGCCCATAGCGTTGGGCTGTCCAGTGACAGAGAATGGTCCGCAGCCGGCTTTACCTATTTTACCTGTGGCAAGGTGACAGTTAAGGATGGCGTTCACTTTATCAGAGCCGCTACTGGACTGATTCACTCCTTGAGAGTAGATAGTGATTACCTTGTCTGTGTTGGCAAATTCGCTGTAAAACTGAATTAATTGTTGCTCGGTAAGTCCTGTGACCTGTTCTATATTTTGCTCTGAAAGTGCAGAGTGAATTGTCTCTTCAAAATGATCGGTATGTGATGAGATAAACTCGTGATCCAGAGAGTCCTGCTGGATAAGATGCGCAAGTAAACCATTAAACAAAGCCACATCTGAACCCGATTCTATAGGCAGATGGGTATCGGCAAGCTCACAGGTATCGGTCTTTCTTGGGTCAACCACGACTATCTTTAGCGAAGGGTTTTCTTGCTTAGCTGTACGAAGTCGTTGAAATAAAACAGGATGGCACCAAGCTAGGTTTGACCCCACAATCACCACCATTTCTGCTTGCTCGAGATCTTCATAGCAAACGGGAACCGTGTCGCTACCAAAGGCTCGCTTGTGCCCGACAACAGAAGAAGCCATGCAAAGGCGAGAATTACTATCGATATTAGCCGTCCCCATAAAGCCCTTGATGAGCTTGTTGGCAACATAGTAATCCTCGGTTAACAGTTGTCCTGAAACATAGAATGCCACGGAGTCTGGGCCATGTTCTTGGATAGTTTGTGCAAACCGCTCTGCGACCATTGTAGTGGCATCTTCCCACGACAATGCTTTATCACCATGGTCAGTTTTTTGGGTTGGAGATAACAGGCGACCATCATGAATAA
Organism: Vibrio breoganii; assembly: GCF_001677275.1. Taxonomy (GTDB): domain Bacteria; phylum Pseudomonadota; class Gammaproteobacteria; order Enterobacterales; family Vibrionaceae; genus Vibrio; species Vibrio breoganii. The sequence goes on from NZ_CP016178.1 coordinate 175,786, forward strand.
CCGTTTCTCCTAGCGCTATCCCTTTGGTGCACAACTTGCCATAGTTTGAGGGATGTTCCTTATCTCCGCGTATCTCCAACTCGCCGGAATGCTTCGGTCTGGCTTCGATTCCGCAACCAACACCGCAGTATGCACAAGTGGTTTTGATCCATCCTTCATTATGTTCAGTCATGGGCGTTCCCTTTCATGTCTTAAGCTCTAATCTCTATTACCCTGCAAAAATCAAACCAAAGCCTCAAAAAAAACACTATTCAAAAATATATGTTGTAAAACAATATCTTAAAATTACATGTACCCCTAAAGTGGTATGCATTAATTGCTTGAATATGCTCTTTATGATTGTTTCTGCACCATTTTGATCAATTTTGCACCGCGAATGGACATAAATTGTGAGTTTATGTTTTTCTGTGTGAATTTTGCACAGTGATTTTGTAGAGTAATTGCATGTTAAGTGATTGTTATTAAAGGTTAATGAATTTTAATTTTGTCTTAGATCAAATTATTGGCCTCCAATTTGCAGGAGTTGGCACAGAGGCGAATAAAAATTTGGTAGTGATGGTGAGAAGTCATGACGTACCAGATCTAGGAGTGAAGTAATGGGAATACAAAGTAAATATCTAGGTCGAGTAACCTTAGTGGGAGCAGGTCCAGGTGACCCTGACTTGCTAACGGTCAAAGCGAGCAGAACCATACAACAAGCTCGATTCATCATGTACGACAACTTAGTGAGTCATGAAATCAGAGCCCTGTTCCCAGAGGGAGCAGAGAAGGTATTTGTCGGTAAATCCAAAGGCATGCACTGCGCAACGCAAGATCAGATCAACACCTTACTACTCAATGCAGCGCTAGAAGGTAAAGATGTTTGTCGTGTGAAAGGCGGAGACTCTTTTGTGTTTGGGCGTGGCGGCGAAGAGATGCTGATGCTGGCAAAACAGGGTGTAGAAGTGGATGTCATACCGGGCATTACGGCGGCTTCAGGTTGCACTAGCTATGCAGATATTCCTCTTACTCACCGAGGTTTGGCGCAAGGCTGCACCTTTGTCACGGCTCACGCTGACAAAGAACTCGATATCAACTGGGATGCATTGGCTCAGCTGAAGCAAACCTTAGTCTTCTATATGGGGCTGAGCAAAACGGATATGTTGATGGAGAAATTGACCAAGGGTGGATTATCAGAAAACACCCCGGTTGCCTTCATTGAGAATGGTTGTACCCCTAAACAGCGCGTACTTATCGGCAAACTTCATCAGCTCACTTCCCTTAAACAACAGCATCAAATTCAGTCACCAGCATTGATTGTGGTGGGCGAGGTTGTGTCCGTTGCTGAGCAAATGGATTGGCTTGGTCAACTGTCTGGCAGGCAGCTACGCAAAGTAGAGCATGAGCAAACACTGCAGATGACGGCATAGTCGCAAAGGTATTTGGAAGAGTACGCACAAGAATTTAGTAACAAAATTCGGGTTTCAAGGAATGGATATTATGAAAAAGCAAAGAGTGATAGTGGTCGGTAACGGCATGGTAGGCCACAAATACATAGAAACACTATTGCAGCAGAAAAGGGATGACATAGAGATCATTACATTTTCTGAGGAGCCACATCTTGCCTACGACCGTGTTCATCTTACCTCTTATTTTACTGGAGGCGCTAAGGAGTTGGCTTTAGCGGATGAGGGTTATTACACCGACAATGGCGTCAAGTTTGTGGTCAGCGATAAAGTGGTCAAGCTTGATACTGATGCTAAGCAAGTGATCACCGAAAGCGGCCGTATCGAACAATACGATTCCTTAGTACTGGCTACGGGCTCTTTCCCTTTTGTCCCTCCAATCCCTGGTAATGACGGTGACCATTGTCATGTATATCGAACCCTTGAAGACCTAGATGGAATTGAGGAATCAAGCAAGCTAAGCCAAAGCGGTGTGGTTGTGGGCGGTGGCCTTTTAGGTCTTGAGGCAGCCAATGCTATCCAAGAACTTGGCTTAGAAACCCACGTAGTTGAGTTTGCGCCACGCTTGATGGCAGTGCAGCTTGATGACGGTGGTGGTGCCTTGCTTCGCCGAAAAATAGAATCGCTCGGTGTTTCGGTTCATACGCAAAAAGCGACCAGTGAAATCGTCGCCGGTGAGAATGCGCGCTATCGAATGAATTTTGCTGATGGCTCTCATTTAGAGACCGATATGATTGTGTTCTCTGCAGGTATTCGTCCTCAGGATGAACTGGCTCGTGAAGCGAATATAGAGATAGGTGAGCGTGGCGGGATAGTGGTTAACGATTACTGCCAAACGAACCTTCCCGATGTCTACGCAGTAGGTGAATGTGCCCTTTGGCAAAATCGCATCTTTGGCTTGGTTGCACCGGGCTATCAGATGGCTAAGGTTGCTGCCACTCATTTGCTAGAAGGTGAGTCAGAGGCTGCATCATTTACTGGCGCTGATATGAGCACCAAGTTAAAGCTACTCGGCGTTGATGTTGCGAGTATTGGTGAGGTGCACGGTCAAACACCAGGCGCTCAGTCTTATACCTTCAGTGACGAGATTGACCAAGTCTATAAGCGTCTTATTGTCTCAGAGGATGGCAGTAAGATCATTGGCGCTGTGCTGGTGGGCGATGCTGAAGCCTACGGCACATTGCTACAAATGAAGCAAAATGATATGCCTCTGCCGTCGAATCCATCTGTGCTTATTTTGCCAAATGTAGCGGGTGAAGAGTCAGCAGGTATGGGTATTGATGCCTTGCCGGACAGTGCGGTTATCTGTTCATGCTTTGATGTGACTAAAGGTGATATCAAGCAAGCGGTTCAGGCGGGCTGTAGCACTATGTCGGCCCTTAAAGAAACGACCAATGCCTCGACCGGTTGTGGAGGGTGTAGCGCACTGGCAAAACAGGTGTTGGACAGTGAACTATTAAGCCTAGGTGTAGAGGTCAACAATGACCTGTGTGAGCACTTTGCCTACTCTCGCCAAGAGCTCAGCGACATCGTTCGTGTCAATCAAATCAAAACCTTCGATGAACTGCTAGAGCAATACGGTAGTGGTCACGGCTGTGAGGTGTGTAAGCCTACGGTTGGCTCAATCTTGGCGTCATTTTGGAATGACTACATTCTGAAAAATGAGCATATGGAGCTGCAAGATACCAACGACATCTATCTAGGCAATATGCAAAAAGACGGCACCTACTCTGTTGTGCCGCGTATTGCAGGCGGTGAAATTACACCAGACAAGCTGATTGTGCTTGGGCAGGTGGCGAAAGAATTTGATCTCTATACCAAGATCACTGGCGGACAGCGCGTGGACTTGTTTGGTGCAGAGCTAAACGACCTTCCTATCATCTGGAAAAAGCTAGTAGATGCAGGCTTTGAAACTGGACACGCCTACGGCAAATCAGTGCGCACAGTGAAGTCTTGTGTCGGTAGCACTTGGTGCCGATATGGGGTAGGTGACAGCGTTCGCTTAGCTATCGATATCGAAAATCGTTACAAGGGTTTGCGTTCCCCGCACAAGTTGAAGTTCGCGGTATCGGGCTGTACTCGAGAGTGTGCTGAGGCGCAGTCTAAAGATGTCGGCATCATCGCTACTGAAAACGGCTGGAACCTGTATGTGTGTGGCAACGGCGGTATGCGCCCTCGACATGCTGATTTGCTTGCTACTGACCTAGATGAAGCAACCTTAATTCAATATATCGACCGAATGCTGATGTTCTATATCCGCACTGCAGAGCGCTTGCAGCGCACCTCTGTGTGGTTAGAAAACCTTGAAGGTGGCATTGAGTATCTAAAACAAGTTGTGGTTGAAGACAAGTTAAGCCTAGGGGCAGAGCTTGAGAAGGATATGGCGACCACTATTGGACAATATCAATGTGAATGGAAAACTACCCTTGAATCCCCTGAAAAGCTCAAGCGTTTCAGTCACTTCATTAATACGGACCAACGTGACAATACGCTCAGCTTCGTTTCAGAGCGTGAGCAAAGGTTTCCAAAGAACATTACAGAACAATCAATAGACGTGGTGGAGATCGATTGAGCACCTGAACGCTCGATTAATCCCAAAACCACGCATAACCAGAAATCATTTTCGACCTAGGAGAAAGACTATGAATCACTGGCAGACCATTTGCGATGTAACGGACATCGCGCCAAATGTTGGAGTTTGCGCCCTGATCAACGGACGACAAGTCGCAATATTCAACTATCAGCGAGCTGGCGCGCTATACGCTATCTCAAATTATGACCCGATTGGTAAAGCTCAAGTACTGTCACGAGGAATTGTGGGTTGTATGGACGGAGAGCCTTGTGTGGCATCACCGCTTTACAAACAGCACTTCAGTCTTAAAACAGGACAGTGTATTGAAGACCCAGAGATAAGTGTAAAAGCTTACCCGGTTCGACTACTCAACGGTTCGGTGCAGATTCAAGTATCGGAAGCGGTTGCAGCCTAACATTTTTAACTGCCCGGGCAGCGAATTGTCGCTCGAGTGAAGGAATACAAAAAAAGGAATTATATTATGGATAACAGTAAGTTCTCTCTGTTTTCATTTACCGGCAAGATGAAGATTCTACATCTTAGTTGGATGGCTTTTTTCATCACCTTTGTGGTGTGGTTTAACTTTGCACCACTTCTACAAATGGTAAAAGAAACCCTCGGATTGAGTACTCAAGAAGTAAAAATGCTCTTGATCCTCAACGTGGCTTTGACCATTCCGGCGCGTGTCGTCATAGGTATGTTTACCGATAAATTCGGCCCGCGTAAGGTTTATTCAGCACTGCTTGCAGTTTGTTCTATCCCTTGTTTCATGTTTGCTTTTGCCGATAACTTTGTGCAGGCGGCTATCGCTCGCTTCTTGCTCGGCTTCATCGGTGCAGGCTTTGTAATCGGTATTCGCCTTGTATCGGAGTGGTTCCCACACGATGAACTGGGTACCGCTGAAGGCATCTACGGTGGTTGGGGTAACTTCGGTTCAGCAGCTGCCGCGTTCTCTCTACCGACTCTAGCACTATTGTTCGGCGGCGATGAGGGCTGGCGTTACGCTGTTGCAGTTACTGGTTTAATGAGCTTGGTGTTCTCTGTCATCTTTTATCGCTCCGTTTCTGATACACCTAAAGGCTCTACCTACTTTAAACCAAAGCATCTAACAGCGATGGAAGTAACCTCGAAAGGCGACTTCTTCTTACTGCTAATCATGAAGATTCCTATGTACGCGGTACTTGCTTTGCTTACTTGGAAGATGTCTTCAAGTGGTATCAGCATGCTGTCAGATACTGTGGTTACTTCCATCTATGCAGGCCTGTTTGCATTGTATCTAGTTGAATTAAGCCAGGTATGGAAGGTAAACAAGAAGGTGTTTAAAGAGCCTGTACCTGAGATGCACCAGTACAAGTTCAAACAAGTAGCAGTGCTTAATGTGTTGTACTTTGCGACCTTTGGTTCTGAGTTGGCTGTAGTGTCTATGCTGCCGCTATTCTTTGCTGAGACCTTTGAGTTAACCCCTGTGCTAGCGGGTATGGTGGCTTCGGCTTATGCCTTTATGAACTTGATGTCACGCCCTGGTGGTGGTTGGATTTCTGATAAGTTTGGTCGCAAACCTACGCTACTTATCCTAACTGCTGGTCTTGCTGTGGGTTACTTCCTAATGGGTCAAGTGGGCAGTCAATGGCCAGTATGGCTGGCAGTAGCGGCAGCTATGTTGTGTTCATTCTTCGTGCAAGCGGGTGAAGGGGCTGTATTTGCAACAGTACCTTTGATTAAACGTCGCATGACAGGTCAGATTGCCGGTATGACGGGTGCATACGGTAACGTGGGCGCGGTAACTTATCTAACTATCCTATCGTTTGTTGATTACCAAACCTTCTTCTATGTGATTGCTGCAACCGCGGTACTTGGGTTTGTTACGCTAATCTTTATGGAAGAGCCAAGCGGTAAGATTGCTGAGGTGAACGAAGACGGCAGCGTTACCTTAATCAAGGTATCGAACTAGTATTGTATAGAACTTAAGCCCTGCTTTGCGGGGCTTATCTACTTTCAAGGATGGAGATAAGAATGCAGGCACAGGAAGGCATCACGCAGTCAAGATTGAGCTTAAGCTACGGTGGATGTTCACTGAAAGGGGTGCGCGATGAAAACCAAGATGCATTTTTAGTTAAGGTTCCCCAGCAACGCTACGAGCTGGAACACAAGGGAGCGGTTGCATGCATCGCAGATGGTGCCAGTTGCAGTGACAATAGTCAGAAGGCGAGTCATACCGCGGTAATGCAGTTTGTTGCTGACTACTACGCTACCCCTGATAGCTGGAGTATCCAACACTGCGCCAGCAAAATCCTCACCTCTATGAACAACTGGTTGTTTGAAGAAGGGCTCAAACAAAGCCTTAAACATAACGGGTTTGTGACCACATTCAGCGCAGTCATATTCAAATCAAATACCGCTCATCTCTTTCATGTTGGCGATACACGCATCTATCGGCTTCGAGATAACACCTTAAAACTACTCACTCGAGATCACCAAAGGGTCAACTTCGGCCAAAATCCCCACCTCACTCGCGCATTAGGCATGGATAATCGATTGGATGTGGATTATCAGATGGTCGAATTGCAGACGGGCGACCGTTTTATTCTGACCTCTGACGGGGTTCACGATGCTTTCACTGAAGAGCAATTGTCGAAATATCTGCGTGAAATAGAAGACAAAGAACGACTCAGTAATAAAATCAGTAGCGAGGCCATTGAGCAGGGTAGCGCCGATAATGCCACTTGTTTATTGCTGGACGTAGATTCCCTCCCACAGCAATCGCTACTCGAACACCAAGCGAAGCTCTTGTCTCGCGCAGTGCCTCCTGCACTTAAAGAAGGCAATCGAATAGATCATTTCTTAGTGCAAAAAGTCTTGTACGCTGGGCCAAGAAGCCATGTATATCAGGTGCTTGATGAGAACAGCGGCGAATTAAGAGTGTTAAAAGCGCCTTCGCTGACCTATAGCGAAGATACGGAACACCTTAATCATCTGGCGAATGAATTTTGGGTGGGTAGTCAGCTAAAAAGCGAGAGGGTTATGCGAGTCTATCCCACGCCGAGTGATTCCAAATTTGTTTATCAGCTTTGCGAGTGGGTGGATGGCATTACCTTAAGGCAATGGATGTATGACAATCCAATCCCAACACTCAGCGAAGTGCGCACTGTTTTAGAAGAAATCGTAAAAGCGGTGCGGGTGCTGCAAAGAGCGGACATGGTGCATCGTGATCTAAAGCCTGAAAACATCATGGTGACAGATTCGGGCAAGATAAAATTGATTGATTTTGGGGCAGTGAAAGCACTAGGTCTGGATGAAATCAATCATAATCATCAAGAGAGTGAGCCATTGGGCGCTGTAAACTATATTGCGCCTGAGAGTATAGATACCGGAGAGGCAACAACGGTATCTGACCTGTTTTCTGTGGCAGTGATTGGCTATGAAATGCTGTGCGGGGAACTGCCGTACAAGCCTATCTCAGCACAAGTCGCGCAAACAGCTAGGCATCATAAATGGCATTATCGTTCCATCACTCAGTATCGTGAAGATATTCCCTCATGGCTGGATTTGGTGTTTCGCAAGGCGACTCAGGCAAGTCCGAATAGCCGGTATCAAGTGCTCGGTGATTTTCTTGTGGATCTGTCAACACCAAATCAAAAGTTAGTCAGGCAGGCAAAAAAGGCCCCGCTATTAAAGCGTGAGCCATTAATGTTTTGGAAAAGCTTGGCGATTATTGCAACTGGTGTGGCTGTAATTCAGTCGCTGTGGTTACTGAGGTAGCAATGCCGAATAGTCCGTCATTCCAGCCTTGAGCTGGAATCTTGGATAGTTCGGGCTTGGTTATGTGCACTCTAAGATGCTGCAGGGCTGGCATTCCAGCATTCGCCAGCATGACAGATAATAGGGGAAGGTGTAGCAATGCCGAACAGTCCGTCATTCCAGCCTTGAGCTGGAATCTTGGATAGTTCGGGCTTGGTTATGTGCACTCTAAGATGCTGCTGGGCTGGCATTCCAGCGTTCGCCAGCATGACAGGTAATAGGGGAAGGTGTACCAATGCCGAACGGTCCGTCATTCCAGCCTTGAGCTGGAATCTTGGATAGTTCGGGCTTGGTTATGTGCACTCTAAGATACTACTGGGCTGGCATTCCAGCGTTCGCCAGCATGACAGATAATAGGGGAAGGTGTAGCAATGCCGAACAGTCCGTCATTCCAGCCTTGAGCTGGAATCTTGGATAGTTCGGGCTTGGTTATGTGCACTCTAAGATGCTGCAGGGCTGGCATTCCAGTGTTCGCCAGCATGGCGCACCTTTAAGGCTGGGTAGCCTTAGTAGCAAACATATTCAACGCCTTCGCTATCTTAGCGAGTACCTCATCACAGCCTGTAATGTTATGTCTCTCTTTAAGGTAGTTCGGGTCGTTATAGGTAAACCAAACTAATCCATGCTCATCCTCGGAAATCAGAGCTTTTTGCGGAAGGTCGATACCCACGCTCTGCTGGCAAGCCATTAAGGGCGAGCCGACTTTAGGGTTACCAAATAAAATTAACTCTGTAGGGCGAAGCTCAATACCCACATTTTCGGCCGCTTCAGAATGCTTGATGCGAGCAAAGGTGGTCATGTTTTTTTCTTTTAACGTGGCAATAAGCTTATCAGCAGTGGTGGAGACATCGTGCGAGCTTTTAATGGAAATAAGCCCGTTGCTGGCATGGGCGGTAAAGCTCATTAAGAGCGTGATGAATAAACCTAGTAATCCCTGTCTCATGTAACCTCCATCTACATTGTTATCTAGTAATGAAGATAGTCGTCATCGGGTTAGAGTCAATGTATTCGCGATAAGAGTGATAGATGCCCGATAGGAACACTAGGGCATGACGTCTTTTTTATGTACCTACTCTGTGGCGGAGTGATGTATTAGCGGCGAGTGCTAGGGTAGTACATCGCCACTGAATGCCATAATTATGTATCACCGTAGAGTGTCGAACGAAGAGTCACTGCCGAGTGGCAGGAAGAATCGTCATCTCCGAGTGCTCCTATCGGAGATCTAGGTACTTGCTTTGTGCACGATATAATTAGGTAACTGATGAATCCCAAAGACAGAAGAAGAATCTATTAGTGCTATTCCAAATTTGCCATTTAGCGCCCAATCCTAGCTTCTCATTCCCAAAGCCTATTACCAAAAACAAAAAATGCCCGATACATAATATCGGGCAGTTTAATAAGTTAACGATTCAGATTTGCGAACGAATGATTACGCTTTTTCGCTAGTCAGAGTTTCTAGCTGAGTCATAGTGGTTTGAGAAACTAGCTCGCCATCAACGTAGTAGTTAACGTTCTCGCCGTCACGAACACCCGTTACAACAGACTTGTCGCCATTGTTGTAAGTGACGTGCATTTCGATTGTGTTTTCATCGATAGCTTCGAACGTAGAAGACTCAACTTCACGCATTGTGATTGGGTCAATTGGTGCTTCAGTAAGTGATGGATCTAGGTCATCGTTCATGTTGTACATGGTCTTTGTTTTTGAATCAAAGATGTGTGGCTTACCGTTGATAGGGTTTTTGCCAGACCAGAATTCGATTGAGTTGAATACAAGAGAATCCACAGCAACCGTAAGGGCGTATACAGGAGCAAGAAGCATGTTTACACCACCACGAGCATAGCGGTTGTCTACCACTTCAAGGTTAAACTTCATTACATAACCTGTAACTGCGTTGCTACCAATACAGCCAGTTAGTGATGCTGCTAGTGCTGCCATACCTAATACTTTTAAGCCAAACTTTTTCATTTAGTAAACCCTATGAACTTTGAAAACCAGTGAATAATAATCAGATTAGATCTTAATAAATAGCCATTTGGTGACATCACTCTCAAACTAATTTATCCGATATTGAAGCGAGGCTTGCTATCGAACTTGTAGTTGAGATTTTAATGTCCACTACAAAAAGAAAATTAAAGTGTGTTGCTCATTGGTAGCTATTTAAATCGTGTCTCTGGCACCTGTGATATGTTGCTGTGTAATTACTGATATCAGGGACGAGGAGAAGTATATCGATAGTTTAAAATAATGCTTACCAATTTGCGCCATCAGGTTTATTAAGTGATATTTTTACTATTTGATGATCTTTGTGGATGCGACAAGGTTATCTCTCGATATATTTCAATAAGATAGAGGTTCTTAAGAGAAAGAGTGCTTTATTGGAGAGGCGATGAATAATAAGCAAGCGTTTCTGGATCTTCTTAGCGAGGAGTATCAGCAGTATTTGGCCATCCCATCTACGCAATGGCAGAAGAAGCGGGAGAACAAACAGTTTATAAGAGGACTCATGACGGCTTCACGTCTGTTTGGTATAAGCTTTGATGAGTTGAGTGAGATTGTTGGTTGCGACTCTAATCAGGCGTTATCTATTGAAGATATGTTAGAGGTGCCGACATACATTCGTGAAAATATCGAAATTGAGTCACTGTAAATATAAGGCGAGATACCTATGAAGCGACAATTTAGCCTATTCATGTTTGTAACTTCGTTCTTGCTAGCGCCAACTTCCGCGCAAGCAACGGCAGGGTTTTTGCAAAATGAGGAGTCCCAAGCCTTCGTTAAGGTGTGTTTTTACGATGTGCTTGGTGAGACGCATAGCCTAAATATTGGCGCTACAGATCTGTGCCCGTTGACTCATGAGTTTGATGTGACGCCAAAACTTCAACCCCCCACAGAAAATGCGCAAAAGACGGGATTTTTCAAACAGGAGCAAACCTCAGGGTTCAGCAAGCTTTGCTCCTATGATGTGTTAGGCGAGGTCTATGTTCTTACCATAGGTAGCACAGAAATCTGCCCTCTAACCTACAAGTTTTAACGCCTTATAAGATAGTGACTTTCTCTATAGTGATAGGGTCTACCGGCAAATCATCAAGCCCAAACTTTGAGTGTGTTTTCACTTTTGCAATAGCATTCACTACATCCATGCCTGCAGTAACTTGACCGAATACGGCGTAGCCCCAGCCTTGATTGTTGGTGGCGGTGAAGTCCAGAAAGTCGTTGTTATCTAGATTAATAAAAAACTGTGATGTAGCAGAGTGCGGTGCGTCGGTGCGTGCCATCGCAACAGAGCCGATAACGTTCTTTAGTCCGCGGTTAGCCTCATTGACAATAGGATCGTGAGAAGGCTTTTCTAACAGGTTCTCAGTATGCCCGCCACCTTGAATCATAAAGCCGTCAATCACGCGGTGAAAAATGGTCCCTTCAAAGAAGCCTTCCTCGCAGTATCTCAGGAAATTTTTGCTACTCACTGGCGCTTTTTCCAGGTTGAGCTCTATGGTTATTTCGCCAAGGTTGGTTGTTAATACGATCATGTTATTGAGTTGCCATTTAAGGTTTGGAATAAGCCCTGAGTATACACTGAATACTCGGCGTAAGCTTTGGCAGAGACTAAGCGCTGACTTTGCGGTAAAATCCGGTAAAATCCCGTTATTGATCGTGTATGAGCTTTAGTGATATCCAACAAAAATTAGCGTCCTTCACCTCCCTTGAACAAGTGTTCGAGTATTTTGAGGTGGATTTTGACCGTCGATTTGTTGAGGAATATCGCGTGCCTTTGTTCAAACGCTTTAATGGATACCTACTTTTGGCAAAGCCTGAGGATTGGTTTGCTGCCCGACGAGTACTAAGAAACGCTTACTGCAAAATTCAGCGAGGGCGACTAGAACCATCCACTCGCTCGGCCTGTCGAGGGTGCACTTCTTGCTTGCGTCGTTGAGCTTTAATGGCTTTACGGCTCCTCTGTAACATCTTTCGTAACAACTCTTTGACAATTCATCGTCACATTGATTAACTGGTACGACTAGTTGATTGAACGGTACAGTGAATGCTCTCCACGCTTAAGAAAGCCAACTTATATCTTAGCTATTTTGGGTTTAGTAAAGTCCCTTTGTTGTGGCTGAGTCGCCCCAAAATTTTGGCGATGGATGAAGAGATGGTAGAGATCAAGATCCCTCTAAAACGTCGCACAAAGAATCATTTAAACAGTATGTATATTGGCGCGCTCGTTATGGGGGCTGATGTTGCTGGTGGCTTTATGGCGGCAATGAAGGCGCAAAATCAAGGGCGAAAGATCTCACTGGCTTTTAAGGGTTTAAAGGCAGAGTTTTTGATGCGCCCTGAAAGTGATGTTCACTTTATCTGTCGTGATGGTCGCTTGATTGATGAAATGCTTGAACAGACGCTAACGACGGGTGAGCGTGTAAATCAGGACGTGCGTATTACAGCTCTTTGTCCTGATTTACATGGTGATAAGCCCATGGCTGAGTTTGATTTAACGCTATCTATAAAAGCTCGCTAGAGTTTGAAATCACAACTTCAGATTGATGCTGATGTCGGGATTGAGCAGCTGCGAGCGTTCGTGAGCTAAATCCTTGCGACGATTTCGCAGCTTGTTGTATTTCTTAGTGTCTGAGGTCGCTTCCATTTGGCTGTCTAGCTCCGCGATCTGCGAGTCCAAGCTCATCAGCCTTTGTTGGCGCTGATACTCTTTTTTACCTAATTGGTAGTTCTTCAAGAACTGTTCATCGTGGCACACGTTGTAATAGGTGCGGCCTTCAGAGCCCACTTTGTAGCCATTGTCAGCAGAGCAATAAACTTCTGTGCCTTGTTTAAACCCTTGTTGCCACTGGGGTTGGTTAACAACGACATTCGCCTCTAAGCAATCTTTCGCATAATCGTTAACAATACTAGGGTCATTGCCCTCTTTCCCATCTTGATAACCGACATCATGCCAATTTGCAGATTGACATTGCTCCGATGTCATACTGGCGCATCCCGCCAACGAAGAAGCAATAAGTGCACCGATAATTAGGCGGCTCATACCTAGTTCCTTTTGAATCTCATACAGAAGAGTGTCTCGCCACTATATTTTCTTAGCCAGACATTAGGTCAACAGACCCTAAGCATTGTATGAATTTGAGCATGGGGACGAATAGAGGTAAGAACATTGATTCAATAATTGATGGGATATTGGAGTTTTATGCACCGTTTATGCTGGATATGAAATGTATTGAGGTTAAATATAAGCATTCATTAGTGCATTATTTGTGTGTTAAGTGTGATTTACATCTCGTTACTGTCTATTTTTGAACAAACCCTTTAACAACAAGCTTACAAGTAAGATACTGTTCCGAAAGAATTTTAATTCAATAGGGAAGTTGATTATGCAAGAATTTGTGGATTTTCTGAATGGGATCATTTGGAGTCCCTTTCTTATCTACCTCTGCTTATGTGCAGGTCTGTTTTATTCCATCTTGACGCGCTTTGTACAAATTCGTCATTTCTTTGAGATGTGGCGTTTGCTGCTATCAGGCAAAAGTTCGGAAAAAGGCATTTCATCATTTCAGGCGCTAGCGGTTTCGCTTTCTGGTCGCGTAGGTACAGGTAACATTGCTGGCGTCGCCGCCGCTATCGGTTTTGGTGGCCCTGGCGCAGTATTCTGGATGTGGGTTGTTGCCTTCTTTGGCGCTGCAACCGCGTATGCGGAATCGACTCTTGCTCAAATCTATAAAGAGGAAGATGAAGGACAATTCCGTGGCGGCCCTGCTTACTACATTGAAAAGGCCATGGGTCAGAAATGGTATGCGTGGATCTTTGCTATCGCGACTATCTTTGCCTGTGGTGTACTGCTTCCTGGCGTGCAATCAAACAGTATCGGCAATGCGGTTGAAGCGGCGTTTGGCTCTGGCCCTGCGATTGAAACCGCTATGGGTACGTTCAGCTTCGCTAAGGTTCTAACTGGTACCTTTATCGCGATAGTGCTTGGCTTTATCATCTTTGGTGGTGTTAAGCGTATTGCCCACTTTACTCAGATTGTTGTTCCTTTCATGGCTCTGGCCTACATCTTGACGGCGTTTGTCATCATCCTGCTTCATATCACTGAAGTCCCTCGTATTTTTGCGATGATTGTCGGTGATGCCTTTACGCCTATGGCTGGCTTTGGTGCTGCTATTGGTTGGGGCGTTAAGCGTGGTGTTTACTCAAATGAAGCAGGACAAGGTACTGGCCCACATGCGGCAGCAGCAGCTAACGTGGCGCACCCTGCACAGCAAGGTCTAGTTCAATCGTTCTCTATCTATATTGATACACTGCTGGTTTGTTCTGCTACGGCATTTATGATCCTAATTACGGGTATGTACAACGTGCACGGTGCAGGAGAGGGAGTCTTTGTTATACAGAACCTTTCGGCAAGCATTGGTGCAAATGGCCCAGTATTTACTCAGCTTGCGATTGATAGCGCCCTGCCTGGCATAGGTAAGCCGTTTATCGCGGTAGCGCTGTTCTTCTTTGCCTTTACTACTATCTTGGCTTACTACTACATTGCTGAAACCAACATTGCTTACATACGCCGTACCTTCAAGGTCGATGGTCTGATGTTTATCCTTAAGCTGGTTATTATCTCAGCAACCTTCTATGGCACGGTGAAAACTGCAAACCTTGCTTGGGCGATGGGTGATATTGGTGTGGGTTTGATGGCGTGGTTGAACATCATCGGCATTCTGATTATCTTCTTTATGTCTAAACCCGCACTTAAGGCTCTAAGAGATTACGAAGAGCAGCAAAAGCGCGGTGTTACTGTGTACACCTTTGATCCAGTCAAGTTGGGTATTAAAGGTGCAACCTACTGGGAGAAGCGATTGGAGAAATCGTCCAAAGAGTAGCGCGACTAAAGACTCGTAATTAAGGGCTCAGAGGACTTTTCTCTGGGTCCTTTTTTATTGTGGCTCAATAAAACTGTCATCTTTAAGGGATAAAATCATGGGGCGATTCGGTACTTTCACTCAAGCATGACAATTTGCATGGGCTTAGCCATTATGATGTGGTAGATTTTGTTTATGTAATTAAATACTGAAAGTTAATTACATAAGTTTCATTAAATTGTGATCCACATCACGTAATTTGGTGTTTTGGTAATTAAGTAATAACCAGAAATGTGAATCTGACCACGGTATTCGTTGAATTGTATTATTATAATTCCATTCCGTTGTGTAGATTATTCCGTCTGGAGAAATATTTTGTCTTGGCCTATTTTTTTCGATTTTTTGAGTGTGCTTTTGCTAGTAGTACTAGCTGTGGCTGCTACAAAATCGATGGATTCGCTAAGAAAGACAATTTGGTCTGCCCAGAAGAACCACGTTTCTGAAGAGATAGTGCGTAAAAGCCTTGCAAAACTGAGCTTGAATCGAGCTGTTTTGGTGCTAACGATCGCTACGATAGTGATCAAGGTCGCCTTGATCTTGGGGCAGGTACTCGATTTTGACTCTATTGATAAGTCTGGTCTTCTTGACGATGCAGTTGTTCAGTATATCGTCGTAGAATAAAGACTCTTTTCGTTCTCGACCCTCCTCCATACCTGCTTAACTTCTTTCATTGGGTTCAGATTTACCTGGTTGATAAGTTCAACTATGATACAGTTAATCTAAACACTGTTATCTAATCTTTATGGTAAATCAATGGATAAGAACCTAATCTCTGATACGATCTTTCAACTCGTACAATCATATAGGCACGCGATACGTGCTGAGCTGCAAGCGAATGATCTTGGTTTGAATGGAATGCATGTTCGCTGTTTAGCCTTCATCAGACAACGGGACCAATGCACAGCCAACGATATTGTTCAGCACTTTTCTAGAGACAAAGCGCAAGTCGCACGCTTGGTGAAAGAGATGATTGGGAACGAGTGGATCGTGAAGTCTCCTAACCCTGAAGACAAGCGTAGCCAATTCCTATCATTGACAGAGCAGGGCATTTTACTGAGTGAGCAAATTGATGCAGCTCAGCAATCTATCCAAACAAGAATGAAGCAAGACCTAAGCGACGAAGAGCTAACAGTATTCACCACCGTCGCACAAAAATTTGCTCGTAATTTATCAGAGTAAACTCCCCTTTGGATTAGTTTGGAGATCGGCATATGCAGTTAATAGAGCCCTCGCTGGAATTTGAATCATCGTTTGCTCGATTTTATGAAGATTTCGCAGCCAACGATGAGATCAACTCTGATTATTACCTAGAGGGTGTGCTGAATTTCAAAGCCTACATTCAGTGCCTGAAAGATGAAGCTATGGGCATTAATCTTGTAGAAGATTATGTGCAATGCAGTCATTTTTGGCTGGTTGATGCGCAGAAGAACATCTATGGTGCTATTCGAGTACGCCATAACATCGATACTGAACTACTCGCGTTAGAAGCAGGGCATATTGGCTACGACATAGCCCCTGAATATCGTAGCGAGGGCTATGGCACATTGATGCTAAAGAAAGCCTTATTAAAAGCCAAAGCGATAGGGTTATCTAAGGCTCTGGTTGTGGCGGATGAAGACAATATGGCGTCACGCAAAGTCATCGAAGCCAATGGCGGACAGCTAGAAAACGTTGTGTTTGGTAAGGTTTATCCAAACCCTTTGGCAAGATACTGGATAGAATGTCACTAAAGAGTTTTAATCTGACAGCGAATAACTGCCAGCCTAACTTTCATGCGATTAATTAACGTCGTTCCCGAAGGCTTTTATCGGGGACCTGTTATAGAAACAGATGCCCGATACCCTAAAGTCCGAGTTGTGATCAAGAGACATGCTGTCAGCTTAAAACTTTAATTGTTCATTTCGACGTAATCTAGGCCATAGTCGGTCAATGCAATACGACTATCTTCAAAGCGAATGCACTCGCTACTTTCTAGCGTATTCAATACTCTATCTAACGGCTCGTTTAGGTAATCCGTGATTGAAGCATTCATTTCCTCAAAATAACACGAACCCATAGGCTGCAAAGTAAGGAATCTAAGCATGGTAAGGCTATCTGCGTGAAGAGATGAATGTAGTTGGGAGCAAAGATTGGATTGCATAACTGTAGTCCTTTATTTTAGTTATTTTTCTTTGCCGTTAATGTGCCCCATATGGAATGTAATGAAAGTGATCTTGATAGCAAGATGAATATGAATAAATGGAATAACCATTATTCCCATATTATATATTGTAGTGACGTATCCGCCCCATGAACCCACGGGGCGACTTGTCAGTGTTTGAAGTTCCAAGGCAGGAGTGCGTCGATATCAGGCTCAGCTTTCGCCAGCTCTTTCATGCACTTGACCATGTAGTCGTAGAGGATAAGACCGTTGGCTTTCGCGGTCTCGATGATGCTGTAAAGCATCGCGCTCGCATCAGCACCGTTTGGTGTGTTAGAGAACAGCCAGTTCTTCCTGCCAATGACCAGTGGTTTAATTGCGCGTTCAGCGCGATTATTATCAATAGATAAGTGACCATCGTCGATATAACGAATAAGCTTTGACCACTGCCCAAGCGTATATTTTATCGCTTTGCCTAGTGGGCTAGAGCCAATCACCTTCTGGGTCGTCATCCATTGGTAAAGCTCATCCAGTATCGGCTTGGCAAGCGCTCGACGCTCTGCTTTTCGCTCTTGGGCAGGCGCACCTTTTAAGCGTGATTCTATCCCGTAGAGTTTTTGGATTTTAGCCAGCGCCTTATCAGCCTTGCCTGATTTACCTTTCCCTTGAAGCTTCTTCGCATCCATGAACTTGCGACGAGCATGCGCTAAGCACCCTACATTGGTGACGTGATGCAGACCATCATAAGCCGCGTAGCCATCGGTTTGTAGATAACCGTTGTAGTCACCTAAAAAGTCCACGGGACACGCCCTCGCGCGACTGTTTTGATAGTCGTACAAGGCAATATTTTTCACATTCGGCAGTGCCGATTCGGGTGAGTCAGCGCCTGAGCAGTAGAGCCACATATAACACTTCTTCTCTTCTTTGAGCACATTGAGCGGCGTTTCATCCGCCTGAACCACCACTTGTTGAAGCAGGTTCTCCTTCAAGGCCGCATACAGCGGGGCGAACTTCTCACTGACTTGGATAACCCACCTTGCCATGGTGGTGCGTGATAGCTCGATACCCGACTGGGTAAACAGCGATTCTTGGCGATAAAGTGGCATCGCGTATTGGTATTTGCCAAGAATGATGTTGGTCAGCAAGCTTTCTGTGGCGAAGCTTTTAGGGATGAGACTCTGAGGGGATGGCTTCTGAACGATACGGCTGCTGTCACCTGTTTTCTCGCACTGGCGGCAAGCGTACTTAGGACGAACATATTCCAACACTTTGAGTACCGCTGGCGTGAACTCTAGCTTCTCGCTGCGGTCTTCACCGATTTTATGCAGGCTATGATTGCAGCAAGCGCACTGCTTTTCATGGTCGTCTACATCAAGTTCGATAACCTCACGAGGCAAGGTCTTAGGCAGAGGTTTACGTTTACCGCGCTTTTTCGTTGTGGTCGTGGTTGTCACCTCAACCTCGTCTTCTTTAACGGCTTCACACTCCGCTTCGTTGAAGAGGTCACCTTGTGATTCATCGTAAGGCTTTAATGCCTCCGAGCGTTTCGCGAACTGACGGTCGAAGGCGAGTTTGAGTTGTTCAAGCAGCGATTGGCGCTCTTGTTTCCACTCATTTTTCTCCGACATCAGAGCAGCTACCATCGCTTGTAGCTCGGCAACATCTTGGCTTTCTGGGTTGATATTTGGCGTCTTTTTCATAGCATTGATTATACTAAAATCGTGCCGTTAACGCTTGGAGAATAAGGCTTTATTCTCGATTAACTCATTGTAAAATCGTTTATTTTGATGGGTTCGTGGCCGATAATTGTGAAGCCTGAAAGCAGTCTATCAAGCTCAAATTGAGTGAGGGTAAACACCTGATTTTTCTCTTTTGAAGGCCACTTATACTTGGCTTTTTCAAGGCGTTTATACCAGAGGGCGAAGCCTGTTTTATCCCAGTACAACACTTTAATCTTATCGCGCTGTTTATTGGTAAACAGGAACAGCGCACCGCTGCCAAGAGGCAAGTCAGTATCATTTTCGATAATCGCTGCAAGGCCGTTGATGGACTTTCTAAAATCGACGCTTTCACGATAAAGGTAAATGTCTGGAGCGCTGAGCATACCTTTCATGACAACGCTCCAATGAGTTCAGCAAGATAGGTGGCTGGCGTGCCTTGAGGAATGCTCAGCTCCACATCATTGATGAGAAGTGTCATGTTCGCCGTAGCTATCTGGGCCTGATACTTGGTTGTCTTTTCAACGATTTCGGCTCTAACAAATCCGACAGATTCCGATTGGTTTGCTGTTTGGAGTTGACGCCGTTTGGCGAAGAACGTGGATAAACTCAGTCCATGCTCTTCACAAAAAGCGCGTTGGGTAACACTGCTACTTTCATATTGTTCAAACAGTGATTGCCATTCTAGGTTGGTGCGTCGTTTTGCCATTTCAACTCTCCTTTGGGTTGGAGAGATGATCTTATTCTTCGTGCTGAAAGATTAGAATGCGGTGTTCATGACACGCTTACGTAGTGACTAATCGATACTCCGTTTATACCATTAGTAAAATCAGGGTGACCGCATGAGTGCCTAGTTTTTCACCACTCGAGTAAAACCAGCACTTAATACTGCCTCTAGCATCGATGTATTCATCATGCAGCGCTTTTGCTTACCAACAATGCTTAGCTTGGTTGGCTCTTCTCGGAGCATGTTCAAGCTCATATGACGTAGGCATGATAGGTTCTCTGCACCGTGATCTTTGTATATCAGGCATGCATCTTCATTCATGGTGACATCAAGTACCCAGTGCATTGACTCTATGCCCCAATGTTCTCTGACAGCCATAGCAGCTTGCTCTGCACTAAGCTCTTTGGAGCTGATGTAATAACGGTACTCTAGGTCGACAGATTTATCTTTCTCAAGGCGAAAGTTTTCAACCATCACAATGCTCTTCAAGCCTTTCCAGCGAGAGAAATTACCTTCAAGTTTTGCACTGTCAAAAACATAGCATTGACGAGACTCTATACGGCCATGTCCTTGCTCAAGAGAGATGTTATCAGCCACATTGGCTCGCTGAGAAGAGAATGCCTTTTCTATTGCTTGTCGGAGTTTTCCTTGGTTGCTCTTTACGGCAAGCAGGTAGTCTCCACCTTGATCTACAATGGCTTTAGCAATCTTGGTTTGACAGGCCATAGCATCAATAGTTACTAGGGCCCCCTTGATATCGAGCATCTTTATCAATTCAGGGATCGCTGTAATTTCATTGCTTTTTTGTTCGGTTTTTAGCTGTCCCAGTACGAGCTTGTTGGACGACGCATAAGCACTAATCATATGAATGGTGCTCGTCCTGTCTTCACGATTATATGAGCCGCGAAGTGTTTTTCCATCAATCGCAATCACTTGACCTTCGGTGAGAGTATGAATTGATGACATCCAGTTAATGAAGCACTCATGGAACTGTTCGGGTTCAATGGTAGAGATGATACGAGCTATTGTGTCATCAGCAGGAATACCATTCAAAAACAAGTCATTACGCTTAAACCAATCATGATGACCGAGAATGTATTCACGAATATCGAACCAACCTTTCGCGCCTGCAATCACTGCACATAGCGAGCCAAAAAGGACTTCAAACAGGCAATATGTGACCTTTGCACCTTGGCGTTGGTCGATAATCGTTTGAAAATGTTCTTTGAAGTGGTCAATGTGCATGATGCTCTCCCTAAAAAGGGAGTATATGATCACAGCTAAATGTGATCGTCAAATCAATCGTGATTTTGATTGAAAAACGTTCACGATCTCACCCTGTTAGTAAAATATATTATTAACCATTTACCTCTAGATGCTCTAAACCAATATCGGTCAGATGAATATTTTCACCATCAATCAGGATACACTGGTTAAACTCTAATAGGTTAAGCAAGGTGTCTACTTTCTCGCATACTGTGTGATAGATGAAGAACTCCAATTCATCGAGCGTGATTACTCCCATTGGCTTTAAAGACAACAGCTTAAGTACAGATAAGCTATCCAAATGTAAGTCTGGATTAATCTGCTGGCACGTGCTTGATGGCATAATCTAAATCCTTTCTATATGGTTATGCTACACGTACAAGATGCCTTGCCAATTTATATTAGACTGTGACTCACTCGACATTTATATTAAAAACACTATTCTCTGTACTATCAAGAGAGCAAAATAAAGCTATAAATGTAACAGAATTTTGCTAATTGTTTTTATTTATATTTATGATGGATTTAATCTCATTATAAATAAAGGGTAGTGTATTTGTGAATATTTATTCTATATAGATAATCTTGCATAAAAAAAGCCAGAGATCGACTCGATCTCTGGCTTTTATTTTCACTTATTGAGTGTGATTGTTATTACTTATGCTCTACTTGATACTCAAGCTGGTAGAAGTGAGCTTCGCTTTCGCCATTGGTAAACTGGTTGTATACACCCGCTTTGAAGTAGCTGAGTAGGTGACTCCAGTAGTCGATGTTGTGGTTCACTTTTTGCTCACCATCCAAATTAACAATAAGAGTGCTGTTGCCAACGATAATATTGAAATCTGTTGCGCCAGCCTTTGCTTTGCCAAGGTCGTATTGTTTGTAAGCATTTTCTGACTTACAAGCAGGCTTACCCATGTTTTCTTTGCCTTTTTTACCTTTACAGATAAGCGCATTGTCTTTAATTACTGCCCAGTAGTGTCCAGCAGTTTCACCAGCGCCTTCACGCCATACTACGCGTAGAAGCGGGTGAGGAATATTGTCTTTACCATCAACAGTGACGCCTTTGTTGTGTACTTGAAGATAGGTAATTTCATTTTGCTTGGACGTAGAGTCTTTCATGGAAGCTTCTGGGCTTACCGGCTCAATGCTTGCGTTTAGATGGTAGAAGGTATGTGGCAGCGAGGTGTTAAAGTTCTTATGAACACGCAACTCGTTTCTTTTGTGATCGCCCGTCATTTTAAAGACGAAAGCTTCTGATTCTTTGTCCACATAAAATACTTCGTTCACAACACCAGAAAAGTCGGTGTTGGTTGCGATGTAAAGCTTGTTGCCTTTCTTGCCTGCAGGATCAGAGATCTGTAATTCTGATTCAGACAGAATCGGACGGTATTGCGCATAATCAGCAGGAATACCACGGTTGTCGCCCGCGTCATCAAAGGTGATGGCGAACGCTTGAGAAGATAAGAGTAGGGTAGTGGCTAGGCCGAGTATTTTAGTTTTACGAAGTGCCATGGTGATTGTTCCTATGAAGACAGTTCATTTTATATATCTTGTATTATTATATTTGTAGTCGGCAGGGTTTCGGAACCATTCAACTCGTTTCATGTGATCAAGCTCTACTTTGCAACCAGATTACGGGATAAGTAACTAAAGGTTGCACGACATTTCATTCGGTGCAGGTATTGATGACTTGCAATGCATTGATGCCGGCTATGGGTTTGTCGGTTTTTTGGTCTATAGCATTAAGGAGTTTAATTTAGACCAAGGCCATATCAATGAAGCCTATGATTAAAGTCTTAGCATTGTTTGGAATCCTGTTTCACTCCTTAACAAGCAGTTTCGCTATGGAGTTAAAGTCAGAGACTTTGCTTTCCTCTCTGTTAGAGGGCGCACCAGGTACTGAAGTCATTGTTAGTCGAGTCACCATCCCTCCCAACACGTCGCTACCCAAACACTGGCATCCAGGAGAAGAGTTTGCGTACATTATTGAAGGGAGCGTTACGCTTTGGCAAAAAGGCAAACAAGATGTATTGCTGACAAAAGGTCAGGTAGCCAAGGTTCCTCTGAAGCAAGTGCATACAGCCAAAACAGGTGACGAGGGCGTGACGGTTATTGTTTTTCGTGTCCATGAAAAAGGCAAGCCAGAGCGAGTGAAAGCGGAATAAGGGTAAGATACTGATAAATAAAGTGGAAATAACCCTCTGCAGTGGCTAGGGTCTGTTGACCTTTTGCGATTAAATTTTGCTCGACCAGAAGTCATTTAATCAAGGCGAGGGACTTGCCGCCTAGTCATCTAAGCAAAAGTCGCTCAACGCAGAGTAAAGGGGTTCTGGACGAGCCCTTCTTGCCGAGCCCTTCGGGTAGCGCTTTGTTGGGCATTTCTACCGCGTTAGTCACTTTTCATGTGGAACCACCACACCTAAAAGCGACTGCCTTGTATTAATACCCAACAAATTGCTACAAAAATAACCTCAAAAGATCAACAGACCCTAAACATTGATTATGCTTTACAGAGTATCAATCAATAAGGCTGTTTAGTGGTATGCCACACCTATTTGTCAATCGCCAAAGAATGCACGATGTTGTTCATCAAACTCCGGAGCTTAAACAGCAGATTTTCTGGGAATCGCTAAATGCTATTGTCTACAAAGTCGGTGGCGTAATCTTCATTCTCGGAAGCATCTGCTTCTTACCTCGCTTTGAGGACTATGTCGATATCGGCGCTATTTTGTTTGTTATTGGCTCCATTCTCTATCTCATTGTTGCCCTGCACGACGTACTTGAAGTCAATGCATACCGACGAAGCAACGGCAATCTGAACCACGAACTAAAGCTCGAGTTTACCGCCTCCTTTGCCTACTTCTTGGGCTCGCTTCTGTTCACTATTGGCAGTATTTTCTTTCTCAAAGAAGTGGATCTGGTGAGCGCAGGGGCTTGGTTATTCATCATAGGCAGCGGCTTGTTCGTCTTCGGTGCTGTGATTAATGTATGCCGGATCTTGTATGAGGGCTCAGTGGTAACGCTACAATTAATGAATCTAACAGCCCTTACCTTCGTCACCGGCTCAGTGCTGTTTCTAGTAGCCTCCATTCCCTATCTCTGGACAATTGACACGACCCATGACTCATACCAGTTGTTTCGCTAGGCGTTGTTGATCAAATCAGGAAAAGGACGTAGCTATCCTACGGAACTTGCCAGCTAGCTTCTAATGGGCATACCTAGCCCTAGGACTTTATTCATCGCCTTGACATTTGCCAACGCCTCACCAACTTGAGCGTTATAACATCTCAAGCTCAATGTTCCGCTAGTCAGTCCTTTATATCGGGACATTGCCGTCTCAGAGATTGAACGGTCGTGATAGCCAGAGTCAGTTTTCCACTGAGCTAACGAATCGCTTTTAAGTGCATCGACCACTTTATTCCGAGGGTGTCCCTCTTCCCAATAACCAGCATTTTTCCGAGGAGGTATGAGAGGTTTGCAACCCTTATTCTGCAATACTTCATGGCACTTTTTCGTGTCGTAAGCACCATCTGCTGATACAGAATGCACTTTTCTACGAAGCGGATTCAGCAATGTTGGGAGAGCTTCACTATCACCGACATTGACGAGGCTGACTTCTGCGCTAATCACATCATGAGTATCAACATCAACGGCCAGATGCAGTTTACGCCAAGTCCGACGTTTTTCTGCTCCATGCTTTTTAACTTTCCATTCACCTTCACCAAAGACTTTCAGACCTGTTGAATCAATAGCAATATGGCGAACTGAGCCTTTAGATTTGTTCTTGTATTGTACCTGAACGGTCTTTGAGCGCTTGCTAATACTGCTGTAGTTTGGGGAGCGCAAAGGGACGTTCATCAAGGCAAAAATGGAGTCGATAAAACCTTGAAGCGCACGTAACGGGAGTGAGAATATCCCTTTAACCATCAAAGCGGTTTCAATAGCAGTATCAGAAAACTGAAAGCCTCTGCCACGTTTTCCATGGTGTCTTTTGCATTGCCACGCTTCAACGGCTGAGTCGTCAATCCAAAACGTTACTGAGCCTCGCTTACACAAGGCTTCATTATACTCACTCCAATTCACTATCTTCTTCTTCGATTTACCCATAACACCACCATGCTTCTACTACATGGGATCAGATCGCAGGATTTAGAAAAGGTTCAACTGATTTAGTCAACAACGCCGTTTCGCTATCTAGCCTGGCAATACATCATAGGTAGTGTTCTGTTTCTGCTTGGAGGTATCACTAATTACTGGCGAGCCTTGCTTATTATTCGTAAGCAGGTTAAAGAAGCATAAGCTTTATTGATCGTGAAATTCAAAAGATACTGTTAATTAAGGTGGATACACAATCACTATTAATATTTTTAAATTGCTTTAATAGAGTGGTGTAATTTGAGAGACTTGAACGAAATTTAGAGAACAAGACTGCATAGTTGCAACTTATATAACGGACCAAATAGTTATGATTGCTTCTATGATTACAAGGATAGATGATTAAATGGCAAAGCAGTTTTATAACAACCTAGACCTTAACCTTTTGCGTACTTTTCAGGTCATTTATCAAGAGAAAAATTTAAAAAGAGCGTCACTTAGATTGCATGTATCCGCTCCAGCGCTCAGTAAATCGTTAACTCGACTGCGTGATCACTTTCATGACCCACTATTTGTGAAAGTGCCAAAGGGATTAAACCCGACCCCATTTGCTAATGAACTTGCAGATAGTATTAGTCCGACACTCGAAAAACTGGCAAACAACCTTAACTCACTAAACGACTTTAGTCCTAGCGATCTGCAAGGAAGGATGACGATAGCAATATCACCTTTTATGCTTCAAGCCATAGGTACAGATCTGTTTTCTATTTTACATGAGGAAGCACCAGATATTCAGTGGCACTTAGTGAATTGGTCTAAAACCTCCTTGGAAGATATAGCTAAAGGAGACATAAAACTAGGTATTAACTATGATATCGACTTATCACGTAAAGACATTAGTAGTCGTAAGATAACTCAAGATAGATTCCAAATTATAGTGAGAAAAGATCACCCTATAGCTGGAAATAAAGTGAGTGTAAAAACATTATCTATGTACCCTGTAGCCGCATTGATCGTTGCTGATTGGAATACTCGAAAGACCTTTGCGGAGAAAGTATTTGGCGAATTTGCACTAATACCTAAGGTCGTATTACGTTCCGAGCTGCCTTCGGTAGTTTTAGAAACCATCGCAAGAACAGACTTGATATTCCCTCATTCAGGCCTATTTGATATTACACGTTACCCTCATTTGAAGGCTCTAACTGTATGGGATAGAGAAGTAGAATTGCTAAAAGATATTCATATTTACTCTAATCAAAAAGATCGGAACGATGCGACAAAAAAGTGGCTACAGAAAATAATCACTACTCTATTAAAAAAGCAAAGGTAACAAATTGTTTCGCTGTTAACCTGTGGTTAATAGCGATATTCATCTCGCTCAATATTTAATTGACCAATTTATATTTAATATTCTCTCAACGGCAGGAACGCCACTTTTTCCGCAAGATGCAACATTTATCGTGCTACTTCTTATTGAGAGATATACATGAAACTACGACTACTAAGCGCAACTATCGCAGCGACACTTCTTGCTGGTTGCTCATCTTCAGGCTCTTCGGACTCTTCAACCCCAAAAAGTGGTGTTGCTGATGTTGTTTACAGCGAAAGCTTAAATGCAGCTTACATTGAAGGGGATCAAGGTAACTCAGCTGTTATCGTTGGTGATGGAAATGGTAATGCGGCAGTTACTGTAAATGGTGAAGTATTTACAGTTCAAGGCGACGTTATTGTTGATAAGAATGGCGATATTGTTGGTGGTGTTGTTGTGGAGAATGGAGTAGCGACAGCGTATATCGATGGCGTTGCTTATTCTTTATCTGTTGAAGATGGGCGCTTATTGGTAGGCATCAATGATATTGCTCCTGATTTTGGTGATACACCTCGTTGGGGACCTGAGTTTGGCGATGATAGCTGGGGACCTGAATCAGCACCAACATACGGTGATATTGATGAGGTATTTGGCACGACAATTATCACACTAGACAATGGCGAAAGAGTCGTAGTTAAAGACGGTGTCCTATACCACCCAGAATCTGATAGCGGTGTTGTACTGAATAATGACGGCACTATCACAAACATGGATGGTGAAGTTATCGGTACTGGCAATATGACGGAGCTAGGCTTTGTAGTCACTCTAGATTCTGGTGAAGAAATTATTTTCCGTAATGATAATGGCCGTCTATTTGCAGCTATTGTAAGTAGTGGTAACGGGCATATTCATTGGGGTCCAGATGCAGCACCAACATACGGTAATATTGATGAAGTATTTGGCACGACAGTTATCACACTAGACAATGGCGAAAGAGTTGTAGTCAAAGATGGTGTCCTATATCACCCAGAATCTGATAGCGGTGTTGTACTAAATAATGATGGCACTATCACTAATATGGATGGTGAAGTTATCGGCTCAGGTGAAATGACTGAGCTTGGCTTTGTGGTTCAACTTGAAAGTGGCGCTGAAGTGATTTTCCGCAACGACAATGGTCGTTTGTTCGCAGCGATTATTAGTGAGAGTGGCAATAATCATTGGGGGCCAGAAGCTGCGCCGACTTACGGTGATATCGATGAAGTATTTGGCACGACAGTTATCACACTAGACAATGGCGAAAGAGTTGTAGTCAAAGATGGTGTCCTATATCACCCAGAATCTGATAGCGGTGTTGTACTAAATAATGATGGCACTATCACTAATATGGATGGTGAAGTTATCGGCTCAGGTGAAATGACAGAGCATGGCTTTGTAGTTCAGCTTGAGAATGGTGCTGAGATTATTTTTAGAAATGATAATGGAAGACTGTTTGCCGCAATTATTAGTCCAGTATCACCTGCAAACGATTTGCCTACATTAGGCTTTGATCTAGATGGTAACCAACTGACAGTAACATTACTCGATGGTACTGAGGTTATCATTCAGGATAATGGCGTAACTGGTGGTGTGATTATTGGTCCTGAAGGTGACACAAAGCTTGTGTCTAAAGCTACCATGGATGCATACAAGGAAGCTGCCGAAGTATTGAGTCCAGAAGAGCAGAAGTCGCTTGTCGCTGTATTTTTGGTAAACCAAAGTGGTGATGTTATCAATGACGAGATGCGCAGAGCACTTTGGAAAGTTCAAAAAGAGTCAACGGTTGAGTGGGCTAAACAGTCTGTAGAAAATGCAACAAAAATGGTCCAGATAATTGCTATTGAGGTGGATGAGATTGGTCAAAAACCTTATTCATTAGGTTATTACCTTCTTACTGGCCAAAAGAAGGGTATCTCTGAACTAAAAGGCGCTGCGCGTGATAAGGCTGTTAATATGACAGAAGCGCAAAAAGCAGAACTTCGCAATAAGTTGCAGTCTCTTTCGCAAGAGCAACGTCAACAGATAAAGCAAGCTATCAAAAGCCGAGTTGCATCTCGCTCGTAACTTGATTTAAACAGAAATATAAGCAAAGGAGTCGCTTTATCGAGTGACTCCTTTTTTGTTTAAATCAAAAGCAGATGATATGAAAAGACTATTGATAACTATTGGGCTTCTATTTTTTAGCTGCGCTGTATATTCCAATCAAACTGAACTGCAATATTATGAACCTCAATTAAGTTTTCAAGTATCGCAGACTGGTGACAGTTGGGTTGGAACAGTATCAGGAACAATTCAAGCAACAGAACAGGTCAACATAAGTGCGGATATAGACTCTACTGGGTATTTAGAGCTGGGGACAGGCTACGGAGTAATGCTTGGAGACTTCTATACAGAAGCTTTTATAAGCTATGGTAGAGCAGATATCATAGACATTTATTCATTAGGTGTGTTTAGTGGAACGGCCCTTAACGAGAGTACAATAGCCTTTTTAAGTAGCTCTTATGAATGGAGAAGTAGCTCTGTTGATATCATTGATTTAGGTATCGAGGAATGGAAAAATACAATTGGTGTAAATTATTCGCCTATTGATTTTATTCGAATAGGGTACTCATTTAACTATGATAGAAAGATTACTGAAGGCGGGTACAGAACAAACCAACATGTTCAATTGACCATGAGACCTAAATGGATCCAGCCATATTTCAAGTATATTTTTGGTGAACATAGATCTACACCTAGCTCAAAAGTAACTTCAGAAAATAGTTATGAGTTTGGCGTGAATTTTAGTTTTTAAAGCGTTTTCTCAAGTGAAAGAAAGGCTGCGATATAATTGATCTTAGCCCTGTAGGCTTTTGAAAATAGATTTCAGTCCATAACATATAAAAAATAGGCAGACCAAAGTCTGCCTATTCTAGTTAGAGTTTATCTACTCTTCCACATACTCTTCAATGCTCGGGCATGAGCAGATCAGGTTGCGGTCCCCGTAGACGTTGTCTACGCGGTTTACTGTTGGCCAGTATTTCCAAACGCGCTGAGACTTCGATGGGAAGGCACCAAGCTCACGAGGGTATGGACGATCCCATTCGCTGCTTGCAAGGTCAACTTGCGTGTGTGGTGCGTTAACCAATGGGTTGTTATCCAGTGGCCATTCACCGTCACGTACCTTGTTCATCTCTTTACGGATGGCAATCATAGCGTCACAGAAGCGGTTTAGTTCTTCTAGGTCTTCAGACTCTGTTGGTTCAACCATTAGCGTACCCGCAACTGGGAATGACATGGTTGGCGCGTGGAAGCCGTAGTCCATTAGACGTTTTGCGATATCTTCTTCGCTGATGCCTGTTTCGTCTTTAAGAGGGCGAATGTCGATGATGCACTCGTGCGCAACACGGCCATTCTTACCGCGGTAAAGCACAGGGTAGTAAGGTAGTAGACGCTCCATCACATAGTTAGCGTTTAGGATTGCCACTTCTGTTGCATGGGTTAGACCCTGCTCGCCCATCATTGCGATGTACGCCCAAGAGATTGGTAAGATAGAAGCACTACCCATATCTGCAGCAGAGACTGCGTGATCTGAGCCTTGTACGCCATTTTCGATATGACCTGGCAGGAATGGAGCCAAGTGAGATTTAACACCGATTGGGCCCATACCTGGACCACCGCCACCGTGCGGGATGCAGAAGGTTTTATGTAGGTTAAGGTGCGATACGTCCGAGCCGATAAAGCCAGGAGTAGTCAGACCAACCTGTGCGTTCATGTTCGCACCATCAAGATACACTTGACCGCCAGCAGCGTGGATCTTTTCACACACCTCTTTCACGTGCTCTTCAAATACGCCGTGCGTTGAAGGGTAGGTGATCATGATGCTAGATAGGTTCTCAGCGTGCTTCTCAATCTTCGCTTCTAGGTCTGCCATGTCGATGTTGCCATCGTCATCACATTTCACTACCACAACCTTCATCGATACCATAGAAGCCGTTGCAGGGTTAGTGCCGTGCGCAGAGCTTGGGATCAAACAGACGTTACGGTGACCTTCACCACGTGATTGGTGGTAGCGTTGAATCGCGATTAGGCCTGCGTACTCACCTGATGCGCCAGAGTTTGGCTGCAGTGAGAAGTCGTCGTAGCCAGTGATTTCGCAAAGTTTGGCTTTAAGGTCTTTGGCAAGAGCGGTATAGCCTGCAGCTTGCTCAATAGGAGCGAATGGGTGGATAGCACCAAATTCAGGCCAAGTAACCGGGATCATCTCTGCTGCTGCGTTTAGCTTCATGGTACAAGAGCCCAGAGGGATCATGCCGTGCGTTAGCGAGAAGTCTTTGTTCTCAAGTTGTTTAAGGTAACGCATCATCTGTGTTTCACTGTGGTGAGTGTTGAACACAGGGTGCGTTAGGAACTCTGACTCGCGGCGGCAGTTTTCTGGAATGGCAGCAAACTCGTTCTTTGCCACTTCTGCGCTAAGCGCTTCAATAGACTCTGTCACCTGAAATACGCTAAATAGTGCGACGATATCAGCTGTGGTGGTCGTTTCATCGAAACTCACACCTAGCTTACCGTCTAGCTTACGCAGGTTGATGTTGTCACGTTGAGCTGCGCCGTATAGCGCCTCAGTTCTATCGCCAGTGTTAATGGTAATAGTATCGAAGAACGAATTATTAGCCAGTTCATAGCCTGCTTGAGTTAGGCCAGAAGCTAGAATTGCCGTCATGTGGTGCGTGCGACGCGCGATGGTTTTCAGGCCTTCGCTGCCGTGGAATACCGCATAGAAAGCAGCCATGTTGGCAAGCAGAGCCTGAGCGGTACAGATGTTTGAGGTCGCTTTTTCACGACGGATGTGTTGCTCACGCGTTTGCATTGCCATACGCAGTGCTTGGTTACCGTTGGTATCGATAGATACGCCGATAACACGACCAGGCATAGTACGCTTGTGCTTGTCACGAGTCGCCATGAATGCTGCGTGAGGACCGCCGTAACCCATAGGTACGCCAAAGCGCTGGGCTGAACCAATCACAACATCTGCGCCCATCTCGCCCGCAGGCTTGATTAGGGTTGATGCAAGAAGGTCGGTAGCAACCGTAACAAGCGTCTTGTTCGCTTGTGCTTTCGCGATGATGTCTGTGAGATCGCGTACATCACCGGTTGTGTTTGGATACTGAACTAGCGCGCCAAAGACGTCTTGCTCAGGTAAGGAATCTAGTTCGCCAATGAGAACGTCAAAGCCGATGTATTCAGCGCGAGTCTTAACGACTTCGATAGTTTGAGGGTGTACATCGCTTGCCACAAAGAAGGTCTTGCTCTTACTTTTACCTGCACGCTTACACAGAGTCATTGCCTCTGCCGCCGCCGTCGCTTCATCTAGAAGAGAGGCGTTTGCGATTTCCATGCCAGTAAGGTCGATGACCATTTGCTGGTAGTTCAGTAGGGCTTCAAGGCGGCCTTGAGAAATCTCTGGCTGGTATGGGGTGTACGCTGTGTACCAACCTGGATTTTCTAGAACATTGCGCAGGATTACGTTTGGCGTGAAGGTGTTGTAGTAACCTTGGCCGATAAAGGTGCGCTTAACTTGGTTTTGCTGAGCAAACTTCTTCATTTCCTCTAGCATGCCCGCTTCACTCAGTGGTGCATCTAGAGTCAGTGGCTTCTCTAAACGGATTTGTTGTGGCACCGTTTGTTGAATAAGTTCATCTAGGCTCTCTGCCTTGATGCGCTCAAGCATTGTTTTTTGATCAGTTAAGTTGGGACCATTATGGCGCGCAACAAATTCGTTATCTGTACTCAAACTGCGTAGTAGATCAGTCATAATTCCTTTATACCTTACTTGAAGCCTTCTACGAGACTTTAGGGGTGATTCAGTTTCCTAGGTGCTTTTGCAAGCGAGAGTGCAATTCAGGTTAAGTGAATGGAGCTTGGTTGCTCTCTTATACGCGTCTCTGAATGGCAAGATCCCCGCAGTTGCGGGGATACTTAGAAGCTATTGTTTTAACTTAATAAAACCGAAGAGGATTACTCGTCTTCGATGCTAGCTAGGTAATCTTCTGCGTTAGTTAGGTTATCTAGCTCAGAGGGATCTTCTAGCTTCACCTTAACAATCCAACCGCCTTCGTACGGTTCTTCGTTGATTAGCTCAGGGCTATCTTCTAGCTCTTCGTTGATCTCAACAATTTCACCTGTGATTGGCGCGTAGATGTCTGATGCTGCTTTTACAGACTCAACCAATGAAAAGCTGTCGCCAGCTTCAATGTTTTCTTCTACTTCTGGTAGGTCGACAAACACAACATCACCTAGCATCTGTTGAGCGTGCTCTGAGATACCGATAGTAACCGTACCGTCACCGTTGTCTTTTACCCACTCATGGCTATCAGCAAACTTAAGGGTGTTGTCCATTTTTTGAATCTCCAACTTAATCAGATTTGAATTAATAAAAGCACTATTGCAGATAAAATAAACCGAGTTGTTTACATTCTCAAGTCGAAATTTCCTATTGGAAACAAAAAATTCAAGAATGCAACTTATCTCTCACTTAATCTTACTCTATGCTCTTCATCCCAAGTACCTTTTTATGGCACACTTTTCAGCCAAGAAATGGGAAGAAAATTAAGACGAAGGACCTCATGAAAGAATCTAAACTGGATGATTATCCATCATTAACCATAGAGAAGTCCTCAGTAGAAAACAGTGTTGAACCATTAAAGTTAGGTGACAAAATTAAGTCAATCCGTAGCCAGCTGGGTTTAACTCTTGAGGAAGCTAGTCAGCGCACTGGACTAGCCCGCTCTACGCTAAGCAAGATAGAGAACGAGCAAATAAGCCCGACGTTTCAGGCGATGCAAAAGCTGGCCTCTGGATTAGATATCGATATGCCACAGTTGTTTGCTCCTCCCAAGAACAAAGGGGCGAGCGGGCGAAGAGACGTCACGATGAAGGGGCAGGGTAAGCCTCATCCTACGCCAACGTATGAGCATGAGTTGTTGGCGACTGAGATGTCACAGAAAAAAATGATGCCGTTCAAATCTGTGGTGCATGCGCGAAGCTTTGATGAGTTTCAAGGCTGGGTTAGACACGATGGTGAAGAGTTTCTACTCATTCTGTCTGGCGAGGTCACCCTATATACTGAGTTTTATGAGCCTTTAGTCCTTGCTGAAGGTGACAGTGTTTATTACGACGCAAACATGGGGCATGCATTGGTTTCACGCAGTGAACAAGATGCCCAAATACTTTGGGTTACAGCAAAATAGACCGCTTGAATGTAGCGGTTGTGTTAAGAGACGAAGTTTCCTATAGTGTCGGCAAACGTTTGCTTAACTACGAAACTGATATCAATCATTATGAATATGTTGTTTTGGGCCAGATGAAGAAACATGGCGCAGAACACAGCTAAGGAGAGACAATGACTGAAGCTTTACTGAAAACCCCTTTACATGCCCTTCATGTTGAAGAAGGCGCAAAAATGGTGCCGTTTGCTGGTTATGATATGCCAGTTCAATATCCACTGGGGGTTAAGAAGGAGCACCTGCATACTCGTGATGCAGCCGGTCTTTTCGATGTATCTCATATGGGGCAGCTTCGCCTTAAAGGCGACAATGCCGCTGCGGCGCTAGAGGCCTTAGTTCCCGTTGATATTATTGATCTTGCTAGTGGTAATCAGCGCTATGCGTTCTTTACCAATGAGCAAGGTGGCATCATGGACGATTTGATGGTGGCTAACCTTGGCGATCATCTGTTTGTGGTGGTGAATGCTGCTTGTAAAGAGCAGGATATTGCGCACCTTCAAGCAAACTTGCCTGCGGATGTAGAGCTAGAAGTTATCGATGACCGCGCACTGCTTGCGCTTCAAGGCCCTAAAGCCGTTGACGTATTGGCTGAGCTTAATCCAGCCGTCAAAGACATGGTGTTTATGGATGTGGCTCATGTTGAGCTACTTGGCGTTGAATGCATTGTCAGCCGTTCTGGCTACACTGGCGAAGATGGTTTTGAGATCTCAGTACCAGCTGAGCAAGCTGAAGCTTTGGCTCGCAAGCTCACTGATACTGAGCTGGTAGAGTGGATTGGTCTTGGGGCTCGTGACTCGTTACGTCTTGAGTGTGGTTTGTGTCTATACGGTCACGACTTAGACACCACAACGACGCCTGTCGAAGCAAGCCTACTTTGGGCGATCAGCAAAATACGTCGCGCTGATGGCGAACGTGCTGGTGGCTTCCCTGGTGCAGATATCATTCTTGATCAAATTGCGACTAAAGATGTTACGCGTAAGCGCGTAGGTCTTGTGGGTCAAACGAAAGCGCCGGTTCGTGAAGGTTGTAAGCTGTTTGATGCTAACGATGTGGAAGTAGGTGTCGTCACCAGCGGCACTGCAGGCCCTAACGCAGGCAAGCCTGTTTCTATGGCTTATGTGCGCGCTGATCTAATGGCAGCAGGCACTGAGATCTTTGCTGAAGTTCGCGGTAAAAAACTACCAATGACAGTAGAAAAAATGCCGTTCGTACCACAGCGTTACTATCGCGGCTAATCTCAATCAATTATGTCGAAAGTGACATTGGAAGGGCACATAATCGTGCCCGTTCAAGACTTGAAACAAGTACTTGAGGCTTTGCCTGAGCATATAAAACTGACTCATGCGGAGCCTGGTTGTATCTCCTTTCATGTCCAACAATCCTCAAGAAAACCTCATCGCTTTAATGTTTATGAAGAGTTCATAGATAGAGAAGCCTTCGAGTTCCATCAACGTCGGGTTAAAGCCTCTCACTGGGGAGCCATCACCACTAATGTGATTCGACACTATCAAGTCTCAGAAGACAGCGAATAATTATGCCTCTCAACCAAGTGACTCTGAATGATCAATCCTTTGAGCCAAGCAAGATTCTTTGTGTAGGCCGAAACTACGTGGCTCATATTGAGGAGCTGGGTAATGAAACCCCAGAGGGCATGGTGGTTTTCATGAAGCCCAATTCATCCCTTAGTCAGCAATTGAGTAGTTTTCATGATGAGCCTTTGCACTATGAGGCTGAGCTGTGTTTCTTAGTCAAAGATGGGCAGTTTTCTGGCGTAGCCATTGGTTTAGATCTTACCAAGCGAGAAACACAAAGCGCATTGAAAGCAAAAGGCCTGCCTTGGGAGCGAGCTAAGGCATTTGATGGCTCAGCAGTGCTGTCTGAATTTGTTTCCATTGATGAAGGGTTTCAGACTCTGTCGCTGGAGCTGTGGATTAATGATGAGCTGATCCAACAAGGTGGGGTAGAGCTGATGCTGTACCCGCCGGAGGTGATTAAGCAAGAGCTTGGCAAATTCACTACCTTGCAAGATGGCGATATTGTGATGACAGGCACCCCTAAAGGCGTGGGTGTCATTGGCAAAGGTGACCGATTTGTCGGGCGCGTTTTGCAAGGAGAACATTGCCTAGTTGAGAAGTGTTGGGTAGCGGAATAAACCGTGTCACCTGAAATAGGGCTTTATCATTCTCAAGTTTTATTAGCGCTGAAGAATTGTATCTATATCTTTTTGCTTTAAAACTTGGGCTTCATAATTACCCTCACCAATATACATTTCGATATTCTGCACATAAGCGCGTAGGTGACTCTCTGAGCCCTCTATAAGTGATTGGTACAAGCGTTGTAAGTCAACGTTATCGGTATAGACTTGGCCACAGTCAGACGTATCTTGAATGCTATCAATGGTCTCAATTATCACTTTCGGACATTGGCGTATGTCTAGCATATCCAACTCTTCGATATACGCGCCAACATATAGTGCATCAAGCTCACTATTCGAGCCTTTGTCTATTAGGCTTTGATATTTCTCATCAAAGTACCAGCCAAATTCTTCACCATTGAATGTGCCTACATTGTCACTCTGCACAGGGTCGCTAATACCATAATGCTGTAATTTGTTGCTAACAGAGTAAGTATGGCGCTCTTCTGCTTTAGAAATCTTACCGAATATGGCTAGATTCTTGTATTGCATACCTAGTCTTGTGTATACGTCGCGCGCTAGCTTTTCCTCTTCGCGCATAAACACTAAATGTAAACGTTCATTATTGTCGACTGACTTTGAAGAGGCACTATCGATGTCGGCAAAGTCACTGGTAATTGCTTTCAGATGCTGTGCAGCATCAACGGAGGCAGGGAGTAGACAATAGGTTACGAGCGCTAATGCAATGAAGGTTAACTTATGATTACGCATAACGAGCCTCATCAATCGGCTGAATACAGGTTAAGCGTAGTTAAGCTTCGTGGTTTAACGCATGATGTATATCAATGTTGTGAGTGTTTAATGTGCAACTGTGATGTGGGCAAGGAAAAGCGCGATCAAGGTGCCTACTTGAATGGGGCAATTAGTGTATATACTTCTGGAAGTAATACTAATTTTCAGGGATTGAAATGGCTAAGGATCTGTTCGCAAGTCTAGATTTAAATCTTCTACGCACCTTCATCATACTGCATCAAGAGCGCAATATGCGCAAAGCTTCAGAGCGTTTGTTTGTCTCTCAGCCGGCGGTAAGTAAGGCCTTGCAACGCCTGCGTGACCATTTTGATGATGAGCTGTTTGTTAAAACCCATCACGGACTTCGAGCGACAGATTTTTGTCATCAGTTAGCAGAATCTATAAATCCTATTATCGATAGCTTGGCTATCGCGCTGAATCAAAGCAATGATTTTAATCCCGCCGAGCTTGATGGGACAATAAAGGTCGCACTATCTCCTTTCTTTCTGCATGCAATTTCTAGTGATTTATTTATGGCGATCCGCGCTGAAGCGCCAAACGTGCAAGTACAAGTGCTGAATTGGACCAAATCTACCATGAGTGATCTTATTAATGATGAGATACAGATTGGTTTGAATTATGAAGTGCCTCATGCGCCCAAAGAGGTTATCGCTAAATCAGTCACTAAGGACAGCTTCAGAGCCTACATCCGCAAGGGGCACCCTTTCAAAGATGACCAAATAGAGGTGAGCCAAGGTATTGAGTTTGAATTGGCCACCATCATTGCCGCAGATTGGAATAGTCATGTGTCTAACGCAGAAAAGTTGCTTAAGATGCGTGGATTGGATGCCACTGTAGGCTTTCGTTCAGAGAACCCATCGGCAATTATTGATGTCGTAGCCAATTCCGACATGCTCTTTCCCGTCTCTCGATTCATGAATGTAGATAAGCATCAGGAGTTGCGTAGTTTGCCTATTCTTTTTGCTGGAGCAACGATAGAACCGGATGTGTGTATCTTTTTTCACAACAAGAACCGAGATAATCAAATTACCCAGTGGTTGAAATCCATGCTAGAGCGCTTTTTGGTGGATTAACACGGCACGTCCATTAATAACCGTCGGTTATCATACTGTTTCATCTCTTTTATTAATAACTCAAGATTAAAGCACTGGTTCTTACAAGTGATTAGAGCCTCAATCTCTCATTCCATATACTTCTCTCATCGGCTAGGAACGCCACTCACCGGGCAAGGTGCTTGTTTCCTAAATATAAATCTTTGAGAGTAATATGATGAAAATTAAACTTCTTACCGCACTAGTTTCTGCAGCCTTCCTAGCAGGTTGTTCTTCTACAGGACACAATGACTCAAATATTGATCCTGGCTCTGATAACCCTACAGCTGGTATTGAAAACCCAATTGAGAAGGACATTGATCCAGATTACGGAAACCCTACAGCTGGCATTGAAAACCCAATAGAGAAAGAGATCGATCCTGAATTTGGCAACCCATCAGCGGGTATCGAAAATCCAATCGAGAAAGATGACTCGCCAGATTGGGGTGTGCCAGTAGGTGATATTGGTGATAGAAAGGCGTATTGGAATATTGAGCAATCAGATAACGTAAAAGGACTATATAGCGTCAGTAAAGATGGGGAAGTTGTTGGATACGTCTCTGTTGATGAGCAAGGTAATGTGCACCTTAAAAACCATAACAATAGTAAGCAAGTGGAGTTGCCAAACACTAAGTTAGTCATAGATGACGAGGGTTCAATTACAGGAGTTACCTTGTACGGAAAAGAAGGTACTGTGATTGGATCTTGGACACCAGAAGGCGGCTTAGAAAAAGTTTCACCAGGAATGCCTGACAATCCAATCCACACTCCAGAATGGAGCATTGGATACGACGAAGAGTCCTCTCAGCTTTATATATACCGTGATGATAGGACCATGATAGTGATTTCTGATAAGCATAATGGTCTGTATGAGATTGCTGGTGGCCATGGACAGTTTAGCGTGATGTTCGACAAAAATGCAGAACCAGGAAGCCGCTTAGGTGTGCCTTCACATGGTTTGCCAGATGACCGCATTTTGAACTCGCATCAGCTAACTAAAGAGCAGCGAAACCAAGTACGACAAGCTGTTAAAGCAAGGATTTCATCAATCAGGTCGTAACCCTACTACGAACTCAGTAACAAGCATGGAGCCGCTTAAGAAATTAAGCGGCTTTTTGATCTCTGACTAGCAGACCCTAGGTACCTAAAATGAATCGCATCTTCATTCTATTCTCGGCCCTATTTCTTTGCGTGCAAGCATCAGCAAACGAATATAACGCCCCTCAGTTAAATATGAGCGTATCAAAGACAAATGATGAGTACATTGGTACTTTAACTGGGCATTTGCAGGCCACTGAACATATCAGCGTTAGCGCAGAGTTGGACACTACAGGCTACCTCGAACTTGGTACAGGTTATGGCTTTTCTTTGGGGAAATCATACAACGAGGTATATGTAAGCTATGGCCGTGGTGATCTGATAGATGTTTACACCCTAGGCGTTTTTTCTGGGTTTGCTGTGACTGAGAATGTGTTGTTGTTTGGTAACACCTCTCACGAATGGAGAGAATTGGTTTTTGATGCGATAGACGGTACTCGTGAGTGGAAAAACACGGTTGGTGCAAGCTACGCCATACATGAATTAGTAAAGCTAAGTTATTCATTCAGCTACGATAAATCACTTAGTCAAAGTGGCCACAGAACCTATCAAGAAGTACGAGTCACCTTTACGCCTAAATGGGTGGAGCCTTATGTGCAATATACCTTTGGTGACCATAGAGTAACGCCAGCAGATATCAAGATATCTCAGGACGCAACTCTTGAACTGGGACTACAGTTTCGATTCTAAAGTTAGCTACTCTGAAGGCAGCCTTTGCTTTAGTTCTAACAGCATTTGAAACGCACTTTCGCCTGACATTTCATAAGGATTGAAATCCGGTGTGCCGGAAAATTGCAGATTAATCAAGGTAGTAAGATATGATTCTGGAATGTCTCCCATAGACCAATCACCAAAGACTCTGCTGTGGATCTCTTGGAAATAGAGGATCTGTACATTGTCGTGCCTTTCATCTTCGAGAATGCGATTATAGGTTGAGTTGACGGCTTCTCTTGAACCTTCTAAACACTGCAAAAAATACTTGTTATTGTGACTGAGTAGGCCAGTTAGATGACTCTGTTGGTTATATTTTCGAGAAGTGGCGAGTATGTCGTCTAAAGTGTGAGAGTCACAAGTAGGGGAAAGAGTACTGATGTAAATTAATCGCGTTAGAACCATAGCCATCACTTCTATTTTTATTGAAAGACACTATCAAATATAATCTATGTTGCTGAAATTCATAGGACAAATGATACAGTTTATATAACTGTGAACTGCCTTCGTGACACAGTAACCATTCCGCTTTATTATATTTGCCTTAAAGGCGAATTCTCGCCAACCTCAGAGACAAATCACGATTATCGCTCCCCCGGAGACAAATCATGATTATCGCTCATTTGTTTATGGAGCATGATTATGAATACTTGGGTAAAAGACGCGATCGTTTATCAGATCTACCCACGCAGTTTTAAAGACTCAAACAACGACGGCATTGGTGACATCAATGGTGTTCGTTCAAAACTCGATTACCTTCAGCAACTAGGCATTAATACCCTTTGGTTAAGTCCAGTTTACGACTCTCCTTGTGATGACAACGGCTATGATATTCGAGACTATCAAGCCATTCTTGCGGAGTTTGGCACTATGCAAGACTTCGACTTATTGCTGGAAGAGTGCCACCAACGAGGCATGAAACTGGTGATGGACTTGGTGATCAACCATTGCTCAGATGAGCATAAGTGGTTTGAGCAATCGAAAAAATCAAAGACAGGGCCGTATGCGGATTACTTCTATTGGGCTGATGAGCCTAACGATTTGAGGTCTGTGTTTGGTGGGAGTGCTTGGGAGTATTGTGAATCTCGCCAGCAATTCTATTTACATACCTTTAGTAAAAAACAGCCAGACCTTAATTGGGAATGTTCTAATCTAGTTTCTGACATTGAGCAGATGGTAGATTGGTGGCTAGATAAAGGCGTGGATGGCTTTCGAGTCGATGCGATTTCGTTTTTGGATAAATCAGGCATCGAAGATGCGCCGAATGGCACCTATGCCACAGAAGCCTGCGTGAATAGACCTAAGGGACATGCACACCTGCGCAAGCTAATGAGCAAGGTGCACACTCGTAATGTACTGAGTGTGGGTGAGATCAATGCCAGAGATACCGATGAATTACTGGATTATGTGCTCCCCTCTCGTAACGAATTTCAAATGGCAATTGTATTCACGCCACCAGAAGTTGAAGTATTTCATGAGAACTTGAACCGATATTACAAAGAGCAGATTAAGACCCGTATTGAGGTTCAAAGGCAAGGCGCTTGGAATGCGAATTTCCTCTCAAACCATGATAAGCCACGACAAGTATCGCTTTACGGTGATGACGGCGAGTTTTGGTTACAGTCAGCAAAAGCGTTAGCCGTACTCAACCTTACTCAGCATGGGACCCCTTACCTATACCAAGGTGAGGAAATAGGTATGACCAACTGCTATTTTGATGAGATCTCTGACTATGATGACATTGATACTGTTGCCAAATATCAAGAGCAGCTAGAGCACGGCTTATCAAATGATGAGGCCTTAGCATTGGTAAGCAAAGCCAGCCGAGATAACAGCCGCACACCAATGCAGTGGGATGACTCAACCTTTGCTGGATTTAGCGAAATAACGCCTTGGCTAAAGGTCAATGAGAACAAGAACAGGATAAATGTAAAAGCACAGCAGCAGGATGATGAGTCTATATTGCGGTTTTACCAACAGTTGATTGAGTTACGGCTTAGCTCTGAGACCTTAAAAACAGGAACTACTGCTCTGTATGATACTGATGATGGGATTGTTGCTTATCAACGTGAGAGTGATAGCAGCACCTATTCAGTGATTGTTAATCTAAGCCCTGCAAGGGTATCGGCGCCTAATCTTGATGAACTTCAGGGAGCGAAGTTGATACTAGGGGAAGAGCTAAGTGAAGAACTACCGCCTTATTACTTTGCGGTGTATAAAAGCTAGAATCCAGATACCAGCTGAAGGTGGCGAGCTTAAAAAGCCTTCAGCTGAAAAAATAGCAAAAGAATTCTTTACAGCCTGTTTTATTAGTGTACTATCCACGTTCACTCTGTGATTCAGAGTTATTAATGAAATATAAAGTAAAAGCAAAACCCTCAGTATTCCATCGTTATTGTTGTCATCCTCAGTGTTTCCTTAGCTTCATCGTAGCATTCAATAATTCAAGATTTCAGCGTCTCGCAATATTGCGAAAATAAATGATTTTAAAAATAAGGGACAAATTATGTCTAACAAAACTACTGGTATCGTAAAATGGTTTAACGAAGAGAAAGGTTTCGGCTTTTTGACTCAAGACAATGGCGGTGCAGACGTATTCGTTCACTTCCGTGCTATCGCATCTGAAGGTTTCAAGACTCTAGCTGAAGGCCAAAAAGTGTCTTTCACAGTAGAGCAAGGTCAAAAAGGCCTTCAAGCTGCTGACGTAGTAGCTATCTAAGTTTTGTCGGCGCAGATAGCTTTGGCTGTCTGCGCCAACTTAATACCATTAACTCATAACTCAATAATTTATATCGTAACACCGTAAATAAAAACCTCTCTCACATCTGCAAAATGTAAATGTCGTCAAGTTAGTTATTTCCTTCGCTACATCAATATAAATATTAAATAAGCTTAGCTATTTCCATGTTGAATTTAATTTCACAGGAAAGGTTCAGTCGTATAAAAATTAAGGATATTTATGTCTCGTTCTATCGGTCGTAAACGCTTTTGGTTCCAAAAAAAGTGCACAGAAAATAGTACCAAATTTAAAAAAGCTAGCTAATTATCAATACTTAGCTTCGCTGTAATGTCTTAGACTCAAGCCGTTTTCGTGATCCAGAACGCTTTGAGTTGATAAGAATCTCAATTTCTACACTACTCAATCCTCACAAGAAACACGCATTACTCCCATAATCTTGCTCATCTCAACTATGAGCCTAGTTTCATCTCGCACCTACTAACATTTGTAAATCCCTTGAATTCATTGGCTTCAGGCATTAGTTTAACTGCCAATAGTAAATGGATATGAGAATGACCAAATGACTTCAGAAAGCAACAACGCTCAGCCTTGGGCACAGCCAATGCCACAACACCAGTTTGAATTTATGTCTAAAGTATTGTCTGCACCTTCCCCAATTGGGTTTGAAGCGGCGATGAGCTATGGCGTGATCAAACCTGAGTTTGAATCGTTTATGCCTGAAGGTTGGGGTATTCATCAATTCAAGGGCAACGCGAGTATCGTGTTTGACTCTCACCCAGGCCGCGACGATCTTACTAGCGTTATGATTGTTGGTCATGCGGATAAGATTCGCATGCAGGTGCGTAAAATTGATAACGACGGTAAGGTTTGGATCAATACCGATTCTTTTTTACCGACGACCTTGATTGGTCATGAAGTTCAAGTCTTCTGCCAAGACCCAGAAAAGCTAGGCGCTTACAAAGTGATTAAGGGTGGAACTGTTGAGGCACTCGGTGCTATTCACTTCTCTACACCATCACAGCGCACAGGTGAGCAGGGCATTAAGCCTGAATCGATCTACCTAGAACTGCAAATGCACGGTGAAGACCGCAAAGCACAAGTAGAGGCTCTTGGCCTGCGTGTGGGTGACCCAATCCTACTTGATCGCCCTATCAAACGAGGCGTTGGTGCAGATACCTTCTTCGGTGCTTATCTTGATAACGGCCTAGGCTGTTTTTCTGTCACTGAGGTGGCTCGCACTCTTGCTTCTGAAGGCCTAGATAACGTACGCGTACTCTACACTATCGCGACTCATGAAGAGATTGGCCGCTTTGGTTCTACTCAAGTAGTGGGCGAGCTTAAGCCTGATGTATTAATTGCAACAGACGTGAATCATGATTATGAGGCAGCGCCTGGCATTGGTGCTCGCAATATGAACCCGCTAAAAATGGGGCAGGGCTTTACGATTGGTCGTGGATCCGTAGCGTCAGAATACCTAGTTCAGGTGTTTGATACCTTGTGTCGTGAGAAGAATATCCCGTTCCAGTTGGATTTCTCTGGTCGTGACATGGGCACAGACGGCATGGCGGCAGCACTTGCTGGTGTTGATAGCGCATCAATCTCAATTGGTTACCCAATTCGCAACATGCACACTTCATCGGAGTCCGCTCATACTGGCGACTTGCTTGCTTCTATCGAAGCCATCACTGAAGTTTTGCGTCATTTCAATAACATGAATGATGGAAAGGGTATTACTCGTGATGACTTGAAGAACAGCCATATTCGATTGGACAATCTTTGATCTAAAGTGATGTAACCATTGTTTAAGAGCGCTCCTATTGGGGCGCTTTTTTGTGGGGTAAAGATACATTAAACACAGTTTTACAGCCTTGAGAGCAGTATTGGATGATCAACCCCAAATGTCCTTGTATACTCTGCTAGAAAGATCCTAATTGAGACAAGGGAACAACAATGCCTAAGGCAAGTGAAATCAAAAAAAGTGCTGCGATTGAGCACAACGGTAAAGTGTACTTCGTTAAAGAAATCAACAAACTAACGCCAAGTGGCCGTGCAGGTGCAAGCCTATACCGCATGCGTATGTATGATGTAGCGACA
Source organism: Vibrio breoganii (assembly GCF_001677275.1). GTDB lineage: Bacteria > Pseudomonadota > Gammaproteobacteria > Enterobacterales > Vibrionaceae > Vibrio > Vibrio breoganii. Next base: position 219,756 of record NZ_CP016178.1, read on the forward strand.
GGCGCAAAGGCAGACGAAAGCTTTAAAGCCGATGAAATCATTAACCTAGCAGATTTCAGCCGTCACCCATCTACCTTCTCTTACATCGATGGCGATGAGTATGTGTTTATGGATAGTGAAGACTACACTCCATACAACTTCAACAAAGAGACCATTGAAGATGAGCTTCAATTCATCAATGAAGAAACACAAGGCATCTACGTACTGCTCGTTGATGGTAGCCCAGTAGCACTTGAATTACCTTCAGTTGTTGAGCTTGAAATTGTTGAAACAGACCCATCAATCAAGGGTGCTTCAGCCGCTGCTCGTACTAAGCCTGCAACGCTTTCTACAGGTCTTATTATTCAAGTACCTGAGTACATTGCTGGTGGAGAAAAAGTTCGTGTGAACACCACTGACAAAGCATTCATGGGTCGTGCTGAGAAGTAATCTCTCAACCCCCCGAATTGAAAACGCAGTCGCTTTCGAGCCACTGCGTTTTTTTATGGCTGCAGTTTGCTTTAACCACAATTTGCGATTTTGATCTCATCGATTAGCTTTTGCTTACCTCTAATAGCGCTATGCTAGAGTGACGTTAATTAAATGGATATTTTCCTTATGAATTTTCCCATTAAAGCTAGCTGTCAATGTGGACAAGTTTCTTACCTACTGAAGGCTAAGCCAAAGAAAGTAATGGCCTGCCATTGTACTGAATGCCAAAAGCTCGCCACTGCTCCCTATAGTGTTACTGCCGCTGTACTTGCGGAGGATATCGACTTCAGTGGAGAGATGCATGAATGGCGACGCTCATCGGACAGTGGCAATGTGAATGCCGCTAAATTCTGCCCACAGTGTGGCAATCGTATCTATCATTACAACCCTGCGGAACCAAATCTTCTGAAGCTGAAGTTAAAGCCTATTGATGCTGATGTTATGGCACTGTTTGAGCCGACAGCGCATATTTGGATTAAGGAGAAGCAGAGTTGGTTTAAGGTTCCTGATGGTGTGCCTGCCTTTGACACTATGCCGACATAGGACTCCGATTAGCTCTCGAATAAGTGAGGGTTAGTTTTATTGAGATGAAAAGCACTTCATAAAGAAGTGCTTTTGTAGGTCTTGAATACGTAACAATTACAAATCGAGTGGCGTTAGATCGTGATACTCCCACTTGTCCTCGTCTGTAATTTCTCGCATGACTTTACAAGGGTTGCCCACAGCGATAACGCCAGCTGGGATATCTTTAGTCACTACACTGCCCGCACCGATAATGCTGCCTTCACCTATGGTGACACCGCCACAGACAGTGGTGTTCGCTCCAAGCCACACATCATCTTGAAGAGTAATTGGTTTCGACGCATATAGTCCGACAGCGGAACGTTGATAAGGGTCGATAGCGTGCTCCACACAGGCGAGTACACTGCCAGGCCCTATCATTACGTTTGCACCGATGTGCACAGGGGAGGTATCTAAAATAACGCAGTTGTAGTTGAGAAGCGCAAAGCCTTTGAAGTGAATGTTAAAGCCGTAGTCACAGCGAAAGTGAGGCTCGATGTTCATGAAGGAGGTCACTGTGCCAAACAACTCTTTGTATAGCGTTTGTCTCTGTTCCATGTCGTCAGGGTGAGAATTGTTGAGCTCGAAGCAGAGTCGCTTTGCCTTGGATTGAAGCTTTTTGTCATCACGAGCAAACTTATGGATGAACGGCTGATTTGAGGTGAGTTTGTCGATGAAGTTCATGTGTATAGTCATGTTGAAAAACGAAGCTAATACTGTACCAATTTAGCGCTACAAAAAATTAGGCGTTAGTCTAGGAAATACGAATTCTTGCAACTTAGTCCTGTTGTTCTTGAGTTAACTTTTACGAATGGTTTTTGAACTTTGTCCGATAAAATGAGTAAAACTTAGTACTGCAAAGCTATTTCAAAAAAGCTATATTTAAAGGCAAGCTCAAGTGCAGTTGCAATGAGACAAATTTAATAGCTAGCTGATGATGCCCCTTATTTTCCTGGCACATCACAGGGTAAAGGAATCACCCTGACAGAGTGTACAAATAACGGAGTAAGGTATGCATAAAGCGTTAAGATTGACTGCGTGTGGGGTTGTAATCTTCACCGCACTTCAGGCCTCGGCTTCAGAAGGCGGTGCCAGTACTTATATTGTCAATGGAGACGAAGTTCTATCCATTGACGAATTCCCGTCGTTTTCTAGTCTTTACTTCGACCAATTAGATACTTCTGGGCTTTATCAAAACTACTGTGGAGCGACGATTCTCGACGAGTATCACGTATTAACAGCAGCCCATTGTGTCGAGGGCGACTCCTACTATTATACCTATACGTCTATTGCTCCGCAGTTGTTGAACGAACAACAGGTTTTAAATGGCAGTGTTCAACTGATTCGGGCGAGCGAGTTCTATTATCCAGACACTTTTGTTGATAGCGAGGCGTTGAGTTGGCCTGACGATATCGCTATCGTCAAGCTAGAATCACCTATGCCTGTATCTCCCTCAGATTATGTCACTTTGGCGAACCTTAGTGATATAGCATCGTATGACATTCCCGGTACAACAATGGAGGTCATAGGGCACGGTTATACTCGCTCTGCGACAGACAATACCGACGCCCTTCAAAAAACCACCCAAACACTACTTTCTTCCTCTGAGTGTCCTTCTGCGGATACTGGCAGCAAACAACTCTGTCTTATTGGCGACTACAGCGCTAATACTGAACTACTTAATTCAACTTGTGGAGGCGATTCTGGTGGGCCCCTTTATTGGTACAACGGTAGTCAATACATCCAAGTTGGGATAACCAGTTACGGCCCTACTCAATGCGGAAATCCTGATTCAGATTATTCGTCTGCATACACTGAAGTAGCAGAGTACGGAGACTGGATTGCGGATGTTCTAGCAGGACGCATGACACCACAGGTGGTTGTGACAGAGTTTGACCGAGAAAACTACACGCCTGACGAAGGAGATGGCGGGTTTGGGGACGACTCTGGCGGTTCTTTATCTTGGGCTTGGTTGCTCGCTTTGATCGTTGGACGCGGCCTACAATCTCGTCGTTCTAAGAACTCAATCGATTGAGTCTGTTTGTTTCGTTATTAAGCGGTTGTAAGCACTAATTGTTGTTATAATTGCAACAATACCCACTTATTAAATCTAATTTATGCTTACTCGTTCTGATGATCTCGAAATTCTTCTTACCGTAGTTGATAGTGGCGGCTTCTCTGCAGCCGCAGAGGCGCTGGATATCCAAGTTGCTAGAGTGTCACGCTCTGTTAGCAAGGTTGAGAAGCAGTTAGGAGTATCCATACTCAATCGCACAACGCGCCGTGTCGAACTGACGGATGAAGGGCGACAGTTTATTGACGGGGTGAGATTAGGGCTTCAGCAACTGCAAAAAGCTGAGGACGACATTGTTTCTCGAGGTGAACTGCCAAAAGGGCGTTTGAGAGTTGATGCGGCCAGCCCGTTTGTGTTTCATCAGTTGGTACCTTTAGTTAAAGAGTTCAATCAAGCCTATCCGGACATTAAGCTAGAACTGACATCCAACGAAGGCTTTGTCGACCTTCTAGAAAAGAAAACTGACATCGCGATTCGCATCGGGTCGCTGACAGATTCAACCCTTCATGCCAGGCCTCTAGGCAAAAGCCCTCTGTACATTGTTGCCTCGCCGGAGTACTTATCTAGAAGAGGCATACCGCAGCAAACCAGCGACCTTTCTACTCATGACATTATCGGCTTTGCGGGGGTAAAGGTACTTAATGACTGGCCTTTAAGAGGTTTTTCTCCTTTAGAACAAACCTTTATCTCAAGTAATGGCGAAACAGTTAGGCAGTTGGCGCTTGAAGGAAATGGTGTCGCATGCCTATCTGGCTTTATGGTGAACAAAGACATAGAGGCAGGGCGCTTAGTCTCTTTGCTGGAAGGTGACAAGATGAGCAATACAGGACGTGAGTTGGTGAATGCGGTTTACTATCGCTCTTCTACGGTATCAAAACGTATCTCAGCGTTTATTGATTTTATTCAGCCTAAGCTCACCTTATAAACCAGCTTAGTTGGGCACTAAGACTGTTTCTGATCCACAGAACAGTTTGAGAAGGGGGAGTGGTTAGCAACCTTATCGGCCGCTCTCGCTTCTTGTGATACGTGATAAAGGTTATTCATGAAGAACCCCACGATAACGCCAAGAATGACAAACTGTATAGGCTTTAAATTCATTTCAACCCTCATAAATGATAACGACTTAGCCTTGAAAGTTAAGCGTAGACCGAATTTAGAGGGCTTTCAAAAGCAATTTGTAGAGTCTATTTAAAGCACACATCTGCCCAGCGTGCTAAGCCAGCAGTAACAGAGCCAAAGTAGTTACCACTCACTACAGGCACATTCGGTAGTACGGTTTGTACTGCATTTCTTAGTACAGTAGAGCGAGCAGAGCCCCCGGTCATGAATATGGCGTCCGGAGTGGTCTGCGATTGCTGAACGGCTTCAAGTACCAACTTAGTAATCTTCTCTTTCGGCACTTCAATGGCTTGTTCCATCTCTTGCCTCAACACTGGGATCTCGACCATCTCGCTAAGAAGCTTGATCTTGGCGAGATAGCTTTCATCCTCTGATAACGAAATCTTGGCACTTTCGGCCTGAGAGACTATGCCGTAGCCAAGAGCACCTTGGTGTACTTCGATCATTCGTGCCAGTTTAGCGGGCTCACAAGCTTCACGATGCAGTTGTTTAAGCAAGGCTAGGTTTTCTTTGCCGTAAAAGTCACGCTGCGCCTGAACATTATTAATCAAAATAGAGTGCCAAAATTGACTGATAGGTATTTCAAGGCCTGATTGTTTGCGACTTCCCTTACCGAACTCAGTCATAAATTGCTTATAAGCGATATGGATATCGAGATCGTTACCCCCTACCAGCTGTCCTGTATGACCCAGTAGAGTTTCTTTACGATCACTTTTACCCAGCCAAGATGGGCCCATTTGGATCATGGAGCAGTCGGTTGTACCACCGCCGATATCAACCACTAATACGTTTTGGTCCGAGGTTAATGTGCTCTCGTAATCAAGTCCCGCAGCAACGGGTTCAAATTGAAACTCGACGTTTTTGAAGCCAGTTCTAGTAGCCGCTCTGAGCAATATGTCTTGTGCTTGCTGGTTTGACTCTTCCCCGCCACGGCCAAGAAAGTTGACGGGGCGACCAATCATCGTATCTTCAACGGCGTTTCCAAGGGATAGTTCAGCTTGAGATTTTACGTTCTCCATCATGGCGCACACCAAGTCTTCGAAGAAGGCGAGCTGCACGTCACGCAGCCCCCTTGCACCTAAGAAAGACTTGGGTGATTTGATGTAGTAAACATCTTTTGGATCTTCGAGGTACAGATCCAGAGCCGGCTGCCCAAACAGGATTTCCTCTTCCATAACGTCTATGCCTTCCTCGCGGTTGGCACGAATCGCACGCTGCAACACCGCCTCACCGGGCTGAGTGATTGGCATTATCTTCTTACGACGATACAGGTATTCAGATACCGATTCAGACGTAGGCGCGCACAAGGTTGAAGAGATGTACTTGTCGCCATTACTTAATGGAATTTGGATTGCTTGGTTGTCGATAATATGTGCCACGGAGCAGTTTGCCGTACCGTAATCAAAACCTATTGCCATGTGTCCTCTAAAGACCAGTGAGTGCTACGAAAAAGGGGCGCAATTAAACCTTGTTTAGATAGGGGAGGTCAAGGCAGTTAAAAGAAAATAAGTAAGGTAATCCAAAAGCCACTTCAATGACTACGTTATGACGTATTCTAATAGATACAAAACTGAGATTGATTTGTTAATTTGGTTAATGATTTCTATGTTATTTTGTAGTTAGAAGTTATAAAAATCGGCGCATTAATCAAAGATTTAGTTTTAATAGTCTTGCTACTTCTTTCTCTATTGCATCCGTTGTTTTCTGTCTTTAATATAGCCGACATTATTGCAAATAAAAGTACTTCTCATTTGCGTTGTCGTTATTTTTGTACACTAGCGCACGCTTACAATGTGTCATTGTGGGTGTATAGGGCATGAAGGGTTTGTCTTATCCGTCAAATGTACCAACCGCCAATTTGAGAAACAGCCTCCGTTTGTATTACCTTATTCACTAATAGCTAAATCACAGATTTACGAGAAACCTATGAACCACACAAAAATGCGATATCTGCTTGTTGCGGGACTATCGATGACGAGCTCAATGGCTATGGCCAATGAGCAAGCGACACTGCAAGAATCTCAGAATATCGAGACGCAGATAACGCAAGGTGCAGCAAAGACCCAAAATAGCGTTGTTAAGAGCAGCGACAAGGCGATGCAACTAGAAGCCGACATCGCTGGGCTCAAGCAAGAAGTTCATAATCTCTCTGTTTATAACTCACACCTTGAAGGCTTGATCGCAAGCCAAGGTAAAGAGCTTGAAGGGTTTGATGCGCAGCTTTCTCAAATCGATGATACTCGCCAAAGCATTGTTCCTTTGATGTACGAGATGCTAGAAGGTCTTGAAAAGCTTAATGCTGAAGACCGCCCCATCCGCACTGAAGCAAGAGCTAAGCGCCTAGATAGCTTGAATGAAATGATGACTCAAGCTGACGTTAGCGACGCTGAAAAATACCGTCGTATTCTAGAGGCGTACCAGATTGAAATGGACTACGGCACTAAAATGGGCGCGTATTCGGGAACAATAGCAGTAGATGGCAAAGATATTATTGCTGAGCAATTGTACCTGGGTCGTATTTCCCTAGTGGCACGTTCAAACGATCGTCAGAACTACTGGGCATGGAATGACAACACTAAGTCATGGGTTGCACAAGGCAGTGGAGTAGGTCGTGAAATCGATAAAGCATTTGATGTGGCGGCAAAGCATGCCTCGCCAAGCCTTCTTGAGTTGCCAGTGTCGCTGATTCAGGTTGATAGCGTTAATGGTGAGGAGAAATAATCCATGAAGCATTTCCTAGCCACGATTAGCCTAGCCTTAGCATCGGTAATGTACGTTTTACCTGCTCATGCTAACCAAGATCTTTTGAATGAAACGGCAAAAGCAAAAGCAACCGAGCAGCAACACAACAAGCAACGAGAAGCTGAGTTTGCATCTCAAGAGAAAAAGCTTCAAAGCCAATATGATGCTCTGGTTAAGCAGCGCGCCAACCTTAATAAATCAATAGATTCGCTGAGCGCACAATTTCAAGAAAATGAGCAAAAGCTTTCTGAAAAAGAGAAGGAACTGACCTTAGCCACAGGCAGCTTGGGTGAAATCTTTGGGGTTGTTCGTCAATCTGCAAAAGATGTTCAATTAGAGCAAGAGCGTTCGGTTGCCTCTATTGGTCTTGAGCAAGACGTAGCGACCATCAATGACATCATTGAAGCAAAGTCTATTCCTTCTAAGGATCAACTATACGGTCTTTGGCAGTCTTATGTGCATCAGATCAAGACAAGCTCACAAGCCTCTATCATTGATGTGCCGTTTGTAGGTGGCTCAGGTGAGATTGAGCAGAAACAAGTGTTGCGCATGGGTGCATTCGCCTTGGCAGATGACAATGGCTACCTAGTGTGGAACACGGACAAGCAGATCGCTACGCCCTATACCGTACAACCAAAGCAGGCACTGACTCTCAATGCGAATATGGATGCTGAAATGCCAGTGATTGCCATTGATGCCACACGCGGTGCGCTGCTGGAACAACTAGCCAACAACCCAACCTTGATGCAACGCATTGAGCAAGGTGGCCTAGTGGGTAAGATCATTCTTGGTTTGCTACTCATCGGCCTCCTAATCGGTCTATATCGTGCTGTAGTTCTGATGTCTATTAAGTCTAAGATCGCCAAGCAGCTAAAAGAGGTGGACTCACCATCAGATGACAACCCGCTTGGACGAGTGATGTTGGTTCATAAGCAAGACCAAAGCCCAACGGTTGAAGCGCTAGAGCTTCGTTTGTTAGAAGCGGTAATGGATGAGCAAGAAACGCTAGAACAGGGTATTTCTACCATCAAGTTGTTGGCGGCGCTTGCACCTATGCTTGGTCTACTCGGTACAGTGACAGGCATGATTGATACCTTCCAGACTATTACTCAATTTGGTAATGCCGACCCTCGTATTATGGCGGGTGGTATTTCAATGGCCTTGATCACAACCGTGCTTGGTTTGATCGCAGCAATGCCATTACTGCTAGTACATAACTTACTATCGAGCCTATCTGAAGGCATTCGTAATGTGGTTGAGAAACAAGGTGTGGGCTTGGTCGCTGAAAGCGCTGAGCGTAAACATGCAACGGACAGCCAGATTGCACAAGAGGCAACGGCATAATGAACGACATTGCGTCTATGTGGGCGATGCTATCAGACGTACCCCTTGTCGGTTCTATTGAAGAGCTGATGTTTCGAGGTGGTCCGGTTCTGTGGTGGCTCGCTATTGTGATGCTGGTTTTTTGGGTACTTGTTCTCGATAGGATCTTGTACTTCTTTTGGGCATTTCCAAAGAGTCAGCATGACTGGGTGCTTAAGTGGCAACAACGTACAGACCGCCATTCTTGGTACGCCCTATCGCAAAGAAGCGCATGGCTATCTGCATCAGAATCTAGTCTTAAGCGTTCACTTTCTTTGATGAAGGTGCTGGTCGCTCTGTTCCCAATGCTTGGGTTATTGGGAACCGTAACGGGCATGATTTCGGTGTTTGATGTGATGGCCGCTCAAGGAAACAGTGAACCACGCCTAATGGCGGCTGGTATTTCCATGGCCACGATTCCAACGATGGCAGGCATGGTTGCCGCGCTTGTTGGTATGTTTGTTTATTCAAGATTATATGGATTGGCAGAACGTAAACAGTTGCACTTAGAGCGACTGCTGCGAATCCATAGCTGAAGGTTAATATTATGAGATTAGGACGCCGCCGCGAGCGTAACGAAGAAGCACAGGTGGACATGACTTCGATGCTAGATATCGTATTCATCATGTTGATCTTCTTCATTGTGACCAGTTCTTTTGTGCGCGAATCTGGCGTTGAGGTCAATCGTCCTCAGGCTGCCCACGCAACCAGCCAAAAAGATGCAGGTATCTTCATTGCCATCACAGACACCAACCAAGTGTATATCGATAAGCGCTTGGTCGATGTTGAACGAGTACAAGCTACGCTAGAAAGTATGATCATTGACAAGCCCGATGCCTCAGTGGTTATCCAAGCCGACAAGTTTGCCTTTAATGGCACGGTTGTTGAGGTGATGGATGGCGCAAAAGGTGCAGGTATTGAAAAAATCGCACTGGCTACTGCAGCGAAGTAGAGATCTTTGATGAAACGATTATTCATTGCGCTGCCCGCTGCTATTTTGATGACCTTTTTTGTCTTCGGCTTTATGACCTGGCTGGTCAATATGGGCAAGACGCCTTTGCCTGATCAAAAGCCAACGGTCAGATTTGACATGTTGCAAGTTGAGCAAGATAGCCAAACGCAGCGCCGTCAGCGCCAATTGCCAGAACCACCTGAGCAGCCAGCACAACCGCCGGAAACTCAGGTCAGTAACTCAAGTAACGTATCGGAAAATTCAATCTCGCTAGACAGTTTAGATTTGCCTCAGGTTGCTTTGGATACAGCAGTTACTGGGCTGGCTATTTCAAATCCAGGCCCGATGAAGATTGCGCAAAACCAACAGGTGATGCCATTGCATCGTATGGAGCCTCGATATCCGGCAAGAGCACTGAGTCGCAAGATAGAAGGCTATGTTGTAATGAGCTTTACCATCAATGAAGTAGGGAACCCTATCAACATTGAAGTGGTGCAGAGTGAGCCTAGCCGAGTGTTTGATAGAGAAGCGACCAGAGCGCTACAGCGCTGGAAGTACCAACCCTTGGTAGTGAATGGCAAGGCGACGCCTCGAGAAGGTCAAACCGTGAAGCTGGAGTTTAAACTGCAATGATGAACCAATCATTTTTAACTCTCGTGCTGATGGCTCTTTTATTTGGCTCAAATGTGAATGCTCAAGAACTGAGCCGTTCTACTGCCAATCGAGTGCATCAAGCCTATGAACTGCAAAATCAAGGCGATGATGCAAAGGCGATCGAGGTTCTAGAGAGCGTAGATTCTAGTAGAGCCTTTGATACCTCTTATGTGCAGCGAATGCTGGGTATCTTGTATTGGCAAGAAGAGCAAAGTGAGAACGCAGAAAAAGCACTATCGCATTCTGTCGAGCTGAAAGGACTGCCTGCTGAGCAACATATCGAAACTCAGCGTATGTTGGCGGATATTCAGTTATCAAATGGCAAAATGAGCCAAGCACTAAACAACTACCATCAAGTGATTGCTCAGAATAAAACTCAGAAATCTTTGGGACCAGAGACGATTCAGCAGATCTGGCTTCGCGTCGGGCAAGCTAACTATCAGATGGAAAATTGGCCTTCAGTATTGACTGCATCGAAGAGCTATTACTCTGCAGGTGGCAAAACGACCACATCAGTATTAAATCTGCGCTTGGGCGCGGAGCTTTCCTTGAAGCAATGGAACAATGCTCTAAAAACTACTCTGGCATTAAGAGGGTTAGAGCCAGAAGCCGAACGCTGGTGGGCACAAACACTCAACCTGTATTTGAGAGTAGGGAACCATCAACAAGCGCTCTCAACACTTAAGCAGTATGAGCGAGCGGGTTTTGAGCTAACCAAAGATCAGTATCGAATGATGGCTCAGCTTTATTCCAAGCAAGGTGTGCCAGAAAAGTCGGCTTTAATATTCCATGATTTGAATAAAGGCAATGAGACGAAAGCGAAGGATCTCGCTATTGAAGCGCAGTACTGGCAACAGGCAAGAGAGTGGGAAGAGTCTCTTAATGCTTGGGCTAGAGCATCCAGCAAAGATAGCGATTATCGTTGGTCTTACATTCAATTGCTTATGCAAAACAAACAATATAAGACGGCGATATCCCAGTTAAATAAGGTTGAAGAGAGCTCAAGAAGAGAGCTAACGAATGTTGAAGCGTATTATCGCTTAGGCGATCGAGAGCAGGCGCTGAAGCATGCGCAAAAAGCCAATCAGATCAAATCAGACCGAGTGGCGCTGAATTGGATTCGATATTTGAATCAACCACAGTAAGTAAATAATGCTGCCTTCGGGTGGCATTTTTTATGCGTGTTACCTTCTGCAAAGCCAATTAACAAAATAACGCAATTACTTGTGTCTATCTTTGTCACATCAATAGAAGTCTTTATTTATTAAATACAAGAAAAGGGTAAATTGGGGTATGACACAAATGAGTGATTTTTGGCGCAGATAAGGTGAGTAAAATGAAAGTGATCGTAACAGGTGCAAGTAGTGGTATTGGCTTTGAATTGGTTAAACAGCTTTGCGCTGAGAACTACCAAGTATTTGCAACAGGCCGAAATCAAGACAAGCTTGCTGAGCTTAAAACCTTAACAGGCTGTCATATTGGCGCGTATGACCTTAGCTTATCCAACCAAGTGGTTGAGATGTTTGATCAAGCGGTTCGTGATCTGAACGGCCTAGATGTACTCATCAATAATGCCGGAATGAACTCGCGTAAATGCCCTGTGGATGAGTTTTCTACTGAAGAGCTAGATTTACAATACGCCGTCAATCTAAGAGCCCCAATGCTATTGTCCAACAAGGCCTTGCCGTTAATGAAAGCACAGAAGTCTGGGTACATAGTGAATGTCACCAGCACAGTAGCAACGAGAGCGAGTGAGACAATGTCGGTGTATACCGCCATGAAGCAAGGATTGGCTGGCTTTACGGGCGTGCTGATGAAAGAAGCTCAACCTCATGGCATCAAGGTAACAAACCTGCTTCCAGGGGGCACAGACACCAGTTTTAGAGAGGCTGAAAGACCTGAATATATGAAGCCAGAAAGTGTTGCGAGCACCATTCTTGGACTACTTAAGCTCCCAGAAGATGTCATTGTTCATGAAATGGTATTTAGACCACAGGTGGAAGTAGAGTAACTCTAGCCCTTTCATTTTTTGCAGAGAATTTCGTTTAAAATGCGAACAGTATCAATGTGTTACTGGGTAACTTGTTGCATAATGATAATGAACCCGAAAAGCATAATGGATAAGCCCAACGGATAGCCTATTGACCCACTTTGTTAGTCTTCTCTGCAAATAGGTGGTGGGGTGGTAATCCCCCCAAAAAGTAACAGCATGAAAAAGTAGAATTTTCTCGTATAGTTAATACAGGAGATTCAACATGAAAAAATCACGATACACGGACAGTCAGATCCTCTCGATCTTAAAACATGCAGAAGCGGGAACCCCGATCCCAGAGCTTTGCCGAGAGCATGGTATGAGCAGCGCAACCTTCTATAAGTGGCGCTCAAAATACGGAGGTATGGACGCTTCCCTTATGGCTCGAATGAAAGAGCTTGAAGATGAAAATCGTCGCCTTAAAAAGATGTACGCGGAAGAGCGCTTAAAAGCCGAAGTCATATCTGAAGCCATGGCAAAAAAGTGGTGAAGCCCTGTGAGCGTCGCAAGATGGCTCAGCACTCGGTGGCGAACAACACAATTAGCATACGACAGGCTTGCCGTTGGTTTAGTGTCAGTGAGACTTGCTATCGGTATCAATCAAAAGGGCAACCTGAGAATGAACAGATAGCTCAGTTGCTTACTGAGTTGGCCGAAGACGAGTCTGACTGGGGTTTTGGATTGTGCTTTAACTATCTTCGCAATGTTAAGGGGCATACTTGGAATCACAAGCGGGTCTATCGCATATACTGCGAACTGGCTCTAAATCTGCGTATCCGTCCGCGAAGACGACTAAATCGTAATGTACCAGAGCCACTAAAAGACCCGATCAAGCCGAATCAAGTTTGGTCTATTGATTTTATGCACGATCAACTTTCCGATGGACGTAATTACCGCCTGTTTAATGTCATTGATGACTTTAAGCGTGAAGGATTAGCTATCGAAGCTGATTTCTCTTTACCAGCAGAAAGAGTTGTTAGGGCTCTAGAGCAGATAATCGAGCAACGAGAACAGCCTATCGCCATTCGCTGTGATAATGGGCCGGAGTTTATCAGCGGTCATTTTATTGAATGGGCTAAAAATCGAGGTATTCGTATTGACTATATACAGCCAGGTAATCCTCAGCAAAATGCTTATGTTGAGCGTTTCAACCGAACCGTCCGATTTAGTTGGGTAAGCAAGTATCTATTTGATTCGATAGCGGAAGTACAAGATAAAGCAACTCGTTGGCTTTGGTTCTACAACCATGAACGCCCACACAAAGCGAATGGAGGGCATCCACCACTGAAAATAGCCGCATAAATTCTACGAACAAGTGCCGTTATTAATGGGAGGATTACCGGGTTATGAACAAGAAAATGATGTTTTGGGGTAATCAAGGCGGCACTTTAGTAGCGTTTATCATTGCGATGATCGCATGGGCGTTTAATCTGCATGTGCTATTCGGCGTTTTTATCATAGCAACATTGGTTAAAGCTGCACAAAGCCAATAAGAAAGTTTTGACACCGATTGAGTGTCGATACGTTTGTTAGTACTTTGGGTCGATATGGCAAGGTAGTTAATGCTTGCCACTTGACCCTTTAGTGTTCTATTTGGTTTGGTAATAGGGAGTTTATTCCCAGAACTTCCACCACTTTTTACTGTTTTCTTCTCGTTTCTGTTGTCCGGTGTCAGAACCTTTATCCATTTCTTTGCGCTCTTGTTCCGATTTCTTTTGTTGCTGTTTTTCTAACCCAGCTTTTTTCTCTTCTAGCTTTTCTTTACTCTCTTCAAGTTCTTCACGCTCTTGTTCTAATGATTCCACATCATCTTCAAATTTCTGCTTCTCTTTCTTATTCTTGCTCTTTTTAGCTTTCTCTTTTTTTTGTTCAATCAACTGATCAAGTTCTTCCTCAGTCGATTCAATTTCACTTTCCATATTCTCAGCATCAGAGACAGATTTAACCTGTTCGATATCGGGTTTGCCCTTACCAGCCCATTCAGGCTTTGCGGCTAAGGTATGGTTAGAAGATAAAATTAAAACACTGGCAATAGCTAAGGTAATTTTGTTCATGAGCACAATCCCTGTTCAACTGACGAAGTAAATAGCAGACAGATAAAGAATAGGCTATTGGAGTGAGGATGACGTGTATTGATAGCGCTAAGCATCTAAAACGATGAGAATTTTAGGTGTATAGCGCCTACTACTGGCAGGAATACAGAATCTGTTATTTCAAAACATCAATTTGTAGCTGACGCTTGGCTAATTCTTCTTCTAAGAAAGAAACTAGAAATTGCATATTGGACTCGAAACATTCTTGTTTCTTCGTGTCTTTGACACTTAAATCAGTAAGTAACAGTGCGTTATCTATCAATCTTTGACTATCCCTAACGGCTACTTCACCGGATGTTGCCCGTAGCTTCTTTGCTAAATTCACATAGTTGTAGATTGCGGAAAGAGTGTTAAGAGACACTTTAGACATTAAGGAAGACCTTTGGTAGTAAACACAGAGGCAGTCTATAGGATGAACTTGAACTTAGTGTGATCACTTTGCGACAATGCCAAAAAATAGTAGGTCTCGGCCTTCCGCTTTTAATGTATTTCTTCTAGGGCTTACACTACATAATGTAGCGTTCACGATAATGCGGTGAAAACTAAAAGGCCCGCTAAATGGTGCATTTAACGGGCCTTAGTTTTTCTATTCTACTTTAAGTTTTTGGAAGTACTCTTCGTACAACACACTGGCTTCGCCAACCTCATCCTGCCAAGTACCAGACTCTAATGCTTCTTTTGGTGGGTATACATTAGGGTTTTCAGCGAACTCTTTTGGAAGTAGATCATGCGCAGTAGCAACAGGGGTTGGGTAGCCAATCTCCAATGCAATCTTGGCCGCGTTTTCTGGGCGTAGTAAGAAGTCGATCATCTTGTGAGCCGCTTCGGTGTTTTTCGCCCCTGACGGAATGGCTAAGCTATCCATCCAGAATATAGTGCCTTTTTCTGGCCAGATGATATCGATTGGCGCACCTTCTTCGCGAGCCATATAAGCCGAACCGTTCCACAGCATACCTAGCGAGACTTCGCCAGCCATGTAAGGGTTAGCAGGGAAGTCGGAATTGAATACCAATACGTTCGGCATCAGTTTTTTCAGTTCTTCGTAAGCCGCTTTGATTTCTTCAGGGTTGGTGGTATTTGGAGAGTAACCCAGTTTAGTCAGTGCGATATGGAATACCTCGCGAGAGTCATCCATCAGCATCAATTGACCTTCCCATTCAGGATTCCATAGGTCATCCCACTTGGTGACTGTTGAGCTATCAACCATGTCGGAGTTTACACCAATGCCAGTTGCGCCCCAGATATAAGGGATAGAGTAATTGTTGTTAGGGTCAAATGGCTTGTTTAGGTAGCTAGGGTCTAGATCGGCAAAGTGAGATAGCTTGGTTTTATCGATCTCTTGAAGCATGCCTTCTTTACGCATCTTTGATACGAAGTAAGTGGATGGGACCACTAAGTCGTAGCCAGAGCCTTGAGTTTTCAGCTTGGCATACATGCTCTCGTTTGACTCGTAGGTGGAGTAAATCACCTTGATGCCAGTTTCCTTTGTGAAGTCTTCTAGCACTTGATTTGGAATGTATTCAGACCAGTTGTAGAAATACAGCTCTTTATCTGCAGATAGAGCAGGGAAAGAGAACAGTGTCGCCGCACAAAGGGCGCTAGCATAGAGTTTACTTTTCATTACGTTTCCATTTAATTATCGCTCGAAGACTTTGCCTTCACGGTTCAGTCGGTATGAGCAATGTAAACTTATCTGCTGGCCAGATCTGACCAGCAGGGTTTTAAATACCCGATAATTTTAGACTATTTCACTTTTTCTCGTGCGAGAAGCTGGGAAATTATTACCAGTATTAGAGAGACAATCAGCATTACCGTTGCCAGCGCATTCACCTCAGGAGAAATGCCCACTTTAACCATAGAGTAGATCTTTAGGGGCAAAATCTCGTAGGCAGGGCCGGTAACAAAAGAGCTAATTATCACGTCATCGAGTGACAGTGTGAAGCTAAGTAACCAACCCGCAGCAACCGCAGGCATAGCTAGGGGCAGAATGATCTGCTTTAGGATCACCCACTCGCCTGCGCCAAGGTCCTTGGCCGCTTCCAGCATTTTTACATCAAATCCATTCAGGCGACTGTATACCGTCACCACTACAAAGGGCAGGCAGAAGGTAATATGGGCTATCAACAAGGTAAAGAAGCCGAGTTGTGCCCCAATGACCAAAAACAGCGCGAGTAAAGAGATCGCCATGACAATATCAGGAGACATCATTACCACAAACAGCATGCCGTTCACCGCTCGCTTGCCCTTGAACTGATAGCGAAACAACGCAACGGCGGTCAAGCTACCAATAATAGTGGCTGCGGTTGCCGAAAATACGGCGATGTTTAATGAATGCCATGCCGCCTGCATCAAGCTATCGTTGTTGAGTAAGCTTTCATACCATTTTGTGGTGAAGCCTCCCCATTTCATACCAAATTTGCTGGCATTAAAGGAGTTCGCGATCAGCACAATAATGGGCAGGTATAAGAACGCATACACCAAGGTCATAAAACTAAATCTGAGTGTGCGCCCCATCAATCCAGCTCCACTTTTCTATTTAATAACTTTCCAGCGCGATAATACGCATAAAGCATAATGGCCATCGCAAGGGTAAGAGCGATACTGGTGGCCGCCCCAAACGGCCAATCCCGAGCATTGAGTACCTGGCTCTTAATCACATTACCTATGAGTAGGTTTTTCGCGCCGCCCAGTAGATCGGAGACATAGAACATACCGAGTGCAGGTAGCAGAACCAACAAACAGCCACCGATAATGCCTGGCATCGTTAGCGGCAACACAACACGAGTAAAGGTTTGTAGCTTATTCGCTCCTAGGTCTTTAGCCGCTTCAATATAGGTATCATCAAGCTTCTCTATGGCTGAATAGAGAGGCAGTATCATAAAGGGCAACAGTATGTAGACGAGGCCAATCATTACCGCTGTTTCTGTGTACATGATGCGCATTGGCTTATCTATGATGTCGATTGCCATCAGAGACTTATTTAAGATGCCTTGAGTGCCTAGCACTATCTTTAATCCATAGGTGCGAATTAGAGAGTTAGTCCAAAATGGCACGATAACCAAGAACAGCATAAAGGGACGCCATTTAGGTGGCATCTTAGCGACGATATAGGCAAACGGATAGCCGATGATCAAGCACATGAATGTCGCGATAATCGCCATGTAAAACGAGTGCCACAACACCTTGGCGTACAAGGGATCCATTAGACGAGCATAGTTGTCTAAGGTAAATGTCAGCTCAATTAGGTTGGCTTCATCACGAGTTAGAAAACTGGTACCAATGATCATTACATTGGGTACAAGAACAAACAGTGTTAACCAACCAACGATCAGCGTGATGATCGCGTTCTGAAGATTAAACCTCTTGCTCATCATGCAAGACGACCTCCCAACTCTCCACCCAAGTGATAGCTACTTTTTGGCCTAGGGAATGGTCGACATCTGGGTCATCTTCATTGAAGAATTCGCTGATCATCACCTTAAGTCCAGACTCTAGCTCGATCACCGAGTCTAAGGTCATTCCTTTATAGGTGCGCTCAATGACGTGGCCAACAATACCTTTTTGCTCAGATTCGCGAATCTCTTCCAATCGCAAATCCTCTGGGCGAAGCAGCACCCGTAGTTGTTCATTTTCGGTAATGGCTTGGTCATAGTAGACGACCGATTCCACACCCTCGATGGTTGCGCGAATGCGTTTCTCGTCTAAACGCTCTTTAGCGACAGCATCAAAGACGTTAATCTCACCAATAAAGCGAGCCACAAATAGGTTCTTTGGCTCTTCGTAGATTTCACGAGGCGTGCCATCTTGTTCAACCACGCCGTCTCGCATAACAATGATGCGGTCTGACATAGACAGCGCTTCTTCTTGGTCGTGTGTAACAAATATGAAGGTAATGCCAAGCTGGCGCTGAAGTTGTTTCAGTTCCATTTGCATCTGCTTTCTGAGCTTGTAATCCAACGCAGATAAGGACTCATCCAACAACAGAACTTTTGGCTTGTTGACTACCGCGCGTGCTATGGCAACACGTTGCTGCTGGCCACCAGATAACTGGCTAGGTTTGCGCTGGCTCATTGCGCCCAAGCGAACCATGTTTAACGCTTCCGTCACTCGAGGTTCGATGTCGGCTTCGGCGACTTTTTGCATGCGTAAACCAAACGCTACGTTTTCAAATACCGTCATATGCGGGAATAGCGCATAGCTTTGAAAAACCGTATTTACGTGTCTTTGCTCTGCAGGAACGTCGGTAACATCTTGCTCAGCAAGAAGGATGTTGCCATTGTCGACGGTTTCAAATCCCGCAATCATGCGTAAAACAGTCGTCTTTCCGCAACCTGATGGACCAAGAATGGTAAGGAACTCACCGTGGTTCACATCTAGGTTTAGATTTCCGATGATTTCTTTGCCATCAAAGCTTTTGCTTACGCCTGTTAAACGGATTACAGGTTGTTCATTGTGTTGTTGAGCGTTCAACGTCTGTATTTCTCCTACGCACCTAGTTGCCTAGGCTGGATACTTTTATTTTCGATGTGAATGAGTCGAAAAATAATAATATCAATAAGTTAAAATAAAAAACCGTCTGAATTTTCAGGCGGTTTTAGGCCCTAATAAACGTAATGATTTGCTAGGGTCATTGATGGCCCTAAGCTTAATCGAAACTATTGAAAAATTGCATTATTTTTTAACGATAAGCCCTTGTTTTTCATCGTTGCTTCTAAACACAGGCAAATTAAGGGTACGTTGATTTTGAGTATAGATGACGCGGTGAATAAATGTGAGTTAACAAGACGCTTCTTCTTGAGATACCGTCTATATATATCTATGATTTAATTATAATTCTTTGTCTTGTTGAATCGATGGATCTTAATCTTCTTACTACGTTTCTCACGGTGTATCGTTGCCGGTCTATAACTCAAGCGTCTGAACAACTCGATCTTACTCAACCAGCGGTAAGCGCTGCTCTAAAGCGTTTAGAGGCTGTAGTGGGTAAGGCGTTGTTTGTGCGAGAGGGGCGGGGTATTGCGCCAACGGGCGCGGCTGTAGCTCTGGCTAATAAGATAGAATCACCGCTGTCGGTTTTAGAAACCGTTGAGGCTCAAGACGATGCGCTAAAAGTGCATTGCAGTGAAACGGTGTTACACCTGCTAAAAGACCTCCCTGGAATGGAGTTTTCGGATGCTCCACTTGATGAGAATGAAGTATTCGACGATCTAACCAGTCAAAAGGTAGACCTACTTATTGATGTCTTGCACAACAAACGTCATTCGTTCGTGGTGGAAGAAGTCTTTACCGATGAGCCTGTTTGCTTAACTCGCGCAGATCATCCGAGAATCGGAGAGACTATGACCTATGAGGATTTCTATAGAGAGCAACACATTGCCCTTAAGATTCGTCGTAGTGAGATGAATACCATAGATTTCCTTTCTGATAAGCCAGTGGCACCGCGCTCTGTTAAGGTGGAAACCTGCTCGATTTCAGGAATGCTAATGCTGGCCTCGGATAGCGACTATATTGCATCCGCTAACCGCAGCTTAGCCGAGCGAATCGCTCCAATGCTGGGGCTTAAAATATATACATACCCTATACCGTTGAATCACCTGCATTATCGAATGATCTACCACAGACGCTACCTGCACGATGAAAACCATAAGCAGAAAAGAGAACAGATCAAGGCTATCTTCAAACAGCATCAAAAATAGCAATTTGTAGCTCCCATCATGGCCTTTGACAGCTCTATCTGGGTTTGGATACCCCTCGCAATCGCTATAGCACTTGCTTTGATTGGCAAAAAGCGCGCAGCTTTTGCCACTCTTGCAGTTGCTTTATTAGGGGCTTGGTTTGAGGCTCGCCTTTCTATAACAGGGCTGCTCGTTACCGTGCTTGCCTTTGCTATTGCTTCTCAAGTCTCAAGGAACAAAGGGTTTAAAAAATACCTTGCCCTAACTGTGACGATTGTTTGGTCGCTGGGCATGGCGCTGCATTGGCTCCCTGGTTTTGCCAATTTACTGGTGTTGGATAAGGTGCAAACAGGCCCTGCCAGTATCCCATTCACCATGTACCTTAACCTCGATAAGCCTCTTATCTTCTTTGTTTTATTGTTGGCCTTTCCTGGATTACTAGGTAAAGCTAAGTCCGTTGAGTGGCAGTCACTAGTCAAATCCTTACTCGTTCTAACTAGCTTATTACCTATTGCCGTGATTTTAGGTGGGCTAGGGGTTGAAGTGTCATTGCCGAACTGGTGGTGGCTGTTCTTGCTAAACAATTTGCTGTTATCCTGCGTGGCAGAAGAAGCCATATTTCGTGGGTTCATACAGCAAGAAATAAGTAAACAATTGGGCTGGAAAACTGGCTTAATTGCCGCAAGTATTTTGTTTGGGATTGCTCACCTTGCCGGAGGCTGGTTATTGATTGGCTTCGCTACCATCGCTGGTGCTTGTTATGGAATGGCGTTCTACCTGACCGGCCGCCTTTGGGCTGCTGTGCTGGTTCACTTTATGTTTAATTTCATGCACTTACTATTTTTTACTTATCCTATTGCCATTCGCTAGCCAATCATCACTCCATTCAATAAATATCAGCTCAGTTTATGTCTTAACCCAAAATGGCTTTATATATCTAATGTGACCTTTATCTCATAATCCCCTCCATGTTCTGAGCACATAGCTCTTTGTATCAAACACTGGAGATTCCAATGAAAAAACTAACCCTTCTATCTGCTTCTATTGCAGCACTTGTTTCTGCAACAGCTATCGCAGCGCCAGTTGAAGTTTACCTAGAACAAAACGTTGCATCTAATGCAGCTGACAACGGCGAATACGCAACAGAAGCGGGCGCAACTATTCAGACGTCTGAAGATGGCTATGTAAACATTGCTTTTGATGATCAAGGGTACTTGGCAGCAGGTTACGGTTACGACTTCCATATGTCTGATCAAGTAGAGCTGAACCTTTATGGTGAGCTGAGCAAGTGGGATACAGGTGCTGATGCACTAGCAGAAGCTGTGGTTACTTATAACATTTCTGATAACTTCAACGTATTCGGTGGTTACGCATACAAGCGTTCTGAATTGGATTTACTAAGTGACAATGGTATTAACAGCAACCAGTTCATTGCAGGTTCATCGGTTTCTTTCGGTATGGTTAGCCTAGACTACACCTACACGCATGAAAACAGCGATGGTTCAAATGCTGGTGTAGTACATATTGGTAACCAATATTTCTATACTGATGGCGACTACCATACAAACCAACATGAAGTTGTTCTATCTGCAGAAATGGACAACTGGAGACCGTACGTTAGCTACACTTACCTGAATACTAGTGACCTACAGAACCAATACTCAAACATTGGCGACAATGACAACATTGTTACACTAGGTGTTGCTTACCAATTCTAATAAAATACTAGCAACAACACTTGGCTAGGTGTTGATTTACAACTAGTAAATAAAGCAAATGGATTTGCTTCAAATTATTCTAAGGTTTACCCATGAATAGAAGCACTCGAAATAATTACCTCATTAACACTCTCGCAATTATTGGCTTATTACTTTTCTCTTCGCTTCCTACTGTTTCCGCCAATATCGAAAAAACGACTTATCCCGTCATGGATAAAAAACTATCTGTAGTTCTTGGGCTTTGTAAAAACGACGAGTAACTCCAGTTATTTTTGTTTATCAGTAAGTTATTTACGTCTGCATAGTTTTTTAACCTTAGGTATTCACATCTAATCCTCGTTCATAGGTGTGTTAATGAGAAGTGGACCCCAATGGTTGGACACATAAGCTAATTCCTTAAGTGGTTGATCCAGCTCATGCAGCGTATCTCTGCCTACCGAAGTAGACTTCATCAGGGGTTAGGTCATTGAGGCCTTGATGGTTACGCTCCTCATTATAAAACACCATGTAGTGGCCGATTTCAAGTTCGGCTTCACGGGGCGTGGTGTAAGCTTTTAAGTAAACCTCCTCATATTTCAGACTTCGCCATAATCGCTCGATAAAAACGTTGTCGATCCAACGGCCTTTCCCATCCATGCTGATCCGTACGCTATGGTCGAGCAACTTCTGTGTGAACTCAGTACTGGTAAACTGGCTGCCCTGATCTGAGTTGAAGATATCGGGTGGTCCGTAGTGTTGAAGCGCATCTTCAAGAGCATCAATACAAAAGCCTGTATCCATGGTGTTCGAGAGGCGCCAAGACAACACCTTACGGCTGTACCAATCGATAATGGCAACCAAGTACAGGAACCCTTTAGCCATCGGAATGTACGTGATATCAATAGCCCAAGCTTGGTTGGGGTAAGTAACTTCGATGTCACGCAATAGGTAGGGATAAACCTTGTGTGCTTTGTTCGCCAGTGTCGTTTTTGGCTTGGGATAAATCGCTCCAATGCCCATTTCACGCATGATCCGAACGATACGCTTGCGATTAACCTTATGGCCTTTTTTAGCCAGCTCAGTTCGAACACGCCTACTGCCCATGAACGGATACTGAAGGTGAATTTCGTCAATCATTCGACGCAATTCAATCTCCTCAGTAGAAAGTCCGATGGGTTGGTAATAAGCCGTAGAGCGAGCAATATTAAGAAGCTCGCACTGGCGCTTTATCGGTAGTTGGGTGGATTTATCCAGCGAACTCTTTCGCTGTGCTCGATCTAACGACCGAGCACTTTCGCCAAAAAATCATTTTCCATGGTCAATTGACCGATCTTAGCGTGAAGTTTGTCCACTTCTTCAGAATTGTCTTTGCCCAACTGACTTTCAGAGGCAAAGATCATGGCTGCATTTTCAAGCAGCTCTTTCTTCCATGTTGAGATCTGGTTGGGGTGCAGGTTGTACTTCTGTGCTAACTCAGCGACAGTTTTATCACCTTTAGCGGCAGCCAATGCCACCTTAGCTTTAAATTCGGGAGAGTGGTTTCTGCGTTTTCTAGTCATAATCTGCTCCAGTATTTCTGGGTACTATCAAAACAGATCAATCACTTAAAGTCATGTCCGAAAATCGGGGACCACTTCTATGACACCCTCTGGGAGCAACCATATGAAAAAGTCACTCTCATCACTATTTGTTGTCATCGCAACTTCCGTATCTGTGCCTGTAACTGCTGAGGACTATGACAGTGAGTCATTGTTTAGCCGTAACAACGCTGTTATGGCGGTAGGAGCAGTAGATACAATCAATCAATACTGTGTTGAACTTGGCAAAATGCCTGCAGAGCTTTTTCAAGAGTTGACCTTAGATATGCGTGAAAACATAGAGAGACTATCAATTCAAATATCGGGTGAAGAATTTACCTTTAGTGAAGAGCATGAGATGTATATTGAGGGCATATCCTTAGGTGAACGCTTGATCCGCGATGCCGAGCAAGAAGGCCACGTAAAGCAAATGTGCGATCTGCCTGAATCTAGACAGATGATTCTATAACAGTACATCGTATCCGCCCCATGAACCCACGGGGCGACTTGTCAGTGTTTGAAGTTCCAAGGCAGGAGTGCGTCGATATCAGGCTCAGCTTTCGCCAGCTCTTTCATGCACTTGACCATGTAGTCGTAGAGGATAAGACCGTTGGCTTTCGCGGTCTCGATGATGCTGTAAAGCATCGCGCTCGCATCAGCACCGTTTGGTGTGTTAGAGAACAGCCAGTTCTTCCTGCCAATGACCAGTGGTTTAATTGCGCGTTCAGCGCGATTATTATCAATAGATAAGTGACCATCGTCGATATAACGAATAAGCTTTGACCACTGCCCAAGCGTATATTTTATCGCTTTGCCTAGTGGGCTAGAGCCAATCACCTTCTGGGTCGTCATCCATTGGTAAAGCTCATCCAGTATCGGCTTGGCAAGCGCTCGACGCTCTGCTTTTCGCTCTTGGGCAGGCGCACCTTTTAAGCGTGATTCTATCCCGTAGAGTTTTTGGATTTTAGCCAGCGCCTTATCAGCCTTGCCTGATTTACCTTTCCCTTGAAGCTTCTTCGCATCCATGAACTTGCGACGAGCATGCGCTAAGCACCCTACATTGGTGACGTGATGCAGACCATCATAAGCCGCGTAGCCATCGGTTTGTAGATAACCGTTGTAGTCACCTAAAAAGTCCACGGGACACGCCCTCGCGCGACTGTTTTGATAGTCGTACAAGGCAATATTTTTCACATTCGGCAGTGCCGATTCGGGTGAGTCAGCGCCTGAGCAGTAGAGCCACATATAACACTTCTTCTCTTCTTTGAGCACATTGAGCGGCGTTTCATCCGCCTGAACCACCACTTGTTGAAGCAGGTTCTCCTTTAAGGCCGCATACAGCGGGGCGAACTTCTCACTGACTTGGATAACCCACCTTGCCATGGTGGTGCGTGATAGCTCGATACCCGACTGGGTAAACAGCGATTCTTGGCGATAAAGTGGCATCGCGTATTGGTATTTGCCAAGAATGATGTTGGTCAGCAAGCTTTCTGTGGCGAAGCTTTTAGGGATGAGACTCTGAGGGGATGGCTTCTGAACGATACGGCTGCTGTCACCTGTTTTCTCGCACTGGCGGCAAGCGTACTTAGGACGAACATATTCCAACACTTTGAGTACCGCTGGCGTGAACTCTAGCTTCTCGCTACGGTCTTCACCGATTTTATGCAGGCTATGATTGCAGCAAGCGCACTGCTTTTCATGGTCGTCTACATCAAGTTCGATAACCTCACGAGGCAAGGTCTTAGGCAGAGGTTTACGTTTACCGCGCTTTTTCGTTGTGGTCGTGGTTGTCACCTCAACCTCGTCTTCTTTAACGGCTTCACACTCCGCTTCGTTGAAGAGGTCACCTTGTGATTCATCGTAAGGCTTTAATGCCTCCGAGCGTTTCGCGAACTGACGGTCGAAGGCGAGTTTGAGTTGTTCAAGCAGCGATTGGCGCTCTTGTTTCCACTCATTTTTCTCCGACATCAGAGCAGCTACCATCGCTTGTAGCTCGGCAACATCTTGGCTTTCTGGGTTGATATTTGGCGTCTTTTTCATAGCATTGATTATACTAAAATCGTGCCGTTAACGCTTGGAGAATAAGGCTTTATTCTCGATTAACTCATTGTAAAATCGTTTATTTTGATGGGTTCGTGGCCGATAATTGTGAAGCCTGAAAGCAGTCTATCAAGCTCAAATTGAGTGAGGGTAAACACCTGATTTTTCTCTTTTGAAGGCCACTTATACTTGGCTTTTTCAAGGCGTTTATACCAGAGGGCGAAGCCTGTTTTATCCCAGTACAACACTTTAATCTTATCGCGCTGTTTATTGGTAAACAGGAACAGCGCACCGCTGCCAAGAGGCAAGTCAGTATCATTTTCGATAATCGCTGCAAGGCCGTTGATGGACTTTCTAAAATCGACGCTTTCACGATAAAGGTAAATGTCTGGAGCGCTGAGCATACCTTTCATGACAACGCTCCAATGAGTTCAGCAAGATAGGTGGCTGGCGTGCCTTGAGGAATGCTCAGCTCCACATCATTGATGAGAAGTGTCATGTTCGCCGTAGCTATCTGGGCCTGATACTTGGTTGTCTTTTCAACGATTTCGGCTCTAACAAATCCGACAGATTCCGATTGGTTTGCTGTTTGGAGTTGACGCCGTTTGGCGAAGAACGTGGATAAACTCAGTCCATGCTCTTCACAAAAAGCGCGTTGGGTAACACTGCTACTTTCATATTGTTCAAACAGTGATTGCCATTCTAGGTTGGTGCGTCGTTTTGCCATTTCAACTCTCCTTTGGGTTGGAGAGATGATCTTATTCTTCGTGCTGAAAGATTAGAATGCGGTGTTCATGACACGCTTACAGTACATCGATTTTATGTCTTTAAATCACCAGCACAGCGCAAATATAAATATCATTAATGTATGTTCTTAAGCCTACGTTATATATCTATGACAAACATGTAAGTACACTTCTCCGCACTAGAACGAGATAGTTTTCTGATAATTAACTGACACGCAGTATTGTTTAATAACTTTTGCGTTGACCAGTATCTTAGATTACTTATGAGTCAAACAGGCGTAGTAGTTACTAGCGGTTTTTGTTTGTTGGTGTAATAAAAATCTATAGCTAACTCGCCTTGTTTGTTTATCTGTAGGGGATAAACAAATACGAATAACACTAAAAACAACAATTATTAAGCAGCACTATAAGTTGCAAAATTGCATATTTACTACAAGTCCTAGTATGTAATTATTTTCCCAATATTGGATATTGATGCAGAAATGCCACTAGAGCTGCAGCACATGGAAGTGTCTTTTTTTCTTAGACTCCAAGCCAATCCCCCTTCGTTTTAAACCTTTCTTGCTGATGTTTTATCAACATACTTTCAACTAGCTCGCTTATGAGCATCGCATAGAGCACAGCCATCAGATTGAGTAGATTGGCTGATATCAACGCCTTAATTTAGAAAATCTTAGCAAAAGTAACGTATTGATTTTTCTTTGAAACACAAATAGTTCATTATCTAGGTAGTGATAGTTTGGTAAAGGAAAAAACAATGACCTATAAGCTAGAGGTGGACCTACACACGCATACGTTAGCGAGTGATCACGCATACAGCACCATACATGATTATGTTAGAGAAGCGCCCAAGCGCGGTATTCGATTATTCGCTAATACTGACCACGGCCCTGATATGGAAGACGCTCCCCACAAATGGCATTTTGTGAACAGTTTAACCTTTCCTCGCGTCGCCGATGGAGTAGGGATCCTTCGTGGTATAGAAAGTAATATCAAAGACTTGCAGGGCAATATCGATATTGATGAGTCTATTCGCTCTAGCCTAGATATCATACTTACTGGTTTTCATACCCCAGTGTTCGCACCAAGAGACATCGACTCAAATACAGAAGCAATGAGCAATGCCATAAAGAGCGGCAAGATCCATGTGGTGACGCACCCAGGTAATGTGAATTTTCCTATCCACATCGAAGAGATCGTCAAGACAGCTGCAAGGGAAAACGTTGCACTAGAGATCAACAACAGCTCATTCCTGTTTGCTCGAAAAGCCAGCTATGCAAACTGTCACAAAATAGCCGAACTTGCCAAGAAATATGACGCTCCGTTAAGTGTTGGCTCAGATGCACATAACGCTTGGGATCTAGGACGTTTTGATAAAGCTAGAGCCTTAATCACTGATGTTGATTATCCAGCGGATCGTATTATTAATAATACGGTTGATTCACTGTTTGCCTATCTCGCCACTAAGGGCGTTGATATAGCCGATGAGTTTGAATTTTAACCTCTAACCCCATAGAAGCTCAGTCGTTATGCTGAGCTTTTTCTTTGAAGTGCATTTTCCATTATGAATCTACTTACTAGAACAATTTCAATTGTTTACGTCATCGCATTGACCAGTGTTATTGCCTTTTCATTGTTTGCGGGCGCAGTGGTCGCCCCCGTGATCTTTAATTCTTCTTCATGGTTAGGCGAATCAGTACTTAGTCGCTTTCAAGAAGGCTTGATGATGACCGAAGTCTTTGTACGTCTGTCTTATCCATTGATCGCTGTTTGCTTATTTTCTTTGGTTTATGAGTTGTGGAGCTATTGGAAGAAAGACTCCGATTGGATAGCGCTGGTTAGCATGAGTTTGATGGTAGGCACAGGCTTACTATTTGGCTTTTATTTCATACCCGAAATCTTACACCTTCAATCACAAGGAGCAGTGGTTACTCAAAGCTCTGTGTTCGCTTCAATTCATAAAACCTCTGAGATCTGCTTTAAAATTACAGTGCTGTCAGGGTTAGTTTTAGTGTTCCGCAACATACCAAAAATGAGTCGATAGGCTGTTCATTTTTGCAATCATAGTTTAGTTTTCAGGTTCTCAAATCTTCGTACATACTGATTATCAGTTATTCAACAGAGCGCAGTAAGCCGTATCAAAATGCGCCTTTGATACTTTTATTATGTAGAGGATTTACGATGAATTTGAAGGTTAAAGGTTTAGTATTAGCGGTGGTTTCGGCACTTGTTTTGAATGGTTGTGATAGCGATAAAGTAAAGGCAGACCTTGACCATGCAGGGCATAAAATAGGTGATGCTGCTCATGAGGTTGGTCATAAGATTCATGATGAGGTTGAACGAGCTCAAGATAAATTAACTCAGAATGCAGAGAAAGAAAGCCTACGCCAGTTGGGCCTCGATGAAGCTGATATTGACTACGTGATTAAGCATAACCCTGATGATGCAATGGCGGTTGCTAAGAACTCAGATCGAATTCTTACAGGCATTAATTTCAAATATGAAAGTAACGCTGACGAGATTCATAACTCGCAAATACATCATATCCAGCATTCAGCGTGGGATGCTAACTCACAAGCTAAAGTAGCTAAGATATGGGGACGAGTTGCGTTCGTTGTTAACTCACCTCGTTTTGCTAAGCGCTTTAATGAAGAAACTGGTTTATTAGATCCTCAAACGTTTACCGGTGGTATCGGAGATGCAGCATCTGTACCTGCGGATTATCAAGCATTTATTGATGTTGCTTCTGATGCTCTGCAAAAAGGGGATAACTCTTATAAGCTGGAAGCATTTGAAAACCAAATTGACCCTAGTACCGGCAAGGAGCTAAGCTCGGGTGGTAATGCTTGGGGCCAAATGGGTTCGCCTGAACTATTTTTGAATCCAGTCGAAATTACTAATTCTCCCATTAATCAAACTGCTCCTTTGCTATTGCATGAGTTGACTCATACTTTTGGTTATACTCACACTGCTGCAGACCAGACTACGGTACAGTTTGTTCCAAACAACATCCCATATTTTGTACAATTGATTACTACTCCAGGTGGTATGAACGATTCGGACTACTCAGACTTAGGAGCCTTATCACAGGAAATACTTGCCAAGAATATGACACCTCCGAATACTAGAGAAAACACAGACTTATTTACTCAATACTTTGGTCAATAACTCCTTAGAATAAAAAAGGGCTTCAAGCTAGATGAGTAACTTGAGGCCCTTTTATGTTTGAATACTAAATCTATTTAGTTAACTATTTGCCATTGCCATTGCCATTGCCATTGCCATTGCCATTGCCATTGCCATTGCCATTGCCATTGGTTTTGAATTGAAAAACAACAATCGCAGGATCATGATCGGAAGAGCGGTATGGATCACCGTATTTTGGAAGGTCGCCACTGTATTGAGCTGAGTACTCAAATAGCGTTGACTCTACAGCATTGATCCGCCCCAGCAGTTTTGGACACCGAGTTAAGTGAGTACAATCACTAACGAGGTGAACAATGACAACTAAGAAAACTAGAATTAAACATTCCCCTGAATTTAAAGCAGAAACTTTGAAGCTAGCAGAGAAAGTCGGAGTAGCTGCTGCAGCAAGACAGCTTTCTTTACATGAATCTCAAATCTATGGGTGGCGGAAGAACTCGAAGAAAGACACCAATACGAGTCAGCGAGAGCAAGAGCTAGCCGCAGAGGTTGCCAAGCTCAAAAGGCAATTGGCTGAGCAATCAGAAGAGCTAGAAATTGTAAAAAAGGCCGCCACCTACTTCGCGAAAAATCTAAAGTAAATTGCTATGAATTTATGCTCGAACACCTGCTTTGCTTCAATATCGTGCGTATGGCTAAGGTGTTAGGGGTATCCCGAAGTGGGTTTTATTACTGGATTAAACATCGCCATAAGGCCATTCAACGCGAGGCAATACGTCAAAAGCTTGATACAAAAGTCAAAGAAGCTTTTGACAACAGCAAGGGCCGAGATGGCTCAAGGCGAATCCAAAAAGAACTGTCTGAAAGCGGTAATAACCACAATGTTAAAACCATTGCGGCCAGTATGAAGCGTCAAGATTTAACGCCGAAAGCGGCACGCAAATTTAAGTGCACTACAGACAGCAAGCATCAAATGCCTGTTGCTCCAAACTTGTTGGCTCAGAACTTTAACGCAGCGGCTCCCAATGAAAAGTGGGCGGGAGACATCACCTATGTTGCGACAAGCGAAGGCTGGCTGTACTTGGCGGTAATTATTGACCTTTACTCAAGACAAGTAATCGGATGGTCCATGGATACTAGAATGACAGCTACGCTCGTCTGCGATGCATTATCAATGGCTTTGTTCCGTCGCGGGTTCCCTGAGCAGGTTATCGTTCATAGTGATCGAGGTAGTCAGTACTGCTCAAAAGATTATCGAAACATCATAAAGGGCTATAATCTAAAGCAAAGTATGAGTAGGAAAGGAAACTGTTGGGACAATGCTTGTGTTGAGAGCTTCTTCCATTCAATGAAAGTAGAAGCGATCCAATATGAGCCGATTATGACGAGAGACCAGATGCGGCAAACGATCTTCGAGTACATAGAGGTTGATTATAATCGGACGAGAAGGCACAGTGCTCTTGGGTATCTAAGCCCAGTTAACTTTGAACAACAAAATGTCGCTTAATGAAGTGTCCAGTCTTGCTGGTGCAGATCACATTGAGTCTGAACACCCAGTGTTAGAAGATTTCGACGAACTGACCGTTACTTTAAACTTACTTGAACGATAAGATTGATCTAGTAATTTAACTAGCCGCTCTAATTTCGTTAAATTAGAGCGGCATTTATGTTTATGCACGTAAATTGTTAGTTTATTTTTGAAGTTCTTGCTTAAGCGATCTCGACGCTTTTCAGCGAAATAGTGAGTGAAAGATCTATTCTTCAGAGGGCACTTGTGCTTTCTATCTAAGCTTTTCCCGTAGTACTTTGTGTATAAATACACTTAAATTACTCAGGTACAGAGAAGAGCAAAAAACTGATTATCTTCAAAAAAAACCAAAATCGAAAAGGATGATGACAAAAGTGTCGCTAAAGATAAAAGATTGCTTAGGAAGTCTAGGCTAAGAATGAGCTTGAGAGTCTGCTTTCCTGTTTCGATATTTGAGTTGGGCTTAGTCCACATACACATAAGTAACGGATGCTTATTACTGTAAGCCTTTTCTCAAGAATTGGAGCTCATAATTATTCTAAGTGATGGCTGCAATTAGCATGGTTAACCTACTGTGGCTGGAAAGTGGGGACCACCACTCAAGTCGTAGTATCCGCTAAACCTCCTTTTTTCGTTCCAAAGATGAAACCTTCAGTTGTAACTATTGCACACGCAAACGTTTACCTGTATTTTCTCGCCTCTGAAATCTTTACTCACATTTTTGATGAAGAACGCTTCTATTTATTCGTTTTTCTAGCAATACAAAGGAAATAGCATGTCCGAGAATAGCGCACCCCAAGCAAACGGTGCATCTGCAAAAGGCAGTTGGTTAGACACCTTCTTCTTGATTTCACAACGTGGCAGTAATGTACGCCGTGAAGTGGTAGCGGGTTTAACAACCTTCTTGGCGATGGTGTACTCAGTAATTGTGGTACCAAGCATGTTAGGTGCTGCGGGCTTTGACCAAGGCTCAGTGTTTATCGCAACGTGTTTAGTAGCAGCGTTTGGCTCTTTGTTGATGGGTCTTTGGGCTAATCTGCCAATGGCGATTGGCTGTGCTATTTCATTAACCGCCTTTACTGCTTTTAGCTTGGTTCTAGGACAGGGCATCTCTATTCCTGTTGCTCTAGGCGCAGTGTTCTTAATGGGTGTTATCTTTACTGCGATCACGGTTACCGGTGTACGTCAGTGGATCTTAACGAACCTACCTGCTGGTATCGCCCACGGTACAGGTATCGGCATCGGCTTGTTTTTGCTTCTTATTGCAGCAAGTGGTGTTGGCCTTGTTATCAAGAACCCAGTAGAGGGCTTGCCGGTAACATTGGGTGAATTCACGTCTTTCCCTGTGATCATGTCAATGCTAGGTCTAGCGGCTATCTTTGGCCTAGAGAAGCGTCAGGTTCCTGGTGGTATCTTGCTAGTCATTATCGCTATCTCGGTATTTGGTTTGATCTTTGACCCTTCAGTGCAATATCAAGGCTTCTTTGCCCTTCCAAGCATTGGCGGTGAAAACTCGTTGATTGGCACTATGGATATCATGGGTGCACTTAACCCTATCGTCTTGCCAAGTGTGCTTGCTTTGGTGATGACCGCTATCTTTGATGCGACGGGTACGATTCGCGCGGTAGCCGGTCAAGCAAACCTTCTTGATAAAGACGGCAACATTATCGATGGTGGCAAAGCGCTGACCTCGGATTCTGTTTCAAGTATCGTTTCTGGCGCTGTAGGTGGCGCTCCTGCGGCGGTTTACATTGAGTCAGCAGCAGGTACAGCAGCGGGCGGTAAAACGGGTTTAACCGCTGTAGTGGTAGGTGTGCTTTTCTTATTCCTACTTTTCTTGGCTCCAATTAGCTACCTAGTGCCTGCCTATGCAACGGCGCCTGCGCTAATGTACGTGGGCCTACTAATGCTGGGCAACGTTCGCAAGCTAGACTTCGACGACTCTGTAGATGCACTTGCCGGTCTTGTTTGTGCCGTGTTCATCGTACTGACAGGTAACATAGTAACGGGCATTATGCTTGGCTTCCTGTGCTTGGTTGTAGGGCGCGTGTTCGCTGGAGAATGGAAGAAGCTAAACCTAGGTATCGTGCTGATCACTATCGTTCTAGTTGCCTTCTATGCAGGTGGCTGGGCTATCTAAAGCTCGTAACCAAATAACTTTCTTTAGTACCTAGGGTCTGTTGATCTTTTGAGGTTATTTTTGTAGCGATTTGTTGGGTATTAATACAAGGCAGTCGCTTTTAGGTGTGGTGGTTCCACATGAAAAGTGACTAACGCGGTAGAAATGCCCAACAAAGCGCTACCCGAAGGGCTCGACCAGAACCCATTTACTCATCGTTGAGCGACTTTTGCTTAGATGACTAGGCGGCAAGTCCCTCGCCTTGATTAAATGACTTCTGGTCGAGCAAAATTTAATCGCAAAAGGTCAACAGACCCTAGCTTTGGCTAGGTATTTTTTTATCTGATTTACTCGCTCTTGAATAACATGCTGAAATTTTCTGCTCATCTATCATTTCTATATTGAGGACAATAACAACGTATAGGGAATGATCATGAGACTGAAGAGCTTGCTTCGACTACTAAGTGCACTAGTTATGGTGTTTACGTTGACCCGCCCAGCATTGGCGATTGAGCCCGTTTATAGTGACTTCTTTGGTAAGGCGATTCAGGGCTATGATCCCGTTGCTTATTTTGCAGAGGGCAAACCTGTAGAGGGAAGCAAACAATATCAGTATGAATGGAATGATGCGACTTGGTACTTTTCCTCAAGTAAAAACCAAAGTGCCTTTATCGAGAATCCTGAGAAATACGCACCGCAATATGGCGGCTATTGTGCTTGGGCTGTGAGTCAGGGATACACCGCCAAGATAGACCCGAATGCTTGGTATATTCACGACGATAAGCTTTACCTAAACTACAACAAATCCATTCAAGCCAAATGGCAAAAAGACATCCCTAGAAACGTTGCTAATGCGGATGTTAACTGGCCAAGTTTGTTGGCTAATTAAAATAGAGCAATGGCGCTT
The DNA here is from genome assembly GCF_001677275.1 of Vibrio breoganii. Lineage (GTDB taxonomy): Bacteria > Pseudomonadota > Gammaproteobacteria > Enterobacterales > Vibrionaceae > Vibrio > Vibrio breoganii. Next base: position 253,249 of record NZ_CP016178.1, read on the forward strand.
TCACAATGCCATTGCTCCTTTCTCATGAATTAAGGTTAAGATTTTTTTGCGTGGAACATAGGCTGATCGCGTTTGTCTGCATTGGACCAGAAATTGATATTGAATTGGGCATCATCTGTCATTTCAATGCGATGCCAGTATTGTGGTGGGCTAGTAGCAAACTGTCCGGCATGAATAACGACCGTTAATTCTGGCTCAGTTGCATGCTCATCAGCAAAGCCAAAATAGGTTACGCTACCTTCCATTACACAAAGCTGTCCAAACACCTCTGCCGCCGTATTGTGGTGGGTTAACAATGCTTGAGGTACGTTTTCTTTAGTAAAGAAAGGGGTCGAGCGTTGTATGGTCCAATCTTTTGGGATTCGTAAATGGCTCATAATTTTCACCTGTGTGATTAGATATAAAAGTATTCAGTTGTTATGACTTAGTAGAGCAACTCACCCATGCATTACTTAGGCGATTAAGCACACTCGCAATGAAATAACCTATGGCATAGGTGTGTCTTACTTCGCAGCACTCTCTTGCATTGCAATGCAGCTCTTCAATAAAAGCTTCTTCTGTTCTGTTTTCTAAAAACATCTGGTACATGCTGCTCTCTTGTCAAAATGATTAGTTCATTGATGTCTTAGATATAGCAAGTGCCGTGCCAGAAAAATTAATCACATAATTTCAATGAGTTAAGTTAAATGGATAAAAGATGTTGTCATATAGATAATCTTTCTTGTTATCAATAATACAAATAGTTATCATTTAGATAATCCAGTGGGAGTTTGATAGACCCAAAAAGCGGGAGGGCGTGTCGATTGATTAATCTAGATACCGATTCTTTCTCGCCTCTTTGTAAAACAAGCTCTAATCTAAAAGAATCAGGTAGTTAACAGAGTAGTGAATATGAGCCGAAAAAAACCATCACCAAAGCGCGTCACTGTAGTCAGTTCTGATCAAATCTCCCCCAATATGCAGAGAATTCGATTGAAGGGTGAGGCGTTAGCGGCGTTTCCTGAAGATTGTGAGGGGAGCTATATAAAGTTCTTATTTGATTCTGAAGGCAACACGATTGCAGCTATGGTGGAAGGGCAAAGACCTGTTATGCGAACGTATACCATACGTCGCTTTTTCCCTGATGAAAGCACTATTGAAGTCGACTTTGTCCGCCATATTACCCACGACTTACAATGTGGTTTTGCGGCCCGCTGGGCTAACACCGCTAAGGTCGGCGATGAAATTAGCATCATGGGGCCAGGCCCAATAGCTGATATTAATTTAGAGGCGGATTGGTTCTTCATGGTAGCGGATATGACAGGCCTTCCGGCACTATCTGCAAAGGCCCGCACTCTTCCTTCTGATGCTAAGGGCTATGCTGTCATTCAGGTTCATGAGCAAGAGGATATTCAGTCCATTGAACTCCCTTCGAATATGCAAGCGATATGGATCCACGCAGAAGGCTCACTAAGCGAGCATGCCCAAGCACAGACATGGCTTGATGGAAATCCATTTGTCTGGGTCGCTACAGACTTCGACTCTATGCGAGAACTGAGACAGTACTTCAGAAATGATAAAGAAATCGATAAGCAAGATATCTATATCAGTAGTTACTGGAAGCAGGGCGTGTCAGAAGATGGCCATAAAGCGATCAAGAAGCAAGATGCTGAAGAGAGCGGTTTTTAGTTGCCGTAATGAGAATATAGAAATTAAGCCCTGCGAGTGCAGGGCTTAGTTTTTTTGGTGGTCAGGGTTTACTTGCCAGAGTAATAAACAAGCACAGCATCATCCTCTAAGGTTCTAGAGAATCCATAGCCACGATCTTGCTTGATGTCTTTATGTACTCCGCCACCAATTGCCGGGTGACGTTGACGGAACTGGCCTAGTGTTTGCCAGTGTGCAAGAAGTGCTTGTCGCTCTGCATCTAGCTTCCAAACCATATCGGAACGCGTACCTTGGTGGAAGTCATCGGCGTATGGGCCGATATCGCGTGCCACTTCATCACCGTAGTAGATCTGAATTGCGCCAGGAGATAGCAATAGGGCATTGGCTGCATTGCGCTGCATCTCTAATGATTTAAAGCGAGCGAAGAACAATTCAGTATCATGTGAAGACATGTAGCTTACTGGGGTATAGCCCTGATTTTCTTGGATCTCTGTGCTGTAGTTTGTGTAGGTCTTGCGCATATCAGAGAAACAAACGGCTCCACGATCTAGCTGCTTTTGCATATCGAAGTTAATCAACGCATCAAAGCCTTCATCGGCATATGGCGAGCGATACGCTGAGTGTGCCCATACTTCACCCATCATCCAAAAGGACTCTTGAGGTCGATTGTTCTCTTTTTGCCATTGAGCGAGATTCTCACTGGCTTTCGCCTTAAGGTCTAGCCACACATCACCCTCAACGTGTTTCACTGTATCTACACGAAATGCATCAATGCCAAAGCGCTTAACCCAGTCGGTTTGCCACTCTACCAAGTAGTCAGCCACACGATAATCGTCTTTCTCAACTACTCGGGTGCCAGGGTTATCCAATAACCATTGTGGTGGCGTTACCGCCTTATCCGACTCGGTTTTAAAGTCAGGTAGCCCTGCTAGGGTGAGCGTTTTATCGCTGCTTCCCGGGCTGTCATAACCAGGTAAGCCAGAGCGAACCCAATCGGCTCCCCACCACTGCGACCAGTTCTCACTTTTGTAGTCGACAAGATCATGGGAAGAGTGCCAGTTTTTACCAGACTCTGGCTTCCATTGTGTTAGGTCTTTACCTTTTGCGTCAGGGGTGAGTACTTGCAAGTTATCGTGTTGAATATCCGCAAGCGTAGCGTAGCCTGGGTGGTTAATGACGGCATCAAGCATGACCTTAATGCCTCGCTTATGTGCCTCGGTAACCAATGTCTTTAAGTCTTCATCGTTGCCGAAGTTTTGATCAATCTTGGTAAAGTCTCGCGCCCAATACCCGTGGTAGGCATAAAATGGGAATGAGCCTTTGTCGCCACCGCCGACAAAGCCGTGTACTTGCTCAACAATAGGCGATAGCCAAATAGCATCTGTTCCTAGAGATTGAATGTAATCCAGCTTTTCTATAACACCTTTTAGGTCACCGCCATGGAAAGTGCCGACTTCTTGTTGGCCATCCTTAAGGCGACCATAGCTGTTATCGTTACTCTTCTCGCCATTGTTAAATCTATCCACCATGACGAAGTAGATATTGGCATTCCGCCAATCCAACGCTTTATCGGCTTTAGATTTGGTCGTAACCCTTTCGATGAGCATGACAGCGCCAGTCTCTCGAGTAGGGTTGAAAGTAACGGTGCCATTTTTCACTGTTGCGGTTTGCCCACTAAAGGTCTCTTTAAGCTCAGTGCCATCTTCAAAGGTGCCTGCGACGTTAATTACGGCAGGCATGTCGGTATAGGTTTCGCAGCCTACCTTAGGAAGAGGGCGAACGAACGCTTTCTTAGTGGACTTCTTAGGTTGACGCTTTATGGACAGCGTTTGCTGTTGGTCGTCATAGGCGATGGCGTAATCGCCAGAAAAACGGATCTTAATGGGCAGTTCTGTTTCTGCATTGCAGTTCAAACCAAGGGGAGTATTAAAACGAATACGTTGCTCTTCTGGTGCAACACACTCCCCCTCAATACCGGTGACCTTAAATACGTAGCTGTCTTTATTGAGCGTGACAACGAGAGGCTCGCTCGCATTTAATGGATAATCTCTAGCGGTGGTTGTGGTGGCAATGGAGACATTTGGGTCTGCATACGCAAGGCTACTTGAGAGAGTGATGGCTGATAATACAGCGCAACATGCTAGGCTTTTGTTCATGGTCATTAATACTCAATCCCTGATTTATCGATTGGGCTTAGAATGACCAAGGCTAGGATGGAGCTCAATTAAAGTGGTTAGATTTTGTAAGCGAGATCATCAACTGCGCAAAGGTTGAGGCGGTTTGAGGGATTATTTGCGCCTCACTTTTTGCTATAGTATCTCACCACTTATGCCATCAAGCTCACATCTATGCGTCTGTTTCGGTTATCTATTTTTGCTAGTTTTTTCTTCTTGTCTTGGCCGTTATTAGCAGCGACTAATCCTACTTGGTACTACCCCTTTATTTCAGCTCAGTACTCACCCTGGAGTGAGACGGATTTTCGCCAGTCCGGTGAATGGTTTGATTGTGCAGAAGACGATAAACCGCTGTTTTGTACCGATGAGGTGAAAATTCATCATACCCCGATGTACGCAGAGGTAACCTTTGACCATGCCCAGGAACCTGTTTTAGAGCTAAATGGTGAGTTTAGCCTTACCTATTTCAATAACCTGCAACTAGGGCTTCGACAAGATGGCTTTCAATTAATGAAAGTGGTGATTGATGGCGTGACGCTCGATGTTGAATTGGCGCTGATCAACAAATCAGAAACAGAGGTGGATAGAGAAGTACTGCAGCTAATTAATCGCTATCCTGCGACCCAATCAAGGGTTCTTTATTGGCGAAGCGGTGACCAAAAACGTTTTGCACAGTGGCGCAGTGATGGAAGCACCATTGAGATTATTTATCAGCGATGAGGAGTGGCTGAGCTGACAACGTTCTGTGCACGCAATGTTATCACACGAACTCTCTAACAACGGAACAACATCAACTCACCCCGTCGTCTCCGAGGTGTTTTTATCGAAGACCTTTTCAGTGGGTGGACCAATTAGATCCTCGATAAGAGCACTCGAGGATGACGGCTTGTGGTGTAAAGTCGCTGCGTTGTCGCTTTGGCAAGGTACGTGCTGAATTATTGACGAACCTAGATGAACGGGAGTATGTCCAATAACGACACAGCCCAACTCAAACCGTCGTCTCCGAGGTGTTTTATCGGAGACCTTTACCGCTGGTGGACCAATTAGATCCTTATATGGACCCCCTCGGTAAATCAACAAAGAATTTGGAAAACAAGTATAGATGCGCACTTATATACGGGCTTTATTGAGGAGCTACCTCGCCCTAAAATGTAGTCGCACCAGTAGGCTATTTCTCGATATCGGCAAGTCTACTGCCTCGAATCTTATCTAGCTCATACTGGTCGGTCTTACCTGTCTTACATCGCTCTTCGTTGACAATGCTCGGTCTATCATGACAATTTAATTGGCTGATAGTCCGAATCATTCTTTAATAAAGCATAAGCGGTTCGAACGGTTTTGTTCGCTAAAGCAATTGCAGCGATCTTTTTTCCTCGCCGTTCGACTAGCGCTTGTAACCACTGCTCTTTGTTTGTTGTCGCTGGACGGTTTAATACATGAGTGATAACGGAAAGCGCTCCTTGAAATAAAATTGAACGAAGTCGCTTATCCGCACTGTACTTAGATATATGTCCAATACGCTCTTTCCCGCCGGAACTGTTCTGTTTAGGTGTTAGCCCTATATTAGCGGATGCTTCTCGGCCATTAGAAAAGTTTTCACCTCGCCCTAATCGTAACGCTAACCCTAGCGCCCCTAACGGACCGACCCCTTCTAGCTTCATCAGCTTTTTGCAAATATGATGCGACTTAACCAAAGATTCGAGCTGCCTATCTAGTTCTTGCAAGTGTTCAATTTGGCACAATAAATGTGACCATGACCTGTGTAGCGCCGTTCTAAAACTATCAGGTAAAGAGTTATCAGCATCTTCTAGGATGAAAGGGATTTCCTTTCTTAACTTAGATAGGCCTTGCGGTAGAATAACTCCGAACTCAGCTAATACTCCTCGCATCTGGTTACTTTGTGCGACTAGTTGAACCTTAGCCAAGTGTCGCATACGCTCTAACGATTGAAGTGCCTGCTCCTCAGTTGAGTGAATATGAGTACCATGGATGTGCTCTTGCTGTGCTGCAACACCAATGGCTAAAGCATCATTCCTATCTGTCTTTTGCTTGGTTTGAAATGCTTTTACGGCTCTGGCGTTGATGACTTTTACAATGTGGCCTGCGCTAATTGCGAATCGAGCCCAGTAGTGTGCACTGCCACAGGCTTCCATAGCCACGAGGGCTTGTTTTTCATTTATCAGAATTTCTTTGAGTTTTGCTCGACTGACTTCGCGGTTGTAAATGACTTTTCCGTTAGGGCAGAGTTTGCAAACTTGGAATACATTCTTTGCTAAATCAATAGCTAATAGATTAGGCTTAGTCATGTATGGGCTCCTTTGGCTAATCTTTAGTCGGATTAAGACCGTAGCTCCTCAAGGAGAGGGAGTCCATACATCTCGATAGGAGCACTCTAGGATGACGGTTGAGAGCGTCATCCTGGAAGTTGCAAAGCAACTATCTAGGATCTTGGTGAGCACGCACCCCATACATCATCCCCACCAAACGTGCCAAGCCCACAATAATTCGATGCATACTTCACACTTTGTCATTTAAACCCCTCAATCGAAAACTCTGCAATTGAGCCTAATCCGCTCTACGAATAGGATGGGCAACAAAGGTCTACGGACTTAACTTACCTCTTGGAGTTTTTCATGGTACAGAAAGTATCTATAGCCCCTCAAGGGCCAAATTTATCCGAACTTGTTCAAGGTTATTGGCGTATTGGTGATTGGGGTATGAACCCTCAGCAGCGCCTTGATTTCTCGATAGGAGCACTCTAGGATGACGGTTGAGAGCGTCATCCTGGAAGTTGCAAAGCAACTATCTAGGATCTTGGTGAGCACGCACCCCATACATCATCCCCACCAAACGTGCCAAGCCCACAATAATTCGATGCATACTTCACACTTTGTCATTTAAACCCCTCAATCGAAAACTCTGCAATTGAGCCTAATCCGCTCTACGAATAGGATGGGCAACAAAGGTCTACGGACTTAACTTACCTCTTGGAGTTTTTCATGGTACAGAAAGTATCTATAGCCCCTCAAGGGCCAAATTTATCCGAACTTGTTCAAGGTTATTGGCGTATTGGTGATTGGGGTATGAACCCTCAGCAGCGCCTTGATTTCTTGAAGCAGCATGTGGGTCTCGGTGTAACGACGGTTGATCACGCGGATATCTATGGCAACTATGAGTGTGAGCGTTTGTTTGGTGAAGCGTTGGCGCTGGATAAGAGCGTTCGTCAGCAGATTGAGATCGTGACTAAGTGCAATATTATGTTGTGTGGTGATAAGACACCTGAGCGCAAGGTCAATCACTATAACTCGTCAAAGCAGCATATTGTTGCTTCTGTTGAAAACTCATTGCGTAACTTGCAAGTGGATAACATCGACGTGTTGCTGCTACATCGTGCCGACGCGCTGATGGACGCAGACGAAGTGGCTGATGCATTCGCTGATCTTAAAGCGTCAGGGAAGGTCTCACATTTCGGCGTGTCGAACTTTACGCCTCGCGGCTTTGAATTGCTTCAATCTCGTTTGGACGCACCACTGGTGACCAATCAGGTTGAGATAAACCCACTGAACTTTGATGTTACTGAAGACGGCACCTTAGATCTGATGCAAACATTGCGCACTCGCCCAATGGCGTGGTCTTGTTTAGGTGGTGGTAGCATCTTTAGCGGTACTAGTGAACAAGCGGTGCGTGTTAGAGAAGAGCTTGAAGCCTTGAAGGAAGAGCTAGGTGCAAGCAGCATCGATCAGGTGATTTATGCTTGGGTTCGCAAATTACCTTCTAAGCCACTAGCGATTATTGGCTCAGGCAAGATTGACCGCGTTGAGTCTGCCGTTAAGTCTCTTGAACTAACGATGACCAATGAACAATGGTACCGCGTATGGATCGCTTCAAAAGGGCACGGGGTGCCATAGGCCAACTCTATTCTTGAATTTAAGACCACGCCTCGGCGTGGTTTTTTTGTGCTTACGACTTATTTGAGCCCCAAGCTAGCACAATGTTAAAGGCTAAATAATACTGAAGATTAGAGATCTAAGTGATACATGCTCGGTATAAAGAGCAATAGTTGTTGAATTAGGAGCAGGACACGCGATGCAGCAGTTAAGCCGTATGATAATGCAAAGACATAAGTGGCTGGAAACACTATTAGTGAGCGCATTGTTGTTGACCCTTACAGCGTGTACAGCCAAGCTTATGTATCGCAATTTAGATTGGGCCGTTTTGGAGTTCATTGAAGACTATGTCAGCTTGGATGGCGATCAAGAAGAAATACTCGAACTTCAATTAAAGCAATTTACCGAGTGGCACAAAACTGAAGAGCTTCCGCGCTATGAAGCACAACTGCAATCCCTCTATGATGCAGACCTATCACTCATTGATGAAGAGTTCTTGATTGAGCAGCACCAGATGTTTAGAACACACATCAAACGCCTTGCAAATGAGATAACCCCCGAGCTGTATTCGTTGTCTCGATCTATGTCAAAAGAGCAGATCGACGAGTTTTTGCAGAATTTAACCGAACAGCATGAGGAGTATTCTGAAAAATATTCTCAAACGAGCGAGCGGGAGACGAGAACCCGTTATAAGGAACGAATTGAGAAAAATTTGCGTAGGTGGTTGGGAACTTTATCGATCGAGCAAAAAAACATCGCTTATGAGTGGTCATCAAGCATAGAGCGAACCCACCAGGATTGGGGGCTCTATCGGATCGAAACTCGAGACCGTATTAAGACCATGTTCGCACGCAGAGACGACCCGTTTTTTTATCAAAAAGAGTTAACAACCCTTATCAACAATCCAGAGCAAGGCTATTCAAATGAGCTCACAGGCAAATTGGAGCGCAACAGAGCATTAGCCAATCAAAGTATATTAGCCATCATATCTACCGCCTCTGCGGAACAAAAGCAGCACTTTAAAGAAGAGATAAAAGACTGGTTAGAGTTGGTTCAAGAGCTGCAATCTGACTGAATCTAAAAATCAAAAGACCTCTATTTTTCTTTTTTTAGGTTTTGGGCTCTAAATTTTCGTGCTGATTTCTAAATTACACCATACTTGAAACAATTGGTTACATATCACAGGTTAAGGTCGTTGATTTTCGCGAATACACTGAACGACTATTCATCTGTTTGATATGTTGAAATGAAGTCCTATATCGAAAAGATTATTGATTTAGAAAAAGGTTGTTCAATGAAAAAATCTTTACTGGCAGCGAGCTTGGCAAGCACTTTGCTTTTAGTTGGTTGTGGCGAGGCTCAGAAGCCTATGCAATCTGCAACTGCACCAACTGTAATTGTGGAACCGGCAGCAGTTATTGCCCATCAGCCAAGTAAGGCTTATGTAGGTCGCGTAGAAGCGGTCGAGGATGTAGACATTACTGCACAGGTTACTGGCTACTTAAAAGAGCGCCACTTCCAAGAAGGCCAAATAGTAGAGAAAGGACAGCTTCTTTATACAATCGAACCTTCGTCGTTTGAAGCTCAAGTAGCGAGTGCTAAAGCCTCTGTTGCACAGGCAACCGCGAATTTAAAGCGTGCAGAAAACGATTATAAGCGTGCGAAGAATCTATTACCGAAGGGCAATATCTCACAGTCAGAGTATGACGCTCGTCAAGCAGAGCAATTAGGTGCGGCTGCGCAACTTGAAGCGGCTAAGGCGCAATTGTTACTAGCAGAAGTCAATCTATCATATACCAAGATTACTGCTCCTTTCTCTGGACGTATCGCCGATACCAAGGTGAGCATTGGTGATTTGCTGTCTGCTTCTTCTGGCACTTTAACGACCTTAGTTAGCCTTGACCCTGTGCATGCTTCTTTCCAGTTGAGCGAGCGAGAGCGTCTGCAACTTGGCGTCGATAAATACGAAGGCGACGGCGAGTCTAGTAGTGGTGAAGTAGAGGTAACGCTGAACCTTGAAGATGGTCAGCAACACCCTGAGAAAGGCACATTAGATTTCGTGGGTAACCGTATCGACCTAACCACAGGTACCTTGGCTGTGCGCGCATCAGTGCCAAACAGCAAGCATACTTTATTACCGGGACAACATATCAATGTTGTTATTGCCTCGACAGAAAGCCAACCTGCCGTTGTGATCCCACGTCGTGCGGTTCAGACTGATATCGCCGGTGATTTTGTGATGATCGTAACCGACGGCAACGTAGCAGAAAGACGTAATGTTGAACTAGGCGTACAAACACCAGAGGGTGTGATTGTTAAAACAGGTCTTGGAGAGGCCGATAAGGTTATCGTTGGCGGGCTTCAGCGCGTACGTAATGGCTTGGCTGTGCAAATAGCTGACGCGAAACCAGAAGCGTCGGAGTAACGGTATGTTGAGTCGATTTTTTATCCAGCGCCCTAAGTTTGCGCTGGTTATCTCCATTATCTTGACGCTGGCGGGTGCGATTTCACTAGCAGTATTGCCTGTGTCTGAGTACCCGAGAATCAGTCCACCTTCGGTAAGCGTAACGGCTTACTACACAGGTGCGAGTGCCGAAACTGTTGAACAGGCCATAGCCGACCCAATAGAAACCTCGGTGAATGGCGTAGAGGGCATGATTTACATGTCTTCAAAGAGTGCTAACGATGGTTCGTATAACCTAAACGTGACGTTCGAGGTTGGTACAGACCCTGATATGGCACAGGTGAACGTGCAAAACCGTGTCACCCAGATAGAGTCTAAGCTTCCTCCTGAAGTTCGCTCTGTGGGTGTGACGGTTAAGAAGCGCTCTCCTGATATGTTGATGGTATTGAACTTCTATTCACCTGAAGGTACCTACGACGATCAATTCTTGATCAACTACATCAATCTCAATGTTAAAGACCAGCTGGCGCGTGTTAAAGGCATCAGTGAGGTGAGCGTTGTAGGTGGTGGTGAATTCTCAATGCGTGTTTGGCTAGATCCAGAGAAGCTAGCAAGCTTGGGTCTAACGACGCCGGATGTTTATGCCGCATTGTCTGAGCAAAATATACAGGTAGCCGCAGGTAAAGTAGGCGCACCACCGTATGAAGCGGCGACAGATGTTACCTTTAACTTGGTAACTAAAGGCCGACTAGAGAGCGTTGAAGAGTTTGAAAATGTCATGCTTCGCGCTAATCAAGACGGTTCAGCGGTTTACTTGAAAGATGTGGCTCGTGTTGAACTCGGTAAGAAGTTCTACGACGGCTCTGGTCAGTTCCGTGGCCAAGACGCTTCTATCGTTATCTTGAATCTTCAATCTGATGCTAACGCCCTTGAAAGTGGCGGCTTAGTAATGGAGATGCTGGACAACCTCAGCGTTAACTTCCCTGAGGGAATGGAGTACGAGAGCAGCTACGACACTACTATTTTCGTTGAAGAATCCATCAAAGGGGTAGTAAAGACCCTTATTGAAGCGATCTTGTTGGTAATCGCTGTAACCTATCTGTTCTTGGGTAGTGCGCGTGCAACCTTGATTCCTGTTGTTGCGATTCCGGTATCTCTTATCGGTACGTTTGCGGTTATGCAAATCACCGGTTTCACCATCAATACAGTAACCCTATTTGGTCTCATACTCGCCATCGGTATCGTGGTGGATGATGCGATACTGGTTATCGAAAACGTTGATACCACGATGCGTAAGGATCCTTCTCTCACGCCGCGCAAGGCTACCTTGATGGCGATGAAAGAGGTAACTGGTCCGATTGTCACCTCTACCTTGGTATTGCTCGCGGTATTCTTGCCAGTGGCTATGTTGCCTGGTATCACCGGGATCATGTATCGCCAGTTCGCACTGACTATCTGTATCTCGGTTGTGATCTCGTCGATCAACGCATTGACACTATCTCCTGCACTGTGTTCATTGGTACTGAAGCAAGGCGGTGGTAACACCTCTAACTGGTACAAGGCATTTAACAATGGCTTAGACAAGGTTACAGCAGGCTATGGTCGCCTTGCAGGCTTCTTGGTGAAGAAAGCGATCTTGTTGTTCGTGTTCTTCATTGCAGCGGTGGCAGCGGTAACCTACTTTGGTAAAAACACCTCAACAGCCTTCGTACCTCAAGAAGACAAGGGCATCTTGCTAGTCAACGTGCAGCTTCCTGATTCCGCGTCTCTGTCTCGTACTGAGGCTGTGACTGATGAGTTAGTGGCGCTGATTGAACAAGAGCCGGGCGTTGAAGGCATTACAGCCGCAACGGGCTATGCGTTTATGACGGGCGCAGCGGCTTCTAACGGTGCTTCTCTGTTTATCAAGTTGAAGACATGGGATGAGCGTGCTGCGTTAGATGGTGAGCATTCTTCGTTTGCTATTTCGAACCGTATCAATGGTATTGCCGCGAACAAGATCCCGGATGCAGTAGTATTCGCAATGGGTCCTCCAGCGGTTCCTGGCATGGGTTCGGCGTCTGGTTTTGAGTTTGTACTTGAGGATACGCTAGGTCGTAGCCGTACGGACTTGGCGCAATTGATGAACGATGTGATTCAAGAAGCCAATAAACAGCCAGAGATTGCGTATACCTTCAGTACCTTCCGCGCCAATGTGCCGCACTACTATGTAGACATTGATCGTGAGAAAGCGAAACAGCTTGGTGTATCTCTAACGGATATCTTCCAAACCCTTCAGGGTAACCTTGGTTCAATGTACGTGAATGACTTCACTATGCTAGGTAAGAACTTCAGGGTGACCATGCAGGCTGATAGTGAATACCGTGGTTCGATGGATGATCTAGGTCGCTTCTTCGTGCGCAGCAACCAAGGCGCGATGGTTCCGTTAAGTACTTTGATCACTCATGAACAGGTGTTTGAGCCAGATGTTGCATGGCGTTATAACATGTATCGCTCTGCGGTGATTCAGGGGCAACCTGCACCAGGCTTCTCTAGTGGTGATGCTATTGCAGCAATGGAGCGCGTAGCAGCAGAAATGCTTCCACAGGGCTACCAGTACGAGTGGACTGGCATGGCATACCAAGAGAAGCTAGCGGGTAACCAGGCAATCTACGCGTTTGCATTGGCTCTGATCTTTATCTACCTATTCATGGTGGCTCAGTATGAGAGTTGGACTATTCCGATTGCGATCATCTTGGTAGTACCGATCGCAACTCTTGGTTCGTTCTTAGCGCTTAACCTAGCAGGCATACCTCTGAACTTGTACGCGCAAATAGGCTTGGTTCTACTCATAGCACTGGCCGCGAAGAACGCAATCTTGATTGTGGAATTTGCGAAGAATGAGCGTGAGCAAAACGATCTAGAGATCGACAAAGCAGCCGTTATGGGCGGTATCCTTCGCTTTAGAGCGGTGAACATGACCTCTTGGTCATTCATCCTAGGTATCTTCCCACTAGTGTTTGCCGCAGGTGCAGGTCACATCAGCCAGAACTCACTAGGTATCTCTCTAGTTGGCGGTCTATTGTGTGTACTTCTAGCCGGTACCTTATTGATCCCAGGCTTCTACGCCATCATTCAGAAACTACGTGAAAAAGCACACGGTGGTAGCACCAAGCTTGTAGACCTTGATGACGAATAACCGATAAGGTTGTATCGACAATGAATTGAAGAGCCACATGAGAATGTGGCTCTTTTTTTTGTGAGGGTTAAGGTGTCAAAGGCCGTCATTCTGAGCTTGATTCAGAATCTTAGAGAGTGCCCATGGTCGGGTTTCGCAGGCTCTAAGATACTGGATAGATACTACGTATCTTCCAGTATGACGATGTCCGTTGCATAGGTAATGGCGTCAAAGGCCGTCATTCTGAACTTGATTCAGAATCTTAGAGAGTGCCCTTGGTTGGGTTTCGTAGGTTCTAAGATACTGGATAGATACTACGTATCTTCCAGTATGACGCTGGTGACACCGTTTGTTGTGAGGGTAATGGTATCTAAGGCCGTCATTCTGAACTTGATTCAGAATCTTAGAGAGTGCCCTTGGTCGGGTTCCGTAGGCTCTAAGATACTGGATAGATACTGAGTATCTTCCAGTATGACGTTGGTGACGTTAGTAGAGCTGAGCGGGTGTAGTCCCTACAGTCCGTCATTCTGAACTTGATTCAGAATCTTAGAGAGTGCCCTTGGTCGGGTTCCGTAGGCTCTAAGATACTGGATAGATACTGAGTATCTTCCAGTATGACGTTGGTGACGTTAGTAGAGCTGAGCGGGTGTAGTCCCTACAGTCCGTCATTCTGAACTTGATTCAGAATCTTAGAGAGTGCCTATGGTTGGGTTTCGCAGGCTCTAAGATACTGGATAGATACTTCGTATCTTCCAGTATGACGTTGGTGACGTTGGTAGAGCTGAGCGGGTGTAGTCCCTACAGTCCGTCATTCTGAACTTGATTCAGAATCTTAGCGCGTGCCTATGGTAGGGTTTCGCAGGCTCTAAGATACTGGATAGATACTTCGTATCTTCTAGTATGACGTCCTCACGACTACGGCCAATGTCATTGCTACTGCCACGCAACAAGGCAGCCTATACACCTATTTCGCCACTGAAACCTCATCCAGCAAATACAAAATGGATTGATACGGAACACCGCTGTGATGGGATAACCCTATCTCACAGGTTCTGCTGTTGCTGAAGCCTCTAGTGCAATCCTTTGGTACTTGGTCTTTAAGTGGGTGAACCGCTGCCGCATTGAGCTCTGGGGTGGTGAAGCCTTTGTCTCCTGCCCAGCCACAACACTGTATATGCTCGGGTACAATAACCTTAGATGTACAGGCATTGGCTAGTGTCATCATGGTCTGTTCTAGTCCCATTCGTCTTGAGCTGCAGGTGACATGTAGCATGACAGGTTCGTTGAGTGGGTTGATGTCTAGATGCTCAAGCAAATAAGCCTCCGCAAACCCAGCGGGCTCAAGAACTTCTAATGGCTTTGAGAAGTGCTCAATACTGCGCTTGGCACAAGGGCTGGTATCCATCAGTACTGGGTATTTTCCTTCTTCACTTGCCTGCCAAAGAACAGCTTCGAGCTGGTTAGATTTTTCTTGGGCAAGGTCATTCATCCCCTTGCTTTCATAAGGCATGCCACAGCATTGCTCATTAAGCTGTTGTGGAATAACGATCTCGAAGCCCGCTTTGTTTAATAGCGATAGCGTCACCTCAGTGAGCGACCTTTGGTCTTGGGCGTCATTTTGCTGCCCCATGTTGCGGCTGGCGCAAGAGGGCATATAGATGACTTTCTTGTTTGAAGTCTGTTGTGTTAATGCTTCCCTTGCCAAATCAAACTTATTTGCTTGTGGGTATTCTTTTAACCAAACCGGTGTGGCCTGCTTAGTGAGCTTACGAAGTCCGTTGGTCATTTTGCCAACGGCCTTCTCACCCATCAGCTTTGAGGCGGCTTGATTAGCAGAGAGCCCGGTTTTCGCCAGCTTGCTGGTGGTTGCAAAGTGATCCGCTGTCCATTTAGCGATAGAGGTGTATTTCTGATACTTCTCGATACGTAGCTGCTTAATCAGGTCGCCCGTATTAATGCCAACAGGGCAACGGTCTGCACAAAGTCCGGTTGCTGCGCAGGTATCTATGCCTTGGTAATTAAAGGTTTCTTCCAGCTCTGAGGCGCTAGTATCCTCTCCGGCGTTTCTTCTGCGCTGAAGCTCGCGATACAACACGATGCGTTGTCGTGGGGATAAGGTCAGCGTCCTTGAAGGGCAAACAGGTTCACAAAAACCACACTCGATACAGCGATCAACCAAGGAGTCTGCGGCAGGCATCGGCTTTAGGTTTTCTATGTGCGAATGGGGGTTGTCATTGATGATGACTCCAGGATTGAAGAGCCCTTTAGGATCAAACAAGGCTTTAATCTGCTGCATCAAGGCATAGCCTTCCTTACCCCATTCAAGCTCGACATACGGAGCCATGTTCCTTCCCGTGCCGTGCTCAGCCTTCAATGAGCCTTGGTATTTAACTGCAACAAGGTCCGCTACGTCATCCATAAACTGACCATAGCGATCAATTTCCGACTGAGAATCAAAGCCTTGAGTAAACACAAAATGCAGGTTGCCTTCTAGTGCATGACCAAAAATTATGGCTTCGCTGTAGTGGTATTTATCGAACAAGGATTGAAGGTCGCGAATGCCATTAGCCAAGTTTTCAACAGGGAAGGCGACATCTTCGATGATGACGGTCGTTCCCACTTCGCGCACAGCACCTACCGCAGGGAACATGCCCTTGCGTATACCCCAAAGGGTCGCAACGGTTGCAGATTCGCTGGTGAAGGGTACTGATTCTATGATGTTATAAGTCTCTAAGCCTTGCATGACTTGCGAGCACTGCTTATCAAGTTGCTGTTGGTCATGGGCGTGAGACTCTATCAAGATAGCCGTGGCATCTAAGTCTAGATGCTTAATGAATCCGGGCATTCCTGGCTCATCTGCCACAGAGCGAAGTGCCCGCCCATCCATTAGCTCAACAGCCGCGACAGGCAACTTTGATAAAGTGGTAACGGCTAGGCTTGCTTCTTCAATGGTCGGCAATACAAGCAGTGCTGAGGCCTTGTTTGGGTGCTCCGCTACTGTGTTGTAGGTGATCTCTGAAATGAAGCCAAGGGTTCCCTCTGATCCCACCATCAAATGCTCAATAACATCGATAGGGTCGTGATAATCCACTAGAGCATTGAGTGCATAACCTGTCGTATTCTTGAGGCGGTATTTGTGTTTGATCTTTTCTGATAGCTCGGTGTTGTTTGATACGCTCTCGCACAACGAAGTGATGCCTTGAATCAGCTCTGGGTTCGCTGATTTAAATGCGGCGATACTTTCTGCGCTACCTGTATCAAGCTGTGTGCCATTACTAAACACCAACTTCATGCTGGCAACGGTTTTATAAGAGTTCTGAGCAGTACCGCAACACATGCCACTGGCATTGTTAGCCGCGATACCGCCTATTTTACAGGTGTTGATGGAGGCAGGATCAGGCCCAATTTTTCTCTGGTAAGGAGCGAGGTATTTATTTGCATCGGCACCTATAACGCCAGGTTGCAGTACAATCTGCTGTCCATTGTTAACGATCTCATGCCCTCGCCAATCATCGGTTAAGGTAATTAAGACGGAATCCGACAATGCTTGACCCGACAAGCTCGTACCTGCCGCACGAAAGGTGCAGTGAATGCCAAACTCTCGACAGCTATTGATGGCAAAAATTACTTCATCTAGGTCTTTCAGCTGCAGCACTATCTTTGGAATCAAACGATAAAAACTGGCATCAGTGCCATAGGCAAGGCGCTTGGCTTCCTGAGTAACGATGCGTTCGGGCGCAATTTTTGATGCCAGCAAGGCTTCGAGCTGTTGAAAAGAGTCAGAGGAAAGTAATTGGGTCATTGAATGCGTCCTAGTCAAAATAGTGTGCAACCATTAAATGGATTTAACTAACGAGTCTTGTGAGAGGTCACTGATGGTCTTTGCGCCAGTGAGCGTCATGGCGACGCGCATCTCTTTGTTATAGAGATCGAGTAGGTTCTCGACGCCTTGCCCACCTTGAGCGGCCAGTGCATAAACGAAAGAGCGACCCAGCAAGGTACAGTCAGCGCCGAGCGCCAACATGCGAACCACATCAAGACCGGTACGAATACCAGAATCCGCCAAGATCTTTAGGTCGCCTTTTACCGCATCAGCGATTGCGGGGAGAGCCTTAGCACTCGATAGCACGCCATCCAATTGACGACCGCCATGGTTTGAAACCACAATTCCGTCGGCACCAAAACGTACGGCATCCTTTGCATCCTCTTCATCGAGAATACCTTTAATGATCATAGAGCCGTCCCAGCTATCGCGGATCCACTCAAGATCCTTCCAGGAAATTGACGGGTCAAAGTTAGCGCCTAACCAGCCAATGTAATCTTCTAACTTGGTTGGCTCACCTCTATAAGTTGAGATATTGCCAAGATCATGAGGTTTACCCAAAAGCCCCACATCAAGAGCCCAACTAGGGTGAAGCATAGATTGTGCAATGCGGCGTAGATTCGCGTGAGGACCACTCATACCGGAATGCATATCTCGGTAGCGCGCACCGGGCACCGGCATATCAACGGTAAAGACGAGCGTTTTAACCCCAGCGGCTTTGGCTCGCTCTAGTACGTTTTTCATAAAGCCACGATCTTTTAATACGTAGAGTTGGAACCACATGGGTCTATTGATGGCAGGCGCGACCTCTTCGATTGGGCACACTGACACCGTCGACATGGTAAAGGGGATGCCTTTTTTCTCGGCCGCTTTCGCCGCTTGTACTTCTCCTCGGCGCGCATACATTCCCGTTAGCCCAACCGGAGCTAGGGCAATGGGCATTGCTAGCTTCTCTCCAAATAGCTCGGTCTCAAGGCTGAGCTCAGACATGTTATTGAGCACTCGCTGTCTCAGTGCGACGTCACCTAGGTCTTGGGTGTTATTTCTTAGGGTTCGCTCGTCATATGAGCCACCGTCAATGTAATGAAACAAAAAAGGAGGTAGCTTTCTTTTTGCTGCAGCTCGGTAATCGGTAGAGGCGGAAATGATCATATGTCAGCTCTTTTATGTCTTTGTTCTTGTATCAAAATTTGGGTGTCGACGGCTTAGATTAAATGAGCGGTAAAGCCGATACGTATGGAGTAAGTACTTAACTAAACTATTAGCTAAGTACTTACTTTAGCTCATAAAAGTCATTTCATGAGTGCATCTGTAAAGTGAAATCCATAAATGAGAGTGAGGCCAATAATCCCTGTCATTACAAGGTAATAGATGGTGGGAATAATGGTCTTGCGCAAGGTCGCACCTTCGCGACCCAAAAGGCCCACCGTAGCCGATGCCGCTACCACATTATGAATCGCTATCATGTTGCCAGCCGCTGCGCCAACCGCTTGCAATGCCACGACTACCGCACTAGAGATAGTTAGTGTTTGGGCTACCTCAAATTGAAATTGGCTAAACATCATGTTGGATACGGTATTAGAGCCTGCAATGAAGGCACCCAGCGCACCTACGGTAGCACTAAGCATAGGGAAGGCTGAGCCGACAATATCAGCGGCAAAATTTGCCGTAGTGACCGGCATGCTGGCTAGGTCGGCACCGTTAATGCCAGAGTTAATAAAGATTCGCACCATAGGGATGGTAAACAACAACACAAAGCCCGCGCCTATCAGTGTTTTGCTTGATTCTCCAAACGCGCTCGCTAATGGCTTTAGGTTTCCAGATTGTAGAATGACCGCGAGTAGGGCAACCAAGACTAAGATGCCACCGGGAAGATAAAGCGGCTGAATCGCTGTGCTCACGCCTGTCTCACCAAGGATATTACCGAAGGATAGGCTGACGCTCTTTAACATGCCCTTGAATTCAGGGCTAACGCGACTCGCCACAAGGATCACGGCTAGCATCACATAAGGTGCCCATGCCTTTGTTAGGCTCATTGGCGCGCCAGTGGTCTTTTGCTTCAGTTCAATCTTTAGAGAGCCTAACCATTCTGCTGGCCATTTATCTTCACTCTCAAAATCCCATTGTTTTTTCGGTACTAAGAAGCCCTTTTTCGCTGCTGTAACCACAATGGCGAGTCCAAGCATACCGCCAATCAAAGATGGGAATTCAGCGCCAAGAAATACACCGGTTAATGCATAAGGAATGGTAAATGCAAGGCCTGCAAATAGGGCAAACGGCAGAATGTCTAATCCCTCTTTCCAGCTCTTATTTTTGCCAAAGAAGCGGGTAAGCATCATTGCCATCAACACTGGAATAAGCGTGCCGACTACCGCGTGTATTAGAGCAACGCTAGAGGTGATTTGCTGTAGGTAGGCGTCCCAAGTCGAGCCGTGAGCGATAAGTGACTCACCTATGTTGTGCGTATCTAGCCCTTTGTTGACACCTACGATGATAGGGGTGCCAACCGCGCCAAATGACACAGGCGTAGACTGGATCATCATCCCCATAAGGACCGCAGCTAAAGCAGGAAAGCCAATTGCGACAAGCAGAGGAGCGGCAATGGCCGCAGGCGTACCAAAGCCAGACGCGCCCTCAATGAATGAGCCGAAACACCATGCAATGATGATGGCTTGTATACGGCGATCGCTGGAGATATCCGTAAAGCCGTTGCGAATAACAGTAATGGCTCCGGTGTGCTTTAGAGTGTTGAGTAAGAAGATGGCACCGAAGACAATCCAAAGCACCGACACTGTAATGCCTAAGCCTTGGAAGATAGAAGCAAGCACCCTGTTTGCGGACATGTCCCAGAACGCTAGCGCTATCACCACTGTTAAAGTAAATGCCACGGGCATGGCTTTTTTAGCGGGCCAGTTGAGGCCGACCAGTAATATCGCCGCCACAACGATTGGCGAGAAGGCCAACAAGGCCAATAGTGTTTCACTCATGGGTACATCCTCGTACTCTAGTTTTATTTAGGCTGTACATCATCACCAGCTCAGGAATGTGTTTTTGTAATGGGTTTGTTAAGCGAGTGTGAATTTAGACCTTTCTTTTTTATTGATATAGCGAAATAATGAAAATGATTAATTCCAAAATTGGCATAATAAGATGCGAGCAGATGATCTAATTCTATTTTCTCAGGTCATAGAACTGGGGAGCTTTAGTAAGGTGGCAGAGGAAAATAACCTTACAAATTCGGTAGTTAGCAAACGAATTGCCAGGTTGGAGGAGGATGTAGGCGCGCAGTTATTATATCGAACAACGCGTAAATTGAGTCTGACGGAAGCGGGGAAGACCTTGTGGCATAAAGCAAAAAATGTGACCGAGGCCACTCAAGAAGCAAAGGACGCGGTTTCCGGTTTTGGAGAAAGTATCTCTGGGCATCTTAAAATGTCAGTCCCCACGATCTCGGGGGATTTGATTCTGGCCGATGCTATTGCTGAATTCTGCAATTTGCATCCAGGGCTATCAGTGGACATGTCTTTAGATAACCGATTTGTGGACCTGATCTCTGGTGGATATGACTTGGTGATCCGCACCGGCTATCTTGAAGACTCAAGCTTGATTGCTCGCCATATCATTGATTCTCAATGGGTGGTTTGCGCCTCTCCCTCCTACATAGCCAAGCATGGCAAGCCAATCAAGCCTATAGATCTTACCCAGCACAACTGCCTGCAATACGCCTACCAAACCACAGGTGCGAGTGAGTGGGAGTTTAAGGGCGATAAGGGCAACTACATTGTGACGGTCTCAGGAAGTTTCTCTACCAACAATGCCACTGCGCTGCGCAAGTCTGCATTAGGAGGGCATGGTATCGCCTATGTGCCAAGGTGTTTGGTTTATCATGATTTTCGTAACGGGCAGCTGGTGGACATTTTTCCTGATTTGGTGGGAAAGAAGTTAGGCATCTACGCTGTGTATCCCTTTACGAGGCAACCGCCAAACAAGGTCAAGCTATTGATAGAGCACATTAGGCAACGCTACTTGACCATCTCGCACTATTTTTAGCCACACAATGCTGGCCTACGTTGTCCAGTGTCGGTATCAAGCAAAGATGGGTTATACTTCTGTTTTTAAACAAGAAGTTTTTTAGGTAGGGGCCTGCATGTCACTGACCACACAACTGGCGCTGTTTCGAGACGTGGTGCAGCAAGGCTCGTTTTCAAAGGCCGCTGCTCTGCACGATATGGATAACTCATCGCTGTCGAAGCAGATCAAGAAGCTAGAAGTGACTCTTGGAGTACAGCTACTTAACCGCTCAACACGCTCGTTCTCGATTACCTCGGCGGGTGAGGAGATCCTAGAGCAAACCCATACCCTGCTTGATACCTTGGCGCACATTCATAGCATCGCGGATAGCTATCAGTCGGTTCCTAAGGGCTCGCTGCGTATTACCTCACCTATCTTCTTTGGGCAGGAGTATCTGCAACCGGTAGTGACGCGATTTATGAAGCAATACCCCGACGTTCAGGTCACCCTTTCTCTAGATGATAAGCGAGTGGATATCATTGCTGATCACTTTGATCTTGCGTTTCGCATTAGCAAACTCAGAGAGTCCAATTTGATTGCGAAGAAGATTGCCAATACCAATTTTGCGTTGGTGGCCTCAGAGCAGTTTATCGAGCAATACGGAGAGCCAAAAACACCACAACAGCTGTTGGAGTTACCAGCCGTGGTGTACAGCAATGGCAGTGTGACTCTAGATAGGATTCGTATAAGTGAGACTGCGCACTCGACCAATATGGTAACGCTAAGGATGCAGGGGAATTATAAAATCAGTGACGTGCGCACTATGA
The DNA here is from genome assembly GCF_001677275.1 of Vibrio breoganii. Lineage (GTDB taxonomy): Bacteria > Pseudomonadota > Gammaproteobacteria > Enterobacterales > Vibrionaceae > Vibrio > Vibrio breoganii. The sequence continues at coordinate 275,179 of NZ_CP016178.1, forward strand.
TGGGCGCGGTAAAGGATGGCCTAGGCTATGCGCTCATCGACTTGTTTAATCTTGACCAACCTATCTCTGACACTAAGCTAGTGCCACTGCTGACAGATCATAAGCTCTCCACTATGGAGACAGGGATCTACGCTATCTATCCTCACCGAACACAGACCCTGTTGGTGAGTGAGTTTATCCAATATGTTCAGCAACACATTGGCTCTCCAGCACTATGGGAAAGCCACATCCCAAACTACCAAGACCTGTATCAATAAGGCGTTCGCGCAGATATCAGAAAATACATTAAGATGTTTTACAATGTAACGCACTGACATGGTTCCAATAATCCGCTATCGCCTGTAGAGTATGCAAAAATTTGATTCGTGCCTAGTAGTCGAATTAGTGTGCATTAAGAATAAAGGATAGATAGGTCGTGGCTGAACAAGGGCAAACTCCGCTTCGTGTTGCTGTAATTGGTGGCGGAATCGCGGGTTCTACGGCAGCGTTACATCTCGCTGAACAAGGTATAGAAGTCACTTTGATTGAACAAAGTGATGGCTTAGTCAATGGTCCACCTATCTGCCATCTGCATGCTGGTGGCAACCTTTATCGTGAGATTTCTCAGCAGCAATGCGTAGATCTACTTAAGCAGTCTATTGAGACGGTTCGCCTTTTTCCCAATGCAGTTAATGCTCGTCCAACGGTGATTGCAACGCCACTCACTGACAGTAGCGATCCTCTATCCTTGTTGCCTCGTCTATCCGTTATCCAAGAAAGCTATCAATACTTGGTCGAGCAAGACCCATTGAATTGTGTGTTAGGCGAGCCTGAACACTATTACGCTCAATACAGTCGCGCACAGTTAGTGGCGCTTCGTGAGAGTGAGCAACCTCAAAATCCATCGAGTCATGACGACTGGATGATTCCCTTCGCTCAGCATGTGGACCTAGATAATCTTAAATACCCGGTATTAGTGGTTCAAGAGTTTGGTCTTAGTGTTTTTCGTCTGGCAGCCAGTGTCACCCTGACCTTAGAGCATCACCCTAAAGCACACCTGATGACAGGATGTCGCTTAGAAGATGCACGCTATGTAAATAATCAGTGGCATTTAACTTATCAACCAAAACAGGGTGATAAGCAACAATTAGTCGTAGACTATTTGGTCAATTCCACTGGTTATAAAACGGGCACCATTGATGATCTAACCAACCAGTCGCAAAAGCGTTTAGTGGAATTTAAATCCGCATTCATAACGCACTGGGAGAACAGTGGCATACATTGGCCTGAGGTGATTTTTCATGGCGAGCGAGGCACGCCTCAAGGAATGGCGCAGCTAACGCCCTACAGTAATGGCTACTTTCAAGTCCACGGTATGACAGAATCCATTACTTTGTTTGATAATGGCTTAGTTGCAAGCGAAGAACCAAGCTCACAGCCTAGGTTACCGCTAGAGCTTGAAGCAAAGATTACTCATGGTTGGCCAGAGTCTGCGATTCAACAGCGCACCCAAAACGCGATAGGGCACATGAGTCAGCATATTCCCACCTTTACCAAGGCGACTGTAGGTGGGAAACCGCTTTTTGGCGCTCAGCAAATTCCAGGGGATGATCCGAGGCTACGCGTAGCAGACGTCTCATTTACCGAAAACAACTATGCGCGCATTGAGTTGGTAAAAGCCTCATCGGCTTTCCAAGCGGCACGAAAAATTAAAGAGCAGTTACAAGGTTTGCATAGCTCTGAGCAAACACCAATGGCATCGGATATCAGTGTCGAGCACGCTCACCCAAACTTGTCAGCTTTATCTCCTGAAAGAATTGAAGTGCGAGCTAAACAGCTGGCTCGAGATAGGGGCTATCCAGAAGCTCTGGCGATTCAAACCGGAACTCTTTCCAATAGCTGATTGCTTAGTGAAGCATTTAGAGAAATGCTTCACTAAGAGTTGAGAGGGTGAGTATCGTAGAGGTGATCTCGCCTTAAAATGACTAACCCAATGTGTTCAAACTTCACACCGACACTGGAAACTCTAGTCTTTAAATATAACGGTGCTCTGGCGAGTTCGATCCACAGATAAACAAGTGACATCAGGGCGAGAGTAATGCCCTGCGGGATCAAAGTTTTGACGCTCCTTAAGAACAAACTGATGGTCTAATTCTGCAACAAAAAGCCCTTCCTTTTCAGTTTGCGGTTCGATTAACCAGGTCCCATCTGGGTTAGCGATACAAGAACCTCCATCGGCAAAGAATGCGTCACTGCTTTCACTCAAGTGTTCAAGTTGAGGAATGGCTTTACTCACATCCGCTGGGCGCATTAACCCACTCACAGACATAACATAAGAGCGTCCTTCTTTCGCAATAACCGGAGTAAGGTCAAACGTGTTTGCTAAGTTTCCTGGCCAAGTCGCAATGTGAAGATCTTCACCTTGTGCATAGAGGGTGGCTCGAGCAAGTGGCATCCAGTTTTCCCAACAGTTCAATCCACCTAGGGTAAAGTCACCTAGTTTATGCGTAACAAGGCCATGGCCATCGCCGGGAGACCAACTTAGCCTTTCTTCATAAGTAGGCATCAATTTTCTATGAACCGATTGAATACTCCCTTCTTGATTGATATAAACCAAACTGCAATAAAGGCTATGCCCGCTGCGATCAGCTGGTCGTTCAATGATCCCAAGATATATTGAAACTTGATGAGCTTTTGCGGCCTGGCATACAGGATCAAGATCGCCTCGTTCTATCTGCACCGCCTGTTTTGAGTATTCAGCCTGAACAGTTTTTTGAAGATCATCATTAAACTTTGCCGCTCCAGTTCTCTCGAGCCAAAAAGGATAGCCAGGTACGAGCGCTTCACCAAAAGCCACTAAATCACAGTTTTCCAGTGCAGCCTCTTCCATATAAGAAATGACTTTATCCAGTGTTGCCTCCCGGTTAAACCAAACCGGTGCAATTTGAGCTAAGGCAACTTTGATTGTTTGCATATTGATATTCTCCAGTCTGAAAGTAAGAAGATAGAACTTCATAAACTATAGGTTGGGTTGACTGAATTAGTAACTCAAATTGAACATGAGGAAAATCAGGAGGTTAATGAAATCTAAGCTTAAGGCGTTGAAAATTTTAGCTGTTTTTATCTGTGGTGCATTGTTGATGGCTCTGTTCCGTTTAGGCCCATCTCCATGTGTTGTAACTCATTTTTGGACAGAAATGAGCTAGAGACTTTACTCTAACCCTTGTGGTTTAGATTACGGGACGTGCGTATGGCAAACGACGAGACCTGACCCCATAACACCATAAAAATTGATGTTAAAAAAATAGATAAGGAAGGATATAATAAATATCAATAAAACATGAAACCCCATTCTTACATCGGCTTTGAAAGGGGTAATATGAGAGTTTATTTACCGTCATCCCAAGAGTTCAAAAAATCAGCTAGTACATCACCATGACAAGCTTGTGGTTTACAAAAACAACCTAATCTTTTGCCAGATAAAGAGTAAACCTTTGATTTGTCAACATTTAAAAATTTATCATAATCGAAGTCATACTTAAATTTTCTTATCACTTCATCACGATCACCATCCTCAAACATTGAGTAGGGATTTCCCCAGTATGATCTTCTACCGATGTATTCATAGTGAGGACTATTCCTTTCAGCTTGATACTTTGTTTCAGATTTTATGTTAATAACTCTTGTAATATGAATACGTATGAACCTAAGAGGTATTTGAGCAGTTTTCAATAACTCAACTTCAGAGACAAACTCTTCCCCATCATCAAAAACTATCGCATGTGTAATGTCATCACATGACCAGTTAGATAAAAGATTAGAGCTTGCTATACCAGCGTTCTCTGCGCAAAATTCCTCTATTAACTGATTTGGATCATGGGGATAAATCAACTCCACATCATCCAAACTCGATGTTATCTTACCCACTTTTCTTGCAAATTTTGAATAGCAGTTAAAAAGTTTAGGGTATAAAATCAATATCTTCGCCATTAGTACAAGTGCTTAACTTTTAGGTTCAAATCAGTATACTCATTTAAATACTCTACCACTAAGCGCCTATGACATAAATGTGGTTCGTGTTCACTACATAATAAGCAACCTTGATCGAGTAATGATGGCTTAACTAAACGCTCAACATTACGTTTGGCCATTAAGTTTAAGAACTTGTCTTCGTATAACTCCCAAGACATATCGCCTTTTTTGTAAGGGTTAAGAATTTCTTTGGTTGGAGCTAATTCAGGCATATGAACATATTCCGCACCGCAAAGCTCTCGTAAAAAGAACTTCAAATCATCTCTTTTCGCAAAGCCAGCCAGTTGAGATACGTTATTAAGACGCACATCAATAAGAGTTTTAACTTCTGAGTTTTTCAAGTATCCAAAAAACATCTCTGCTTTCTTTTGGGTAAATCCTATTGTGTAAATATGCATAATAAACCTCAAAAAATTGTTGCTACAAGTTTGTAGCAATAGCCCTGATATTGCTCACCTAAGCTAACACATAGTATGCCTGAAGTTGGCAAATTATCCCTTGCAATCTCATCAAACCGAGGATCTGTAGCAGCAAGGTCATAATCAATACCGCCATAGGAGAACGAGGCTCTCCGCTTATCATCATCTGTATAATACAGCCTTAAATTTTCTACTTGAACTAGATACAGTGATTGAGGCACTTGATAAAAACCTGCTGTTATTTGAGCATGAACAACTCTATTACCATCCCCCCAAAGATCCACTGGAGTGTCTAGTAGAGTATTCAACCGCCCAGCATCAAATGAATAATTTTGAACCCAAACAGTGCCATCAATCAAATAATTTTCAGGCTGGTGAGGAAGAGGTGCATGTTGCGCAATTCCTATACGAGCTTTTTGAAGAGGCTTAACACTAAAAGTACCATGTGGGTTTTGTATTCTAGCTTGTTGATGGCTTAACTCTCCACCTTGTAAATTTGAAACTGGTCTTATCCATCTACCCGTATTAACACACTTTCCAGCGACACAATGTTGACCATGCTTAATAGAATTAGCTAATACCACGACTTCAGATTGAGGCATATGATCTCCTAATTAATTTAACGTTATTCAAAAAAGCAGCAAATCTATATTAATCAATATGTTTACCATCATTCGAGAAGCATTACTTTGAATGCGGTCGATCTTTTATAGAAAACTAACCGCTATACCATCAGTTGCATTAAAGGGAACGAAAAGGCTTTAGCCTTGCCTTTTGCTTATCCATTAAAAAAAGTATGATAAAAAGAATTGTTGGGAGTTACTCTATTAGGAGAGCCAGCAAGGAATGGTCGAGTAGACGACACCTGTTACCAAGTGCCGCCCCTCTAAGAACCCAGCGTGCAACTTTCACTGCACTAGGCTCAAGCCTCCACGAAGGCATCGTTTGATACCCAGCAACTTATAAAGCAGTCGAAGTAGGTTCGTTCCAAGAGTTACGAGCTAGCCTTTTAGACTTTCTCTTTGCCAAGTATTCTTGGTATTGAGGGTCAAATGGCGTTGCAGCACTTCGGATTTTCACATGTCTTTCTATCGGCACTTTAGCTATTTGGAAGAGATTGAACTGGCAATCCATATCCATGACCTTCTGCCAACCGTGAAAATGCCATTGGCCTTTTCGGTTGATGAAGTATTTTAGGGCGATCCAAGTTTTAGACTTTGTTGGATGACGCCTTTTGGCCCAGTGCCATAACGTATGAAATAGCTTGTGACCTACATATCCGAAGACCTGTTTTGCTACGCAGTGTCGATAGTAGTTCGACCATCCTCTGAGTTTCGGATTTATCAGTTTGATAAGATCGTTGACTGGGAGGGTTACGTGCTTTTTGACGAGTTCACGCAGATTACTTAAGAACATCAACGTATTGGATTTACTCGGTTTAATGAGCAGTTTCCCTTTGTACTTCCTAAGGTTGAACCCAAGAAAATCAAAGCCATCGTTGATATGAGTAATGTGCGTTTTCTCTTCGGATAATGCTAAGCCTCTAACCGCTAAGAAGTCAGCAATCAACGGTTTGATATCGTTCTCCAGCACTTCCTTTGAAGCGCAAGTGACGACGAAATCGTCGGCGTATCCAATGAAATTGGCTCTAGTACCCTTTTTAAGGGCCGTAGACTTAATGTGCTGCTCAAGTCCTGCAAGAGTCATTAGCATCAAGGTTGGTGATATAATTCCACCTTGTGGTGTTCCCTCGTCGGTGCGATAGAACAGACCTTTGTCCATAAAGCCAGACTGTAGCCATTGTTCCAACATTCTCTTATCAACAGCGATGTTATCAAGAAGCCATTGATGACCGATCTTGTCGAAACAGGCTTTGATATCCCCTTCAAGTACCCATTTGGCTGATTTCTTTAATGCCAAACATTTGAAGCACTGCCCAACTGCATCGGCAGTACTACGATTTGGCCTAAATCCATAGCTGTTAGGGTCGGCAAGCGTTTCCGATATAGGCTCTAATGCAAGAAGGTGGAGGGCTTGTTGCGCTCTGTCTATCATACATGGAATTCCCAGCGGTCTAAGCTTGCCATTCTTTTTGGGGATGTAGATACGCTTGAGCGGTTGGGCTTTGTACGCCTTTCTACTCAATTGATTAACTGCTTTTATGCGGCGTGCATCTGTGTTCCAGATGACACCATCTATTCCAGGCGTTTTACTGCCTTTATTTTGAGATACTCGCTTAACCGCAAGAAGTTTGGCTGAGCGAGAATGAGTTAGTATCCACTGCAAGGCTTTCGCTTTGCCGTATTTACCTTCTCTAGTTGCCTTTGCGATACGCATCTGAAGCTTTAATACATGCGATTCAACGGCTTTCCAGTCGATAGACTGCCATAGGGCGCTGTCAGGAGAGGCACTAATCTCTTTAGAAATCATCATTTGCGATTCTCCTTAAATAAAGTTCTTCAAACTTTCTCGCAATGGAAGACCAGTCGGAAGTGGGCTCACTTTCGTGACAGACACCAGTCTGTATCTGCATCATTACAATACAGCCTTTGCTTTCTCCGACCTCCTTTACCTGCATCACTATCGGCTACAAAGGCTTTCCCCATAGGGAGCGATACAGGCTTACCCTGTTCCGTATGTTACGTAAAATGTCAACTTAGATGCCCACTCTAGTGCGGAGAGTACTCCGATCACGAAAGGCCAATGCCCAACTCCTTTCCGACTCTCGTTGCCGTTTTGGCCACAGCGTATTAACCACTTCCGCTGCTTCATCGTATAACGCACCTTTAATGGATTCACATACGTTCATCATATTGACTCCCTAGCACTTACCCGAATTGTGGTTTTCAGGAGGAACATCCTCTCACGATTTTGTTCCCACTCAGCCTATAGGCCTAGTTTCGTTACATTGTCAGATCCGCTACTTTATTCAGGATCCTAGGGTCGTCTGGTGATACAGACGGTTCACTCTTATCGTGGTGAACAACGTTTCATACGACTTCAGGTCGCACGGGCATAAGCGAGTTAGAAGCATCATTTGTTGAATGTCTGCCAATCCCGCATCTTAGCCCCCCTTCGCTCAATCCACCAACTCAATATTAAGACTTTCAAGTAAATTCAACGCCTCAAAGCGAGAGAATTTAGCGCCAGATAAGCGGTTATTGTTCAAGTCGATGCCAAGGTTTGAAGACTCGGTGAAGTCTACTTGTTCTAGGTTGGTGCGCATAAATAGGCTGTGTCTAAAGTCACAGTAGGTCATACTTGATTGGGAAAAGTCTCCCTCTCGGAAGTCTGCGTCATGCAGTTTGCATTCTGTGATGGTCAGTTCTTGGAGGGTAAGACCAAACCAAGAGCAGTCGTTGAGGATGCAGTGTTTGAAGGACAGTTCGCAATCGGCATGGAAGCTAGGCCAATGGGCTGTCGTCCAGTCTATGCCGACTAATTTACTATCGTTAAAAGAGACCTGGTACCAACGGCTGTTAGGGATCTTGATAAGGCTAAGGTTACAGCGAACAAACGAGCAATTAATGAAACGGCAATTAGAAAGCTTGGCTTCAGAAAAGTCGCAGTCTACAAACTCACATTCCTCAAATTCAATATTACTGAACTCTTCATAAGCAAACGTCTGCTTGGAGAAGGATTTGTCGTAATATTGCTCGTTATTTTTCATTCCGTAGTCCGTAATATAGGTCAGTGTTTAGCAGGCGTTTGATAACTGCAGATGCCCTTGCCTGAGATAAATTCTATGCATGGCAAGGCTGGCAATAATCAATACGATAGACAATATCATGAAGCCTAGGCTAATCGCATTGTAGTAGCTGAGTATTGCGATCATGACGTAGCTAATACTCTGTGAAAAGGTAGAGAAAAGCTTAAGGCCGCCATCAATTCGACCACGATAGTTGTTATCTACTTCCAGGTTCATCTTGTAGGTTCGCGCGATGCGATTGTAGCTAGAGAAGAAGCCAACTAACAAGGTCAATCCCACTATCATCTTCGGTGAAGGTGACAGTGCCATCGCTAATATGAGCAATCCAACGCTGAATAGACACGCCATCATCGCCTTCTCCGTGGCAAATTTGCTAAGCAATACCTTGACGAAAAAGCCGCACATCAATGCCCCAAGGCCATAGCTCAGGCTCCAGCTTGCAAACCAAGAGGCTGAAATGCCTTGTTCGCTAAAGTGTATTGGAATCAACTTAGAGAGATAGGTGAGCGCTGGGTACCCAAGACAAGAGAGTGCTAAGAATGCATAGAATCTTGGTTGCTGAGAAAATACTTCTTTACTTTCAATTAGTTGTGATGAAAACGAAGGCGAGGATTCTACTCTAGGGCGACGATGATAGGTGGTAATCGAAAAGCTAAGCAGTGACAGTGTGGAGGCGACTGCGGCAAAGGTCGCAAACTGAGCCATTCCCCAAAGCTCTAGAAAGACAATACCTAATGAACCCGCTCCTAGTGAAGTGGCTTGGAATACAATCTCTTGGTAACTGGAGTAGGAGGCGTACTCATGCTTTTGGTAATTCTCTTGGGTAAAGGCGTTGTTGGTGCACCAGGCAAGATCGTTGGTTAACCAGAATACCAGCTGGGCAAAGGCCAAAACCCAGACGGAGATAGCCTGCTCTTGGGTAAACATAAGCAGGATCAAGGCCGTGGCTACCTGAATGCCTTGCACCAGCATTAAGATAGCTTTGCGAGAATAGCGATCAATGAAGGTGGCAAATATTGGGGTTAAGAAAAAGGATGACAGTGTGCAGGCTAGGGTAGTCAGAGCAACAAAAAGTCCCATGTCGCCTTGTTGCAGAAGAAACCATGGCAGAGCCATCATGACTAAGCCTGACGATATCCCATCCCAGAATAATCCGCTTAGGTGTGGTAAGAATTTTCTGTTCATTGTTGTTCCTTGAAAGTCCATTTGCCACAAGCTTAATAGTTAAAGTTAACTTTAAGTCAATGCTTATTTCGTCTGTTTTTAGAAACCGAGAAAACAGCAATAACTGTGTTATTATTGATAAGTGATGCTTATTAGGTGGGACTATGGCAAAAGACTTAGTGGCAAATCTAGATCTTAATTTATTGCGTGTGTTTGTGGTGCTGTTTCAAGAGAAGAACACCCGCCGCGCGGCAGAAAGACTGCATGTTACCCAGCCTGCGGTGAGTCAGTCTCTAAAGAAACTTCGCCATCATTTTGATGATCCGTTGTTTGTGAAAGTGACGGGTGGGCTTGCGGCTTCAGGTTACGCTGAGCGGCTATATGATGTTGTGGCTCCAAACCTAGAAGTATTGTTTAGCGGGTTGTCGTATCTTGATTCTTTTTCACCACAAGAAGTCACGCAGTCAGTAAAAATAGCTCTTTCGCCACCAGCGATGATGGCGATATCGGGTTCTTTAATTCTTAAATTTAAAGAGTTAGCACCGAATGCAGAACTATCAATAGTATCTTGGTCTGGTCAGACGATAGAAGAACTATCTAACGGCGATACTTTAATAGGGATTCATTATGGGGATATTGCTTATCCTAAGAGTATCCACCGCCATCAAGTCGCTATGTTGACAGCCGGTGTTGCTGTTAGAAAGGGACATCCTTTACTTAGAGAACAAAAAGTTTTCCAACAGCTAGCAGACTATCCAATAGCCTCACAAATCATCCCCGGTTGGAATGACAAAAAAGTGGTTGCTGCGGAAGTCATGGGACGTTATGGGATGAAACTAACCGTAGGATTTCGTGCTGAAGAGAGCGCCGCATTGGTTGATGTAATTAGTCAAACCGATATGTTTATGCCAATAACCAGCCTTTTCCCGAGACATAGATATAACGATATTGCTTACCCAAACGTTCAAGTTCCTGATCAAGATCGCTACTACCCTTTATATTGCTACCATCACCTACGGCACCGCAAGAGCCCCATTGTTGAGTGGCTATATCAAGTTATTCAACAAGTAGTGGAAGAACAAATATCACTCAACTTCGATAACTAATGCTTATTAAGGCTATTACTATTGCTACTTAGAGTGAAGTGCTGTGCTCTTTTATCATAGCCCGCATATTTTGAGCGAATAGCTCAATTCCATTATGCGTCACAAGGATGTTTCGCTTACATAGAGTATCCGAGCTATGAAGCATTTTATCCGTTGTCTTTCTATCCCCTTTCTTATCGTTTCCTTTTCCACATCCGCTAAAGAAGTACACTTTTCTCCTCATATTACCGCTGGACCTTTGGTCGGCGCGGGTATCAGTGGCGTTGGCGGTCAACTTGGCATTACAGAGGTGTTCGGTAGCAACACGCTTTACGCCAGTTTTGAGAAAATTGATTATCAATACCTGACTGATGACGAAGAGTGGAAAACCTATAGAGTGGGCATTCAGCATCCCTTGAGCAAAGAGCCTAGGATTGCGTTTCAGTTTGAGTTGGGCGGTATTGATTATCACGGTGAGCGTAATCTCATCTGGAGAAAAGAAACGCGCTCAGGCTCGGGCGTTTCTACCTCTGGATCGGTGGTATTGAAGATCAACAACTATCTTGGCGTTAGAGGCGGACTCACTCTAAATTATATTGATCGCAAGAACACATTCTTGTCCTACTCTACGTTTTCAACCGTCCATCTTGGCGTGGTCTTAAACACAAATTTTAACGGCTAACGCTAGGTTAAATCTTACTTAATCTGCGCTATTTCCCTGGTGCTCCAATGGGTGGTTATGTAAACCTTTTCTGGTTTTCAGTGTGTCATTTTCCACCCATTTTACTCATGTTCACAAGTGCCGATAAATTGAGGGATTTAGTAACGTGTTGAAATTATTGCAATTAACAGAAATATAACATTTCTGGCACGGTGTTTGCTCTCTAGTCGGCAAACTGCACCCATAGAAGGGGCAGATTGACCATCAAGGAGATACACCATGTTTAAACCCCTCACTCTACTTTCTGTTTCTGCTCTAGCGTTACTGAGCTTCAATGCCAGCGCTAACTGTGATGATGGCGAGATCGTTATTAAGTTCAGTCATGTAACCAACACAGATAAGCACCCTAAGGGCATTGCCGCATCATTGCTTGAGGAAAGGGTGAACACTGAAATGAATGGTAAGGCATGTATGCAAGTCTTCCCTAACTCAACCCTTTATGATGATGACAAGGTGCTTGAGGCGCTTCTAAACGGTGACGTTCAGCTTGCTGCACCATCGCTGTCTAAGTTTGAAAAATTCACTAAAAAGTATCGTATTTTCGATCTTCCTTTCTTGTTTGAAGACGTCGCTGCCGTTGATAAATTCCAGAACTCAGAGGCAGGCGACAAGCTGAAAAATGCAATGAAGCGTCGCGGTCTAGTGGGCTTGGAGTTTTGGCATAACGGTATGAAACAGATGTCGGCCAATAAACCGCTATTGATGCCAGAGGATGCAAAGGGACTTAAGTTCCGCGTTCAAGCTTCAGATGTACTGGTAGCGCAGTTTGAGCAACTTGGTGCTAATCCTCAAAAAATGTCGTTCAAAGAGGTTTACGGCGGCCTACAAACCAAGGTTATCGACGGCCAAGAGAATACCTGGTCGAACATCTATGGTAAGAAATTCTTCGAGGTTCAAGATGGTGTGACAGAGACCAATCACGGCATCCTAGATTACCTTGTGGTGACTTCAAATGACTTTTGGACTGAGCTACCAGACGATGTGCGTACTCAGTTAGACACTATCTTGATGGAAGTCACTCAGACTCGTAATTCAGAGTCGTCCAAGGTTAACCAAGCCAACAAAGAGAACGTGATCGCCGCAGGTGGCACAGTGAGAACCTTGACTCCAGAGCAACGTCAAGCGTGGGTAGATGCCCTTCAACCAGTATGGAAGAAGTTTGAGAAAGACATCGGTGCTGAACTGATCGATGCCGCACTCGCTTCAAACCAATAACTGGATAAGGCTTCTTCGGAAGCCTTAGTTTCACCCTAAATGGCGTTCTGCTTTTATAAGAAATCTAGATCTAACCAATAAGCAGCAATCTCTTTAGGTGTGATTACCTCTCGTACAACGGATGTGAGTACTACACGATGAACGATAATCATCAAACCGAATCTACTTGGGATCGAATTGGTCGGGTTACTGATCAAATTGAAGAAACCTTGGTCGCCTTTTTTCTTGGCACCATGACACTGCTGACCTTTGCCAATGTGGTCATGCGCTACGTGTTCAATGACAACATCTTGTGGGCATTGGAGCTGACCGTTTTCTTGTTTGCTTGGCTGGTATTAGTTGGCGCGTCTTATGGCGTGAAGAAACATTTTCATATTGGGGTGGATGCGTTTATCAACATCCTACCGGATAGAGCGAGACAGGCCTGCGCTATGCTGTCCGTTGTTTGTTGCTTGGCTTTCGCACTGCTACTGCTAGTCGGCTCTTGGAACTACTGGTACCCATTTGCAACGGACAGAGCATGGTATGAAACCGACGATATCCCTATGCCTGAAATCTTCCAGTTTATGTCGGACTGGCTCAATGAGGGGGAGCGCTATGAAAAGCTCCCGCGACTGATCCCTTATATGGCTCTGCCTATTGGGATGGGCTTGCTCACCTTTAGATTTGTTCAAGCCGCAGTGCGCATCTTTACCGGAAAAACGGATCGCTTAATTGCAGGCCATGAGGCCGAAGAAGAACTAGAACAACTAAAACATGACAGCGCTAACATCGCTGAAAAGGGAGATTAGACGATGGCTGTTTTGGGATTGTTTGTCATGGTTATCCTGTTCATGCTGATTGGCGTGCCAATCGCCGTGTCGCTTGGATTAGCCAGTATTCTATTTTTGATGATTCACTCTGATGCCTCATTAGCGTCAGTTGCACAAACCTTGTTTAACGCCTTTGAAGGGCACTACACGCTGCTGGCGATTCCCTTCTTCATTCTGGCATCCAGCTTTATGTCTACAGGCGGGGTAGCGCGTCGTATCATTCGCTTTGCGATTGCCTTAGTGGGCTGGTTTAGAGGTGGATTGGCCATGGCGTCGGTTGTGGCGTGTATGATGTTCGCGGCACTGTCGGGCTCATCTCCGGCGACCGTTGTGGCTATCGGTAGTCTGGTTATTGTGGGCATGGTGAAGAATGGCTACACCAAAGAGTTTGCTGCAGGGGTAATTTGTAACGCGGGTACGCTCGGTATTCTTATTCCGCCTTCCATCGTTATGGTGGTGTATGCCGCAGCAACTGATGTCTCGGTGGGGCGCATGTTCTTAGGTGGTGTGATTCCGGGTCTGTTAGCCGGTGTGATGTTGATGATTGCTATCTACATTGCAGCAAGAATTAAAAACCTGCCTGCGCAACCTTTTGCCGGTTGGGGAGAGATTGGCGCAGCTGCTAGGGATGCTAGCTGGGGATTATTGCTGATTGTGATTATTCTTGGCGGTATCTATGGCGGAGTGTTTACGCCAACGGAGGCGGCTGCAGTTGCCGCTGTGTATGCGTTTTTTATTGCCAATTTTGTCTACAAAGATATGGGCCCGTTTGCGGACAAGTCTAACAAGAAACCGTTGTTGCTAAAGGTGGTACAGACTTTTGTGCATAAGGATACCAAAGATACATTATTTGAAGCGGGTAAGCTGACCATTATGTTGCTGTTCATCATTGCTAACGCATTGATACTAAAGCACGTACTGACAGAAGAGCGTATTCCTCAGTTAATTACAGAGTCCATGCTATCAGCAGGTCTGGGTCCTATTACTTTCTTGATTGTCGTGAATATCTTGCTGTTGATTGGTGGTCAGTTCATGGAGCCATCAGGCCTACTGATTATTGTCGCACCTCTAGTGTTCCCGATTGCTATCGCTTTAGGCATTGACCCTATTCACTTGGGGATCATGATGGTGGTGAACATGGAGATAGGTATGATTACACCGCCGGTGGGACTCAACTTATTTGTCACCGCTGGGGTGGCTAAGATGTCAATGCTAGGTGTAGTAAAAGCCGCTCTACCTTGGGTAGGCGTGATGTTCTTGTTCCTCATCATTGTGACTTACGTACCTTGGGTATCCACTTGGCTTCCGACCCTGCTCATGGGGCCTGAAATAGTGACTCGCTAGTCGGCTTTAAAGTTGTCTTTATCGAGTTGATAACGCTGCATCTTGTCGTAAAGGGTTTTACGCGCAAGTTGCAGCGTTTCCATTGTCTGCTTGATACTACCGTGATTGTCAGTCAGTGCTTGCTCCAAGGTATACTTTTCAAACTCCGCCACTTGCTCCGCTAAGCTCAGATCTGACTTTTCATTGGCACTTGAATTCTCAAGTGTCAGTCGACCTAAAAGCACAAAGCGCTCTGCCATATTTCTCAGTTCTCGCACATTACCCGGCCAATCATGATTGAGCAGCAAGCTTAAATCTTGAGAGCTCAATGCCTGCGAGGTTTTACCATAGCGTGAGGCGGCAACGAGTAGGAAGTGGTGGAATAGGGTTGCAATGTCTTCTTTGCGCTTCCTTAAAGGGGGAAGCTCAAGGGTGACAACATTCAGGCGATAGTATAAATCTTCTCGGAAACTGCCTTGCTGAGCGGCCTGTTTGAGGTCCACTTTTGTTGCGGCGATAACGCGAATATCAATAGGGATAAGAGAGTTTGAGCCGACGCGCTCAATGGCGCGCTCTTGCAGAACCCGTAGCAATCTTATTTGTGCCTGCATTGGCATCGACTCTATCTCATCAAGAAAAAGCGTCCCATTTTGCGCATGTTCAAGTTTGCCAATACGCCGAGATTCTGCCCCCGTAAAGGCGCCTTTTTCGTGGCCGTAAAGTTCACTCTCGATAAGGTTTTCCGGGATAGCGCCGCAGTTTACCGCGACAAAGTTATTATCTCGGCGACCGCTTTGTTCATGCAAAGAGCGTGCGACTAGCTCTTTACCCGTTCCGGTTTCGCCAAAGATAAGGATGTCCGCTGAGGTATCGGCAATATGAGTAATCGTCTCTTTGAGGTGCAAGATTGCAGAGGTATCACCAATGATGCGAGGTCCGAGTGTTTGGCTGGCCTTCAACGAGTTTCGAAGGCGCTGGTTCTCTATGGTGAGCTGGCGCTTTTCAATGGCTCGCTTGGTGGTATCTAGCAATCTGTCGGTAGCAAAGGGCTTTTCTATGAAATCGTAGGCTCCCTTATGCATTGCCTCTACCGCCATAGAAATATCCCCATGGCCGGTAATCAGAATAATAGGAAGCTCAGGGTGCTGCTTATTGAGACCCTCCAGAAGATCTAAACCCGATAAACCCGGAAGGCGAATATCCGAGATGATGACGTGAGGTAGTGTGGTCTCCAAGGCTTGCAAGGCTAACTCGGCATTTTCATAAAACTGGGCTTCAATGCCCTCTAGCTCGAAGCTCTGCTTTAATGCTGAGCGGATCTCTGGCTCGTCGTCGATAATGAAAGCGTGGCACATAACTAGTCCTTAGCCGTGAGTAGTGAAATAGTGAATCGAGCGCCGCCAAGGGGGCTTGGGGCATACTGCAAATGACCATCAAAGCTATCGATTATCTGCCGTGAGATGGAGAGCCCCAGACCCAACCCATTGTCCTTAGTGGTAAAGAAAGGCTCGAACAGGCGCGTAATTTTTTGCTCTTCTACACCGGTGCCATTGTCATCTATGTGTATGAATAGCCAACCATCAGAGCTGTCTTCTAGAGAGATGGTCAGTTTGGGCTCTTTCAGATCCTTAATCTCTTGCATCGCATTGGTGAGAAGATTGACCAGTACTTGCTCCAGTTGAATTGGATTCGCCAATACCGAGTAGGAAGAGGGTTCGGCCTCAATAAGGTTGATATTAAGAGATTTGAGCTGTGGGTTGAGCAGTGCTTTGGTGGAGAACAGCACAGGATCTAATGCTATGTAGCTGAGGTCGGTGTTATCCGATTTTTTAGCAAAGGAGCGCAGTTGCTGGCTGATGTTTGCCATTCGTTGTGTGAGCTGAGTGATCTTTGAAAAATTCTCGGATGCTTGTTCACTGTTGCCTTTGATTAGGTAACGAGCGCCGTTATCGGCATAGCTTCGAATAGCGGCGAGGGGGTTGTTGAGCTCATGACTGATGCTGGTGGACAGCTCGCCCAGCAGTGCCAGTTTTGCAGCTTGGATGAGTTCACCTTGGGTTTTTATTAGTTGCTGCTCTGCCTCTGTACGTTGGCGAACCTCCACCTGCAATTCAGCGGTACGCTCCAGTACTTGAAACTCAAGCTTTTGCTTTGCTTCTGCTTGTATTCGGTCTATTTGTTGATGCTTCAAATGCCTATGTCTTGCCAGCAATAGCAGTAGGGACAAGACACCAAATATTAATGCGACGATAACAGCGAAATTGATCAGCGACCAGTACAGATGCTTAGTGGAGACTAAGCTTCTGAGGTTTAATTTGGCTCTTGGAAAACGCTCAACGAGAGTAAGAAACTCACCCTTGGTATTGTTGTCTTTTAGGTTAAGCAGGCTAGGTGAAACCGTAAGATCGCCAGTGGCATTTAAGGGCTCGATATCAGCATTTAAGTACTGCCGACTCTGCTTGATTTGTGTAAGGGTATCTTCAGGTAGGTTGGTCAGGCTTTTGAAGAGCCAAGAAGGCTCACTGGACATAAATATGATGTTGTTATCATCGGTGGCAATAAACGCTCCTTGGCTTTGTTGCCACGTAGACTCAATAGCGGATAGCTCCATTTTTACTACCACTACACCAATAATTTCCGCCGCATAGACAACGGGAAACCCGTAGTAATATCCCCTCAATCCAGAGGTTAAACCAAGAGCAAAATACTCACTCTCTCGGCCTTGTATGGCGTCCTTAAAGTAGGGACGAAAGGCGAAATTCTTGCCAATAAAGGAGCGTTCTAAAAACCAATTGCTGGCTGCAATGGTGGTGCCATAGGAATCTAACAGGTAGGTATCGGCTGCTGAGACGACTTCGTTAACATGGTCCAAATAACGGTTAGTGATCTCTATTTGAGCGCTGTTGTTGGGTGTCAGCAGTGCGTTGATTAATTCTTTGTCTTTTGATATTAACTCGGGGATATGACTGAATTTATCCAGCTCGCTGGTGATGTATTGCGAGAGCTTTTCAATGTGTGTTTTTTGCTGGCTAATTAATTCGTCTTTGGTTTCGTTCCACACCCACCGTCCGCCCAATACTAGGGTGCAGACAAACAAAATCAATATCAGCAAAAATTGACGATACATTGCAGTAAATCAGCGAGATTCCAATAGGTTAGCTTGCTGAAAGTATATGTTAATTTTATGTAACTGCGATAAGAGGGGAGAGTTATTGAGAGGTGTGTATAGAAATAAAAAACGCGAGCCTTAATTACGGGCTCGCGCTTGTCATTCTATCTAGCAGTAGCGACTATTTTTTGCCGTGTACTTGCTTGTCTTCTTCTGTCAGTTCACGAATCTTACGGCTGATTTCACGGCGAGTTTTCGAGATTTCAGCACTTGTGATGATGTGATCATCTACACGGTCTTCGTAGTCAGCCTTCATGTTTTTCACGATCATAATGATTTCATCGTGAGTCATATCTGGCTTGATGTAATCCATCAGGTTGTCTAGTAGGTCAGCACGCTTGCGGTTATCACGAATTTTCTTTTCGTTGTCGAGGATTTCGCGCTTAAGCTTATTTTTGCGACGAGCTAAATTAACAATTTCATATACGTTGTTCATTTTCTATCCTTTAGAACCAATATTAAACTTTGGAAATTAAACCATAAGCTTTGGCAAACATACAGTGTGTAGATCAAGCTCTGAAGACTGCTGCCTGCTTTTTCAGCGTTGAGAGTAAAACAAACATTAATTCATATGCTTGCTATCGCAACCTAGTCAATACTTGCATACAATCTTACTAAATGAAACATGAAGATGGATCCTAAGAATGTTATTGCAATTATCCCCTCTAGAAGCTCGTATTATTGGCTGCCTTATCGAAAAAGAAGTCACCACTCCAGACTACTATCCTTTGAGCCTAAACAGTTTAACCACAGCGTGTAATCAAAAGAGCAATCGTGATCCAGTGATGGAGCTTAGTGATGCAGAGGTGCTTGATGGCATCAATGCCTTAACTGACCGTCGCCTTGTGAATGATGAAAGTAGCTTCAACAGCCGCACTGCTAAGTATCGTCATCGATTCTGTAATACGGAATTCGGAGACCTACAGTTTTCTGCTCAAGAGAAGGCCATTGTGTGTGTGATGCTACTGCGCGGTGCGCAGACCCCTGGTGAAATCCGTACTCGTACCAACCGTCTGGCTCAGTTTGCGGATGTAAAAGAAGTAGAAGCGACTCTAGATAAGCTAGCAAACCTAGATACTCCGATTGTCGTTAAGTTGCCAAGAGAACCAGGTAAGCGTGAATCTCGTTATCAGCACCTGTTTTGTGGTGAGGTGGATATCGAAGCGTTAGCAACCGCTACGGCAGTTTCTTCAGTGAAAACGCCTACAGCAGAGAAGCTAGAGGCACTGGAGCAAGAGGTGGCGTCATTAAAATCTGAAGTGGCTGAACTTAGAGCCTTGATTGAGTCAGTACTCTGAACAAAAAAGCCATGAGTGAGTGGTTCGTCTACTTGATTCGAAATCGTCATAACGCACTGTATTGCGGGGTGACGAATGATCTTGAGCGCCGTTTCTCGCAACATGCAAATGGAACTGGCGCGAAGGCACTAAAGGGTAAAGGGCCTTTGACTCTAGAGTGGTCCACTAACGTTGAGAACAAGTCGCAGGCATTGAAATTGGAATACAGAATCAAGCAATTGAGTAAGCAACGCAAAGAACGTTTAGTGGCCGGTGAGTCTATTGCTCTTGAGGGGCTAACGTTATGAAGCTGTTGCTGGTAGGGGCGCTGTTGTCATTTTCAGCTTTTCAATGTTTTGCCGAGAACATGATACTTCGCGAGTATTGGGAGTATGACTTGTATTTGGACGAGCATCCTGAACAAAAAAAATTAACCGAAGAAATGGAGAAGCGTATATATCAAGCGCCTGTTCCTTTGGCTATACAGCAACAGCGCCCAGTTAAAATCGATATCGTTTATCCCGGTTCACAGCTATCTGACTACTGGTGGCGCAATATTAAGACCCTAGAACTTAGACTGCAGGAGCTCGGTATCGAATACGAGCTGAATAAATATTCTTCGCGCCCTAATTTGGACTATCGACAAGAAAGTGAAAGCCTGCAACAGGTACTAAAAAACAACTCTGACTATTTGATTTTCACTCTGGATACAAGCAGACACAAGAAGTTTGCTGAGAGTGTGATGAGCAATCCTAACACCAAGTTGATTCTTCTCAATATTACGACTCCAATTAAACGGTGGGGAGAAAAACAGCCTTTAATGTACGTTGGCTTTGACCACTTTAGAGGGACTCAATTATTAGCTAACGAATATAAGAAAATGTTTCCAAATTCTGCGGATTACGGCTTGGTTTATTTTTCACCAGGCTATATCAGCGAAGCTCGAGGAGACACCTTTGTTAAGTACTTAAAAGATGACGGGGATTATTCGTTAAAACGAGCGTATTTTACCAAAGCCAATCGAGAGACAGCGTATCAGGCGACTTTGTCGATGATAGAGCAGGAGGGTAATCTCGATTTTATCTACGCAAGCTCAACAGATATAGCGTTTGGTGTGACAGATGCGCTGTCTGAACTAGGTAGAGAAGACATTGCAGTCAATGGTTGGGGTGGTGGCTCAGAGATTGAAGCAGTTCAAAGTGGATTGTTGGATTTTACCGTAGTGAGAATAAATGATGACACAGGGCTAGCGATGGCAGAAGCCATCAAACTCGATCTGCAAAATGACCCTGTGCCTTTGGTATATTCGGGAGAATATCAAGTGTTCACCAAAAATGACGAATCCAGTCTAGCAGAAGCCTTGAAACTCAAGGCATTCCGATATTCCAATAGGTAAGCATGAAAGTAGTCGATAGAAAGATATCACTGACCACTCAGATTATCCGTGTTGCATGGGTATCTTGGTTTGTGGTGATCTTAGGTTTTTTCTTTTACAACTATCAACTTAGCACCAAGACCTTTGAGACTGAGCTTGAGCGAAATTTCAATCAGACCGCTCGCGTGGTGAAGCAGCTGATGGAAAATCGCTTACAAACGATACAGGTGACTCAGGATATATCCTCGAAGTCCCGTACTCTAATCGAGCTGTTTGACTCTGAGCAATATCGCGCCGTTGATAATTACATGCTAAAGCTTGAGGAGTTTGATCCAGAGGGAGCTGCTGATTTTCGTTTCATGTACCGATATGGAGAATTGGCTTGGGAGGATGGTAATGCGGCATTTTATGGCTTTAGTCATGCACAGTTGATGGTCTTAGGAAATGAAGTTGATTTCAGCAATAGCTGGTATTTCTTGGTCCCGTCTACAAGCCTTGGCAATAAGCACACTATGATTCGCCGTTCTCCGCTTATTAACCCTGAGAGCGGAGAGTTGATTGGTTATTATTTTGTGGTTTTAGTGCTTGATAACAATCTTAGGCTCATTCGCAATGTGGTTCTAGACGGCAATATTAATGACCTTATGTTGGTAGAAAATGGAGAGGTGATCGCCGCTTCCTCTCCAAAGATGATTAAGCTTCTAGAGCAAGATTCACCATTAAGGCTTGAAGACCAGACTCAATATGACTCTGAAATGATCAGTCAAGTTGATGTGATTGTGGGTGGTGTGCTTACGCCTGTGAAGGCGGTATTTGTGCAAAATACGAGTAAGCTAGAAAGGGTTGAGATCAGCTTTGCTGCCTCATTAATGCTGGCGTTGTTCGCTATAACCGCTTCGGCAGTCATCATCACTCAAATAGTGCAACGCAGAGTAGAAAGAGAAATCAAAGGGGTGATGTATTTAGCTGACAGCTTTGATAGCGCTAAGAAAACCATCTCTTTTAAAGGCTCGAACATTATTGAGTTTGACCGTTTAGGGCATACCCTTCAGGCCAGTATTCGACGTGAAAAACAAAAAGAAACCTCGTTCAAAAACTTGTTTGAGTTTTCATTATTGCCTACGGCACTGCTTAATAGCGACAAGCAGGTTCTAGAGCTGAACCCTGCCGCTATTGAGGCATTCGCTAATGACAGAGGAGCGGCGGCTCTCAAGAAAGAGCTCGATACCCATTTTGATTGTGTGTTGCAAACCCAGCAAAACGCAGAGGTTGATACGCACGTAGGAGAGCAGATTTACCGCTGGAGTATCGCTCCAATTTTGGTCGATGGTGCTTCGCCAACACTGGTCGTCCAAGGCAAAAACATTACTCAATTTGTTGAAGCTGAGCGTCAAAGTGAGCGAGCAAGGCTGGAAGCAGTGCAGACAGCATTGGCTCGAGCTGAGTTCTTAGCCAAGGTAAGCCATGAAATTAGAACGCCTTTAAATGGGATATTGGGCATGGCTCAACTTCTCAAACAAGGGGCGATTTCAGATGAACAGAAACGCCAAACACAAGTGCTACATAACAGTAGTGAACATCTTTTGAATTTGCTCAACGATATCCTCGACTTCTCTCGAATTGACAAGGGAGGAGTCGTTATTGAGCATTCTGAGTTTTCCCTGAATCAAACCCTAGAAACCATAGAGTCTTTTGCTGAGCCGAGTTGTTTACAGAAGGGCTTGAAGTTTGCCGTAAATAAGAACTTTGAAGACGATGTAACGGTACGAAGTGATCAAATGAGGCTAACGCAGATCTTCCTCAACCTACTGACCAACGCCATCAAATTCACTACCAAAGGAGCGGTGGTTGTCGATGTTGAATTGCGTAATCGCTTAGCGGATAGAGCGGAGCTTTATTTCTCGGTGACGGATACAGGCATTGGGATTGCTAAAGATAACCTTGATAGCATTTTCTCATCATTTACCCAAGCGGATACTCATATTAGCCGACAATATGGTGGCAGCGGCTTAGGCCTGAGCATCGTTAAAAGCCTGGTTCAGTACCTTGAGGGTAAAATCAATGTTGAAAGCCAGTTAGGCAATGGCAGTCGCTTCTCTATTACTATGCCGATTCTTACCGTAGAGCGAAAGCAGCCCTGGCCAGAGGCACAAGAGGAACCACTTTTTGTCTTTGAAGGTGAGGCGAAGGTGCTATTGGTTGAGGATAACACCACCAACGCCTTTGTTATTCAAGCCTTAGGCAAGAAACACGGCTTAGTTTTTGATTGGGTAACAGATGGTATTCTGGCTATCGAAAAAGCCCAAGACAATCACTATGATCTCATCCTAATGGACAACCAAATGCCCAACATGGATGGTATCGAGGCGACTGAGAAGCTACGTAACGAATTGCGCTTATCGACTCCAATTATCGCTTGTACCGCAGACGGCTACCAGTCAACGACAGACGCATTCTTAGCCGCTGGGGCTAATGCCGTAATAGTGAAACCCATTTTAGAAGAGAACCTTGTACAGACCCTGCGCAAGGTTATGGAAAACGCTAAATGTTGAATTACGAACCTATTGATATTCCCTTTAATCATCGTCACACCTGTTGGTTTTGCGCCGAGCCAAGCAATGACATAGTTCAGTATCCTAAGGTGGCTTCACCTTATCTTGCGCACGTGCCTTTGCAACTGCCTGCGTGTCGTGAGTGTAAAGTTATTGCGTGGTCTTGCATCACAGATTCTATTTGGGATCTGCGACTTCAGGTTAATAACGCGCTGATGAAGCGATATGCAAAACACCTTGGTATTGGCGTGAATTGGACAAAGCAAGAACTGGAAGAAACCACGTTAGAGGGGACCTCTTTCAAGGGTTTTACCGATAGCGCTTGGATGATGTACGAGATCGCGAAAGGGCGAGTGAACTTCTCGGGTTGGCCTCTTGCGATCAATGGAGTGCCACTGGATATTATCGATGACAGCTACGGCTATGACTTTGATGGAGCACGTTTTATTAACTTTGATGCCGCGGTAGAGTTTTATCAAAAAGCGGAGTCTTTGAATAAATACCTCATCGATGGATTAGTCTCATTGTTGGGACAAGATCGCTTCGCTTATGCTTTGAGAGTGGCGCGACTTCACCCTTCTATCAGTAAGCGAATGGCTGATGAAGTGATTGCAGAGATTACCGAGCAAGAGTTTGACCGAGCGGAAATGCTAAGGCAACCCGAGCATCGATCTGGATTAAAGGATGTCAACATTGAGAGTATTTCTGCGGTTACTCTCGGTAGTGAGCAGGTGCAGCCAGAGGCCATAGCTTGGGCTATGAGGCGAGACATTGGTGATCTTGTTGAATTGCAGCAGTGTGAAGATGCGTTTTTTGATGAACATGAGCACTTAGGTGGCGTTGCTGCCTTTGCGCTCTATCACGGACTACAACTCTATCTCGAAGCGCGTCAAGACGATAGTTGGAGTGAACAACACGACCCCAACTATGCTCTTTGGAATCAGAATAGCTGAGGTTGTTCCAGACCCTAGTTAGTCGCTCTTTGCCAACAAGCGGTCAAGTAGGCTTGTGGGTAAGATGCGACGAAGAAAACCAAACACGTAAGTGGGCTGCGTGACATAGTAACGCGCCTTTGGTTTCTGGCTGGTGAGTATCTTTTTGACTGGCACAAGAACCGCTTCGGCAGGCAAGGTAAATCGATTGGTAGAGGTTTCTTTGCCTAAACGCTCAATGGTATTTTGATAGTTTTTACTGTGTCTCGAGTTGTCAGTATCTATTGTTTGTTCAAATGCCTTAAGGGCATTCTCTCGAAACTTACTCACTATCGGCCCTGGCTCTATCAAGCTCACTGAGATTGGTGTGTCCATCAGTTCTAATCGTAAGGTATCGGTATACCCTTCAAGGGCAAACTTACTGGTGTTGTATGCGCCACGATATTTCATTGCCACTAATCCCAACACCGAACTGTTTTGAATGATCTTGCCATTGCCTTGTTTCAGCATAATGGGAATCACCGCTTTGGTGAGTTCATGCCAACCTATAAGGTTGGTTTCTAGCTGAGCTCGAAGTGCCTCGGTAGGCAAGTCTTCTAACGCGCCACATTGTCCGTAAGCTGCGTTATTAAACAGTGCATCGAGTCTTCCACTGGTTATCTCCAACGCTTCTGCTAATCCAGAATGTATCGACTCGGCATCTGTGACATCAAGTTGAACA
Organism: Vibrio breoganii; assembly: GCF_001677275.1. Lineage (GTDB taxonomy): Bacteria > Pseudomonadota > Gammaproteobacteria > Enterobacterales > Vibrionaceae > Vibrio > Vibrio breoganii. The sequence goes on from NZ_CP016178.1 coordinate 299,664, forward strand.
CAATTAAGCCCTTCGTTCTTGAGTCTGCTGACATCGTCACTGCTTCGGCAACTGGCTACAACTGTGTATCCCGTTTGATGTAATTGCTTGGCGCAGTGATAGCCAATGCCACTGCTGCAGCCAGTAATTAAGATTGATTCTTTCATTTGTATCCTGTTTGGATTTTTAGAAATCTGAGTGCCTGACCATTGAAAACACTTATGTTAGCAGAATCTAACGGAACCTAGCTTGTCGAATAAGGTCTTAAACAACACTAATAAGGACTAAAGGTAGGTTATAGAAGAGATGGCTATGTTCGAAGTCCCTGCGTATAAAGCGTATCAATTGTTTAAGATCGGACTTCTTACGGAGCGACAGTTTCTACACTTATTGATGCGTATTGACAGAGCAATGAAAAAGAGAAGGTAGCTATCCCTTAGAGCAATCGTACTCAGCGATTGCATACTTAGTGCGGTTGTTATTAATGGCCTGCTATGGCATTTGTATTGTAGCTTCTTCATTGCAGTCGAGATCTATGGATTTCTGATACGTTGAAGCCTTATTGAGTAAGTAATGTTTGAGAGCATCCACTTCTACCTGTGACATTTCCAAGTACAACTTTGTGCGTCTATAGAGGATATCTTGCGCAGAATGTGCGAACTCATGCTCAAACAAATAGTCCACCTCTGCTGCATACAGTTGCGCTGAAAAGCGTTTACCTAGGTCTTGTTCTTCGCGCAATGAATGAGCAATGATCAGTGCACGAGTGCCATAAATACTTACCCAACGTTGGATGATTTCTTGGCTTACAAAGGGGGCAAGTTCAGTTAATTGCGCAAGTAGATCTTGTTTATCAAACTGTTCTGCACCCGGCAAAAGGGTGTCTTCGGTTGTGCAGGGGGGCATCTCAGGAAAGACGCGTTCTAGCTTACCTAACGCCGCATTTGCCAACTTTCTATAGGTCGTAAGCTTGCCACCAAATACCGATAGTAAAGGCGCAGTTTCTAGGGAGTGCTGCAGGGTGAGGGTGTAATCTCTGGTGATTGCCTGAGGGGAGTCAGATTCATCATCGCAAAGAGGTCGTACGCCACTAAAGCTGGATATGATGTCGTCTTTGAATGTGGTGTGCTTAAAGTGTAGGTTTACCACGTCTAATAGGTAGTCTATTTCATCATCAGAAATGGTGACTTTACGGGGATCGCCTTTGTATTCAACATCGGTTGTGCCTATCAGAGAGTATTTATCTAAATAGGGAATAGCGAAAACAATGCGTCCATCTTGGTTTTGCAAGATATAAGCAAATTCCTGAGAATAGATTTTCGGAACTATGATGTGCGAACCCTTGATAAGGCGAATGCCCATAGGTGATTTGGTTTGCACGGTATCGGTAATGAACTCTTTCACCCAAGGCCCAGTGGCATTGACTACACAATGAGAGCGACGGGTTAGGCGCTCACCGGTTCGATGGTCGAGAAGCTCAACGGTCCATATCTTATCTTGCTGGGTAACAGAAACGACCTCACAGTAGTTTCGCACTTCAGCGCCGTTCTCTTTGGCTTGCATTGCATTGAGAACCACCAATCTAGCATCATCCACCCAGCAATCAGAGTACTCAAAGCCAACCTTAAACTCATCATACATGATGCCGTCATCGCCTAGGGAAACCTTACAAGAAGCGGGGAGCGAGTTACGTGTGCTGAGATAATCGTACAAGTACATTCCGGTGCGGATCATCCAGGCAGGGCGAAGGAAAGGACGGTGAGGCAGGCGAAATCTCATCGGTCTTGCTATATGAGGGGCTTTTTTGAGGATGACTTCACGCTCAGCCAGAGCTTCTGAGACTAAGCGAAACTCGTAGTGTTCTAGGTAGCGCAAACCGCCATGAATCAGTTTAGAACTGGCAGACGAGGTCGCGCTAGCGAAGTCTTTGGCTTCAAATAGGGCGGTAGACAGGCCTCTAGAGACGGCATCGGCTGCAATACCAACACCATTGATACCACCGCCAACTACAATAATATCGAGAATCTGCGATTCGTTGTGGTCGTGCTGTAATCGCTCTGATCTTGCTTGGTTCATTAGCTAACTACCCTATGAGAACGTTTACACTTTTAACTCGAAAAGTGAAGAATGCTAGTTTGAGTTTATACGTATAGCTTAAGACATTGCGATTAAGGAAATGGAGAAGCTAGGGCAATTTTCATGATTTTATATGAAAATCGCCCAGATTTGAGAGAGGAGTCTCTATTTTTAGGTGCAAGACTCCAACTCTTGACTGCAGGAGTCGGTATTACTGGCTGTTCACGTAGGCTTTAAAGCGTGCTTTGGTTGCATCGTCTGCCTTGCCGTACCAGAACATCAGCATCTCTTCTTCAGTGGTCGCTGTTGTTGTCTCTGGTAGTTGCGTTGGCGTTGCATTCGTTGTTGCTGTTTCAGCAACAGGTACTACGGTAACTGTCTGCCCAGAGGCTTGTGCTGCTGTTACAGCGGCATATGCAGCGCTATTGGTGGTTGCAATGGCAGCAGCGCCACCCGCAGCATTGAACTTAATCATCTCGGTTTCGTAATCACGACCAATTTGCATGCCTTCATGGACCAGCTTGTCTTGGGTCATCTCTATGGTTTGGTTAGACTCATTCACCAATTTCCAATCAGGGTTGCTATTGAATCTCTGTGCTTCACGGATGTTGCGGTACTTAGGAAATTCAAACTCTAGATTTTCGTTCTCAGCGGTAAACTTCGCTACGATAACGTCAGAGTTCATTTTCTCGAACTCTTGGCCTTGTTTAAAGCTAGGAACGTAGCGAAATACGATCTGGTTTTCGCCGTCAGGTAGAATTGCTGTAGAGCTTGATGAGAAGAACCCACCGTCAATCTCAGGTTCTGTGCCGTTGACAAGTAGTAAGTCAACATCCTCAGGAAGACCGATGGTGACCTCTGCAAATGCAGGTGCAGTCAGTGATAGTGCTAGTCCGGTTAGCAAAATTTTCTTGTACATAGAGCTTCTCTAAAGTTTTGGGTCTAAGACCAATTTTGATTTTGAAAAAGTTTGGCTGAGTATTTTTATCTCTGGCAACATTCTGTGGATCAAGTGCAGTTGTTGCAAGATCATCTGTGCAGATGTGCCATCACTCTCACGCCATTGTGATAGTTTGTGTTGGATATGATTGGTATCGAACACTTTTTCATCGAAGGGTTCATCACGCAAAGCCTTCTCAATAGCATCGAGCTTAACATGAATCTCCTGATATGCATCAATTACTAGCTTGTGCGTTGTCGCATCACTGAGCTGTGTTCTGTGTGCGCCCAGTGCAGAGACGTAACTGAGTAGGGCATGGTTTAAGGTCAAGAAGCGAAAACTCTCGTTGACGGCATGCTGATATTTACCAGGTTCGGCGAGCATATTGCTAATCGCTGCGCTCAGGTTCGCGTCATGACTATGAGCAGCACGGCGAGCGATGCGGTAGTTGAGGTCGTCGGTTTTTCCTAGTCGATACTGAGCGATAATCTGAGCGAGGTAATTTCCGTTGGCTTTAATTGCCTGTCCCATAAGAGAGGGCAATTTCTTGGCTTGCCAATCAGGCAGAATGAAGTAGACCGCGCCTGCGGCCAGTAGGCTTCCTATCAGGGTATCAATCAATCTTGGGACAATCACCGCATATCCGGCTCCAAGTTGAGAGAACAAGAACAGCACCAGTACGGTAATAATTGCCGTCGCATAAGCGTAGTTTTGCAGCCTAAACGCAAAGAAAAGTACGCTGGAAATGACAATAACAAACAGTTGGCCTTCCACTTCAGGGATAAGAGAGAGCATCACAACGCCAAGGATCAATCCGGCAAAGGTGCCACTGATCCTATGAAATAGCTTTTGTTTGGTGGAGCTAAAGTTACGCTGACAGACAAATAAGGTGGTCAGCAGTATCCAGAACCCATGCTCAATGGAGAATAATTCAATGATGCCATAACCAACGGTGAGTGCCGTTGCGAGCCTTATGGCGTGGCGAAATAGCACTGATGAAGGGGAAAGACTGTCGCTAATTCGCTGCCACATCTGTTTGGCGGTATGCGCGGTTCTATCATCCAGCACATGATCAAACGATTGTGCATCAGGGTTGTTCACGTTATTCAGCAATCTATCGACCGTACACAAGTTATTGAATAGGTACTGAAGCTGAGCTAAAGATTGTTGCCACTCAGGGTTACGTTGCTCAATGAGGTGAGTCATTGCACCTTGCAGTTCATCCAAGGCGATAACCGACTCCTGACTGCGTTTATAAGGCTGGTTCAGCCTTAGAGATTCCGCTATATATTCGCACTCTTTGGCGTAGGACTGAATGAGGTGCTTGAATCGAAATAGCACATCTGAGCGTTCAAAATGCAGTGCAAGGTCTTGATAGCGGTAGTGACTGGAACTGAGTCTTTCATGCATATCTTGGGCAAGAAAGTAGATACGCAAAAATCGGTCACTAGGGCCATCGACATGCCCTTTCTTTGAGCGCTTTAACAGGGTGTCACGGCATAGCTCTAATGCTTCTACCGTGTTTGCATTGAGCTTTGCTTCCTCAATGCGCATCGGCTGAGGCGCAAGGCCTGTTGTCGGGTGAAAAAGGCGACTTTTTGTATCCAGGTAGCGCGATAGCTGGTGGAAGGTCTGCGAAAGACTCAGCTGAACGGGCTGCATTGGCCACAGGCTTTGCCATATTAAAGAGAGCAAATAGTACCAAGCTGCACCTAGTAACAACAGGATTGGCTGACTCCAAATATCGGTACTTTCGCTGGCCCCCAACATGGTATAGATGGCGATCAGCAATGAACCAAAGGCGATGCTCGCATAGCGCGGACCAATGGCGCCTAGCATGATAAAAGTGAAGGTTGAAATGAATAACCCCACGGCAAAAGCAAGGGGATAAGGGTAGAGCACCTCGATGGAAATACTCGCAATCGCAAAACAGATAAAGGTTAGGGTGAGTGCTTTTAAACGTCCCCAGAAGTTGTCGTCAGTTTCCGCAAGAGCGGCTGCGATGACGCCAAGAACCAATGGTGTAATGAGAGTATATTGACCTAGATACCAACATGGCAGTACGACGCCTAACATGGTGACTAGGATGAGAAGGCTGTAGTTAATCGTTTTATTCGCCCAATATTGGCGAAGTGTGGCAGAAGTGTTCACAGAGTTTTAGGCTAGCCTTTTATAATATCTTGTTACTTTACACAGGGTTAATGTGATTTGCACTCAATTGAGAGGCGACTGTGCGTGCGATCTTACTGAACTTTCAAAGAAAAACCTAAAAATTACCTACCGCTTAATGCGCTCATTGGATTAATCATAGTAAACTGAAGCGGTTCAACCCGAAATCTTAAGGACAAGTACGCTAACATGCAGTTGCAAGCCACCCCGTCAGCTCGTTTTTTCTTACAAGACGAATACTTTGATATCAAGCTAGAGAAGGATCAGTTGGTTCTTACCTCTCGAGAGAATCAAACCTCGATTCCTTTTTCGGAATGGAGCGGTAAAACCTCCATTGAGCGTGGCTTAGTATGGGGAAGCATTACCTTTTATGGCTACCAGCAACAGCAAGCTGATGAAGCGGTGCAAAACGCCTGGCAGATCCAGGGGTTATCTTGGGGAAAGGCCAAGTCATTTGGCCGAACTGCCGTTCAGTATTATGAGAAGTGGCACCGCCTGCAATGTCGTCAGCTGAACCTCTACTTGCCTAAGTGGCAACAAAAACTGCAATTACTGCGTCAGAAGCCCGCGTACCTTGCACACTCCGAGTGGCGTTCTTGGCAAGAGATGGTGCATGCTGATCTTGAAGAGATGAACATCAGCTTGAATGATGCAAACCAGCGCATGCCTGAAAATATGCAGGAGGTGAACCAATGGCTATGCCCTAAAGGGGACATGGTTAAGGAGCGTAATGAACTCTGGCTCACCAATGAAACTCAGAACTGGCAAGTGTTGTTTGCTCAAATTGAAAACTCTCCTCTAAATGCGTCTCAGCAAAAATCGGTCTTGCTAAATAATGATCACAACTTGATCTTAGCGGGAGCGGGTACCGGTAAAACCAGCGTACTTATGGCTAGAGTGGCGTATCTATTGCAAAGTCATCAAGCCCAAGCTGAAGATGTTGCCCTGCTCGCGTTTGGCAAAGATGCTGCCACGGAGATGTCACAGCGCCTATCGAACAAAATAGGTGTGACGTCGCAAAAGGTGAATGTAAGTACCTTCCATAAGATGGCGCTGCATATTATCCAACATGTGGAAGGCAGCCCGGCGAAGGTGAGTTCACTGGCATCTGAGAGCAAGCAAAAGCAGCAGTGGTGCGCACAATGGCTAAAAGAACACTGGACTAACGCCACGAATTTTAAACGCTGGCAAAAACATCTATCACAATGGCCTATTGCCTATCTGAAGGGAGATGTGGACCTTGGTAGCCAGTTTGAAAACCCGAAATTGATCGCTTGGCTTGATCAACAGTTGGATCAACTGTGCTCGATGAGTGTCACCAAGAAATCCATTCAACAGCAGATTATTGAGCATCCTGAGTATTCGCGTCTTAATAGTGAACTGCAGTTGGTGTGGCCTTGTTATCAAGCGTGGAAACAGTACTTAAAAGAACAAGGTGAATTGGATTTCCATTCAATGATAGAAAAAGCCACGCATTATGTGTCTAAGAATCGATTTAAGGCTCCATGGCGCTACTTAATGGTGGATGAGTATCAAGATATTTCTCCTGCGCGCTTAGCGTTAGTTGAAGCGATTGTGAATCAACCCTGCGAGCAAGGAAGACGCTCGTTATTTGCCGTTGGCGATGACTGGCAGTCTATTTATCAGTTTGCTGGCTCAGATGTAAACCTGACTACTGGCTTCCTTGAGCGCTTTCCAGATGCGGCGACGCACCATCTCGATACCACCTATCGTTTCAATTCCCAGATTGCGGACGTGGCGGGCGAGTTTATACTGCAAAACCCTCTGCAGCTCACTAAAACCCTCACCGCACACAAGCAGCAAAAACAAAAAGCGGTGTCAGTGGTTGCCGAAGCTAAGCTAGAGAAAACACTGCAACGTGTGAACAACACTCACAAGCCCTTGTCGGTTTTAGTGCTTGGGCGCACTCACAAAGATAAGCCGAGCAAGCTTAAGCAATGGCAATCGGAGTACAGCAACCTCGAATTTAGTTTTATGACCTGTCACTCGAGTAAAGGAAAAGAGGCTGATGTTGTGCTTCTGATGGGAGTGAATGAGCATAACTTCCCACAAAAAGAGCGAGCACCGCATCTGGATGTCGCGCTTAAATCAAGTAACGAATCTTTCCCGTTTGCAGAAGAACGCCGTTTGTTTTATGTGGCTCTGACTCGCGCAAAACAAGAGGCGATTGTGAGCTACGATCTTCAGCCATCTCCCTTTATCACAGAGCTACTTGAAGGCTCCTATGCAGTGAAAAAGAAGTAAATTACTTTAAAGGTTGGTGAGCTTATTCGAAAATCTAGTGTTTATTTTGTTGTAAGCCTTAGCTTGCTCGCTCTAGCTGGCTTGTTTTCGTTTGCCTCAAACCAGAGCTTACCTCCTGCATCTGAGTTAATGATTCGCTCAGGGCAACTCAGTTCATTGAAATATCTCACTCCTGTTCGGGGCAGCAAATCGGTACGCCTACAATTGATTGATGGAAGTTGGTTTCAGTACTCCTCTAAAGCCGGTGATATTGAGACAGTCTATCGAGCATTGCAGCGCAACGAAGGGGAGCTCTTAAAAGTAGGATACGCTTATGGGTTTAGTGGATCTCCGGTTGGCGATGAACGTCAGTTCTACAACGTACTTTCTTTACAAATTGGCTCTCAGACAATAAAAAGCTATCAGCAAATTGAAGATGCTTGGAAGAGTGATAATCAGCTTGCGGTGATAGTGGGTAAGGGGCTTTTGATCGCTAGTGCATTGCTCGTATTGTTTGGAGGAGTGCTCCGTTTTCGTGGCCAATAAAGATCAAAACTGCAAAATCGGACTATTAAATCTAAAAATGGAAGAGGAACTATCTAGAGTTGTAACTACACTATAGGTGCGCACACAGCTTAAACAGTGTTTAAGAAGGAGGTTCCAATGAACCTAAAAGTCATCATCATATTGTCATTATTATTGGCAGTTATTTATCTGGGATTCAACAGCAATATCCCACAGCTCAACGCTTTCAAAAACTTCATTACTGGCACCTTTTCTACTGAAGTTGCGGAAAACCGCGCTGGTACTAGTAATGACAATCGACGCAAGCGTCCAGTTCCTGAGCCGTATGAAGAGGATACTGAAGTGGATGCCAACGTTTATATTGAGTAACAATTATTTTTAGGTAGTAAAAATGATTAAGCCACCTTCGACTAGTAATACTAATTTAGGTGGCTTAACGGGAAGAGTATTGTTCAAAGATAGTGAGGGCTGATCTTTGGTCAGGACTTTTCTAGGTACGTTTCGCTAGGTAAGACTCGTAATCTGGAATCGCAATTTCCACTTCTTCACCAATCAAAGAAGAGTCAAATAGGAATCGCGCGGTAGCACGGTTGGTGGCTACAGGAATATTCCATACGCTCGCGATACGAAGCAGTGCTTTTACGTCAGGGTCGTGCGGAGCGGCATTCAGCGGGTCCCAGAAAAAGATCATTACATCAATTTTACCTTCTGCAATCATTGCACCCAACTGCTGATCGCCTCCCATAGGGCCACTGATCAGGCTTTTAATTTCAAGACCCGTCTCTCGGCTAAGTAGATGGCCAGTTGTGCCAGTTGCATACAGAGTATGCTTTTCTAGCTTTTGTTGGTTTTCTTTGGTCCAGTGAAGGAGTTCTCTTTTGTAGTGGTCGTGAGCTACTAAGGCTACGTGCTTGCGAGCCTGCATAGTACGGGTGGTTTTTTCCATGGTTCATTACCTAATTTTTGTTGTCGTTTCATAAGATATTACCATTACTCTTATTGGCTGTGGGGACAGATTTAAAAATTTGTTTTCCCTGATAAATTTGTTAGATTGTGCGCGATTAACTCAATGTCAGTGAAAGGTATAAGTATGAACAAAGCGGTCGTTATTTTCAGTGGAGGTCAAGACTCTACAACCTGCCTAGTGCAAGCGCTCACACAATTTGATGAGGTGCATGCGATTACTTATGACTATGGTCAGCGCCATCGTCAAGAGATTGAGATTGCTCAGAAGCTAGCAAAGAAGCTAGGTGCAAAGGCACACAAGGTAATGGATGTAACATTGCTTAATGAATTGGCTGTGAGCTCTCTGACTCGAGACGATATCCCGGTTTCTCACGACCTTGGTGAGAACGGATTACCAAACTCTTTTGTACCTGGACGCAATATCCTATTCCTAACGCTAGCAGGTATCTACGCCTATCAAGTCGGAGCAAAAACCCTGATCACCGGTGTCTGTGAAACAGATTTCTCGGGTTACCCAGATTGCAGGGATGAGTTTGTGAAGGCGATGAACGCAGCGCTTTCACTGGGAATGGATTACCAGTTAGATATTAAGACTCCGCTAATGTGGTTAAACAAGGCGGAAACATGGGCCATGGCGGATCACTATAACGCACTAGAGATGGTGAGGGATGAAACCTTGACCTGCTACAACGGCATCGTTGGTAGAGGTTGTGGGGACTGCCCCGCTTGTGATTTAAGAGCAAAAGGTCTTGCTGAGTATCAAGACAATGCCGATGAAGTCATGACGTCTTACAAGCACAAATCGCAGTAAGAATTGAAAAGGCTCCGACATACCGTAGGAGCCTTCATTTGTGTTTTATACATAATGTCCTAATAATCATCCTCAGTTAAACGTCCTTCGATTGCGTAAGGGTCGTCTTCGAATACGTGATTTGCTCTTCCTCTAAGAGTCTCCAGTTGTTGCTCCAACATGTCCATCGTTTCAAAATTTCCCTCTGAGCAGGCAATGTAAATTTGTTGCTCGAGATCTTCTATTCTGTCGCGTACGGTCATCATAATCGCCTCCCTAGGTATGCAGTGTTTATGCTTACGAGCGGCTTACTCAATTGGCTCACCATGAAGATCATTAATCTTCACTTTCAACAAACGAGTCATACTCTGACTTTCAACGGAATTATAGTTCATAAAATAACCAGTAATGTTGTGCGTAGAGAGGACGGTATTAAGATCTAGCGCTAAGCTTTTGACTCTACTAAAAAAGAAAATTAATAAATTTTAGTGAGACAATGATGATAGAGATCCAAGGTATTGATCACGTGGTTTTGCGCTCAACCCAAGTGGAAAGCATGCTATCGTTCTACTGTAACGTTCTTGGATGTGAGGTAGAAAGGCGTCTTGCTGAGGAGGGACTCACCCAGCTTCGAGCAGGCAATGCGCTGATAGACATTATTGATGTTGATAGCCCACTGGGGAAGCTTGGTGGTAAGCCACCGCAACAAAACGGGCGCAATATGGATCACTTTTGCCTGCAAATAGCGCCAATCAATCAACAACAGTTACTCGCATACCTGCGTAATCATGACGTCGATATCTTGCCTGATGCAATTCGTTACGGGGCGACGGGGTTAGGTTGGTCTTTATATGTGCACGATCCAGAGAAGAATGTGGTTGAGCTTAAGCCTGTTTAAATGCCTTTTGATTTGTCATCATGCTCGAGTACTTTTCTGGGTCAGCACTTTGGCTGGACATCATTGGTTGAGTATCAAAGTTAGCTATGTGCGCACTAAGATCCTGAATCAAGTTCAGGATGACGGCTGTTTTAGTCTGCGCTTTTAACCGGGATCTCATCAACATCAAACTCCAAAAGTGCGTCATACTGGAAAATACAGAGTATTTATCCAGTATCTTAGAGTGAACATAGTTGGCTAAGGCACTTCATAAGATCCTAGATATTTGCTGTGCAAATTCTAGGATGATGGTTTAGGTTTTGATTCTAGCGTTTGAGGGCATCTACTTCATTACGGTGGCCCCTTAACTTGCTTATTTGAATTTGAGCTCTCTTGACTCGCTATCAATAGCTCTAACCTATTCAGTAGGGCGATGAATGTGCGTTCAACAAATAACCGTGTGCAATCTGTCACTGTGCAAACAGTAAGCTTACGCATTATTGACATAACAATAGGTGGCAAAAGGGACACTATCTCTATGTGAAACTTACCCCCGTTGAGCCCGATGGAATTTACTGAACAAGACAGAGCTGCCCTATACGAAACATGGATGTCCCAAAAAGCCAAGATGCGTCTAACGCAAATGGAGATCTCCCGAAAACTAGGAGTATCTCAGGCTGAATTTGGACAATTGCTTCGTGGACGCGCGCCCCTAACATACCCGTTTATTACTCGCTTTTGTGAGTACCTCAAGGTTGATCCAGCCTATGCGATCCCATCACTGCGTGTGAATGTCACCGTTGAAAACAGCGTTGTTACTTTATGCTCGAGAATGTCAGTGGATGGCGATATCAGAAATGTATATGTGGATGGTAATCAGGTAGTTGTAGAGTACGAGCATCGTATTTGCTGATAAGAACTGAAAGGCAGGCCATTGTGGCCTGCCTTTGTAACGCTTCTAACTCATATCAAACTTAAGGGGTAGGGTTACACGTGCCTTCTGAGAAATCACGATACTGACCATTCGATTCGAAGTACATAAATTCCATAGGATAATCATCTCTAGAATTACAGAAAAAGCTCAGTACATCGTAGCTTGTTGAGTCAACTGCAGTTGGCGTGCGTAATGTAGAGTAAGCCCCTAAACTCCAAGCAAATTCCGCTACATTAGTTATATCAAAGTGATTCCAAACGTTCATATCACTTGAGTACAACCCCATAGTGTTAGTATAAACATCATCAGCGCTAAGGGTCGAGCGACCTTCGGCGTAGATATTACCACTGATAGTCAATACTTCAGCGTCAATCGATGAACCGGTTCGTAAAGTGAGATTTGTTGCTGTGATATTGTCAACCTCAGCGCTACTGTTTTGTTCTAGGTAGATCTCAGAGTCAACGGTTAATTCTTCAGCGTAGAGAGTACTACCTCCATGTAAGTCGAACTTAGGTGCAGTGATACTCTGAACATCAATGTTGCTATTACCTACTGCTTCAATTGGACCGTCCGAATCAATGCTGGTTACTCGTACTTTTGCCCCTTGCGCTAGGCGGAACCCGTCAGTGCCGACAGAAACAGCCTCTGTTTTAATACCTGCTCCCATATCCATATATAGATTAGTGGAAGCGGTTATTGAGATATCTGCGAGGGCAATACCATTTTCCCGAAGAGCTAGAATAGGTGTAGTAATAACATCACTGCTAATAATAGAACCTCTCCGAACTACAATCTCATTGTACGCAGTGATCTCGGGCGCAGTGAGGTAACTATTGTTTTTCACTCCAATATAGTTGGCAGTCACTCGAGAGTTCGTGTTGAACACAGAATTATTCGCGATTATTAATTCGTTAAAGTCGGTGTCTTGGCTAAGCCAAACGCGAGAGCTGTTCGAAATATCTAGATTTGTGCCACTTTCCAGACTATTTATAGCCAAGGTAGCGTTGCCATCAACACTAATCCAGCTATCCGCATTGAACGTGACCCCTTCTACCCAACCTGAACCGCCACCATCGTAGTGAAAGCCGTAAGGAACATCTAAGTAGGTAAAGCCGATGTTTGGTCTATCAATATGGATTGGAGAATTGTAGGCATTTGTTATAGAAGCACTAATAACATCTGGGTGCTTTGTAAACATCATTTGCCCACGGTTTGCTTCCCCACCAGTCCATTCACAATCTCCCGTGATCTGTACAATGATAAAGTCTGCGGTATGGCTATGCTCCATAAATGTTGTTAACTGTGTTGGTTCGGTAGAACAGTCAACATCATAAGTGATAGCGCCTGATTTAGAGCCTGCGTCCTCCATCTTATCGATCAAGTACTGGAAGTTTTCATTCATTTTCGACGCTTCGATGTAGTCGCCGCTTTGAAAGGTGGTAAGTTCAGCCCCAACAGCACTTGTTGCGAATGATACGAGAAGTAAAGTAGTAATAGTATTCAGTTTCATAGTTAAATCTTCCTTAATTTAAAGCCATTTACTTGAACCAAAGGTCGCATCACCAAAGGTTGCTAACGTTTCTGTGTCACAAGCATCACCTATGCCATCATTATCAAAGTCTTTTTGTGCATCATTCGGCACATATGGGCAGTTGTCGTCTGAGTCTGCGACTGTGTCGTTGTCATCATCGGTATCAGCGTTGTCACCCGTACCATCGTTATCAAAGTCGTGAGTTTCATCTTCGTTTTCAGGGAAGGCATCTTCATTGTTGCCAACACCGTCACCGTCGGTATCTAGGGTCTCTTCAGGATCTAATGGGAAAGCATCGCCGTTATCGCCCACTCCGTCGCCATCACTATCGAGGGTTTCGTCGCCGTCTTTAGGGAAAGCGTCTTTGTTATCCCCAACACCATCGTCATCCGTATCTTTTGTTTCGCTCGGGTCTTCGGGGAAGGCGTCGCCGTTGTCACCAACACCATCTTTATCGCTATCTTGAGTTTCCGTTGGATCACTTGGGAATGCATCGCCGTTATCACCAACGCCATCTTCGTCAGTATCTATGGTTTCGCTAGGGTCTAAAGGGAATACGTCGCTGTTATCGCCAACGCCGTCGTTATCTGAATCAAGCCATTCGCTGCTATCCATTGGGAAGGCATCGTTATCATCTAGATAACCATCGTTATCTCGGTCATTGTCTCCTTCGTCTTCAACAGCCTCATAGGTCTCGCCGTCAGTGATGATGACTTGGTCAGCCTCGAGTTCTTTGACGACAGCGATTACCTCGGTAACCTCTTCTGTCTCAGTTAAGTAGTTTTCAGTTTCTGAAACCTCAACAGCTTCTTCTTCGGTCTCTGGCAAAACGCCGGTTTCCACTATGTTTGCCGCCTTGTTCGCTACCTCATCAACCTCTGTATAATCGGTCATCAGTTGCTCTTCTGGTACACCAACAAGTTCAGCCACTTCGGCAGTTGCTTCCTCTTTCGAGGCGCCGGTGGTGTCCATTGTTATCTTCACCAGGGTGGTGAATGGGGTAATGTTGGTTTCTCCTGCGGGGGCCGACATAACGAAATCGTAAGTTATGGCTTTTTCTGGTTCATCCTCGTCTATGGTCTCTCCCTTGATAGCCTTCACGACCACTGGATAGTCTTGATAGTTATCAATTCCAGATACATCCAAACTCGTTAATCCGCTATCTCCACTTCTTGCTGAGGGTTCTCCTTCGTCAAGTTGATAATTGTCATTAATATCAAGCCAAACTAGGGCATTGCGTAAATACCCATCTATGGCTTTAACTTCCAATACGTCTTTGCTTGTCGAAACTTGCGGTGAGTCACTGTCACTACACGCTACGAGTAAACAAGACGCTATAGCTAACACCAAGGTCTTCTTTTTCACTGTCAGACTCCTTCCTGAAACATATTGTTACTTTTGTTTGTCAATATCTTGGCAATTTAACCAATTTGAAACAAATAAGGTTTGAGCGTTATTTGCTATTTATCAAGTAGGAGCGAAATATAATTACAAATAGCAAGATCCTTCATAAGAAAATACTCCATATTTTCTTACATGGTCTACGGATATAGTTATTTGAATATTTTGGCACAATTTATAGGGTAATAATCACAGTAAAATGATGTATTATTACAGAATCAAGAATATTAATTTTAATTAGTTGAAGTTGAAGTCGCAGTGCAGATAATCAAAAAAATAAAAAAGGAATGGTTCCTTGTTGGCATGGTCATGGCTATTGTGCTGGCAGTGCTTACTCCTGATTTGGGAAAGACAGGCGGTACGTTGCACCTCGATAGTGTGACAGTGCTGGGTATTGCGCTGGTGTTCTTTTTACATGGACTGGGTTTGTCACCAAAGGTTATTGTTGAGGGTCTTTCTAACTGGAAGTTGCACCTATATGTTCAGGGTGCCACCTTTGTCGTATACCCATTGTTGTGGGTAGTGTTTGGGCAGGGATTTCTTGCATATATGCCGGCAGCCTTGGCATTTGGTTTTTGCTATTTATTTGTACTGCCGAGCACTATTTCTTCTTCTGTTGCAATGACCGCTATTGGTAAAGGAAACCTTCCAGGAGCGATATTTAACGCCTCTCTATCTAGTATTCTTGGTGTATTTATTACCCCTTTACTTATCCAAGTTTTTATGGGCATGGAAGGCGCTGAATTGAATCTAATGGATTCGGTAATATCCATTTCTAAGATGTTACTTTTGCCTATGATATTAGGGCAAATAATGCGTCCATGGTTACTTGAGTGGACTCAAAAGCATAAAGCAGTTGTGAATAAGTTAGACAAATACGTGATCCTTCTTATTGTTTATAGCGCATTTTGTGACTCCATTGACCATGGTATTTGGAGTGACTTCTCACCGACTCTGCTACTCATCTCTGCGTTGATTTGTTTGATTGTACTCATGGTGATGGTGCACGGCATACAGTGGGGTGCACGCAAGGTTGGCTTTACACACCAAGATGAGGTGGCTGCGGTATTCTGTGGTACTAAAAAAACCTTGGCCGCCGGTATCCCAATGGCCAAGGTTATCTTTGCTCACGACCCTAATTTGGGGATGATACTGCTACCCATCATGCTGTATCACCCGATCCAGATTTTCTACTGTGCCGTGCTGGCGAATCGCTATGCGAAGGTCGCAACGGCTTAGTGTTTTACTGACTATGGTTGTATCTAAGATCCTGACTTTCGTCAGGATGACAGGGTCGGGGTCAGTTCAGTTGCTAAGATATTGATGGGATTTTAAGTTTGCTGTTCGCGATAGTTTAATTTCAAATACACAATCCAAATTAACCGTCATCCTGATGAAAATCAGGACCTTAGAGACTGCCTAACTTAGGTTTACCCCCTATCGACAACACAATCAAGCCGCCGACAATATCACCGGGTGACGGTGTGTTGGATGCGGAACTATCTGGGTTTTCCAGCGGTAGACTTCTTCAATGGTTTGCGAGTTCAGTACTTCCCAAGGCGTGCCATCGGCGACGATATTGCCTTGGTTGAGTACCACAATTCTATCGGCGTATTGTGCCGCTAGGTTGAGGTCATGGAGCACAGCTACAACACATGCGCCTGAGTCGGCCTGAGCCTTGGCGAGCTTGAGTGTGTTGTGCTGGTGGCTCAGATCAAGGGCAGAGGTTGGCTCATCAAGGAACAGCACCTTATTGTGTTCAACTGAGTCTAATTGAGTAAGTACGCGCGCAAAATGAACGCGCTGTTTTTCCCCTCCTGATAGGCTAGGGTAAAGGCGCTGCGCAAGAGGAAGCACCCCGGTTAGGTTCATTTTTTCTCGGGCGATGCGGCTGATGGCTTTCTGCCCTCCAGACAGGGTTAACCCGCCTAATTCAACTACTTCTTGGGCCGTGAAATTGAAGGTCAGTGAGCTAGATTGTGGCAGTACGCCAAATTGTTTCGCAAGTGATTTCTTATCCCAATCTTGAGTGCGTTTGCCAAACAAAAAGTGCTGCCCTGTATAAGGCATTTCATTACTCAGCGTTTTGAGTAGGGTACTTTTACCTGTGCCATTTGGACCAAGAAATACGGTGAACTCATTGGGGTAAAATTCAATGTTTATCTTATCTAGAATTGTTCTGTTGCCAATACTGACGGAAATATCGGAGCACTGAACGGCTGGTGTGTGCATTAGATTCGTCCCTTTTGTGAGATAAGTAGCCATAGGAAGAATGGAGCACCTAATACTGCGGTAATAATACCTACAGGGATTTCCAAAGGAGCGACTAGGATTCGCGATAGCATGTCCGAAATGAGCAGAAGCAACGCCCCTAGTACGGTTGCAAGTGGGATCAGCACCTTGTGGTTTGGCCCTGCAATCATTCGTCCTAGGTGAGGAACGATCAGGCCAATAAAGCCAATCATGCCAGCTAGAGAGACGGTCACGCCCACGCCAGCTGCGGTAAGAAGAATCAAGCGACGCTTTAGCCTTTGCACGTCGATTCCTAAGTGACCTGCTTCTGCTTCACCCAGCAGTAAAGCGTTAAGATTTGCAGATTCTCGGTAGAACAAAACACCAAGAACTAGCAATACGATGCCCCCAAATACAACCCCAGAGAAGTTGGCTCCTGCCAGTGATCCCATTGTCCATAAAGACAAATCACGTAAGGCTTGGTCGTCAGCATAATAGTTGAGCAGTCCAAGCATTGCTCCAGAGAGTGCGCCAATGGCGACACCGGCCAGTAGCATCATAGTAACTGACGTGCCGTTAGGGGATGTGCCCAACTGGTACACTACAAGTGTGGTAATCGCCCCGCCCAAAAAGGAAAAGACAGGAACTGTGCCAAACATTAAAAGGGTAGGGTAGGTTTGGGCAAGAGAGCCAAACACTACGATGGCCAAAGCCGCGCCTAATGCTGCACCTGCAGACACACCGATAATGCCAGGGTCAGCCAGTGGGTTACGAAACAAACCCTGCATAACAGTGCCACAGATCGCTAATATCCCACCAATAGCGATAGCAAGTAGCGTGCGCGGAAGCCTGACTTGCTGCACTATCATGTTGACGTGCGCCGGCAGTTCAGAGCTTGGCATACCCGGCATGGTGAAGTCAGGAAGCAGTGCACTCATGCTTTGAGTAAAGCTGATATCCATAGGACCAACACTGATCGAAAGGATGCTAGCAAGGTAAACCCCTAGCAAAGCAATCCCCAGCAGTGCTGGCGTTGGCAATTTCAATGGCGATGCAAAGTTCATGATCAGTTGCGCTCAAATGTTTGATGTAGTGATTGGCTTAACTCAACACTCTCAATGCCAAAGCCGCCAATAATGGCACTGCCTGGAATTGGAATGATCTTATTCTTAGTTGCCGCTGGAGTCGCCGCTAGCAGAGGGAACTTTTCGATGATCCCCTCTTGTCCGCCTAGGGCATCCCAGGTACGTTGGGCTACCAATATATAATCTGGCTGAACGCCTACAATCGCCTCAAATGACATCGACTTGTATGAGCTGAAATTGTCATTAATTGGGTTGGTTGCACCTGCAAGCTGAATGATCTTATCGATAGTAGTTTCAGATCGTGCGACCGTTGCGGGCCTTCCTTCACTGAGCATGGCGAATATGGCTTTTGGATTATGTGTCGAATCAAGGTTCTCTAAGGTCTCAATCTGTTGATGGAGCTGTGCTTTTAACGCTACAGCTTGCTCTTGCTTACCTGTGATCTTGGCAATGGTGTCGATACGATCTGCAAGATCGGCTTCGCTATCCCCTGATGGAACTGTGATGACCTCAATACCTGCCGATTCAAGGAGTTTTAAAGTAGAGTCTGGCCCCATCTCATGTGAACCAATCACATGGGTTGGGTTTTGCGCCATCAGGCCCTCGGCAGAAAGCTGACGATGGTACCCCACTTGAGGCATTGCGCCTGACTTATCAAAATGGCGACTGGTTACGTCAATGGCAACCAGCTGATCTTTGGAGTCTAAGGCGTACATCAACTCAGTGATGCTAGAGCCAACACTTATGATTCGATTTTGTTCACTCGTCGAGTTGGCAAAGGCCGGTAGCACGAAGAAAAGGCTAAGTAGTAACAGGAACGGTTTCATTATTTACTCTCTTCCATGACGATATTGGTAGCGTCGATATTATTGTTTTGCAGCCACGCAAGAACCTTAAGCATGGATTCTACGTCGGCGGATTTGTCGGGTGAGATAATCAAATCTCGTTTTGGTGAGGACTGAACTTGCAGTAGCAACTCACTAGTGAATGCCTCCCAGTCTGAGAAACTGACCCCATCAATGGCCCATTTAGGCTCGGAGGCAAGAATATTTATGGCAATCACTTCTTTGTCTTGATCGTTTAGCACCTGAGCGTCGTCCGTTTGAGGGATCGCTACATCCATGGTTTTTATGGTGATGTTGGCGGTCAATAGAAGAAACACCATTACGATGAAGATGATGTCCAGCAAAGGCGTAAGGTCTGGGGTAAATTCTTCATCAAACAAGCTGGATTGCGACTTGATCATGCGACGACCTCTTCACAGTTTTTAGCATTGTCTTGGCAGTCAATGTAGATGCCTTCTATGTGCAGATTGCTGTGGTTTAGGGTGTACTCAATCTTGGCCAAGGTTTTCTCAACCCACATGCTAAGGAGTTGCGCTCCAGTAATAGCGGGTAGGGCAATCAATAGACCTACCGCAGTTGTTGACATGGCTAAGCCAAGACCATCGGCAAGGACTGCCGGAGAGATTGCTCCTGAGGTGTGAGCTAATCCTTTGAACATATCAATCAAACCAAGCACTGTGCCTAACAAGCCAATCAAGGGGCTGATAACGCCAATAATCGATAGAATGCGGATCCCTGATTTATACTGCTGGCGCTTTTTGAACAACCAAATGCTGACTGCTTCTTCTCGCAGTTCCTTGGTAAAGCTGCGGTGCCCAAGGAGCATACGCATTGCTTGATAAATGATGGTTTTCCCTTGTAAGTCCTGCTCTATAAAGCGTTCAACTTGCGCTGAATTCGCGAAGTTGATGTGGTGCACCTTAGAAAGAATCTGCGTGGTATGAGTTCGTCCATTAACCAACATGAAAAGGGTGCGTTCAATAATGAGCATCAGAGTAAGGGCTGAGAGTACCGTCAGCGGTATGGTCATCATTCCGAGTTGGCCGTGAAGCGTTATCAAGATTTGCATAGTTTGCTCTAGTTAAGTTTGCTTTTAGTTAAGTTGAAAGTTAATGGGAACTTGCACTCGGTAAGCGATGCGTTGCCCTTGTTCGTTTCGGCGTTGAAATTGCCACTCTGAAACGGCATTAAGCGCTGCTTCGTCTAACAGTTTGTGCCCAGAAGAATTCACCACTGTTTGCTTGATCTGTTTCCCTTCTTCATTGACCCAAATCTCCACCAATGTGCTTCCTTGCCAGCCGCGTTTTTGCGCAAGCCTTGGGTAACTCACGGGTGTTGGCTTGGCTGAAAATGTCGGCTTTTCGACCATTTTCGGCTTGCTGGCAGTGGCGGCATTAGTCGATGCGGTTTGCGGTGTTTCCGTTTCTGTTTCTGCCTTATCCTCAACAGGAGCCTCTTTTGGCGTAGGTTCGATAGGCTTCTCAGGCTCACCCACCGCTGTTTTAGCCGGTCGTGGCTCTATGGATTTGGCAGGGGTGGGCTTTTTTTCAACAACCTTCTTCGGCTTGGCAACAGGCTTTGGTGTTTCCTTTTTTGGCTCTGGCTTTTTTGGAGCTTCTTTCTTCTCAGCCTTTTTTTCTGGTTGTGCTAAAGAGACAAACTGAATGCTAACCGCATGCCCCTCATTGCTACTGGCAAGACTTATCTCCTGCTTTGGCGCAGAGAATGATAAGGCAACCCCATGAATTAAAAGGGAAACAGCGCCAGCAACTAGATATCTGTATTTCTTCACAGTGGTTGGAAACCAATCGTATTCGAGTCTTAATGAAAAGCATTATGCAGATAATGCGAATAATATCAATTATCATTTGCATTATTTATCAAGATCAATATAGTGGTCACAAATTCGAGCGAATGAGATTTGTTCGCATTTATATTTGTGGCACAAATAATAGCAATTCGCCACGTAGCACATTGAAAAGCTAGAAGAAACAATGAATCTTGAATTGAACAACCAGGACCTGCTTGACCCAGAAATAGTGGGCAACCATTCACCAGACCCATTACGCTTTGCTTTTGCGAAAAAGAAAGGCCCACACGCAGGAGGAATGGCAAAGCCAGTTCCAACTGATCTCACCCAATCAGCACTTACTGAAGCTTTCTCTAAGCAAGGGGATAAGGGACCTCGTTGTCTTTATATCCATATTCCCTTTTGCCGTGTGCGCTGTACCTACTGCAACTTCTTCCAATATGCCTCTAGCACTAAGCTGATAGATGAATACTTCGAAGCGCTGAAGAAAGAGCTGCTATGGAAGGCTGCAATGCCTTGGACTCAGGCATTTCCGTTTCAAGCGGTGTACATCGGTGGAGGCACACCCACAGACCTAAGTGCGGCGCAGATCAAGCAGTTGGGGCAGATGATTCGCAGTCATTTTCCGCTAACCCCAGATTGTGAAATTACGTTGGAAGGGCGTATTAATCGCTTTGACGACCAGAAATTTGAATCTGCACTTGAAGGTGGCATCAACCGATTCTCGTTTGGTGTGCAAAGTTTTGATACTAAGGTTCGTCGCAGTGCCAAAAGATTGAATGATGGTGAAGAAGTACTAGATCGCCTTCAGCACTTTGTGAGTTATGACAGCGCGCCTATCGTTATCGATCTTTTGTATGGACTACCCCATCAAACTCTAGATACGTGGGCTTCAGATCTTGAGCTGTATCTAGAAAGTGGTGCCCACGGCGTTGATTTATACCAGCTGATTGAAATGCAGAATCTGCCAATGGGACGCTTGGTTGAGCAAGGCAAACTGCCAGAGCCTGCTAGCACGCAAGTGAAGGCAAGCATGTACCAGATGGGTGTGGAGTTTATGGCTAAACACCATCAAAGACGCCTTAGTGTCAATCACTGGAGTTCTGACAATCGCGAACGCTCTATATACAACAGCTTGGCGAAGACATCGGCTCAAGTAATGCCACTTGGCGCAGGTGCTGGTGGCAATGTGAATGGCATTAGCTCAATGCAATACCGTGATATGGAAAAGTACATTGAAGCTGGTAAAGCGGATGAGTTTGCCGCAGGCATGGCGTTTTACAGTGCGCCAAATGCCAGCTTAGTGAATAGCATCAAGGCGGCCTTTGACCGAGGCGTTCTTAGCGACAGAGTGTTACCTCAAGGCATGTTCGCAGCACTTAAACCACTGTTTGAGGCGTGGCAAAAGAACGGATTGGTCAACCTAAGCGGTGGTTATCTTTCATTGACCCTAGCAGGGCAATTTTGGTCAGTAACGCTGGCGCAGAATCTAATACAGGTGGTTTCCGGTAGCCAAAAACCGAATCACCTGATGAAAAAACATAACAACAAGTTCGATAAAAAAAGCATCAAAGCAGCTTAATTTTAGGGGGAGAAGATGTACACATCATTAACTAAACAGCAGGTATTGGAAGCGGTCGCTACCATGATGGAAAGCGATGACGCAGTTCCAGTATCGCAGATGGCCAGCGAGCTGAATGTCACAGAAGGCGAGATTACCTTCGTATTGCCATCTAACATGATGACAGCGGTACCAGGAGAGAAGGCTCAGGAGATTCTAGAGGCGCTTCCTGCATGGGGTAAGGTCACTACTATTGTGCACTCGTTCGGCTCTATCTTTGAGTACAAAGCCTCTTTCCCTAAGGGCAAGGTTGCGCATGGATACTACAACTTGATGGGGCGTGAAGGCGAACTCCATGGTCACTTAAGACTGGATCTTGTTGAACATATTGCCTTGGTTTCAAAACCATTTCGCAAGATGGCTAGCCATTACATCGGCTTCTATGACCAGGCAGGGGAGTGCGTATTCAAGGTTTATCTAGGCCGAGACAAAAAGCGTCAACTTTTCCCAGAACAAATTGAAAAACTAGAGCAGCTAAAAAAGGAATTTGCATAATGAGCACTCAAAACGCAGAAGATCGCGCTGAGATCAGACAACAACGTCTACAAGGTCGCTTGGGTCCAGAGGTTCAAGAGTTTCGTAACGCTTGCCAAACTCTGCAGCTTGCGACGATTACTAAAGATGGTCTGCCACACGTTAGCTATTCTCCCTTTGCGTTTGACCAAGCGGGTTATTACATCCTCGTGAGCGACTTAGCCGCTCATGGGCAGAACCTTAAAGGCAATAAAAATGTCTCTATTATGATGGTTCAAGACGAAGCGTCAGCAAAGAGCGTTCATGCAAGAAAGCGTCTGACTTTCGATACTACAGCAGAGCATATCAATAAAGACTCTGAGCAAGGTAAGGCGGGCGTTCAAGCATTGATTGAACGTTTTGGCGAAATGGCTCAAAACCTAGCGCAGCTGGGTGATTTTAATCTCTACAAACTGACACCTAGCAGTGGTCGCTACGTTAAAGGCTTTGGCCAAGCATTTAATGTCTCAGGTAATGATCTTGTAGATTTCCTTCACCTCAATGAAGGGCACGTCGAAAAAGAGAAGCAAAAAATCGCAGAACTGACTGCCGAAAAAGCCTAACTCTTACTTTTCATAATCAACATTTTTTCTAGCCGACTGATATTTTCAGTCGGCCGGGCACTTACATTTTTATAAAACGGATTTTGGGTCAAACCATGTACAAAAAAACAAGTCTGGCATTAGCCATCAGTGCAGTGTGTGCATCATCAGCAGTGTTCGCAGAAGAAACCTTCACCTTTGATGAGGTTGTGGTTTCAGCAACGCGTACGGAACAAAATAAGAGCGATGTCTCCTCTTCTGTTGCGACAGTGAGCCGCGAGGATCTTGATGCGGAAATGAACAGCAATCTTAAAGACACTTTGAAATATACACCGGGCGTTCAGGCTCAAGGCAGTGGTCGCTTTGGCGTATCGGGCTTTAACATTCGCGGTATGGAAGACAGCCGCGTTAAGGTGATGGTCGATGGGGTTCAGCAGCCGGTACCTTATAACCCAGGTGCTAGCCAGCAGCGTAAATATCAAAACACCATAGAAACAGACACTCTGGCGGGAATCGAAGTAAACAAAGGTCCATCGTCAAGCCTATACGGCTCAGATGCACTGGGTGGCGTGGTATTGATGCGCACCAAGAACCCTGACGATGTACTGGTTACAGATGGCTATGAGCACCGCTTTGGTATCAAGTCGGCTTACTCTTCGGTAAACAGCGAGTTTAAGAACACAGCGACCTGGGCAATGCGCCAAGGCAAATGGGAAACCATTGCTATGTTTACCTATGCTGATGGCAGTGAATATCAGACACACGGTGATGGCGCAGACATCCTAGGCCCAGACCGTGGTGCCGCTGACCCCGCAGACACTCAGCTATACAATGGATTGGCAAAGGTATTTTACCAAGCGAATGACGACCATCGCGTTGGTCTAACCTTTGAATACTTTGATTACCAGTATGATTCATACCTAGCCTCAGAAGAGGGCTATGAGATCATGCCTGGCTTTGTATATACCGACTCGTACGTTGAAGATAACAACAAGCGAATGCGTGTAGGCTTCGAGCATGAGTGGGCAATGAATAGCCTCATCGCTGATGATCTAGCTTGGAAGGTCTCGTATCAAACGACCGAGAGCGAATCAAACAACTACGATACAACCAACTGGGTTTCTGGCGGATTCCCTATTTACACTGACCGTATTCGTAACCGTCAGCGTGTTGCTAAAGACGACTCGTACCAATTTGATATGCAGTTTAACAAGCTGATTATGGCAGATAGCCACTACCATGAGCTGACGTATGGCGGAAGCTTCCTGTATAACGATTTCTCATTGGAAAACACCGATCACTTCATCCAAAGCGGCACAGGTGCGCCACCGAGTTCTGCTCCGGGAAGCACAGGCCTGCCTAATGCAACGGTGCAACAATGGGGCATCTTTGTCCAGGATCAGGCGTTCTTGATGGATGAGAAACTGGTGCTTTCTGCGGGTCTACGTTATGACTCATTCTCGACAGACCCAGACACTTCAGATGGTTATGATGTTGAGCATGAGAGCAACGACAATGACGCTGTGACTGGCCGTATTGGTGCGGTTTATCATGTAGCAGATTGGTTCAGCCCATATGCACAAATTAGCCAAGGCTTTAAAGCGCCAACCGTTTATGACCTGTATTACTCATACAGTGAAGGTGCCATCTTCCAAGGTAACCCGAATCTAGACGCAGAGACGAGCATCTCGTACGAAGTGGGCTTCCGTGGTAAAGGCAAGATTTACCAGTATGAAGTAAGCAGCTTCTACAACGAGTACGATGACTTCATTACTAGCAAGAAGATTGGCGAGTCTGGCGGTAAAGATATCATCACCATGGTGAACATTGATGAAGCGCGAATCTATGGTGCTGAGGCCGCTGGTACCATCCTTGGTCCTAAGGGCATGTACACTAAGTTGAGCATCGCTTACGCCTATGGTGAGGATGTGAATACGGGTCGTGAGCTCGATTCAGTGGCGCCGCTAACGGGTGTCATTGGACTTGGTTATGACAACGAGAACAAGACTCTGGGCGCGCTAGCTAATTTCACCATGGTGGCAAGCAAAGACAGCTGGACTGAAGAGGACAATGTAGAGGCTCCGTCATACAGCATCCTTGACGTGACAGCCTACTACCGTCCAATTCAAGACCTGACCTTACGTGCAGGCTTGTTTAATGCCTTTGACGAGAAGTACTGGCTGTATGAAGACCTGAGCGGCAAAACAGAGCGCACAGACTTTGATACTCAAGCAGGTCGAAACTGGGGTGTGAACGCAGAATACTTCTTCTAAACACATTTCCATTGAAAGCCGAGCTCCTTATAGGGGCTCGGCTTGTTGTGTTTTAGAGCATTTAAAACATGATAATCAATCAATAATTAAACAAGATTTCAATTCAAAGCGTACAATTGATATTAGCAATCATAGAAAGGATTTTGAGTGACCGAACAACAAGCTGGCGAGATGCCAAAGCTCAATAAACAGTGGTTATATCAGCAGGCGATGAAGCATAAACAAATGATTATCTACGCCAACTTTATCGCATTTGTTGCGACCCTGATGAGTGTACCCATTCCCTTACTTTTGCCTCTCATGGTAGACGAAGTCTTACTTGATAAACCTGCCAAGGGTTTGGCATTCCTCAACTCATTTTTGCCTCAGGGGCTGCAAACAGCCACCGGTTATATCGTCACAGTTCTTCTTCTGATCATCGTAATGAGGATCGGAAGTCAGGCCCTTAATATCTTGCAAACCCGCCAGTTTACTTTGGTATCGAAGCAGCTTACCTGTCAACTGCGTCAGTGGATCCTCGACAAGCTAGGTCGTGTGTCCATGCAGCAATATGAGGAAAAGGGTAGCGGGGGGCTGACCTCTCATCTAGTGACCGATATAGAGACCATTGACAAGTTCATTGGTAATACGCTGAGTCGCTTTGTGATTAGCGTACTTACCGTCATTGGTACTGGCGGGATCCTTCTGTGGCTTAATTGGCAACTGGGCTTATTTATTATCTTAATGAACCCTGTGGTTATCTATCTTTCTCGCATGCTTGGGCAAAGAGTTAAGCACCTTAAAAAGAAGGAAAATCAATCTTTTGAACGGTTCCAGCAGAGGCTAGTAGAAACCTTAGATGGCATCTATCAGCTTCGTGCCGCTAACAGAGAGCAAGAGTACTTAGGCAAGCTAAAGCAAGATGCCGAGTCTATACGAGTAGATGCTGACAAGTATGCGTGGCAATCGGATGCTGCAAACCGCTTGTCGTTTTTGATGTTCCTTATAGGCTTCGAGATTTTTCGCGCTGCGGCTATGTTGATGGTGCTATTTAGTGACCTCACCATAGGGCAGATCTTCGCGGTGTTTGGTTATCTGTGGTTCATGCTCTCGCCGGTTCAAGAGCTGCTGAGTATTCAGTATTCTTGGTACAGTGCGTCGGCTGCAATGAAGCGTTTGAATGGTATATTGGATATGCCGGAAGAGAACCGTCCTATTGCGACTGTTAACCCTTTTGAGAAGGGCGAACCTATTGAAGTTGAGTTCAAGAACGTCAGCTTTGCCTATGATGCGGAGCGAAACGTACTGGATGACTTCTCGCTAAAGATCCCGAAAGGCAAGCGTGTGGCTTTGGTGGGTGCATCCGGTGGCGGAAAATCTACATTGATTCAGCTCCTACTCGGTATTTATCAAAAAGACAGCGGTGACATTCTGGTTAACGGGCATACTATAGAAACAGTCAGCTATGAGGCATTGCGAAAAGAACTAGCGGTCGTGCTGCAACAACCGATGATCTTCAATGACACGCTTCGTCAGAACCTTACCCTTGGACAAGACTATAGTGATAATGAGCTTTGGGGTGCCCTTGAGGTGGCTCAACTTATTAGCCTAAAAGACACTTTACCTAACGGGCTCGATTCTCATATCGGTCGTCAAGGTGTTCGTTTATCTGGAGGTCAACGACAAAGGCTAGCTATTGCTCGAATGGTTCTGAGCAACCCTGAATTGGTTATTCTAGATGAGGCGACCTCAGCGCTTGATACCTCCACCGAGGCAGCGCTACATCTTGCGCTAAATCGTTTCTTGAAGAATCGTACAACACTCATTGTTGCCCATCGACTGTCTGCCGTTAAACAGGCAGACCTTATCTATGTTCTCGAAGACGGAAAGGTCATACAGTCGGGTACACATATAGATTTGATTGAAACGGACGGACTTTATCAGACTTTGTATGGGTCGTTACAAGCAGGGTAAGTTTGGTAGTAAGGGAAGTGTCTTAGGCATCAAGCTATCAGGCCTTCTTGTGGGGAAATATAAAAGGAGCTCAAATGAGCTCCTTTATTTATTGGTTCTTTGACATAGAGTTAGAACCATTAGCAAAGTCACATGTTACGTTTAATTAGTTCGCATTGAGCGAAATAGCATTTAATAGTGGTTCCATAAAGCGTTCACTTGCGAAGTAGCCTCCTAAGCCATCAAACACAAATTGGAAAGCGATACAAATTAGTATAAAGCCCATGATTCTTGTTAGTGCATCTAAGCCCGTGACTCCAAGCACTTTTGAAATAAACGGGGCTCCTCGCATTGCTAGCCAGGCAACGAATACAACCACTAAAATACCGGTTGAAATGGCAAAGTAACCAGTTAGATTGTCTGAACCAGCAGCCATACTGATCACAACAGAAATCGAGCCTGGGCCACTTAGCGATGGCATAGCTAACGGTGTAAAAGCGATATCATCCTTACGTTTTGATTCTGCTTTTGCCTCATCAGAAATTTCCTGACTATTTCCCTTTGGCGACAACATACTAAAACCAACTTGCATAATGATTATGCCACCCGCTACCCTAATCGCTGGTATTGAAATGCCAAAAAACTCAATAATGATTGCACCAGACCATAGGAAAACAAGCAATATACCCGCCATGAAAAAACAGGCTTTAAGTGCTTGCTGGTTAGACCATTCTTTCGTGTGCCCACGAGTCAATGACAAGTATAAGGGGATGGTACTAAAGGGGTTAGATATTGGCAGTAGTGCGAAAAAGGTTAGCACTATGACTTCAAAAAAGCTCAGCATTCGATGTGTCCACTCTGTTTATATCAATAAGAAATGACGGTTTAAACTTCATAATTCCTTCGGCACCAAAGTACGATGGCCTTATGTGGTAGTTTTGTTAGAAAGAAAGTATCTAGAAATGCCGGTATTTGACATGAATTTCAGCGATTCAATTCTGGTGTTGAAAAGCAGTTCTGTGGGTAAGCGGAGGGTTAGTTACTAGGTGTATCCTAGGTGTTTTGCGTACTTCATCGTGTGAGTCTTTTGGCTATTGAGCTAATTCACTTTTGCCCCAAAGTGACACAGAGAGATTGGACTCAGTTTTAAATGCTTTACGGCAGCTTACAGGTTGGTTAATCATTAAAACGAAGCCGGCTCATGAGCCGGCTTTTTATTCTGCGAGAGGTGGCTATACCAACCGTACTAAATAACTGATCACTTACTTAGTGTGATTGGTACTATTGTGCCACAGGCATCTCTTTTAGCATGGTATCAACGTAGCTTTTTATCCTATCTTGGCTGTTCTCTGGATCCATCTCTGGAGCTGAAGCACCTTGAGCTAGAGCCCTCCACTTTAGCTCCATAAGCGGATAGTTATACATTGCGATGAAGATAGTACCTTTCTGCTCACTATCGCTAAAATCAGAGGCAGGAATGCCCGTAGCAAGCTGTGTTTTATCGAACAACTCATCGTCATTTAATGCAGACTCAACCGCTACTCCGTAACCAACGATGAAGTTGGGTTGTTGTTGAAGTGATACTCTTTGATAGCCCTTTTCTGCTAGGCTTTTACCTATGGCTTCGTTAAATACGTGCTTGAGCGTTTTCTTGCTGACTCCTGAGTCAACATACGCGACGCCTGATTTAGGGTGCCAAGCATAGGTTTTCGCTCCTGGTCGAATGAATTGATAGTCACCGCTAGAAACGATACCGATGGCATAATTATTGGCAGGTTTAGTCGTTGTGGTACAGGCGGATAAAACTAGGGCAAAAGCTACAGCAAAAAGCCACTTCATGATCACCTCAAAACAATAGAATAAGTAATGTTAAATATTTGTTTAGTTGAATGGTTCATGAGGTAGAATAGACGAGTAAACAATTAAAAGTCCAGTTAAAACCGTAACATAGGGTTGTTACATTCTTGCATACATTCATACGAAAAGGATTTCATGTGGTAAAAGGAATTTATTACCCGTGGTTGGCAAGCACTTTAGCTCTATTGAGTTGTCCATCATTAGCGGTAGAACCACTCTTCCCAACACCTGCTGATGCAGAGCCCACCTTTGTTGATAAAGCATTTGATTTTGTGGGTGCCGATGGTGGGTTTGACCCTGATAAAGGGGTGGATATGAGTTATATCCCGTCAGTGTTTTATAATCCAGAACAAGAGTTTGGTGGGGGAGCTTTGATTATAGGGCTTTACAAAACCGACTCCGCAATGGATTTTGAACAGCCTTCCTCTTTTGTCGTTAACGCCTATGTATCAACCAACCTATCCGTAGGGGTGACGTTTGATAACATTACCTTCCTCAATAACGGAAACAACCGCTTCGAGATTGATGCAGAAATTCATGACGAGCCCGTTGTGTATTATGGACGAGGCTATGACTCTACCAGCGTTGATGATAACAAGGTGCTGTATACGGAAACCTTAGTGACACTAACCCCACGTTGGTATCACCGTATGGCAGACAACTGGTTTGTTGGTTTAGGGGGTAATATCACCTACGTTGATACTCGAGACCCTGAAGTGGGTGATGAGGTGAATAACGGTGGTAACCCGATCCTATTCAATGATTTAGAATCGAACACGTCTGCCGGCGGCTTTGTTACCTTGCTATACGATAGCCGAAACTATGTCGAAAACACCGAAAGAGGAACGCTACTCCAGGCTGACTTTGGCGCCTATTACAGCGACCTCAATTCAGATTCGTTTGGTAAGTATGATATTGAACTTGCTCACTTCATTGATCTAGAGCCGGTACCAGGCGTGTTGGCACTGCAAGGCCAAGGCAAGTTCACATCTGGCGATGTACCTTGGAATCGACTCCCTGATCTGGGGGGAGCGTATTCAATGCGTGGCTACATACTAGGACGACATCGTGATGAACAGATGGCCATGGTACAGGCGGAGTATCGACTGCCC
The DNA here is from genome assembly GCF_001677275.1 of Vibrio breoganii. Classification (GTDB taxonomy): domain Bacteria; phylum Pseudomonadota; class Gammaproteobacteria; order Enterobacterales; family Vibrionaceae; genus Vibrio; species Vibrio breoganii. The sequence goes on from NZ_CP016178.1 coordinate 329,918, forward strand.
ATTTATCGCCGCTGGGGGAGCGTTTTCTGGGCCGGTGTAGGCTCCATAGGCGAAGATGTTGATCAACTAAGTGATGATGTACTAACCACCTATGGTTTGGGGCTACGTTATCGCTTGAAGGGACGGATTAACTTGAGGGCTGATCTAGGGTTTGGTGAGGACGAAACCTTATTCTATTTCAATGTAAACGAAGTCTTCTAGCCGGTAGCTATCTATTACTATTAAAAAAGCGACAGTACCTCTCTTTATTACTGAGAGGGAGGCTGTCGCTTTTTATTTAGGTGTAAGCAAAATAGAAATTAAAAGAAGTGGCCTAACCCGTGCAGTGAAGAAATAAGACTTGGCAGTGCAATTAAGCCAATTTTTACCGCAACAATAATGGCAATAAGACGTCCAATTTTGTGTGTAGTTGCTTTGTTTATCTCATCTGCATGCTGACTGTATATCATGCGAGTACCTCATGAGTGAATGAATATAGGGCTAACTTACTCTCAATCATGGTCAAAAAAAGTGCACATTGTGAAAAGTTTGAACTGCATCTAGGAGGTGGTTCGGTTCTATGATGTCGACCACATAATGGAATATGAGTGCAATTTCATGGGTTATGAGTGAGGTTTCAGGGATTTTAGCTGTCAGCTGTCAGCTGTCAGCGACAAGCGACAAGCGACAAGCCACAAGTTACCAAGCCTGAGATGCCCCGCTAACGACATGCGGGAATGACGTGGAGTATTTGATGTGTATATCGTCACAGGTATACCGTCATTGCCGAAGTCTTTTATCGGCAATCTTTCTGTTTGTGTGTTCTAAAATTCCCACTCACGGGGTAATCCCCCCAAAAAGTAACAGCATGAAAAAGTAGAATTTTCTCGTATAGTTAATACAGGAGATTCAACATGAAAAAATCACGATACACGGACAGTCAGATCCTCTCGATCTTAAAACATGCAGAAGCGGGAACCCCGATCCCAGAGCTTTGCCGAGAGCATGGTATGAGCAGCGCAACCTTCTATAAGTGGCGCTCAAAATACGGAGGTATGGACGCTTCCCTTATGGCTCGAATGAAAGAGCTTGAAGATGAAAATCGTCGCCTTAAAAAGATGTACGCGGAAGAGCGCTTAAAAGCCGAAGTCATATCTGAAGCCATGGCAAAAAAGTGGTGAAGCCCTGTGAGCGTCGCAAGATGGCTCAGCACTCGGTGGCGAACAACACAATTAGCATACGACAGGCTTGCCGTTGGTTTAGTGTCAGTGAGACTTGCTATCGGTATCAATCAAAAGGGCAACCTGAGAATGAACAGATAGCTCAGTTGCTTACTGAGTTGGCCGAAGACGAGTCTGACTGGGGTTTTGGATTGTGCTTTAACTATCTTCGCAATGTTAAGGGGCATACTTGGAATCACAAGCGGGTCTATCGCATATACTGCGAACTGGCTCTAAATCTGCGTATCCGTCCGCGAAGACGACTAAATCGTAATGTACCAGAGCCACTAAAAGACCCGATCAAGCCGAATCAAGTTTGGTCTATTGATTTTATGCACGATCAACTTTCCGATGGACGTAATTACCGCCTGTTTAATGTCATTGATGACTTTAAGCGTGAAGGATTAGCTATCGAAGCTGATTTCTCTTTACCAGCAGAAAGAGTTGTTAGGGCTCTAGAGCAGATAATCGAGCAACGAGAACAGCCTATCGCCATTCGCTGTGATAATGGGCCGGAGTTTATCAGCGGTCATTTTATTGAATGGGCTAAAAATCGAGGTATTCGTATTGACTATATACAGCCAGGTAATCCTCAGCAAAATGCTTATGTTGAGCGTTTCAACCGAACCGTCCGATTTAGTTGGGTAAGCAAGTATCTATTTGATTCGATAGCGGAAGTACAAGATAAAGCAACTCGTTGGCTTTGGTTCTACAACCATGAACGCCCACACAAAGCGAATGGAGGGCATCCACCACTGAAAATAGCCGCATAAATTCTACGAACAAGTGCCGTTATTAATGGGAGGATTACCACGGCATGTGAGAATGACGTGGCGTATTTCGTGTGTAGACTGTTAACGGTATTCCGTCATTGCCGAGGTCTCTTATCGGCAATCTTTAGGTTTGTGCGCACCAAGATTCCCGCTAACAACATGCGGGAATGACGTGGCGTATTTTGTGTGTAGATCGTCACCGGTATTTCGTCATTGCCGAAGTCTTTTATCGGCAATCTTTCTGTTTGTGTGTTCTAAAATTCCCACTCACGGCATGTGAGAATGACGTGGCGTATTTCGTGTGTAGACTGTTAACGGTATTCCGTCATTGCCGAGGTCTCTTATCGGCAATCTTTATGTTTGTGCGCTCTAAGATTCCCGCTAACAACATGCGGGAATGACGGGGCGTATTTTGTGTGTAGATCGTCACCGGTATTTCGTCATTGCCGAGGTCTCTTATCGGCAATCTTCATGTTTGTGCGTTCTAAGATTCCCGCTAACGGCATGCGGGAATGACGATATTCTTTCCCAGAACCCAGAACCCAGAACCCAGAACCCAAAACCCACGCATAAAAAAAGCTCGATGCATTCAACATCGAGCTTAATCAGTAACCGAATACAACCTCGGTTTAGCTTGTTTCTTCTTTATCGGCTGTGATTGAAAGTAGCCAGATACAGATAGCGGCAACTGCTGCAAAACCACCTATGATAATCACTGGCATAGCGCTATAACCCAATACGTGCCAGATGATGGATTCTAATTGACTCATAACTCTCCCTTACCAACCTTCAATGCCGTGCATATCTGGCAATTTGTGTGCAATACCTTTGTGACAATCTACACAGGTTTTGTCACCTGAAGCGAGTGCAGTTGAGTGTTGTTTAACACTGCGGTCACCCTGCTCAGAGAAGTCCATATAATCAAACTCGTGACAGTTACGACACTCTAGGGAGTCGTTAGCTTTTAGACGAGCCCACTCACGTTCTGCCAAGTGGCCACGACGAGCTTTGAATTTCTCTTCTGTATCGATAGTACCAATGATGTGCGCAAACACCTCTTTGGATGCCTGAACTTTACGAATTATCTTATCAGTCCACTCATGTGGTACGTGACAGTCTGAACAGATTGCTCGTACACCGGAGCGGTTTGAGTAGTGGATAGTCTCTTGTATCTCTTGCACGATAGGCTCATGACATCCAGCACAAAACTCTTCGGTGTTGGTGTATTCCATCCCGGTATTGAATGCGCCCCAGAATAGAAGACCACCAGCAAACCCCATGAAAAGAACGATGCCTGCGGCAGCCTTACTTGGAGTTTTTAGTCTCTTCCAAAACGCTAGTAAAAATTTCATAAATAGCCTCTTATGTTAACGACTAGTAAAGGTTATTGAAGTGAATCAACAGGTTTAAATTCGTTCTCTACCAGTGGTTTTGCATTTGCTTGCGGTACGTGACATTGCAAGCAGAAGTAACGGCGTGGAGATACGTCGGCCAATACAGCATCTTCACGGTTTACATAGTGAGTAACACTCACCTTGGTAGCGCCCATTTCACTAGCATTTTTCCAGCTGTGACATGCAAGACACTTGTTTGCATTTAATGAAACTTCATACCCTCGAATGTTATGAGGGATCAATGGTGGCTGGTAAACATAGTCACTTGTAATGACTTGCTCACGAGGGTACTTTTTGAAGGAATCCGCAGCGCGAGTTGCTTCTAATTCGCTAACACCACGCAATGATTCAACACCACCAATACCGCCAGGATTGTGCAGTTCAGCTTGCTCAACGCCCGCGTTCTCTGCCTTCTCCATATCGGTTTGCTCTAGCATTGCATCATCCATATCCGGTTTTGCATTGCTAACACCTTCAACGTCCGCCTGAACAATACCTGCGGCAATAGCACTTATTGATAACAGAGCAATCAACAGCTTTTTCATTATTATTTCTCCGCCTAATGGCTAAATTTTGGGGGCTAGAGTACTAGCCCCGAATATTTGACAAAGGCCTAAGCCACTTTGGTGATCTTGACTGGACATTTCTTGTAGTCAGTCTGTTTAGATAGAGGATCGGTTGCATCTAAGATCAGCTTGTTGATCAGAATTCGTGCATCAAAGAATGGCACGAAAACTAAGCCTTTAGGCGGGCGGTTACGGCCGCGAGTTTCGACGCGAACACGAATTTCACCACGTTTGTTAGACACCAATACCTCATCACCACGACGTAGACCTTTCTCTTTAGCATCTGCAGGGTGGATGTAGCAGACCGCATCTGGAACAGCCTTATAAAGCTCTGGTACACGACGAGTCATAGTACCTGTGTGCCAGTGCTCTAGAACACGACCGGTACATAGCCACATGTCGAACTCTGCATCAGGCACCTCTGGTGGAGCCTCATAAGGTGCTGAGATAATCCATGCTTTACCATCGGGTTTGCCATAGAAGTCCCAATCAGAGCCTGCTTTAGCGTATGGATCCGACCCTTCTTTAAAGCGCCACAGTGTTTCTTTTCCATCCACTACAGGCCAGCGTAAGCCACGTACTTGGTGATAAACATCATAAGGTGCTAAATCGTGTCCGTGACCACGTCCAAAGGTAGCGTATTCTTCGAATAGGCCTTTTTGAACATAGAAGCCTTGTGCTTTTGCATCGTCGTTTAGCTCTTGCGCCTCAGATAGCGGATATTTGTCGATATGACCGTTTTTAAACAGCATGTCGTACATGGTTTTTCCGCGATATTCAGGTGCTTTAGCCAGCAAGTCTTCTGGCCAAACTTCTTCCATCTTGAAGCGTTTTGAGAACTCCATCAGCTGCCACAAGTCAGACTTCGCTTCGCCAACGGTTTCAACTTGTTGGTACCAAGCCTGAGTACGGCGTTCAGCATTACCATAAGCGCCTTCTTTCTCAATCCACATTGCGGTTGGTAGGATCAAGTCAGCAGCCTGCGCAGTTGCTGTTGGGTATGGGTCTGAACATACGATAAAGTTTTCAGGGTTACGATAACCCGGCAAACGTTCAGTGTTGATGTTTGGACCGGCTTGCAGGTTGTTATTACACATCACCCAGTAAGCGTTTAGTTTGCCATCATTAAGCATGCGGTCTTGCAATACCGCGTGGTAACCTGGTTTAGGTGGAATAGTTCCTTCAGGAAGCTTCCAGATATCTTCTGCAATGGCACGGTGTTTAGGGTTTGCAACCACCATATCTGCTGGCAGACGGTGTGCAAACGTACCTACTTCACGAGCGGTACCACACGCTGACGGCTGGCCCGTTAGTGAGAATGGAGAGTTACCTGGAGTTGAAATCTTACCTGTTAACAAGTGAATGTTGTAAATCAGGTTGTTCATCCAAACGCCACGAGTGTGCTGGTTAACACCCATAGTCCAAAGTGACATTACTTTAGTGTTTGGATCGGCATATTGCTCAGCCAGTTGAACAAGATGTTCTTCTGACACGCCTGAAATTTCACTCGCTTTAGCTGCCGTGTATGGCGCTACTGATTTAGCATACTCATCAAAGTTGATGCCAGTCATGTTGCCTGAGTTTGGATTTGCAGCCGCTTGTTGCAATGGGTCTTCATCACGCAAACCGTAACCGATATCGGTATCCGCTTGTTTAAAGTGAGTGTGCTTGTTAACAAAGTCTTGGTTTACTTTGTTGTTTTGAATAATGTAGTTGGCGATAAAGTTGGCAATCGCAAGGTCAGATTGAGGGTGGAAAATGTAGCCGTGATCTGCCAATTCAAAAGAACGATGATAGTAGGTCGACAGAACGTTCACTTTTACGTGAGGGTGGCTTAAACGGCGATCTGCAATACGCGTCCATAGAACCGGGTGCATCTCGGCCATGTTTGAACCCCAAAGTACGAACGCATCCGCATTTTCGAAGTCATCGTAACAACCCATTGGCTCATCGATGCCAAAGGCGCGCATGAAACCTACTACCGCAGAGGCCATACAGTGACGAGCGTTAGGGTCAATGTTGTTTGAACGGAAGCCTGCCTTCATCATTTTCGAAGCAGCGTAGCCTTCCATAACGGTCCACTGACCAGAACCAAACATACCAACGCTAGTCGGTCCGCTTTTCTTCAGTGCCTCTTTCCATTTGTCTGCCATGGTATCCATAGCAACGTCCCAAGATACGGGAGTAAATTCACCGTTTTTATCGTACTTGCCATCCGTCATACGCAGTAGAGGCTGAGTCAAGCGATCTTGGCCGTACATGATCTTAGATAGGAAGTAACCCTTAATGCAGTTTAAGCCCTTGTTTACCGGTGCCTCAGGATCACCCTGAGTTGCAACAACCTTACCGTTTTGAGTCCCGACTAGTACTGAACAGCCAGTACCACAAAAACGGCAAGGAGCTTTATCCCATTTGATTTTGGTTTGGTCTGAGCTTGCGATGAGATTGGCCGCAGAAGCGGGAAGTGAAATTCCGGCTACCGCTGCAGCTGATGCAGCAGCGTTTGCTTTCACAAACTCGCGTCGTGTCATTTTCATAATGTGTCCTCTTGCGGGGTCGTTGAACCGATGCTGGCATCGGTCGTAGCCGTTGCATGGATGTCGGTGTCAAGGGTGTCAATATCGGTTTCGATTTGGTGGTAAACCAAAGCCGTACTAATTACTTCTGGTAGGTCGTTAATTTCATCGATAGTGGTGGTGATATAGCCTTCGTTTTGAGTTTCCATGACCACAACAAACTTGCCTGAATCTTCGGCATATATTTCGGTGGCGGAAAAGCTATTCACCTTGCTTCGAACTGTCTCCATGGCTTCAGGAGAGCAGTAAACGACAAAACTTGAGATATGAACTTCACTGGCTGGCATTGCTATCCTCGTTGCAGTCAGTCATAGATATAGCTGACACGGGACAAGCACTAATACAGGCTCCACATCCAGTGCACAACTGAGAGTCTAGTTTGGGTTGGGGTACATGCCCAACGCCAAAAGAAAATTGTATTGCTATTGGTTCGCATTCGTCGCCGCAGGTGCGACATTCGACATTTTTGTAGGCAAGGCACGTATCGTTAATTTTAGCCGTTATTTCCCAAGCTGCCTCTTTTGTTGACCTGAAGATAGGTTCAGGGCAGCTTGTCACACAACCTTCGCAGAAGGTGCATTCGCCTTTTTCAAAGTCAACGGTGGGAAATCCACCGCTACCTTTAATAATAATATTTGTTTCACACGCTTCTATACACTTGCCACATTGGGTGCAGCCATCGACAAATTCAGAGTCAGTTTTAGCCCATGGCAGGCGTTGACCCGTTTCGTAAACCAGTTGAGATTTCGAAGCTCGTCGAGTGAATAATTTTCGTTTTGATAGATCGACCAATTTCGTCCCTGAGCAATTGAGCTTAAACTATGAATAGAGCGTTAACGTAAATACCCACTAATTTTAGGTGAATAAATTGTATTCGATATACCTCAAAAGGGTTAAACTTATGCTTAAATTGTTTTAGATCAAATAGTTAATGTTGGCAAGATCACGAAACTACGAATGGGATTTTAAGTGAAAAAACGAACAACACAGTCTGTGTCTTTTACCATTGGTGGTGCAGTGTCCTTGATGGTGATTCTGTCTGCGTTAACTATCATCGTAGCAGTGGCAACGGTCTATTCCAGTTTTGACGATGCGGAGGCTGTGAATGTCTCAGGCTCAATGAGGATGCAAAGCTATAGGCTTGCTTACGACATAGAGACAGACTCTCCAGAAACAATTGGGCATATCGAGCAGTTTGAAACATCATTGTTCTCACCCTCAATGCAAAACCTGATTCGCTGGAATGTGCCCACTGATATTCAAGAGGACTACCAGTCCATTGTCGATCGCTGGCATGTGATGAAGGATCTGTTGCTTTCTGGAAGGTATCCTGAATACCAGCAACACGTCCCAGTATTTGTATCTCGCATCGATAAGTTTGTATTTAAATTGCAGCTAAATACTGAGCAAAAGCTTCTCAATATGGTGGTGTTCAGTGGGTTTGGTTTGACCTGCATTATCCTTATCTCTTTAGTCATCATGCGCTTTGTTAGGCTCAAGGTGTTGCAGCCATTGCAATCTTTGGTTAATGCCAGCAAAGAAGTAGAGTCGCAGAATTTCAATGTGGTGTTGAATGAATCGGTCAATAATGAACTGGGCACGGTGGCTTCTACGTTTAATGGTATGACTCAAAACCTAAAGAATCACTATCAAAGGTTGGAAGCAACAGTAGAAAATAAGACAGAGGAACTGCGCCATGCAAACCGCTCGCTGAAGGTGTTGTATAAAAGCACCCAGCAACTTTCTGCATCACGACTGGCACCGGCACATTTTCAACAGATCATCAGCAATATGTCGACGGTAGAGAACGTCGATGCCGTCAAACTGATTATCGATGATAGCGCGGGTCAATCTACCGAGTTAATCGCGGGTGAAGTTGTTGGAGACGAATGGCAAGAGACACCTTTGATTCTTGATGAGGTGAGATTGGGGAGCCTATGTTTACAAACGACACCACAATTTGCTGAGCAAGAGCTCATCGACAATATGTCTTATATTCTGGCTAGGGGTATCTACTACAATCAGGCACAAAAGAAGTTTGAGCAGCTGCTTATCTATGCTGAGCGAAGTGCGATAGCACGAGAACTGCATGACTCTCTGGCCCAATCCTTGTCGTTTTTGAAGATCCAAATGAGCCTGTTGAAACGCTCGATGAAAAAAGAAGGCTCAATAGCCGAGATGCCGAAGTCTTCCGCTATCGTTCAAGAAATCGATGATGGCTTGCGAGAGGCATACACCCAATTGAGGGAATTACTCGGTACCTTTAGGTTTAGTATTGATGAAGCGAATTTTGGTGATGCGCTCAATGTGTTGACCGATAAGCTACAAACCACAACGGATGCAGAGATACATGTAGAGAATAACCTCTCCTCCATCCAGCTTCAGGCTTCGCAGCAAGTGCATTTATTGCAGATCATTCGTGAAGCAACCAACAATGCCATCAAACATGCAGAGGCGAGCATATTGCATGTGCAATGTCTGCAAGAAGGGGATCAGATTACCGTCGCTATCATAGATAACGGACAAGGATTTGACACCGAGATTGAGAAAGCAGACCATTACGGTCTATCTATTCTTAATGAGCGAAGCCAGTATCTCAATGGCAAGCTAACCATTACCAGTGAGCCCAGTGTTGGGAGCACAGTACAAATAACCTTTACCTGTAAGGATGAATCTGACAGTGAGTAGTACCTATCGCATTATGATTGTGGATGACCATCCATTGATTCGTCGTGGCATCAAGCAGTTGCTGTCGTTTGAAGATGAGTTCGACATTGTGTGTGAGGCAACCAACGGTACCGAAGCATTGGCGTTGGCTCATCAACATGAACTAGATCTTATCTTGCTGGACTTAAACATGAAGGGGCTGTCAGGCCTAAATACCCTGCAAGCACTGAGATCTGAGGGCATTACAGCAAAGATCGTGATCCTCACAGTGTCGGATTCACCTGCAGACATTGATGCCATCGTCAAAGCGGGCGCAGACGGCTACCTATTGAAAGATAGCGAACCAGATGAATTGATTGAACACCTTCATTCAGCCCTAGATGGTGACAAGGTATACAGCGATATTGTGGCTCAACACATTCGTGACCGCGCTGAAAACCCAAGTTTGCTAGATAGCCTCACTGAACGTGAGTTAGAGATCCTATCTAAAGTGGCTCTAGGCCACCGCAACAAGCAGATAGCGGACGTGCTATTTATCTCTGAGTCCACCGTTAAGGTACACATGAAGAGCTTGCTGAAAAAGCTACAAGTGAAATCACGTACCGCCGCTACTATTTTGTATTTGGAGCATTACGGTTAATCTTGCTACAAGCATTAAAAAAGAGGCTCTGTGCCTCTTTTTTAATGTCTAATCCAACGTAAATCCAATCTTTACTGTCACCTGCCAATGGGCGACTTTTCCTTCCTCGATATGACCACGAACTTCCTGCATCTCGAACCAGCGCATGTTGTGAACGCTTTGACTGGCTTTTTCTACGGCGTTATTGATTGCGTCGTCAATACCGACGCTTGATGATCCAACGATTTCCATTTTTTTGTAGGTATGGTGTGGCATCTAGGTTCTCCTTGAAATAATAATTGGAACTTAGTAAACCTAGTTGTGCTCTGAGAGTGTGGCAAGGACTTATAGCTGAAAGCTGTCAGCCATAAGCTTTCAGTTGAAAATCAAAAGCTGGTGGCGTTTGAGCTTTTTTCCATTGCACGGTTGCAGCCAGATCTCCGATAGGAGCGCTCGGAGATGACAGGGTCAAATCTGGTTATTCCCGAAGTGTTTTCTGGGCCAGCCAAATCTCAATCTGACGACTGAAAGCTGTCAGCTATAAGCTTTCAGTTAATATAAAAAAGGCCCCTACAGAGTAGGAGCCTATCAATAGCGAATGAAGCGAGCTGTGTGTTACGCCGTTAGCTTCGCTGTCAGCATTTCTTCTAGCTTAACTTGGTCGACTGCGAACAAGCGGATGCCTTCAGCGAGTTTCTCTACTGCCATTGGGTCTTGGTTGTGACCCCAGAAGAATTCGGCTTCTGTTAGAGGAGTAGGGCGCTCTTTAGTTGCACCGTTATCAACAAGCTTCTCTTCAACAACACCTTCAGCATTCTCCAGGTCTTCAAGAAGAGCAGGGCTGATGGTTAGACGATCACAGCCAGCCAGCTCCAGGATTTCACCTGTATTACGGAAGCTTGCTCCCATTACCACTGTCTTGTAACCGTGGTCTTTAAAGTAGTCGTAGATTGCTGATACTGATTGAACGCCTGGGTCTTCGCTAGCAGCAAAATCACGGCCTTCTTTGGCTTTGTACCAATCCATGATGCGACCAACGAATGGCGAGATTAGGAATACGCCTGCTTCAGCACACGCCTGCGCCTGAGCAAATGAGAACAGTAGAGTCAGGTTACAGTTGATGCCTTCCTTCTCAAGTTGCTCTGCAGCACGAATGCCTTGCCACGTAGATGCTAATTTAATAAGAACGCGGTCTTTTGAAATACCCGCTTCTTCGTACATCTTGATTAAGCCACGAGCGCGCGCGATGCTGCCTTCGGTATCGTAAGATAGACGAGCATCAACCTCAGTTGAGATGCGACCTGGAACAATACCTAGGATTTCTTTACCAATGTTTACTGCAAGCAAGTCACCGGCATAATTTAGTTGTTGGTCTAGGTCATCAAACTTCTGCTTGGTTTGGGCAATGACGCTATCAATTAGCGAAGCGTAGTGCTCAAGTTGAGAGGCTTTCAGAATTAGTGAAGGGTTTGTTGTAGCGTCTTGAGGTTTATATTTAGCAATTGCTTCAATATCACCTGTGTCAGCGACCACTACAGTCATAGAGCGAAGTTGTTCTAGTTTATTGCTCATGTCTTGTTCATCCTATACAAGAAAAACAGGGTGGAGGGGAGTGCCACCCTTAAAGATAGGATTAATCTAAGGTATTGAAGCGAGTTTGTGAATCATTTTCATTGGAAGAATGTGATAAAAATCTTACGCAAACGTTTACTGATTTTTACAAACAGGACATGACGACTGTTTTGGCAGAGTAAACTCTTGCCATTTCATGCTCAGAGCATCGAACATCATTAATTTTCCGGGCTTGTGCGTGCCCAAATTTGACAGCAGACGGATAGCTTCCAAAGCCTGCATACTGCCGATAACGCCAACAACAGGCGCTAAGATCCCTGCCTCAACACAACTTAGTTCATTAGCACCAAACAGAGTGCTTAAACATTCGTAGCACGGCTCATCATTTTGATAGGTGAAGCTGATTACCTGTCCTTCAAGTCGAATTGCGGCGCCAGAAACCAAAGGCGTTTTGTGTTTGTGACACAGTCGATTTAATTGGTTTCTAGTGGTGAGGTTATCACTGGCATCAATGACCAACGAATGATTGGCAACGGCGGTACCAAGCTCATTGTCGTCTAAGCGACGCGCTATTGCGGTTATCTCACAATTTGAATTGAGCTGAGATAGGCTAGCTTTGGCGGAATCTACCTTTAGGGCCTTGATATCAGATTCTGTATGAAGGATCTGTCGCTGCAAATTGGAGAGCTCTACAACATCATCATCGACGATGGTTAGCTTGCCAACGCCACCAGAGACTAGATAAGGCGTTGCCGCACAACCTAGGCCTCCAGCACCAATAACAAGCACTGAGGCTTGTTTGAGGGCCTCTTGGCCCTCAAAATCAAAGGAGCGTAAGATGATCTGTCGATTGTAGCGAAGCATCTCTTTGTCGCTCAAGATTTCCATATCAGCCTCTAATATAGGGTGGAGTTAAACAATTGGATTTGAACGGTTTCTCCCGCTTCCACTCGGCCACGCTCGCGTTCAAGAATGACAAAGCAATTTGCTAGACTCATTGAGCGGAAGGCTCCAGAGCTTTGGTTCCCCGTTGTTTCCACTTCAAACTTGCCGTGCTCGTTTATGGCGTAGATACCACGTTGGTAATCTGTACGGCCAGGGCTTTTCTTGAATGACGATAGCGTTTTAGCCGGTAAGGTTGGCGCTTCTTTCCATTCACTCTCGCCACCAAGTTTAGCTAGCAATGGCTGAACTAAGATGTAAGCGGTCATAAAGGCGGAGACAGGGTTTCCTGGCAGGCCGCAGAATAGGGCATCATCCAATTTTCCGAATGCAAAAGGCTTCCCTGGTTTTATTGCCAGTTTCCAAAAACCAATTTCGCCTTTTTGTTCCAGGATATCTTTGGTGAAATCGGCTTCACCGACACTCACACCACCGGAAGTCACCACAACGTCCGCTTCTGTCTTTGCTTTTTCAAACGCTTGCGCGAGCAGTTCCATATCGTCAGGGATAACGCCTAGGTCAACAACATCACAGCCAAACTTCTCAAACAGAGGTATGGTTCCGTAGCGGTTGCTGTCGTATATCTCGCCTGCGCCAAGTGGCGTTCCTACCGGTTTTAGTTCATCACCGGTGGAAAAAGTGGCCACGATAGGCTTGCGGTACACCTCAAGGTGCGCGACGCCAAGTGAGGCTAGCATGGGTAGATCACGAGCAGTGAGTCGCTTCCCTTTGCTAAGCACAAGTTGCCCTACTTGGATATCGTCACCGAGTGGGCGGATATTCTGATTGGTTTTTACATTCGAAGGGTCAAACACGATCCCTTCGTCTGTTACAGTGACATTCTCTTGCATTACTACAGCGTCACACCCTTCAGGGATTTGCGCGCCAGTCATAATGCGAATACACGTCGTTTCTGGCCATTCTCCTTGTAAAGGAGCACCCGCAAAAGATTGCCCTGCTAATGGAAGCGTTGATTGAGTATTTAGGTCTGCAATTCTTACCGCATACCCATCCATGGCTGAATTATCAAAAGGGGGAACATGAATAGGGGATAATATTTCACTAGCGAGTACTCGGCCAATAGCCTTGTCGAGGGCCAGTGATTCAGTCTCTTGGACGGTATGAGTGTTTTCGAGAATTTTGGCCATTGCCTCTTCAATCGGCATTAAGCCCGGAGCGTCACAGCAACCCATCATAATTCCTTGTTTGTACAGCGATAAAAAACAAACTGTAACACGATGCCAAGAGTGAGACACTTAAGTGATTAAATTAGATGATGTAATTTTGATGAAATCCAAGTATTCTCTTTCGCCATCGCGAAAATGTTGGTCGTGCGATGCAAAGATGTACAGATGGAGAGTTAAATGTCAGGTTTAAGCGAATCAGCTCTGCTGGTAAAAGAAGCACTTGCTAATCGTGGTTTAGAAACCCCAATGGTAGCCAGTGACCTTACTGCGGAAGATAAAAAGCAGCAGATTGAGCATCATATGCGTGAGATCTTAGGCTTATTGCAATTGGATCTAACGGATGACTCTTTGCAAGACACGCCAAAACGTATCGCTAAGATGTATGTGGACGAGGTGTTCTCTGGCCTTGATTACGCGCGTTTCCCAAAGATCACGGTTATCGAAAACAAGATGGACGTGAGCGAAATGGTGCGTGTGAAAGACATTACTTTGACTAGTACTTGTGAGCATCACTTGGTGACTATCGATGGTCGTGCAGCGGTGGCGTATATCCCTCGTACCAAGATCATTGGCTTGTCGAAGATTAACCGCATTGTGCGCTTTTTTGCCCAGCGCCCTCAAGTACAAGAGCGCATGACTCAGCAGATCCTTATTGCACTGCAAACCTTGCTTGAGAGTGAAGATGTTGCGGTTACCATTGATGCTACGCATTACTGCGTTAAGTCACGCGGCGTAATGGACGCGACCAGTGAAACCACGACTACTGCACTAGGCGGTATCTTCAAATCTAACGCGGCCACTCGTCACGAGTTTCTTCACGGCCTGCGTTAATCTCCTAGCTTGCCATCTATTGCGGTTTAATCTTCTTGTGTTGAGGCTTAAACCGCTCTGGCCAATACATGGCCACATATCCTGCCGATACCCACAACACCAATAGCGTTGCTATTGTCAGCTCGAACATCCCAAATTTATGTAGCCAATACCAATCTTCGTGCGCCAATTCAAACCATGTGGTCAGCCTCGACATGGCAATTGCACTGATCACTGATGGGAAGGTAACGGCGGCAATGGAAGGCTGGAACTTCAGTCTCAATAGGTTGATATAGCAAAGGTAGATAAGCAAGGTCATGGTAATGGCGATGCCGGCTAAAGCCCCTGTTAGAATGGGGTCCGGATCTGGGAAGTTGACCAAATAAGCCGCAAGGGTAAGGTTGATCGGTGCGGCCATAATGGCAAGCGTTGGACGCGCTCGGCGAGGTAATTTTCCAAAGAACACCAATCGGTAGAGAACCAACGGAAGCATGAGGAAATAGATGCTAATACACAGCATGGCCATATTCTGCGAAAACACGTTATGCCCCAGCTCTGATCCCGCCAAGGTACTACTGATCACGCCCACCGGGTAAAGAAACCAACTCGGCACAATATTGACCATCTTAAAGTTGGCGAATTGGAATCCAAAAAATAGCACCATCATGGTGATATGTAGGCCCAGCGAAGCAAACCATAACACGGATGCGATATCAGGGATCTCAGTGGCGAGATAGTCACAAAGCACTAGCAGCGCCATGCTCATCGGCGCCATTAAACTGCCGCTGAGGGGGTGCTTAATGTCAGCGAAAAAAAGACGCGGATTAAGGGTGTACTTTAGCAGTACTGGAATCAGTATCAGAGTACCAATTAACGCTAAATACGGACGAATAACATTGCCAACATCTGGGATATACAATGCCCATGCCTGTCCTAAACCTATCAGTCCCAGTGCAAGCGCGGCTTGCGAAGGCGGAATGTGATGGAACCGATGAAATTTGCGTAACAAGTCTCTTATTCTCCGAGGGTAAAGTGGCTAATCTGGAATGTTGCATATTAAACCGCAACCGAGCGCTTATTGCCATGATCAAAAAAGTAATAAACAATTCATTATCTGGTAATACTTGCAGTTTTTAAAAAATGCGCCATAGTTAAATCGTGAGGTAAAAATCGAATCTGACAGGGAGGAAAGGGTTACCTCACTTTGATTAACATTAAGTGTAATACATTAAGTGTAATCGCTTCACAGCTGAAGAGCCGTAAATACTTTAACGCTCGTTAATAGTTCTCCGGTCAACAACCCGCGAGATTCGCAAACTCACGATTGAGTAACGAGACCATAAGGCGCATGCAAAGTGCGCCTTTGTGCTTTCTGGCGTTTGTGAAAATGGTAGTAAATAGCCCTTTTTAGGCATCATAGACCGTAAATCCCCACCTGAGTTACAATTTGTTTCATTTTCCTGTTTTTCCTAACGTGTCTAACTAACTGAAAATTATAGATAAATTTTTCTTCTAATTATGGAAACTTAGTTTACGTATTTCGAGAATAAGGCTGCTGTTTATTATTTGTACGACAAATGTATAATCCTCCATCTTTCAAGTTGTCGCATATCAAGCATTCGAGAGTATTTCTTGCTGAGTTTGGTGTGTTTTCCAATGAGGTGGTTGATGAAGGTTGTCGAATACGCATTGATGTCTGCGTTTGCTGTGGTCATTCTTTTTGCTCTTTTTAGTACTTTTATGGCGCACGCAGGTAGTATCTGGGATACGGTTTTAACCATTAAATAGGTATCTCGTATCTCAGTTCAGGGGTCCTAGTTAAGGACAATCATGCACCCCTTTGTTTCTCCTCTCTTGCTTATCTTATCCTTCTTTGTTGCATCCTTAGTTTTAACCTTTCTCCCTATTATTGAATCTTGTAGACTCTAAGCATAATTCATCTGCTCACAACGGCGTCTATGTCTCGCAAAACACCCACTAACATCATCACTGGATTCTTAGGTACAGGCAAAACCACTACCATTTTAGAGCTATTAAAGGCCAAACCCGCGAATGAAAATTGGGCAGTATTAGTCAATGAGTTCGGTGAGATCGGTATTGATGGGGCTATGATGTCTGACAGTGGCGCCCTGATTAAAGAGGTACCGGGAGGATGTATTTGTTGCACTGCAGGCGTACCCACGAGCGTTGCTATTACCGCTTTATTGCGTAGCAATCCAGACAGACTCATTATTGAGCCTACAGGTCTAGGCCATCCAAAGCAGATCATGGCTACGCTCTCCTCTTCTCAGTTCAGCCCTTATATCGAACTGCGTTCAACATTGACCCTCACCGATGCTAGATACTTTGATAATGACAAGTACACGACAAATGCCAATTTCAAGCAACAGTTGGAAGTGGCGGATATCATCATTGCTAATAAGAGTGAGCTAGCGGCGAAAGCGCAGGTTGCGACAATGCATGACTGGCTGCAATCTCAAGATATCCATTCTACTGTTATCAACACGACAAGAGGGGATATAGAACCGTCTCTATTGGATATGTTTGTGAAACCAAGTGATGATATGGACATAGAAGAACACCATCATCACCATGCAGCGCTAGAACCTCAGTTCCAATTGCCACCTAACCAAACCCATATTCGCAAAGAGAATAAAGGACAGGGCTATTTCTCCTGCGGTTGGCTGTTTGGCGCAGAGATGACCTTTGATTTTGATTCTTTGTTTTCGATGTTAAGCGATCTTACCGCTGACCGTGTTAAGGCAGTAATGAATACTGATAAAGGCTGCTATGCGTTCAATAAGACAGATGGCGTATTATCGGTAAATGACCTGTCTCTAGAGGGATTTGAGTCACGCATTGAGGTTATCGATACCGAACTAATGCCGTGGAATCAACTTGAAGATATTTTACTGAATCTGGCTGGTGGCAATAAATAACGTCTGTAGATAGGCGCAGTCGACTAGGAGAATTAGACATTACATTGAGCTGCAGTTATTAGATAGCTGTAGCCATTGCTCTTTGAGTACCTCCTATCAAGGCTGAATTTATGCTCTGCTTTTAGCATAACGAACGCTTCTTACATTTCGTGACCACATTCTTCAGATAAAACAGTTAGCTTGCTCTTGTTCTTTGTTACGATGTGACCTGCTCAATAACAAGGAATGTTAAGTTTGAAGCGCTCTCTCAACTCAATAACAACTTTACTGGTTGCCTTCGCTTTTTCAGCGTTGTTTGTCGCTCTATCTATTCCTCTTGGAGAGATGTTTGGCAGTATTGTTATCATCATTGTATTGAGTAAATTAGGGGTTCAAACAAAGGTTCCCAAACATACTCTGGTACTTGTCCAACTGGCACTAGGTTTGAGTGTTGGTGGACTTATTCCCCCTTCGTTCTTTGCAACCGGCTTTCCTCTCGTTATGTTTGCAGGGCTGGTAATTTGTATGGCACTTCAGGTGTCATGCGGTTACTGGTTGTTACAGCGTTTCTCGTGGAGTAAAGGGGATAGCTTACTTGCTTCTATACCGGGCGCTATGGCAGCCGTCATGGTATTAAACGAAGCTCAAAAGGCGCCTTCAGCTAAGGTTATCTTTGTACATACTTTCCGGCTTATCTTTCTTCTTTTGCTATCAGGATTACTCGTTTCACAGCAATCAAACACCCATTTGCTCGAACAACCTCTGGGCTTCAATGTTCTGACCTTTGCTTTGGCGTTTATGTTGGCTGGGGGAAGCGGAGTAGTATTGAATAAACTAGGAATCCCCGCTCCCTATATGGTTACAGGGATGTTAGTGGGTATTGGACTAAACGGCTTTGTGCCGGAGCTCAATCTTTCTATCTCGCCACTTATTATGATGGTAGCGATTTCTGCTCTTGGTGTGGTAATGGGGCTGAGGCTTTGTAATATATCGGCTCAAGAGTTTCGTCGATTCACGTTTGCGAGTTTATGCGTCACTGTTTTGAGCCTAAGTGTGACCTTTGTATGCGCGTTTGCTTTTTCTCTTTGGCTAGACAAGCCCTTTATTGTTCTTTCTCTTTCTTGGATGCCTGGGAGTATTGAAGCGATGACCGTCGCAGCTCTCTATTTGGGGCTTGAGCCTGCGCTTATTATGCTAAGTCATGTTATCCGTATGATGATATTGCATATAGTGCCTGTCGTGGTGCTGGCATTTAAGCCGAAACAGCATCAATAGCTATCAGGCTAGCCACTAATAAATTGATTGAATGCCCTCATGATACCTTGCGCCCAGTCTTGAACGTCGCGGATAGGATCACCAGTAAAGAACTTCCACATGTCTTCTCCAAAGAAAAGACAGGCAATAATGAATAGGCCAATCGCAGGGTAAAGTAGTCTGCGTAGCATATTTCTTCCTCCATGAAGAAAGGGTGCTTGCGACTAAATATAGAACAATTATTCTAGAAATGAAAAACCTCAGTTCAAAAAGTGAGCTGAGGTTTTTGTTTTTTGCAGTATTTTAGCGACAAGTTTAACGCTTATTTCGAAGATATCGCTTACGACGCTCTTCTTTCTTCTTAATCTTTGCTTCTTCTTTGCGGACGGCTTCTTTCTCTACTTCGATCAACTCTTCAGTGATCATTTCAGGAAGTTCGAGAGTGACCTGACCCAGTACACCTTGTCGAAGTTCGTGCAACAAGATTTCGGAAGCCTTGTGCAGATCGACGCGTCCACCTGAGCGTAGCGCGCCACGTTTGCGACCAATCGCTTCCATCAACTCAATTTCAGTATCAGGCAGTTCGTCTAGCTGGTAGCGCTCCATCAAACGTTCTGGATACTGCTGTGCCAAATACTCAACAGTGTAGAAAGCCACTTCGTCGTATTCCATTGCCGTATCTTTAATAGCGCCAGTAGCCGCAAGACGGAAACCACTATGAGGGTTTTCTACCTTAGGCCATAGGATTCCTGGAGTATCCGAAAGCACAACACCGTTTTGTAAGTTGATACGTTGCTGACGACGCGTTACGGCAGGCTGGTTACCCGTCTGAGCTATGGTACGTCCAGCCAAGGTATTGATGATGGTGGACTTACCTACGTTTGGAATACCCATGATCATGGTGCGAATGTTCTTACCCATCGCTTCACGATGAGGAGCCAACTTGCGACACAATTCCATGATCTTATGGATCTCTTGAGGGTTCTCGGTGGTCACAGCCATCGCTTTAACGCCCTCTTGAAGCTCAAAATGCTCAATCCACATTTGTGTTAGCTCAGGATCAGACAGATCTCTTTTGTTGAGCACCTTGATACAAGGCTTATCACCACGCAATTCAGAGATCATAGGGTTCTCTGACGAGTAGGGGATACGTGCATCTAGCACTTCGATAATGACATCAATCTGAGGCACGACCTCTTCGATCTCTTTACGAGCCTTGTGCATGTGACCCGGAAACCATTGGATTGTGTTGTTAACCATTTGAAAAATTTACCTTTATTTTCTTCTGTTTGCGTTTTAGGTATCAGTAGGGATACCTAAATTATTAATTATTGAAAAAGAACTTTTGTTCCTGAGTACGATAGTTTAGCAACAGAATGAGCAGATAAAGGGATTTTAACACTTTACAGCGAAAGGGCGAGTTTTCTGCTGGTAACCACTCACTTTAACATCATATGACTGCTTTCGAGGCCATCGGTACAAAGCTCTTTCTGTGTCAAATAAGTATATAAATGGCAAAAATTTCAAACCATAGAGAGACCAGGGTGACCGCATGAGTGCCTAGTTTTTCACCACTCGAGTGAAACCAGCACTTAATACTGCCTCTAACATCGATGTATTCATCATGCAGCGCTTTTGCTTACCAACAATGCTTAGCTTGGTTGGCTCTTCTCGGAGCATGTTCAAGCTCATATGACGTAGGCATGATAGGTTCTCTGCACCGTGATCTTTGTATATCAGGCATGCATCTTCATTCATGGTGACATCAAGTACCCAGTGCATTGACTCTATGCCCCAATGTTCTCTGACAGCCATAGCAGCTTGCTCTGCACTAAGCTCTTTGGAGCTGATGTAATAACGGTACTCTAGGCCGACAGATTTATCTTTCTCAAAGCGAAAGTTTTCAACCATCACAATGCTCTTCAAGCCTTTCCAGCGAGAGAAATTACCTTCAAGTTTTGTACTGTCAAAAACATAGCATTGACGAGACTCTATACGACCATGTCCTTGCTCAAGAGAGATGTTATCAGCCACATTGGCTCGCTGAGAAGAGAATGCCTTTTCTATTGCTTGTCGGAGCTTTCCTTGGTTGCTCTTTACGGCAAGCAGGTAGTCTCCACCTTGATCTACAATGGCTTTAGCAATCTTGGTTTGACAGGCCATAGCATCAATTGTTACTAGGGCCCCCTTGATATCGAGCATCTTTATCAGTTCAGGGATCGCTGTAATTTCATTGCTTTTTTGTTCGGTTTTTAGCTGTCCCAGTACGAGCTTGTTGGACGACGCATAAGCACTAATCATATGAATGGTGCTCTTCCTGTCTTCACGATTATATGAGCCGCGAAGTGTTTTGCCATCAATCGCAATCACTTGACCTTCGGTGAGAGTATGAATTGATGACATCCAGTTAATGAAGCACTCATGGAACTGTTCGGGTTCAATGGTAGAGATGATACGAGCTATTGTGTCATCAGCAGGAATACCATTCAAAAACAAGTCATTACGCTTAAACCAATCATGATGACCGAGAATGTATTCACGAATATCGAACCAACCTTTCGCGCCTGCAATCACCGCACATAGCGAGCCAAAAAGGACTTCAAACAGGCAATATGTGACCTTTGCACCTTGGCGTTGGTCGATAATCGTTTGAAAATGTTCTTTGAAGTGGTCAATGTGCATGATGCTCTCCCTAAAAAGGGAGTATATGATCACAGCTAAATGTGATCGTCAAATCGATTGTGATTTTGATTAAAAAACGTTCACGATCTCACCCTGACGTAGTGGTAAGGTCACGTAAATTAACTCTTATGCGAGCGATCAGTTAAACTCCACAATGTAAATACCCTGAACAGGACCAGTATCTTAAATATTGAATCTTAATGAAACTACCGCCTAAAGAGCTAGATCCTTACTGCTTCAGTTTTTTCCTTACGCCTAAAATCTCAAATCAAGCTAATCTTTAATAGAGTTCCAAATTCAAGGAGGGAGTATGGGATACGTTCTAGTAACGGGGGCCAGTGAGGGCATTGGCAAGGCTATTGCCTATAAATTTGCGAGGCAACATCATCCGCTTATTTTGGTTTCACGCCAAGTCGATAAACTGAATGTGATTAAAGAAGACATCGAAGAGCGCTATGGGGTTGAAGTGATCATTTGCCCTGCGGATCTCGCTGTGCCACAGGCAGTCGACGAAATGTACGACCGTGCCATGAAGCATGAGATTGAAGTTTTTGTGAATAATGCAGGCTTTGGTGATTACAACAGAGCCTGGGACGTGGATATAGACCAGATTAGCAAGATGATTGATGTGAATGTTAAAGCGCTCACCAGACTCTCTTTACGTTTCATTCAAGATCATAAGAAGAAACCTGTTACTTTGATTAATGTGTCCTCTGCGATGGGATACGCCATTTATTCTGATGCGGTGGCCTATTCTGCGACTAAATTCTATGTCTCGGCGTTTACCGAAGGGATTGCGCAAAACCTCAAGGAAGGGGCTTTCCCCCTTAGGGTTAAGCTGCTTGCTCCCGGCCCTGTCACTACAGAGTTTGAAAAAAACGCCATTACAAAATCCAGCATGAGTGAGAGTGAGTGGGAAGGCCCACACACCGCGGAAGAAATGGCGAACTTTGCCTACCGTTTGTATGCCAGTGACCAGATCGTTTCTCTGCGAGAGGGCGAGACTATGCGTATTCAAGACCCTTTGTTTGGGTACGAATAGAGCAAATTTCGTGATGCGTGTTGTTATTTGTGATGCGCCACTAACAAAGGCGCATAGTAGGTACTTTTACCACTATCAGGTTTCGATATAATTCTAAGCCTATTCACAGTTCATGCACTGATGTGCCGATGAGTTGAACATGCTTGAGAATCTGATGTGAAAAAACTGTTGTTGCTATTAGATAGCATGATCTACTTTGACCGACAGGTACTAAAGGGTATCCAGGCTAAAGTCGAAGAACTCAGCCTCAAGGTCGAACTTCATCTAGAATCCTACACGGATACGGATTATCTGCATTCCCAGAAATGGGATTACGTTATTGCTGACCTCAATAAACCTAATGTCACTGATGCTCTGCAAGGACTGAGTGCCCATACTTTAGTGTTTAGAAACCATGATGGGGGGGACATACCTGCCGGTTTTTCTTCCGTTACTGTCGACAATTTTGGCCTCGCTGATACGGCGTTGCAAAGCTTTAAAAACAGTGGCTATCAGGCCGTCGGTTACTACACCAGTCAGCAAGATAAAGATGAGCAGTGGTGTTTAGAGCGCCGTGCGGGTTTTACTCAGTCTGCCCAAACCGGCGGTTTTGCCATCGTAGAAGATATTGAGCAGGCTATTACCAACAAGGATTTCCCGATAGGGGTGTATTGCTCGTCAGATCGCTCAGCACGAAAGCTGGTTAATCTTTGTTATCGTAACTCTGTGAGCGTACCTGAGCAGGTGTCCATCATAGGCACAGACTACGATGATACCGAGCGGATGTTATCTTCAATTCCTTTGAGCTCCGTTGCCTTGAACCCTGTTGAGTTAGGTAAGCTTTGTATCGAAACGCTATTTAAATCAGTTAGATACAAAAAATCCTATCAAGAGATGTTCTCCTCATACGAGCTGCTCCACGGTGGCACAACGCAGTCTGCGCTTGAGCTAGATACCATACTGGTAAAGGCTGAAGGATTTATTCGCAATAACTTTCATAGAAACATTAAGATCAAGCAAGTCACTGACCATTGCCGAGTATCGAGAAAAACCTTAGACAACCGTTTTTTACAGAGCTATGGCAAAACAGCCCATCAGTTCATTACCAAACAAAGGCTAGACAAAGCGAAGCAATTACTGGTTTCTACCGAGGACAGTATCGATGCCATCGCCAAACAGTGTGGTTACCCTAATCAGAGCTATCTTTCTCAAGTGTTTATGAAGGAGTTAAGCACCACACCAAACCGTTATCGTCAGCAAATAGACAAATCATCGCTCTAGATTTTGTTAGTTATTTGGCGCAGTAACCTTTCTTTTTTATATATTTGGTAAGTTGAATTATCAATTTTATAACTGCGCTCCATCAAGCAGAGTTTCTTATCGATTATCGCGATAATCCGTTGCATTGTTTAAACGGAGTATCGTTATGACCCTATACAAAGATGCATCATTCTCAACCCAAGAAAGGGTTGCCGATCTTATGGCAAGAATGACTATAGAAGAAAAAATTGCTCAGCTTGGAGCTCAATGGCTCATTCTCGATCCAGAAGGTGAGCACAAGGAGCGAGAGCTCGAAATGAGTGATAGCGAATCTGGACGCACGTTAAGTGACAAATTAAAGCTGGGTATCGGTCAGATCACTCGCCCACTAGGGACACATACAGTTTCTCCGGTTGATGGTGTTAAAGCCTTAAACGAGCTGCAAAAATTTCTTGTGGAAGAGACTCGCCTTGGCATTCCTGCCATCTCCCATGAAGAGTGTCTTGTGGGTTTGATGAGCTCAGAGGCGACCCTGTATCCGTCTTCCCTTAACTATGGGCATACTTGGAACCCTGAACTGATTTATAACGCAGCCAGTGATATCGGCCGTCAGGTTCGAGCGGTTGGTGCGAAGCAAGGGCTTGCGCCTGTGCTAGATGTATCTAGAGATGTTCGCTGGGGACGTACCGAAGAAACGCTAGGTGAAGACCCATACCTAGTTGGCGTTATGGCAACGCAATACGTTAAGGGCTTGCAGGGCGAAAATCGAGACCTATACGCTACTCTAAAACACTACGTTGGCCACTCCGCAAGCGAGGGCGCACGTAACCACGCTCCAGTTAATCTAGGCTTTAAAGAGCTTAATGACACCTTTATGTTGCCGTTTGAAATGGCGGTTAAACTAGGCAATGCGGGCTCAGTGATGCCGGCATATCATGATATCGATGGTGAGCCATGCCATGCGTCTCATTACCTATTGACTGAGGTGCTGCGTGAGCAATGGGGCTTTGATGGATTGATCGTGGCTGATTATGGCGGTATCGATCTACTTGCGGCTCACCACGCTGTTGCTGCAGACAGCACGGAAGCAGCAGCGCTTGCGTTTAACGCAGGTCTTGATGTTGAACTGCCAGACGATGCTTGCTCGAACCGCCTAACGAAGGCGCTAGAAGCCGGTCTTGTCAGCTTGGATACTATAGATACCATCGTAGAGCGCATCTTAAAGACCAAGTTTGAGTTTGGTTTATTTGAGAACCCTTACACTGAGATCCCAACAGAGCCACTGCACAACGACAAGAGCACAGAGCTTAGCTACAAAATTGCCAGTGAATCTGCAGTATTGCTAAAAAATGACGGTACCTTACCTCTGTCTAAGCAAACGCCTATTGCGGTTGTTGGTGCAACAGCGAACGATCCTCTGGCATTACTCGGTGGTTATAGCTTCCCTGTACATTTAATTTTAAGTGATACGGACAGTGGTGAGCTGAATTCAAATACATTATTGCAAAGTCTCAAAGCCTCTTTTGAAACAGTAGAATATGCCAAAGGTTGCGAGATCCTGACTGAGCGCAAAGCTAATGCCCCTGTGTTCCCGGGCGATGTGAATATGGCCATTGCGCAAGACCAAACGTCTCCAGTGAGCAAAGACACCTCATATATCCAGCAGGCTGTCGATGTAGCTCAGCAAAGCGAGGTAATTGTGGCATGCGTAGGTGATTTAGCAGGCTTGTTCCAAACGGGCACCATTGGAGAAGGTTCAGATACCGATAGCCTTGAACTGCCAGGCGTACAACGTGAGATGCTCGATGCACTGTTGGATACGGGTAAACCTGTGGTAGTGCTAGTGACCGGCGGTCGCCCTTACCAATTGGGCAGAGCCGAAGATGAAGCTAGTGCTATTTTGTATGGTTGGGCACCGGGCCAAGAGGGTGCAAACGCCATTGCTGATATCCTCTCTGGTGAGGAAAACCCAAGTGGCAAGCTAACCCTATCGATCCCAAAAAATGTCGGTGCTGTACCCTATTTCTACAACCATAAACTCAAGAGTGCGGGCACACCAATTGCTTATCACTTTGGTTCTGCGTACAACTTTGGGTTTGGATTGAGCTATACCCAGTTCGATTACAAGGATGTCGAGCTAACCAGCAATAGTGTCGAGTTTGATGGCACTATCGAGGCGTCGGTGACCATCACTAACACAGGCGCACGAGCGGGCGCAGAAGTGGTGCAGCTCTATACCCGCGATAAGCTGTGCTCTGTGGTGCGTCCGGTGAAAGAATTAAAAGGCTTCCACAAAGTCTGGCTAGAAGCGGGTGAGAGCAAGCGTATTACCTTTAGCCTACCTGTCGATATGCTCAACTTTACCAACGCCAAGCAACAGCGCGTTGTTGAAGGTGGCGAGTTTGAAATTATGATTGGCCGTTCATCAAGCGAGATTGAACACAGCTCTATCGTTAACGTCAATGGTAAGGTGAATACCCTACCTAAAGAGTGGCGTATGATCTGTGAAACAAAAGAAGTTCAGTCGGCGTAAGCCTCTAAACACAACAGGCCTTAATTCAAGCCACTCTTGCGAGTGGCTTTTTTGTTTGTGCGTGATACCATTCCGCAAGTTTTCGAGCCATAGCCTATGCTATTGCTGTCCATCTGTTTTTAATGAGTAATCTATGCCATTTACCAAGCTTGGTTTAAGCACACCTATCCTCAATGCCATCAATAAAGTTGGTTACGATAAGCCCACACCCATTCAAGAAAAAGCGATTCCGATCGTCCTAGAAGGGAAGAACTTGATTGCGGCAGCGCAGACAGGTACGGGTAAGACGGCGAGCTTTGTATTGCCTATTTTGGAGATGCTAAGCAAAGGCGAAACTCAGCGTAAGAAGCGTATTCGCGCCTTGATAGTGGTACCAACCCGTGAACTAGCGATTCAGGTGGATGAAAAGATCAAGCAATACGCTGAAGAGACCAAACTCACCTCTATGGCCATGTATGGCGGGGTAGAGTATCAGCCGCAGAAGCAAGGCCTCATTGATGGTGTGGATGTACTGGTTTCAACGCCGGGACGCTTGATTGATCTTTATGGTCAAAAAGCGGTGTACTTTGAAGAAGTCGAAGTGCTGGTACTTGATGAAGCGGACCGCATGTTGGACATGGGCTTTATTGAAGACATCAACAAGATCATTGCTCGCCTGCCACAAGATATTCAAAACCTGTTGTTCTCAGCAACCTTGTCGAACCCGGTTCGCGACCTTGCAAAGAGCGCAATTAATGACGCGGTAGAGATCTCTATTGCTAAGCACAGTGCTTCGAAGTCGAATATTGAGCAGTGGCTGGTGACGGTAGATAAAGATAAGAAATCTTCTCTATTGGCTCACATGATCAATGAGAATCAATGGGATCAAGCCCTTATCTTTATTGAAACCAAACACGGCGCAGCCAAGCTAGCGGCTCAACTTGAGAAGCGTGGCATTGCTGCAGAACCTTTCCATAGTGGCCGCAACCAAAAGGTTCGAGCTCAACTGCTTGAAGACTTCAAGGCAGGCAAGATCCAGTACATGATTGCAACCGGCATTGGTGCGCGTGGTATCGATATTGACGGGCTTCCGCGAGTGATTAACTACGACCTGCCTTATCCTGCGGATGAGTATGTGCATCGTATTGGGCGTACAGGTCGAGCGGACAAGAACGGTGAAGCTATCTCGTTTGTGTCTAGAGATAACTTTAAGAACCTTTGCATGATTGAAAGTCGTCTTGGTCACTTAATTGAAAGGCGTGAAATCGAGGGCTTTGTTCCAAGCAAAGAAGTGCCGATCTCGATCTTAAACTACGTACCAAAACATAAGAGAGAGCCTAACGATTAGGTTTCTTTAATCGAGTGAGAAAGGAGATACGATGACAAATGCAAACAAACAGAAGGTTAAAGACCTATTGATAGCAACCCGTTATGGTATCTCCGCATCTGAGATGAAAACCGTTATTGATGTTGAGCAAGAGGACGCATTAGTCATTATTGCTGAGCTAAAAAGTGAGGGCGAAGACATTCAAAGCTTGGGCGAAGGCATGAACCCTGAGCATCTAGTCCTATATTCTATTGGAGAGATTGAGCCTTAATTTGATCATGAGGCTAGCCAACGTCGTAGGTATTAGCGAACCTTGGTTGGAGAGGCATCATGAGGATTTTGATTTGGGTTATATCTATGACAACAATGAGTGTATTGGCATCGAGTAAGAGTGACGCTTCTTTCCTGCAACTTTCTGAGATGAAGTGGCAATATCGCATCTTGTTGATACAAGATCGTCCAGACTACCAACAAACGCTCACCAACGCCTCAGAAGAGATTGCAGATAGGCACCTAGTCTGGTTCCTAGTTTTGCCTAACCGAGTTGTTTCTAACTTGTCCGATTCTGTTCCTGAGCCATTGCAACAAGACATCAGACAGCGAATCTCAGACAAACCTGTGGTGCTGATTGGTAAAGACGGCGGAATAAAAATGCGAGAAGAACGCCTAAGCTTACCCTCCATATTTTCCACCATAGACTCTATGCCGATGCGACAAGCTGAAATGAACAGCAAATTACTTTAAACAGATACAAAAATGCCACCTATGAGAGAACTCTAGGTGGCATTTTTTATGGTGTTTTTACTTACGCTGTTGCGGTTTTTAAGCGGTTATAAACAGCCTTGCTTACTTTTCTTCATCCACTGTCCAGTGAATAGTGACCTCTTTTTTACCCCACTCTCGCGCTTTCTCAACATCGTTACCCATGTAGATATCAATCTTTTTTGTCCAACGCTTATTCATTTTGTCGAGAACCAAATAAGTACCATCCAATCCTTCAATAGTGACTTCTTGATTGTGGGTCAGCCCCATGTCGATGAGATCACGTGAAACCGCAATAGACTTCATGCCTGGCTTTAGAGTATCTCCCCAAGCGGCTAGATTTGGCGTTGAGTCAGTTTCACCAACACTTGAGGTATAAGCGCTAGCCGTTACCTTTAAGGATTGCTCATTACTGTCACACCCTGAAAGTGCAAAAACCGCCAGTGTGATAGCGATATAAGAGTTAAATTTCTTCATGATGTCGTCCATTACCTTTTAAAGATCCATATTGCGAATAACCATAGAGCCAATCGAGCGTTATTGGTTCATAGTAACGTATCGCGCGATGTCTCAGCCATAACAAAATGCACTCATTGTTATAGAGCTTCTATTCTTGTTCCCTTGTTCCCTTGTTCCCTTGCTCTATAAGCTATTAAGCAGATACAAAAATGCCACCTAAGAGACAACTCTAGGTGGCATTTTTTTTGTGTTTTTTGTTTACGCAGTCGCAGTTTCTTGAGGTGCGCTTGCAGCTAGTGCTGGGCTACCTACAGGTAGGATGGTGCGACCATATTCTGCGTTTAGCACTTGCGCCATTGCAAAGTAGATTGCAGATGCGCCACAGAAGATACCTTCGATACCAGCAATGAAGCCGATGGTGCTGTTACCAGTGAAGTCGTGAGCGGCCAGTAGGAAGAATAGAACGGTTAGCGAACCGAATACTACTTGCTTAGCACGAGGGTAACGAAGCGAACCAATGAACATGAAGCCTGTGAAGATGCCCCATAACACAAGGAACCAAGCCATAAAGCCTGCTGGGCTCGCTGGTAGACCCATGTACGGCATCACGATGATACCCACAAGCGTTAGCCAGAATAGACCGTAAGATGTAAACGCGGTCGTACCGAAAGTATCGCCACGCTTAAAGCACATGATGCCCACAATAACTTGGCTCAAACCACCGTAGAAGATACCCATAGCAAGGATCATAGAATCCATTGGAAAGAATCCTGCGTTGTGGATGTTCAGTAGGATGGTAGTCATACCAAAACCCATAAGTCCTAGTGGAGCTGGATTAGCCAGTTTGTTTGACATTGAGTCACCTTATTCAAAAATGTGCGTAAAAATTCGATGGAGAGTTTAATGTAGACCCATTAAATTACAAAAGAATGAAAATGAGAACTAAGATTCTATTTTTGGAATCTGCAGTGCATGACAAGTCATTAATGAAAGAATGTTGAGGTTTTGCCATGAAAGCGTTCGGACTCAGGCTAGTAAAATAAAAAGGGGAGCAGCAAGTGCTGATCCCCTTTAGTTCTTATATGTGCAACTTAGTGCTTAGTTAGCTCTAGGAGATGATTTCGCATATACGATGAATCCTAGACCTGCAATCGCACTAGATAGAACGAAAGAGGTGATATTGGATGGAATGAATCCGTACAGCGCATAGCCTGTACCCGCGATAGCGAGAACGACAAACAGTGGCAGAGCCGGAACGCGAATTAGGCGCTGTGCATCTGGCTGAGTTGAACGTAAACGCCAAACACCGATAAATAATAGTGCGTAGATGATCCACATAAGCGCGATAGGCAGGTCACCATACAAATCAAAGATACCGTTGTGAACACCTGTTCCAGCAAGGGCAAAGCCCACTAGCATGTAAAACGCCAGCAATACCAGCATGGTTAATCCAGAGCGAACCGGTAGGTTGGTTCTTGTAGAAACTGATAGCAATGCTTGAGAGCCAATGAAGTTGCGGCGCATAGCAAGAGAGTAAGGCATACGCATACCCAATAGCATCAAGCCATTAAAGCCGCCGAGTGCTGAGATAACAATGAAGAAGGATAGAGTTCTACCTAGGCTTTCACCAAATAGTAGATTAGCCACCTCAGAAACGCCCATTTCACCATTGGCAAAAGCGGCACCCTCAGACACTGACAGCAAGCCAAGGGTAAAGATCACGTACACCAAGCCGATGATTGCTAGACCGCCGACCATAGCTAAAGGCAGGTTACGTTGCGGGTTCTTGATTTCGTGTGCAATGGTGGTCACAAAGATCCAACCATCAAAGGCAAACAATACAGGGATCATGGCTCCCGCAATGGCTGCAGCAAAACTCACCTGAGTTACCGAAGCAATCGCATCAGCAGAAGCTGTAACGGCGTCACCTTGGTAGAAGAAACCAAATAATGCGATAGCAAGAAGCGGGATCAGCTTTATTAGCGTTGCGATGCGCTGAAGTAGTCCGCCCAAAGATTCAGCCAACAGGTTAGCTGCAGCAAAGGTGACGAAATACAGTGCTGAGAGACCTGCTAATACAGGCAGTGTCGGCTCAATTTGCAAGAACGCACAGGTAAATACCGCTGAGTAATAAAGGATAACAGCAAGAATGAGCGGTATATAAAGAACGGTTTGTACCCAACCAACGAAGAACCCAAAGCGCTCACCCCATGCGGTTTCACTGAACGACATTAATCCGCCGGTTTTCGAGCCCATTGATGCAATCTCTGAGATCACTATGGCTGCGATGGTGGTGAGTAGCGCCGCTAAAACCCATGCGATCACAGCATAGGTGCCATTGCCACCTGTGGCTTGCAGGACAGGGCCTGCCTTAAAGAAAATGCCAATACCGACAACGATACCAACAACCAGTGACACTGCCGTACCTAAACCGTATTTAGGCTGTAACTTTTCGTGCACTTCTACTACCTCAATTAACTTCTAACAAAAATCTTGAGCGATAAAACCCAAGCAAAATATTCAAAGGCGTGCAGTTTAGACTAACTGAAAATAAATGCGACCATAGTCATATAAGATAACGATGGATTGCGCTAGATAGTCATAGATGTCATCAAGGATAGGAGAGAAAGTAAGCGCTCTAAAGGTGACTAACGAATAAAAGACAGAGCCTGATTGATGCTACCAATGACCTTAGCTCTATCAACGCCTAAGCGATCAGAGTCCAATATCATTGTCCAATGAGCGATAGCTTGCTCATATCGTGCGCTCATAAAGTGGTCTGAGGCTATCAGTTGCAGCGCTGTTTCATTAAATGGATCCATCTCTAGGGTAATGTCTAATAAACGCTGAACATCTGCTGTGATGGTTTGTGAGTGTTGATAGTACTGGGCAGTGGCAAGGGCGGCAAATTGCCCTGCATAAGGGGCTTTTGAAAGCCTTATTGCATAGTCAAAACAGGTCGTTGCGGAGTCAAATTCGTATCGACCCATATACAGCTGGCCAAGTTCAAACCAGGCTTTAGCATCGTTAGGGTTGCCGGTAAGATGTTGTTGCTTTTCCTCCATGACTTGTTCAATGGTCATCGGCTCCATAGCAAGGGGAGGGGGCGGTATTTCGTTTTTTAGTACAAACCAAACACCCGATGTCGAACTAAAAACAACCACAGTCACCAAACTTGAAAGAGCAAGGCTGGCATTATTTGACAGCTGTCTGCGCAGCGCGACATAGAGCATGCCCACTGTGATTAAGACCAAACTGAATACTATCGCCGCCGTGCTGTGCATTGACTCTCCTGTGACCCTTGATATTACTATGACAAGGAGGCTCCGAATTTATCGGAGCCTCGGTTAGGTCATTACGTCTTCAAGCAGCGTTTAGTATGTTGCTTCACGCGCTTTGGCTTCTTCTTCCCATTTTGGCACAACAGTCTTCAAGAAGTGTTCTTTCTCAGCATTCATCGCATCCATATCCATGCCAAGAGCCGCTTGAGCTTTCTCTTTGGTTGAGATGTCAGGGATTGGTACTGGGTCTGTAATCCCTTTCTTCGCAAGAAGGCGAATCGTCTTCGTTCTTGCATCTGCTGCTCTATCTACCGCAGTACCTAGGACTTCTAGCGCAATCTCAGGAGCGTGCATGTGCACACCGTGTGATGCGATAGCGTAATCCCAGCGCCATTGAGCATGACGAATATCTTGTAGGATAGGCTCCATCTCTTGCTCTGTCGCGCCAGCATCCCAAGCCGCTTTTGCCTCAAAGTGAGCGGCAACAATTTGCTTCTCTGCAGTCAGCTTCATGTTCAGCACTTGTGCTTTACGCGTTGAAACTATGCCTTGAAGTTGATCTTTGCTTTGAGTGTGACAGTTCGCACAGGTATCTTCGAAGCGGTCGAATGGGTTACCAATCTTATGATCTGTGTATACAGTGCCGTCTTCTCTTTCAACTTTAGGCATATGGCAGTCAGCACACACGACGTTGTTCTTGCCGTGAATACCATCACGCCACGTTTCGTAGCCAGGATGCTGAGCTTTTAGCATTGGGGCTTTAGAGACGCCATGGGTCCAATCTGCAAAGCCTAAGGCGTCGTAGTAAAGTTCCATTTCGCCTACGCTCGTACCCATATCCCAAGGGAATTTAACGGCGTTTTTAGCATCTTTCACGAAGTAGTACTCAACGTGGCACTGCGCACAAACGCTCGCTTGTTGGTCTAGTCGAGATTGTTCTTCGAAAGGTTTGCCAATGGCTTGCATAGCACGGTCGACATAAGGACGGGTAATGGCTAGCTCAGGCTCGCCATTTTTGAATTTTTCACTGCCAGTATCGTGACAGTCAGAACAGCCAATAGGGTTAACGATTTCGCCACCAAGGCGCGCCCATTTACCTTCAAAATAGCCGTCTTCACCACGCTCATCAATTACACGAGCAACGTCAGGGCTTTTGCAGCTCCAACACGCCATAGGCATAGGTCCTGACTCTGCATCAGTAGGTCCGCCGGTACGCAAGGTCTGCCTTACATCGTCAACCGCATAAAAGTGGCCGCGTGCTTTGTTGTAATCTTTGGCAAAGCCGTAGCCCGCCCAAAGGATGACCATATTGGGGTCACCGGCAAGCGCATCGTCTATTTCTTCACTTTCGCTGGTGGCTTTCCAGCTATGATATTGATCGGGATGTGCTTCTTCGAATGCTTGATTACGCGGATCAATGCGCACTCCATCCTCGGCAGACGCAAAAGCACTGCAGGTCAAAAGACCTAACAAAGCTATAGGCGCGAAAAACCCTAGTTTCCACTGTTTGTTCACAATGCTATCTCCATATTCTCATTTTATGAATTGCGTTGTGGGGCAGCTTCCTAAAAAGAATCGGAGGAGAAGTCTATACGGTGGCGCTATATAGACAACGGAGTAAGTGTAAGTGATAAATAAGATGCCACATTAGCCAATAACAGCTGAATTGATCTAGATCAATTTATGGTATAGAGGCAGGTCACAAAAATTAACTTATATGTAAAAATTGATTAATGAGATCAATTATCAATTAAAAATCAATGGTTTACGACGCTTATGGCAGGTTTATTTAATGGATCTGTGTCACTAATATGCGTCAATAGACTCGTTATGTAGCACATAAGTAACTATTATTAACGGGTAAAGCGTTGTGGCTTATCCTAAATAAGAATTGATTGCACTTGGCTCAAATAATATTGAGCTGAGAGTTGTTAATTAGTGGTCGAAATAAATTAGATTCTATTTCGATTTAAGGAAAGGATACGATGGGCAATATTAAATTGACCATAGCCACAATGCTCCAATCTTTATTGGTGCTGTGCCTATTTGGTTATTCTATTAATGCTTTGGCCAATGATGGTGTCCCTAGTGATTCAGCAACATCAGAACGCTTTAAAGTAGAGTTGATAAGAGACAAAGATTACAAATGTACTCAATGTCACAAAGACTCTAAACACACTTTAGCTGGATCTCATGGACAAAATGTCATCGACGCAATGGGTAAAGAAGCCAATTGTACCGATTGTCATAGCAACATCGGGCCAGATCACCGCGACGGTGGATCAACCGTCATCAAATACTCTGATGCTCAGTCTCAAGCAGGGACAGATAAGCAACAGCTATCCCCTGAGATGATACTTAAGGCAAACAGTACTTGTATGGATTGTCATACGCCTGAAAGCCTACGTGAATCAAGCTGGACACATGATGTACACGCCAAGAACCTCACTTGTTCTAACTGCCACACGGTTCATGGAACCGATGCCAAGGTGCTGTCCTATGACCATAAGGCTATCGTCGGTATGTGTGTAGATTGTCATTCAGACTTTAACCACAAGCGCGAAGAGTAGGAGATGATATGAGTTGTTCTAGAAGAAACTTCATAGCTGGCGCAGGCGCTGTCATCTTTACTACAGGTGTTGGCACGACGGCGGCAATATCGAGCCGAAACTCGTTTGCCAGTGGCGAAGAAGAGGCGAAGATCAAATACGGCATGCTACATGATGAGAATGCCTGTATTGGATGTACTGCGTGTACTGAGGCATGCCGCGAGGTGAATAATGTTCCTGAGGGAGTCAGTCGCTTAGAGATTGAGCGATCTGAACCCATTGGCGAATTCCCTGACGTGGAGTATCGATTTACTCGAGACTCTTGCCAACATTGTGAGAATCCACCTTGTGTGTATGTGTGCCCAACAGGGGCCGCCTACAAGGATGAGAAGACTGGGATTGTTGATGTCCATAAAGAGAAGTGCGTGGGTTGTGGTTACTGCCTAGCGGCATGTCCGTATCAAGTGCGCTTCTTCCATCCAGAAAACAAATCAGCGGATAAATGTAATTTCTGTCGTGATACCAATCTTACAGAAGGTAAGCAACCAGCGTGTGTGGAAAGTTGCCCAACCAGCGCATTGGTGTTCGGCGATCTGAATGATCCTAACAGCAATATCAACCAAGCAATTCAGGCCAAGCCAGTTTATCGTGACAAGGTCACTTTAGGCACAAAGCCTCAACTGTATAAAGTGCCGTTTGATAAGGGGGAGGTGTAACATGAATAGTGCATTTCATTTCGACTCTTTGGTGTGGGATTGGATCATTGCAATCTATCTTTTCCTCGCAGGGATGTCCGCAGGTGCGGTGATCGTTGGCTTATATCTTAAACGCAAGGTCATCACCGGCGATGCATCGGACAATGGCATCATGAAAGCCATCGCATGGTTAGCGCCCTTTGGCATTATTGTGGGTCTGTTGATATTGGTATTCCACCTGACCAAGCCACTAGATTTTTGGAAGATCATGATTTACTACAACCCAACGTCGGTCATGTCGATGGGTGTGATCCTATTCCAGGTCTACATGGCGGTATTGTTTGTCTGGATTGGCATCATCTTTAGAACCACCATCGTGAATTTCTTAGGCGGTAAGTTTCAGTTTGTGGATGGTCTGCTTCTCAAGTTCAAAAGCTTCGAGAATGGCATTGAGTTATTCCTAGGATTCCTAGCCATTGCTCTAGCGGCCTACACTGGATTCTTGTTGTCAGCGCTACAAACCTATCCAATGCTCAACAATCCTGTGCTGCCGATCCTTTTCTTGTTCTCTAGTTTGTCATCAGGCGCGGCGGCGTGTTTGTTGTTTGGCATACTGGTGTTTAAAGAGGATGCGCATAGCTCAAGTGTGGCCTGGATTCATAGCTTCGAGCGTCCAGTAGTGATGTTTGAATTATTTGTTCTGGTTACGTTTTTCACCGGTCTTATCTTTACCGGTGGACAACATGAAGCGGCAGCTTGGAATGCCATCGGTGGCGGGTTCTGGTCCAATTGGTTCTGGTTTGGGGTAGTGGGAATCGGTATGTTGTTGCCGCTGGCGATGAACTACTTTAGTCCTTCTAGCACTAAACATAATCATGGTTTTATTCTCACCGTGACTAGTCTTAGCTTGATAGGCGTATTGATGCTACGTACCTTTGTATTGTATGCAGGGCAGATGACGGTCATTTAGAATCCGTCTTTTCAGCACCCAGGTAACTTGGATTCGTTCGAGCTACTTGGGTTTATTTTTATAGGGAATGGGATGCTAGCGAATCTAGGATTGTTTTGTTTGATCCTGACGGCAGTAGTCAGTAGTTGCGGCGCCGCAGTAGGGCTTTATAGCCTTTTGCTGCGCAAGCAAACTCTTGTACCTGCGACTATTTCTCGTTCTTTGTCCGCTGTTGCCTTCCTTTTTGCTGGGTTATCGCTATTACTACTGAGCTATGCGTTTGCCAGTGATGACTTCTCACTTTCGTATGTCTCGGATAACTCCAACAGTGCCTTAGCGTTGCCGTTTAAGATCGCGGCTACTTGGGGCGGCCATCAAGGCTCCATGTTGTTTTGGGTTGCCATCATTTCAGGCTGGTCTGTACTGGTTTCCCGACGAACTAATAGTGCCAGTGATTTTCATGCCAGTTGGCTGATGTTAGCGCTGGTGGCCATTTTTAGCTGGTTTACTCTGCTGGCATCGAATCCATTTGCAATGAATGAAGTGATGCCTTTTGAGGGGCGAGACCTTAACCCTATGCTGCAAGACATAGGGCTAATCATTCATCCCCCGTTGTTGTACGTAGGCTATGTGGGGTTTGCCTCTGTTCTGGGGTTAACCTGTGGCTACTTGATCGAGGCAAAGGGCGAAGCCGATATCTTTGAGCGCTTAACTCGTCATACGCTATTGGCATGGGTCTTCTTAAGCGCAGGGATCATCGTTGGTGCGGGGTGGGCCTACTACGAGCTAGGTTGGGGCGGTTGGTGGTTCTGGGACCCTGTTGAAAATGCCTCTCTTCTTCCTTGGCTAACGGCGACGGCGTTAGTGCATTCTGTCATGGCAAGCCGAAAGCAAGGCCAGCTAAAGGTATGGACGTTCTCGCTGGCGATAGTGACCTTCTGCCTTAGCATTCTGGGTACTTTTATTGTTCGTTCTGGGGTATTAACTTCGGTACATGCCTTTGCTGTGGATCCAAGCAAGGGGCTGACATTGCTTGGGATTTTAAGCTTAGTGTTTGTGAGTGCCTATGTTTTGCTTATCCATCGCGCCGCTTCAATCAAGTCCAATGCTATCTCACGATTTTCCAGCAAAAATACCTTTATTTTATGGGCTCTCAACCTATTTGTATTGGCCATGGCGATAGTCCTTCTCGGCACGTTTTATCCCATGCTGTACCAATTGCTCGGCTTAGGTAATATCTCCGTGGGTGCACCTTATTTCAACCTATTATTTGCGCCATTAACCATTGTTGCTCTAGTAGCAATGGCACTAAGTCCATTACTCAAATGGCAGGCGCAGTCGGGTGTTTTTCCGAGGAAACTGGCATTCATTAGCGCGTCGGTGAGTGCTTTCTTGGCCTTTGCCTTTATTCGTTATTACACCCATCAAGACAGTGAGGTCGCAGCCACATGGTCCACCTACGCGTTCATTACCACTTGGGCGGCACTATGGCTCACGGTGACCCATGTTCTTCGCTGCTTGCGAGTGCGTAAACAGGAATACCGATACAAGGTTTACTTAGTCTCCATTGCTCATATTGGCGTCGCTATACTGGCCTTTGGAGCCAGCATGAACAGCTATTACTCTTACGAGCTGACCGCTAAGCTGGGTCCAACCAAACTTGGCTCAAATAGTGAGGTACAGTTTGGTGATTATAAGATCCATTACCAACACACTAAGCTTTACGTTGCGCCAAACTATACCGCAGAACAGGGCGTCATCGAGATTACCGAACCCTCCGGCAATAGTGTGATTGCAAGACCTGAGAAGCGTCACTATCCCGTTCGAGTAATGAATATGACAGAGCCTTCATTGACGCCGTATTGGAATGGAGATGTGTATATCACGCTAGGAGAAAAGATCGATTCCGAGCATTACGCGGTTCGAATTCAGTTTAAGGCCTTTATTCGATGGATTGGAATAGGCGGCTTGCTGGTGGTATTGGCAGGTACTGGTTTACTTATCCGTGGTGCGTGGATTAAACAATTTAATCCACGCAAGCGAAGAGCCATTACTCGGGAGTATCAAGCATGAAACTAGTAAGGCGTGTGATAGTATTGTTGGCGTTAAGCCTCACCTTTGGGTCAAGTGTCCATGCAGCGGGTTATCAAAGCATCTCTCATCCTGTCGATTTGTTTGAGTTTGATTCTGTGGCTCAGCAAAAACAAGCGATTCATCTGGCTAAAACCTTGCGCTGCCCCATGTGTCAAAATCAAAATTTGATTGAATCTAACTCGGCGGTTGCCAAGGACATTCGACTTCGAGTGTTTGAGTTGGTTAAGGCAGGGAAGTCAGATAGTGAGGTGAAAGAGTATATGGTGGCGAGATACGGTGAGCACGTACTTTATCAACCTTCGTTTAGCATGAAGAATGCCCTGTTGTGGGGGATCCCTATCGCATTAGGATTGTTTATGATTGGTTTTAGTATTGGGCATATCAAGCGTTCGATTCGAGGCATACATTGAGACAGCAATACCACTTCAGACGCTCTACAGAAGGTCAGCTTTTGATCTGGGACGTAATCAAACTCGTCGAGATGGCGCAAGCAATGCCAGTCATCACTGTGCCTCTTGATGCAATCCAGGAACTAGATGAGGCCTTTTGGTATGATCTTGGCGGTGCTAAACCAACCTGTCGCAACATTGTGGAGCATGCCAAATTGATTCAACAGACAGACCTTAACTATCCCATTATCTTGTGTCATGAAGGACGGGTGATGGACGGCATGCATCGGGTTTGTAAGGTATTGATGCAAGGCGAAACACATATCAAGGCTGTGCAGTTTACAACGCCTATTGCACCGCATTTCATCGACCTTGACCCAGAAACGCTCCCTTATTAACCCTCGTAAAGCTCCAGTGGCAAATCATCAGGGTCTTTAAAGAAGGTAAAGCGCTTTCCTGTGAATTCATCAACGCGTACGGCTTCTACCTCGACCTCATTGCTTTGTAAGTGTTTTATACAGCTATCAAGGTCTTCGACTTTAAATGCTAAATGTCTCAGCCCCTGAGCTTCAGGAGTGCTTGGGCGTTGTGGTGGCGATGGGAAAGAGAATAGCTCTATTTGTGTTCCATCAGGCAAGGCGAGATCAAGCTTGTAGGAGTCTCTATGTGCTCGATAGTTCTCTGCAATAATGTCTAAGCCAAGAATATGTGTGTAGAAGTGCTTTGATGTTTGGTAGTCGCTACAGATGATGGCGACATGATGCGTACCCTTTAGCATGGCAAACCCTAAGTCATTGTTATTGCTTCATACTAACACGAATAAAAAAGCTCAGCCGCAAGGGCTGAGCAAAGTCTTAAAAGCTACATAATTGTAGTAATAGGAAGTCTATTTGTTCATCTCATCGATTTGCTTTTGTAGCTGGTCGATTTGATTTAGTTTTGCTTTCACACCCAAAGAGGTTTGGCTGATCGCAGCAGGGTTCAAAACTTGACCTTCTTGACGAGGGTATTGACCTAGAGTTGCAAAGAACTTACCAAGCTCATCTTGAACCGGTACGAATAGCCACATGTTGTCCGCCATCCAGCGTAGGTACATGCCTGATTCGTGTGGTGCTTTCTCAAATGGGTCAGCACGCAAGTGGATGATCTTCGGCCAGTTAGACTCAAAGCGCACCGCGTCAGTGATGTTGCCTTCTAGCGTTGCAAAGTGCAGTTTCCAATCATTCCAGCGGATAGCATTTAGCTCGCCGTTTGCTGTGAAGTAAAGTAGTGATTCACGAGGACCTTTCTCTTGCTTGCCTTCAAAGTAAGGCATGAAGTTGTAGCCATCGATGTGTACGCGCCACTCTTTACCGTTAGAGGTGTAACCCTCAGCAAGCTTCTCTTTCACATCAGGAACACCGGCTGCAGCCATGATAGTTGGCAACCAATCTTGGTGCGCCATCATGTCGTTGTAGCGAGAACCAGGATCAATCACGCCAGGCCAGCGAACAAGCTGAGGAACACGCATACCGCCTTCCCAAGTTGTGCCTTTCTCACCATGGAACGGTGTAGCACCGCCGTCCGGCCAAGATACTGTCTCTGCACCGTTGTCGGTAGAGTAGATAACGATAGTATTATCAGCAATACCTAGGTCATCCAGTTTGTCTAACAAAATACCCACGTGGTCATCATGCTCTAACATGCCGTCGGCATAGATGCTGATGCCTGATTTGCCTTGGTATTTCTCTTGAAGGCGAGTCCACACGTGCATACGTGTTGTGTTGTGCCAGATGAAGAAAGGCTTGTCCGCTTTTACTGCTTTTTCCATGAAGGCTAGAGAAGAATCTAGGAACTCTTCATCCGCCGTTTCCATGCGCTTACGCGTCATAGGGCCTGTATCTTCAATGCGGCCATCAGCGTAAGACTTGATGACACCACGAGGGCCGTAGTTCTTACGAAACTCAGGGTCTTTTGGATAGTAGTAAGTCTCTGGCTCTTCTTCGGCATTTAGGTGGTAAAGGTTACCGAAGAACTCATCAAAACCGTGTTTTGTTGGTAGATGCTGGTCTTGGTCACCAAGGTGGTTTTTACCAAACTGAGCCGTCATGTAGCCTTGATCTTTCAATAGATCAGCAATGGTTGGCGCCCAATCAGGAATGCCGTGAGTTGAACCAGGCATGCCGATAGTGAGAAGACCAGTACGAAACGGTTCTTGGCCAGTAACGAATGCGGCACGACCTGCAGTACAGGATTGCTGACCGTAGTGGTCAGTAAATAGTGCACCTTCGTTGGCAATACGGTCGATGTTAGGGGTTTCATAGCCCATCATGCCTTGGTTGTATGCGCCGATATTCCATAGGCCCACATCATCGCCGAAGATGGCAAGGATATTTGGCTTGTCTGCAGCTACAGCTGACGCTGATGCTGCTAACATTCCTGCTGAAATAGCCAGTTTGCTGAGTTGATTAGTCATTGAGACTCCATCACGTTTAGTAGGGAAAAGGATTGCGACAGTTCAGCGAAGCAGAATTAGGCTGTTAACGTTACCCGGGACTAACACTAAGAGGCTGAAAAGATGACTTATCTGAACTGCTGTTGGCACATAATGTAATTTTCAAGATGGGTGTTGTCGCTTTATAGACTGTATAACCATTGGTAATAAACCAAGGGTTTGCTTTATCAATGGAATGGGAGACTAACGATAAATGCTTTGTATATGAGGGGTTCAAGAACCCTAATAACCTGAGGTGCCAGAATCAGTATCATTTTGTAGCAATATTTAACGTCGCGATTTTTGAGATAGGCGTCAAATTATGAGATCAATATTATCTAGTCTCATACACAACAAGTAGAATAGCGCCACATTTCTACACCATTAAGCCTTTCCAAGCACAATGAAAAAATACGCACTGATTGCAGTTATTCTCTCCATCGCGGGGTTCTCTGCATTTTCCCTTCATACGACCGAAAAAGAAGCGCCAACACTGTCGAGCGCTTTGACCGTGGATACGACTTTTGCAGGGCAGGATACCCTTGAGCGTAGCGTTCATATGTTGGGCAATACGTTTGCTCACCAATCCGTCGATATCAAGCCAGAAGAGAAAGGAAAGGTCTCAAAGGTTTTAGTGAAATCGGGAGAGGAAGTTAAGAAAGGACAATTACTATTTTTGCTTGATGATAGACATCAGCGCGCTGTGGTTCAGCGAGAAGCCGCGAGCTTGAAAGAGCTTCAACGCCAACACAGTAATTTGCTGCGACTCTTGCCTAATGGCGCCGTTCCGCAAGGAGATGTGGACGCAGCGCTGGCTAACGTTGAAATGCAAAAGGCTGAGCTAGATCTCGCTAAGGCAACGCTTCAAGATAAGCGAGTCACTGCTCCATTCTCAGGTACATTGGGCCTAGTCGATATTACTATTGGGCAAAATGTAGAAAGCGAGAGCGTATTAACTACGCTTGATGACTCGAGCCATCTTAGATTGAATGTGGCTCTTCCCGCTAAGTATCTGCGTCAACTTAAGGTCGGACAAACCACTAAACTCTCCAGCATCGAAGGGGCGAAGTCTGTAAAGGCTACCCTGACAAGTTTAGATAGCCGAGTAAACAGTCAAACGCAAAACATCCAAGTGCAGTTTCGCATCGACAATGATGAGGCAGACTTAACCCCAGGCAGTCTTGTGCTGGGTGAATTACCGCTGCCGGCGCAAGCCGAAGTCACCGTTCCTTTGCAGTCAGTGGTGTATCGAGGGCATGAGCGCTTTGTGTATGTGGTGCAAGACAGCAAAGTAGAAAAACGTCATGTAGAAAAGCGAATAGTGACACTGGGTGAGCGCACGGGTGAGAAAGTACAAGTCCTTGAGGGGCTGGAGATCGGAGAGGAAATTGTTTATCGCGGAACGGTGAAGCTGCGTGAAAATGCAGAAGTGGAAGTCATTGAAACGGTAGACACTCATTTGCCAAGTGGTGACGTTTAATCATGAAACTGTCCGATTTCGCAATGTATCGCCCAACCTCGGCGATAGTGTTAAACATTCTGTTTATTGTGTTTGGCTTGGTTGGCGCAAGTATGCTGGCCGTTCGAGAAATGCCCGATGTTGAAACGAGTGTGGTTTCCGTGGGTACCTCCTATGGCGGTAGTGCTTCATCCATTGTTGAGAGTCAAATAACTAAGCCTATCGAGGACCAACTTAGCGGTATCGATGGTATTGATTATATTTGGTCCTCTTCATGGGATGGTTGGTCAGGCATCAACATCACCTTCAAGTCTGGCTACGACATGATCCAAGCAGTCAGTGATGTGCGCGATGCCGTAAGCCGAGCACGTGGCAGTCTGCCTGATGATGTTGATGAACCTATTGTGCGCAAGAACAGCAGTGAGGGTGACCCGTTCATGTGGCTCAATCTCACCAGCACTAAGCACGATCGCATCGAATTGAGTGACTATGCACAGCGCATATTAATTGAACGCCTAAGCTTGGTGCCGGGTGTCAGTTCCATCAATACCTCAGGTGTGATTGAGCGCGTGTTGTATGTGGAGATCAACCCAGAAGATCTTGCCGCACGCCAGTTAACCACCACTGACGTGGCGCAAGCACTGCGGGCAGAGAACCTGCAGCTCCCTGCTGGGTATGTAAGGAATGAATCACTGAATGTGGTGGTTCGTTTAGAGCGTCTGTATCAAAAAGCCGAAGACTTTGAGCAGCTACAAATTGCCGAGAAAGACGGTGAATCAGTGCTTTTGAAGGACATAGCCAATGTCTACATAGGTGCCAAAAAAGAGACCACCACCTTTAAAGCCAATAACGTCGATAGTATGGGTCTTGGCATTGTGGCTATGTCTCAAGCAAACCCTTTGACGGTATCGGATTCTGTTCTGGATGAGCTCAAATCACTGCAGCACTTTTTACCCGAAGGGGTTGATCTACAGGTTGATTACGACAGTACTGTCTTTATCCGTGAGGCCATAAAAGAGGTCTACATTACGTTGGCCATTACTGCTGTACTGGTGACGTTAGTGCTGTATCTCTTTTTGGGACGACTCTCGACCACGATTGTCCCTGCGATAACCGTCCCTGTTTCCCTTATTTCGGCATTTTCTGTGGCTTACTTATGTGGTTACTCCATCAATCTCGTCACACTGATGGCCTTGATTCTGGCCATAGGCTTAGTGGTGGATGATGCCATCGTTGTGGTGGAAAACATTGTGCGCCATAGGCGAAACGGTGCGCCTGCTATGGTGGCGGCGTTTAAGGGAACCAAAGAGCTTAACTTTGCGGTAATCGCCACC
This sequence comes from Vibrio breoganii, assembly GCF_001677275.1. GTDB lineage: Bacteria > Pseudomonadota > Gammaproteobacteria > Enterobacterales > Vibrionaceae > Vibrio > Vibrio breoganii. The sequence goes on from NZ_CP016178.1 coordinate 373,641, forward strand.
ACACTGGTGTTGATCATGACCTTCCTGCCTTTGATCTTTCTAGAGGGAAAGCTAGGCAATATGTTCGCAGAATTTGCGGTTATCTTATCTGCCGCTGTGGGCTTTTCATCCATCGCCGCCCTTACTCTTGGTCCCGTGCTAAGCGAGCTATTGTTCCGTAAAGAACTTGAAGAGCCTAACCGCGTTTGTTTGGCTGTGGATAAGGGCGTGAGTCGTATCCAGGCTGTTTATCGCAAGAGCTTAGAATCGGTTCTGAAGTGGAAAACCTTCTCTCTATTTGTGCTTATCGTCTGCTCTGCGGGGCTTTACTTTGTCTATCAACAGCAGCAGCGAGCTTTTGCGCCAGTGGAAGACCGAGGTGCGGTGAACGTTTATGTTGGCGGTATAGAAGCCACCAGTTATGAGCGAATGCTTAAGAGTATGGAGCAAATTAACGATCGCTTGATGCCACTTGCCTCAGAAGAAGGTCCTGTGGCCTCGCTTAATTATTCTACACCCGCTTTTGGCACATGGGCAGACCATCAAGGCTTCTTTATTATCCGGCTTAAACACTGGAACGATAGAGAGATGAATGCCACAGAAGTGGTCAATCATATTAAAGAACTGACCCGTGATGTGACTGACGTGCAGGTGTTCCCCTATCAACCTGGCTTTGGTGGAGGAATGGGTGAACCCGTGCAGTTTGTGCTGCAGGGTGAAGAGCATGACGTCATCTATGAGATCGCCAAAGAGCTGGAAAAGTCAGCGGAATCGAGTGGTAAGATGGATGGCATTAAGCTTGATTACAACCCGACCACGCCAGAGATTTTATTGACGGTAAATCGAGAAGTCGCTCGAGACCTGGGTGTCAGTGTTAACGAGATCGCCTCAACCCTAGAAGTGTTACTTGGGGGCGCAACAGAAACCCGCTTTGAAGAGTCTGGTGAAGAGTATGACGTCTACCTTAAGGCCAATGAAGCTCAATTTAACTCTGCGGCGGATCTGAGTAAGGTGTATCTTCGCTCGAAAGAGGGCGAGTTGATCTCTTTAGATATCTTAGTGTCTGTAAATGACGTAGCGTCTGCGCGTGGTCTATTTCATTATCAACGCAAGAAGTCCATTACTCTTAAAGCAAACTTAATGGATGGAGTGACGTTAGGTGGCGCTCTGAATTACCTAGAGCAAAAAGCATCACCGTTACTGCCGCCGGGTTATACCTACGACTACGCGGGAGAGTCTAAAGATTACTACGACAATCAACGTGAAGTGTGGCTTATCTTTGCCTTGTCACTGTTTGTCTCTTACTTGGTGCTTGCCGCGCAGTTCGAAAGTTTTGTGAGTCCAACAATTGTCATGTTAACGGTACCGATAGGATTATTGGGCGGCCTGATTGGTATCTTGTTAGCTGGAGATAGTTTTAATCTCTATTCCCAGCTTGGGATGCTAATGCTCATTGGCATGGCGACCAAAAATGGCATTTTGATCGTAGAGTTTGCCAATCAGCTAAGAGATCGCGGTCAAGACGTTAAACAAGCGATTCTTAATGCATCTGAGCAGCGCCTTCGCCCAATTGTGATGACGGCAATGACCACACTTCTTGGTTCTATACCTATGTTGATTGCGACAGGGGCAGGTTCAGAGACACGCTTTTCTGTGGGTATCGTGATCTTCAGCGGTATGCTGCTCACCACAGTAGTGACCTTGTTTGTCATACCGAGCCTATATCTTTGGATAGGAGGTCATAGCCACTCCCCTGAAGCTCGTGTTAATCAGGTCAATAACTTATTAGCGGAGCACACCTAAAGAAAAGCTGCATCTTGTCGCATATGGTTAATTTTTAGCCTATAACTCAATGGCTAAGCGTATAACTGATGTTGCTTACTGAGCTCAATTTCGAACTCTTCGAGATTGAGCTCTAGGAATACACGACAAGGAGTTTCTATGAAGTCTTTTAAGGGTGCTAAACGCAGGTTAGCTATCATAGCATCGGTACTAATGGGGGTATCGACCGCCACTGTTGCTGCGGATAAACCGAATATCTTGGTTATCTGGGGCGATGATATTGGCCAGTCCAATATCAGTGCGTACACCTTTGGTTTGATGGGCTACAAAACCCCAAATATCGACCGAATTGCGAAAGAAGGCATGATGTTCACTGATTACTACGGCGAGCAGTCGTGTACCGCAGGTCGCTCTACCTTCATTACGGGTCAAAGTGTTCTTCGCACTGGCCTGAGTAAGGTGGGTTTGCCCGGTGCTGATCTTGGCTTACAGGCAGAAGATGTCACCATCGCCGAAGTGCTCAAGCCTATGGGTTACGCCACGGGTCAGTTTGGTAAGAACCACCTTGGCGACAAGGATGAGCACTTGCCAACCGCACATGGCTTTGACGAATTCTTTGGCAACCTCTATCACCTCAATGCAGAGGAAGAGCCTGAGAATATCGATTATCCGAAAGACCCTGAGTTTCGTAAGAAGTTTGGCCCGCGCGGCGTTATAAAATCTTATGCTGATGGCAAGATTGAAGATACAGGGCCACTAACGCGTAAGCGTATGGAAACAGTCGATGATGAGACCTTAGCGGCGGCCATCGATTTCATGGGGCGCTCAGTAAAAGCCGACAAGCCTTTCTTTGTCTGGTGGAATGCCACCCGAATGCACTTTAGAACCCATGTGAAAGCAGAACTCGCTGGTTCCACAGGCATCAGTAACTATGCTGACGGTATGGTCGAACACGATAACCATGTTGGGGAGCTACTGAAAGCGGTCGATGATCTCGGAATCACAGACAACACCATAGTGTTTTACTCAACAGATAATGGACCCCACATGAACACGTGGCCAGATGCGGGCTTAACACCGTTCCGCGGAGAGAAAAACACCAACTGGGAAGGGGCTTATCGTGTTCCTGCAATGGTTCGCTGGCCGGGTAAGATAGAAGCGGGAAGCGTGTCCAATGAGATCATGCATCACATGGATTGGTTACCTACCTTTGCCGCGGCTGCTGGTGATGAAGAAATCAAAGAAAAATTGGTGAAAGGCACCTCTGTTGGTAATACCAAGTACAAGGTTCATCTTGATGGCTATAACTTCTTACCACACCTAACGGGTGAAGAAGAACAGGGTCGCCGAGAAGAGATCTTCTACTTTACCGATGACGGTGATCTTGCCGCTCTTCGTTACAACAAGTGGAAGGTGGTGTTCCTAGAGCAACGCTCCACAGGAACCTTGAACATCTGGGCTGAACCGTTCACACCGCTTCGCGTTCCAAAGATCTTCAACCTAAGAATGGACCCTTACGAGGTTGCCGATAGAACCTCCAATACCTACTACGATTGGATGCTAGACCGCGCCTTTATGCTAGTGCCTGCACAGGCCTACGTAGGCAAGTACTTGGCAACCTTCGAGGAATTTCCTCCAAGACAAAAAGCAGCAAGCTTTAGCTTGGATCAGGTAATGGAAAAACTGCAAACCCCGCAGAATAAATAAAATAAGTTGTAGAAACCTAAGACCAGAGCCATTTATTTGGTTCTGGTCTTTCTTTTTAAGCTATTGTTATTAATAGGAAAATTGAAAGTACGTTCGCTATAAGGGTAGTATGTTGAAACGATTTGGCAGGAAGCTAATTTTGTTCATCGCAACGATGGGGGTTGGGTTAGCTCTAGCAGTTGCGCAGGCTGAAGACTCAGGGTTTGTGGGAAGCAAGGTTTGCCTTGATTGTCATCAGCAGGAGTATCAACAGTGGCTAGGCTCTGATCATGAAATGGCAATGAAACACGCAGATGAAGCGAGTGTATTGGGTGACTTCAATGACGCTAGGTTCGAGTTTGCAGGGGTCGAAAATCGCTTCTTCAAAAAGGGCGAGCAATATTGGGTCAATATTCAAGGTGACGACGGTCAATATCGTGATTATCAGATCAAATATACCTTCGGCTACGATCCTCTTCAGCAATATATGGTTGAGTTTGAGGATGGTCGTGTCCAGTTGATTCCATTTGCTTGGGACTCTCGCTCAAAAGAAGAAGGCGGCCAGCTCTGGTTTCACCTCTATCCAGATCTAACACCCACCGATGAGTTCTACTGGACTAACTCAGGGCAAAATTGGAACTTCATGTGTGCCGATTGCCATTCAACTAATTTAGAAAAGAACTACGACCGTGAAAAAGACACCTACGCCACCACTTGGTCTGAGATCAACGTAGGATGTGAGGCTTGCCATGGAAAAGGCCAAGAGCATATGACCTGGGCAAACGGCGATAGAAGCAGTCAGGCTGCTCATCTGGGGTTTGACCGCGACCTTTCAAAAGCCGTGAAAGAGTGGGTATTTGAAGAAAACATGCCAGCCCTGCAACCTAAGAGCATTCACCCTACCGACCAAATGACCATGTGTGCCCAATGCCACAGCCGTCGTACGCAACTGACCGAAGATGAAGACCATGTACAGGGTAACTTACTCGACCGCTATCGTTTGAGCCTTATTACGCCAGAGCTTTATCATGCGGATGGGCAAATCTTTGATGAGGATTATGTCTATGGCTCTTTTCTCCAATCAAAAATGGCGGAAAAAGGGGTGAGTTGTACTAACTGTCACAACCCGCACACAGCCAAGCTGGAAATCGCCGAAGAGGCGGTGTGTAGCCAGTGCCATTTGCCGACGAACTTCTCACCGGAAAACCATACCTTCCACGACAAAGACTCTGAAGCCTCAAAATGTACCACTTGCCACATGCCTGAGACGACCTATATGCAGGTGGATCCACGACGCGATCATAGCTGGCAGATCCCAAGGCCAGATCTCAGCACCCATTTAGGTACGCCTAATGTGTGCACCTCTTGCCATGAAGACCAAACCAATGAATGGGCATCTGAGTCATTAGCAAAATGGTTCCCCAATTCAAAACATCAAAATCAGCAACACTTCGCAGTGGCATTTTATGCGGCAGAAATTGGCTATCAAGGGGCTGAAGATGCGCTGGCCTATACGGCGCAAGATAATACTCAAAGGGAGATTATCAGGGCCTCTGCCACCAGTCGTTTAGCGCCTTATCAAGGAAAGAACACCACAGTGGCGCTTGCGCGGGCAGTGAAGCATGACAGTGAGTTGATTCGAGTTTCTGCGGTGCAAGGCTCTGCTGGCTTTAAACCAAGAGACCGCTGGCAAATACTCGTGCCATTACTGGAAGACAAAGTACTAGGCGTGCGCACAGAAGCGGCAAGCGCGCTGGTGGTTTACTGGTCTGAGTTAAACGAGCAGCAAAAGCAAGTCCTAGCCAAGCCATTGCAAGAGTACATGGAGATACAAGAATTTAACTCTGACAGAGGCTTTGGGCGGACCAACTTAGGCAACGTCTATCGAGTGCAAGGTGATTATGCACAAGCGATCAAGGAATATAAGGGAGCAATAGCGGTTGAGCCCTATTTTGCCAATAGCTATGTGAATCTTGCCGACCTTTATCGCGTACAAGAAAAAGAGCCACAAGTGTTCTCGACACTTGAACAGGGCATTAAGGCACAGCCAAAATCCGGTGCGTTAAGATACAGCGCAGCATTGTCGTTGTTGCGCCAAGGCAAAAATAGTCAAGCCACTCAATATCTGCAGCAAGCGACAGAGGTTGAGCCCGACAATGCACAGTATTGGTATCTGTATGGCTTGTCGTTGGAATCGACAAGCGTGTCGCAGGCATCAAAAGCACTGGATAAAGCCTTTAGAGTCAGCGGTAACCCTCAGCAACTCTACGCTCGATGCGAGATGTTAGTGAAATACAGCAAAGACTCGAGTATCGAGTTCCAAGCGCGTCAATGCATCACTGAGCTTGAGAAATATGCCCCGCCAGAGGTGATTAAAGGATTGCGAGCTAAGCTATAACGACGAACCTGTATAACCATTAGTTATGTTTATCTTGCGTAGAATAGAGATATTCGATGTTTGAGGATGAATTATGAGTGCGTCACAAGAAGCGGTTGCAGCGTTAGTCTCTCAGGTAGAGCAGTCTGTTGTTGGACAGCGACACGTTGTTGAGTCTTTAGTGTTAGGTTTACTAACTAACGGTCATGTATTGCTAGAGGGACTTCCGGGAACCGCAAAAACCCGCTCAGTGAAGGCACTAGCGGATGCACTGCACTCATCCTTTGGCCGTATTCAATTTACCCCCGACCTGTTGCCCTCGGATGTCACGGGCACTGAGGTCTATCAAGACGTTGCGGATGGTTCGGGCAAGAGTAAGCCACAACTGTACTTTCAGCCAGGTCCTATCTTTAACAGTATTGTGCTGGCGGATGAAATAAACCGCGCACCCGCTAAGGTGCAGGCCGCGCTTCTAGAAGCAATGGCAGAGGGCACCATTACTGTGGGTGACGAGACGCATCAACTGCCTGATTTGTTCATGGTATTGGCGACACAAAACCCCATAGAGCAAGAAGGGACATACCCTTTGCCCGAGGCGCAAATGGACCGTTTTATCTTAAAGGTAACGGTGGATTATCCTGACGATGATGCTGAGATGGACATCATGCGCTTGGTACGCTCTGAAGAGACCTCAAGCAATACTCAATCACAACAACAAAACATAACCTCGATCGATCCCGTGCACGTGCTTAAGGCAAGAGAAGAAATTGCCAAAGTCGAGGTATCGGAGATCGCTGAGCGTTATATCGTTGCCCTAGTCATGGCGACGCGACATCCAGATCGCTACCCTGAATCAAATCTCTCGCGCTGGATTCAAGTTGGCTCAAGCCCACGTGCGACTATTGCTCTTGATAAGTGTTCACGAGCGTATGCTTGGTTAAAAGGAAGAGAGTACGTGCAGCCGGATGATGTTCGAGCAGTTGCTCATGGCGTACTTGGGCACCGACATACTCAAAGTTATGACGCACTGGCAGAAGGGATTTCTGCGAAGCAGATAGTCGATGAGCTTCTTGATACCGTAGCCATCGGCTAGTCGCTTTGCGGAGGTAACACTATGAAATCAGCTCAACGTGAAACCGGTGATGCTCGAATCTATTGTCAATATGCTCGCTTAGTTCAACTGCAAGGGCAGGTGGGTGCTTTCTCCTTTTTACCCCAATTGAAGGCGGGCACTATTTTGTCTGGCCGCCACCAATCCCTGTTTCGTGGCCGTGGATTAAATTTTGAAGAGCTGCGTCACTATCAAAATGGCGATGATATTCGCAACCTTGATTGGAAAGTCACAATGCGCACAGGTAAGCCGCACGTGCGCGCCTACACAGAAGAAAAAGATCGCAACGTTATTTTGTGTGTTGATCAGCGCTCCAGTCTGTTTTTTTCTTCTATCGAGGTAATGAAATCGGTCGTCGCTGCTGAGATTGCGGCTTTGAGTGCTTGGCGAGTGCTTAAGGACAGTGATCGAGTGGGCTTTGTTATCGCAAGGCCGGATAGCGTTGATTGGTACAAGCCGCAGCGAAGCCGCTCCCATTTGTTACATCGACTACATTGCCTTGCCGAAGCTAATCAGTCTCTTAACGTTTCCTCTCAAGATAGTGAATCGGCTTCATTTGGGCAGTTGATGTCAGTCATTACCCGCGTGGCAACCAAAGGCTCTACCGTCATAGTGCTTAGTGATTGGCATGGGGCAAAGGAGTCAGATGTTGATAGGTTGCAGCAGCTTCAGGCCCATAATGATGTGCTAACGGTATTGATCTCTGACCGACTTGAAGAAGAACTTCCTTCTCGCTCTAACTGGGTAATGGGAGACGGTACCCATCAGCTTAATATCAGTGAATCTGCAAAGCTCAAACAAGCGAACCTCGGATTAAAGCAACATCAAGAGCTCAAAAAGAGTCAGCTGGTACGTTTGATGGCCGCAAAAGGGCTGCCTTTGATTCATCTAGATACATCAGGCAATCATCTAGAGCAATTTAAGCGTGGTATGGGAGTACATCGATGACGGTACATACTCCACCGCAAAGTTATATGTTGCGTGATATTGTCGAGGTTGCTGTGGCACCGTCAGTGAGTTGGATGCCGCAAACCATAGGTTGGAAAGTGGTCACTGTCATTGCATCGGCCTTTGCTATCGTTTGGACCTATAAAAGCTTGCAGCGTTGGTGGGGCAACCGATATCGGCGCGAGGCCATAGCCAGTTTGGGTTTACTGTTACAAGCGTGCAAAACCTCACAGGAGGCAGATAAAGCCTATCATCAGCAGATCTCTCAAGATGTGTATAGCGTTTTGAGGACAGTATTGTTGGCGGTTAATCCGCAAACACGATCGTTATATGGGCTGCCTTTTCTGCAATCTCTTGATGCTCAGACTAAGCCTGGCCTTGATGTATTTGCAAGTCAATGGTCGCACTGGCCGCAATCTTTGCTTGTGCAGCAAAACGCCCTTAGCAAGGCGGAACTCTTGGCCTTGATTGCTGATAGTCAGGCATGGGTGAAGCGACACCTTACCCTAGCTCAAACTGTATCCGGGGAGATCAGTAATGCTTGATTCTTCTCTGGAGCTGTTGCATCCCTATTGGTTATTGGCTCTGCCTTTACCGCTGTTGGTGCACTGGCTCATTCCGGCCTATCGCACCAAGCAGTCTGCCATAAAGGTGCCTTTTTTTGGCGTCTTGCTTAAGGCTTTAGGAGAGTTGCCGAGCGAGGGTGCCAGTCAATTACGCCCGTCCTTGTGGCAACGATGCATCTTGGTGATGTCATGGTGTTTAGTGATCTTTGCCTTGTGTAAACCGACGATTCTCGGCGAACCTCAAACACGTGAGCGCTTGGGGCGTGATGTGATGGTCGTCGTGGATTTGTCTGGCTCTATGGCTGAGCAAGACTTCACTTCGCAAACGGGTGACAAAATCTCTAGGCTGGATGCGGTAAAAGAGGTGCTAGAAACCTTCGTCGAATCAAGAAAAGGCGACCGATTAGGGCTTATCTTATTTGGCGATGCGGCCTTCATTCAAACCCCCTTTACTGCTGACCAAACGGTATGGCTAAACCTTTTGCAGCAAACCGATGTTGGGATGGCAGGGGCCAGTACCTATCTGGGTGATGCTATAGGCTTGGCTATTAAGGTGTTTGAAAACAGTGCTCAAGCGAGTGCAGAAGGGGCACGTGAAAAGGTCGCGATTGTGCTAACCGATGGCAATGATACGGGAAGCTTCGTTGAGCCAATCGATGCCGCTAAGGTTGCCAGTGCGAAGGGGGTGAAGATCCATGTGATTGCCATTGGCGATCCCACCACTGTGGGTGAACAGGCCTTGGATATGGACACCATTGCTCGAATTGCTTCAGAAACCGGTGGTGAGGCATTTGAGGCTCTGGATAGAGAAGCTCTGGCCCGAGCGTATGAAGAAATTGGCGAGCTTGAGCCACAGCTCTATGAGAGCTCAACCTATCGCCCTAAAACCAGCGTGCATGCCTACCCAATTATGCTGGTGGTTGCCCTGTATTTGCTGGCCTTCATGGTCAGTACAGTGAAACGAATGGCGAGAACCAATACCAACGAGATACAAGAGGAGAGAACGGATGTTTGATTCTCTTTTGTGGCAACAAGTGTTTACTCAATTTCATTTCATTAGGCCGCTATGGCTCCTTGCTCTTGCCCCACTAATGGCCGTGGTCTATCTGCGTTGGAAGCATGATACCGTTGGCAGTTGGCAAGCCTTGCTGCCAGATCATCTAAGAAAGCCTTTGACCATCGGCGATATGGGGTGGCGAAAGCAACTGCCTCTAAAGTTGCTATTTGTCTCTATGCTAATGGCCATTATTGTCTGCGCAGGGCCTACCTGGCAAAGAGCGCCATCACCTTTTGGTGAAGACAAGGCATCACTACTGATTGCGTTGGATAACAGCCCCTCAATGCTCAACGAGGACTTACCACCTAGTAGGTTAGAGCGTTCAAAGCAGAAGGTGCAGGATCTCTTAGCGCTTCGCGGTGGCGGGCAGACAGGCCTAGTGGTGTATTCGGGCACAGCCCACCTTGCCATGCCAATGACCAAAGACAGTTCTGTTTTCGCTCCTTTCTTAGCCGCCATTGAGCCTAGCATTATGCCTGTCGAGGGAAAGAAAGCGGACAGCATCATAGCGCTTATCGATGAACAATTAGCGAGTGATAAAGCGGGCACCGTACTTCTTATTAGTGATGGTATTACACCAAACAGCCTCGAACCACTTGCCCAATACTTTAATCAAAGTCGACATCAACTGCTTGTTCTAGCCGCAGGCAACCAGCAAGTGCAAAGCAGTAACCCAATGGACCTCAACTCGTTAAAGCAATTAGCGAGTGAAAGCGGTGGAAGCATAGAGGTGATCTCCATTGATGATGCCGATATCAACGCATTAAATCGAAAGATTGAACGTCATATGCAGCTTAACAATGAGTCAGCAATGCCATGGCAAGACATGGGGTATTACTTGCTAGTGCCTATCGCTTTATTGCTGCTGTTTTGGTTTAGAAAGGGTTGGCTGGTTCAATGGGCGCTGCTGTTTTGTATTTTCACGCCTGCTCTGTCTGTGAATAACGCTTATGCATCACTCGAGATGCACAAAGCCGAATCAACAGAGACTCGCATGGAAGTCACGCAGTGGGACAAAGTTTCTCAAATGTGGGCCGATCTATGGCTGACACCAGACCAGCAAGGGCAGTGGCACTTTAATCGACAAAACTATCTTGAGGCGGCGATTCATTATCAAGACCCGCTTCGTAAGGGCATCGCCTATTACTATGCTGGCGAGTTTAAACAGGCTCATGCGCAGTTTCTAAATGCAGACTCAGCCCTGTCACTGTTCTATGCAGGCAATGCGTTGGCGAGACAGCGTGAGTACCTTAAAGCTAGGGATTTGTTCGCCTATCTACTCAAGCAAGAAAAATGGGATTTATCAGAACAACTGACCACGGATGTGGAGCATAACTTGAAAGCGATGCAGGCCATTGTTGATGAGGTGAACCGGCTCAGTGAGAGTCAGGCTGGCACCACTGATGGTCCTGAAGACTCCATGGAGCTTGGCGACAAGCCACAAACAGGGGATGGCGCTGAAGACCAAGCGGTGGCGGCAATGATGCTAAAAGAGACGCTCAATGCCAATGAAATACTGGGCAGTAATGAGCTTGCTGATAAGTGGCTACGTAAGGTGGAGTCCGACCCTAAGTTCTTTTTAAGAGCTAAGTTTCAAATTGAGTTAATTAACCGTCAAAGTGAGGAGCCAAGTCATGCGAAATAACGGTTGGCGTCTTATCTTCATCGCTTTCATGTTTATGGCGTTTTCGACAAGTAGCCTTGCCAATGACATAGCGCAGTTGCAACGCAGTGGCGGGGTGCAGATAAAGAGCTGGTTGAATGATCGTCAAGATATCAAACAACCAGAGCAGGTCACTATCAATGAGCAGCTCACCCTATATATAGAGGTATCGACACCGCGCTGGTTTACCGGCGGGACTCGAATTGGTGGCATTGAAATACCGGATGTCATAGCCAAGCAGCGCTCCCAACTAGCGGTTAATTACGCAGAGAGGCGAAAGGGCGCGACCTGGTCAGTACAGTTATGGGAGGTTGACCTATATCCGCAGAAGAGCGGAGAGTTTGTTATCCCACCGCTTGCGGTGCAGGTACAAGTCTCTATTGATAGCGGCGAGAATGTGAAAGGCAACCTCTACACTGAACCGTTGCGATTTACGGCTAGCCTGCCAAGCGGACTATTGACGGAAGAAACGCTGTGGATTAATAGCCCTAAGGCTGAAATAAGCCAGCAGTGGCAGCAGTCTAATCAAGAACTCAAAGCCGGTGATACCATTACCCGCACCATTAGCGTTGAGGCAACAGATACCTTATCGGTGTTGTTACCTCCAATAATGGCTACCGATAGCGTGAATAGAAGCAATCGCTATCAAGCGTATGCAAAGCCAGTCAGGTTATCGGACACGCAAAATCGAGGTCAGTATCAAGCTCAGAGAGTCGAAGAAGAGGTCTATGTACTGCAAACTGGCGGAGAACTCTCCTTTCCTGAGTACTCCATTTCTTGGTGGGATTCAGACAAAGGTGAGTTGCGTGAATTGAGACTTGAGGGGCAGTCTTTTAAGGTGTCTCATACCTTCTCTTCATGGGTGCGCTATTATAAAGATAACTTACTGATTACATTGTTTGTTTTTATCTCAGTTATTGGGTTTTATTTGGCGTTAAAACGCTATTATAACAGCCAACCTAAGCCTGCTTGGTGGCTGTTTGTTCAAGAATTGAAGTTAGGTAATGAACAGCGAATCCGTGCCTGTTTGTATGCGCGATTACGCTCTCAATCGGGTGACTTACAATTGAGTGCATTGTCGAGCAGTGCTGATTGGCAAATACTAGCGAAGCAAATTCAACACGAGAAAATTTCTTTTATTAAGGGATGTTCTCTATGGCGAGAAATAGGAAGACTGGCTAATCAAAAAAATGAGCAAAGGAAATCGCATTATCTCGCTTTGCCCCAATTAGCGAGGCTAAATGAGCGCTACAAAGGCCCTAAATCTTAGCTTTGGGGTAAACACAATAGGAACCTATGAAAAGTACTGAGCTAAATTTAATCCCTTTCTTTGTCGCAGTGTACGAAGAAAGCAGTATGTCTAAAGCCGCCAATCGTCTTGGGGTCAGCCAGCCTGCGGTCAGTAAGTCTTTAAAGCGCCTACGAGAGATTTATGACGATCCTTTGTTCCACAGAAGCCCAACAGGGGTCACGCCTACGACCTTTGCTGAGGACATCTATCCTGCATTGTCTGCATCGTTTAAGAACTTCACTTCTACTCTATCCGCGACTCGGGATTTCGATCCCAAGATATCGGAGCGCATTTTTTCAATAGCCTGCATGACGCCCATTGCTTATCAGTTGATGCCTGAACTTTTACTTAAGATTAAGTCAAAAGCACCCAACATAGACCTTGAGGTACACCCTCTATTTACGGAGGATCATGAATCAGATTTGCGTTTGCAACGATATGACTTGGTGATTGATATGAAGCCACTAGAAAGAACCTCTCTTAAGGTCGCTAAATTGGGCAGAGAATCAATAAAAGTAATCGCTCGACAGGAGCATCCAAGGCTATCTGGAGAGATAACAGTAGACGAGTTCTTGCAAGAGGGGCATGTTGCAGTATCACGTTGGAAAAGCCGAAGTGCGATACTATCTAACCACCACTTTCAAGATCTCAACAAACGAAGGATTGTTTATCGTTCTCCTGGGGTATTAGAGATGCTGCCGGTGGTATGTAAAACGGATTACATCGCTCTTTTCCCTGCCTCAGCCATTGATACTATGGCAAAGCACTATCCAATTCAGAGTTTAGAGACCCCATTTCTAGATATTTCTGAAGATATTTGCATGCTTTGGCACCCAAGTAGAACCACAGAAAATGGCCATAAATGGTTACGAAGCCAAGTGCAGTCAGTGTCAAAGGTGATCTTTAAAGATTAGCGTGATGAAGAGAAAAGGCCCACTTGGTATTATCACTCCATAGGGCCTGCTGACCTTTTGCGGTTGAATTTTGCTTGGCCAGAAGCCATTTAATCAAGGCGAGTGGCTTGCCGCCTAGTCATCTAAGCAAAAGTCGCTTAACGACGAGTAAATGGCTTCTGGCCGAGCCCTTCGGGTAGCGTTTGTTGGGCACTTCTACCGCGTTAGTCCCTTTTCATGTGGAACCACCACACCTAAAAGTGACTGCCTTGTATAAATACCCAACAATTCGCTACAAAAACAACCTCAAAAGGTCAGCAGGCCCTTAAATACCAAGAGGGTCGTTAGTCTATATGTTATAGGCTATGCCAGCGTTTACCCGCTTCGAATCCTACGAGCGACGACATACGTTCTAGATATGTCGATGGAGTGCACTGGGTGTTTTCTTGCGCTTCAGTGAACTGGTTGAAAAAAGATTTGTAGATGGTGAACATATCTTCGTTTGTACCAGTAATCGCTTCTTCTCTAGCTAGCTTTCTCGCTTTTTGAGTCAGGTAGCTCTCAATTACGCTTGATTCGCCACGCAGTAAAGCGTGTTTGTTGATCCAGCCTAACTCGCCATTTGCGATGTCAGTAGCGATAGAGCTTTTAAGCAATGATAGTTTGGATGTATCCATTGATGCATTCCCACTTAGTAATAATCAAAAGACCACTTTCTCAGTATGACTGGTCATATTTTATGATCAACAGTCTTGAAAAAGATCGGCGCATCCTAGATCCAGAAAGGCAATCCGTCTACAAAAATCACACTAATTTACATTTATACCCATAAAGTAGTATGCGATTGATTTAGCAGAGTAATCTGCATCTTTTCTTCGTCGAAAAGGGATTGTATACTCGAAAATACTTGTCGGAGTGCCATAAGGCTGAGACCGTTAACTCGGGATCCGTTGAACCTGATCAGGCTAATACCTGCGAAGGGAACAAGAGTAGAGATCACACCACCACAGATCTCTATCCCCAGATCATAGCTCTATCTGAGTTATGGTCTTTCTTGTTGCATCCATCCGCCAAGCATTTGATAACCCTTAATTAATAGGAAAAATGCTATGTCGACACGTAAACAAGCAAGGCTAGACGCGAAACACTTTATTGATTCTTTGTCTGTTGAGCCATACCCCAATTCCACTAAGTGTTATATCCAGGGACTGCGCGCTGATATTCAGGTGCCAGTTCGTGAAATCGCCCTTGCAGACAGTCTAGTGGGAGGCACTAAAGATGTGCCTATTTTCCAGCCCAATGAACCCATCCATGTCTATGACACCTCCGGTGTATATACAGACCCAAAACACGCCATTGATCTTTATAGCGGATTGCCAAAACTAAGAGAGCAGTGGATAGAAGAGCGCGGTGATACTGCGTTATTGGATGAGGTGAGCTCTGTGTATACGAAGTCTCGCTTGCAAGACGACACCCTTGATGATCTGCGCTACGGCAATCTGCCACGTATTCGTCGAGCAAACGAGAATCAGTGTGTCACCCAGCTTCACTATGCTCGAAAAGGCATTATTACCCCTGAAATGGAGTACATCGCTATTCGAGAGAATATGGGCAGGCAGAAATTTGCGGATGAACAGTTAAACCATCAACATCCGGGGCATAACTTTGGCGCAAACCTACCTAAAGAGATCACCCCTGAATTTGTTCGAAGGGAAGTGGCTGAAGGACGCGCGATCATCCCTTCTAACATCAACCACCCAGAAGCTGAGCCTATGATCATCGGTCGCAATTTCTTGGTTAAGGTGAACGCCAATATAGGAAACTCGTCGGTCAGCTCATCCATTGAAGAAGAGGTTGAGAAACTGGTGTGGTCGACCCGCTGGGGCGCCGATACGGTGATGGACTTATCCACTGGACGAAACATTCATGAGACTCGTGAGTGGATACTGCGAAATAGCCCAGTTCCTATTGGCACAGTGCCAATGTATCAAGCATTGGAAAAGGTTAATGGCGTTGCCGAGAATCTGAATTGGGAGGTGATGCGAGACACCTTGATTGAGCAAGCCGAGCAGGGCGTGGATTACTTCACCATACACGCAGGCTTGTTATTGCGTTATGTGCCAATGACAGCGAAACGCGTCACTGGCATTGTCTCTCGCGGTGGCTCCATCATTGCTAAGTGGTGTTTGGCCCACCATCAAGAAAGCTTTCTATACACACACTTTAGAGAGATCTGTGAGATCTGCGCCAAATATGACGTGGCATTATCGTTAGGAGATGGCCTGCGCCCAGGCTCAATCGCGGATGCTAATGACGAAGCGCAGTTTGCTGAACTGCGCACGTTAGGAGAGCTAACTAAGGTGGCTTGGGAATATGACGTACAGGTGATCATCGAAGGCCCAGGCCATGTGCCTATGCATATGATTCAAGAGAACATGCAAGAGCAACTTGAGCACTGTCATGAAGCGCCGTTTTACACGCTAGGCCCGCTGACCACAGATATCGCACCGGGTTACGACCATATTACCTCGGGGATTGGTGCCGCTTTGATCGGTTGGTATGGCTGCGCCATGCTTTGCTATGTCACACCGAAAGAGCATTTAGGTTTGCCTAACAAGGAAGACGTTAAAACCGGTCTCATCACCTATAAACTGGCCGCGCATGCAGCGGATCTGGCAAAAGGACACCCTGGTGCTCAGATACGTGACAATGCCTTGTCTAAAGCGCGCTTTGAGTTCCGCTGGGAGGATCAATTTAACCTCTCGCTAGACCCAGATACTGCGCGCGCCTTTCATGATGAAACCCTGCCTCAAGAGTCGGGCAAGGTCGCACACTTCTGCTCTATGTGTGGCCCCAAGTTCTGTTCCATGAAGATCTCCCAAGAGGTGCGAGAGTATGCCAAGGATACAAAACAAGTAGCCGAAGACCAGAGGTTAGAGATTAAGATGCTAGATGATCCGCTAGAGGGCATGCGTCAAAAGTCGCAAGAGTTTCTAGAGACTGGAGCGGAGCTTTATCATCCAAAAGAGACGGTTAGTTAGACTGGGTAGATAAGAAAAAGGCAGCTCTTTTAAAGGAGCCGCCTTTTTTTTGCAGTGCTTAGATCTCCGATAGGAGCACTCGGAGATGACGGTTGTGACTCTTATGACTCATGTTATGTGTAAAAGGTCCCCGATAAAATCACTCGGGGACGACGGCAATTAACTTAAAGAGCAACTGAACTAGAGGCCAATAGTTACAAATGAAAGCCAGGTTAGTTGGCGTTGACCACCTCTTTCAACACATCACCCGTAGTGCCACTTGGCGGAGTAATGCCGAGTACATTCGATAGTGTTGGAGCGATATCATAGGGTGTCACGGCGCGCTCTACCTTTTGCGGTTTGGTATTGAAACCTGCAAAGATCACTGGCACATAAGTATCGTAGCTCCATGGAGAGCCGTGAGTCGAAGCCACAGTCAGACCATCCATATCATTGATATAGGTGCGAGGTGCAAACACTAGATACACATCACCAGAGCGGTTAGGTTGATAATTATTACTCACTAACTGGTTAATATGGGTATTGGCTAAACGTCCTGCCGCCACGTCTGAACTGGTTACCGCATAGGCAACCCCATCAATCTTCATCGCTTCTTCTGCAATCACCGCTTGCAGTTCAGCAAGGTTGATCTTCTTCTCTCTCACCACGTCATGGTTTAAATACACATACGGCTGAGCATACAGTCGGAAGATCTCTTCACCCACACCAAACTCATTTTTAAGTCTTTGCTTGAGATTGTCGGTAAGCAGTGTCGTCTTGTCGAAATACTGTGCACGCTTCAGGCCTAAAGAGGCTGCAACGGTCGAGGATTCGGGCGCACCATGGTCTGCGGAAAGCACAATCAAGGTGTTGTCCAAGCCAACATGATGGTCGATGTCTTCAAACAAAGCTTTCAGCGTTCTATCCAAACGGATCAGGTTATCCTCTGCCTCTAAGCTTGAAGGGCCATACAAATGCAAAACATAGTCGTTAGAGGAAAAACTGACCGCCAAGTAGTCGGTCACATCTCGAGAGCCCAGTTTCTCTTGCTGTAGTAAGGTTTTGGTAAAATCCGCAGTGAGCTCATCGCCAGCAGGACTGACGGTTAGCATGGTTGAATAATACTGGAAGCTTGCCGGCCCATAGGGGTGTGGAAAGGTTCGTTGAAAACCGGCCAGATCAAACTTTTGCTCTTGAGAGACTTCTTCTAGGGTGTATTTTTCTCTGTCCAGTGCCAGTTCCCAGCGCTTACCTGAGTACCGTGCAGGAATATCCTTTTCGTTCCAACGCTCTACCCACGCAGGATATGCGTCGTAGTAGTAGTCACTGGTGACAAAATCAGAGGTCGCCTTAGAAAACCAAAACGCTTTACCGGTATGTCCCGCTAGAGAAATTGCGCCGCGGTCCTTAATAGAGACGCCAAATACCTTGGATTGGCCACTATTTGATACAGTGAGTTCATCACTGAAGGTGGACACCAGTATTGGGGTTGGGGAGCGGCCATCTTTGGTGGCAGCACGCTGTGTCGGATCAATCTCGGTGGATTTATTCACATCAGCGCCACTGGTCAGCAAGCTGTAGTCGCCATCTTCTACGTTATAGATCAGACGTTCTAGACTGCGGTCATACCAAACATTACCCACCATGCCATGTACTGAGGGGGGAGCACCTGTGGCAAGCGATACGTGGCCTACAATGGTCTCGGTGTTTCCGTGTTGATAGTGAGCATTGGTGTAATACACCCCTTGATCCATGAGGTAACGAAAGCCACCCTCGCCAAAGTTGTGTTTATAGCGTTCTAATAGGTCTCCACGTAAGCCATCTACAGTAATCTGTAGCACAAGCTTAGGTTTGCTCTCTGCAGAGAAAGCGGGAGAACTGATAAGGCCAAGACCGATCAGGCTCATCGCACAATAGCGTTTTATCATTAGGGCATGTGTCCTTGTTATAAATGAATTAGCGCGCGTCCCGTACTAGACGCAGTCCCATATCCGACATAATTATAGACTGGCTAGCAAAGTCTCTTCGGTAGTTTTCAGATTCATTGTCGGCATAGGAAAAACTGCCACCGCGAACTGACTTATGGGCAAGGCCAATATTGGTATCTTGTGCATTACTTGGATTGTGCGTTGGTGAACTGCGATAAAATGTCGCTTCGTAGGCATCGATAGTGAATTCGCCTACATTGCCTGTCATGTCATACAGTCCTAGTTCATTAGGCTTTTTCTGGCCAACGCGGTGTGCTCGATTGTTAGCGTTGCCTGCATGCCATGCGACCTCATCGATGTTGTTTGATCCACTATAGGTATAACCCTTCGATTGATTGCCACCACGCGCGGCAAACTCCCACTCGGCCTCAGTGGGCAAGCGGTATTTTTGACCTGTGATTTCATTGAGTTTTTCGATGAAGTAGTTCGCTTGCTGCCAACTCAAGTTATTCACTGGAATTTGAGGGTCTTTAAAGAAGCTTCTTGAATGGCCCATCACCTCTTCAAATAAAGACTGTGTGACCTCGAACTTAGAGATATAGAAGCTATCAACATTCACTTGGTGAGCGGGTTGTTCTGAGGCTTTGGCATCATCAGCGTCGGACCCCATGACATAA
This sequence comes from Vibrio breoganii, assembly GCF_001677275.1. Taxonomy (GTDB): domain Bacteria; phylum Pseudomonadota; class Gammaproteobacteria; order Enterobacterales; family Vibrionaceae; genus Vibrio; species Vibrio breoganii. The sequence continues at coordinate 392,619 of NZ_CP016178.1, forward strand.
GCGCCACCGTCAACGAATACCATGTCGGCTTCGATCTGAGTGGTCAGAGGGTGAGGTTCAAATAGTGAGCATCCTGTCATTGTTAACACTAGCGTCCATGCTAATAAAGGGCGAAAATTCGTCAAACGCAGGGTCATATTTGGTCTCTGTCAAAAAATGAGACATTAGTTTAACAATTCCCAATTTTCCAAATGGTTATATGCGCAATAACAAGCCTTTGATATAACCAAAAGTTAAAATAAGGCTGTTTTTGGCATCCAAGATAACGGTATCGATATGTTGTTGACTCAAGGCCCGCAATTTAACGGCAAACCCTCAAAGCGAATGCATGTAATGGCGAAACCCATTGGTGCTGCGTGCAATATTGATTGCAATTACTGCTATTACCTAAGCAAGCAAGACCTGCTGGACTACAAGAAGGGGTGCTCTCCAGAGATGAGTGAGCGCGACCTTGAGCAATACATTAAGCAGTATATCGAGGCTCAAAACACGCCGGAGATTATCTTTTCATGGCAGGGCGGAGAGCCGACGTTATTAGGGCTTCCTTACTTCGAAAAGATCGTTGAACTGCAGAAAAAATATCAGCCTGTTGGCGTAAGCATCTCAAACGATTTGCAAACCAATGGCACCTTGCTGAACGCAAAATGGTGTCAGTTTTTAAAAGAGAATAACTTTTTGGTGGGCCTGAGTATTGACGGCCCAGCCATGTATCACGACGCCTATCGAACCAACAAAGCCGGTCGCGGTACACACAAACAAGTTATGGAAGCGGTGAAACTGCTCCATGAATACCAAGTGAGTTTTGCTACGCTGACCTGTATCAATAACCTTACCAGCCGTAACCCTTTAGAGGTTTATCGATTCTTGCGTGACGAAGTAAAGTCCCCGCAAATGCAGTTCATCCCCATTGTTGAACAAAAAACATTCCGCGATACCGCACCTCAGACATGGGAAGAGCAGCAACAACCGCGTCAAGGTGATAAACGTCTGATCCCGGGCTCAAAAAACTCTGTGATGGAGTCTTGGTGCGTATCGGATGAGGCATGGGGCAACTTTCTGATTGCGGTATTTGATGAGTGGGCGAGCCGTGATGTCGGTAAGGTGTTTGTGCAATATTTCGAAGCCTTTGTTGAGACTTGGATGGGGCGCAGAAACCCATTATGCACATTAGGTGAGTTTTGCGGTAAGGGTTTGGCGATGGAGCCAACGGGTGACGTATTCGCTTGCGACCATTATGTTTATCCAGAGTATAAAATTGGCAATATTCACGTCGATAAGTTGGATGATTTGGCGTTCTCTAGCAAACAGCAGAGCTTTGGGTTTAATAAAACTAAGAGTCTGACAGAGCAGTGCAACACATGTGATTATAAGTTTGCCTGCTTTGGTGAGTGTCCAAAGAATCGCTTTATTCGCACCCGCTCTGGTGAGCCCGGGCTCAATTACCTTTGTGCTGGCTGGCACAAATTTTATAAACATGCGGACCGTTCAATTGCACATTTACTGCGAGTCATGGGCTACCCCGTCGCACATGGCAAGTTTAGCGATAAGATCGTAAGAGAGGCCATGTCTCAACCTCAGCCAAGCAATACCTTTGGTGCCAAGTTTTGATGAGTGTAAGAACGAACATCCTTATTACCGTAATTGCGATGATGGCCTTGCTCTTAATTTCTCCATCTTCTAGCGCTGCCAATCGAACGGTAGAGCAGTTGTCATATATCGCACAGGACAAAAACAACGAACGCTCTGAGCGTATTAACGCATTAGAGCAGTTGACCAGTTTTCCAAGTCAAAGTGCCCTTATCGCAATCGCTCGCGGGCTTAAGGATAATCATCATGATATTCGTGAGGCTTCCGTTAAAGCGTCAGCGCCGTATCAATTGACTCACCGCTGGCGTTTACTGTCACCCCTGATGGACGATTTAGTCTTAGATGTAAGAATGGCGGTCGCTGAAAATCTTGTGGTCGATTACGCAGAATTGAACGCGGTTCAAAGGCAGCAATTTGATCCCTTGTTTGATGATTGGGCGTCTACCTTGATTCTTGAGGATACCCAAGCCTCGATGATGGCTTTAGCTCAAGGCTACCTGCATATTTGTGACTATAAGGCGGCAAGGGATGTCTATGGAAAATTGATAGAACGCTCTAAGGGTGGGGTTGATGCGTGGATAGGTATTGCTGAAAGCTATCGCCTTAATAAGCAAGATGATGAGGCGTTAACGGTGCTCAATGATGGGCTAGTTGCTTTCCCTAACGAGCCAAGATTATTGTACGCAAAGTCTCTGACGCTGGTGCGATTAGATGAGCCAAAGCTAGCTGCGAAAAGCATGGATAGTGCAGCAAAGCTTGCCGAAACCAATAGTCAGTATTGGTATGTTAACGGCGTGCTTCAAGAGGCTTATGATCAGAAACTGGCGCTAGATTCATTGAAAAAAGCCTATGAGATCTCAGAGCAGCCAGAGCAGTTGTATGCGATATGTGACTTTAAGATCCGCCATTCGGACAATAAAGCGGAGGTATGCGTGATGCAGCTAGAAAAAGTCGCTCCGCCACATGTTGTTGCTAATCTACGGAGTCGAATTGAGCAAGGGGACGTTGTTACGCACTAACGCTCTTCTTACGTTCTTGCACAGCTTGCCAAAGCGCCTAATGTCATCAAAGTTGGGCGCAGTGCCATCTGAGATATAGTGCTCCCAGTAGCTAAGCTCGGTATCAACCAGCTCCATGAGTTTTTTAGGGCAGCCCACACAATCAGTCCCGGTACCGCAGACAAAGGTTTCATCTTCATACAGAGGCAGCTCAAGCTTCACTTGCTCAATTATGTTGTGCATTGCAGTAAGGCGGTCAGGTTTGCGAGCGAGCATGGTCAATCTTTATACTAATGAAAGCGCTATCATAATACAAATAGGCTTGTGGTGTAGAGATATTTCAATAAAAAAAGGTCTGCACTTTCTCTTTCAAAGTGCAGACCTTTAAGTTCAATGGGAGTTGTTAATCGAGTTCTGACTAAGCCGCTTCTACTTGCGCTGGGCAATCCTGCTGCTGGGCGCGCTTATCTAATGCGCCGCTAAAGCGAGTGAGAAGCAGTGCCACAATCACGACGACACCGCCAATCCATGGAGTATGCATCAAACCAAGGCTTTCGTGAGCAACAATCATACCGCCACCCCAAGAACCTAACGCGATACCAACGTTAAACGCTGCAATATTAAGTCCTGACGCTACATCAACGGCTTCAGGTGTGTGCTTCTCAGCAAGGCTCACTACGTAAACTTGCAGGCCAGGTACGTTACCAAAAGCAAATGCACCCCACACCAAGATAGTCGCTACTGCTGCAATTGAGTTGTAAGCCGTAAAGTTAAATACGAACAGTACAGCCACCAAGCCAGAAAAGATCACTGTTAGTGCTTTTATTGGACCCATCTTGTCGGCCATTTTACCGCCCCAGATGTTACCAATCGCCACTGATACGCCGTACACCAACATGATAATGCCGATGGCACTTGGGTTAAAGCCTGACACGTCTTGCAAGATAGGCGCTAGGAAGGTAAACGCTGTAAACGTACCGCCGTAACCCAGTGCTGTTATTGCATACACAAGCAGTAGACGAGGCTGAGTTAATACCTTTAACTGCGCAGACAGTTTTGCCGCTGGTGGCTGTTTTAGGTTGTTCGGTACAAGTAGCGCACTACCAATTAACGCAATAAGACCTAAGAGTGCCACAATCAAAAACGTTGCCTGCCAACCAAATGTTTGGCCAATATAGGTTCCTAGAGGCACGCCTGTTACTAGGGCCACTGTTAAGCCAGTAAACATAATCGCGATAGCACTTGCGGCTTTCTCTTTAGAGACTAACCCCGTTGCGATAGTCGACCCAATAGAGAAGAACACGCCATGAGCAAGACCGGTTAAGATGCGCGCAAGTATTAAGGTGTTATAGCTCGGCGCCTGCCATGCCAAAAGGTTGCCTGCGACAAAAAGGCTCATTACTGCAAGTAGTACTTTTTTACGGTTCCACTTACCAGTAAGGGCAGTAAGCACTGGAGCACCAATCGCCACGCCAAGAGCGTAAAGGCTAACAAGAAGTCCAGCGGAAGGAACTGACACATTAAGGTCAGCAGCCATAGTAGGAATCAAACCCACAATTACAAATTCTGTTGTTCCGATTGCGAACGCACTTAGCGTCAACGCTAGTAATGCTAAAGGCATAATCTTTCTCTCTCTATGCTGATACGGTGTGTATCATTCGATGCAGTGGATTATTCAGCAAAACCGGTTTGTGAAAAATAGTGTCTTTAACAAATGACTTTTGTTGTTTTTGGAAAAATGAAGAAGGGAAAGCTGTCAGCCGCAAGCTTTCAGCTTTCAGAATGGTTCTAGAGCTGCTAGCTTCAAGCTGCCAGCTACAAGAGGTTGTTATACCGTCATCCCAGCATGTTGTTAGCTGGGATCTTAGGATGCACAAGCGTTGAGATTACCGATAAGAGACCTCGGCAATGACGATCTTAAAGCTGCTAGCTGCTAGCTTCAAGCTGCCAGCTACAAGAAGGCTGTCATCCCAGCATGTTGTTAGCTGGGATCTTAGGATGCACTAGCGGTGAGATTGCCGATAAGAGACCTCGGTAATGACGATCTGAAAGCTGCTAGCTTCAAGCTGCCAGCTACAAGAAGGCTGTCATCCCAGCATGTTGTTAGCTGGGATCTTGGGGTGCACAAGTGGTGAGACTGCCGATAAAAGACATCGGCAATGACGCTCTTAAAGCTGCTAGCTTCGAGCTGCCAGCTACAAGAGGGTCGTCATCCCAGCATGTTGTTAGCTGGGATCTTAGGATGCACAAGTGGTGAGATTGCCGATAAGAGACCTCGGCAATGACGATCTTAAAGCTGCTAGCTTCGAGCTGCCAGCTACAAGAGGGTCGTCATCCCAGCATGATTTTAGCTGGGATCTTAGGACGCACAAGCGGTGAGATTGCCAACAAGCCCCCTCTGACAGCTGACAGCTGACGGCTTGCAGCTTGAAGCTTGAAGCTAGTAACTCGCAGCTATAATTTCTACGGCTGCTGCTTAGTCGGCGCTAGCGAAATCTCGCGAATACAAACATTCTGAGGCTGTTGGAATGCAAACAGCACAGCGCGAGCTACGTCATCAGCGGCTAGAACGCCACCCATGTCTTCTTTCCATGAGTCGTAGCCATCTTTGATCTCTTGAGAAGAGGTGTGCGATAGAAGCTCGGTTTCTACAGCGCCAGGGGCGATAGTGGTAACGCGAACGTTATCAGCCGCGACTTCTTCACGAACATTCTCAGAGATAGCGTGTACCGCAAACTTAGTGCCGCAGTACGCTGCGTGGTTCGGGAATGTTTTCTTTCCTGCAATTGAGCTGATGTTAATGATGGTGCCGCTGTTGCGAGACTTCATGGGTGCTAGCACAGATTGCATGCCGTTCAGTAGACCCAATACGTTCACATCGAACATACGCTTCCACTCTTGTGCATCTTGAGTGTCGATTTGACCAAGAAGCATAGTACCAGCGTTGTTGACTAAACCATCTACAGGGCCAAATTGTGCTTCAGCTTTGGCGATAGCCGTTTCAAATGAACCTTGGTCGGTTACATCCACTTTTTCACATAGTGTGTTTGGAAGTTTCAGGGCTTCAAGTCTTTCTACGCGACGTGCAAGAAGAAGAAGAGGATGCCCTTCATCACTTAAACGACGTGCAATCGCTTCACCGATACCTGAACTTGCGCCAGTAACAACAATAAGTTTTTTCATCATTCTTCTCCGAATATGGTTTGCAACACCCTTTGTGTCGATGGAGGCCATTTTAGTGAAGAATCTTTTGTTGATATATATCCCTTTAGGTGAAACACTGTTGCTATACTGCAACAATAATCGTGTAAATCTTTGAGGCAAAAATGTTGAATAACAAAATACCACCACCGTTAGTGATGCTGGCGTGCGGTGGGTTAGGAGGCTACCTAGATGGTTTCACATTTTCATCGGAACCACTGGTATGGCTAATAGCCGTCGTCATCTTTGCTACTGGAGTATGGCTGGCTGTGGTTTCCATTGTTTCCTTTAAGCAGGCCAAGACCACCATCAATCCATTGGATCCCTCTCAAACCAGTCAATTGGTGTCTCATGGCATATTTAGATTTAGCCGAAACCCCATGTATGTATCTCTCGCATTGTTCCTAGTGGCTTGGTCCTGCCTGTTGCTATCTGTAGCCGCGTTGGCGTTTTGTGGCGTGTTTGTGCTGTACATAACTTGGTTCCAGATCAAACCGGAAGAGAAGGTCTTGAAGGCTAAATTTGGCAAGCAGTATGAAGAGTATTGCCACAAGGTAAGAAGGTGGCTGTAGCCTATGTTGAATAAGGTAAACCTGTCAGAGATCCGCTCTTTTGTATTAATCGCACAGCTTGGCAATTTCACTCGAGCAGCAGAGGCGTTAAAGGTGTCTCGCTCTCACATATCACGCCAGATGACTCAGCTAGAGTCTGATCTAGGGGTGACCTTGCTAGTAAGAACCACTCGCACTCTCAAGCTTACTCAAGCAGGTCAAAAGCTGTTTGAGCAGTGCCAGCTCGCTCTAGGTCACATCGACCAAGCGCTATTGTCGGCAATAGATGATGTTGAAGAGGTGAGGGGACACATTGCCATCAACTGCGTAGGCGGGGTATTGGGTGAAGATATCCTAGTGCCTATGATCAACGAATTTATGTCTCTGTATCCAGATGTACACGTGAGTCTGGACTTTAGTAGTCATAGGGTTGACTTGATACAAGACGACTTTGATATCGCCTTTCGTATGGGAACGTTGCAAGATGCTAGCTTTGTCGCTCGTAAGCTACTGGATATTGATATGGTCACCTTAGCCAGTCCCCAATACCTTCAGCAACATGACGTTATTTCTCACCCTAAACAACTAGAAAAGCATCGTTGCTTAACTGGGTCTGTGAATCGTTGGAGTTTCGTTCGTGACGGAAGCAGTGAAACTTTTGAAGTGAATATTAGCGGTAATTTACAGTGTAAAAATGGTCGCGCTTTGGTGAACGGGGCTTTGCTAGGCAATGGTGTTATTCGTGTGCCTCTACTGTATTGCCAAAAGGAGGTCGAGGACAAAAGATTGCAACAAGTATTTTCCGATTGGCATATACCTAGTGTAGACTTTTCAATGATTTACCATAAAGACAGATTCAGACCCGCACGTTTGGTTAGGCTGATTGAATTTATCTACCAACAATTTGAATCACTAAGAACCGAACGCGATGCTCGAAAAGGAAAATAAGTGAATAGCTATCAGATTTTGTATAAAAAGAATGTGGTGTTAGCCGTGAATCTTGGCAATGCCAACGCCTCAGAAGAAATAAAAAGCCTAAACGAACAAGGCTTTAAGATTTTTAGTCGTATCATACAGGCTGTTTCTGAGGATCGAGCTGTTGCTATCTATCGTGCAGAGAACCAATCTACGCATAGTGAGCATGACGTTAGCATCAAGAATGTGTTTCTCTTCAAAACCAACCGATTACGACGTCTTCCTTATCTGGGGTATTCGTTCTCAAGCTTTATAGTTGCGGCTTTGAGTATGTTTATGCTCACCCAGCAGGCGAGTAATTCAGATGGCGGCGGTGCACTATTTTTACTGTTCCCGATCCTAATCGCGCTATTTTGGTTCTCCATTGGCTTATCGGTAGCGCGATGGAAAAACTGTGGTCATAAGGGGTGGTATTACGCCGTTGCTTTGGTGGTCACTATGCTAATAGATACCTTCTTGATGGGGGTGGCAAGCACCGTATTATGGCTGTATCTACTGTTTAACCCACAATCAAAGAATATATAAGATCTAAAAAGGGGCGAAAGCCCGTTCATAATATAATTTCAGCATCCATTTGTAGTGGCAACTTCTATCAGCCTAGGCAAGTAGAGATTTATTCGACTTTAATAGCCTTTCAAGTTGCGGCGTTAGGTTGGTTCTTTTAGACATTGTCAGTCGACCTGCCTCGTAAAGCTCAACCAGTACACCATTATTGCAGGTATTGCATTGACCCTCGCAATGCATCTCCTCAAGGAAGGTATCCATCTTGTAGGGGGATAACTTGAACCTTTCCACTTCACTGCCCTTATTGCAGTTATAAATTACCACTTCCATCTTCACTCCTTGAAGAATCACAACTATCCATATTGATAACTATCGCTTATATTTTTCATATTTAAATAGAGATAGGTCACATACTAATATTTCTGGAGTGTATGTGTGAATACGATCAAAGAATAGCAAAAGAAGTGACAAATATTTGCGAGGCAAATCAAATTAAATGAGGTGCTCATTTCGTCTAAAATAGAACGAAATGAGCCATACACTGCTATTAGAATGTGATCCCTATCTAAATAATACTCTTCTTAACGGTGTCTTCATCATCAGGTAAGTAAATAGAGTCGATATAACAATTGTGCCAAACCATACCAGTAGGTCTTTCTTCCATAGTTCAAAACCTAAAAACCCAGCTAAATTAGATAGATAGATAACAAATAGCAGATGGGAAACATAAATGCCTAGAGTGAGGTTAGCAACTGGTTGCACCCACTTACTCTCTCCTAAACTAGGATTGGCCAACAAGAAAAAGAAAAACCCTAAAGCCCAAATAGGGGTACCAAATAAATAATCATGGATACGAAAATCAACATCCCAACTGAGAAGATAATAAGCCTCAGCAAAGTGAATCAACATCCCTATTGTTAATATAATTAGTGCTTTTACTGAGCTAACCGAAATATTTAATCTGCGAATTTCAAATCCTAAAACGATCATTATTAAGCTGAAGAAAGGCCCATTTCTTGTATAAAAAAGAGACGGAATATCTGTCGCATTAAAATAACTACCCGCCAATACGCCGTATATAAATAATATAATGCTTAATGGAAGAAGAAATCTTTGAAGATTGGCTTTAATTAAAATGGAGACTAGACCAACACCAATGACGAGAGCGGGTAGGTACCACAGATGAACTAAGCCTCCTTCAAGAAGAGAGTTGAACGGGGTTAGCGCTAAGTAATCCCAGTACATAGAGCGTTCAGCTACGTAACCTTCTGTCATTGCCGTCATTAAGTTAAAGGGCATCAGTAGATAAATGACACTCCAAACCAACCAAATTATCGTGAGCGGTTTAATGTAAGAAAGAGCCGTACCAATAGGATCTCGACTGAGCTTAGGCTGAAGCAAATAACCCGTTAAAAGAAAAAAGTAAGGTACAGCAAAGCGGCTAGCTTGATTAATAAAATCTCCAAGCCAAGGCGTCTCTTTGTATAAGGGATAAGCAACGAAGAGTTGGCTATGTATGGTGATAACAGCCAGTATAGCGATGATGCGACCGAGCTCTAAACTTGGAATGCGTTGGTTAGTAGTGGACATAAACAATATCTCAGGAAGTGACACTGCTTTGTATAACAGACGCTAGAGTTCGTCTATCTGAATAATGAGGCGTTAATCAGAATTACTAGCCTTGTCTCAAATCTCGGCTTTTTAAACGAAGAGTTGTAACAAAAACAAAACAGGCCCGCCGAAGCGAGCCTGTTATCTAATTCAATTGGTATTAAACCATTTGAGAAAATTAAGCAGCAGCAAGCTGTGCAGATTTCTCTTCGCTGATAGGGCGAGTCACTAGAGATAGTGCAACACACACACCCATCATTACAGCAGAGATTGTGTACGCTAGAGTATAGCCTTCACCGTGAGTCATTGAGAAACCAACAACTGCCGCGCCGATAGCACCACCGATACCCCATGCAGTGTAAAGCACGCCGTAGTTAGTACCGTAGTTCTTAAGACCGTAGAATTCAGCAGTGATAGATGGGAATACCGCCAGTAGCGTACCGTAACCTACCGCTGCAATCGCAGTACCAAGGATCAGCGTTGCTTCTGATTTGAAGGTAGCGAATAGAACCATGTTAACGCCTTGCAGAGCAAATGCGATGAACAATGTGCGTAGGCCACCAATCTTGTCAGATAGGATACCAGCGCCGATACGACCGCCTGAGTTAAACACTGCAAGGATAGATGCTAGGTATACCGCGTTTGGTAGGTTCGCTTGAACACTTGCAATAGTCGTGATGTTACCAATGATCATAAGGCCCGTTGCAGAAGCAAATGCGTACATGATCCATAGAGAGTAGAACTGAGGTGTTTTCAGCATTACTTTCCAAGAGATGTCGTTGCTCTTCTTAACAGCAACTGGTGCTTGACCTGCTTTTACCTTAGGCGCTTCTGGTACGTAATCTGCTGGTGGGTTGTTGATTGTTGCCGCTAGAGGCACAGCAATAACAAGTACACCAACACCTAGGATAAGGAAGCTTTGGTCGATACCGTAGTTAGTGATAAGCGTAGAAGTCAGCGGAGCAAGGTAAACCGCGGCTAAACCGAAGCCTGCAGCAATCAAACCGTTTACTAGACCTTTCTTAGATGCGTGGAACCATTTCATCGCAGCAGGAGAAAGACATGCGTAACCGAAACCAATGCCAGCACCAGCTACAACACCAAAGGTCATGCTTAGCATTGCAGGAGTAGTTGCAAAGCTTGAAGCAATCATACCTAGGCCAGTCATCGTTGCACCCAAGATAAGGATGTTACGTGGACCCATACGGTCCTGAAGGATACCAGCAACAAGAAGAGCGATAGAGAAAGTAACCGTTGCGATAGCGTATGGTTGAGATGCATCTGCTGCATTCCAGCCTAAATCAGTAACTAGAGCTTTGTTGAATACACTCCATGCGTAAAGAATGCCTAAGCAAAGGTTGATACAGAATCCTGCAATCAGGATGCGCATCGCTTTATCAATCTTTTTCATCGTTTGTTCTCGGTGCCGTGATGGCTAGGTTGATTGTGTTAATTGTCTGAAACATTAAAAAACTTTTTAGGTTTCTCAAAATTTCTAAGAGCGAGATGCGCGAATTGTACACAAGTTTTTTGTGATTTGAATCTCTTTTTGCGAAAAATGGAAAATAATTTTGCGCTTTTTTACCATTGGTACAAATTGAGAGATGGTTCCCAAAATTTGCGGTGATTTTCGCAGGATAAAACACTGCCTATAGACTGTTTACCCAACGGAATGTGATGTATTCGGCGTCTATGAAAGAAAATTTCGCTTTAGCATTTTTTTAACAATTTAAACATCTAGATCGTTAATATCATCGTAAAACGGTTATATGGTGCTTATTTGATTTAAAACAATGTTAAATTGTTGCGTAGATGTAAAATTGATGTGTATTTCAATGATTTAGGCGAAAAATAGCTCAAAAAAACAGCTTGCAAACGAGTGTTTTTCAGTCAAAATACAGTGAAATCTAAGATTCCAAATTTGAAAGGATGCTTTACTAAGCTTTAGTGAGGTTACACATGAAAATATTTTTACTTCTACTTATCTCTGTTTCCGCGGGCGCAGCATCAGCTGAGCACCTAACTTCTTTCCTTTACGGACTGAGTACAGCATCGCTTGCTGTGGGTGTTTGCTTCTGGTTGGCTTTCCGTTCATCTCGTTGGCCACAACTTGCAGTGTTCCTTCTACTAACAGGCATGCTTTGCAAACTGACTATTACTGTTGTTTCGACCATTGTGGGTGTTAACGCCGGATTGATTACTTCACCGTTGATCTTCTCTCTTTCGTACCTATTCTTTGCGATCGCGACGACTTACGTGTACTTCTACTTCAAAGATAAAAGCACAAATCGCAAGCTAGGCTTAAATCAAGCGTAAACCTTAGTGTTTGGAATCATTACGAAAACCGCTGTCGCGAAAGCACAGCGGTTTTTTTGTGCCTGTTCACTTTTAGCCTCAAAACTTCACTATTCTTATATCAATAACACTAAGTACTTTACTAGCTAGGATGATCAGTTATTTAGTACGATTGGTAGTACATACGCTTAAGCAATAGATGGTGAGGTATCGATCATGCACCGCCTGTATTCTCCGCAGCAAATTAAACAAAGTGAACCTCAAGCAGCAGATCTCGCCGGAATTACTCTTTATCAACTAATGGAAAGGGCTGGGCACGCCGCGTTTGAACGCTTGCAGTCCATGCTACCTAACGCCGGAAGAGTCTTGGTTTGTTGTGGTTCAGGGAACAACGGTGGTGACGGCTTTGTGGTGGCTCGATTAGCGCTAGAGCTTGGCTATGAAGTAGACGTGTTTCAGCCCTCCTACTGTGAATCCAACACCGCAGATTCAGCGCAAGCAAAACAGCGGTGGCTAAGTCATAGCAAAGTAATATCTAGCAACATCGATGAGTTAGAGCACTATGACCTTATTGTTGATGGCCTGCTAGGTACGGGGTTAACCGGTAATGTTCGAGACAATCTTGCTAAGGTGATTAACAGCCTTAACCAATCCAAACGTCCAATTCTCAGTCTTGATATTCCTTCGGGCCTGCATGCTGACACGGGCAAGATCTTAGGTGTTGCAGTCAAGGCGACTACTACAGTGACTTTTATAGGGAATAAAAGAGGGCTAGTGACAGGGCAGTCCAGAGATACCGTTGGCGAGCTTTACCTAGGCGACCTTGGTGTTGGGTCTGAGTTCTCAAGCTTAGAAACCGAGCTAGCCTGCATCTTTGATAAAGAGCAAGCCCATAAGCGATTACCTAAAAGGAAACACACTTCTCACAAGGGGCAGTGTGGTCGCACGTTATTAGTGGGCGGCCATCAAGGAACCAGTGGCGCCATTATTATGGCCGCTCAGGCAAGTTGTCGGGTGGGGGCTGGATTAATTAGCGTGATGACTCATCAAGATACCATTACTCCAGTGCTTACCCGCCAGCCTGAGGTAATGGCCATTGCTATAGATAAAGCGAGCGATGAAGAAATGCTGGTAGATGCGATGAACTCTGCCACCGTTATTGCCTTAGGACCAGGCTTAGGCACAGATGATTGGTCTAAGAGGTTATTTGAACAAGGCATAGCGCAGTTAAAACCTAAGGTCATTGATGCCGATGGGCTGAACCTTCTTGCTCAGAGTGCTTCATCTTATGATTTAAGCCAAACCATACTAACTCCTCATCCAGGGGAAGCGGCAAGGTTACTAGAGTGTTCTGCTCAGGATATAGAGCAAGATCGCTATGCTGCAGTTGAGAAGATCCAGTCAAAATATCAGTGTGTCGTGCTGCTTAAGGGAGCAGGTACCTTGATATGCGATGGACAAATGACCAATGTGATCACAGCGGGAAATTCTGGCATGGCAAGCGGGGGAATGGGCGATGTGTTAACCGGGGTTATTGCTGGATTGCTTTCTCAGGGCTTAAAGCCAATAGATGCGGCATGTCTAGGAGCCTGGCTACATTCTACTGCAGCGGATAATATTGCTACGCAGTCAGGGAAAATTGGCATGCTGGCTACCGATTTGTTACCTGAAATTCGCTCTCTTATCAATCAATGCTAAATAGAAAGTCCACTGCCTTAATAAGGCTATCGCTTAATAAGAACAGTGGACTCATAGCCTTGGGTTAGTCACCTAGAGACGTAGAGGCGCGTCGACGATCGGTTGCTCCATAAAGCTGACCATTTTTAACTTCAATCGCATTCAAGCCGCTGACGACAGGGATGACATGCACCTGATAACCCATCTCAGTAAATTCAGGAACCAGTATTTCAGCGTAGGTACGCTTTTCTACCAAAAGCCCCGTTGGGTTATAAGACTTGGTACGGTCGATCTTGGTTCCGTACTGTATGTTGGGCAGATCGATGGCTGCTTGCGCCGAGAGATCCCAATCGATCACTCCTACGACCGTTTTAAGAACATATCCTGGGATTTGCGAGCTTCCTGGGCTGCCCACAACCAGTTTAAGACTGCCACTTGGTTCCATCACCATTAATGGTGTTATGGCAGAGCGGGGACGTTTTCCAGCCATAATCGAATTTTGCACAGCTTTTCCATCGATTTCAGGCTCTGGAGAAAAATTCGCCATCTGAGCATTAAGCAAGACGCCATCTACCATAACCCCTGAGCCCATGCCGGTGCCCACAGTACTGGTCATTGCTATGGCATTGCCCTCAGCATCGACAATGGAGATATGCCCTGTATCTTGGCCTTCAAATCCATCAACATTAGCGAGATTCTTTTGACTGATATTTCCCGGCTTTACGTCGCTTTGCCTCATAGAGCCTTGTTTAGGAATCAACTTGCCGCGCTGCGCAAGATAGTTTTGATCAAGAAGCTTCTCCACGGGAGCATCCACATAGCTAGGGTCTCCTGCATAGGCAATGCGGTCTTCCTTAGCTAACCTCATCGCCTCGGTCATTAGTCTCCATGGTTCGGCTTCGGTGTGATGCATTTCGTTGATCTTATAAGGCTCTAGCATCTCAAGCGTTTGCGCGACTAACACTCCCCCAGAAGCTGGATAGCCAAAAGAGACGATATCGTGACCACGATAAGTGGATTGAACAATATCCCGCTCTACCATTTGGTAGTTATTAAAGTCCTTCATGCTCAGCTTATGCTGCTCGTCATCAAGCTGCGCATTGACCGTCTCAACAATGTGCTCACCCAGAGGGCCGCTATACATATAGCTATCACCGTGCTTAGCAATAAGCTTTAGGGTGTTGGCCAATTCCGGGTTAGTCATCAAAGTGCCGGTTGGCTTGATGTCATCACCATCCCAATACAGAGCATTGATTTCAGGGTCACTTTCCAGACGAGACTGTTCTCGAACCAGAATGTCGTAGGTATAGCTGTTCATGGCATAGCCATTCTCGGCATAGTCGATAGCGGGTTCGAGTAACTCCGCCCACTCTAATTTGCCGTGCTTCTGGTGCGTGGAGTAGAGCAGTTTTAAGGTTCCAGGGATCGCGACCGAGCGAGGGCCTAATATGTCATCTCTCGAAATCGCTTTGCCACCTTCGTTCAGAAACATATCAGGAGTCGCACTTGATGGAGCGGTATCGCGTCCGTCATAAGCGATAAAAGAGTCCGTTGCCTTGTCGTAATACAAAGCAAATGTACCACCACCAATCCCGGTCATATCAGGCTCAACAACGGACATAACCATTTGCATCGCGACCATGGCATCAATGGCGTTACCACCTTGCTTTAAGATTGAATAACCTGTGCTAGTGACATACTGATTAGTGGCGCTGACCATAAATTGGTCACCAGTGGCATCGGGCGCTGTGGGTAAAGGATAAGGGATAGCTAAGGCTGTAGTGGAGAGGGTAGAAAGAAGGAGAAAAATTCGACGCTGCATTAAGACCTCTATAACTAAGAATATTTAGCACTGCTAATAGTAGACCGAGGTATAGCATTCTGCCTGATTAGTTATGTGAAAACAGTGTGAGATCGTTATGTTTTTTCTTTATTTTTCAATGATATAAGCAGAGTGAATAATTTTGAATACTATCCATGGTTCTTGGTGATATGTATTAGAGTAATTCAATGCGTAGCTGGTTCGATACGGATATTGGCTACGAACGGCTATAGAGCCCTGACCGAAACAAAGTGACCATATTTTTGATTTATTCACGCCAAAAACGAAATTTTCGCAAAAAAATGCTGTAAAAATAGTGAGTCAATGAGCGGGAAATACAGGGATTTATACACAGATAGTGAACTGGATCACCAAATATAGACGGTATTAGAGGTGTTCAACTTAGGGTGACGAGCATAAAGGGTTTTTAAGTTGTTGATTTATATAATCAAACTAGAATTTGCGAGGCGCAGATTTGCAAGTTTCAAGATAGTAGCACAAAAAAAAACAAAAAATCAGTCTTGCGACAAATTTATCTGGCTCTATAATGCTGAAAACCGGAGCGTCTGCCAACGCCCCGGTTTTTTTGTGTCCGAAGAATGGTCAACGCTTCTGCCAAAGCACGACCTGCATTGTAATTGGCACATCATCTATTGAATCAAGGAAATCCAACAATGCGTATCGAACAAGAACTTAAGTTAGGCTTTAAAGATGTACTATTCCGCCCTAAGCGTTCTACTCTAAAAAGTCGTTCTCAAGTAAATTTAACCCGCGATTTTACATTCAAGCATAGTGGTCGTCAATGGTCTGGTGTTCCTGTAATTGCAGCAAACATGGACTCTGTAGCAAGCTTCGAAATGGCTGCAGCGCTAGCTGAACATGATGTAATGACTGCTGTTCACAAACACTACACTGTTGAGCAGTGGGCAGAGTTTGCAAACACAGCGGACAAGAAAACGCTAAACAACGTATTTGTTTCTACGGGTACTTCTGATGCTGAGTTTGAGAAAACTAAGCAAATCATGGCACTTAGCGATGAGTTCATCTTCATCTGCATCGATATCGCAAACGGTTATTCTGAGCACCTTGTTGAGTATGTACAACGCGTACGTGCTGAATTCCCTGACAAGGTTATCTCTGCAGGCAACGTAGTAACAGGCGACATGGTTGAAGAACTCATCCTAGCTGGCGCTGACATCGTTAAAGTAGGCATCGGCCCTGGTTCTGTATGTACTACTCGTGTTAAGACAGGCGTTGGTTACCCACAACTTTCTGCAATCATCGAATGTGCTGACGCAGCACACGGCCTTGGTGGTCGCATTATCGGTGACGGCGGCTGTGCATGTGCTGGTGACGTTTCTAAAGCATTCGGCGGCGGCGCTGACTTCGTTATGCTTGGCGGCATGCTAGCAGGCCACTCTGAGTCTGGCGGTGAAGTTGTTGAAGAAAACGGCAAGCAATTCATGAAGTTCTACGGCATGTCTTCAGAAAGCGCGATGGCGAAGCACTCTGGTGGCGTTGCTAAATACCGTGCAGCTGAAGGAAAAACCGTACTATTGCCTTACCGTGGTAGCGTTCACAACACCATCTCTGACATCCTTGGTGGCGTACGTTCAACGTGTACCTACGTAGGCGCAGCGCAGCTTAAAGAGCTAACCAAGCGTACCACGTTCATCCGTGTACAAGAGCAAGAGAACAACGTGTTCGGTAAAGAGTAAACTGAGCAGCGCTCAAAACGATAGCTTGAATTAATGAAAAAAGAGCCTCTAGTTAGAGGCTCTTTTTTTGTGCAAAATTTGGAAGTACCGACAAAATGGCAATACAGACTTCCTATGTTTATTAATGGTTATGCTAAAGCTCTAAAGAATTTATTCGGATTCCGTTGAATACATCTTCAATACATCAAGGGGCACAACCTCTAAGGCGCTCTCTTCGCAGCTGGACAATACTACTAACGGTGCCCAACCTGCTTGCCATGCTTCTTTCCAGCGTAAAGCACACAGGCACCAATGATCGCCGGGTCTAAGACCGGGGAAATCGAAATCAGGACTGGGAGTGGTAAGGTCATTACCGCGAGCTTTGGAGAATGCAAGGAAATCCACTGTCATCTTGGCACATATAACATGACGCCCATTATCACTGCCATGGGTATGACAGTAGCCGTCTCTAAAAAAGCCGGTATTGGGTGAGCAACTGCAAAGTTGTAGAGGTTCGCCGAGTACATTTCTTTTCTGCGCCATGCTCATTTCTCTCCATCGTTTCCCATGAAAAACTCTCACCCTGCGATCTCAGTGTAGTTGTTAGATGGGCGTTATGTCAGGGTTCAAGTTGCCGGGAATATCTGAAGCAAGCGTATAAAAGAGGTTATAAAAAAGAGCCTCATGGCAGAGGCTCTCTGTTTGCGGAGTTTTATCATTGTCTGCCAGTGGGATGGCATAGTTAAATTTGGTGTGAAGTTAACGTCCACCACCTCTTCTTTCGCTTGGGTCTTCCCATGTGTAACCTCCACCACCGGTTCTTTCACTCGGGTCGGCCCATGTGTAGCCTCCGCCACCGGTTCGCTCGCTTGGGTCTTCCCAAACGTAGTTGGTTTGGGAGTTAAAGGTTGGGTTAACAGGTAGACTCGACGCAAAGGCCACGGGTGCTACAAACAAAGAGGTCAGCAATAGAGCTTTTAGAGTTTTCATGGTTTCACCTATTCAGTTATGTTTTTGATAGCTGAATCGCATTCCCGTCGACTTGAAAATATTGCGTTCAATTTAAGAGACCCTAGCTGAGCTGAAAATATTTCGTGTGATTTAAAAAGATTTGTAATTTCCTCTTTTAATATCACGAGTTTCAGTTGGTACAGAGAGAAGGATCTCTGTGTTAGGTTTTATCTTTAGCAACCTGACTAAAGAGTCTCACGTGCATTCTGCTGGTATGGATTAGTGAAACTGAACTAGGATGGTATTCATGGCTTTTTACCCACTTATAGTGTCGTCACTCCAAATCCAGTATGAGTTTATTTACCAAGCTGTTAGCAGACGTAGAGCGTTGTACGCTCTGTAGCGAACATTTGCCACTCGGGCCGAGACCTGTTGTGCAATTGCACCCTGATGCTCGAATATTGGTGGCGGGCCAAGCGCCGGGAAAAAGAGTGCATGAGACCGGTATTCCATTTAACGACCCTAGTGGGGACCGATTGCGAGAGTGGATGGGGATTTCAAAGGCAGTTTTCTACGATGAAAAGACGGTCGCGCTACTGCCCATGGGGTTCTGTTTTCCAGGTACGGGCAAATCGGGTGATTTACCTCCAAGGCCTGAATGTGCAAAAATGTGGCGTGAGCAACTGCTCGCACAATTGCCTAATGTTGAGCTGACTTTAGTCCTCGGAAAATATGCTCAGAACTATCACTTTGATAACCCCAAGCTTTCATTAACCGAGCTTGTGTCGTCGTGGCACAACTACTGGCCTGCTATGGCACCTTTACCCCATCCCAGTCCAAGAAATAATATCTGGCTTAGTAAGAACCCTTGGTTTGAAAAAGAATTTGTACCCGTACTTCAAGCAAGGGTAAAAGAGATTCTTGGCTAGTCATGTCAATCTAGAGAAAACATAAGATGAGTCACAAGAACTCTAACCATCTCACGACTAACTCAGAAGTGGATCGCGCAGAGTATTGAGTTGAAAGGCGCAGAGGCTTTTAATAACTGCGAACACGAAACACTCATTATTATTCATCGACGTTATCTAATGGCGAGCTCTTACCCTCACTTCAAAACCACGCTTTTAGCGGCTCTTTTTTGTCAAAAAAACCATTAATTCTCTCGTGAACATTATGAACAAAATGGCCATTAAGTTTCTAATTCACATTATCAGCGCTATGCAGACTCAGAGTTAACATTGTATTAACTTTCTCACTGACCTTACATCGTGAATGACTTTTAGCTTAAACGTCATACATTAAAACTAAGACCACTTTGGTGGGCATAAGGAACGTGAACCATGTTACATAAGTTTAAACCTTCGATAGCATCGGCATTGCTAGCTACTGTTTTTTCTTTTTCTGCAACGGCTGCAGATGTTGAGAAGATCCACTTTCTGATCCCTGGCGGTGCTGGTGGTGGCTGGGATATGACCGCGCGTGGCACAGGTGATGTGCTGGTGAAAGAAGACCTTGTTGAAAATGTCTCTTTTCAAAACCTCTCTGGTGGAGGTGGTGGTAAAGCTATAGCACACCTTATTGAAACGGCTGAACGTCAGCAAGATACTCTTATGGTTAACTCGACTCCCATCGTTGTTCGCTCACTCACTGGAGTTTTCCCGCAGTCTTTCCGTGACCTTACTCCGGTGGCTGCGACTATTGCTGATTATGGTGCGATCGTAACTTCGACGGATTCAAAATATCAAACGTGGGAAGATGTTGTTGCTGATTTTAAAGAGAATCCACGCAGCGTAAAAATAGCGGGAGGCTCAGCTCGAGGCAGTATGGACCACTTGGTGGTTGCAGCAGCATTTAAGGGTGAAGGGTTTGATGCTAAAGCGGTCCGATACATTGCTTATGATGCGGGCGGCAAAGCGATGGCTGCATTACTGTCAGGTGAGACGCAATTGCTCTCTACTGGCCTTGGTGAAGTACTAGAAATGTCTAAATCTGGTCAAGTACGTGTACTTGCCGTTACTGCGCCAAAGCGCCTTGAGGCTGCTCCAGATATTCCAACTTTAGTTGAATATGGTAACGATACTGTGTTTGCTAACTGGCGTGGATTCTTTGCCGCTCCAGGTACAGATCAAGCGAAGATTGATGAGTGGAATAAGGTTCTGGCTGAGATGTACAGTACTGACCAATGGCAGGTAGTACGAGACCGTAATGGTTGGATCGATAACTACAAGCCAGACCAAGACTTTTATTCTTTCCTTGAGGATCAAGAGAAGCAAATGGGCTCTCTTATGAGAGAACTCGGCTTTCTAAAATAGTCAGTAGGCCAGTTTACTGGCCTATGTATTACCCATTCTCTGCATATGGGAATGCTGGCTTTTCCTCGTTTAGTTGCGTCGAAACGTTAGCCCTTCATTCTCCTTTGTTTATTGATGATTAGAGTATTTCTAAGAGTCGGTCTTGTTCTTCCTGTTGTTGAACTTCCCATATGCAGTTTTTTATTGGAGAGAGAGATGAGTCATCTATCTTCCGCTTTTAAGAAAAAGCTTCTGTGCCGAGATCGCGTTGGCGCAATGCTGTTTTTGTTATTTTGTTTAGGCTATGGATATCAATCCACCCTAATCCCTCTTTTTCCTGGCGACGAATACGAACCCTTTACGGCGAGAACACTACCTTCCATCTTAACCTGGCTAGGTGTGGCTTTATCTCTGATGCTGTTAGTGACGGGTAAGACAGATGACAACAGTGGTGCTATCACTGACTTTAACTGGAAACTACTTATTGGGTTTTTGGTATTGATGGCTCTTTATGGCGTAGGTCTAACGGTATTGGGCTTCGTATTGGCAACTAGCCTGTTTCTGTTGGCAGGATTTTATTTGCTAGGAGAGAGAAGAAAGTCGATCTTGTTAGG
Organism: Vibrio breoganii; assembly: GCF_001677275.1. Classification (GTDB taxonomy): domain Bacteria; phylum Pseudomonadota; class Gammaproteobacteria; order Enterobacterales; family Vibrionaceae; genus Vibrio; species Vibrio breoganii. Next base: position 413,393 of record NZ_CP016178.1, read on the forward strand.
CGCCTCTTTTCCATTTGTTATTGCTTTTTATCTGCTACTTACCCAGGTCTTGGATATCTACCTAGAACCAGGCACGTTGTTTCTACTGTTCAATTAGGGAGAATTGAGAATGTTAGACGGAATTTTTCAAGGGCTCTCTACAGCCATCATGCCATGGAACATTCTTATGGTGGTGGTTGGGTGTTTTGTCGGTACCTTTATTGGCATGCTACCAGGCTTGGGACCAATATCAGCTATCGCCCTTATGATCCCAATTACTTATGGTCTTGAGCCTTCATCGGGCCTGATATTAATGGCCGGCGTTTATTATGGCGCCGTGTTTGGCGGGTCCACCTCTTCTATATTGATCAATGCTCCAGGCTGTTCATCGACAGTGGTTACCGCGTTTGATGGCTATCCTATGGCACAAAAGGGTCAAGCCGGAAAGGCGTTAGCGTTAGCTGCTTATTCCTCGTTTACGGGCGGAACGCTGTCTGCGTTGATGTTGTTGGTTGCCGCGCCAGCGTTAGCGACTGTTTCTCTAAGCTTTCAGTCTTCAGACTACTTTGCCTTAATGCTGCTTGGCCTATCGGCTGTTGCTGCTTTTGCCGGACCGGGTCAGGTCATCAAAGCTTGGATGATGACAGTACTTGGCCTTATGTTATCTACGGTTGGAATCGATAAGGGGGTAGGGGTAGAGCGGTTTACGTTTGGTTTAACCGACCTTATGGATGGCTTTAGTTTCTTACTCTTAGCGATGGCGACATTTGCGTTAGGTGAAACTTTGATGGGGATAATGCAGCCTTTTAAAGATACGAGCGCAGAAGAAAACAAACAGATGAGTAATATCGGCAGCATGAAGGTGAGTAAGGAAGAGTTCAAAGATGTTGCTCCCACTTCAATCCGCTCATCCATTGTTGGCTTTTTTATCGGGGTACTGCCAGGAGCTGGCGCCACCATAGCGGCATTCTTGAGTTATGGTATGGAGAGGAGTTTAGCACCAAAAGATAAGCAAAAAGAGTTTGGAAAAGGAAGTCTTCGCGGGCTTGTTGCACCTGAGTCTGCAAACAATGCTGCGTCAAGTGGTTCATTCGTTCCGTTGCTGACGCTAGGTATACCAGGGTCTGGTACAACGGCTATTATGCTTGGCGCTTTGATTGCCTATGGCATTCAGCCGGGCCCACGTTTATTTGTTGAGCACCCTGAAGTCTTTTGGTCGGTAATTATTTCGATGTACTTTGGCAATATTGTGCTGGTGATTCTCAATCTCCCTCTGATCCCGTATATATCGAAGCTATTAGCGGTTCCAAGAACGGTACTATTACCGATGATCCTGTTCTTCTCAATAACGGGCGTCTATCTCGTGTCTTTCAATACGATGGATGTCTTCGTGATGCTGTTAGTTGCGATGGCGGCGATTGCATTACGATTAGCCAATTTCCCTCTAGCTCCTCTGTTACTGGGTTTTATCCTTGGAGGAATGATGGAGGAAAATCTTCGACGAGCTCTGATGATCAGTGACGGTGAATTGTCATTCCTTTGGGAGCGACCAATCACCATGACCTTTACCATATTGTCGGTGTTAGTGTTAACCGCTCCCGTATTGCGATTGTTGTTTCGCAAGCTCCGCCCGAAACACGAAGTAATAAACTAAAAAAGAATAGCGCAGGCCATTGATGGTCTGCGCTTATTTTTGAGTCCGTACATAGGTTCGCTCAGGGCGACCTACAGTGCCATAAACTACGTCCGTTCTCACTTCATGAGTACTTACTAGAAACTCCAAATAACGACGAGCAGTGCTACGGCTTGCGCCAATTTCTTGTCCCGCTTCTTCCGCTTTCCAAGACTCTCGCTCAGTAAACAGTGAGCGAATCTTATCTAAGGTGACTGAGTCTATTCCCTTAGGCAATCGACCACTTTCACCGCTTGGCTGGGTTTGTGACATGTTTAGCATGGAATCAATGAACCCTTGATCAAGGCTGTCATTGGAAACGATCTTGTCACGTTTCTCCAAGTAATTATTAATCGCAGCGTTAAGGCGTGGCAGTAATACGGGCTTTAGTAGATATTCAACAACCCCTAAGCGCATAGCACTTTGCAATATTTCGGGCTCTCTAGCAGCTGTGATTAAGATAATGTCAGTTTTTTTACCTTGTTGTCTTAGGGTTTGAATGATTTCAAGTCCCGTTCCATCGGGCAAATAAACGTCCAATATCAATAGCTCAGGGTCAAAAATCTCAAGTTGTATTAGAGCCTGCTCCTTGTTTAGAGCAATACCTTGAATATCCAATCTAGCGTTGATTTGTAAGTATTGTAAATGCAATTGTGCCATCGCCTCATCATCTTCAATGATCAGGGTACGAACTTTATCTGTCATGCTTGTATACCGTCCTTGGGGATAAATACGGCGAAAATAGCCCCTTTATCAGGGCCGTTGTCGGCTTCTATTGTGCCGCTGTATTTGGTTACGATCTCTTTAACTAAATGCAAACCTATGCCATGTCCTTTATCGGCTTTCGATGACACGCCAAGCTCAAAGAGCCTATTAATGGCATGATTTTCAGGTAATCCAGCACCAAAGTCGGTGACCTCTAAGATGATTTCATTGCCTAAGTCAGACACCGACAGCTCGATAGGTCTTTGCTTGTTCAGTTGATCGAGCGCTTTACTGGCGTCGAAGGCGTTATCAATTAAGTTTCCGAGTATGGTAACGATGTCTTGGGCTTGAATATGCGAAGGTAGCGGTGATAAATGACTGCCTTCTTCTATTTTAAGTGTTAAACCCAATTCTCTTGCTCGTTCGATTTTGCCAAGAATGAGTCCTGCAACTAGTGGCTCTTGAACATTTTGATGTAGCTGTGAGATCAATTGTTGATAATGCTCCGATTCCTGTCCTATCAACTCTTGAACCGTATCGATTCTATTTAAGTGCAATAACCCACTAATCGTATTGAGTTTGTTTCGATATTCATGAGTCTGAGAGCGCAATAGCTCCGCATACTGTTGGGTTTGAGACAGTTGGCGCGTGAGTTCATTGATTTCGGTTATTGGGCGAAAACTTGATACTGCGCCAATGACCTGACCATCGACAGTAATCGGTTGTCTATTTGCCACAATGTGAACACCATTGAGCAGCAGGTCTATGTCATTTTCTGCAGTATGAGTGCTTAGCAGTTGATTCAATTCACTTTCAGGCAACACCGAAGAAAGAGGCTTGTTGATGATATTTTTGTCTTGAACGCCTAAAATTTGCGCTGCTCGAGTGTTAAATATTCGAATCATCCCTTGATGATCAACACTGACCACACCTTCTTTAATCGTGCTTAATGTGGTATCCAATTCACTATATAGGCGTGATATCTGTTCTGGTTCAAATCCAAGTAAGGTTTTTCTAAATCGTTTGTAGGCGTAATTTGAGAGCACACCGTTGAGTAAAGCTACTCCAAGAGCAATACAAAGCAGGTAGACAAGATAAGGCTCAATTCTTTCTTGTAGGTTATCGAGAAGGTACCCAACAGAGATGACGCCAATGATGTTGCCTTGATTGTCAAATACCGCGGTTTTACCACGAACAGAATGTCCTAAAGAGCCTTTTGCAAAGGAGACATAGGCTTCCCCATTTATAAGAGCTCTGTCATTGTCCCCACCTTTCATTGGAAGTCCAAGACGATCTCGTGAAGGGTGAATTAATCGAATCCCATTTGAATCACCAATGACGATGAATGTCGCGCCAACGGCTTTCGTGAGAGAGGCTAATTTGGTATCTAGAGTACCGACTTGCTTGGTTTCTATCATCTTAATAATAGAGGGACTGTTGCTGAGGAAGGTTGCTATGCCTAAGGCTTTCTCTCCCATTTCTTGTTCTTGAGAGCTCTTGATGTAATAGAAGCCAGCGACAGAAAGAATAAGAAGTTCGGCTAGGCCTGAAAGCATCATCACAAGCAATAATCGCTTTCTAATACTTAATTTATTCCAATTCACCGACCACTCCCTGATGCAAACCAACGCTCGTTACGAAATGTAACATTTGAGCAACAAAAGTGTTGTGTGTGGGACAAATAGTGAGAAGTAGCGCGGGGTTTGTTTTCGGGTAATTGGATGTTCATCAAACAGGGAGTGAGGTTCTATTGATAAACAAAGCTGGAGGAAAAGTGGTCCACTCTGAACCAGAGCAGCCGGTGTACGTATTAAAAATGGGGCGAGAAGACAACCCACTAATCAGTGGCCTGTTTTGCGTTTAATCAGTGGTAACCGCCGCAATTAAAGATAGGCTCTAGAGCGCTTCTCAATGAGATTAAATAGACGAGACAGAGCAAAGCATAGGCAGAAATATACAGCCCCTACAATCAACCAAATCTCGAAAATCAACCCTGATGAGTTGGCCATTTCGGTGCCTACAAAGGTCATCTCTTGTATGGATATCAAGGATACAATGGAGGTGTCTTTGACCAGAGAGATTGCTTGCCCGGCCAAAGGTGGAGTGATGGCGGTGAGCACTTGCGGTCCGATAACAAATCGATATTTGTCGAGTCCAGGCAGACCTAAAGAGTCCGCCGCTTCCCATTGCCCCTTGGGGATACTTTCTAACCCAGCTCGTATCACCTCGGCAATATAAGCCGATGATAACAAGCCTATGCAGATGACTCCCGAGGCTAGATTTTCCCACAAGTTAGCAGGGCCAAAGAGAAACTGCTGTACAGCATTAACATCGCCACTGTGCTCGCGAAGTAGACCTTGCAGGCCAAGTAGCGGAATGAGCTGATTGGATATGAAAAAGTAAAAGATGAACACAAACACCAACGGCGGAATATTGCGCACAAGTTGAATAAACAATAGGGCGGGTGTTCTGAACACTGCTAGCTTTGAATGCCGAGCAACACCCAGCAGAGTACCAAAAGAGAGGGCTAGTACCATGCTCCAAAGGCTTAGGCGCAGTGTTGCCACTAGACCTTGAAAGAAGTAGGGGATGTTGCCTTCCGAGGGCGGAATAAAAATCAAATTAAAGGCATCAGCCCATCGCCATTGATAGTTGATACCCACAGCCGAGCGGTAGTATAGCCAGCCGATGAATACACCAATGATAGCCAGCAATACACCGTCCAATAGATTGAGACGTTGATACCAATAGCGCTTAGAAACGGCAGGTTTTGCGGTAATGGATGGGCTGGTACTACTCACGTTATTCCTATTTCAATTCTACTTCTGTGGATTATGGGCTGTGCTTGTCATCTCGCTCAGCCCATTAATAGTGGCAATTACTGACCTTGAGCGATCTGGTCTTGCCAATCTAGGGTAGAGAACCAGTATTCGTAGCGCTCTGTTAGCCAACCATCTTCAGTGCGAGCTTTGATCCACTCGTTGAAAAATTCCGCTTTGTCCGTTTCCCCTAAGCGCACAGCGAAGGCTTCATTGCCTTTTGATAGGCGCTCAGTAAAGGGAATGAACAAAGAATCTGCGTTTTTGATCGCTTCATGCTCTGGTTTTGGGCTAGATGCAATCACCGCATGCGCATTGCCGTTTAACACTTCTTGGAATGCCTGAGCATCGTCATCAAACTGAAGTACCTTCGCTTTAGGGAAGGTTTCGCGCGCTACTTGAACAGTAAATGCGCCGCGACGAGCGGCAATTTTCACTCGGCGAGAATCAAAGTCAGAGATCTTGCTAAAGCCTTCTGCAAGCTCTTTACTTGCAGCCAATTGCACGCCCGAATGTGAGTAAGGCTGAGTAAATAGAACGCTTTTTGAGCGAGCTTCGGTGATAGACAGACCGCCGATGATCACGTCAAATTTTTGCGATAGCAACGATGGAATAATGCCATCCCACGCGGTAGGCACAAACTCTACTTTCCAACCCGAATCGGCGGCTAAGCGCTTAGCCACATCGATTTCAAAACCGATGAGGTCCCCTTGTTTATTGCGCATGGCCCAAGGGACAAAGGTCGACATGCCGACTCGCAAGGTGCCTCTATCGTTGATCTTATCTAGATTTGGCGTTTGTGAGGCTAACGCAGGCAGACTAACTGCGAGTGCTAGTAGAGCGGTAATAGCGGTTTTAAATAGCTTCATGCTGAATAATCCTTATTGGGTTCGCCAGTTGGCTCCAAGTTTATGTTCAAGCCAAGCGGCAACGGCAGAGAGTGAAAGGGTAAGAGCGAGATAAATGATCGCCACAGAGAACCAGATCTCAAATGGCATCGCGGTTTCAGAAACAATGTTTCTGGCTTCAGTCGTTAGGTCAAACACTGCCATAACGCTAACAATTGAAGAGTTTTTAATAAGAGATATCACCTCGTTGGTTAATGGAGGTAATGTTCTTTGGATAACTTGGGGGAGGATAACGTCCCCAAAGGTGTATGTTCTGGATAGACCGAGAGAGCGAGCGGCTTCAAACTGTCCTCGCTCAATACTGTTGAGCCCTGCGCGGAAGATTTCGGCGGTATAGGCTCCCTGAAACAGCGCTAATGCCAACACCGCTGTGCTGAATCTATCCAATCCGATAACAGGCCCAAACACAAAGTACAGAAGATAAATTTGCACCAAAAGCGGAGTGTTGCGGATAAGCTCAACGTAGCCTGTAGCGACTGTTCTGCCCACAATAGAGTTAGAGTTTCTCAAAAGCGCAGTGACTAAACCTATTGCCAATGTAGCAACCAGAGAAATCAACGAAATCTGTATTGTGACTAACAGCCCTTCTAACAACTCAGCAGGCCACCACTCTCCATCCTCATAGAAGGCTATATAATCGGGCACTCTATCCCACTGCCAGCGATATCCCATGGCTTGTGCTCCGGAATCCAATATCCAAGCTACAGCCAAAGCTAGAACAACAATTTGCACTATGGCGGAGAGGGTGGGTTTAACAATACGGCTAAACATTAGTAGCTTAAGATCTGCTTGAGGAAGGCTTGAGTGCGCTTATGTTGCGGGTTCTCAAACAAAGCCTGTGGGCTATTTGATTCCACTATCTGGCCTTCATCCATGAAAATAACACGGTCGGCCACTTTTTTAGCGAAGCCCATTTCATGGGTAACGCACACCATAGTGATTCCCTCTTTGGCAAGGTCAACCATCACATCGAGAACCTCGTTGATCATCTCAGGATCTAGGGCTGAGGTGGGCTCATCAAACAGCAATAGCTCAGGCTTCATACATAAAGAGCGGGCTATGGCGACACGTTGCTGTTGCCCACCAGAAAGCTGCACGGGGTATTTGTGCGCTTGCTCTTGAATATGCACACGCTCTAAATAGTGCATAGCAATTTTTTCCGCTTCTTGCTTACTCATTTTCAGCGTGCGTATTGGGGCTAGTGTGAGGTTTTCTAGAACGGTTAGGTGTGGGAAGAGATGAAAGTGTTGGAAAACCATCCCCACCTTACCTGGGTTTTTAAACTGGCAGGGTAATGTATGGTCGAGCACTGTAAGCTCACCGCTATCAAAAGGCTCCAGTTGATTGATGCAGCGAATCAGGGTTGATTTGCCAGAGCCAGACGGCCCGCAGACAACAACAATCTCACCTTTATGGATAGATAAATCGATGTCTTTTAGGGCGTGAAAATCACCATACCACTTGTTAAGTGATTGAAACTTAACCATTCCTTGTTGATTGTTCAAACTATTATTCATTGATAGTGTATGTATAAATTACCATATCAATTTAGATACTCTAATGCACATGAATTTGGTGGTATTGAGAACTTCAAAAGGGCTCCATGAGACGTAAAGCACTAAACGATTTCTAAAACCAACTCTTTAAATAGCTCATAGAACCATTGATGGGTGGGGCTTGTTTCGTGCCGACTATGGTAAATCAGGAACATGGGTACATGGTACTTGGCGTGTTCTTCCAGCGAATATATCTCTACAAACTCGTCATTAAAGTGAGCCATTTTCTTTAATCCGTTTGAGCCAAACAGCACAGCGTTAGTGGTTCGAGTAATCTCTAGCAAGGTCAACGTTTGTGAGCTTCTTAATTTTGGTTTGTCTTGTGTTTGCAACAGGTCTTGATAGATCTTAGTAATCGGCGAGCGAAACGAGAGCTGCCTGTCATCTTCGATAGTCATACCAATAAGCGAATAGTTGAGTACCTCTGCTATGCTTGGGTGCTTTAGCTTGGTTAACGGGTGATTCTTTTTCACGTATAGAACAGGGTAAAGCGTGCCTAGTTTCTCAGAACGATACTTAGGATCATGAGTCGGTTCATAGTGGATAGCAAAGTCTAATTTATTGGCATCAAGTAATTGAAAGGGATTGGCCTTTGTTGGCGTCTCCTCAATGGCGGCCAGTGGCGCATGCTCTGATAAATGTGCGTATAGCTTAGGTATTAAGGTCGAACCCATAAAGGTGGGCAGTGACAGTGAGAAGGTGTCATCACATTGTTTAGAGTCAAATTCTTCTGCATCAAATAATTGCTGTAATGACGGCAGTATCTTGTTCAGCTCCTTTTCTAATTCTAGAGCCTTGCGGGTGGGGATTAACCCTTTGGCAGTTCTAGTGAATAGGGGATCATCAAAGGCTTCTCGCAATCGCTTTAGAGAGCGACTTACCGCCGACTGGGTAAGATAGATCTCTTCGGCGACCCGTGACACGTTTCTCTCTTTTAGCAGTAAGTCGAGAATGACGAGTAGATTTAGGTCGACTCTAGACAGGGACTTTGATTTATCCATAGTAATATCACTTTAAATCATAACTATACTTGATTATTAGTAATTGGACGCAAAATGCAAGCTTGAATATGATGGCCTCATACAGTTAAGAAGCAACCAATTGAGGGTTAAGATATGAACAAGATAATGAAAGCGATGATGATTGCGACCGCAGGATTAACGATGGCTTCAGTGGCATCCGCTGCAAAATACGAAGCAAAGGTGCCTGCGAGTATCATTACTCCAGATCACGTTGAGTCGGAATATTTGGGCGAGTTAAGTTACACCGATGGCGCTCCAAGTGCAGACACTACACTTAAAGCAAACCGCTTTGTTGATGTTGCGGATGCGGTTCGAGTGTTTCTTTCTGGCATACCTGTTGCTTCTATTCAGGGCTTGTTGGCTGGTCATGAAAGCGTAGGAATGGTGCCTAACCAAACTATTGCTATCTCTGAACAGATGCTGAATGCGAAAAGCCTATGGCTGACAGCAAATACCACTACGCCTTATGTCACCAGTGAGATTGATGTTAAGAATGGGCCTGTTGTTCTCGAAGTAGGCACGCCAATTTTGGGCTTGTTAGATAACGCTGCCTTTAAATTTGTCTCTCGCGTTGGTGTCACTCACCCACAAGATAAGGGGAAGGGTGGGAAATACTTTATCTACCATAGCTCATACACTGGAGAGATCCCTGAAGGGATGATTCCAGTGGAAACCGACGGTTACCAGCATTGGTTGCTAGTGCGCATTGTTACTACCCCAGATAATGTTGAAGCTGACGTTCAGAAGCTGAAAGATACAATGAAACTATACCCTTACGGTATGGAGCCGAAGACCGAATTTATGAACATTTCTGGCGTGCAATACAATACGGTCCACGCTATGGATGAGTCTTTCTATGACGAGATCAACACACTTATTCAGTACGAGCCAACAGAGATCTTTGATGGTGAATGGCTGTCACTAGCTAAGCGAGTGGGTATCGAAAAGGGTCAAGAGTTTAAGCCTAACGAATACCAGCAAGAAGTGTTCAAAGAAGCGGCGAAGATTGCCACAGCAGAAGCACGCTCTTATTACTATGCGCCAACTAAAGAGCAGATGGTATACGACGACCGTAAATGGTTCACACCGTTAGTGTCTGGGCATGAGTTTAAAGACGAAAATGGTGTTGTGGATACCCAAATGCGCGCAACGTTCCACTTTATGGCAACGGGGATTACACCAGATATGGTGGCGTCTACTCCGGGTCAAGGCTCAGATTACTTACTAGCAACAATTGATAGAGAAGGGCAAGTTCTGGATGGCAATAAACATTACACTGTAACGTTACCTGCTAACGTACCGGCGACTAAATTCTGGTCATTCATGATTTACGATAACCAGACGCGCTCTATGTTGGAGACCGATCAAGTCAAAGCAGGTATTGATGGGTTAACGGAAGGCGTGGAAAAGAACGCTGATGGCTCTATAACTATACATTTTGCACCAGAGGCTCCAAAAGGCGCTGAAGGCAACTGGGTACAGACCACAGAAGGCAAAGGATTTAACCTTATCTTCCGTATGTATGGCCCAACAGAAGCGTGGTTTGATAAGTCATGGAAACCAACGGACGTGACATTGGTTAAGTAAGCTGTCCCGCTAGTCAATTAGCTATCAAAGGTCCTAACGAAAGTTAGGGCCTTTTCTTTTGTAGGGTTGGGTACGTCATCATCGATTAACGGCATTTTCTCGTTGCTATTACATTGTTTCTTTTCGCGAATTGAAGAGGGGGCAGTGTGGTTAAATTAACGCAGTGGGTTGTTCTTTTATTTGTGATCATCCCTTTTTCAGTTTACAGCGCCCCTGCAAATAAAATCTCCATCTCTGGCTTGCCTGAGCCTTTAGAAAAAAACCTGACCTATCATCTGGAGTCTCTGGACAGTGATTCGATGACCAAAATGGGCAATGTAAAACTGACTAAAATCGTCAACGAAGCCCTTAATCCATTTGGTTACTATCATCCAACCGCTAAACTGATGCGTGTTGATGACAAAGAGATAAAACTGCAGGTTTCCACTGGCCCTATCACTACTATCCAAGAGTCCGATATTATTGTATCGGGTCAAGCATCCACTAATCCTGAGTTATTGAAGATAGTAGAGCAAAGCAACCTCAAGCAGGGCCAAGCCTTGCACCATCAAGAGTACGATAGCCTGAAGAGTAAGATTCAATCCTTTGCCTTGAGCCACGGTTATCTGGATGGTCAATTCACAATGACACGTCTGGAGGTCATACCCAGCACCAACGAAGCCAATATCCGTATTCATTTTAATAGTGGTGAACAGTACTATTTTGGAGATACCAGCATCTCGAATAGCCAGATCGAAGATGAACGACTGGTCAATCTTAAAGACTTTGAGCAAGGTGAACCGTTTGATGTGGTGAAGCTCAGTGAATATCAAACGTCACTCTCTGAAACGGGCTGGTTTAATGCTATCGATGTTCATCCGAATTATGCTTCAACAGCAGATCTGGAAGTGCCAGTAGAGGTTACCGTTGCACCACGCTCGAAAAATATTGTTGAAGTCGGTGGCGGTTACTCCTCTGATATGGGAGTAAGGGCTTCATTGGGTTGGGCTCAGCCGTGGTATAACGCCCGAGGGCATAGCTTCCAGAGTGCCGTGAGTGTGTCACAACCCGAGCAGTCATTATTGCTGGGCTACAAGATCCCGACGCGAGATATCCTAAATGACTACTACGGTATCAAGTTTGAAACGACGCATTTGGACTATCTAGATACGTTAAGTCTTGCAAGCGACCTTACCTTTGAAAAGCACTGGAAGCTAGACAATGACTGGCAGAGCACTGTATATGTAAAGTTCTTGTATGAGGACTATCAACAGGCGATGGATGAGGGTTTATCTCGTCTATTGATGCCAGGGATTTCATTCTCTTATGTGGATAAGCAGCAAGACAATAAGCGTATTAAGCACAAGCACATTTACGCCATTGAGTATTCTGACTCTCGTGTGGTGTCAGATACTCAGATATTGCGCCTAACTGGAGAAACCGCATTGTCATGGGCTATCAGTGATAATCAAAGGCTCAATTTTAGAGTAAGTATGGGGGCAAATATCTCTGATGACCTATCAGATATTCCCTCTTCTTTGCGCTTCTTTGCTGGTGGTGATGGCAGTCTGCGAGGGTATGATTATGAGTCCATCTCTCCGGTAGATGAGAATGGAGAGCTTAAAGGTGCTCCTTATATGCTGAGCTCAGGCCTTGAATATCAACATCGTATATTGGATGCGTTTTGGATTGGCGGTTTTGTGGATGTCGGTGATGCCTTTGAATCTAAATTTGATGCAAAGGTCGGTACAGGGCTTAGTGTGATCTGGGAATCTGGTTTTGTGCCAATTAAATTCGATGTGGCTCACGGGTTGGATGCAGATAAAGGCGATCAGTGGAAGGTTTATCTTTCTCTTGGTGCGCAGTTTTAGGACGGTTTATAGAGTCAAGGTATTGGTACGCGTCATTCTCGCCCAGGTCATTCCCAAGGGCTTTTCTGGGCCAGTTCTGGGACAGCACACTGGTCGGGAATCTGTTCTTAATAAACCCAAGAAGGTCACTCTATTAACGGAGGGCGGGTTGTTAATTATCGAGCGTTGAGCAGCTAAGTATTTGATAGCTTGTGCACTGATTAAATGTGGCGAATGCGTGGAGCTCTTTGGCTAAGGCTCCATCAAACCCGTCTCGATGGGTGAATGCTTTTTCAATATACAGGTTGGTCACTTGCAATGTAGACGTGGATTTTTCTACACGGCAATCTGCTCTTCCTATCAATTTCCCATCCCAGGCTATCGGCAAACAAAAGTAGCCAAATTTTCGCTTAGCAGCAGGAACGTAGCACTCTAGCTGGTAGTCAAAGTCAAACAACTGACTAATGCGCTTTCTTTGAATAAGCACATTGTCGAAAGGAGAGAGTAGGTGAACCCTGTTTCGAGCAAGTCGCTTGTTGAGCAGTTCTAGTGAACTGGTTGTCGTGTAAAACTGTTGATTTGCCACCGACACCTGCTCAATCTGCTTTGATTCTAATAACTCATTTAACGATTGTTGGATTAAGGCTTTTGACCCCTTTAACAGATACGACATTTCTGAAAGGGTGCCTATGCCGTGCGCTTTTAGGTAATTAAGCACAAGAAACTCACCGTATTCTGTTTCTGTTGGCATTGTTGTGTCTAGATCATCGGGCAGAACACGCTCTGTTAAGTCGTACACCTTATGGAAGTTACGTCGCTCGGCTATCATCAAATCGCCTTGCATGTACAAAAGCTCTAGCGCTTGCTTGGTGGGTTTGCTTTCCCATCCGGTGCGTTTTAGTACCTTTGATTCAAAGTCCTTCGCCATTAAAGGACCTTCGGCTTTGATCTTATCTAAAACGCTACGCATCAGTGCTTCATCTTTTTTATACCAATGTTTTTGCTGTCCCGACCTGAAGGTGTGCTTGCGAGGTAGGGTATAGCGAAAGTTTTTCATCGGAAGATAAGAGGCCGCATGAGACCAATATTCAAATAGAGCCTTACTGGCGACTAACTGATCGAGATGTGTTGGCTGGTATTTTGCGTTACGATTCCAAAGCACGTGGTGATGTGCGCGCTGAACCACTGAGATGGTATCAATTTGCACATAGCCGATTTGTTGGATTGAACCAAGAACGTTTGTGGCAACCACTCCTTTGGGAGTGGCTGAGCATAACCCTTGGGAAAGCAACGCGAGTTTTTGCGCTTCAGATTGAGATAGATGAATCATAGAGGCGCGCTTTATCCATGGGAGTGAGACCTTGTTGAGTATAGGTCGAGATCACAAGCAGCAAAGCGTTAGCGAATGTCGGTGATGACTCGGCCATCTTGTAGTTTCTCTTCTAATTCAGCGCTATCCAGCATTTGTCCTAGCGGTGAGTGAGGAGTAATCACAACGACATCTTGTTCAAGCTTGTAACCACCACAAATAGGTAAAAACCAGCAGACCATTTTATTGTCGATAGTCACTAGTGCGCCAATATCTATCCCGTCATCTTCATCAAAATCACGAAACACCATTGAACTCAGTTGGTTTATCATGGCGTCGCAATCTGCTACCCGCTGGGACTGACCGTGAGCTAAGTATGCTGCTTCTAACCCTACGGTGTCGTATTGGGTTTCAGCGACGCTTTGTTCATGTGTGGCAGCATCGTGAGCACTTTCTGCAGCCGCCAAGGCAATTTCTCGTTGACGATTTAGGGTGCTTAGTAAGCTTTGACGTAATTGCTCTTTATCGATCATAGTGTTTAATGTATTGACGAAACATAGTGATAGCGGATTTTAAAGCATAGTACGGGTTACATACAGCGATTAAAAACGATAAGCCATTTTCAACATAGGGCCAAAGAATCGGTAGTCTACCTTTAGGCTAGTATGCTCAGCTTCGTACCCTACGCCCAGATCGTAATAGTTAAACGATCCGGTAACGCTAAAGTTGTCGGTAACGTAATAGCGTGCTGCCATTTCCAGTTCATACATCCAGCCTGAGATCTCATCGTATTGTAAATAAAAGGCATGAACGTGGCTTTTTAGCAAAATGTCATCGTGTATCTTATGCTCCACCAAAAATCCGAGATTGGGTAATGGCGCTGTTATGCCACTATCAAAGCCCTCTGCGATCAAAGTAGCCTCGGATGATGCATTCTCATGGACTTCGACATCAATTTCTCCGCGCATGCCAAGCTCAAGCTTGGTGACATGAAAGCCGGCCAAAAAATGAACATCCAAATGCTCAGAGTTGTAAAAACGATAGCCATAGCCCAGACGCATAATATCTATATTGAGTGAAGTGAGCAGGTCGGCCTCGCCACCGATAGTATAGGTGTGCCCCTCAAGCGTAAGTTGAAAAGGTCGGGCTACGTAATCTTGATATCCATTTCGATGTAGACTGCGCCAATCGAAATAAATCTGATGGTTACTGTTAAAACGATATTCTAGATTTAAATAGGGCAGAACATCATCATGAGGAAGATTCAGTTCCGATTCAAAATTAAGATCGACATATTCTTGGTGTAGGGGATCAAATACCTCGATGTCAGTACTGGTCTTGGAGAAGAAGGCACCAATTTCAATCTCAAAGCTTCCGGCAAAAGCTACTGGAGTGAACAAGGCTGAGCACAATAGTGCAATTAATCGATTTGAAAAGAAAACGCCCTTCACCGGCCTTTACCTCTGCGCTCGTTAAGTGACAAACAGTTAAACGTGTGCGCTCTCATCGAGAGCGCAAGCACTGCAAAGTTAAGGGGGATTAAAGCTCTGACTCGCCATTCATCTTTCGGAATATCCAATTGGTTGCTTTATGCATACTGCTGTAGTTTGGATCTTTGATGGTGACAGTATCGCCTGAATACCAAACAGGCTTCATCTCTTTGTTTAGGGCTACCTGCCAGTACAACTCTTTCTTCTTGCTTAATAAGTAGTGTTCGATTTGCTTGGCAAATTCAGGGCTGTGAACAAACACGCCAAATTCGATATTTAGATTGTCAGAACGAGGGTCGAAGTTAGATGAACCTATGTAGGTCAGTTTGCTATCTAAGATGACGGTCTTGTTGTGATAGTAAGTGTCCGCATGGTAGTAGTGATCCTCGTTAATCGCATCGTCTTTGTACTCCAAAAGATTCACACCTTTTTTCAATAATTCAGTGCGATGTTTTTCGTAATACGCAGGTATAAAGCCTGAGTCATTAGATGCCGATGAGTTAGTGATCAGCGTAACGTCAGTGTTGTTGTTTGTAAGTCTATCTATGGTTCTAAACTCGCCGTCAGACGGCACAATGTAAGGCGTTGAGATAATAGCGGTTTTAGCACTATCTAAATATTCACCAATGGTACGCTCTGCGCGAGTTCTGAAATATGGCTTGTTGTCATGTAGCTTGTGAAGCGAATCAAACACTGGTGTAACCTCAACAGAGATGGCGTTTGGCTGCTCTAGTCGATCGACACTGCGCTCAATAACCGCCAATATTTCAGGGTTCTTTTTGCTAGCTTTGGCATACGCTTTGTCAAACGTCGCGAAATCCGAGCCCTGTTTTACAGAGATGAGTTCATTGATCGGTGTCACGTACTCACTGTGCCAAAGGGATTCATAGTTGTTGGCGAACGGCTTGATGATGTCACCTGTGAACAGGGTATCCATATCAAAGAAGTTTGCGTCTTTATTGAATCCAAAATACTCATCACCAATGTTTCGGCCGCCAAGGATCATCGAGTGATGATCAACATTGAAGTATTTTTCATGCAGACGATTGTCTAGCTGCTTTTGATTACCGGCGAAGTCGAACACACGACCAATCCAACCTATTTTTCTTGAGTTGAAAGGATTGAAGATCTTGATCTGAATGTTGTCATGGTCACTTAGCTCAGTAAGCCATTTCTCGTTAAAGATCAATAGGTCATCAAGCGTAAGACGTACCTGAACGCCACGATCAGCTGCTTGCTTAAGTTCATCAAGAAGCATCAAGCCAAGGGTGTTTTTGTCCCAAGAGAAATAGGTCATATCAATAGACGTTGTGGCATTGCGCACAAGGTCAACGCGACGTGCAAAGGCTTCATCTGCGGTTGGAATTAGGTAAGCCTCGGCTTGATATTCATCGGTTTTCCAACTTGCTTCGAAGCTTTGTTCCACTTCAGGGAAAGGCTGGGCACATCCTGTGACCAAAGCAACCAGCATAAAGGCGCACGCTGTTTTTAGTTTGCTCAGTGTCATAATAAACCTGCATTAAATCGTGAAATCTGGATATAAAAACGGCCAGCAAGCTGGCCGTTACAGTAGGATGAATCTCGGATGTGCTTAGTTTAGGTACCACTGCCAAGGCATAAGACCTTGCTCTTCTAAACCGGTTAGGCGACCTTGACGAAGCTTTGGATCAACACCAGGGTTCGTCACGTAGTCCCAATCGTAAGTGGTAGTGTCGCTAAAGCCTTCCGCTTCGATAACAAGCACGTTGTCAGCAGAATCGCTGTACTGGTAGTTAGTAAACAATTCTTCGCTAAACCATAGGCGTGACATTTCGTTCATTAATGCTTTCTCGCCTGTGTTTGGGTGGATCTCGCTACCATCAAAGCGTACTGCTTTGTTGAACATAAATGGCAGTTCTGAGCCGTTACATGCACCGCTGATACAACCAATCGTCTTGAATAGGTCTAGGATTGAAAGCTCACCGTACTGTCCAGTTTCTTCATCTTGCGCTGTGTTGTAGTTCCACATGCTGAAACTAGGTTTTTTGTCAAAGCGATATAGAGTCGCAGCTTCAGTGCTGTTTGCCGCCATATGACGTGCTGGGCCGTTGAACAGCGTATCGTTTAGCATGGTTTTAAACTGTGCCATGTTTGCCGTTGCACCGCCTAAAGCCGCTTCTGAGTTAGGGTAGAAGTCTGTTAGGTTAAGAGCTGTTTTGACTTCGTCATGCCCTGTCAGCTCAATGCTAGTTGCGGCTACAACACAACTAAGGATCCCTAGAGTATCTTCTTCTGATAGACAGTCCAAAGCCGCATCATCTATGTCGATAAATGTATCAAGGCCCCAGAACAACTGTGTTACGGCGCTGTACGCTGTTAATGACAACCCAGCGTTTGTCGCAAGGTCATTTGTATCCATCTGACTTAGTTCTCGCTCTACCTTAGCTTGGTTTTCTGCGTCGTCTAACCACTCAACTAGATTCATAGCTAAAGCCTTTGGCTCAACGTTTTCTACAAGAGCAGGTTCCTCATCTGTAATCAGTTCGATGATAGTTGGAATCAAGAATGTCACGCTGAACAACATACCAAAGCTGTTTGCTTCGCTTGCGTTGTTGCCTAGTACACTTGGTACAGTGAGCTCAGTCTGCATTGGAGACTTAGCAGACTCGCTGCAAGAGCCGAGTAGACTGGTTTTTTCACACTGTATGTAAGGAGCAAACGGCATCAATGTAGACATCGGAGTGTTGTCTGACTTTGGACCTATCTCAATATCAGGTACTAGAGGAACCGGTACTGAAACTGAAAGTGAAAGAGAACTCAGTAACCAGTTCTTTAGCTGCTCAAGGCCATTAAGAGCCGTTTTTTGTGATGCCATGATCTCATCAATTGAGGTTTCAGCTGTGAACTCTTGGCTACGGTCTTTAGCAACGTCATAGCTTGGGTATTCAAAGCCATACGGATTACTTTGCATGATTGCACGCTGGAAGTAGTTACCAGAGATGTTGTCATCTTGCTGTAGAAGTCCAACAGACATAGCGCCAGAACCTTGACCAATAACGGTTACGTTGTCGATATCACCACCGAAGCTTGCGATGTTGTCGTGCACCCACTCAAGAGCGCGCTTTTGATCGCCAAGACCATAGTTGCCGTCAACATTAGTGCCTTTAACCCACTGCGTGCCTAGCTGACCTAAACGGTAGTTCAAGCTAATGTAGATGAATGGCTTGCTGTCATCGCTACCTTGAGCAACCACAGTATCACCGTGAACTAGTACTTCTGAACCAGAACCATATTCAAAATCACCACCGTGAATAAACACGTATACCGGCAAATTTTCACCTGCATCAGCGCCAGCAGGACGCCAGATGTTTAGGTTCAAGCAGTCTTCGCTTTGGTCTTGTATCGTTGAACGAACTTGCATACATGCATCGCCAAATGCCGTGGCATTAACGTTTTCTTCTAGCTCTTTTGTGATGCTGTGCGCAAAGCGAGTTTGTGTGGCGTACTCGATGCCTTTAAAAGTCTCAACGTTAACGCGCTTCTCTTCACCTTCAAGTGTTGTAATAACCACAGATTCTTTCATTGCATCGATAATTGAGTCGCCGATTTCTAATGAAATTTTTTCAGCTGGCAATGGCTGCATTGGCTCTGGGTTCTCAGGCATCGGTACGGTAGCGTCTACGTCGGTGTAACAACCTGCAAGAGATGCGCTGATTGCGATAGCAACTAGAGAACGATGTAATAAGGTCATAATTTTTTCCACATTCAATATTCAGTTTGGAGTACTTTTTAAGTAACGCCGCTATGTAAACAATCGAATTTGGCGCTCTCAGTCCTTTGCGCTATTCGAACTTCTGTTTCTTAGGCGTTATAGTACGTTGCGATTCATGATTCGTTGAATCGCTTATGTCGGATTGAATCCTACGTTTATCGCAGCTTGTTATTTCAAGCTGCGAGCGAGGACTATTCTTATTTAAGCGGGAGGCTAGAAGCGGTACCCAAGGTTTAAAGTCATTGAGTCGCGCGTTTCGCCCTTGTTGTATAGGAAAGTCATTTGGTAGTGCTTACCAAACTGTTTATTGACGCCCACTAGAGCTGCCCACTGGTTAAGGTCAACACCCACATCGTAGTCAAATTCGATGCTATCGGTGACAACGGTACCTTGCATGCGAGATTTCAGGCCTTGGTATTCAGCACCTACGAATATTTGTGCGCGGTAATCCACTAGCTGATAGCCCAGCATAGGCTGTACAGTAATGATGCCATCGCCCCAGCTGTCGCCACCTTCAATACGAGTAGTTGAGTACGTACCTGTTACCGATGCAAAGAATTCTCTATAACCTACAGATAGAGTGGTACCGACACCAACTAGGTCATATTTTAGTTTTAGTGGTACGTTAAGGCGCCCAGGGTTACACGCGACAGCCAAGCTCTCACAGAACCCGTCGCCTAAACCTGGCATTTTGTCATTCAGCATTTCTTGAATTTTCTCACCAGCTGCGCCTGTGTAGCCTGCATCTACGTTTGCATTTACGTTGATTTTCCCTACGTAACCAAATACGTTCCAAAACGGTAGGATGTTAACGTCACCGCGAAGCGTAAGAGACTCCGCTGTCACAGTAGCAAACGTATCTTCTGGATCGAAAAACTCATTGAGTCGCACACCGCCAATGATGAAATCATTTGTCGGTAAGGTCATGTCTTGGTTTCGGTATGCCATAGAGATACCGAAAGGCAGAGGTAGATCGATACCTTGACGAACGACCATATCCCCCATTAATGGGAAGACGCGATCTACTTCAACACGCTCTTCAATAAGACGAGGATCAGAGGCCTCTGTCAGACGAGCTTCATCGATAATATCTACGCCGTCGCCATCATATAGCGCAATTGGCACCACGGTTTCTAGGATGTTTACCGGTTTTTTGCCTTTCTTACCAATTTTCTCAACACGCTTTTCTACCATCAGTAATTTGCCTGACTTTAAAGTCATGAAGTTGATCTGCTGGCGATAAGTTTCAATGTTGTAGCCATCCAATTTAAAAGGAGAGCGGTTGCTGATGACCATTTGCTTTGGTTGACCATCAACGATTAATACCTCTACTTTCATAAAACGGAAGTAAGCAATATCTTGTGGTAAACCGTATTTTGAGTAGTTAAAAGAAATAACCACATGGCCATTTTCTAACTCGGTCGCTTCAATGGAAGAAGGGTCGTAGCTTTGCGCCCAGTTGCGAAGGCGATATTGAGTACGAGTACTGTTTTCAATTTCTTCGACAGCATCAAAATGTTTATCTAGTTTGCTTATGTCATGCTTGATTCGAAGGTCAATATTGCCTTTTTGGTCAGTGCTTTTTACTAAGAATACAGAAGACTCTCTTGTTTCGTCACCGATGTTAATAGTGCGGTCTACTTGCTCAACAAGCTGCTCGCCCAAAGCCAAAGAACTGATGCCAAGTTTTGGCAGATCATTGTCGATGCCATAGTGAGCAAAGATCTCTTTACCTTTTAGGTCAGGGTTGAACGCAATTGCATTGTCAGCCATTGCATTAAAAGAACAGGCCAGCATCGCTGAAGCTATGATGGTAAGAACAGAACGTTTTGCTACTTGTTTTAATACGTTAAACATTGATATTCACTTTTACTTGTCAGAACCTCAAACCTATGAGCATTCAGAAATTTAAACTTTTCATCGAACACCCTTTGTTCGACGGAATGACAAGTCCACTCACTGACCGTTAGCCAGGAAAACCGTGTGGGTTATTGCCGTATAAATTAGCTGTGGAGCGGATATTAGAGGCAAATCACGGTTTGTATTAATCACATATGTAGGACGCAACCCTCCATTAACAAAATCTGGTTGTGCCTTATAACGAGGGAATAGGGAAATAACTGAGTATCAATGTGTTACGAAAACGATCGCAGTGGGTATTTTTGATGATTTATCCAAGAGTTGAATTGTAGGGTTATGTCCTACACTGGCGATTATTGCTACTGGTAATGTTCATTTATTATTCGTGTCAGTTAAGCCATAGCAAACGAGTTGCTGGTGGCATTTTTATCGACAAACCTTAGAGGCTTGCCATGACGCGCAAATCAAACATTCTCACCGTTGTACTATTGTCTGTTTCTGTTGCGGCTTGTAGCACAACGCACACTTTGGATAAGCGTGTTACCGAAGACAACTATAAGGAAGTAACCCTAGATACTAATGTAAAGGTTGAAGAACCTTTGCGCTTCTGGGGATCAGAGAAGCCAGATTTTCTCTATGACCAAAATACTCAAACAACACCGATTACAGTTAAGGGTGACACTCTAAATATTCTTGCTCTATCCGGTGGTGGTGCTAACGGCGCATTTGGCGCAGGTGTATTGATGGGGCTTGCTGATAAAGGTGAGCTTAAAGACTATTCTGTTATCACTGGAATTAGTGCTGGAGCATTGATCGCTCCCTTTGTCTTTGTTGGTGGCGATGAAGTAGAACGTTTGGAAGACGTAATCTTAGGCATTAATGATAAAGAAGTGTTGGGTAAAAAGAATTTTTTAAATACGATTTTCAAGGATGCGTTTACCGATGGTGATAGTTTTATTGAATTTATTGCCAAATCTTACCCTGAGGAAATGATAGATAAAATTGCGCTACAACATAGGAAGGGCAAACGTATATTTATAGGCTCTACACATCTTGATTCTGGGGAATTAATGGTTTGGAATTTGGGCGCTATTGCAAATAGCGAACTTCCAAACAGAGTGGAACTGGTACACAAAGTATTAGCAAGCAGTGCATCGATTCCTGGCGTATTTCCACCGCAGTTCTTCAATGTTCGTGATGAGCAAACCGTATTAGAAGAAATGCATGTAGATGGTGGACTGGCTGCTCAAGTTTTTTACAATCCCTCTAGCTTTGACTATCAACTGGTGTCAGAAACTTTAGGATTAAAAGCGACGCCGCAGCTTGATGTGATTCGTAATGGATTGCTTAAAACACCCTATAAGCCAGTAAATGACAAAGGTGTAGCTCTATTAACCAAGAGTTTATCGGGTTTAACCATGATGCAGACTCGTGGGGATATGTATCGAATGAAGTATCTCAGTGAAATTGATGATTTAGAAATGCAGTTTACTTACATTGACCAAGACTTCTCAGAAGCTAAGCAATCTAAAGACTTGTTTGATCTTGATTACATGAAGGCTATCTATCAGTACGGTTACGATAAAGCCGTCACTGGAGAACTTTGGGAAACGGAAGTACCCCAGTAGGTATATAAAAACACCCTCTTAGCCAATACGTATATAGTGGCAAAGAGGGTGTTTTAGTACTAGTTTCGTTTTACAGTTCTATAGATTACTTATCAGCGTTGGTTGCACCAATCTTATGGATAGCAAGGTCTGCACCAATAAATTCATCTTCTTGACTAAGACGTAAACCAGAGGTTTTATTGACCAGTCCATAGACGATAATACCGCCAACAACAGCAACGATAACACCTGCTAAAGTGCCTACAACCTGAGACATAAAGCTAACACCGCCAAGACCGCCCAATGCTGGCAAACCGAAGATACCCGCAGCAATAGCACCCCAAACACCACACAAGCCGTGTAGAGGCCAAACACCGAGAACATCATCAATCTTGCTGCTGCGTTGAAGGCGAGTAAATACCCAAACAAATAAAGCACCTGCAACACCACCAACGATAAATGCGCCAACAGGGTGCATTAGATCAGAGCCGGCACAGACAGCAACTAGGCCAGCCAAAGGACCATTGTGGATAAAGCCAGGGTCATTCTTACCTACAATCAGCGCCACTAAAGTACCACCTACCATTGCGGCTAAGCTGTTCACTGCAACTAAACCATTAATGCCATCTAGCGTTTGCGCTGACATAACGTTAAAGCCAAACCAGCCAACAGTCAGTACCCAAGCACCCAGTGCTAGGAACGGAATGTTAGAAGGCGCAAAAGCAATACCAGGCTTTCTACCTTGGCGTGAACCTAGCAAGTAGATTGCTACTAATGCTAGCCATCCACCCATACCGTGCACCACAACGGAGCCTGCAAAGTCGTGGAACTCTGCACCAAACTGGCTATTCAACCAATCTTGGAAACCAAAGTTGCCATTCCAAATGACGCCTTCAAAGAATGGGTATACAAAAGCAACAATTAATGCCGAAGAAAGTAGGAAAGGGCGGAACTTAGCGCGCTCTGCAATACCACCAGAAACAATCGCTGGGATTGCAGCAGCAAAGGTCAGCAAGAAGAAGAACTTAACCAGTTCATATCCATTATTTTCTGTCAGCGTTTCAACGCTGACGAAGAAGTGTTGCCCATAAGCAATCTGATAACCAATAGCAAAGTACGCCACTGCCGCTAGAGCGAAGTCAGCCATGATCTTAACTAAGGCATTTACTTGGTTCTTATGACGAACCGTACCAACTTCTAAAAAAGCAAAACCTGCATGCATGGCCAAAACCATGATCGCGCCAAGAAGAATAAATAAAGTGTCTGCGCTTTGTGCTACGGCATCGATTGCCTGACTAATGTTGTCCATATAAATAGTTCCAAAGGTGTTTAAGTTTCTGAACAGTTTTCTGCAAGAACCATTCCAACTTTGGTGCAATAAGTAAGGAAAATAACAAACTGAATGCAAAAAGAGTGCAAAGCCCGTATTTAGTGAGATTTCGGAGGTTTTAATTGAAGGTGTTGAGGAGGGGATTGCAGGAGGTGCACTATTCAAGCATTCACTGCTAACGATGAGTTGCATGATTTTAGTGCGCAAGCAGCTCGGTGTGCACGCATATGGTGCGTCATGTTGGTGCAAATGGGATTTGTGATCTGGTGCAGTGAGGTTCGTAATACGAAAATGTGGTGAATGGTTACGAGTGGTATAAAGCGAACAAATACAAAAAGCCCCAGCTAAATAGCCAGGGCTTCGAGTTATAGCTTAATTATTGGGGGAATTAAGCGGCTTGTTTCACTGCACCAGTTTTAGATGCGTTAACAAGTAGGATACCAACACTTAGTACGATTGAACCACATAGTAGGAACAATAGTCGTCCAGTCGGCTCGTTCGGGATAAGAGCCATAATTAGGATACCAAAACCAGCTGTGCTGATTAGCTTACCAAGCATAGAACGTTGTTTAGTATCTAGGTTTTGCTGCTCTTCACCTTCTGAAACAACAGGCGTGTTCCAGTTAACGAATAGTTGCTCAACTTCAGCTTCACGCTCTGGCGATAGGCCTTTGTACAGTAGAGTAGACGCGATGAAGAAACCACCGGTGAACACTACGTGTGCTGCTAAGCTTAGACCAACTTTCAGGTCAGCCCACTCACGTCCAGTTAGAGCATGCTCTAGACCAAATACGTTTTGAATGTCGTCTGCAGTTAGTGCGATACCGAAGATGTAAGAAACAATACCACCAACGATTAGCGTTGCCCAACCAGCCCAGTCTGGAGTCTTGCGAATCCACATACCTAGTAGGATAGGGATAAGCATTGGGAAGCCGATCAACGCACCGATGTTAAGTACGATGTCGAACAAGCTTAGGTGCTTCAGTGAGTTGATGAACAGACCGATACCGATGATGATCAAGCCCATTACAATGGTAGTCACTTTACTCACTGCTACTAGCTCTTTCTGAGACGCTTGAGGGCGTACGATAGGGCTGTAGAAGTTCATTACGAAGATACCAGCGTTACGGTTAAGACCAGAGTCCATTGAAGACATAGTCGCCGCGAACATTGCTGACATTAGTAGACCAACCATACCAGCAGGCATTACGTTTTGTACGAATGCTAGGTATGCTGCGTCACCTGCTTTGTTACCCATTACAGCGTATTGTGCCGCAAAGTCAGGTTGGAAAGCTGCCATGTACCAAGGTGGTAGGAACCAGATTAGTGGACCAACAATCATAAGGATACAAGCTAGGCCTGCAGCTTTACGTGCGTTGTCACTGTCTTTAGCACATAGGTAACGGTATGCGTTGATACTGTTGTTCATTACACCGAACTGCTTAACGAAGATGAACACAACCCAAAGGATGAAGATGCTCACGTAGTTAAGGTTGTTGCCCAGCATGAAGTCGCCTTGGAAGTTGTCTACGATGTTTCCTAGACCACCACCTGCAAAGTATGCAGCGATTGCACAAGTAATTGTAACAGCCATGATTACTAGCATCTGCATGAAGTCAGATGCAACAACCGCCCAAGAACCACCAGTAACAGCCATCAACATGAGAACTAAACCGGTAACTACGATGGTTGCTTCCATTGGGATGTTAAATACAGCTGCTACGAAGATAGCAAGACCGTTCAACCATACACCAGCAGAAATCAAGCTGTCAGGCATACCTGCCCAAGTGAAGAACTGTTCTGAAGTTTTGCCGAAACGCTGACGAATTGCTTCGATAGCGGTTACTACACGAAGTTGACGGAACTTCGGAGCAAAATAGATGTAGTTCAAGAAGTAACCAAATGCATTGGCTAGGAATAGGATAACAACGACGAAACCGTCGCTGAACGCGCGTCCTGCGGCTCCCGTAAACGTCCATGCTGAAAACTGTGTCATGAAGGCGGTTGCACCAACCATCCACCACAACATTTTACCGCCACCCCTGAAGTAGTCACTGGTAGATGTTGTAAACTTTCTAAACATCCAGCCAATAGCCATTAAGAAGAAGAAGTAGGCGAGAACAACAAAAGTATCAATAGTCATTTTTTTCAGCCTTAAAGGTCTTTAGATTAACTGCGAATAATATAGCGTTTTTCGTGATTTATTTGTACTACAATATGCATCTAACGTGATCTAGAGCACATTTTGGCTTCGGGGTGTATTTTGGTGCTTTTTATTATTAAAAACAACAACTTAAGTTAAAATTGAGTGTTTGTAATTCCATTATTGGTTACTTATATGCCAAATACGAAAGTACTTTAGTATTACAAAATGTAACCACTATTCTAGCCTACTAAACTCGATTTTATAAGTACCAAAAATAGTTTAGTAGTTAATAGGTTAGACCAAATTTATGAGTTTGCAGGAAGGATCATCTGCAGATGCTGTCGCACTTTAATAATGTGCTTCATGAGAGGGTATATTGGTCAGTCTGTGTTTTCTACGGGCATGGCTTACGCCAAAATGACGCGCTGTTAACTTATAGATGTCACAATCGGTATAGGTATTAGAGTTTGAAGGTTGATGTGCTTGTCAGTTAAGGAGCAACTCGTACATTGTGTGATCGATTCTAGCTTTATTCTCAGTACGAAAATCCGTTTTATGGGTCACCTCTCTACGCTAGTAGGTAACCAATCGTCATCCTGAACTCGATTCAGCCTCTAAGGCCGCACAAAGTTAATAATGCCCTACACACGGTCGAGTTCTGAAGTATCTAAGATACTGGATAGCTATTGCATAGCTTCCAGTATGACGGTATGAGGGGCTGAGATTGTACCCGGGGAAGTGCGAGTAAATGATAGAGTTTGCGTGTAGAGTGTTTGAAGCAGGCTAGTGACTATCCCCTGTATGTCATCAGTATCGCTTCCAACATCAACACTCAACCATTCCGTCATCCTGAGCTCGACTCAGGATCTTAGAGCGCACTGAGTGTCTTTATTCCGCTGACCAATTAAGCTTTGAAGTACCTAAGATGCTGGATAGCTATTACATAGCTTCCAGTATGACGGGGTGTGGGGCTGAGATTGTACCCGGGGAAGTGCGAGTAAATGATAGAGTTTGCGTGTAGAGTGTGTGAAGCAGGTTAGTTACTATCCCCTGTATGTCATCAGTATCGCTTCCAACATCAACACTCAACCATTCCGTCATCCTGAGCTCGACTCAGGAACTTAGAGCGCACAGAGTTTCTTTATTCCGCTGACCAATTAAGCTTTGAAGTACCTAAGATACTGGATAGCTATTACATAGCTTCCAGTATGACGGGGTGGGGGAGTTGAATCCGCATATGGGGAAGGGCGGGCAAGAGTGCTTACTGAAGCATTTCATCAGCACCAGTATCAGTATCGCTTCCAACATCAACACTCAACCATTCCGTCATCCTGAGCTCGACTCAGGATCTTAGAGAGCACTGAGTGTCTTTATTCCGCTGACCAATTAAGCTCTGAAGTACCTAAGATACTGGATAGCTATTTCATAGCTTCCAGTATGACGGGCATGAGGCGGCAGGGGTTGTATGTGGGTAGGTGCAGGCAAAAGGTTGAGTTTGCGTGTAGGGTGAATGATGCTGGTTAGTTGCTAACTCCTGTATGTCAGCAGTATCAGTCCCAACAGCAATACTCAACCGTTACGTCATCCTGAGCTCGACTCAGGATCTTAGAACGCACAGAGTCGGCTCATCCAATCAAACCTAAAGTGATAACGTAACGAACGGACTGAACACAAACTCCATGCCCACCATCCCAAACAATTCATCCAGCGCCACCAAACTCCAGACACAAAAAAAGCGAGCCTAGGCTCGCTTTTTCAAAACAATTGCAAAGCAATATTAGCTAACGTGAGCTACTGCGTCGCGAACTAGTTCACCTAGCTCGTCCCACTTGCCTTCGTCCATTAGCTTAGTTGGAACCATCCAAGTACCACCACATGCAAGAACTGCAGGGATGTTTAGGTACTCGTCAACGTTCTTAAGGCTAACGCCGCCAGTAGGCATGAAGCTTACTGGGTAAACAGCAGTTAGTGCTTTAAGCATTGGAACGCCACCTGATGGTTCAGCTGGGAAGAATTTAAGAGTACGAAGACCCATTTCCATTGCTTGCTCAACTAGGCTTGGGCTGTTAACGCCAGGTACGATAGCAACGCCTTTGTCTAGGCAGTACTGAACTGTACGTGGGTTGAAGCCAGGGCTTACGATGAAGTCAACGCCAGCGTCGATAGAAGCATCAACTTGCTCGTTAGTAAGAACAGTACCAGAACCGATTAGCATTTCTGGGAATTCTTTACGCATAACGCGGATAGCTTCAACTGCACACTCAGTACGTAGAGTGATTTCAGCACAAGGCATGCCGTTTTCAACAAGAGCGCGACCTAGTGGAATTGCATCTTCAACGCGGTTGATAGCAATTACTGGAATCACTTTAAGGCTTGCTAGTTTTTCGTTCAAAGTTGTCATGTTTTTTCTCATCGAAATAATGTGTGAGTCTGCGTGAGCAGGACAATTTATAGAGACAGCTCAGGCATTGCTTCAGCAGGGATGATAGCACCCGCGTACTGAATTACTGTACCTGCAACAGCGTGACCGCTAGCCGCTGATTCAACAGCTGTGCCGCCACATAGACGTTTCGCTAGGAAACCTGCACTGAAAGAGTCGCCAGCTGCCGTCGTATCAACGATGTTGTCGATCTGGTTAGCTGAAACGTAGTTTGCGCTTTCGCCTTCAACTACTAGACACTCTTTACCGCCACGCTTGATAACAAGCTCTTTAACACCAGCGTTAGTTGTACGCTCGATGCACTGCTCAACGTTCTCGTCACCGTATAGGTCTTGCTCGTCGTCGAAAGTCAGAAGTGCTGTATCCGTGAAGCTTAACATCTTCAGGTACCACTTTTGAGCTTCTTCTTGGCTAGCCCATAGTTTTGGACGGTAGTTGTTGTCGAAGAATACTTTGCCTTCGAAGTTCTCAAGGAACTTGAATAGCTCGTTGCGACCGTTTTCAGTCAAGATAGCTAGAGTGATACCACTTAGGTAAACAGCATCGTAGCCACTTAGCGTGTCAACAAGAGAAGCTGACTCAGCTTGATCAAACATGAACTTCGCTGCAGCGTCATTGCGCCAGTAGTGGAAGCTACGCTCGCCAGTGTCATCAGTTTCGATGTAGTAAAGACCTGGTTGCTTGTCTGAAAGACGTGCAATTAGGCTTGTATCGATGTTCTCAGACTCCCAGCTTTCTAGCATGTGAGCACTGAATGGGTCTTGGCCCAATGCTGTTACATAGCTAGTTTTGATACCGTGCTTGTGAGTCAGGCGAGATAGATACAGAGCCGTGTTCAGTGTATCACCGCCGAATGCTTGCTTTAGAAGTTCACCTTTTTGCTGAAGTTCTACCATGCACTCGCCAATGATAGCGATATTTAATGATGTCATATGCTTACCTAAGCCTAAATGTACTTCAAAGATTACTTAAGGAAATCTTCACGTGCTGGAGAGAACAGGTCAAGAAGCTCACTGCCTTCTTCTAGAGCTACTGCACCGTGTACAAAATGCTTAGGAGCAATGTAAGCGTCGCCAGCAACAAGGATTTTCTTTTCGCCTTCGATTTCTGCTTCAAAGCTACCGCAAATTACGTAACCGATTTGGTCATGAATTTCATGCGCGTGAGGGTGGCCGATTGCGCCTTTTTCAAAACGTACACGAACGCCCATTAGTTCGTCAGTGTAACCAACGATCTGACGGCTAAGACCTTCGCCTAGATCTTCCCAAGGTTGTTCTTTTGAAATGAAAAATGGATTCATGATGAGGTTCCTTAATGGTTTTGAGTTTTTACAAACTAAAAAATTAACTTTAACTATGCATATAATAATGGATTATTTTTAATTGTCATACAATAAGTTTATAGTTGTGTGACATAGGTCAACTGTAAGCAAGTTTGTTTACCTACAATATCCAAGCGACAGAGAGAAATGGAAGTATAGGTAACAAATAGTTATTTTTTGAAATTGTTTATGTGACAGCATTCATTCTTTTTTGACCGCCACATAGGATTAAAGTTAATATTGTATTACTTTATGTGGGTTTACAATTATTCTCGTTAGTTGAGGAAAAACTACAAAATGACGACACAACCTATATTGCTGACTGCCGAAGAGATCATTGAACTTCGCAAGGAAGTCGGCCGTGACACCCTGATGGGCAAGACCATCGCTAAGAACGTTGCACAACTTGAACGTTTCATGAGCCTACCACTAGAGGTACCGGGTCACGGTGATGGCGGGAGCTATGAGCACAACCGTCACAAAGATAACTATACCTACATGAACATTGCAGGTCGTCTTTTCCTCATCACCGAAGAACAGAAATACGCTGACTTCGTGACTGCACTGCTTGAAGAGTATGCAGACAAGTACCTAGAGCTCGGTTTCCAAGTTCAGAAGAACACAAACCCAACGGGTCGTATTTTCCACCAGATCCTCAACGAACATGGTTGGTTGCTATTCACCAGCATCGCGTACTCTTGCGTTGCATCAACTATGACTGAGGCGCAGCGTCAGCGCATTATCGATCGCATCTTTATCCCTATGATTGAGATGAGCATTGATAAGTACTCACATCGCTTTGACCACATTCACAACCACGGTGTTTGGGCCGTTGCCGCTGTTGGTGCGTGTGCCGTAGCGATTGGTAAGCCAGAATATTTGGAAATGGCGGTTTACGGTAAAGACCGTGACGCATCAAGTGGCTTCCTAGACCAAGTGTCTAATCTATTTGCTCCTTCTGGTTATTACCTAGAAGGTCCTTACTACTCGCGCTTTACGATTCGTCCACTGGTGTTGCTGGCTGAGATTATTCATCGCCACATGCCAGAGGTGGATATCTACAACTACAAAAACGGCGTAGTAGGCAACACAGTACAAGCACTACTGGCGTCTGCGTATCCAAACGGTGTATTCCCTGCAATGAACGATGCGTCACAAAGCATGAGCATTGCGGATATGGGTGTGCAGGTTGCTGTTAGCATTTACGGCGCGCACTACTCACTAGACGACAATATTCTGGGTATGGCGAAGATTCAAGACGGTGTTTGGATGCATCCTTGCGGTCTTAAAGTGTCTCGCGCTTATGAAGAAGCATCGGCAGAGCGCACTATCGGCATGCCATTCTGGCCAAGTGTAGAACTCAACGAAGGCCCTGATGGCGACAAAGGCGCACAAGGCTTTGTTCGTATGCAGGACAAAAATGGCGATGTTACTCAACTAGTGATGAACTACGGTCAGCACGGTATGGGTCACGGCCACTTCGACACACTAGGCATTACGCTATTCAATCGTGGTCATGAAGTACTTCGCGAATACGGTTTTGCTCGTTGGATTAACGTTGAGCCTAAGTTTGGCGGTCGTTACCTTCCTGAAAACCCGTCATACGCTCGTCAAACCATTGCACACAATAGCGTGACCATTGATGAAGCCTGTCAGAACTACTTCGATGTAGATCGTGCAGACTCAGTTCACGGTATTCCCCACTTTTTCCAGGTTAACGATGACAACCTAAAGGGCATGAGCGCGTTTGCGAACGACCACCACGATGGCTTTGGTCAGCAACGTAGTGTGTTCCTGCTTAACCTAGATGAGCTAGAAGCGCCACTGTTAATCGATTTGTATCGCGTAGTGGGCGAGGGTGAGCATCAGTACGATTACTCTCACCAATACAATGGCCAGATTATTCGCACTAACTTCGAGTATGAGGCTTATAAAGAACTAGAAACTCTAGGTTCAGATCACGGCTACCAGCACCTTTGGAAGGTAGCTGCAGGTGAAGCTAATGAAACGGCGCTAGTAAGTTGGTTGCAAGACAACAGCTATTACACTTGGCTTGGCACAAGCTCTAACGACAACGGTGAAGTCATCTTTACTCGCTCTGGCGCTAATGATCCAAGCTTTAACCTTCGCAGTGAGCCTTCATTCATTCTGCGTAGCCGTGGCGAGTCCACTCTATTTGCTTCTGTTGTTGAAACGCACGGTTATTTCAACGAAGAGTTTGAGCAATCAGTGAATGCTCGTGGCCGAGTTCAAGACATTCGTGTGCTTGCTCACAACGAGACCGGATCTGCTATCGAGATCACCACCCAAGATTCTATCGTGACTATGCTTGTTTCTAATCAAGCGGATGTCACCGAAAACACAGTTAATCAAATTATAATTAATGATAAGACCTTCAACTGGACAGGACACTATTCAGTGGAAGTTAAAACCCAATCTCAGGAGACGATTTAATGAGCTACCAACCATTGCTGCTTAACTTTGAAGAAGCAGCTGAACTCCGTAAAGAACTTGGCAAGGATAGCCTATTAGGTAAAGCATTAGCGCGCGACATTAAACAAACTGACGCGTACATGGCTGAAGTAGGCATTGAAGTACCAGGACACGGTGAAGGTGGTGGCTACGAGCACAACCGTCACAAGCAAAACTACATCCACATGGATCTAGCGGGTCGTTTGTTCCTGATCACTGAAGAAACAAAATACCGTGATTATATCGCCGATATGCTTACTGCATACGCGAAGGTATACCCAACGCTTGAAAGCAACGTGAGTAAAGATACTAACCCTCCAGGTAAGATCTTCCACCAAACACTTAACGAAAACATGTGGATGCTTTACGCTTCTTGTGCGTACTCTTGCATCTTCCACACGCTTTCTGATGAGCAAAAAGCACTGATTGAAAACGACCTTTTCAAGCAAATGATCGACCTGTTTGTGGTGACTTACGGTCACGATTTCGACATCGTTCATAACCACGGCCTTTGGGCTGTAGCAGCAGTAGGTATCTGTGGTTACGCGATTAACGATCAAGAGTCAGTAGACAAAGCGCTTTACGGCCTGAAAATGGACAAAGTAAGCGGCGGTTTCCTAGCTCAGCTTGACCAACTGTTCTCGCCAGATGGCTACTACATGGAAGGTCCTTACTACCACCGTTTCTCTCTACGTCCGATCTACCTGTTCGCAGAATCTATCGAGCGTCGCCAGCCTGAAATTGGTATCTACGAGTTTAATGACTCAGTGATCAAGACAACCTCTTACGCAGTATTCAAAACAGCGTTCCCAGACGGTTCTCTACCAGCATGTAACGATTCATCTAAGACTATCTCTATCAATGATGAAGGCGTTGTGATGGCAACATCTGTATGTTTCCAGCGTTACGAGCAAGCTGAAACACTACTAGCAATGGCTAACCACCAGCAAAACGTATGGGTTCATACTTCTGGTCTGACTCTATCTAATGCCGTTGAAGCAGCTGATGAAATCAAGCCATTTAACTGGGGTAGCCTATACATCACAGATGGCCCTCAAGGTGAGAAAGGCGGTCTAGGCATCCTACGTCACCGTGACGCGCAAGATGACGACACTATGGCGCTTATCTGGTTTGGTCAGCACGGCTCTGATCACCAGTACCACTCTGCACTGGATCACGGTCACTACGATGGCCTGCACCTAAGTGTATTCAACCGTGGTATCGAAGTGCTTCACGACTACGGTTACGGCCGTTGGGTAAACGTTGAGCCTAAGTTCGGTGGTCGCTACATTCCTGAGAACAAGTCTTACTGTAAGCAAACTGTTGCTCACAACACTGTGACTGTTGATCAGAAAACTCAGAACAACTTCAACACAGCACTAGCTGAGTCTAAGTTTGGTGAGAAGCACTTCTTCAACATTGACAATGACAAGCTACAAGGCATGAGTGGTCGCATCTCTGGCTACTACGAAGGCATCGATATGCAGCGCAGCATCATCCTTGCTGACCTTGAAGAGTTCGAAAAGCCTCTAGTGATTGATGTTTACCGCATCCAGTCTGAAGAAGAGCACCAGTACGACCTACCTGTACACTACACAGGCCAGATCATTCGTACTGATTTTGAATACCAAACCCAAAGCACGCTTAAGCCTGTCGGTGAGTCTGACGGTTACCAACACCTTTGGAACCTAGGCTCTGGCAAGGTTGAAGGTAGCTCTCTTGTTAGCTGGCTTGTTAACAACAGCTACTACTCACTAGTGACTAGCGCACAAGCAGCTGACAGCGAAGTAATTTTTGCTCGTCTAGGTGCGAACGACCATGACTTCAACCTGCGTAGCGAACCTGCAATGATCATGCGCCAATCGGGTAAAGATCATGTGTTTGCTTCTGTTCTTGAAACTCACGGTTACTTCAACGAAGAGTTCGAGCAATCTGTAAATGCTCGTGGTCTAGTTGAGTCTGTAAACGTAGTGGCTGATACAGTAGACGGTACAGTGGTTCGTATTCAAACGACTACGGGTAACACGTACCACTTCGGTATCTCTAACCGTGCAGAAGACGCTCAACAATCTGAGCACACGGTAGGCGAGTTCACTTGGACTGGTTCTTTCGCTCAAATCTAAGAGTGAGTCGCTAATCTTCTAGATTGGCACAACATAATAGATAAACGGATGTAGGGTTTAACCTTACATCCGTTTTTTTATGCCTAAGTGTTTGAAGTAAATGTAATATTTTGTTGCATATTAACTGAGCACCGTGCTTAGCAAATCTGTGAAACCGGTCATATGCGACAAAAACCATATGGGCTGAATGGTAAAATATGGACCGTCATTTCAATAATATTTTCCAATTGAATCGCTATTGGTCGTTATTAATTCAGGAGCCCTATGGAACTGCTAGATCTCACCATAGTACTTGCGTACTTCGTTTTCGTTATCTTTGCGGCGTTAGTATTTAAGCGCTTTGCAAAAACCTCGTCAGGTTATATACGTGGTGGGGGAGCGATGATGTGGTGGATGGCTGGTGCAACCGCCTTTATGACACAGTTTTCTGCGTGGACGTTTACCGGAGCCGCAGCCAAAGCGTACGAAGATGGGCTAACCGTACTCTTCCTGTTCTGGGGCAATGCTCTAGGTTTCTTTGTAGCTGCCTTGTACTTTGCAGAGCGCTATCGGAAGTTGCGTGTAGATACTCCAATGGAGGTCATCAAGCTGCGCTTTGGTAAGGTTTCGGAGCAGTTCTACACTTGGCTGAGTTTCCCACTTGGTATTCTTTCTGCTGCGATTTGGCTGAACGGTCTCGCTATCTTTGTCGCTGCCGTGTTTGGTATTGATCTTTATGTAACCATAATGATTGTGGGCTCGTTAGTTACCTTTGTAGCGGTAAGCGGCGGTTCATGGACTGTTTCTGCAACCAACGTCATTCAGCTCATTCTATTAGTATCCATCACCATGACAGTGGGCGGATTTGCGCTGTATAGCAGTGGCGGTCCAACTCAGATGGTAGAGAACTATCCTGGTGACTTCTTGCTGGGGTCTGATATCCAATACTGGCAGATCTGCGCTATTTGGGTGTTCATCATTATGGGTAAGCAGACCATCAACACCAACAACGCCCTGACATGCTACCGCTTTTTGGTCACCACTAATGAAAAAGAAGCCAAGAAAGCGGCCTTAGTGGCAGGTATCTTGTTTATTGTTGGCCCTGTGATGTGGTTTATCCCACCTTGGGTTACGGCTGGGCTTGGCGTGAACTTACAATCCGTCTACCCGAACTTGGGTGACAGCGCGAACAATGCCGCTTATGTCTATTACATCGATTACTACATGCCAAAAGGGATTCTCGGTTTGGTAATGGCGGCAATGATAGCGGCAACGGTCGCACCAATGACCACTGCATTGAACAGAAATGCCGGTATATTTGTGCGTAATGTCTATCAATCGGTGATCAATCAAAACGCATCAGAGCGCCAACAGATGAAAATGGGCAAGATCGCCACACTCATCTCGGGACTATTGTCTGTAGGCGCAGCGCTATTGTTTGCTTCAATTCGTGAATATAGCTTCTTTGATTTGATGATGCTGTTTGGTGCTCTACTACAGATGCCATTGTCGATTCCATCATTGTTAGCTCTGGTTGTTATGAGAACGCCTGACTGGTCAGGATGGGCGACGATAGTTGTTGGGCTTTGTGTCTCTGCCTTTATGCACTTCATTTTTGAAGTAAATTGGTTGCTGTCTCTGTTCAATGCAGAAGCATTTACACACCGAGAGTATGTCGACTTATCGGTTGTGTGTGCTCTAGTAGCGCAGATTGTAATTACCGGTGGATTCTTTGTGAGCACCCGACTGTTTTATAAAGATAGAGAAGGGCAAAGAGCCTCAGAGTTTAATAGCATGATGGCGAATTTAACCACACCGATCACTAGCAAAGAAGAAGCAGAGGTAGACAGACGCCAAGGTAAATACCTAGGTCGCATGAGTCAGATCTTGGGTATCTTTATCGTGGGTATTGGCGTTTGGTTTGAGGCTTGGGCTGATAAAGGGGTATTTATCATTATTGGCTGCTTAATATTCCTAGCAGGTTGCCAC
The DNA here is from genome assembly GCF_001677275.1 of Vibrio breoganii. Lineage (GTDB taxonomy): Bacteria > Pseudomonadota > Gammaproteobacteria > Enterobacterales > Vibrionaceae > Vibrio > Vibrio breoganii. The sequence continues at coordinate 449,287 of NZ_CP016178.1, forward strand.
CTCTATCGAAGCCGTAAAGCGCCACAAATGTTAGCTAATTAATTTGCAGTAATATGGTTTAATCGTGCAGGGCTTAAACAAGTGTCATTTTAAACTTGATTCATGATCTTGGCGAGTGCTCTTCTGGGCCAGCACACTGGTCGGGAAACTGTTTCTGCAAAAGGTCCCCGATAAAACACTTCGGGGACGACGGATTCAAAAATGTAATGCCCAGGGAAGTGTCATCCTGAACTTGATTCAGGATCTTGGAGAGTGCCCATGTTCGGCGCACGTGCCGGTGGTTTTGATACAGCGCAGTGTCACTCTGATATAAAAACAAACCACGTCGTCATCCCGGAATCTTCGGAGAAGATATCCGGGATCTTCTTACGCACAGAGCTTAAAAGATACTTTCTAAGGCATGCTAACGGAGTTGCACCAACGCCAGCCAACCAACAATACGACCTAATCGTACATCAACTTCTTAGCTTTCTCGCTGTTAAACTCTTTCAGTGACTTTCTTGCTAAGTGTCTGAAAGGCAGGGCCTTAACTATCTCTTCAAAAGGCTGAATAGCGAACGCCCAAAAAATTGAGCCGTCAAATACCATGATAATTAACGCACACAGTGGGATTGAAATGACCCATTGGCCGGTGAAGTTGATCTTAAATACCGCGGTTGTTTTTCCTAATGCTCGCAATACATGGCCGTGTACTGTGTTGTAGCCACGCACAATAGGCAGGAATATATACAAAGGTGCGATGGTAGCTAAAGCAACGTAAGTTGCAGGGTCTAGATTTGGGTAAATATCGGCAATGAACAGGCTCAAAATACCAAAGAACACCGCGCAGATAATCGAGATGCATACGGCAATATCAATGCTGGTATCCACATTTTTCGCCAGATCGTCCATCTTATTAGACCCGATGGCTTGGCTAATGGATATTGCCGAAGAGTGAGCCCATGCGGTGATAAATTGCGTACCTGAGCGAAGCCAAGGCATCACCAGTGTGATGGCTACATACGCATTGATGTTGAGCTGAGAGTAAAGCAATTGGTAAACAGTGGCACCTATGGACAAGATGGTGACATTTGCTGCAACTGGGAATATCTCAATAAAATGGTTCTTAATACTGTGTCTGATGCCATCAATATGCTTTTTAAATGGCAGGTCAACCTCGTTTGACAGATGCATACAAGCAAGCAAGTAAGCCATTCTAATCATAATGGCGATTAGGGTACCTGTCGCAGCTCCTTTAACGCCCATTCCTTCAAAACCGGCAAACCCGTAGATGAGGAAATAAGAGGTAAATGCATTAATGGGCATCTCGATGAGATAGCCTTTAAATGGGATTTTAGTTCGACCTAAGCTATTAAAAAGCGCAATGATCACTTGAGTGATGGCATTGAACAGTACTAGGTATTGGGAAACCGATAGGTAGTCGTTAATCTCTTCATACAAAGAGGTGTCGTCGGTCAGTGCTTCGATAAGCTGGTGATCAAAAAACTGCAGTAGAATTAGAAAGAGCGCCGCTACCGAGAAGTTAATGATCATTCCTGACCAGAACCCCTTAGATAAAGATGCCTGAACACCAGAGCCAACGGCGCGACTTAGTACTAGCTGTGTACCATTTGCTAGGGCCATCTGAATGCCAATAATAAAGGCAACGATGGTGCTAGCAATACCCATAGCGGCAAGGGAGACCTCACCTAAGGGCGATACTAAGAAGGTGTCGATCATCAACATTGACTGCATCAACAGTGCATTCAACGCCAATGGCCAAGCTATAGAGATGTTTTTTCTAACGTAAGATTGAGCTGGCACAGCATTACCTTGGTATTAACGAACAAAAGCGAATCAAGCCAAGACTTGATTCGCTGGTAATAAAATAGTACTTATTTTCTACAATGGTGCCATTGACTGCGATGACAATCAATAATCAAAACGTTAGTTTGATATTTATAGCTTCTAACTGAAAAGTTTTATGAAGCTTTAGCTAACGTCTGGTTCTCATCGTCTAGTAGGCTTTGAGACGCATCGCGTGCTTGGCTCGCGTTACCAGACATGATGCCATCGTAGATTGCTTTGTGTTCTTCTAAGCAGAAGCGTCCGCCAACAGCAGAGTAGTCGATAAACTGCTTGAAGATAGTCGACAGAATATTGCTGAAAGGCACGTAGAACTGGTTACCAGTGGCTAAGAACACTGTCTGATGGAACAGATGATCGTTAATCGTCCAGTTCTCATAGTCGAATTCATTAGCTGCAACGGTCATGCGCTGGAAGTACTTTGATAATTCTTTACGCTGCTCTGCTGTAGCATTGGTCGCTGCAAGCGCGCACGCTTCAGGTTCAATCGCCTTACGTAAACCCAGAAACTGAGCTAGGAAAGGCTTATTGTCTTCTAGGTCTTGAATCCAATCTAAGAATTGAGGATCTAGGAAGTGCCACTGACTACGTGGGCAGATACGAGTTCCAACCTTAGGCTTAGATTCGATAAGGCCTTTAGCAGATAAAAGCTTGGTTGACTCGCGCAAAGCGGTACGGCTAACCCCAAACGCTTCACAAAGCTCCGTTTCACACGGGATTTTTTGATTTTCTTTAAGCTCACCAGACAGAATTTTTCGTGCAATCTGTCTAGCAACCTGAACATGTATTCGGCGGTCTGAATTCTCCACCAACGCAAAAAGCGACATTTTTCTACCACCTGAGTTATATACAAAAGCCAGCTAAAACTGGTCTTAAATGGTCACCAAAATTAGGTGACGAAAGGATTTAAAGCCTTTCATTGTGCGGTGAGGCGTAGCATGGGTAACAAAGTAATTCGTTCAAAGTTCATGAGACAACTCAGCGAATACTTAACATTGAGAGAGCAATCATCGTTCTTATTAAAGTGTAGTCTCTCCTGTGAAACCACAGTCACTACGAGTAGGGGATGTCAAATTTAACAATTACCAAATTAGTAATCGCAACGTACCCCTACATTCACCATGAGTTAAAATAATACAATAACATTTTACAACATCAACTAATTCTGAGATATAAGTCAATTTACAGGCTAGAATTCAGACTTTAGTCACGTTAGGGGCGGCGTTGCACATTCGATGCTATGCTTTATGTTAATGAGTTGTATGAGGAAAGTGTTGGAGTAAGGAGTAGGGTTGGCGTTGTGTTACCACCATGATCCCCCCATTAGACGGGGCATGTCACGTTTACAGTATAGGTTTGTGGCGAATTTGAATCAGAGTGATATATTTGGCCTTAGATAATACATTAATAATAAGTAAGTTAAATTATGTCAGGTTCCTTTAATTCAATCGCGGGCTCAAAGCGCAGTTTGCATGTACAGGTTGCTCGCGAAATTGCGCGCGGCATTCTTTCTGGAGAGTTAGCTCAAGGCTCAATTTTGCCAGGTGAGATGAGCTTGTGTGAGCAGTTCGGTATTAGCCGTACAGCACTTCGTGAAGCCGTAAAGCTTCTAACTTCAAAAGGCTTATTGGAGTCACGTCCAAAGGTAGGCACTAAAGTTGTTAACAGAGCATTCTGGAATTTCTTAGATCCACAACTAATAGAGTGGATGGATGGTCTAGCGGATGTTGATCAATTCTGTATGCAATTCTTGGGTTTGCGCCGTGCAATTGAACCAGAAGCGTGTGCACTTGCTGCACAATTTGCGACTGCAGAGCAGCGCATCGAACTGTCTGAAACCTTCCAAGAGATGGTAGAAGTTGCGTCAGAGTCAGAGCTTAATATTGAGCGTTGGACTGACGTAGATACTCGTTTCCATAGCTTGATCTTCAATTCAACAGGTAACGATTTCTATCTGCCGTTTGGTAATATTTTGACGACTATGTTTGTGAACTTTATTGTTCATTCGTCAGAAGAAGGTAGCACTTGCATCAACGAGCATCGCGCAATCTACAATGCGATCATGGCCGGCAACAGCGACAAAGCACGCCAAGCATCAGCAGAACACTTGCAGGCGACAAATCACCGTCTTCCTGAAGTAATTTAGTAGTTTCTTTACTAATATTGTAAAAGCACGCTTATGCGTGCTTTTTTTATGTGAAAAATTAACGATTTATAGAAATAAATCACGGTCACATTAGTTACAATTTCGTTACTAACTCGCACGTTAGATATATAATAAGACTAATTAGCCGTTTGGCGCTCTCACTATAGTTTACGAGAACTTCTATGCCTCAATCTCTATTACCCAATATCATTCAGTTTATCAGTCAGATTGACCCTTTTGACAAGATCCCAAAACCAGCTCTTAGAGAGCTCGCGTCTCAGGTGAAAATCACCTATCTCAGTAAGGGAGAAGATGTTGATCTCTGTGTTGAGGGTGATGAGAAGTACCTGTATATCGTGCGTACCGGTTCTATGGAGCAGCGAAAATCCGATGGTGTACTGCGCGCTCGCCTAGGGCCTGAAGACCTATTCGGTTTTACGTTTCTAGACTCTGAAATCGATAGCGACAAAGGCTACAAGGCAGTAGCGATTGAGCATACGTTGCTCTACTTGATTCCTCACTCTGCACTGCAGCAACTGTTTAAGTCATCTCCTGAGAGCGCGGAACACTTTGCATCCCAAGCGCAAGTCCGCCTCAAATCGGCTTTAGATGTTGTATGGTCAGATCGTGAAAAAGGTCTGTTCATAAAAAGAGTAAGCGAGGTCGCTAGTGGCCGAGTTGCGGTCATGCAGGCGAACAACACAATCCAAGAAGTGGCTCATGAGATGCGTATAGTTAAGCGCTCGTCTTGTGCTGTTATCTATGATAACGATGAAATCGTGGGTTTGATTACTGATAGAGATATGACCAAGCGAGTGATCGCGTTAGGTGCGTCTATCGACCAGCCTATCTCTTCGGTAATGACATACTCGCCATTGACCATCGCACCCGATGATTTAGTGTTGCATGCTGCTTCGGTAATGATGCAATTCAATATTCGCAACCTGCCAATTGTTGAAAACAATAAAGTGATTGGCTTGTTAACCACCTCTCACCTTGTACAGAATCACCGCGTTCAAGCCATTTTCTTGATTGAGAAAATCAAGTACGCCACCAGTATCAAGTCTCTGTCGAGCTTTACCCCAGAAAGACAAGCTATCTTCGAAGCTTTGGTGGAAGGGAAGGTTGCACCAGAGGTCATTGGGCAGGTAATGACGATGATCATGGATGCGTATACTCGCCGAATTATTCAGATATCTATTGATAAGTTGGGGCCTCCACCGTGTGAGTTTGCGTGGATTGTGGCAGGCTCTCACGCGAGAAACGAAGTACACATGCTGTCAGACCAAGACAGTGCCATCGTACTGACTGATGATGCGACCGATAACGATAAGATTTACTTTAAACATCTTGCTAGCCTTGTGTGTAATGGCCTTGCAAGCTGTAGTTATCCGCTATGTCCTGGTAATTACATGGCGGCAAACCCGAAATGGTTACAACCGGTTAGCATGTGGAAGCACTACTACAAAAAGTGGGTAGCAAATCCAGAATACGAGCGTCTGCTTAACATCAGCGTATTCTTAGAAATTCGTTCCGTTTACGGCAACAATGACTTTGAAAAAATTCTCCGCGATGAAATGCATATGAACATTCGTAACAGCCGAGAGTTCTTAGTTTCATTGACAAACGATGCAGTGAATACCAGTCCGCCATTAGGTATCTTCAACAGCCTTGTATTAGAAAAATCGGGTGAGAACAAGAAGACACTCAACGTTAAGAAGTATGCCATAAACCTCATTATCGATTTGGCACGAATTTACGGCTTAGCGGTAGAGAGTGATACCTCAGCAACAGACAAGCGCTTTCAAATTGCGTATGAGAAGGGCTTACTGTCTGAAGATTCATATAAGAACATTTTAGGGGCGTATGAGTTTATCTTGTCGTTTAGATTTAGCCATCAGTTGACTGCGCTGAAGAATGGCGAAGAGCCAAACAATCACATCGATCCAAATAGCTTTGGTAGTTTTGAGCGCGGGCATCTAAAGGATGCGTTTAGGATCATTGCCGATCTGCAAGAGGCTGCAAAAGTGAGATTCGGGACGCGATAGATTATGTTTAAATATTTTCATCCTTTAGAAAGCACTAAGCGTAAAAGAAAGTCACTAGTAGATAGTAAGACGACGCCAAGACTGTTCAAGAGATTGCTAGAGAACCCTTCTCCGGAGGTAGAGACTCTACACAATGATTTGGATTACATTATTCTGGATCTTGAGACCACAGGATTAGACAGCGAAAACGATCTGATCTTGTCGATAGGCTGGGTGGTGTTATCCAAGAGAAAGGTAGACCTTACCAGTGCCTGTCATTTCTATATCAACCAAGAGTCTCAGGTTAAGCCAGAGACGGCGATAATCAACCACATCACTCCACAGATGCTCGATGAAGGTGTGTCGATACACGACGCAATGCGATCATTTTACGATGCGGCTTTAGGCAAAGTTATTGTGGCTCATGGCTGTGTGGTCGAAACCAACTTCATCAACCGATACTTGAAGAGCAACTACCACGTGTGGGATTTACCGCTAATCTGGTTGGATACTTTGTGTATTGAGAAAAAGATGGCAAAAGCACGTAATGATGTTGAAGATGTGGATCTAACGCTGTCCGGCACTCGAGCACGCTATAAACTGCCCGAATACAACGGTCATAATGCATTAAGTGATGCTCTGGCTACGGCTGAGTTACTTATGGCACAAGTTAAGCGTCTTGAACCTAATCATGATTTGAAGTTTGGCTATTTGTATAAGATGGGAAATTGAGGGGGAGTAGGGTACTAGGGTTTTAGGCCCTAGGACCTAGGACCTAGATTGAATTGCTTGTGATTCCCGAGCGCTTTTCTGGGCCAGCACACTGGTCGGGAATCTACGGCTACACATTCAGTTAAACAGGTCCTCGATAAGAGCCCTCGAGGACGATGAAGATAAGGGATCGAGTGTCAAATGCCTGTCATTCCCGTATGTTTTTATCGGGAATCTAATGCTACACATTCAGCTAGACAGGTCCTCGATAAGAGCCCTCGAGGACGACGAAGGTAAGAGTTCGAGCCTCAATTCCTGTCATTCCCGAGTGCTTTTCTGGGCCAGCACACTGGTCGGGAATCTACTCCGTACAATTCAACATCGACCGACTACAAAAAATGTCATCCGGTATGCCGGGTCAGCAGACTCTTAGAGCGCACGTGGTTTACTTGCAGCGCACCCCAAGATCCCAGTCAACAGCGTTACTGTATCGAGGGTGACAACTTAGCCAAATCTTTAATAATCGTGTGTGAGAATCTGGCTAGAAGCTATATGTTACACCAACACGGCTGCGTAACTCACGAGTCGACTTCTCCGGGCTTGTGCTTACATCACCAAACTCAACGTAGGGCGCCCAACTTCCAATTACGCGACGCGCCGTTAGGTTCAGTTCGTAATCTTCTTCCGTATTGTTGTACAGTTCATACCCGTCAGCATTGTAATAGTTTCCTTCAAAACCAAAACGCCAATCGGCATACGCATAATTGACGTTGGCGGTAAGTCTATGACGTAAGTCCGTGCTTTCTCCGGTACTGTAGGTTTTGATATCGTAACGGTAACGGGCACTTACGTTTAAACCGGCAACGGATTCAAACTCATAGGTAGCGCGAAGCTGAGGTTTGTATGTCATACCGCTCTCACGGCCTTCAATTGGCATACCTGGTTGGATAGTCCAGTTAGTGCCGTCAACCTGGTAACGGTAGCCTAGGTCTAGCTCCCAGCCGTTATTCTTAAGATCTTTCATAAAGTCGCCGTCAGCGCCTTTAAATTTAAGTTCACCACTAAAGTAGAAGTTACCGATGCTGTCACCCATTTTAACGCGGGTAGAGTGCTGTTCAGTGTGGCTCTTGTATTCGTGACGAACGTCAAATGATGCAGCGGATGAAGGTAGTGAAATTGCTACTGTGCAAGCTGTTAGTATTAGGGATGTAGGCTTAAAGGTTTTCATTATGTAACTCAAAGGGACTATCTACAGTCTTGATATAAGGGCGGGCATCTTAGGGGGTTTAACGTGTGCTTAATGTGATCTCCGTCACTAATGTTTGTGGTTTTAGAACTGCCAATATTATCAATACACTGGATACCTTTAACTTATTGTAATAAATGGATTTTTATCTGATTTAGTGATTTGTAAAAAGAATTAAAATGTCATTTCGATTAACGATCTGCGTTCGCATTTTGTTACATTCACTAATGGCGATGCATATTTGTGCATTTTCAAAAACAGTAGGCTTGCTAGATGGAACTGGTAGGGGGAAACAAGGGAGTCTAAACGAAAAAAGGCCTCCCGTTGATAGGAGGCCTTTAAGAGAGTTACTTAAACAAGTAATTAGAAGCTGTAAGTTAGACCTACACGGCTACGCAGTTCACGAGTCGCTTTAGAAGAACTTGTGCTCACATCACCGAACTCAACGTATGGGTACCAGTCACCAAACTTACGGCCAGCCGTTAGGTTTAGCTCGTAGTTTTCTTCTGTGTTGTCGTAGATGTTGTAACCATCAGCGTTGTAGTAGTTAGCTTCGAAGCCAAATTTCCAATCAGCTACAGAGTAGTTTACGTTACCAGTAATACGGTGACGGTTTTCTGTGCTGTCGCCGTTGCTGTAGGTTTTGATGTCGTAACGGTAACGAGCACTTAGGCTAAGGCCGTCAACGCTTTCTAGAGCGTAAGTAGCACGTAGCTGAGGCTTATATGTCATACCGCTTTCACGGCCTTCAATTGGCATGCCTGGTTGGATAGTCCAGTTAGTGCCGTCAACCTTATAACGGTAGCCTAGGTCTAGTTCCCAGCCGTTGTTCTTAAGATCTTTCATAAAGTCGCCGTCAGCGCCTTTAAATTTAAGTTCACCACTAAAGTAGAAGTTACCGATGCTGTCGCCCATTTTAATACGGGTAGAGTGCTGTTCAGTGTGGCTCTTGTATTCGTGACGAACGTTAAGAGAAGCAGCGCTTACTGAAGTAGCCGCTACAGTAGTAAGTAGAGCAAGAGTAACTTTGTTTAAAGCTTTCATGGATAACCCTTAGGAGTCATTATTGGTGTTAATGTATGACAAATATATTAAGGGTGTTGGTGATTGGATGCATGTGATCTTCGTCACCTTAAGTGTCGATTTTAGCTTTTATGTTTTTCAAGATGATATTGAATTTATTGTAAGTACTTGATTTATAATATTTTCAGCGTGTATTGATTTAGTTGCATAAAAAAAGCTAATCGAGTTAGAAATGTGCTAAATCTCTTGCTTTATTTACATATATTAATAATACAATTGAATTCAGGTGTGTACAAAAGGTGATCTGTTTCACAGGTGGCAGTGTTGAAAGGGAACTTTTAAATAAGTCGTTAAACCCTAATTGTTGTGTGCGGTGGAGGAATAGAAGATTTAAGCTTTTGTAAACAAGCTAGCTTCACTTTTTGATTAGTGAAAAACTAGGCGATAGACACTCTATCGCCTAAATATACTGCATGCTTACGGCTTAAAAGCTGTAAGTAATACCAACACGTGTACGAAGTTGGCGGTCATCAGTCTTTGAACCGTCTTTACCTTTGATATTCCAGAGCTCTACGTATGGACGGAAGTTATCAATTTTATAGCCTACTTTCACACCAAGATCCCACTCCCAATTTTCATTGTTAGACAGGCGAACGTCGTCGTAGTTGTGGTTGTAGTTGGCTTCATAGCTAAGTTGAAGGTTTTTCCATGCTTCATCTGAGAACTTATAAGAACCTGTTAGTGTGATTTTGCCCTGCTGAAGAGTCTTGCCATCACGGGAAATTTTGCTGTTACCATCAGATGATGTTGCATCTGACGTGCCATCTACAAAAGATTGGAACTCATGGCGGTAGCGTAGGGCTGTTGTCAGACCGAAATCAGCTTTGTAACCGATACGTAGTTGTGGTTTGTAGGTGGTTTTACCATTACCAAAAGTGATTGGCATACCAGGTTGCACGTACCAGTTTTTATTTAGAGTATAAGCAACACCCCAGTCAAACTCAGAATCGCCGCGCTCTACTTGGTAGAAGAAGTCAGACTTATCGTGGCTGTTGAACTTCTGTTCAATGCTGAAGTAAAGTTTTGCTGGATCAGAGATCTTAACTGAAGAGCCAATTTTAACACGGTGTGCAAACTCTTCACTTTCGTGTTTGTACTCTCCACGGTAGTCAAGAGAACCAGCGTTTACAGATGCTGCTGCAACTGTAGTAAGTAGTGCGATTGTTACTTTATTCATTGTTTTCATTGGTTGTTAACCTTTGCTTACGTTTGCTAATAAGTCGTAATGTATGACAAGCATCTTAAGTATTTGCGATATTCAGTGATGTGACATAGATCTCTAAGGGGAGCGTATTTATGTTTTTTTGCGTGGAAAATTGTGTTGAAACTAGTTGCAAGGCAGGTATAGAAAGGGGTGGAGAAGTTCCAATTATTTTTCTAAAATAACCCGTACGCTGTTTTAATGTACAAGACTAGAGGTGGTGTTATATATTTTTATAATACAAATAGCGGATGGGTGTGATCTAGTTAAAAGAAAAGCGGCACATGGCCGCTTACAGGTAAATGTAACAGTAACAATTATTGGTGGGTGATTTTTATTTCACTGAAGCTTACGTCGAAGATTTGACCAGAAAGCGATGAGCTAGGCTCTATTTGCGGGTAGATACCTGCTTTGAAGTAGAAACTGTTATCGCTATGCGCCCAATCTGGGTCTAGTGCATAACCGGTATTTTCGATTTTTTCGCCCCAAGCAAATGATTTACTTACTCCGGCAGCCTCTAATACAACACCATTTTCATTCACTTCGATATTGTATCTCCAGTCTGAGTTCGCTTCGGCTGTGCCTAAGTCCACACTGAACGATTTACAATAGCTACAAGATTGATCGTCAGGTAAGAAAGTATTGTTTAAGATTGCTCTAATAGGTTTATTCCCACCTTCCCATTGTAACTTAATCAGGGCTTGCTTGATTTTATAGCCGTGCACCTGTCCCACAATGACCTTTGGGTCTTTCCCTGAGATGTTCGGGTAATCCTCAATCTGCAACTGTGCTTGCAGTTGGTGGTTTGCGTCGTCTACCGTCCAGTTTTGCGTGGATGATGAGCAGATGCTAGAAGAATTATAGTTATACAGCTCTCTTAACTCCGAACGTGCATACTTAGTGTTGGTCGTGGTGGATATTCCGGCGTCACCTAAATCAACAATGAAGTGAACATCTTCGTTATCAGCAACATAAAAATAGGGGAGGGATGTTTCTAATGAGAATACATCCTTGCCACTGCATTTACTTGGAAGCAATTCGACAGCGCTGTCGCGATCATTTAAACCGGAACTGACGCCAAAGTGTTCTTTGTAGTACGATTCACTCACGGGAAGTGTTATTTTCCATTGTTCTATATTCCAGCCTTCACCAGGTTCTACTGGTGGTACTGGATTATTTTGAACGTTGTCTTTTGAGCTACCTTGGCAACCACTTAGAATGATAGCGATAACAAATGGAGTAAAAATGTTTATTTTCTTGGTCATTTCTATGTCTTCAGAAGGAAGTTTGTGTATTTCAGCATGGTAGGAAGAACTCGTCAGTATCAAAAAGCCATAGCAGTTGCTATGGCTTTGAATCAGTCAGGTTCTAAGATAAGCAAACAGCAAGTCAATTACTTGTCTGTTTTGATATTCTTAGGTTTAGTTCAAGATATTTTCTTCACCAGATACTGCAGCTGGTTGTGCGTAGATAGCTGTATTTCTATTGTTGCTAGTGTTGTCTTCTGAAAGTAGGGTTTTATAACCATTGAACGTATTGCTTTCGATAGTAACATTACAGCCAAGGTTATCGTCACTAGGTTTTATGATAGCACCACTAGAGTCACCAACTTTAATGCCGCCAACATCACTACCACCAGGGGTAATAGTGAATGTATTATTTGTGATTTGTGAACCAAATCGCCCGTTGTCACTGCTACAGTTAATACGAATCGCATTATTTTGGAGACTGCCACTCAAACCGACAAATTCGCTATTGTCTAACCTAAAGTAGCCACGAGAGAATAACCAACTTGCTTTTTTAGTGCCTAGATCTTCTTCTTCGGTAATGCCATTTGCATCGAATTTTAGATTTTCAAGCGCTACAGGATCTGAATCTTTACCAATTTTACCAATGACGATCGCACCGGCTTCATTATCTGAAGTACCTGCTGATTCTCTACCAAAGCATCCTGCCAAATTGTCATTGGCAAAAGTCATGTTTTTGATACCCGCACCTGGTACAGTGACATCAATACAAGCATCTCCGGTAATGGTTGCTAAACCAGCACCATCAAGTGTGACTGCTTTATTTAGTTCGATAACGCCTGTATCAAACGTACCTTCAGATGATAAGCCAATAGTAGCGCCATCTACTGCTGATGCGATTGCAGCGTTCACTTCTTCTACGGATCTAGGTTTTCCATCAGTAGCATTTTCTAGTGCTGTTATAACATCTTGGTCTTCAATTTCTGTGCCTGAATAAGCTGTTTCTGCGCCACCGTTTTCACAGGTCATTTCTAGTTGTTTGTCAGCTACTGTATAAGTACAGTCATTACCATCAAAGGAAACAACACCCTCTTTTTCAGCCGTATATGCTGAACTCTCAAAAGTGTAACCACTATCTACGTCACCACTGTAAATGCTTAGAGCACGTGTACCTTCCTCATCATTATCAAACAGATATGGTGAAGTTCCGCTGAGTGATTGCGATGAAATGTCGCCACCTGTTAGTTCCCAGTAGATGTTTTCAATAGAATAAACTTCTGTAGGTTCGCCTGGGTCAGTAGGAGGTGGAGTTGTAGGTTCGTTGTTTTCACTACCCACATCAAAGTCACAGCCGAACAAAAACGCTGATGAAATCGCTACTGCGATAGCTGTTTTAGTAATTTTCATAATATTCTCTCTTATAATTTGTTTCTAAGGCCAGACGTTGGAACTGTGGGGCCTAAAGTCTGACCATTTTTATCTATTAGAATTTGGTAACTTAGAATGAGTAAGCGACACCAATACGTGTTCTTAGTTGGCGGTCATCGCTTGTTGAGCCCGCACCTTTAACATTCCAGAATTCCATGTATGGGCGGATGTCGCCAATTTGGTAACCGATGATGCCACCGATATCCCAGTTTTCATTGGTGTTGTTATAGAGGCGAACATCATCGTAGTTGTGGATGTAGTTTGCTTCGTAGCTTAGGCGAAGGTTTTTCAGATCTGGGTTAGAGAATTTGTATGAACCAGTAAGAGTCCATTTCCCTTCTTGGAAAGTTTTACCAGCAGAGGCAACACTTGTGCCATCTGTAAGAGTTCGGTTGCCGTTGCTATCGCTATCTGAATACTCTCTGAACTCATGGCGGTAACGAAGAGCAGTAGTTAGGCCAAAGCTTGATTTGTACCCCACACGTAGTTGTGGTTTATAAGTCGTTCTTTCATTACCAAACGTGATTGGCATACCAGGCTGTATGTACCACTGCTTGTTGATGTCGTAGCGAATACCCCAATCAAACTCAGAATCACCACGAGTCATTTGGTTCCAAAAGTCTGTGTTGTCACTACTTTGGAACTTCTGTTCAACGCTAAAGTAAAGTTTTGTCTTGTCTGCAATGTTTACAGACTCACCAATCTTAATACGCTGCGCGTAGGTCTTTTCATCGTGTTTGTATTCTGCGCGGTAGTCAAGTGAACCGGCGCTAACTGAGCCTGCGAAAAGAGATGCGGCCACTACTAATGCGATTTTAGTGTTTTTCATGGAATTTAATTTTCCTTTGAGTAAGTCTGATGTCTTGCCTTAATGTATGACAAATAGTTTATTGGAATGGATTCCTAGAAACTGTGACGAAGGTACAGATTACTATTCAGATGGCCGTTTTATAAAAAGAAATGAGATGGAGATCTCAGAAAATACCCTTGTTTTGGCCGAAAAAGATGTCGAGCTTCATGTTTTTTAGTGGGTTTATTTTCTGTTTTTGGTTTTTATTTGGGTTTTTATGCGACATATTTCACATATTTAGGGGTAAACACCAGCACTTAGGGTTCCTGTTATTATGAGCGCACTTTATGTGCAATTGATTGCTCTTGGGGGCGATTGTTTGGGCGCTTTGATACATAAATTTCAGATGCTCTTTTCTTTATATACCAGCGAAGCTTGAAGATAGAACGGTTATCTATACTTAGAGATAAGTATGATGATTTGTAATAATTACTTACAATTTAATCCCTCGATAAATCATACAATTAATGATTTGGAAGGTGCTAGATTAGATTTTCGTTCATGATTTTACCGTTTTGAAGCTTCGACACTTCTTATTGGTGAGGGAAGTTTACTAACCAATGGCAAAGATATAGCTGTAGTTTGAAACGGAAAATAGGACTCTATACTTGTTTAAACAATACTCAGGCAGTTGTCACATAGAATTTGGGAGGTGAGGAAGTGAGGATAGAAGTGGACCCCAATGGTTGGACACATAAGCTAATTCCTTAAGTGGTTGATCCAGCTCATGCTGCGTATCTCTACCTGCCGAAGTAGGCTTCATCAGGGGTAAGGTTATTGAGTCCCTGATGGTTACGCTCCTCATTATAAAACACCATGTAGTAACCGATTTCAAGTTCGGCTTCACGGGGCGTGGTGTAAGCTTTTAAGTAAATCTCCTCATATTTCAGGCTTCGCCATAATCGTTCGATGAAAACGTTGTCGATCCAACGACCTTTCCCATCCATGCTGATCCGTACATTATGGTCAATTAACTTCTGTGTGAACTCAGTGCTGGTAAACTGACTGCCTTGATCTGAGTTGAAGATATCGGGTGGCCCGTAGTGCTTAAGCGCTTCTTCAAGAGCTTCGATACAAAAGCTAGTATCCATGGTGTTAGATAACCGCCAAGACAGTACCTTACGGCTATACCAATCGATGATAGCAACAAGGTAGAGGAACCCTTTAGCCATCGGGACATACGTGATATCAATTGCCCACGCTTGGTTGGGGTAAGTAACTTCTATGTCACGCAATAGGTAGGGATAAACCTTGTGTGCTTTATTCGCCAGTGTCGTTTTTGGCTTGGGATAAATCGCTCCAATGCCCATGTCACGCATGATTCGAACGATACGCTTGCGATTAACCTTATGGCCTTTTTTAGCTAGCTCAGTACGAACACGCCTACTGCCCATGAACGGATACTGAAGGTGAATTTCGTCAATCATACGGCGCAATTCAATCTCCTCAGCAGAAAGTCCGATGGGCTGGTAATAAGCGGTAGAGCGAGCAATATTGAGAAGCTCGCACTGGCGCTTTATCGGTAGTTGGGTGGATTTATCCAGCGAACTCTTTCGCTGTGCTCGATCTAACGATCGAGCACTTTCGCCAAAAAATCATTTTCCATGGTCAATTGACCGATCTTAGCGTGGAGTTTGTCCACTTCTTCAGAATTGTCTTTGCCCAACTGACTTTCAGAGGCAAAGATCATGGCTGCATTTTCAAGCAGCTCTTTCTTCCATGTTGAGATCTGGTTGGGATGCAGGTTGTACTTCTGTGCTAACTCAGCGACAGTTTTATCACCTTTAGCGGCAGCCAATGCCACCTTAGCTTTAAATTCGGGAGAGTGGTTTCTGCGTTTTCTAGTCATAATCTGCTCCAGTATTTCTGGGTACTATCAAAACAGATCAATCACTTAAAGTCATGTCCGAAAATCGGGGACCACTTCTGGATACAAAAGACTTTGCAGTCAATATGTTTGTTATTGTTGATTTTTAGAGCGTAGGTGAGACTCAAGTAGTTTGCTTTTATATGCGTGCGTTTCGCTGTTTAATGAGGCAGGTTGAAGGTGTGTGATTTTACAGCAGGCGAGGATACTATAATTTGAAGTCTGAATGTGAAAGCTAGTTGTGTGGCTTGCAATGAAAGGTTTAAAACTATTCGTTAGCATCAATAAAAAGCCATAGCAGATGCTATGGCTTTGTTTTCCAAATATGCTTTGTTGTCTAGTTAGTAGTAAAACCAAACTCAGCAGCTCGAAGTGCAACTTCTTCAGCAGTTAGCACATCGTTAAAGAATGCTGCGTTATCAAGTGCGCCTTCAAGGTTTTTCTGAGATGAGTTTGAACCACCACCAACATATACCTTGTCACCATCTTTAGTGTTAGGAACAAAAGTTAGATCGCCACCAGTACCCTCTTCAACGCCGTTGACGTAAACCTTAGCAGTGCCGTTATCAAACGTTGCTACAACATGCATGAATTCGCCATTTGCAACAGTTGTTTCAGCTTCTACCGATGAGCTACCTGAACCATCGTAAATGCGTAGTTTAGGTTTTAAAGAGCTCTTATCAATGATTAACTTGTAACCCTTGTTGCTATCAGTGTTCTCTAAAAGCTGTAGGTCTTGGCTAAAGCCAGGGTTGAATGTTACATCGTCAATACTGAAGACGATTTCCATTGAAAACGTACCGTCAGTAAATGCAAGTGGATCCGAAGTTCCTTCCATTGCAGTGTAGTAATATCCGTAGGTGCCTGAAGTCAGCGATTGTGTAGTATGAACTGCACCATCGACTTCTACTGCGCCATCAGTTATCACTTTAGGATTATCGCTATCTTTACTGATCGTAAGAGATTTGCTACCGATAACTGCACCACCATCAACTGCTGAGAAATCCCATGCGAAGTCAGCTACTGGAAAGTCTGGATCTGGAGTTGGTTCTGGATCAGGCTCTGGAGTAGGCTCTGGCTCTTCACCTGTTGCACTAACAACCACAGCTTCAGAACTGTTGTTGTTATATGGGTTACCAGATAGGTCTTGGCCGATAGCGTAACCGTCAAAGTTATCTTCGAATACTAGCTCTTCATTTGCACCTTCAATGTTATAAACCTTGAAGTTATCAGCAAGTAGTTCAAAGTGTGTTGTATTGCTGTTGTCACCCATTTTAAGAGCAATTACTTGTACTGGAGTATTATCAGCCGCGTACGGGAAAGGACCATATGTAGTGTCGTTGACAGAGAAAGAGTACTCATCGTTACCCCATTCAACTTCAACAGCAAGATCTTCACCCAATGTATAAGTACCGATCGCATCAGATAGTTGTGGCTTTCCACCTTCGATAGTGTTTGAACGGTA
Organism: Vibrio breoganii; assembly: GCF_001677275.1. Classification (GTDB taxonomy): domain Bacteria; phylum Pseudomonadota; class Gammaproteobacteria; order Enterobacterales; family Vibrionaceae; genus Vibrio; species Vibrio breoganii. The sequence continues at coordinate 466,403 of NZ_CP016178.1, forward strand.
GAAGATTTCGCCATTATTGAATACTGCTTCACCGTACAACTGCGCATTACCTGTGCCAGAAGCGTAAAGCGTGATGTAAGCGTTGTTGCCGTCTTCATCTTCTACTTGCTCAGTATCTTCATGCTTTTGATAGATCAAGTCTACTGTGATTTTACCGCTAGCTATTTGATCTACCGGCACGTCAGTTGATGAGTCAGCAAGTTTCAGGCGAAGCTCACCCGTATCATCACTTTTTGTATCTAGAATCTGAACAAGGTTGTTAAAACCAGCTTCAGCATTCGCTGCTGCAACTGCCGCTTTAACTTCTTCAGTTTGATCGTCAGTACCGTTTAGAACACCTACTGTATCCGTATCAATGGTGATATTTCCATCGACAACTTCAAATTGGCCTGTAGCCTTAGTTGGGTTTCCTTCAGCGTCATAGTAGGTGAAAGTAACTACACCGTCTTCTTCGCTATAGGTTTCTGTAAGAATTACATAGGTACCAAGGACAGTATCTGACGTGTTATCGGTGTAGTATTTTTGATTTTCGCCATCAAAAACGTAAATGTTTGGAAGGTCAGTAGATTGAGTTGAAGCGCTAGATGCAGCTTCAAAATTCCAGTAAGGACCTACTAGGTCAGAAGTTGGGGTTGTTGGTGTTGTGCCGCTATCGCCACCAGAATCTGGGCCGACATCAAAGTCACAGCCAAACAAAAATGTTGCTGAAATTGCTACTGCAATCGCTGATTTAGAAATTTCCATATAACTTCTCTCTTTTCACGTTAGTAATAGAACGGGCGACTCCGTGTTACCCGTTCTAATTTTGTTTAATTAGTTGTTATTAGAACGCGTACTTTAGACCGATACGTGTTCTTAGCTGGCGGTTGTCTTCTGCAGAAGAACCTTGGTCAACTGTCCAGAATTCCATGTATGGGCGGAAGTTATCGATCTGGTAACCAACGATTACGCCTAGATCCCATTCCCAATCTTCATTGTTTGCTTTACGTTCGTTTTCGTAGCTCTTAACGTAGTTAGCTTCGTAGCTCAGCTTCAGGTTCTTAAAAGTTGGGTTTGAAAATTTGTACGAACCAGTAAGAGTCCACTTACCTTGTTGTAAGGTTTTATCAGCACGGTCGACTTGATTGCCGTCCGTATCAGTAAATGTGCCGCCATCGCTAGTGTAATCTTGGAACTCGTGACGGTAACGAAGTGCAGTAGTTAGACCAAAGCCTGCCTTGTAACCCACACGGAATTGAGGTTTGTAGGTAGTCTTAGTTGATGCGAAAGTAATTGGCATACCTGGTTGTAACCACCAGCCACCATCAAGAGCGTAACGAACACCCCAATCAAACTCAGAGTCACCACGTGATGTGTTGTTCCAGAAATCTACTGAACCATCATCATTTGATTCACTTTGCCATTTTTGCTCAATGCTGAAGTAAAGTTTTGCTGGATCAGAGATTTTTACACTTGAACCAATCTTTGCACGGTGAGCCCATTTCTCATCATCGTGTTTGTATTCTGTGCGGTAATCTAAAGTACCTGCGCTTGCTGCGCCTGCGAAAAGTGTGGCTACCACTGCCAGTGCAATTTTATTGTTTTTCATGGGGAGATTTACCCTTTTTGTCCGTTTGAGTAATTGACTTAATGTATGACAATTAGTTTATGGTAACACTTGGTTACAAACTGTGACGTAAGTACAATTTGATGCTCAGTGTTCAAGCGCATAAAAAAAAGTGAGGGCGATCTCTCAAAATTCGAACGAGATCGGTTAAAAAACAAGCGAATCATTTGCTGTTTTAGAATTTTACAGCTTAACTTTTGTCTTTTTTGAACTTTTCGAGGGGTTTTTGAGATGAAAACTCGAATCTAAACTGGGTTTTCAACTCTTATTTGTAACGGTCTGTTGCTATTTGTGAGCGAAATGTCATTTGAAAAAGATGAAATTTGGCATTGTTGATTGAGAATTTTGGAGGGGGAGTTTGTTAGGCCAAGAGTTATAAAAGAATACAATTGGTGAATATTGATGAGGTAAATTGATTCATAGTAGTAATACAAGAAGTAGTAAAGGGGCAGTTTATTGAAGATTAATCCGAGTTTCTCAAGACAATAGGCGTTGCTATCTAGATAGGAAATTGAAACCAACAGACTCTATATCATTGCCACCCAACCATTTTTTTAGCTCAACAGACGTCAATATCTCTAATTCCTTCTCTCTGAGAGATACATAGCTAGATAGTGTTTGCAAAGTACTATCTTGTTTATAACCCGGATGGCACATGAATTCGACGCAGCTTACTTGTGAGTTCGCTTTGTGTGCTAATAATCGGTTTTTAAGCCATTCCAAGCTTACACTTTCATCATAAAAGCCAATATCAAATACATCGGGGCAAGGAACTTTTAAACCGTGTTGGCCTTCGAATACCGCATCTGCACGTCTTACTGGTAGCCCAATGTTATTAGCGAAATGGATAAAAGCATCTTTAAGGGCTGGGTAGACAGCAGCAAAGTGATGACTATCTATATGATTGATCTGCAGACCAGACTCTATAGCTAGCCGATATTGAGCTGCAAACTCTCGAGTTATTTGCTCAGAAGAGATGTTCGGCTTTTCTGTTAGTTCCTTCCTTGTTAGGAAATAGCCGCTATCGTTTACAAGATCGGGAATGAGCTTTGGATCTGAGAGTGGTTTGCCGCTTGTCAAAGTGAGATGCAATCCTACCTCTGGGATCGTTCCCTCTTTATATAGGTGTATCGCATGATCAGTACCAGGCTGATTCATCATTATAGTCGTGGACCGCACAATCCCAAATGCCATTGCTTTTTGGATGGCGATATTGACTTGCTCGGTTAAGCCAAAGTCGTCGGCATTGAAGATTAGCTTCATTGTTAAGTAATTCGTTGTCATCTAGAGGTCTCAATATACTATCTAAATTGAGGGAGTTTATGAAAAATTCTGTAGCTCTGTGAGGTTATAGGGATTTTGTAGCGATCAGCTTCAAGCTGTCAGCATGTATCTTGATCACAACTCGGACTTTAGGGTATCCGTTATGCCTGAGTGCTTTTCTCGGCCAGCACTCTGGTCGGGCATCTGTTTCTATAAACGGTCCCCGATAAAAACCCCCGGGGACGACGTTTATTAATCAGATGGATATAAAAGTAGTGATCGAATAAGGCATACACTCTGTTAAATCACATTTAGGTCGACTATCAATACTTGTGTATGGAAGTCAGGTTGTCAGCTGTGAGTTAAAGCAAGAACTATAGGGGGAAGGTTAGAGTGGAGCACTGCTTTAATAGCCGTTGTTTGAAAAAGCCCCCCTATCTGAGCGCAATTGCAACGGGTTGCTTGTAGTTGGCCTTTATTTCCTTTGTAACCCAAAGCTGTGCGGATTGGGTGGGCGAGTAGGGCACTACTAGAATCCCTACAAATCATTTTTCATTTTCTGTGATATGTCTTACAAATAATTGCGGTTAGATTGTGCCTCATCTGTGAAATCGATCTCATTTCCGTAAAGTCTAACTTTCATCTGGTGATATTCGCCGCTAATTGTAACTGATGGTATCGTATTGTTATATTTGGTTTTTCTGTCGGGTCGATGATTGACAGGAAGCAAATTAGGCAATTTTTATTGCTCAAATAGTGTATTTAAACTTGCTTTTGTTATTTGTAATACAATATACTTATTGGGGTCGCAGAGAGCAAAAACGGCATACCCTCTAGGGGTTTGCTAGGTTATCAAGTCTGTTTGCTGCACCAATTCAATAGAGGCTTTAAGCGCTATTGAAACAGAATACTAGAAGACAAGACTCAACGAGTGTTGCCTTAGTAAACAATTACTAAAGAAAGTGGGTTCGAGGATGGAATCGACTTTTGATAGTGAAGCTCCATAACTACTAATAACAGCCTAAACATACCCTTCTAGTGTTTAGGCTCGGTACACCACCGATTTACCCATAGGCTTTGCACTTGCCTATGGGTTTTTTTTTGCCTTGAATACAGTGCTTCGGTTCGTAAAGGGCTTTTATCAAAGATTTTGCTTTTCACTATGGGTGCTTCTTTACGTTTGCGGGCCAAATCGTATCCCGAAGTCCTATCTAAACCTTACCTAAATTTATAACGCTTAGACAAAGAAAGTAGGTAAGTACACTGCTTTAACGTGTTTTTAAGACTCTCTATAAGAGGCTACTTCCAAGCTGCTGGCCCTCAATTGTTCACTTTTTCTTCTGAGAAAGGTCACTGTGCCATGTCATAACTTCGAATTTTCAATGAAATGGCGGTTCAATTAAGTAGTATTATTTGTATTGAAATGTGTCATCTGCAACATGTTTGACTTGAGTTTTATTAGCTGCGTTTACTTTGCTTGGGAACATAAGCCTTATGTTCTTATACGCCACGCCTTATATAATGGTGCCTCAGAAGTATTTAGTTACATTTGTGGGTATTTTGTAGCGATTTATGGGTCTTTTTGCTCTTGATCACTTGTATGATTTAATCTAGAGCTAGTCTTGAGTCATGGGTCACATTTATGAAGTATTGTAATACAAAAGATAGGGATATCTGTTTAGACTGAACTGGATTTGAAATAATTATTTACAGTTTAAGGTAATGCAATGGATCTCAATACTATAATTGTTGGCATCTACTTCCTATTCTTGATTGCGATAGGTTGGATGTTTAGAACATTTACAAGCACCACTAGTGACTACTTCCGTGGCGGCGGTAACATGCTTTGGTGGATGGTTGGTGCAACTGCGTTTATGACTCAGTTCTCAGCTTGGACATTTACTGGTGCTGCTGGTAAGGCATACAACGATGGTTTCGCAGTAGCTATCATCTTCTTAGCGAACGCATTTGGCTACTTCATGAACTTTGCGTACTTTGCGCCTAAGTTCCGCCAACTTCGCGTTGTTACGGTAATCGAAGCTATCCGCATGCGTTTTGGTGCTGCGAACGAGCAGGTATTTACTTGGTCTTCAATGCCTAACTCTGTTGTATCTGCAGGTGTTTGGCTTAACGCACTCGCAATCATCGCTTCTGGTATTTTCGGTTTCGACATGACAATGACCATCTGGATTACAGGTTTGGTTGTACTTGCTATGTCTGTAACGGGCGGTTCATGGGCGGTAATCGCATCTGACTTCATGCAGATGGTTATCATCATGGCGGTAACGGTTACTTGTGCGGTAGTTGCTGTTGTTCAAGGTGGCGGTGTTGGTGAAATCATCAATAACTTCCCTGTAGGCGACACAGGTTCTTTCGTTGCGGGTAACAACCTTAACTACCTAAGCATCTTCAGCATCTGGGCATTCTTCATCTTTGTTAAGCAGTTCTCTATTACGAACAACATGCTTAACTCTTACCGTTACCTAGCGGCAAAAGATTCTAAGAACGCTAAGAAAGCTGCACTTCTTGCATGTGTACTTATGCTTGGTGGTGTATTCATCTGGTTCATGCCTTCTTGGTACATCGCTGGTCAAGGTGTAGACCTATCAGCTGCTTACCCAGATGCAGGTTCTAAAGCAGGTGACTTCGCTTACCTATACTTCGTACAAGAATACATGCCAGCAGGTATGGTTGGTCTACTTGTAGCGGCAATGTTCGCAGCAACAATGTCTTCAATGGACTCTGGCCTAAACCGTAACTCAGGTATCTTTGTTAAGAACTTCTACGAAACAGTTGTTCGTAAAGGTAAAGCTTCAGAGAAAGAGCTAGTAACAGTATCGAAGATCACTTCTACTGTATTCGGTATCCTGATCATTCTTATCGCACAGTTCATCAACTCACTTAAGGGTCTGAGTTTGTTCGATACAATGATGTACGTTGGTGCCCTAATCGGCTTCCCAATGACTATCCCAGCATTCCTTGGCTTCTTCATCAAGAAGACTCCAGATTGGGCAGGTTGGGGTACACTAGTCGTTGGTGCTATCGTTTCTTACATCGTAGGTTTCGTTATCAACGCTGACATGGTATCTCACGCATTTGGTCTAGAAGAGCTAACTAAACGTGAATGGTCTGATGTTAAGGTTGCTATCGGTCTTATCGGTCACATCACACTAACAGGTGGTTTCTTCATCGCTTCTACTCTGTTCTACAAGCCTCTAACTGCAGAGCGTCAAGCAGACGTAGACAAGTTCTTTGGTAACCTATCAACGCCTCTAGTTTCTGAGTCAGTAGCTCAACAGAAACTTGATAACAAACAGCGTCAAATGCTAGGTAAACTAATTGCAGTAGCGGGTCTTGGTGTAATGCTAATGGCATTCCTACCTAACCCAATGTGGGGCCGCGGCGTGTTCATCCTATGTGGTGCAATCGTTGGTGGTGTTGGTATTCTACTTGTGAAAGCTGTTGATGATTCTGTTGAAGATCTTCAAGAGAGTGTTGCTACTAAATAATCATTTAGATTAAAGCAAACTTGAATATTAAAGCGGGCCTTTGGGCCCGCTTTTTGTGTTTATGGGGGAGGGGAAGCTGACAGATTTTAGCTGCAAGCTGCAAGTTAGAAGAGCGAGTTTCAATTTTGACTCGTGTGGTTTATTGTGGATTTTTGGGAGTGTAGCTGGTGAAGAGATCTCCGACCAGTGTGCTGGCCCAGAAAAGCGTTCGGAGATGACGGAGGGGTGTGGTGAGTTTGCTGTGCGGATTTACGGTTCTATGGAGCTATGGCGCTATGGTTCTGAGGTTTTGTGGTCGATTGCCGTCGTCCTCGAGTGCTTCTATCGAGGACCTAAATAGCTCAACAGTTGAAAAGGTCTTCGATAAAACACTTCGAAGACGACGGTGGGTTTTAGACGACGTTGGATCAGAGTCGACGGTGTGGTTGGAGATAACACGTGCATCCTATTAGTTCGTTTTCGTGTTTGTCCTCAATCAAGTAGTCACGTCTTAACGCTTAGAGGTGAACCACTCAATTACCAATAGTAATACTATTGAGCTTTCTGGTGAATCTTCTCTTAAATTTCCCCATAACCTCAATAATGAATACCAATCATCCGATTGCATGATTAATGTGATCAGTCTCTACCATTTCCGTCTGTAACTGCTCATTACAGCATGTAACAGTATGTTTCTATGTGCATTTCTGCAAGTTTTCAAACGTTACTTAATGTTAGATCTAGATCACTTGTATGATTTATTCATCAGTATTTGACGAGGTATTCGTCACATTTAAGCCTTATTGTAGTACAAGTGAGCGGTTGTTCTGGTTAGACTTTTCGCACTTACACAAAGAAATCAATCTCACAAAGGTCTACAAATGGAACTCAATACAGTTATTGTTGGTGTCTATTTCCTATTCTTGATTGCAATAGGATGGATGTTCAGAACGTTTACAAGTACAACAAGTGATTACTTCCGCGGGGGCGGTAGTATGCTGTGGTGGATGGTAGGTGCAACTGCCTTCATGACTCAGTTCAGTGCTTGGACATTTACCGGTGCAGCTGGTAAAGCGTACGCAGATGGTTTCGCGGTAGCGGTAATCTTCCTTGCAAACGCATTTGGTTACCTAATGAACTACCTATACTTCGCTCCTAAGTTCCGTCAGCTACGTGTTGTTACGGTAATCCAGGCGATTCGTATGCGTTTTGGTTCTTTTAACGAGCAAGTATTTACTTGGTCTGGTATGCCAAACAGCGTTATCTCTGCAGGTATCTGGCTAAACGGTCTAGCAATCATTGCTTCAGGCATCTTCGGTTTCGACATGACAACGACTATCGTTCTTACGGGTCTTGTTGTACTAGTAATGTCTGTAACGGGTGGTTCTTGGGCGGTAATTGCATCTGACTTCATGCAGATGGTTATCATCATGGCTGTAACAGTAACGTGTGCGGTTGTTGCTGTCATTCAAGGTGGCGGTGTTGGTGAAATTATCGCTAACTTCCCGACTGACGAAGGCGCTTCTTTCGTTTCGGGTAACGACCTTAACTACCTAAGCATCTTCGGTATCTGGGCATTCTTCATCTTCGTGAAGCAGTTCTCTATCACGAACAACATGCTTAACTCTTACCGTTACCTTGCGGCTAAAGATTCTAAGAATGCTAAGAAAGCAGCACTTCTTGCTTGTGTTCTAATGACTATGGGTCCAATGATTTGGTTCATGCCTTCTTGGTTCATTGCAGGTCAAGGTGTTGATCTAGCAGCTATCTACCCAGAAGCTGGTTCTAAAGCAGGTGACTTCGCTTACCTATACTTTGTAGAAGAATTCATGCCAGCAGGTATGGTTGGTCTTCTAATTGCAGCAATGTTCGCAGCAACAATGTCTTCAATGGACTCAGGCCTAAACCGTAACTCGGGTATCTTTGTTAAGAACTTCTACGAGCCGATTTGTCGTCCAAACGCAACTGAAAAAGAGCTAGTAGTAGTATCTAAATTGACGTCTACCTTCTTCGGTATCGCAATTATCCTTGTAGCACTATTCATTAACTCGCTAAAAGGTCTAAGCTTATTCGATACGATGATGTATGTAGGTGCTCTAATCGGTTTCCCAATGACCATTCCAGCATTCTGTGGCTTCTTCATTAAGAAGACTCCAGACTGGGCAGGTTGGGGTACGCTAGTAGTAGGTGCTATTGTTTCTTACTACGTAGGCTTTGTAATTACAGCTGATATGGTTGCTAACTGGTTTAACCTTGAGCCTCTTACTGGTCGTGAGTGGTCAGATCTTAAGGTTGCTATCGGTCTTATCGGTCACCTAGTGTTTACAGCAGGTTTCTTCTGCCTAACTACACTGTTCTACAAGCCACTTACAGCTGAGCGTCAAGCGGACGTAGATAAGTTCTTCGAGAACCTAGACACTCCACTAGTTGCTGAGTCTAACGAACAGAAAGTACTGGATAACAAACAGCGTCGTATGCTTGGTTCACTTATCGCAGTTGCAGGTGTTGGTGTAATGCTAATGTTCTTGCTACCTAACCCACTATGGGGACGCATGATCTTCGTATTGTGTGGTGTGATTGTTCTAAGTGTTGGTCTACTACTTGTTAAAGCAGTGGATGACACAGTCGAAGAACTGCGTGAACAAACCGCGGAATAATAGAGTTTCATAATTATTTAATGCGGGCCTTTTTAGCCCGCATTTTTTGCTTTGCAATCCCTAAAAAGAAGAGACAAAACATGAAAAAAACTGCCATTGCCTTAGCTGCTACGTTAGCTTTGTCTGGATGTAGCCTTTTCAACAACTCTCAACCAGAAGAGCCTATGACCGTTGCGGATGTAAACCGCAGCATGCTTTTAGAAAGTGATCGTTTAACGGTTATTGAAAAAGCGTCTATGGAAGATGCCTATAAAGGTGAAGTTGATGCACTTCGTGAGAAGATCCTCAACGCCAAAAACGGTGACGTGATTGAAATCGAACCAGGCAAGTATCGCAACCTTGGTCAACTGACTATTGAAGCGAACAACGTAACGATTAAAGCGAGAAAGGCAGGTACTGCTTGGATCACTGGCCTTGTTCAGTTTGAACTGAACGGTGATGGCATTACTTTAGATGGATTGGTATTCACTGAAGGCGGTCCAAACGAGCGCTTTGGTGGCGTACGTATGATGGGTGACCGAATCACGCTGAAGAATTCAACATTCTACTACTTCAATGATGATTACCCATATGAACCAGACGAGCGCCGCTCAGAGTATCCAAAGTACCTTTGGGTTTCTCTATGGGGTAAAGATGGTCAAGTGATCAATAACCGTTTTGAAGGCAAGCAAAAACGCGGTACTTTGATCGGTGTTCAGAAAAATGAAACGCCTGATAACCACATTATCAAGCACAACATTTTCTTGGACCAAAAACCAAACCAATTCAATGAGTTCGACATTAAAGAAGCGATCCGCTACAACGGCAACAGCTGGGAAGCGATTCGAATTGGTGACTCTAAAGCATCACAATGGCCATCAAACAGCCAGTTTGTTGAGAACCTAATGATTAACATGGACGGTGAGCGTGAGCTTATCTCCATTAAATCAGGTGGCAACATTATTGGCGGTAACACTATTTTTGAAAGCACAGCATTGATTTCTCTTCGCCACGGTAAAGCCAACGTCGTTGAAGACAACGTAATTCTAGGTAATGGCAAGCGTCTTACTGGCGGCATGCGTATCTATGATGAAGACCATGTAATCCGTAATAACTACATTGCTAACACTCGTGGCCGTGATGGTCTGATTGAAGGTAATGCGGATCTTCGTGGTGGTATTGTTATCAATACCGGCATCATCGATGTAGCGAATGGCGAAGAGCTTGACCAATCTGTGAAAGGCAAAGAGCTAAACAAGCAGTGGACGCCAAAGAACATCGCTATTGAAAACAATACTTTAGTTGATACAGAGTGGGGCATTGTCTATGGCAACCAGACTCACCGTGTAAGCCTGTTCGACAACAAAGAAGTGGAAAATATCTTTGGTGGTGTAGATGTACACTTTAGCAAGAACCTTGTAGACAACTCTGCTAACCCTGAGTTTGTTGCTGTTCGCGCTACTGCTGACTTCCCACTTGATGCTGCAACTTATGCCGATGAAGTGTACGTTGGTCAAGTGACAGAAGCGGAGCAAGTTTCTAACTACTCTACTGAATTGCCAGTAATCACAAACGTGAATGGCTTTGAATCTGCAGAAAACGTCGGTGCTGATGCTTCTAAACTGAAGATCATCACCGCTGAGGTTGCAGGACCAGACTACGTAATTCAATAAAAAATAACAACGTAGATGGCTAGGTAAAACAAAGGCGAGCATTGCTCGCCTTTTTCTTTGGAGTTAACTTAGTGATTGCTTATGCAGGCATCTTGCCGCTATCTTGTTGGTTCTTGCATCGATTTAGCTGATCTCTAACGATTTGTTTGTATACTTTGATAAGCTCGAACGACATGAAGCTAGTGTCGAGATAGAGCAACGGTGCAGAGATAGCTTCACCCTTGGTGAGGTCGTGCATTGAGTCTGCTAGACGAGCGATGGCTTCATCCAGAGTATATTGATTACTAAAACCCTGATCTTGAAAACGCTTCGCTTTATTCAATAAATTGCTAGCGCGTCCTACCAACAACTTTGGATTTCGTAATCCGTTTTGAACCACCGAACTGATACAGATTCGATATTGTGTTAACGCATCCACAGTATCCATCAATGTTTGCCATTGTTCGTTATAGCGCGTCATTGATAACTCTTGCCCCTTAAGGCTTCTGAGCACAGCGCAATCACAGCAAAAGAATAATAAACGTATCGTTTGTCCGTGAACGACGAGTCGCTTTGATAGTGATTGTTCATCACTGGTTTGGCTTAAGGCTTCTAGACGCATACTTAAGACGTGCCGCTCAGGTCGACTGCCTAGATAGCTATAGTTACTGACTTTGTTACTTAGGGAAAACAGCGTCGATTTAACTTCGGCATACGCCTCTTGATCTATCTCTTCACCTGTCATTTCCTCGTAGACAAATGAACGATGAAGTCGCACCGCATCTATTGCATCAAACACAAACTTGACGGCTTGTTGCCCTTGGGTGATAGGGGATTCAAAGGGCGAAGAGAGCGCATTGGTGAGACCTGCTCGGTTGATCAGTAGCATGTTGCTTGATATGTCCATAATCACATCCTTATTTATGAAGACATTTATCATATTTAACCAAGCAACTATGATGCCAATAACTAACTTATTGATTTTAATAGCATATATTATTTGTGTGCTGAGAATTTGTGCTTTTATCTTGTGCAGTTAGCACCAATGAGGTGCACTAGCTTACTGGCTTAAACAAGCAAAAATTCCCCCTGTTGTTTTATCGAATAAAGTGGCACAAGTGCTTGAATCTACTAAGGTGTTTACAGGTAATCACAAAGTTGAAGAGTCACTATGCACGAAGATTGGGCTGCGCTGGGTATTGCTGCTGTAGGTATTGTTGGGCTTGGGTGCCAATGGCTAGCTTGGCGTCTGAAATTACCGGCTATCTTGTTTTTACTTGTAGCGGGTATTATTGCCGGTCCCATCATGGGTTGGCTACAGCCTCAAGTGGTTTTAGGGGAGCATTTCTTTGCACTGGTTTCACTGGCAGTTGCGGTGATTCTCTTTGAGGGGAGTTTGACCCTAAAGTTCTCTGAGATAAAGGGCGTCAGCAATACCGTGTGGAGCATTGTCTCTATAGGCGCTCTAGTGTCTTGGGCGGTCACCAGTATCGCTACACACTATTTATTGGGCTTTGAATGGTCGTTGGCACTGCTGTTTGGTAGCTTGACGGTGGTAACTGGTCCTACAGTGATAGTGCCTCTACTTAGAACGGTCAGACCCACCGCGCGCTTATCCAATATTCTTCGCTGGGAGGGCATCTTAATTGATCCCCTTGGCGCGCTGTTTGTGGTCATGGTGTATGAGTTCATTATCTCAAGCAGTTCAGCGCAAAGCTTTGAAGTGTTTGGGCTTATCTTAGTCATAGGCTTTGGTATTGGTGTTGCTGCGGGCGCAGGTGTGGCTGAGGTGCTCAGGCGAGGTTGGTTACCAGAGTATCTACAACCTTTTGGCGTGTTAACCATTGTTCTTGCGGTGTTTGCCGGTTCAAACCATCTAGAGTCTGAATCTGGGCTCTTGACGGTGACGGTGATGGGAATGTGGCTAGCCAATGCTAGAGACGTGAACATTCAAAGCATTCTGCACTTTAAAGAAAACCTAACGATCATGTTTATTACGGGCTTGTTCATCATACTCGCGGCTCGCATTGACCTTGAAGACTTTCAAGCGCTTGGTTGGAGTGCTGTCGCTTTGTTCGTCGTCATCCAACTTGTTTCTCGTCCTTTATCTATCTTTGCTTCTACATTACGCAGTAGTTTAGGCTTCAAAGAGAAGGTCTTTCTGGCTTGGGTAGCACCTAGAGGCATTGTTGCTGCATCTATCTCTGCACTGTTTGCGATCAAGCTATACAACATTGGTATGGAAGAAGCTAAGTTATTGGTTCCTTTGGTATTTATGGTGATCATTGGCACCGTTGTTTTACAAAGCTTTTCAGCTAAACCCATGGCGAAACTATTAGGTGTAGCAGAGACGGCTCCGCGCGGTTTCTTGATTGTAGGTGCCAATGATGTCGCACGCGCTGTCGCACTGGCCCTGTCTAAGTACGACTTAAGGGTTGTAGTGACAGACTCTAACTGGGATTACATTAGTCAGGCGAAAATGGCAGGTTTAGAGTATTACTATGGCAATCCCACATCGAGTCATGCTGATGAATACCTTGACCTGATCGGGGTTGGGCATGTGGTGGCTATGAGCCCTGATAAACATTTTAATATCATGGCGTGTATGCAGTATCTGTCAGACTTTGGTGTGAATCGAGTGTTCTGTCTAAGGGATACAAAAAACACCAATGGTGATAAACACATTGTGGGTAAAAAGTCCTTTGGACAAACGCTATTTGCTGGACAGCATAGCTTCAAAAAGCTCGCGAGCTTGATCAATCAAGGAGCGGAAGTGAAGCATACCAAGCTGAGTGATAGCTTTACTTATCAAGACTACCTAAAACAATATAGTGAGAGCCTTATCCAACCTTTGTTTGTGGTCACAGCTCAGCAACGAGTGCATATGGTTGGCGATGAAAGCGAGTTTGCCCCACAATCGGGAGAAACTGTAGTTTCATTAATTAAAAAACAATGGGTAGGGGAAGATAGGCGAGGAGATAGAGCCTAGCTTTAACCGTATCAATTCAAAGCCTCGTTTAACATGAGGCTTTTTCATTGCCTATCTTATTTATGCCTCTCAAACATTACATTCCAAACGGAAATAATTATGGAGATATTTATCCATAATGATTGGAAGTATTGGCTCTTTTTAAAGTGTGATGAACCTCTTATTATGCTCGCCATCGACAACGCTTATGAGGAATTTCATTATGTCGCACCCAATCATTAAAGACCTAAACAGCCGTTACACAGCAAAGAAATACGATACAAACAAGCGCATTTCAGCTGAAGATATGGATGTTATCAAAGAAGCCATCCGTTTGTCAGCTTCTTCTATCAACTCACAGCCTTGGAAGTTTATTGTGATTGAGAGTGATGCGGCTAAGCAGCGTTTCCATGACACTTTTGCCAACATGCACCAATTTAACCAGCCTCACGCTAAAGAAGCGTCGCACGTTATATTGTTTGCTCACAACCCGAACTACACAAAAGATGACTACCGCAAAGTTGTCGATGTAGAAGTTAGCTCTGGCCACCTACCAGCAGACATGTACGACAACATGCTAAACGGCGCTTACGGTTTTGCTGAGCTAAACACTGACGAGAGCGGCTTCAACGGCAACTGGACTAAGGCTCAAACCTACATTGCTGTTGGTAACACGCTGCACGTTCTAGCTCGCATGGGCATCGCATCGACTCCGATGGAAGGTGTTGACCCTGACCTTATCGGTGAAGCATTTGCAGAAGAGCTAAACGGTTTCCAGTGTGATTTCGCACTCGCTATCGGTTACCACCTAGAAGGTGAAGACTACAACTATGGCAAGCCAAAAGCGCGCCTAGCAACAGAAGATGTTATTACTGTTGTTTAATGGCAAGTGATTGGTGAGAAAGGCTGGGGGAGACTCTGGCCTTTTTTGGTTTTTTAGCTACGAGCCACGAGCTGCTAGTTTCAAGCTACGAGGCGCAAGATAAAAGCTAAGGTCCCGTTGAACTGTAGTAATTCAAGGTTTTCGATGGGCTGTCACTTCTGAAGTAAGGACTGCCACACAAGCACTCCCAAGGCTCACAGGTACCGTCATACCTAAGATTCTTATATGGACCCCCTCGGTAAATCAACAAAGAATTTGGAAAACAAGTATAGATGCGCACTTATATACGGGCTTTATTGAGGAGCTACCTCGCCCTAAAATGTAGTCGCACCAGTAGGCTATTTCTCGATATCGGCAAGTCTACTGCCTCGAATCTTATCTAGCTCATACTGGTCGGTCTTACCTGTCTTACATCGCTCTTCGTTGACTATGCTCGGTCTATCATGACAATTTAATTGGCTGATAGTCCGAATCATTCTTTAATAAAGCATAAGCGGTTCGAACGGTTTTGTTCGCTAAAGCAATTGCAGCGATCTTTTTTCCTCGCCGTTCGACTAGCGCTTGTAACCACTGCTCTTTGTTTGTTGTCGCTGGACGGTTTAATACATGAGTGATAACGGAAAGCGCTCCTTGAAATAAAATTGAACGAAGTCGCTTATCCGCACTGTACTTAGATATATGTCCAATACGCTCTTTCCCGCCGGAACTGTTCTGTTTAGGTGTTAGCCCTATATTAGCGGATGCTTCTCGGCCATTAGAAAAGTTTTCACCTCGCCCTAATCGTAACGCTAACCCTAGCGCCCCTAACGGACCGACCCCTTCTAGCTTCATCAGCTTTTTGCAAATATGATGCGACTTAACCAAAGATTCGAGCTGCCTATCTAGTTCTTGCAAGTGTTCAATTTGGCACAATAAATGTGACCATGACCTGTGTAGCGCCGTTCTAAAACTATCAGGTAAAGAGTTATCAGCATCTTCTAGGATGAAAGGGATTTCCTTTCTTAACTTAGATAGGCCTTGCGGTAGAATAACTCCGAACTCAGCTAATACTCCTCGCATCTGGTTACTTTGTGCGACTAGTTGAACCTTAGCCAAGTGTCGCATACGCTCTAACGATTGAAGTGCCTGCTCCTCAGTTGAGTGAATATGAGTACCATGGATGTGCTCTTGCTGTGCTGCAACACCAATGGCTAAAGCATCATTCCTATCTGTCTTTTGCTTGGTTTGAAATGCTTTTACGGCTCTGGCGTTGATGACTTTTACAATGTGGCCTGCGCTAATTGCGAATCGAGCCCAGTAGTGTGCACTGCCACAGGCTTCCATAGCCACGAGGGCTTGTTTTTCATTTATCAGAATTTCTTTGAGTTTTGCTCGACTGACTTCGCGGTTGTAAATGACTTTTCCGTTAGGGCAGAGTTTGCAAACTTGGAATACATTCTTTGCTAAATCAATAGCTAATAGATTAGGCTTAGTCATGTATGGGCTCCTTTGGCTAATCTTTAGTCGGATTAAGACCGTAGCTCCTCAAGGAGAGGGAGTCCATACATCTGGATAGTTGCTGGGCAACTTCCAGAATGACGTGGCTGGAGATGGTAATATTAGCGTCTCCGCGCTCCCAAGTCGCTCGAATTCGTCATCCTCGAGTTCTTTTATCGAGGATCTTGGGTAGCTCGGAGTCTAAAGGTACCGCTGAAAACAGAGGTTATGTGAATATCTGTTGCCCAGATCTCCGATAAGAGCACTCGGAGATGACGTTCGATAAGAACACTCGGAGATGACGTCCGATAGGAGTGCTCGGAGATGACGTTGTTTGGTTTCCTTGTCGATCTAGTCAACAGTAGTTGTTTTCATTGATGGCATCCTCTCGCTCGTAGGGACTTAACCCAGTGTTAACCCTATGGCATGCCGCACCGTTATACCCGCAACGCACACACCGTCATCCTCGAGTTCTTTTATCGAGGATCTTGGGTAGCTCGGAATCTAAAGGTACCGCTGAAAACAGAGGTTATGTGAATACCTGTTGCGCTAGATCTCCGATAAAAGCACTCGGAGATGACGTTCGATAGGAACACTCGGAGATGACGTCCGATAGGAGTGCTCGGAGATGACGCTGTTTGGCTTCCTTGTCGATCTAGTCAACAGTAGTTGTTTTCATTGATGGCGTCCTCTCGCTCGCAGGGACTTAACCCGGTGTTAACCCTATGGTATGCCGCACCGTCATACCCGCGACGCACACACCGTCATCCTCGAGTTCTTTTATCGAGGATCTTGGGTAGCTCGGAGTCTAAAGGTACCGCTGAAAACAGAGGTTATGTGAATATCTGTTGCCCAGATCTCCGATAAGAGCCCTCGGAGATGACGTTCGATAAGAGCGCTCTGAGATGACGGGGGCGAGTTAAAATCGCCCAGTATCTGACCAATCTAATCAACATAAACCTCAGTATTCGGATTGTTCGCAAACTTGAAGATCATCTCAATGTCTTCCTTCATTGTGCGACTTTTTGAAAGCTCTGGTAGTTCATCAAGGGCAAAGAATCCGATCTCTGAGATTTCTATGTTGATAGTGGGTGTACCAGACTCTAATTCGCACAAGAAAAACATCTTATAGATATGAAAAGGGTATGGGGGTGAGTAGGGGTGTACCGCTCTATCTTTGATGGCAACCAGTTTAGGGTTGGAAACGACATACCCTGACTCTTCAAAGACTTCTCTGATGACGCCCTGGGTTGGGGTTTCACACACATCGCCCCAGCCTCCAGGCAGAGTCCAGCAATTGTCTTCACGCTCTCGAACCAGGAGGATCTTTCCATCTTTAATAACACCAGCTCGAACGTCAATTTTCGGAGTGGGGTATCCGCTTTCAGCGATAAAGAGATTCGCCACTTTTTCTACAGGCTGGTTACTAAGCTCAGCAAACATTTTATGCGAGATATCTGCCACTTGGTCAAAGCGTTCTAGATCAAATTTATCTTTGGAATAGGTTTTTCCCGCTTGGCTTATTGCTTGTAATTGTTTTACCCATTCTAGCCACTGATTCATGCTGATTCCTTTGCCGCTGAAATTAAACAATCGTAGAAGGCTGATGCGGCAGGAGAGAGCCCTCTTAGGTGATTTCTCAGTACGATGGAGAACTGACTATTAAAGTGCCATTGTTCCGGCTTTAATGCTGTGAATTGATCTCGATAATCGTGATTTTCAATAAGGTGTGTAGGAAGAAAACTAACGTGGGTTCCTGCAAGGGTCAGCATTAAACCAGATTCTACGTGCCAGCCGTCTATGAGTTTAAGATTTTGATATTGGCCAATGTCGAGCAAGGCGTACATAGTATCTGCGGCATAGCCACCAACATTGATTCTCTGTGACTCCAGTGAATAGCCGTTGTCTCGAATCTTGTTGGCGAGATCCTTACGTGCGTACAGACGACTTTCTTCAGTGAAAATGGGCTCTACATGAGCGTAAGAATAGGTCTGATGATCATCGAGCACGACAATCATCATATCTAACTGGTTTTTCGCTAATTTTTCGTTGAGTACGGTGAAATCTCCTATCTCAAGAGTCAGTTCTACGTCATCGCTGAGCTTATAATAAGCCTCGATAGCCTTGGAGAGAGGATTGGATGACAGAGAAACGGTATTGTCCAAGCAACCGACACGAACGTGACCTATTAATTTAGAGCTGACACCCTTGAGTTTGGCAGCGTAGTCTGACAGCAAGCTATTGATCTCATTTGCATAATTATATACTTTGCATCCCTCGTCAGTTAACACAAAGCCGCTTCGACCTCGGTTACAAAGTACTACACCAAGGCTTTTTTCTAGGGTGATGAGTTCCTTGCTGAGCACTGGCTGACTGAGGCCAGTGGTTAAGGTAGCATTGCTGATCCCACCCTGCTCAACGATCTCTGAAAAAAGCTCGAGTCGGCGTAGGTCACGCTTGTCTAATTTTTCGATGTTAATGGACATAAATTCTATACATAACAAATTATGAATGTTTAGATTCAATAATATGTATTTATTTACATGTAACAAGGTGCTAACTTTTTTTATGTGACCAATATGGATAAATATGTAGGAGAGACGGATGTCTGCAAAACCTAAGTCAAAGATTGACGATTTCGAATTAGAGCCAGTGCCTGAAAAAGCCAAGCGTTCTTGGTGGGTAATCAGCCTAATTTGGTTGGCTATTGGTATTGATATTTCAGGCTTGTTCTTGGGAGCGATCTTGAGTGAAGGCATGGCAATTAACGATGCCTTACTAGCGACCTTTATTGGTTCATCCATTCTAGCTGTTCTAGCTATGCTGTGTGCAAACATCGGTTTTCAATCAGGCGTATCTACTCCGCTAGTTAGTAGCGCAGTGTTCGGCCGCAATGGTGGTAAATTATTAGGCCTTATTACAGGTGTTTCCTTAGTTGGCTGGTTCGCTTTTCAGGCCGATTTCTTTGCGTTAATTCTGGTAGAGGCTCTTGCCAAATATAATGTAGACGTATCACATTTCGCCGCCTTAGTGGGAGGCGGAGCCTTGATGATGGCCACCGCTATCTATGGTGTGCGTGCCCTTGGTAAGCTTTCTACTTACTCTGTTCCGCTAATGGTTGGTTTGATTACCCTTGGTCTTATTATGGCTTCGGGTTCACAATCTGGTGGAGAGAGAGAACTTATCGCGCCTATGTCTATGGGCGAAGCAATCTCTTTTGTTATGTCTATCTGGATCCTAGCGGCAATCGCCTCTCCAGATATCGCTCGCTACGCTAAGACACGTAAAGACGCCATTCTTGGCGCAGGTTTTGGTTTCCTACTGGGTAACAGTGCCACTATTATTGTTGCACTTCTACTAACCGAAATGACAGGTACAGACAATCTAGTTGAAGTCTTCTTCACGATTGGCCTTGGTATGGTTGCAATCACCATTTTGGTTTTCGCACAGTGGACGACTAACAGCAGTAACCTAGTATCGGGTGCGCTAGGCATGTCGGTTGCTTTACCACGTGTACCACGCCCTGTATGGGTTATCTTGATGACTATCATCGGTCTAGCTATCGCTCAGTTTGGTATGGTGGACAAATTTACCGCCTTCTTAACTCTTCTTGGCGTGACTATCGCTCCATCTGCCGGCGTATATCTGGCTCAGTACTACTTCATAAACAAACAAGACTTTACCTTTGAAGCCATTCAAAACGTTCCTTCATGGAAGGTCAATGGCCTACTAGCTTGGGCATTTGGTAGCGCTATCAGTGCATGTACCGCTGGTGAGTTCTTCAACTTATTCTCCATCACTTCAATCTCAGCTATTGATGGGATCTTGGCTTCATTTGTGGCCTACATGGTGTTGGCAAAAGTAACGTCTTTGGGAAAGAGCAAGGAGACTGTGGGTGATTATTAATGAGCAGATTATTGACGATATCGCTCTTGGCGCGACGGTGCTTGGTACTGGCGGTGGCGGTGATCCCTATAGTGGTGCCCTGATGGCGAAGGTTGCTATCAAGAACGCCGAGAAGCCTGTAGAGATTATATCTCTGGACGAAGTAAAAGATGATTGGATGACAGTACCTTCATCCATGATTGGCGCGCCAACGGTATCAATTGAAAAGATTAACTCAGAGTCTCAGATGCTGGTGGCATTTGAAGCGATGGAACAAGCCCTAGGCGAAGATATTCAGGCAACGTTTCCTATCGAGGTAGGCGGGTTTAACTCCTTGATTCCTATCTTGGTAGCAGCGCAAAAGGGCATTCCTGTTGTGGACTGTGACGCCATGGGGCGCGCATTCCCTGAATCTCAGATGGTGACCTTTTATTTAGATGGCTTGCCATCGGCGCCAAATACCCTTGCTGATGAGAAAGGCAATGTTGTCACCCTTCATCCACTTGATGGTGTTTGGTCTGAACGATTTGCTCGCCCAATTACCGAAGAGATGGGTGGCAGTGCCGCTATGTGTGACTACCCAATGAAGGGTCGCAACCTCAAGCGAAGTGCCTTAGGCGGCACCCTGACCCAAGCAATGCAGATTGGTCAGGCAATCCGTGCGGCCAATAAGAATGGCGAGAACGCGGTTGATGCTGTGCTTGAGATTGTCGGCGGGACACGCCTTGTGAGCGGTAAGATTGTTGATATTGAGCGCACTACAGCAGGCGGTTTTGTTACCGGCGGTGTGATCATTGAGAAGCTAAACAAGGCCGGCACTGAATCTCAACCAAAGGATGTGTACGTGCACTTCCAGAATGAACTGTTATTGGCACACGAAGGCCGTAAAGCCGAAGATATTAGCCAAGAGTCACTGCTGGCGGCGACTCCAGACCTTATCTCTATTCTTGACCATGAAACGGGTCAGCCGGTAACAACTGAGCAGCTTAGATACGGGCAGCGTGTTGATCTGATTGCTTATCCTTGTGATCCGAAATGGCGCACAGCAAAGGGCATTGAAGTCGCCGGTCCTAACTACTTTGGTTACGACGTTGAATACAAAACCATTGAGCAATTAACCGAGGGAGAGTCAACATAATGCAACAGTTTCGTTTGGGTATAGATGTTGGCGGTACTAACACAGACGGTGTATTGCTTGACTCAAATCTAGAGTGTGTGGCTAAGGTGAAAGTGCCTACCTCACATGATATTTTTACTGGTATCGACGGGGCTATCTCGGCGCTATTAGAACAAAGTGGCGCAACCGGCGCGCAGATCAAACATGCCATGCTAGGCACAACACAATGCACCAATGCCATTGTAGAGAAAAAAGGCTTAGACCGTGTTGGCATGATCCGTCTTGCTTTGCCAAGCGGTAGCAGTGTTCCGCCGCTTTGCGGTTGGAGTGACTCTTGGCAAGCATTGCTGGGTGAGCACTTCTATCAGGCTCATGGTGGTTACGAATATGACGGTCAGCTCATTGCCGATATTCAAGAACAAGAGATTCGTGATCTTTGCGCAAAAATGCGCGGTCAGGTGGACTCAATCGCTATCTGCGGAGTTTTCTCTCCAGTCAACGGTGAGCAAGAGAACCAAGTAGCGCAGTGGGTTCGTGAAGAACTGCCTGAGGTAAACATCTCTGTTTCTCACCAAGTGGGTAGCCTAGGCATTCTTGAGCGTGAGAACGCAACCATTTTAAATGCCGCGCTTCAGGGCACTGCCAAGCGCTTTGTACAAGGCTTTTGCAACGCGCTTGAGTCGCACCGCATCCTTGTTCACCCATACTTTGGACAAAACGATGGCACCTTGATGTCACAAGAATTTGCGCTTAAGTATCCAATTCTAACCGTGGCATGTGGCCCCACTAACTCCATTCGCGGAGCCAGCCATCTGTCTAAGCTCGACGATGCCATCGTTGTGGATGTGGGCGGAACCACAGCCGATATCGGCGCTCTAGTACATGGTTACCCACGCGAGTCTAGCATTGCAGTTGAGCTTGGTGAGGTAAGAACCAACTTCCGTATGCCGGATATCCTTGCTTTGGCTATTGGTGGCGGCACTGTTGTTCGCGAACAAGAACAAGGCTATACACTTGGTCCTGACAGTGTGGGTCATGAGCTTCTGCAAAAGGGCAAAAGCTTTGGTGGTGAAACACTTACACTAACCGACGTAGCGCTTACTCTAGACAAGATGCAATGGCATGCGGACAACAAACCGCAAGCGGTTGAGCTTTCCCAGCAATCGGTTGAAGCCATCTATCAGCAGATGATTGAGGTGGTAGAAGAGGGCATCGATAAGATGAAAACCTCGGCGGCGCAGGTTCCGGTTATTCTAGTGGGTGGTGGTAGTGCGCTACTACCTGATGAGTTTGTCGGAGTTAGCGAGGTAGTTCGCCCTGAAAACTTTGAGGTTGCCAATGCCATCGGCGTTGCCCTTGGCGAGATTTCGGGTCAATTAGACAAGATAGTGCCAATCGCAGCCAACGAGCGCCAACAGGTGCTTGATGCCCTAGAGCAAGAAGCAAAACATACGGCAATTGAAGCCGGCGCTTGCCCTGAAAGTGTATTGGTAATCGAGCGCAGTGAGATCCCACTGAGTTACCTTCAAGGCAATATGGTGCATGTGAAGATCAAGGCTGCGGGTAAGATTGCTTAGTCTTATATAGAAAACACCGAAAATTAAAAAGCCCCTTAGTCGAAGACTTAGGGGCTTTGTTTTAACTAGCCTTTAAAAGCACTCGACGCAATTAGTCGTGCGTTACGTTAAGGTCATAGATGGTAGCAGCAGTCATGTCGTCTGCTTCACCAGTACGGTTTTGTACGTAAACGCCGGCTTTAAAGTAGTTCCAGCTGTCTTGTAGGCTAACACCGTAGATGTCTAGGTCTACAGAAACCTTACGTGGGTCTTTGCCTTCTTGGTATAGCTCGAAGGTTAGCATGCTACCTTGAACATCAATCGCGTATGAGAATTTCTCACCTAGAGCGATACCATCGTCGAATGATTCTGGGATGTTCTTCTCTCCTTGATGCCAGTAGTTTGGTTTTGTAGAGCCTAGAACAGGGAAAGTGATGTCGCCGTCACGCAGGCCTGAGCGACGATCTGGTTCTACGTTGAACCAAATAGAGCCAGTTTTGTGGTTCGGCATCTTACGGTAGTAAACCTTGATTGGCTCATCGTTAGGTGCGTGGATCTGGCCGATGATTACACGGCCTTGTTGCCAATCAACACCGGTAGTCGTTACTTCATCAACAGACATGGTGACTTCCATTCGGCCATTCACACCACCCACTTTAGCGTGATCACCTTCAGGTGCTGAGCCAAATACCCAGTTGTTTTTGTTTGTGCCACGAGTCTTGATAGAGGTATCGCCGCAACGAAGCATTTGACGAAGTTCAGAGCGGATGTACTTGGTGTTTTCTGATGTTTTAACACCAGAAACAGGAGAGCGGAAAACTACACCGTCGCCAGCTTCATTCACGTAAAAGTACTCTGAATGTTGCGCGCCTTCTGCGATTTCTTTCTCGCTGAACTCAGTTGGTTTGTCACCACCGGTTAGTGATACAGGTAATGTTGTTTTCCAACAGCTTAGGTCTAGAACCTCGTTTGGAGTAGGGGCTGCAATCGCTGATGAAACGGCAAATGTTGAAAGAACGCCAATAGCGATCTTGCTGAATGAAGACATGAAGTTTTCCTATTCATTATGTGTTTTTGTATGACAAGAATATTAAGATTTTAATGAGCCTTTTTCTGTGACATGGCGCGTGTCGAAATGAGTAATGGTGTAACGGAGTGTTTCAGTTTTTGATGGGGGCGAGATTAATATACTGTTTTAAAACACTTTTTTATGGAATAACTTTTTTCTACTTTGGTAAGTGGGTAATGTTTTGTAACAATTGTGAGGTTGTTGCGCCTCTAGCTTTGCATAAATATTTAATATTGATGTGTTTTAATTCGCTCGACAGAGAAGTGTAAAAAAGAACTATGATAACTGTGTCAAATTAATATGCCCACTAAGGCATAATGTTTCAGTGATAGATCAAGTTACATTAAACTCATTAGGTTTCTTAATAGCATCTAATTGGTATGCGAAACCGAGTTGTTAATAATTATGGAATTGTTCCCGTCTTTTTTCTAAAACGTGCCAGTTTGCCTGCGTTGAACTGCTCGCCCCGAGGAACTTAGTTGAGAGAAAACAAATATAGCTGAGAGCGTATTTGTTTGAGTTTCTCCATCTATTTTCAATGCTACACAATGACATTTTGCGAAGTACTCAAAAAAAGCAACAACAAAACGACCGTCCTTACTCTTGAAGAAACAGAGCACCTCCAAGCTGTTGAGATGCTTGCTGTATTGAATATCTTTGATGCAGTCGACCGAAGAGAAGCCGAACAAATCTTTAAAGTGAATGAAGCAACGCGTTCCCATTTTAGAGCACAAAAACAACTTCAAGAGATCAACTGACCTTAGCTCCTTTAAGAGTGGGGCTTTCTAGCCTTATACATGTTTGATAGCGCACAGATTAGATGCAACTAAATGTGTAAAAGATCACATTTTTGTTATGAACAAGCTAGGTGAGTGCTAGAGGAGACTAGCCAGGCACTTGATTCTTTCCTGTATATGATTACAATAGCATTATTGTAATACAAATAGGTTGCCAAGTAAGACTTACACTAAGTTCTAACTCGGTTAGCCAGTTATTAACTCATA
The DNA here is from genome assembly GCF_001677275.1 of Vibrio breoganii. Taxonomy (GTDB): domain Bacteria; phylum Pseudomonadota; class Gammaproteobacteria; order Enterobacterales; family Vibrionaceae; genus Vibrio; species Vibrio breoganii. The sequence goes on from NZ_CP016178.1 coordinate 491,006, forward strand.
CAGAGAATATCAATATGTCTACTAAAGTTGCATTTATCTCAGGCGCTACTGGCGGTATCGGTTTTCAAGTTGCTAAGCGTCTAGGTCAAGACGGTTACACAGTTATCCTTAACGGTATCGAAGATGCAAAAGGCGCTGAGCGTCTAGCTGAGCTTAAAGAAGCAGGCATCGAAGCTGAATACCACGGTTTCGACGTAACTGACGAGCACGCTGTAACTGCTGCTATCAACGCTGTTGGTGAGAAGTACGGTAAGATCGACGTTGTTGTTAACAACGCTGGTGGCCTAGGTGGTCGTAGCCCAATCGAAGGCATGGAGACTGATTTCTTCCGTAAAGTAATGGCTCTTAACCTAGATAGCGCATTCTTCGTATCTCGCGCTGCTATCCCATTCCTGAAGAAGTCTGAAAATGCTTCAATCATCAACTTCACTTCAAACGCTGCTTGGAACGCAGGTGGCCCAGGTGCAGGTATCTACGGCACTTCTAAAGCTGCAGTTCACACTCTAACTCGTGCTCTAGCGAAAGAACTTGCTCCAGCAAACATCCGTGTTAACGCTGTATCTCCAGGTACTATCGATACTCCGTTCCACGCACAAATCAAAGCGACTAAGCCAGAAGTATTCGCTTCTTGGGCTGACAGCATCATGCTAGGCCGTCTAGGCCAACCAGAAGAGGTTGCATCTGCAATCTCTTTCCTAGTAAGCAAAGATGCATCGTTCATCACTGCTGAAACGCTACAAATCGGTGGTGGTCAAGCTCTAGGTATCTAATACCTGAGTCTCAATATTGTTTAGATATTGAACCTACATTATCGTTTTAACGGCTGATCTCGAAAGAGACCAGCCGCTTTATTTTTAGCAGTATGTAAAAGCCTTCATTCATCGTCATCCTCGAGGTCTTTAATCGAGGATCTTGGGTGGTTCGGAATCTAAAGGTTACGGTTGAAGGCAAGAGAGATGTAAATACTGAGTTGGGCAGTTTCTAAGATTCTGCTGGGCCGGCATACCGGATAATTACTACCGTAGTTTCCGGAATGACGTTGTTTGTGGTGTGATTAGGGCTTGATTGATAGCGTTTTTTCGCTCTCCATGCCTTCACTCATACTCAGTTTCAAGCCTTCATACACCGTCATCCTCGAGGTCTTTAATCGAGGATCTTGGGTAGTTCGAAATTTAAAGTGGAACCTCACTCAGACACCCCCTCTAAGAATCCGCAAGGCGCTGTTTAATCTCGAGTATCTGCTGCTTATGTTCTAAGAAGATATCGACCAATTTAGGGTCAAAGTGTTCACCTCTTTCGTCGACGAGTAGCTGGAAGGCATCTTCAGTATCCCATGCTTTCTTGTAGGGGCGAGGGGAGGTGAGAGCATCAAAAACATCCGCGATGGCGGAGATTCGGCCCACTAGCGGAATGTCCTCACCTGAAATGCCTGCTGGGTACCCTTTGCCATTAAACTTTTCGTGGTGGGTCATAGCCACTGTATGGGCGAGTTGCAGCACTGCAGAGTTATTTGAACCATATAGGATGTCTCCGCCGATGTTAACGTGGGTTTTCATTACCTCCCACTCTTCTGCGGTCAATTTGTCATCTTTCAGCAATATGCCATCAGGAATGCCTATCTTACCTATGTCGTGCATAGGCGCCGCGTCACGCAGAAGATCGGCGTCAGCTTCGTTCATTCCTGTAGCAATAGCCAACAGGTGGCAATAGTGTGCCATGCGCTGTACGTGTAAACCGGTTTCGTTGTCTTTGTATTCTGCAGCGCGTCCAAGACGCTGAATGACTTCGAGTTTGGTTTGATTTATCTCATCAGTTTGCTCTTTAACCTTTAGATAAAGTTCGCGGTTTTGATTGGCAAGCGCTAGGTGAGTTTTAACTCGCTGTATGGCAATTAATGGAGTGATGGGCTTGGTAATGTAATCAACAGCGCCAAGTTGAAAGCCTTTGATTTCATCCTCTGCCGTGATTTTGGCGGTAACAAAAATGATCGGAATATGCTCAGTGTTGGGCTGACTTTTCAAGATACTGCATACCTCATAGCCATCCATTTCTGGCATCATAATATCGAGTAAAATGATGTCTGGAGCGGGAGTCATTTGCGCTATTTTGATCGCGAGTTTGCCGCTGTTCGCTACTTTGATTCGATACTTGTCTTGAAAGGTACCCGCAAGAACATCAATATTCGCTGGAGTATCGTCAACAATCAAAATCGTTTGTTTATTGTCTGCCATAGTACTTTTATTCCTTTATCAAATCTTTTAATAGCTTCGCCGCATCTTCGTAATCGAAGTTGGACATCGCTTGCTTAACCGCTTTTAGTTGCTGACGCGTAGTGCTGTCTAGTGACATGGCAAGTAATGATTCTAGTATCCCTTGCGCTTCAAATTCATAGGCTTCGATTGCATTGAGCAAATCAAGCAGCTGATCTTGTATATCCTTTTTAAGAACAACATCACCGGACGGTATATCAACGGCGTTTTCTGTCGTTGCTTTCGTGCTATCGAGATAACCCCTCGCTAGCTCTGTGGTTTCTGCTAGTTCTGCTTCAAGTAATGTTGCCTGCTGTCTAAGGTAATCTGGATCTATTGATTGTGACTGCAGATGAGCATCTATTGCTCCTGCTATTGTCGAAACGCTTGGCATACCGAGGCTTGCCGCTAGGCCTTTTAATGTATGGGCGGTGATTTCAACGGCAGAGTAAGTAGCTGATTCTATGCTGTGGCTCATTGCAGACAACTGCTCTGGAGCTGAGTCGAGAAATTTGCTTAAAAGCTTTGTATACAGTTTTTGGTTTCCATTGACTGTTCCCAATCCCAAGTTTGCATCGAACTGCTCTGAGGCATTTGCTACTGAGAGCGACAAAGCGGAATCATCATGCTTAACGGTTTGTGAATCCAGGTATCTACTTAGCACTGACTGCAATTTATCTAAATCAATGGGCTTGCCGATGTGGTCATCAAATCCAGCATCTTTGGCACGCTGTATATCTTCATCCATGACGTTTGCTGTCATAGCAACGATAGGTGTTGGATAACCGGATTCTTTAAGTATCGAGGTAGCTTGATAGCCGTCCATGACTGGCATTTGAATATCCATCAACACCAGGTCGTACTCGTTACCCTTCGCTTTATCTATGGCCTGTTGACCATTAATCGCAATATCGATGGAAACTTCAAATGGCTCTAAAATCCCTACCGCAAGCTCCTGGTTAATGTCATTATCTTCAACCAATAGTATGCGAGCGTTGGGGAAGATAAGTTTAGAGCGTTCTTTTTCTAGTCTTGGTTCATGAAACGCTGATATTTCAAACACTGCGTCATAGATCTCGTCAGGCAAAGAAGGGTTAGAGACACATCGCCATCCTGCATTGAGGAACTCTTCCACTCGAGTATCTTGATCGGTCGAGACAACGACGTTGAGGTTTAGTCGATTAGCGAACTGCTTAAGATCATGAATGTTTTCTGCACACGCCTTATCGACGGTAAGTAGCGTATTACGTTCTTTTTCATCGATGCCGTGTTCTATTTCTTGGATGGTATCAAAGAAAGATACCTTGGTACTCAAAGCGGAAAATGCCGACTGTATTAGCTGATTAGATAAGGTGTTTTCACTTTGGATCCAAAGATGATAGTCAGAGTGTTGTTTGATGGTCTCTTGCCATTGGCCTTTGTGGGCTAAGTCGATGCCTAGGGCTACGTCAAAGTAAAAGGTGCTACCGACATCGAGTTTGCTCTCTAGCTGTAGTGATCCCCCCATTTTTTCCACAAGCTGCTTTGATATCGACAGACCAAGACCGGTTCCACCAAAATTACGGGTAGTGGATGCATCCGCTTGGTGGAATGATTGGAACAACCTAGATTTTTGTTCTTCACTGATGCCAATACCAGAGTCGACGACGCTGAACCTGAGCTGTTGCTGATTATCGAAACTCTCTAATAGTTGAACTTTGACTACTACTGAACCTGCTTGCGTAAACTTAATAGCATTACCGGTGAGGTTCAGCAGTATTTGAAACAAACGTGTGTCATCTGAGATTAAATGGCGTTCTACGTTAAAATCTATCTCGAAGTATAATCGAATGGACTTCTCTGTGGCTTTAATGGTGCAAATGTCAGCGAGTCTTCTCATGCATTGTTCAAGAGAGAATGACTGCTGGTCGAGTTCAAGCTTGCCAGCTTCTATCTTTGATAAGTCTAAAATGTCGTTGATGAGATTGAGAAGGGTAGAAGAAGACTGTTCTACTTTGTTCAAGTACCTTGCAACTGTGGGGTCTTGGTTACGAGTCAGTGCTAGATGAGTCATGCCTATGATGGCATTCATAGGCGTTCGAATCTCATGGCTCATATTGGCAAGGAATTGACTCTTTGATTGGTTAGCTTGTTTTTCCTGCTCACGCGATTGTTCTAGCATAGTAGTCAGCTCGATCATATCACTGACATCATAGGCCCAGAATAAAACCGCTTCTTTATCATTAAAATGAGTTCGGTAGTAACTGACTCTCCCAGTAAAGCGCTCACCATTTTGCTTACATAGCTCCATTTCCTTATCAATAACAGCACCTTTCGCAACAAGCTCTTCATATACTTTGGTGCGATCATCGGGTGAACTGTATATCTTTGATACGTCATAGCTATTAATTTCTTGTTTTGAAATCTTAAACAGTTCTAGTGCTCTTGGATTTGTATAAGCAGGACGGCTCTCTTGAATTATTGCGACTGCAATGGGGGAAGACTCCAGTATCTGCATTAACTCTTGTTGCTTGTTATTGAGTTCTTGCGTTCGAAGGTTGATTTGTTCTTCCAGTTCGGCATTGGATTTGTTCATTATTTCATAAGAACGGGTGCCAACTTTAAGTAGAAAAACAGAAACGGAAATGATCAAGCCAATTGAAATGAGTAAGAAGGCGATTAAAACAAAACGAGTGGTCCGGTAGACGCTAAAGACTTCGTTTAGTGTTATTTCAGCCACTATGGCGAAACCATACTGTGGTAGCCATCGAACCGAAGTTAACATTTCTTGATTTTGAAGAGTGACCAGGTTTTCAAAATTTGCGTCATTCACTTCTGGGTTGGATTTTAGGTTGCTGATGGTGCTTAGAAGTGTCGCAGAGACTTTCTTAGATAATATCTCGTCGTACTTTGTTGTCGAAGATTGTGAGCGACTATTAGATATAATGTAGCCCTTACTATCGACTCCAAATACGCGCCCTGTTTGACCTATCTTGGCAGCGCGAAAATTTCGGGTAAACCCTTTACTAGGGTCTATTTTGAGAGAAAAAATAGCGAAAATGCCCTGATTTTCGTCTTTGATAGGATAGAGCAAGAACATAGACGAGGCTTTGTCGTTGTCAGACACATCCTGTGAGGCTTCGTCACTTCGTATTGGTGGAAGCAGGACAACCTCTCCCTGCCATGCTCTGTTTAAGTACTTAGCCGACGTTGATTCTAACTCGCTTTTCCGACCCACATATTCATCATTTGTAGACGCAAGGTTGAGGTTGCTTTGCCCAATAATGGTGAATCCAGCGGTGGAGGTTAGGCTAATGCGGCTCTTAACGTGTCGTCTTATGCGCTTTTGGATAGGAGAGTTGAGAATAATCTCGGCTTTTTCATCAGCAGGAAAGTCGAGGCTGGAAATGTCATCCAATAGTTGGGCTAACACAATAAAGTCTTCATCGATAAGGAGCTTTATGTTGGTCGACTTTTCTCCTAACCATTCTTGAAGGATTATCTCGATACCGTTTTGTGCAAGGTCTAATCGTCCGTTGTATGAATTTAAGGTGTTCGCTTTTTCGGTCTGTAACACAACGACTATGCCAAGAACCATAGTGGTACATACACTGAGTACGAATACAGCAAAAAATCGCTTACTTTTTCTCTGGCTAAAAAAACTCTCATACTTTTTACGAAAAATGCGAATAAAGATAGAGAGCACTAGTAGCACCATTGTGATGAGCAGTATGCCCAAGCCAATTTCAACTACAGGATTTATGGTGGGGTTAGAAATAGTACTCCCAGTTAATGAGTTCGCGTGTACAGATGCACTCAAGAGTAAGCCCCCGAATAGCGGTACAGAATGGGTGAATACTTTACAAAGAAACCGACCGATTAGTCCTTTCATCAGCGTTTTGAATCCTTCATGTTTTGTACTAGGCGATCGTCAGTGATTGCGGATAAGATATTGACTTAAATACAAAAGATTACCAATATGTTATAGCACCTTTAAACTATATCGAATAGAAAAATGCCAAGACTTCGTCTGTTACCTATCATTTTTGCCCTGTCTAGTCTGTCACTAGCGCCTGTAAGCACGGCAACCGATGACATTCAAACTATAAAAATGACACCAAAGCAGTCAGAAGAAGATGTTTCTCATGACTATCTAGTTCAGCTTGTTGCTAGATCAACGCAATTGGCCGAAGAGCACTTTGGACCTAGCAAAATAGAGTTTATGCCTATCATGCTAAGCCAAGATCGTGTTCTACAGCTGTTGGGTATTGGTGGTGTGCTAGACATAGTATCTTCTGCGCCAACGGCAAAGAGAGAAGCATCATTTCTTTCAGTAAAAGTACCGATATTTATGGGTTTATTAGGATATCGGATGATGATCATTTCTCCTGAGAAAGTGGCAACGTTTGAGGGGATTACTACCGAAGAGCAGTTAAAAAACTTAGTCGCTTGTCAGGGAACGGCTTGGCCTGATGCTGATATTCTCGAAGATAGTGGCTACAAGGTGCTGCGAGTGGATAAGTTCGAGCAGATGTTTGAAAAGCTGCATGATGGCGGATGTGATTACTTCCCAAGAGGGATCACAGAAGGCTACGGAGAGTTAGAGTATTACAACGAAAATAATCCAGATAAGCCATTGGCTAAATTTGATTCGATACTGATTCACTATCAGGTTCCATTACTGTTTTATACTAGCCACAGTAACTATGAACTCGCTGCGAAAATGCAATATGGCCTAGAAAAAATGGTAGAAAACGGTGAGTTGGAGGCTTTACTAAAAAATCATCCTGTTACTCAGTCTGCCTTTCCATTGTCTAAGTGGGAGAGTTCTACGATTTATAGTGTGCCGAATAGAAGGCTTCCTAAATCGGTTCCAACATTCAAAAAAGAGCTTTGGCTGGAGTTGAATTCTCAGCCTTAACGTTACCGATCGTTTAGGTCGAAGTCTTAAATACGATAGCTAGAACCATTTCAATAACACAAATTGAGTGTTCTTTGCTCGGTTAAGTTTCTGTTTGTAAGAGACTTTATGTGTGTATCTCCTCATTGTCCCCACTAGCAGCACTCTTGCCTCTGGCTGACAGGTGCATGACATTGATTGCATGCCCTAGCGATATCTTCTGCTCAAAATAAAACGCAGGATACGTAATGAAGATAACAAAGCTAGTTTTACCTCTATTTATGGGATTCGCTCTTGTCGGTTGTAACTCCGATAGTGACGAAAGCAATTCTCCAACGCCGACGCAAACAACGCTTAATTTAGCGGTGATTAATCAACTGGGTTCCACTGTAGTTGAAAGTGAAGATGCATCTCTTTTGAATGCTGACTCGACCTGTAACCACGGCAAATGCTTGACCGATGTTGATGAAGCGGTGATCGCGTTTAACTATGTGTTCCTGAAACGAGTAGATGGCAGCAGCAGTGATGCAACGTGCGATCAAACGGGTGAGTGTGAAGCTTATCATGTGACCTTTGAGCATGAAGCGAATGAGCTGCGAATGATTGATGTTATGAACGCAAACGGCAGTGATGCGGCGCCCTTGTTCCAAGACCTAAGACTATCTGCGGGTGACTACCAAATGTGTCTGTATATTAATGGCCAGCACCAAGGTGGTGGTCAGGTTGATATCGACTATGATTCGCACGTTCGCGATATCGATGGCAGTTACTTATATCTTTCTACTCCTAGCCAAGGTTCTTGTGCTGGTGCAAAACCGCCACAAAACGCTCGTCCAACAGGTCGACTAGTAAGTAAGACATTCACTGTGCAGAAGGGTTATAACAACCTAGCGGTCTGGTTCAATCTTGAAGATACCCTTCGCTACAACAAGAACCATGATTGGAGATTCTTAAGCAATAAGAACTTTGAAATAGTTCATATTGATGACATCCCGCCTCGCTTAGGTCATATCAATGGCACAATTGACATAGATTCGATTCAAAGTGTGTGTCATGAAAACAGCTTCGATGCGGTAGATTCTGTGTATTTGTATCGCGGTGCCACTGAGCAACAACAAATGCTTGGCTTTCATACCCTTCGCGAAGGAATAGAAGGTGAGCGTCGTCCAAAAGAGGGCGCACCAATTGCTATTCCTTTGATTGCTGATCCATCTGGTCTAAAAGGGCAGTTTGTGTTTGACAGTGTGTATGCAGACGAATATGCCGTTGGGTACACTTGTACTGCGCAACATGATACAGAAGAGACAAACGGATCTGGTTTTGAAATTTACCAGTCCATTAATAACATTATTGTTGAGCCTGGTCGCACAACAAGGATTGAGTTTTAGATAGCAATAACTTAATTATTGGCAAAGAGAAGGTCGCGAAAGCGACCTTTTTCATTTTAAATACTCAAGTCTGCTAGAACGAAAAAAGCCTCACTCAAAGAGTGAGGCTTTCAATAGATTGCTTACAAGTTACTTAGCTGTGTAAGTATCGTGAGATACGTCTAGCTGGTAGAAAGTTGCTTGTGAGTAGTCGTCTAGGTCGCCAGAGATGTTTTGGTTGTAAACACCCGCTTTGAAGTACATGTACTTGCCGCCAACGTCGTAGCCACTGTCGCTCATGTCTACAACTTGAACTACGTCATCGTGACCTTCGCGCATTAGAGACACAGTCATAGTGTTGCCTTTAACTTCAATGCGGTAGCTGAATTTCTCGCCTAGAGCGATACCATCTTCACCAACTTCAGCAGTCAAGTCACCCACTAGAGGGTAGAAATCTTCTTTAGTTGCGTCTTGGCTTTCGTGTGCAAAGTAAACAGCACCTGTTGCTTGGTTAGGCAGTTTACGGTAGTACAGACGAATTGGCTCATCGTTTTGGTCGTGAATCTGACCGATGATAAAGCGACCTACTTCGTTCGCGTTACCCGTAGTTGTTGCGTGGTCGATTTTCAACGTTGCTTCTAGAACGCCGTCAATACCAGCAGCTGCTTTTAGGTCTGATTCAGGAGCGCTTGAGAATACCCAGTTGTTCTTGTTAACACCTTTAGTGCTAATAGACTGGTCGCCACGGCGCATCATTTCACGAAGCTCTGTACGTGCGTACTTAGTGTTTTTAGAGGTACGAACACCTTTCACATAAGACTTAAATACTAGGCCGCCGTCGTCAGCAGTGTAGAAGATTTCTGGGTGTTGGTAACCGTTTGCAAGGTTCCACTCAGAAACGTCATCTGGCTTGCCATTTTTGTCATGATCGAATGGTTGAGATAGGTACCAATGCGTCATGTCAAAGTTTTCGCTTGGTGCGTTACCTGCAAGTGGAGTTGCTGGTAGACCCGTTACTGCTGGTAGTGGGCTACGAGTGTCACATTTTACTGTAGTATCACAAGGGTAAACTGCAGCTACACCGAAGTCACCAGAACGTAGGTCTTTGCGCGCCTCTTTAAGTGCTTTTTCTGCTGCTTTCATTTCAGCGATCATTACGGCTTCTGCAGCTACAACGTCTGAAGTGATGATGTGGCTAGCAGGACAAGCGTTAACGTTACAGTTAACAGCTGCTAGTTCAGTGACACTGTTCCAACCGCTTTTTGTGTTACCGTGACCAACGTATTTTACGTAACGAGCTTTAACCGCAGGCTCAAACTGGAAACGCTCAAGGCCGAGGGCTTCACCTGAGCTCATTTGGTCTGCAAGTACAGTCGTCCACGTTTCACCATCTTCACTTACTTGAATATCAAATTTAGATTGACGCTCATTACCTTTGCTAAATGCCGCTTGAACAGCGTCGAATTCTTGTACTGAACCGTAGTCCAACATTGCCCACTCGCCGTCACCAGCTGAAGACCAACGCGTCGTTAGATCTTGGTCGAAAAGGCGATCAGGGCCATTACCATCGTGGCTGCTTGCTGTAATAGCAACGGGTGTAAGAAGAGCTTCGCCCGTCTCTTTGTTGTTGTCGAACTGTGGAACTGAAGTAGAAGTACAGCCAACAGCTAGTAATACAGAAGTAGCTAATAAGCTTTTTAGATATATATGTTTCATTTATCCATTCACCTAATGTTGTGAAAACCAACAATGTAATTTGTAATATAAAAAGAATTTTGAATCGTTTTTTTGATGAAGAAGGCTTATCTATCCATGCTTCTACATCGCCTGATGCCCTTTAGAACTTGATTGCTCAATGCATTTACAAATTAAGAATACATATTTTAATAATACAAATGTAAATAAGTATTTGTAAATGCGATCAAGGTCTAATTCAGATTCTCTAATAGTGATCTATGTTCAAAGAACTGAAGCTAACGTCGAAAATTTGTCCAGGATATTCAGGTTTAAACTGAGGATAGATTCCTGCTTTGAAGTAAAAAGCGATATCTGAAGAGGCCCAATCTGAGGATAAAACCACAGTGTCGCCATCTTTATCGGTGTAGTTTTGACCCCAAGGTATTGAGTGCGCGACTCGGTTACTGCCATCAGTGTCATAGGTAGCAAGGTAGATACCATCTTCATCGGCACGAATGGTATAACTCCATTCCTCACCAGCAGCATAGGTGCCTAATTCAACGCTAAATGGCTCACAGTGACCACAGTCTTGGTTATTGATTTCGTAATCATCATTTAGGATGACTCGAACGGGTCTGCTATCGCCTTCCCAAAGCAGCTTAACTAGCGCTTGATTGATCTTCCAACCATGTATCTGACCTAAAACCACTTTAGGTTGACTGATGTTTGGATGCTGTTCGACTTTAAGGGTTGCGTTTAATGTATGAGTAGAATCACCTGTTCTTGAATCGTCTAGATACCAGCTAGTGTCTTCATCACTGGTGCTACAATCAGGGTTATTGTTACTAATAAACAGTTCTCTAAGCTCTGAGCGGATGTAACTTGAGTTGGCAGTAGAGGAACCGTAACCCATGTCAGCTCTAAAGTGCATTCGCCCATCTTCTACACTGAAGTAGGTGGTATTGTTGTCTGGGTCTTTATCTATGACGTCTTCATCGTTTGCCAGTGTATCCTTGTCTGAATAACCACAGCGTTCTGGAGTAAGCTCAGCTGCACTATCACCGCCAGAGAAATAGTAATCATCTTTGCTCGCAGGAATAGTGAGCTTCCAGCTATCAATATCCCAATCGTAAGCAGTGTTTGAATCGCCCGTTAGAACTTTGAGTGCTCGGAAGTGAGCTTCTGATTCACCATTTTCAAATTGGTTGTACACGCCCGCTTTAAAGTAGCTCAGCAGGTGTTCCCAGTAAGCGATATTCAGATCAGCTTTGACAATGTCATTCACTTCAATGGATAGGTTATTTTCTTGAACGATTAACTCAAACTTAGTGAATGCTTCTGTATCGGCTTCGCCAAGGTCGTATCGGTCGTAGGCATTCTGACACTCTGCAGAATCTGGGTCAGAACCGTCACCCTTACAATCTACGGCGTTATTTTTTACAACCGCCCAGTAGTGACCGTATTTACCGTCACGCTCAAGTTCGTAGACAACACGCAAAAGCGGGTGAGGGATGTATCCCGTACCATCACTTGACGTTCCCTTATTGTGAATCTGCAAAAACGTAACCTGGTCTCGACTTGAAGAAGAGTCGCTCATGGCATCTTCGATACCTGGCAGTTTCACCTCAGCGAGTAGGGTACGTTTTTCATCTTCAACATTAATATCGAAATTGTCTCTTTCGCGAACTTCATTGCGCATAGAGTAGTTCGACATCTTAAACACAAGATACTGCGTGTTCTCTTGGGCATAAAAGTATTCATCATAGTACCCATAAAAGTTCCCATTGGTCACAACGCTCTCTTTATTGGATGCGCTACCGTAAGGGTCAGACTGCTGTAAGTCTGAATTTGAAAGGATATCTTGATATTTAGTAATACTATAAGGAGCAATTGGATCGCCCGGCTCAACAGGTTCACTCGTGCCGGGGTCTGAGTCATTGGGATTATTGTTATTGCCTGAGCTATCACTGCCTCCACAACCAGTCAGTGCGGTTGCTAGCATCAATGCCAAAATTGATTTATTCATTTCCATGAGAATATCTGTAACAAAAAGTAATAATTAAGAATGTTATTTGTACTATTTTATGTCAATTCGATGTCATGGAAACTGTGAGCATATGCACAGAGGTGGTAAGGATATGTGAACGAGATTTTGTTTTGGCATAAAAAAGGCCCATCTTTCGATAGGCCTGATGCTTATAAACTCGTAGGTTTATCTTTGCGATTTTGATTCGCGCTTAACAAGTTCCATCTCGAACTCGTCAGGGTAAAGAACGATGCCTTCACCTTCGTGGTCTGGGAAGACAACCAGAGATAACTCGTCTTCTTCAAGACCATGAGTCCAGCGAGACTTCCATTTGGCTATTGAAATAGGTTCAGCAGTAAAGCCTTCCCATTCACCAGTAGCCCAAAGCAATGCATGTTCTTCTGAAGGCCACACTGGAACGCATTCTTCGTCTTCAGTGTTTAGCATTACACTTCCGTGCTCATCAATTAATAGCCAGATTTTCTTATCGTTTACTGCAGCCTTAAAGAATAAATTAAAGCGCTCTGATGGATCCTTTGGGACATTTGGAGTAGTAGCAGAAGTCATTGCATGCCTTTGATATATAAGTGTGTCCCACACAGTATAACCCTGTGTAATAGCGAGAGCGAGAAGCAAGTCACTTTTTCAGCCATCAATGAATATCAACGCATCACTGAGAGGGTGAACTGAGATTCCTAACGAAGTGGTGCGTACAACTAAAACTCTGAGAGGTCGTGCTAAAAATGTGCGACCTTTTCACTTTCCTTTCTATTTTTCTGCCAGAATCATTCCAGTATCTACTAACTGGAGAAAACCATGAACTCTATACCCCTTCTGGGCGCGGGCACCTACAGACTCAAAGACGGTGCTGGCTATGATTCGGTGAAAATGTCACTAGAAGCAGGATTTCGTCATATCGATACGGCTCAGATCTATGGGAATGAAGAAGAAGTAGGCCAAGCGATTGCCGATTCTTCCATTCCACGTGAAGATGTCTTTCTGACCACTAAGGTTTGGATAGATAATTTTGCTAAGGAAAAGTTTGCACTTAGCGTTCAAGAAAGCCTACAAAAACTAAAGACAGATTACATCGATCTGTTGTTGATTCATTGGCCTCTTAAAGATGATGAAGTGCCGATGGAAGAGTACCTTCCGGAACTAAAAGCGCTAAAAGATTCGGGCTTGGTTCGTCATATTGGTGTGTCTAACTTCACCAATGCGCAGCTTGAAAAAGCCATCGATATCCTAGGTGACGGCGAGATTTATACTAACCAAGTTGAAGTACACCCGTATTTGCAAAATCATAAGGTGGTTGATTTCTGTGAAGCGAACGGCGTGATTGTAACGGGATACATGCCTTTTGCTTACGGTGACGTACTACAAGATGAAACCATTCAAGCCATTGCCAAGGAGCATGATGTGAGTCCTGCTCAGGTTGTGCTTGCGTGGATGCGTCAAAACGAGTTCGTGACGATCCCTTCATCAACCAAGAAAGCCAACATTGAGAGCAACTTGCAGTCCGAAAAGGTGACGTTGACGGAGTCTGATATGGAGAGGATCGCTAGGCTTGATAGAGACCATCGCCTTGCCAGCCCGAGCTTTGCACCTGACTGGGATTAAACCATTAACCGTGAGGTTACTCGCTAGATAAAAAGAGCCCGAAAGACAGTGTCTTTCGGGCTCTTTCACTAAATGGCTCAGATTATCGGTTTAGGCTGATTTGATGTTGTAGAGCGTTGCAAATAGCAAGGGTACCACTATCAGTGTTAACACTGTCGAAAAGCCAAGACCTGCCATTATCGTTACTGCCATCGAGCCAAAGAATGGGTCAGCGACAAGTGGTATTAACCCTAATATGGTAGTTAATGCCGCCATACTGACCGGTTTCACGCGGCTCGTTGCGCTATCAAGTATTGCCACATAAGGCGCTTTGCCACTGGCTAAGTCAATATTGATTTGGTCCATCAGTACTATGCCGTTTTTCAATATCATGCCACTAAGACTTAGCAAACCAAGCAGGGCGGTAAAGCTAAACGGAAGATTGGTGGCCAACAACCCGTAACTGACACCCACGATAGATAGAGGGACAGTCAACCAAATTACCAGAGGCTTTCTAAACGAATTAAACAGCAACATGGTAATGATAAACATCATTAGATAACCCATTGGCATGGCGGCGCCTAGACCTTCTTGAGCATCTTTGGAAGACTCGTATTCTCCTCCCCATTCTAGCGAATAGCCCTCTGGCAATTCGTAAGCTTCAACCATAGGTCTCAGGCGAGAGAAGAGTACTGCTGGGGTTTCATCGCTAAGGATGTCGTGATCCGCTAGAACGCTAATCTCACGCTTACGATCGCGTCGCATGATCAGAGATTGCTCCCAATCGAGATTGAGTCCATCGATAACCTGTTCGATAGGAACATAGGTTTGCAACACCGGGCTCCAGATCTTCAACAAATTAATGGTTTCAATATCTAAGCGCTCATAGTCAGGCAATCGCGTAACTATTGGCAGCTGCTTAGTACCATCACGCAGGACACCAATAGTGCTACCTCCAAATGCCATGTTAAGCATGTTGGAGACGTCTTCTTTTGAGATCCCAAAGCGTCGCGCTTTCGACTCATTAAACTCTGGCACTATGGTTTTGGTTTGTTCACGCCAGTTATTGCGTATGTTTCTTGCGCCAGGATCTTGAGCGATAATCTGCTCGAGATCAGCCGCGATACTTTTTAGCTGCTGTGTATCCGGACCAACAACCCTTGCTTCAATCTTAGACGCGGGCGCAGGCCCAAATTCCACCACCTGCAGCCTGAAATCAGCAACAGGGAAGCGTTTTGACAGCTCGCTATCCAAGGTGCTTATTAGCCCGAACATATTGTCCAGCGAATCAGCTCTTATAGCCAGTTGAGCGTAGGACTCATAAGACTTTTCTGGTTGATAAGTCAGAGCGTAACGCTGCAGGCCTTGTCCTATGGTGGTCGTTACATATTCTACATTTTCAAGTGAGCGTACATAACTCTCGATTTCATTAGTGACTGTTGTTGTTTCTCGAATATCAGTGCCTTCTGGCATCCATACGTTGGCGTAAAATATGGGTGTATTAGAGACAGGGAAGAACTGCTGTTTTACATAGCCAAACCCAAATACAGCCGATGCCAATAAAGCGACTAAGGCAACGATGGTGGTCCATCTGAAGCGAAGAGCAAGCTTTAAGCTCCATCTAAAGACAGTGAAGATTGCGCCTTTATACAACTCGTCATCATCTGCGGTTTCTTGTTTGCTGTTGGGTAGGAACTTCTCGGCTAAGAATGGGGTAATGGTCAGCGCCGTAACCCAGCTTAGAAATAGTGAGTAACACAGCACCCAGAATAGAGAGCCCATGAACTCACCCGTGGCATCCTCAGACAAACCAATAGGGGCAAACGCGGTAATAGCGATAACCGTCGCGCCAAGCAGAGGCCATTGCGTTTGTTTTACTATGGCGATCGCGGCATCGGTTTTTGACAACCCACGCCTAATGCCGACTAAGATCCCCTCAACGACTACTATGGCGTTATCGACCAGCATACCTAGGGCAATGATAAGCGCGCCCAGTGAGATGCGGTGGAGTTCTATATTGTTGTAATCCATTAGGATAAAGGTGCCAAACACGGTCAATAGCAGCACTAAGCCAATGATTAAACCGCTTCGCAGCCCCATAGCAAACAAGAGTACGACGATAACGATGCCGACGGCTTGAGCGAGACTGATAATAAAGCCGTCTACGGAGTTAGCCACCTCTTGTGATTGATCATAGAAGTAGTTGATCTCCATACCCGCAGGGGTGTCTTTATCAAGCTCAGCTAATCGCTGTTTAACCTGCTCGCCAATCTCAACGACATTCACGCCAGAGGCAAAAGAAATGCCTATGTTGAGAGCCGGCTGACCGTTATATAAAACAATATTCTGTGGCTTCTCTACTATGCCTCGAGAGATGTCAGCAATGTCTTTTAGACGAATCAGTTTACCCGTATCTCTACCATGTATAACCAAGTCTTCTAACTGTTCTGTGCTAGATAGATTGCCCGTAGGACGAAGAGGCAGTGACAGCCCTGAGATCATCACATCACCGGCAGGTTGAACTGCGTTCTGCTGGCTAAGTAGCCCAACCACGGTGGCGTAATCAAGGTTTAGGCTAGCCAGACGCTCGGTGGACATCTCCACGAATATCTGCTCTTGTTGATCGCCCGTGATCATCACCTTGCCGACACCATCAACCAGCTCTAATTCGCGCGATAAAAAGTCGGCAAATCGCTTAAGCTCTGGGTAGGTATACACGTCACCTGTGAGCAGTAGCGACATACCGTACACGTCGCCAAAGTCATCCATGATGCTTATACCTTGGACTCCTTGGGGAAGACTAGGGCTCAAATCATTGATTTTGCGTCGCATCTCATCCCAGATTTGCGGTAACTCATCTGGACCATACTCCATTCCCATGCTCACCATAATCTGCGTTTTACCTGCTGATGTGGTGGAGGTGATCTTATCGATGTAGGGAAGCTGACGAATGGCTTTTTCTAACGGATAGGTGAGCTCTTCCTCAACCTCTAGCGTTGTCGCACCAGGATAGGTAGCGATGACCATGGCGTCTTTCAATGTAAATGCTGGGTCTTCTAATCGACCAAGATTTGAGAAAGAGGAGATCCCACCAATGGCTAGGATCACAATAAACATCCAGCTGATAACGCTGTTCTTAATTGATAGGTTTGCGATATTCATGATTACTGGTGTCCGTCCACGAATTGGATTGCTTTGCCTTGGGTTAACTTAGAAAGCTGCGACGCGATGAGTTGGTCGCCCAAATCTACGCCATCGATGACCAATGCACCTTCAGCTGTGACTGTTGAAACTAAGACCTTAGTAAGCTCGGCAGAGCCAGCTTCATTGACCCGCCAAACAGAGAAGTCACCTTGCTCTGCTTGAGCGACAAGCAGGTTTAAAGGCACCAATAGTGCCGTTTGGTTACTGTCTTTAAATTGGTCGATGTTGATGGCAACGAGTGCCGAGGTCCCAGGTAGCAATAGGCGACTGGACTGTTCTAGTTCGAATCTTGCCAAGTAACCTTTTATCTCTGCTACCGGTTCGGCGGAAAAGAGCTTTAGCTTAGCGTCGTAGCTTTTATCTAGCGTCTTGACGCGCACTTCAGCTTGAACCTCATAGGGGTCATCAAGTTTCTTAAGTTGCTCAATAAAGGCTTCCGATACGGGTACATCGATAGTGATAACATCATCTTTATAGATAGAAAGCGCGGTCTCTCCACTGGAAATGTTTTGATAGCTTTCAGCGTCAATGGTCGCCACGATCCCATCAAAGGGTGCGATAATATGAGAGTGCTTTAGCTCTTGCATTAGCACCTTATATTGGATTGCGGTTAGCTGCTTGTTAGCCTTTAACTCGTCGTATTCAGAGGGAGATAACATTCCTTTATTTTTCAGAGTCTCGGCGCGTTTAAATTGCGAGTTCGCAAGATCACGCTGCGCCTTTGCATCTTGTAATTGCTGTTTGAGCTTTGCTGTATCTAGGCTTGCAAGCACGTCACCCTTTGTGACTCTGTCACCGGAATTGATCGTCAGTCGCCCAAGCTTGCCGTCGTGCCTAAAGGCGAGGGGAGTCATATCCGCAGGGACAGTAGTGCCTTGAAATGTACGTTCGCTGATGACGACTTGTTGATCGGCCGTATAAGCCTTAACAAAAAGCGGTGCACGCACTTTCGTTTCACCGTTAGAAAAACAGCCGCTTAGTGCCAAGCACAAGCTTGATATTACAATTAGTTTTTTCATTAGATGCCTCGCTCTCGTGTCCATGGGCGCACGCGTTGTCCCTCTTGAAGAGAGTGAACGCCACTTTCTACGATAAGTTCGCCATCCTCTAAGCCGGTCACTTTGCCTGTTGCTGCGTTAATAGATACCTGTCTCTTTTCTACCCTTGTGGTGTTTTCATCAAACACCCAAAGCTCACCAACCGTTTCCTGTGAGTGGGACTCGACTGCTATCCATGTAGATTCAGAGAGTTGCTCTAATGCGTTGGATTCAAGCGGAAAGTGAACGGTTAACCTTCCAGAGTTACCAGGCAATAGCGGGATTTCTTCGTTATCTATGGTCGTTGTTACTTGATAGCTATTGGTGTCTTTATCTGGCTGACTCGATACTTCTTTTAACTTGGCTTTCATTGGCTGAGCGGGCTTGCCATCCAATTCAAAAGTTAATGAGTATTCTCGCCCCATCAGTTTATGAGCGGTAACAACAGGTACAGACACAACAACCTCATAGGAAGAGGTATCAACAAGATTGAAAATAGGTTGCTGCGGTGCGACAAGTTGGTAAGGATTTACAAATCGAATGGATATTTGTCCATCAAACGGCGCATGGATCTGGGTATAGGACAGGTCGGTCTTTGCTTGACCCAGCTCAGCTTGAGTCGATTGATAGCGAGTCACGGCTTGTTCATAAGAGTCTTTACTGATCAGCTTTTGGCTGGCCATACGTTTGGCGCGTAAGTATTGCGCTTTAGCCAAGTCGAACTGCGCTTGCTTACTTTGAAGCAATAGTTGGTAGTCCGATTTATCTAACTCGGCAAGAAGTTGTCCTTGTTTCACTTCCTGACCCATTTCTACATAGATCTTAGAGATCTCCCCGCCTAATCGGAAAGAGATAGGGGTAGTTTGCGAGGCTGAAACCTCTCCTAAGAATTGAAATGGGGTCGAATCTTTGTTGGATTCAAATCTTTCAATCTTTACTGGTTTCGTGAGTTCAACGACGGGTTCGTTGGAACCTGCCTTGTAACATCCACTTAATGAGAGACCAATTAGGATGGCCGCTCCTCTTACGAATAAATGCTTCACAATACGCACTCGATTTTATTACACAGGCGTGCAGTATAATGGAGTCATATTGATCTAATCAATATATTTTACACTTGTGTAGTAATAAACTTTGATAAAACAGTGGTAGTATTGAGGAAGAGAAATTCGGAGCGATGAATGAATCAAAGAAAGCAAGGGCGACGAACAGCGGAAGAAGCTGAGCGTACACGACTAAAAATACTGACCAGTGCGGCTTATCTGTTTTGTGAAAATGGCTACAACCAGGTTTCTATTCGCGATATAAGTGAGAAAGCAGGCGTAACTCATGGTTTGGTGAGACACTATTTTGGCGTTAAAAATCAGATATGGTCCTCCATTATTCAAGCCATTCATCAGTATATGGATGACTATACCGATAAGTTGAATGCACGGATTTCTGCTGACTTACCAAGCCAGCAACGACTGTATTTATTTTTGAGTCACTTGATGGGCTATATGTTACGTAAGCCTCAAATGATCCAGATTATGCTCGACTATATCCATCACCCTGAGAACGAAGTCGAACAGCTCGACAAGAAATTTGGTGAAATGCGCAGTAATATTACCAACCTAGTTAAAATGACGACCGACTGTTTGCCTGATCCTGTTCGTGCTCATACTACTGAGCCTGATGTGGTGATGTGGCGATTTTTGGTTCATGCTGGCGGGGCAGTAGCATTTAAACCATTTTTATCAACGGCTTGGCCTTCATTGAATGTTGAGCAGTGCTTATTTTCTCACTGGAAGCTTTATGAGCAGCAAATTGCGCTCGAGTATCACATTGAGCCAGAGGATCGATTATCTGCCACAGAGCTTAAGGACGTAATTTTAGATATTCAGGTGTTGGATGAAGAAACGGACGCCCTGTTCCAAAGCCACTTTCCAGAATGTGGAGCCAATTGATACGTTGGTATGTCCTGAATTTGCACAGCAGTGAGGCTAAAGTAAAATTAAACTGTAGAATAGTTACTATTTTTCATAGGCTTGCTGATATTAAGAAATTGATTCTTTCGCTACTTAGCACTATCCCTATCGCAGTCTGGGGGTGGTGCTATTTTGTGTCCGGCGCATGGTGGGCCGAAAACCTCACCGCTGTTCCCTTTGTTATGCTTGTCGCTTACCTAACTCTGTCGCTGCTTTCAGTGTTTTTAAAAGAGAAGGTGCTGTCAGCGATAAATATTGGTTTTGCACTGCTGTTTTACTCGATCACACCAAACAGTAAGGCGGTAACTCAGGATGCTTGTGGTGACACTGTCACAATTGTTCAATACAATTTAGCCTTTGAAAATACCAACCTAAAACAATTCACGGATTTTTTAGAAAGAACGCAACCTGACTTGGTGGTGATGCAAGAAGTGTCACCTGAACACGGTCAAGCCTTTGCACATTTATCGAATCTCTACCCTCATCGCTATGGCGGACAACCTAAGGTGGGCTATCCATCAAACCAATTAATATTGAGTCGCCACCTACTGTACGGCATGTCGGTATTTCGCACACCAGATGGGCAGAACATCATTCGAGGTATATGGCAACCCAGAGTTGGTGTCGATATAGGGTTGCTCGCAGCGCATCCCCCATCACCACGCACTAAAGCATTGTGGTATCGACGAGATGCGTTAATTCGTACAGCAGAATACTTAGCCAATAGCTCTGCAGTTGAGCGAAATATGGTGATCGGCGATTTTAATCTGTCGTCTTCAAGTCCATCCTATAAAAATGCATTTGTGGGTTATCAATCCCTGCCCGTAGCAAGCTGGAAGGGCATACGATCCGATATTCAGATCCCCGCAATTGCTATGGCTTCAATCGACCACCTTTGGCTAACGAGTGGTGTGAATTCTGATTTCTCTATTTGTGCTCGAGAAGCTCTTAGTGAAGTACAAGGGTCAGATCATGTACCCGTTAAGACACTTTTAGGACTTTAAGCTAAGGAGTGGAAGTTACCTCTTAGTGACTTAAATGCTCTCTAAGGTTTTGGATGAATAGTGCGTATTTTCTAGAGTGACAATTGTGGTATGAATGATCGCTTTTATACTGATTCATCATGTGAATAGGTTGATGAGGTAATTGAAAAATGAACCGAAAATGTGTGATCAACTTCATGTTTGATGGGGTGCATAATCCAATATTTCGGTGCTAATATTCTCATAAATCATACAATACGACATAGAGTTGAATCCTACATGATGAATACTAAGACCCTTAGTTTTGCTACCAGCAAGAAGTTTGCACTTAGCACAGTTGCTACTTTCGCTGCTGCTCTAACCATTAGCGCAGGCGCACAAGCTGAGACAAAAGCACCTTCTGACAAATTTGACCTTCTTGGCTGGACGATTAGTGTCCCAGTTGACTCAAACGGTGACGGCAAGTCAGACCAAATCAAAGAGAATGAGCTGGCTGGTGGCTATTCAGACGCTGACTTCTTTTACCTAGATGAAGATGGCGGTATGGTATTTAAGGCTCCTATTAAAGGCGCTAAAACGTCAAAGAACACCACCTATACTCGCTCGGAACTGCGTGAAATGATGCGTCGTGGCAACACTTCTCATAAAACCAAGGGCGTTAACGGTAACAACTGGGTTTTCTCTAGTGCACCTGAAGCAGACCTAAAAGCAGCCGCTGGTGTTGATGGTACTCTAGAAGCAACTTTGAAAGTTGACCATGTCACCACTACCGGTGAAAACTGGCAGGTAGGTCGTGTGATCGTAGGCCAGATCCATGCAAACAACGATGAACCAATTCGTCTTTACTACAGAAAGCTTCCTCAGCATGAAACAGGTTCCATCTACTTTGCACATGAACCACGCGAAGACTTTGGTGATGAAACTTGGCACGACATGATTGGTAACTCACTACCAAACTATTGGAATCAAGACGCGACTCCAGCAGAGCCTAAAGACGGTATCAAGCTTGGTGAAGTGTTTAGCTACCGCATTAACGTAACAGGTAACGAGCTAACGGCGACTATCATGCGTGAAGGTAAAGACGACATCGTTAAAACAGTAGACATGTCTAAGAGTGGCTACGACGAAGGCGGTCAGTACATGTACTTCAAAGCGGGTGTATACAACCAAAACAAATCGGGTAAGCCTGATGATTACGTGCAAGCGACTTTCTACGACTTGAAAGTGACTCACTAATCCAACCATTTTAAACGAAAGCCACTTCAGATAATGAAGTGGCTTTTTTCTTTATAACGGCACTGTCGTTTCTAAGCTTGAGGGGAAGTGCTCCAGTCGCCGCCTAATGCTTTATACACCGCTATTGTGCTGTTAGCCGATTGCAGTTTGGCTGCAACTTGGCGGTCTTGAATAACCCGTTGCTGACGCTGAGCATCTAACACCGATAAGTGGTCAATCAAGCCTGCTTTGTACAGAGATTTCGCCTTTGATACCGCTTTATCGGTCGCTTCTACCGCTTCGCTAAGCTGGGTTTGATTTTGCTGGCTTCGGCCATAAGCGAAGAGAGCAGAGTCAACCTCAGCAAAGGCTGAATCGACAGTATATTGATAGCTCAACGCAGCTGACTTAAAGCGAGCCTCGTTTAACTCAACCATAGCCTTACCTCGGCCACCGTCAAAGACGTTCCAGTTAACGCCTACAGCGCCCATCCAGCCAAATGAATCGCTACTAAAAAGTTCATCGAAGCTGCTTGCCGAAACTCCAGGTGTACCTGTCAGAAAGAACTTTGGATAACGGTTAGCAACGCTTGCTGCAAGTTCTTCGTTCACAGCCGCCATTTCCCGCTCCGCCATTCGAATATCGGGTCTGCGTTTAACCAAATCAGAGGGTAACCCTACAGGAATTAGCGCTGATAGCTCTGGTAGTCCACTGTCGTTTGTCAGCCGAACATCAACTTGTGTGAGAGGCTCTCCCAGTAAAATGGCGAGGCGGTGTTTATGTACTTGTTCAGCGATCTCTAACTGTGGAATAACGGATTCAGTAGCTGCAAGCATAGCTTTTGCTTGGGCGTAATCCATATCTGAACCATAACCGGACTTAACAATTTTCTCTACTAAGATAAGTGTTTGGCGTTGGTCTTCAATATTTTCCATTGCAAGTTTTTTACGCTCTTTTGCACCTAGGTATTGCACATAGTTGTGTACTAAATCTGCCGTTATTAACGTTGTTAGTCCTACTTGAAAAATTTCTGCTTGTTCTGCTCTGATAGAGGCAGCGTTCGCTTGCCTATCAATTCTTCCGAAAAGGTCCAGTTCCCAGTTTATTGATCCCCCAATAAAAACACCATCATGTTGGTTGTCCAGTAGGGTTACTGTACCGCCGTCTGATGTATCAATTGGATTTAATGCAGGCCCCAATAAGGAGCTATTTGAGCTGAGTTGGTAATTATAATAGCCACCCCCAATACTGACAGTTGGCACTTTGAATGACTCGACGGCTTTTTTGTATGAATTTGCCATTTTGATGCGCTCAGCTGCCAGCTGCAATGGAATGTTTTGTTGCTGTACATCGACGATCATTTGATTCAAGGTTGGATCATTGAATTGTTTCCACCAGTATTCCGAATTGACGCTCTCCTCATTACCCGCATATAGGTAGGTTTGAGCGAGTGTTGTTTCAGGCTCCTCATAGTCCGGTCCTACAGCACAGCCTGCAATCAACAAAGCCAGTGAAATGGGAGTCAGTTTTTTTATTAAGTTCATGATAATTCCCTTATGCTATTTCTGTGCTGATGGTTTGTTTCGGTGCTTTTTCTTTGTATACAAGCTTGTACATCGCGGGCATTACCATTAATGAAAGAACCGTTGCTGCAGCTAATCCGCCGATGATGGTAGCCGCCATCTGGTCAAACAATAGATCGCCCAGAAGCGGAATCATGCCCAATGCTGTGGTCAATGCCCCCATAGAAATCGCCATGGTACGGTTCATGGTAGCTTCTTTTATCGCATCAGAGAGTTCAAGGCCGTTGCGCCTTTCAAGCTCAATTTGGTCCATCAATACAATGCCGTTTTTAATGATCATACCGGTCAAAGTAATTGCGCCTATTAGAGCCATAAATCCAAATGGCTTATCCAGTAACAGTAGTGAGAACGTAGCGCCCGTTGCTGCCAGTGGCAGGGTAGTGTAGATAATGGCGGTCTGTTTAAAGCCATTGAACATAGCAATCATGATGATGGTTATGATCAGTAGGGCTTTTGGCAACTGCTTTACGATATCGGCAACGGCTTTGTGCTCGTCATAGTACTCGCCGCCCCATTCCATGCTGTAACCAGGTGGAAGGTAGATACCTTCTATTCGGTCTTTTACTGCATTTCGAACATTGGCCGGAGTTGTGTAGCGTTGAACAGCGGCTTGTGCGGTAATGGTCTTGACGCGATCGCGACGCCAAATCATGCTTTCCTCTGTTGCCAGCTCAAAACCATCCACTACTTGACCTAGAGGTACTGAGTGCAGTCCTAGCAGAGACTTCACAGGCAAGGTTTCAAGGGATGCCATATCTTGATTTGAACCACGCAGCTGAATAGGGATCAGCTCATCGTTAAGGTTCATGCGACCTAACGGCATGCCGTTAGTTCCTCGTTTCATCGCAAAGGCAATGTCTGCTCGGTTTATACCAGCGCGAAGGGCTTTGTCTTGGTTGATGATAGGTGTCAGCATTTTGCTTTGTTGGCGCCAGTCGTCACGAACGTATTTTGCGTCGGGGTGGCTTTCAAATATGGCTTTTGCCTCATCTGCAAGTTGGTGCAACACTTCTTCGTCAGGGCCTGAAAAACGTGCCTCTACGGCGTACTTATCTGCGGTAGCCAGTTTAAGGGCTCTAAATCTTGGCTCTGCATTTGGGAACGTTTCTGCAAGCCACTTATCACCGCGGGATACAAGATCATCAATAGCGAAGTAATCAGTGGCATTAATCAAGATTTGACCATAAGCGGGATCAAGTGGTTCTGGTTCTACGGTTACTGAAAATCTTGGGGCACTGGCACCGACTGATGTAGAAATACTTTCTACTTCTGGCTGAGCAAGAAGCCATTGTTCAATCTGCTTCATATCGGCAGAGGTTTGCTCTATCTTCGCGCCATTTGGAAGCCAATAGTCTAGAAATACAATAGGCCTGTCTGATTGCGGAATAAAGTTGATGGCTATATACGGAACACATACTGCTGTCGCTACAACTAGCGGTATAAGTGTACTTAGTGTTTTTATAGGATGGTCGACTATTGCGTTGATCATTCTGGAGAGTAGAGGATTCTTTTGGTTCGCACCCTTTTTGCTTGGCTTTAAGAATAACCAACACAGCAGTGCAGTCAGGGTCATAGCGACAAGCCAAGATAATAAAAGCGAAGAGGCCATGATACTAAACACTGAACCAGCAAACTCTGCAGCATCGGTTTTTGAGAATAGCACTGGGCTAGAACCCATGATTGCGATAACTGTTGCGCCTAACAGTGGCACTGCAGTTTCCTTCACTGAATCAATGGCAGCTTTGGTTCTCTCTATGCCCTTGTTCATCTTAGATTGCATCATGTCGGTAATTACAATAGCGTTATCGACCAACATCCCTAAGGCAAGGATGAAGGTACCTAGAGAGACACGATGCAAGTCTATTTCTGCAACATTCATGTATATTAGGGTCAGCAGGATAGTGATAAGCAAACTTGCACTCACTATAGATGCGCTTTTGAAGCCCATAAAAATAAGCAATACAACAAATACGATCGCGATACTTTCCATGAGGTTTACAACAAAGTCATCGATAGCAATTTGCACTTGCTCAGGCTGATAGGCAACTATTGAAACATCGACTCCCAGTGGCAGTTCTGCTTCAAAGTCATTGATAACCTGATTAATCGTATCGCCAAGAGAGACAACGTTGATGCCATCCACTGGGCTAACGGCAAGGGTGACTGAGGGGTCCCCGTTGAAGCGATTTTCAGTCATTGCAGGCGTTTGATAGCCCATAGTGACATCTGCAATATCACCTAAGCGAATCATGCCACTTCCAAGTTCACTGATACCGCCCTTAATGATCAAATTCTGAATATCGGCTAAGGATTCAAACTCACTGGTTTGTGCCACTCTGATTCGTTCTTGACCGGCTGCAAACTGACCCGCTTCAAAGGTCATGTTCTGAGTATTTAATTGGCTCCAAACTTGAGCGACAGAAAGCCCGTATTGCGCCAAGCGCTCATCCGGCATATCAATGTAAACCACACGTGGCTGAACGCCGTGCAGCTCTATTTTCTTAATGCCTTCTACGGCTTTGATACGGCGTTGCAACTCTTCGGCATATTGTCGCAGCTCTTCAGGCGCGGCGTCAGTGCCGTGAATGGCGAACAGCATGCCGTATACCTCAGAGAACTCATCTTGAACGATCGAGATTTGAGCACTGGTTGGCAATTGCAATTTTACATCTGAAACCTTGCGACGAAGTAGTTCCCATTGTTGGGGTAACTCATCGGAGTTCAAGCTCTCGTTGAGGTCGACAAATACCATAGATACCCCAGGACGAGATAGCGAGCGTAAGCGATTGAGCTCTGCCATCTCTTGTAGTTTGGTTTCTACGGTATCTGTGACTTGTTGCTCTACTTCTTCTGCGCTTGCGCCAGGATAAAGAGTAACAACAACCGCCGTCTTAACGGTAAAGGTAGGGTCTTCTAATTTTCCAAGATCAAAATATGAGTACAGCCCCGCGATGATACTCAACACGGTGAAAAAGAGTACGAAGGTACGTTGTCTAATAGCAAATTCAGCTAGGTTAATCATGTTTGTTCCTATAACTCTCGCACAGTGATTTTGTCTGCTTTGTCGCCTTCTTCAAGGTAGTGTGTACCGCTGATGACCACTTGATCTCCTGTCGAAAACTCACCTTTAATGCAGGCAGTTTTGGCATCGATTGAATCTAGGTCTACGGAACGTGGAGCAATGATGCCCTCTTCGACAACATGCACGCGCATATCGTGCTTGTTGCCCAATAGAGCAGAGTAAGGAATACAATAAGAGGAGTCAGCCAGTGACAAATTTGCTAAAACCGTCACTGATTTTCCTGGAAAGACAACATCAGATGGTTTGTCTAACGTCATAGTCACCGTATAGGTTTGCTTGATTAGGTGAGGCTTTGTAGCAATTTCACTAACGGTTGCTGGAAGTGATTCTTTGGCTTGATACCAAGTCACTTCTACTTGCTGTTCAGCTTTGAATTCATGAATAAGGTTTTCAGGTACATCGATATCCACCTCAAGTTTGTTGTTGTTCTGCAATGATACAACGGCGATACCAGGAAGAATTTGTTCGTGCTGTTCGTAATTGACGCTACCGATGGCCCCACTAAATGGTGCTTTTAATTCGGTGTATCTTAGGGTGTCTTCTGCGCGTTGAATGTTTTTTTGTACTACTTTTACCGCAGATAAGCTTCGTTCATAACCACTAATCGCGCGGTCAAGATTGACACTCGCTATTGCATCGTCTTCGATCGCTTGCTCTACACGAGCCAGTTCGGCCTTAGCCAGCTTGTGTGCTGATTGAGCTTCAAGCATTCGAGCTTCTAGTTCTTCTAAAGCTACTTGATAGTCATGTGGGTCTAGGCGAGCAATGGTTTGGCCTTTCTTTACAAAATCGCCTTTGCTGACGAGAAGTTCATTAATGGTTCCAGGAACACGAAAGGCGACACCGGCTCTTTCTTGAGAGTGAACTACACCAGTAAATTGTTTTGTGGATTTAAAAGACGGGTCTTCAAGCTCTACAACCTGAATGCTGCGTTGAGGCTTTGAAGCAAGCTTAGGTGTGGATTCTATCTGTTGGCATGCGCTAAGTAGCAGGACTACAGTGCTTGCTAGTATGGTTTTTGAATACTGCATATTCGGGCTCCTATATTCTAATAGCCCGATTGTAAGTGTTTCTTTGTACTAGATAATCTGTCTCAGTTAAGAATCACTGTCTCATTTATTGTGACAATAGTATATCTTGAGGAATTCTTTGTAATAAATATTCTATCAATATTCGGCTGGCATAATTCAATGTCTGTGGCTTAGGATGCAGTAAGTAGGACTGGTGTGTCACTGAAGCAGTATCAGGTAATACCTTTATCAGCTTGCCTTGTTGTAACTCTTCTTTAGCGGCAAGTTCTGGCAAGAAACCAATTCCTCTTCCCATAACTAGTCCTCTACGAATAAATCCTACGCTATTGCACACTAGCCATGGAGAAGCTGAAATTTTTCCTGACTCAAAATGCCACAAATTGTCTATGTTGCCACTAGGCCAGCGGTAACACATTACTTTATGTTTATGCAGATCGGCCAACGCTTGTATTGGTTCGTTATTTTTAATATACGCAGGTGAGGCGAGTAAGCTGTGATTCAATGGTATGAGTGGCTTAGCGATTAAATCAGAGTCTTCTAGAGCGCCACCATGAAAAGAGATATCTAAACCATATTGATACACTTCTTGAAAGCCGTTGCTCACCGTTCGAAGATCAAGCTCGACATTCGGATACGTATCATGAAAGTCAAACAGGGCGGGCTGAACAAACTCGTAGGTTTCTGCAAGCAAGCCAAGTTTGACCTTTCCTGACACTTCTCGGCTAGAGTAGGTCACAGCTTGATTGGCATCGTCTAACAACTCGACAACCTTTTGTACTTTGCTGAAGTAGCTATCACCATTGTGAGTGAGCGACAAAGAGCGAGTAGTGCGGTGGAATAGCTGTGTATTGAGTTCTTTTTCAAGTTCGCTGATGCGTCTGCTGACATTAGCACGAGGCAGGTCAAGCGCGTTTGCAGCAGCGGTAAAGCTACCCAATTCAACTACGCGAAGGAACAGTTTCAAGTCTTCAGTCTTCATGAAAAATCTATTATTTGAGTGAGTGCTAGTAAGTTTATTTTAGGATAACTTAGTTAGTTAGCGTTCGATATAGCAGTGGTTACAGTTCTTATTCATAAATCAGTTTTATAAACCATCTAAACGCCAGTGACGTTATCTCTTTCAAGTGCTTGGTTACAATGAACCAAGTAAAAAAATAAAGAGAAGCAGACATGAAAAAGCTTGAGTTTGGATTAGGGCCTATTGAAATAGGACACATTGCCATCGCCATTGGTATGTTGCTTGTGTGTATATTCTTTGGCGCCTTATAGGCATCAATTTTAAGTAAGTAGTTTTTGTTTTTAATGAGTACTGCTTATACGTAAGCAGTGCTTAAGTGTGCGCGTAAGAAAAGGAATAACGCATATTCCTACAGCGTACTGCAGATAGCATAGAATTCGCGCGAAACTCATAACAAGAAGCGAAAACAAAATGTCTGCTACGTCTTTACCTTCTTCTAACGAAGGCCTGGGAAGAAAAATAGCAAGGAGCATCATTTCAGTTGTCTTATATGTGCTTAAGGCTGTGATTGTTTTTGGCGTTATCGCCGGAGCATCTATTGCTTTATCCAAATTAGGCTCGATCCATGGAAAGGATCTACCCGCTGAATATTTCGTCGACGGATACCCTACAATCCTCAAACTACTCGACTCTGAAGTCTTCATGGGCTTCGTATTCTTTGTCACCATCGCAATACTGGTTTATTTGGTGTATCTGTTTTGGCAACTGCATGAAATTGCCGTACACAAGGCCTCAGAAATGTCGAGCGCCCACACCCAAATCGTTTTTGCCCTCTCTTTGTGTGGTCTGTTTATCAATAAGGTCTGGTGGGTACTAGCCATCATCATCGCATTTGCTCGCTGGGATGTGATTGGGGAGTCTATCTCTAAAATTATCCGCAACGGCGTTTCTGGCAAAGCTCAAACAAAAGCATCTGAGGAGTAATCAATGAAAGAGATTATGCTACCTTACATCCTGATTTGCTGGATTTTGGTTAAGACGGGTGTGGTTAAATGGAACCTGAGAAGCGGCACCTTTATGGTGGGTACAGGTATGCTCCTAGCGACCATGTTATTTATTGCTCACCGTTTCTGGTCTCCTGCTGACTTAACAGACAGTACAACGGTTAAAGCCCCTCATGCTGTTTTGAGTCCACTATTTGGTCAGGAAGTGGATCAAGTATTCGTTACTCACAATCAGATGGTGAAAAAAGGCGATCTGATTTACACACTTCGCTCAGAAGATACCGAGTCACAATTAGAGAGCCTAGCCGCTCAAAAGAGAGCCAGCGAAGCTGAAATCTTGTCGTTGAGAACACAACAGAAAAACGATAAGAAAACTCTAGGAAGACTTGAGAAGCTAAAAGATTTTTCAAATGACGCTGAGCGCGATAAAACGCGAACGGCCATTGAAACGGCTGAAGCGAAAATTGCAGCTGCACATGCGCAGATCATGAATATTGAAGCGCAAGTTGCTTCGGCAAAGTGGCAACATGAACGTCGTGAAGTTCGAGCGCCATTTGATGGCCAGCTATCCATTACCAACATCACTAGCGGTACACGTACCGGTAACATGCACTTGTACTCAACAGAGAAGAAGTTTGTTGAGATGCGTATTCCGGATCAAACGTATCGTGGCATCAAGGTAGGGCAGTTTGCTGAGTTCTATGTTGATGCTTACCCTGGTGAGATCTTCCGTGGCCGTGTACACAGTGTCACTGCTGGTACGGGTGAAGCTCAGGTTCAAGTGCGCCAGGGTAGCCAACATGTGAGACAGCACGTTGGAAATAACATGAACTCTCATGGCCGTACTATTGTGATTGAGTTTAATGAGCCAGAGGGTTACAACATCCCAATTGGTGCAACAGGTTCTGGCTGGGTTTCAGCAGAAAAGCCACACCCAATGCTAGGCTTTATGGATATCATCGGTGGTGCGACCGTTCGCCTCAAGGCTTATAAAGCGTATTTGTCGGCAATATAACAAACACTAAAGTGTGAACTAAAAAAGGCAGTATCATTATTTGATGCTGCCTTTTGCATTGAGGATAGCTTACTAAAGTGATGGATTCGCTTTAAGTTCTTCCATTACACATTTCTCAACAAGATTGGCAAGCCACTGACTTTTTGGAGACTTTCTTTTAGAGGATTTCAGTACTATTGCCGTATCAATGTCTAAATCTGGAATATCTGCATCAGTTCTATAGGAGATATATCGCATGGTATGTGCGCAATCCATTAGTTGCGTTAAAAGCATATAATTATCAACAAAAATAGTGGCTTCAACATCGGGAAGGGCACGCTGAAAGCGATTTTCGTACTCGTTTACTCCAGACGCAATATACTTAACAAACTCACCCTCTTTGTTTCCTTTAATGAGCCCCGAACCTGTATACAATTTCTTTTGATAGAGGGTTTGAGGTTTATCGCTAAGGATGTGAAACCCCAAGTCGACTTCTTCATCGAGAATCATGTTCTCTGATAGCTTGGTCCAGTTTCTTACCTCAATGATGGCGTTCGTTTCTTGTCTAATTTTTCTAATAATAGGGTTGGAAAACCGTATGGATAAGGGTTCCAAAATATGAAGAGTCACTCGATCTACGTTGGCGGGTGAGAACTCTTCTGGTTCAAGCGAGTGAGAAATTTGCTCAATGGCGTTTTGAATTTTGGGCTGTATGCTTATGGCATAAGAGGTGGGCGACAAGCCCTCAGCACTGCGAGTGAATAGAGGATCATCAAGTTCTTCTCGTAACTGAGCCAATACTTTTGAAATATAAGACTGTGAGCGCCCCAGTTTTTTTGCCGTTCGTAGTGTGGAGTGTGTCTGCATTAAATTCAAAAACACATTCAATGAATTGAGGTCTGTAATTCTCATCTTATCGCCATTACTACATTAGATTATTATAGAGTAGCAAAAAACCAATGAAATCAATAAGCTTATAACGAATAAGTCCCGTTTAATTTTCCAGTGATATTCGATATTCCTACAAGCTATAAGCCTATCCGTATAATACGCACAGATATGGATTTGGCTATTGATGAGCTAAATCCCTAAGCCTACTCACTTATAGATTTGGAAAATTATGTCAACAAATAGACTTCCATTCATCACATCGGCAGTGTCAACTAAGCAATCTTCTAACTTATCACTTTCTCGCTTAGCCATGATGACTTCTGTAGCACTTGCTTCTGCTATGCCAACAATGGCAAACGCTAGTGGCTTATTTCTTCAAGAAGCAGTGACAGCAAATGCTGGTGTTGCTGGCGCAGGTGACGGTGTGTATACCGAATCCGCGGCAGCAATGTGGACAAACCCTGCGACTATGTCTTACATGGGTGACTCTTTAACGACCATTAATTTAATGGCGTTTGATCTCAAGATGAAGTTCCATGATGCGGATACGCCAGCGCAAGACGGAGAAGCACAATCTTACCTACCATCTATTTCAATTTTCCATGCTCATCAGGTTTCTGAGAAGGTTCACTTAGGTTTGGCGTTAGGTGCTGCTGGTGGCTCAAGCCTATCTTATGGTGACGACTGGGCAGGAGCGGGTGCATTAGATTCTATTACGTTGAACGTAATTGTTCTTAATCCATCGTTGTCGTACAAGATTAATGATCAATGGTCGGTTGGTGGTGGTGTACAGTTTAGTTGGGCTGCGTTTGAACAATCTACAGCGGCTATAGCAACTAAACAGGATACTGATTGGGCATACGGTTATAACCTAGGAGTGATGTATCGTCCTACTGATAATCTAGACTTAGGTTTAAGCTATCGCTCGAAATCCGAACATAGTTTCGATGCTGAACTACAAACTCTACCTCTTTCAGTTTCTACAGATATTGAAGTGCCAGAAATCATCGATTTGAGTGCTCGCTATGGAGTTAGTGAAGACCTAAACTTATTGACTAGCGTACAGTTTCATCGCTGGAGTGCATGGGAGGCGACGGTTCTGGATCTAGGTGTTGCTAATGGCGTAGCAATTGAGCGTGACTGGGATGACGTTTGGAAGTTTGCTATTGGTGCAGACTACAAATTGAACTCAGATTGGCGTTTGAAGGCTGGCTTCTCCTATGAAACATCACCACAAGATGATCCGGAAAAACAATGGGTTGATTTACCAGTAGGCGAGCAATATCGTTACTCGGTAGGCGCATCAACAAATTGGGACAATGTCGGAATAGACTTCTTCTATGAGTACGCAGACCTTGGTGAAGTAGAATCAGCGAAACGTTCTTTTGTTGGCGAGACAGCCAGAGCTGGCGTAAACGGCACCTTCGACGGACGCATCCACTTCGTAGGTGTGAACTTAACTATCTAATCTAGATAAACAAAAGCAAAACATACGAAATAGCCGACTTTAAGTCGGCTATTTTTATAACTGGTCTTCAATAGGCAGAATACCCGCCATCCATGATCCCATTCGCCTCCATACACTTGCATCAGGCTCGCTAGTCAAGGTTTCTCCACTTTCTAGATCTCGCCAAACTAGGTCACCATCTTCTATTTCCAATTTATAGGCTGACTCTATTAGCTGCGCTTGTATTTCTGATTTTGACTCTGTTACGAAGGGTTCATGATCGAGAATTACGGCCATTTCAGTGTTGATATGGGCAGACCTTGGGTCCCAGTTCATCGAACCAACGAACAAAATGTGGTCGTCAATGAGCATGATCTTGGCATGCAGACTAGAGTGACCGCTACCCGTCATTGACCACTTACTTTTTATATTGGCAGAAGCTTTTATCTCCCAAAGCTCTACACCACCTTCAAGAAGGTCTTTCCTATATTTAGAGTACCAACCATGCA
Organism: Vibrio breoganii; assembly: GCF_001677275.1. GTDB lineage: Bacteria > Pseudomonadota > Gammaproteobacteria > Enterobacterales > Vibrionaceae > Vibrio > Vibrio breoganii. The sequence goes on from NZ_CP016178.1 coordinate 524,708, forward strand.
CGGCATACACATCGTTAGAGGCGAGAGAGTTGGTAATAATGGTTACTTTCTTACCTGATTTGACGCCATCGATTAGCAATGCAGTACCATCCGCAGTGGGTACGAAATAAGGCGAAATAATGATGAGCTCCGAATCAACACCTTCCAAAATTAACTGCAGGTCATCGATTAATTGGCTTCCTTCGCCAACGATTTTGTTGGGCCTATCATAGAGAAGTTTACCTTCGCCCCAATATAACTGCAGTTTATGCTCTCTCATCTTGGAGTAGAATTGCAGGCGGGTCATGTCGTACACTCCAGAGGTAAATTGTTCCTCAAGCTCCTCATCCACTGCAAACTGTTCTACTTCTTCTCTCTTTAATTCTGTTGCACTAGAGGTAATCCAATCAATAGGAACAGCAAAATCACTGTTCCAGTACTTGTCGAATTGCTCTCCGGTTTGTTCTACCGTATTGCCATAAATTAATAAGTCAAAATCCCCAAACTCTACTGGTGAGTGATAGGAAAAGTATTCATTTCCTATGTTTCTACCGCCTACAACACTAGCGACACTATCTGCGGTAAGGGACTTATTGTGCATGCGGCTGTTTAGTCGTTCGAAGTCGGCAAGAAATCCCAGACCTCTCGCCGAGCGATAGTTGTTTGGGTTGAATAGCCGAACATCAATATTAGGGTGTGAGTGAAGGTAGGCAAGATTATCGTCATTGCGCTTTTGCATGTCATCTAGCAATATTCGAACCCTAACACCGCGTTCTGCTGCCTCGAATAACCGCCAAGTCATTAAGTTGCCAGTGGCATCGTCACGGTAGATGTAATATTGAAGATCTAAGGTGTGCTCTGCAGACTCAATCAACACAATGCGTGCAAGTAGCGCATCGTGACCCTTATCTAAGGGGTAGAATCCAGTATAGATTGAGGTGTCATACTCTGATTGGTCAAAGTATTGAGCTAACTTACTGTCAGCCTGATAGCCAAGTTGATGTGTGACTGACTTTGGAGGAGGAGTCTGCTGTTGAGTAGCACACCCTGAAAGGATGCCAACAAATAAAACCAGTATTAGTTTCCAATGAGCAAATGTTGGCAATGGTGACTTCCTTTGTTCTCTGTTGATGCTTAATGCTTGAAAATGACGTCTTCGTTCGGCACTCGATGTCTTTCTCCGTAGATACCTTCTTTCGTTCGCTTGCCTACGCTAACAATCATAGTGATTTCATCATTTTTACCCAAGCCAAGTAGCTTTTTAGCGCGAACTGAATCAAAGCCTTCCATTGGGCAGGTGTCATAACCTTGGTCGCGTATCGCAGTCATAAAGGTCATTGCGGCTAAAGATGTGCTTTTATGCAGGCAGACTCGTAGGTCTTGCTTGGTAACTTCTCTGAACATAGGCTTCTTTATGCCCATAAAGGTCATCATGATCTTTCTAAGAAAACCTTTGATGCCCAAGCTGTCATTACTATAAACAAACGGAATCAGTTTTTCGTAGTACTTAGTCGCACGCTTTGCGATGTCATCCATTGGCCTGCCCGCAAAATTCTCGCGTACCTGCGATGCATTCATTTTAGCTCTTTGCTGCCATTTGTCTGGCGTAGTAACAAAAACCACCATTTCATTGGCCGTTTTAGCTGCATTCTGCCCCATACAGTATTTCGCAAGCTCGGCACGCTTCTCTTCACTGATGACTCGATGAAATTCCCACAACTGCATGTTACTGCTGTTTGGACTCAACACAGTCAACTCCAGAGCTTGTTGTACCTTGTCGTGGTCGAAATTCGCAGTTTGATCGTACTTGCGAACGGATCGACGAGAGTGAATTAATTCTAAAAAGGGAAGATGTTCTGACATAACAAAGACTAAAATGATTAAGGATTCGTGTTTGTAACAGCTAATTTGATATATTTCAACAAAGTAGGGGAAATGAATGTCATTGAATATGGATGTAAAACAAGGCGTTGTGATACAAGCATTGAATATGGATTGGCAGGCCAGCCCAGCCAAAGGCGTATGGCGAAAACCATTAGAGCGTGAAGCGGCCGAAACAGGGCTTGTGACCTCAATAGTTAAATACGAGGCTGGTTCTCGGTTTTCTGAGCACAGTCATCCGTTTGGAGAAGAGATCTTCGTACTAGAAGGTGTCTTCTCAGATGAGGAGGGGGATTACCCTGCGGGCACTTATATTCGCAATCCTCCTGGTAGCAAACACTCTCCATTTAGCGAGCAGGGGTGTACCTTGTTTGTGAAGCTTAATCAATTTGATAAGGCAGATAAAACCACAGTGAGAATCAATACCCAAACCCAGCCTTGGCTGGCGGGAATTGGTAACTTGGAAGTTATGCCTTTGCATTCTTTTGAGGCTGAGAATGTGGCTTTAGTAAAATGGCCGAAAGGCGAACGCTTTCAACCTCATTCTCATTTTGGTGGAGAGGAGATTTTGGTTCTTTCTGGCGAGTTCCAAGATGAGTTTGGTCAATATCCTCAATACACTTGGATTCGTAGCCCTCACCAGAGTCAACATTTCCCATTTGTCGAAGAAGACACCATTATCTATGTCAAGACAGGGCATTTATTGTCTAGACTCTGAGTTTTGTCTATTTCTAGTTTCCTACCCATACTGACTCTGTTAGTATCGCCCCATCGTATTAGTCGGGGAGCCAATAGGCTGAGATCGCAGTAGCGAACCCGTGGAACCTGATTCAGTTAGTGCTGACGTAGGGAACTAGTCGCCATTCTAGCTATAGATCTTACTGTCCATAGCACAGCAGGCCTGGTTTCCGTTCGTCTGACGAAAAGGAAATGCCTGTGTCCCAATCAAAAAAGACTCCAATTGTTCTCACTATCGCTGGCTCTGACAGTGGTGGCGGTGCTGGTATTCAAGCCGACATTAAAGCCATCTCAGCAACCGGTAGCTACGCCTGCTCTGTAATCACTGCATTGACGGCGCAAAATACTCAAGGTGTGACTGGTATTTTGCCGATTTCGGCGGAGTTTATCGAACAGCAGCTTGATGCTGTATTTACCGACCTTGATGTTGTAGCGGTAAAAGTCGGCATGCTTGCTGAAGCGGGTCTCATTCAAGCGGTAGTCAAAAAACTTAAGCAATACCAACCAAGATACCTAGTTGTTGACCCTGTTATGGTGGCAACAAGCGGTGATCTTCTTCTTCAGCAATCGGCTATCGAAACCCTGAAAACAGAGCTTCTTCCACTTGCGGATGTCATCACGCCAAACTTGCCGGAAGCAGCAACGTTGTTAGGTCAGTCTCTGCCAACGACCGAGGCGCAAATGAATGCGATGATTGAAGATCTTCGAGGCTTGGACTGTAAAGCGGTACTGCTTAAGGGGGGTCACTTAGAAAGTGAATCTACCAGTACAGACCTTCTTATTACGCCTAATGAGGTTGAAACCTTTACCGTTGAGCGTGTGAATACGCAAAATACCCATGGTACGGGTTGCACCTTATCTTCAGCGATCGCTTCTTTCTTAGCTCAAACGGGCTCACTGAGTGAATCCGTCGCTTTAGGAAAGAACTACATTTCCAATGCCATCGCCCATGCGGATGAATTGGAAGTGGGCAGTGGTCACGGCCCCGTGCACCATTTCTACGCCTTAAACAAATAGTACAGGTTATGTCGGTTCATTCGCCTATGGGCATTGTGATTGAAAACGGAAGCTTGCAGTTCTCTGATGCAAGCTCACCCCTGTTTAGCGACCTAAATCTGCGCTTTCCTGAGGGAAGCTTTAGTAGTGTGCTGGGTAAAAGTGGCTGTGGTAAAACAAGCCTGCTTCGCTTATTAGCAGGGTTATTGCCCGAAGACGTACATTGGAGTGGCTCTATTCACAGTGGCTTCGAGCATAATCTATCGGATTCAATTGCCTACATGGCACAGCAAGACTTGTTAATGCCTTGGCTGAATGTGCTTGAGAATGTGTGCTTCAGTGACCGCTTTAGTCAAAAAAAGCTGAATAAACAGCAACAGGCTGAGCGAAAACAACAAGCGAGTAAATTGCTGTCTAAATTAGGGTTAGAAGGGCAAGAACATGTCCATCCAAGACAGCTTTCCGGCGGAATGAAACAGCGCGTCGCTCTTGCAAGAACCTTGATGCAAGACAAGCCTGTAGTGTTAATGGATGAACCTTTTTCTGCCTTAGATGCTGTCACTCGTTATCGCTTGCAGGATCTTGCTTGTGAGATGCTTGAAGGTAAAACGGTGGTGTTGATTACCCACGATCCACAAGAGGCCTTGCGCCTTAGTGACCATATCTACCTGATGCAATCTCAGCCAGTAGAGATTGAAACTGTGCCTGTGCCAAGTGGAAATACACCGCGCCTGATCAATGCCGAAATGGCCGAGCTTCAACAAAGCATTATCGAGCAATTGGGAGGTCGTGATGACTAAACAAGTCGTCGTGCAGCAAGGCCTTACCAGCCGAGTAAAAGCAAATACTTCTCACGTGATACGTTTGATCATCTCGTGCTTGGTGGTGCTTGGTTTATGGCAGGCAACGGTGTCACTTTTTGATTTACCTAGCTTTATCTTACCTGAACCTATTGCGGTATTTGATCGCCTTGGCAGCCGCAGTGATGTGCTGCTTCAACATACGATTGTTACCTCGCAAGAGATTGTTTTAGGGCTTTTGTTAGGCCTTAGCATGGGCCTGATGTTTGCGCTTCAGATGTTGCTTTTTGAACCACTGCGTCGTTGGTTACTGCCTATATTGATTGCCTCGCAAGCGATTCCCGTTTTTGCCATTGCGCCAATACTCATGCTGTGGTTTGGCTATGGCATAGCCTCAAAGGTTGTGATGGCCGCTCTAATTATCTTTTTCCCCGTTACCACCTGTTGTTATGACGGGCTGCGTAATACGCCAAAGGGCTACCTTGATTTGAGCAAAACCATGGGAGCCACGCGCTGGCAACAACTCACACAAGTTCGATTACCTGCAGCCATGCCAGCATTGGCCTCTGGTATTCGTGTGGCTGTGGTGGTTGCGCCGATTGGTGCAGTAGTGGGCGAGTGGGTTGGCTCTAGCGCCGGTCTTGGTTACTTGATGCTTCAGGCCAACGCACGAATGATGATTGATGAGATGTTTGCGGCGCTGTTTATTCTGGCACTTATCTCGGTCACCCTTTATTTCATCACAGACAGACTACTCAACAAATTTATCCCTTGGCAGTTTGATTAACTGCCAATCTTTTAATGTCGTTAAGGAAGAGACATGACCTTGTTTAAAAATACATTCAGTGCAGTACTGGCCGGTATTGCGCTTTTAGTGAGCGCGAGTGCTTCTGGTAAGGACAAAGAGCTGACCTTGATGCTGGATTGGTTCGTTAATCCTAATCATGGCCCTATCGTGATTGCCCAAGAGAAAGGCATGTTTGCCGAGCAAGGCCTAAAGGTAACCATTCAAGAGCCTGCTGACCCAAGTGTTCCATCAAAGCTTGTGGCAGCAAATCAAGTAGACCTCGCCATCTCTTATCAGCCCTCATTTCTCATTGATGTAGCCGCAGGTTTACCCTTGGTGTGGAGCGGTACTTTGCTGGCAACACCTTTAAATACGCTAACGGTACTAGATAACGGCAAGATCAACTCTTTGTCTGATCTAAAGGGAAAAACCGTTGGCGTATCAGTATCGGGCACAGATGAAGCCATTATCGGCAAGATGCTGGGTAATGAAAATGTCGATTATTCTGATATCAAGATTGTGAATGTGGGTTGGGCGCTGTCTTCTTCACTAGCATCGGGAAGAGTCGATGCGATTTGGGGAGGAATGCGCAACTTTGAATCTCATCAGTTAGATCTTGAAGGCTACAAATCTAAGAGCTTCTTTCCTGAAGAGCACGGCATCCCACCTTATGATGAGTTGATGTTTGTGGCCAATGCAGAAAACTACGATAAAGAGGCAATTCAGCGCTTTAATAAGGCACTAGAACTGGCCACTCAATACATAGTGAATCATCCAGAAACGGCGTGGAAAGAGTTTATCGCCTATAACCCAGACACTTTGGATAACGAGCTTAACCATAGAGCTTGGATTGATACCTTGACCCGCTTTGCTTTGCGCCCGTCGGCGGTGAATAAGCAGCGCTACGATGATTACAGCCAGTTTATGTACGACCTAAAAATCATCAAGACTATCCCTGATAGCAATAACTACCTCATTAACTTTTAAGCCAGTGTCACAAGGAAGACCCATGAAACGATTTACCTCAAAACTGTTTGCATTGCTTGCCAGTTCTACTCTTTTGCTCAGCCCATTATCGCAAGCTAAACAAACAGAGCTTACCCTGATGCTGGATTGGTTTGTTAACCCAAACCATGGCCCAATTGTTATTGCTCAACAGAGAGGCTTGTTTGAAGCTCAAGGTTTAAAGGTGAATATCCAAGAGCCTGCGGACCCAAGTGTCCCTGCAAAATTGGTGGCGGCAAATAAGATCGACCTTGCAGTGTCGTACCAACCGACACTGACCATTGATGTGGCTGCAGGTTTGCCGCTCATTCGCAGTGGCACATTGATTTCTACACCACTTAACACGCTGATGGTTATCGATAACGGCAAGATCAACTCTGTTGCAGACCTGAAAGGTAAGAAAGTCGGCGTTGCAATTGCGGGCAATGAAGAAGCGACAATTGGCACTATGCTGCGCTCAGCGGGACTTGAGTTCTCAGATGTAGAGATCATTAATGTTGGTTGGGCACTGTCGTCGTCGGTGGCTTCCGGAAAAGTAGATGCGATTTGGGGCGGACTGCGCAACTTTGAAACCAACCAGCTTGCACTAGAGGGCTTTAAAGCCAAAGCATTCTTCCCAGAGGAGCACGGCGTACCTGCTTATGATGAATTGGTCTTTGTTGCCAATGCCAACAGCTATGACGCTGAAGCATTGAAGCGCTTTAACTCAGCGATTGAGTTAGCCACACAGTATATTGTGAATCACCCAGAGCAAGCGTGGAAAGAGTTTGTGGCTTATAACCCAGATACGCTGGACAACGAGCTAAACCGTCGCGCGTGGGAAGACACATTAACCCGCTTTGCGTTGCGCCCAGCGGCAGTTGACCGTCAGCGTTATGATAATTACGCACAGTTTATGTTTGAGAATAAGATCATCAATAGCGTTCCAAACAGCGCTAAATACTTGCCAACGTTTTAAGGTAATCCCATGAATACCCAGCAACTAATCGAAGCCTGCCAACAAGAGTGGAATGGCTACATTGAACATGATTTTGTCCATCAATTGGCGGATGGCACTTTGCAACATGAGGTATTTCTTCATTACCTAAAACAAGACTTCTTGTTTTTGAAGCAATACACGCGCGCCTATGCCTTAGCAATTTACAAAGCAAAAAGTCTATCTCAGATGAGAAATGCGCTACCCAGCTTACACAACTTGCTGGATTCTGAGATTGGTCATCACATCGAGTTTTGTGAGAAGTGGGGCATTAGCGAACAAGAGATGGAAGCTGAAACCGAAGACTTTGGTACAGTGGCCTACACGCGCTATGTACTCGACACGGGTAATGCGGGTGATCTGGTTGATCTCTATGCGGCACTCGCCCCTTGTGCCATCGGTTATGGTGTCATTGGCGATAACCTCGCTAAGCGTGATACAACAAAATTGGAAGGCAATCCGTATCGCAGTTGGCTTGAAATGTATTCGGGCGAAGAGTTCCAGCAAGGCGTGGTGAAGTGCATAGAGAATCTTGATCAATTAATTGCTGATATCCCGCTAGAAAGCGCTCGAGGCAAAGAATTAATCGAGGTATTTAGAACTGCGACACGCATGGAAATCGCATTTTGGGAACAAGGCTACAATTCGATTCGATGATAGTAGGCCGTTAAATAGGATTATATAAATGGATAAACAACAAATTGCCCAAAGTCTGCAAACACTTCGGGATAGCAAACCTTTGGTTGTGAACGTAACTAACTACGTAGTGATGAACAACACAGCTAACGCACTGTTGGCTATTGGCGCTTCTCCTATCATGGCGCACTCGGCTCAAGAAATGTCAGAGATGATGAGCTTTGCTGGTAGCTTAGTCATTAACATCGGCACGCTGGATAGCGTATGGATCCCACGTATGTTGTTTGCCGTTGAGCAGGCTAACATCAATGGCAAAACTGTCATTCTCGATCCGGTTGGCTGTGGCGCAAGTACGCTTCGCACAGAGGTTTCTCGTCAGATTGCAGAGCAAGCCGACAAGTTGATCATTCGTGGTAATGCGTCTGAAATCATCGCTTTGGCGGGTGAGCAAGCTCAATCTAAGGGCGTGGATGCGCTAGACAGCAGTGATTCAGCGGTGAATGCTGCGAAATTCTGCGTTGAGCAATACGGCGCGAATGTGGTTATCTCTGGCGCAAGCGATTATGTTGTAACCACTGAGGCGACATACAAGCTCGACAATGGGCATGAAATGATGCCGTACGTAACGGGTATGGGATGTTCGCACACTGCTATTACTGGTGCGTTCGCCGCGGTTGGTGAGGTTACTGGTCTTGCCGCTACGGCTATTTTGGGCGTTGCAGGCGAAATCGCTGCTGAAAAATCAGCAGGCCCAGGTTCACTGCAAATGAACCTTCTAGATACTCTGTATCAACTTGATGTTGAAAGCGTATTAGCGCGCTTAAAACTGCAGCAGGTATAAGGATAATTCGATGAACCCTTATGAACTCTACTTTGTTACCGATGACCAACAAGATATAGAGACTCTATGCTCGGTGGTTAAACAAGCCATTGCTGGTGGCGTCACTATGGTGCAAATTCGAGAAAAGCACGGTGATGTGCGTGCGTTTATTGAAAGAGCACGAGCGGTAAAATCCGTCATGCGGGGAAGTGGAGTGCCACTGATCATCAACGACCGTGTTGATGTTGCCCTAGCTGTAGATGCGTGCGGGGTTCATTTAGGACAATCGGATATGCCTGTAGCCGATGCAAGACGGCTGCTCGGCGACGACAAGCTACTAGGTTTGTCAGTGGAGAGTGAAGAGCAGCTACTTGAAGCGCAATCTTTTGCTGTGGATTATTTAGGTGTCAGCGCTATTTTTGCTACTCCTACCAAAACCAATACCGTGAAGCATTGGGGAGTTGAGGGTTTAACCAAAGCGGTTGAGCTTTCAAAACTTCCATTGGTGGCTATTGGCGGTATCAACGACTCAAATATTAAGAGTGTGGTTGATACTGGGGTAGACGGTATCGCTTTGGTATCGGCAATCTCTGCGGCGAGCGATCCTACGCAGGCGAGTAAAGATCTTCTAAACAAGATGCGTAGCTAGTTACACCTAGACTAAAAAATAAATCCGCTGATCTTCTTAGGAAGGCCAGCGGATTTTTCTTTTTTAGCCACTATCAATTTTTGACGGATTTGGTCCGCCAAGTGAGAGTTAGTTGTTTCGCAATAGCCGATTAATATGTGCGTGTTGATTAATTAATACCAATCACACTAAGTAAGTGCTCAGAAATAGCGCAGGAAAAATGTTCGAGAACAAGGCAGAAATTTTGGATAAGTAGTTACTCTACAATCAAAAATTCTAACGCCGTTATTGAGCATTTTAACCAGCTAGGATGATCAGTTATTTAGTCCGATTGGTAATACACCACTTGGAGAAAAGACATGACCCTCAACAAACGCACTGGCCTTCTACTATTGGCTTCACTTTTTGTTTCATCAACTGTTTTCGCGGCTAACACCCAAGACCAGCAAGTAATCGATTTATCGAAAGATGAACTACCAGGTTCAATCGGACTGTCTGCTACGCCAGATTCACTGCCAAACTTTAGCTTTCACAAAACCAAAGCAAACGCTGACGAAAGAGTAGAAGGCGAGCCTGCTAAAAAAGACAACATCGATGCATCTGATCACGATCCAGCGGGGTCTATTGGCTTCTCTGCCGACGTTGATTCATTGCCGAAATTTCACTTAAAGCAAAAGAATCGCGATGCACACAAGAACAACCTATAAACGGAGTTTATCTAAGCAATGATACGGAACATCAACCATCACTCTTGCGTGATCTCGATTGATTCAGCCTTAGTGCGACGTTTACACTGAGGCTGTCTCGGACAGACCGAACCGCGAGAGCAGATGAGCCTTGCTCTGTTGTCCATTCCTCGCTCTATCCAGTTTATATTTAAGATCCTTCCTACGGTCAATAACAGCTCTTTAATATCCCTTGGGATCGGGCCGGTACCGCCGTTTTCAATACAAGACTGCTTCAGTCTTTCTGCAACGTCTACCGCATCAAACCCTTGTGCTTGAATAGCATGGTTGAGATCGACACCGCTACACAATACATGTGCATTACCTGCAAAATCCTTTACTTTGACCGATTCACAGCAGTAGATATGTGGCACGTCGTTTTGCATCAAGATGGATATTTGCGCGATGCTAACGTTAAAATCCGTGTCTTTGGTGGTCATGCGAAAAACCGCCCAGTGCTGGCATGGGTCTTCAACCATCTTCATGTTTCCCCACGGCAGAGGAATACCATTGCCTCTATACACGGCTTTTAATGTACCTGGGTAATAGGCGTCAAAATAGTGCCAGTGAGGGTAGGGAGATACTGCTGTCATGCGGCGCATTGCGATTGATTCTGATACCCCTGCCAATTTACACACACTAATGTCGTAACCGTTTCGGTCGAGAAGTTGCCTGAAAGGGACTTTTGGACAAAGCAAAGCCCCAGCAAAGAATGAACACTCAAAATCTCGCCATGCGTGCAGTATCTTTGTGGAGTCGAGCTCTACAGAGCCACCTTGTTGTTTTTCATCTCTCACGCCGTAGCTTGGCTTGCTATCCGACATGAGTTTACTTTTTTCACCGTCTCCTTGATGCAGCACCATGTGACCAATATTGACCGCAATGTCATATTTCAGCCGGATAGGGTCATCTTTAAGAATGTTGTTGATATGCAAAATATTAGGTGCTTCAAAGTAGGAGCGAGCAACGCGCTGCTTCTTATCTCCACTCGCTTCAGTAACGGTTTCTGGTAGCTCCTTGAACCACTTTATCTTAAGGCCAATATCCACGCAGATCTCGAAGAGATCATCGACGGCGAGTGGCATTTTCTTTTGGCCTATTTCTTCAGCTGCACGCTCAAGGTCGGGGAAGTGGTTTTGGTTGTGCTCTTGATGGGCTCGAATCAATAAGTGGGCAAACTGCCGTCCTGTAGTGCCAGTTTGTGCCAGCATTTCAGGTATGGCTATCTGAAGTATTTCCTTTGAAAACAGAAAGCTAGGCTCCAGGGCCATGCCAACGACGCCGCCTCTTGAGCCTTTTTCAGGAACAATTTCACTTTGCTCCTTGGCATCGTCCAAAAACCAATTTACCGGCTTTTGAAACACATCCGCAATTACCTCAAGCATGTCTTCACTTGGCACTCTTTTACCGCGTTCAATCATGGAGAGATACGACACGGATGGCGCAGATTCTGGGTTGAGTTTTATACAGCGAGACGAGAGATCATCAAGGGTGAGGTGATTTCTCTTACGCAGGTTTCGGATCTTAGTACCAAGAAAATGCGATTGTCTGAATAAGCTAGTTTTTGTCTTCATATTTGTAAAATTTACACTGTGTAATTTTATTTGTGAAATTCTAGTGAATATTTAGTTAAAGTAAAAATGTAGACAGAAGAAATTAGACCGCAGTAACAGATTAACTTCTTCTTTATGCAACAGCAGCTAGGTGACAAAGCACTTCAATGACAATCACGAGGAATGATGCCATGAATCTACCAATGACTAAGGAATGCCAGATACAACAGAGCTTTTGCCAGTTTATCAACACTGAAGTGCTGCCACTTGTCGGTTTGGATGTCGATGAGTTTTGGAACAACTTTACGCAATTGGTTACCGAGCTAACGCCGATCAACCAAGCATTGCTTGAGACGCGCTCTCAGATGCAAAAGCAAATTGATCAGTTCCACGAAACACATCGTTCATTCAATGCAGAGCAGTACAGAACCTTTTTGAAAGAGATTGGTTATCTGCAAACCGAAGGGGAAGACTTTTCAATAGAGACTGAAAATGTTGACCAAGAGATTGCGATGATTGCTGGCCCACAGCTAGTGGTTCCTATTAAGAATGCACGCTTTGCTTTGAATGCGGCGAATGCGCGTTGGGGAAGCTTGTATGACGCTCTTTATGGTACAGACGTCATTCCACAAACTGAACCAGGGATGAAAGCGGGCAAGAAATACAATCCAGCGCGCGGCAAGCACGTTATTGCTTACGCTAAGGATTTTCTAGACAGAGTATTCCCTCTGGATCAGGGCTCACACCATGATGTAGAGAGCTACACCATCTATTTCAACGGTCTGATGGCGCATTTCCCTGATGGTACTCATACAGGCTTAAAACAACCAAAGCAGTTCGTAGGTGCCAGCGACCCTGAGCGTGAGCCCACTTCAATTCTACTGAAAAACAATGGCCTACACGTTGAGATCATCATCAATCGTCAAGGCAAAATTGGAAAGACTGACCTATCGCATATTGACGACATCATTGTTGAGTCAGCGGTATCGACCATTATGGATCTGGAAGACTCTATCGCTGCGGTAGACAGCGAAGACAAGATTGATGCGTACCGCAATTGGTTAGGCTTAATGACAGGGTCTCTGCACGCTTCTTTTGAGAAAAATGGTGCAACGCAAATCCGCCGCCTTGAAGGTGACAAGAGCTACACAGGTCGAAACGGAGAGGATTACAACCTGCATGGGCGTTCGCTACTGCTTATTCGTAACGTTGGCCACCTAATGACCAGCGACTTGATGACATTATCAAATGGAGAGCAAGCACCAGAAGGCATCATCGATGCGGTAGTAACAGCGTTAATAGCGGCGGTAGAGATTAAAAACCCAGACCTATGCCGAATGAAAAATAGCCGTACTGGTAGCATCTATATCGTGAAACCAAAGATGCACGGTCCTGAAGAAGTGGCGTTCTCTTGCAAGTTGTTTAGTCGAGTAGAACGTATGCTCGACCTTGAGCCGAATACCATCAAGATTGGCATCATGGATGAAGAGCGTCGAACTTCATTGAACCTTAAAGAGTGTATTCGTGCTGCTAAATCAAGAGTGTTCTTTATCAATACTGGATTCTTAGACCGCACTGGTGATGAGATTCATACCAGTATGCAAGCGGGTCCTTTCCTACCTAAGCACGAGCTAAAAAGCCAAACATGGATTGACGCGTACGAGAAGAACAACGTTTCAACGGGTTTAAATACGGGAATGTCGGGTAAAGCTCAGATCGGTAAAGGCATGTGGGCGATGCCTGATGAGATGTCGCAGATGATGGATCAAAAAACAGCTCATTTAGAAGCTGGCGCAACCACGGCCTGGGTTCCTTCGCCAACAGCAGCAACCTTGCACGCGCTTCATTACCTTGAAATCGATGTAAAGCAGCAACAACAGCGTTTGTCTGCAAATAACGAAGACTACAAAAAGGGTATGTTGACCATTCCTTTGATGGCTCAAGAAAACGAATTGACTCAAGGTGAGATCATTCGCGAATTAGAGAACAACATCCAAGGGATCTTAGGCTATGTAGTTCGCTGGATTGAGATGGGAGTAGGGTGTTCAAAGGTGCCGGACATCAATAACACCGCATTGATGGAAGACCGCGCAACCCTGCGTATCTCTAGCCAACATATTGCGAACTGGCTTAAGCATGGCATCTGTACAGAAGAGCAAGTTAATAGCGTGCTTGAACAGATGGCGGAAACCGTAGACCAGCAAAATGATGGAACATCAGGTTATTACCCAATGACTCCAAATACTGAAACTAGCCATGCATTCCAATGTGCGAAGGCGCTAATTTTCCAAGGTACTGAGCAGCCAAATGGCTATACAGAACCACTACTTCATGAGTATCGACTACAGGCAAAACGATAACCCCATTTACTAGCTACCAAAGTACTGCTTATTAAAATCACTGAGAGAGGGACATTATGGATAACTACAAATCAGTAATCGAAACAGCAAAGGGCACTATTGATCAAAACGGTCAAACGTGGGCTGCAATTAATCCGGAATACGTAGCACGAATGAAGCTACAGAACCGATTTAACTGCGGATTAGATATCGCTCGCTACACAGCAAAAATCATGCGTGAAGATATGCAGTCGTACGATGAAAGCAGTGCTAATTACACTCAGTCTTTGGGTTGCTGGCATGGGTTTATCGGCCAACAAAAAATGATTTCGGTTAAGAAGCATTTTGAAACCACTCGCGGTCGATACCTATACCTTTCAGGTTGGATGGTTGCTGCAATGCGTTCTGAGCTAGGCCCACTGCCAGATCAGTCGATGCATGAGAAAACCTCGGTACCTATGCTAATCGAAGAGCTTTATACCTTTTTGAAGCAAGCGGATGCCCGTGAGCTTAACCACCTTTACAAAGCCCTAGACCAAGCACGCAACACTGGTGACGCTGTCACAACGCAATCGGTACAAAATCAGATCGATAACTTTGAAACCCATGTTGTTCCTATCATTGCGGATATTGATGCAGGCTTTGGTAATGAAGAGGCTACCTATCTTCTAGCGAAGAAAATGATTGAAGCAGGAGCATGCTGTATTCAAATTGAAAATCAAGTATCTGATGCAAAACAGTGTGGTCACCAAGACGGTAAGGTAACGGTTCCACACGAAGACTTCTTGGCGAAAATCAATGCAGTTCGTTATGCGTTCTTAGAGCTGGGTGTCGATGATGGGGTAATCGTTGCACGTACTGACTCCTTGGGTGCTGGTTTAACTCAGAAGATACCGGTCAGTCAGTCAGAAGGCGACTTGGCAGATATGTACAACTCGTTCATTGACGGTGAAGAAATCACTAAGCTAGAAGATTTAGGCAGTGGCGAGATGGCGATAAAGCAAGGCGACAAGTACATCAAGCCAACGCGACTACCTAATGGACTGGTTCGCTTTAAACCCAATACCGGTGAAGACCGCGTGGTGTTAGATTGTATTACTTCGCTACAAAATGGTGCTGACCTTCTTTGGATTGAAACAGAAAAACCCCACGTTCAGCAAATTGCAGGCATGGTAAACCGTATTCGAGAAGTGGTGCCAAATGCGAAGCTTGTTTACAACAACAGTCCATCGTTCAACTGGACTCTGAACTTCCGCCAGCAAGTATTTGATATGTGGAAGGAGCAAGGCCAAGACGTATCGGCTTATGAGCGTGAGAAGCTAATGAACAGTGTTTACGATGAGTCTGAGTTGGCACGAGAAGCGGATATCAAGATCCAAAACTTCCAGCAAGATGCCGCTCGTGACGCTGGTATTTTCCACCACTTAATCACGCTACCGACATACCATACAGCGGCGCTATCTACTGATAACCTTGCTAAAGATTACTTCGGTGAACTGGGTATGCTGGCTTATGTTAAGGGTGTTCAGCGTAAGGAGATCCGTCAGGGACTCGCTTCGGTTAGACACCAAGATATGTCTGGTTCAAATATCGGTGATGACCACAAAGAGTACTTTTCTGGAGACCAAGCGCTTAAAGCGTCGGGTGAAAATAATACGATGAATCAATTCGCTTAGCGGTACTAGAAGCCCCCTAAAATTCTAGGTCGCAACAAGGTCAGAGCTTTACGCTCTGGCCTTTTTTTGATCCATGTAGAAGGTGAGCTAAAAATAGTCGTTTTCTATTACTAATCGCTAATATAATAACCACTGACTATACTGACCCCACTAAACACACTTCTTGAGAAATCTTATTTGTTCTCAAATTAGAAGCGGCAGTTGTTTTTTCATTTATAGCTTTGTTAATGAAGGAATAGACGATGTGTTGGAAAAAAATAAGTAATCTGGGAGTGGTGGGAGCGGTAATCCTCTCTATAGGGTTTGTGTCCGACGCGCAAGCATTTAGCTCCACTAAGAGGCTGAAGAAAACACCTCCACCCAAAATCGTAGAGAAAATTGAAAGCAACGTGGATCTCAACACGCTTAGCTGGAATGAGATTACAAGTGAAGCCGCTTGGGAAAAGCGAGCAGGGCTGCAAGTTGTTCACCTCGATGATAAGTTCTATCTAATGGGCGGACGTAGCCCGTTAGAGCGTATTCAGTTTGCCGGCGAAAGTACTCTGCATGGGGACGTTTGGGTCAGTGATGATGCAGCCAACTGGACCCAACTACTTGATACTGATGACAGCTCTCATTGGCCTGCACGGGCCTACTTTAAAGCGGTAAAAAAAGGAAAGTATATGTACGTGCTTGGGGGACAAAATTTCACTCCTCTTTGCATTCCTGGTGGGCCATGTGTGGCGAATTCGACTTTTTTCAATGATGTATGGCGAAGTGAGGATGGTATTAATTGGACCTTTCTTGGCAATGCGCCTTGGCAAGGAAGAGCGGGCTTAAGTGCAGTAGTTAAAGGGAGTCGTATTTATGTGTTTGGTGGCTCGCAGAACGATGATTCTGCAATAGTGGGCGGTCCACCAGTTCGTGAGTACTTTAATGATGTCTGGAGTTCGGTGGATGGTATTCATTGGAAATTAGAGACAGCGGGTGCACCTTGGAGTAAACGAGCTGGAGCCGCAACAACGGTTAAAGATGGGTATATCTATTTGATCGGCGGAGAGGCTGGTTTTACCTGTGATAGTGGTGCGCCACCGATAGGGGATGAGCAAGGACCGCCAGCAGATTTTCAGCTGTGTGAATTGCCCTATTTTAATGACGTATGGCGGTCAAAAAATGGTAAACATTGGCATCTAGTTACTGAAGATGCAGGTTGGTTAGCTAGGCCTGGCCACCAGTGTGGTGTGTTGTACGGTCGAATTGTCTGCTTTGGAGGATTTGGTATTCCAATCAACCCTACTGACGTCCAGGTAAGCAGTGATGGTAAGGTATGGCAACAACTGATAATGCCTCCTTGGAACGTTGGATTTAATCCAACGTTAATCAAGTATGATTTTGCTATTGCTGAGAC
This sequence comes from Vibrio breoganii, assembly GCF_001677275.1. GTDB lineage: Bacteria > Pseudomonadota > Gammaproteobacteria > Enterobacterales > Vibrionaceae > Vibrio > Vibrio breoganii. The sequence goes on from NZ_CP016178.1 coordinate 541,634, forward strand.
TGGCAATCCATATCTATTCCACGATCAGGCCATATATACTTTCGGCGGTGATAGAGAGTTATTTTTGCCCCTTGGGGACATTGGTGATGATCAAAAATATGATAATAGCGAAAACTTTGGAAAGGTTGATGCAGATGTGTGGAAGTTCTCTAAGTAGGTCTACTATTTGACATCAACACTATTTCTTTTAGTTTTGGTCAGAGGAAAACCCTCTGACCTTTTTTATGTTAGGAAGACGATACTAATCACATAATCCGATCTCACAGTCTTGGTTCTTAAAACTAGACAAAATTTTGTGATCACAAAGATTAGTGACTTTGACATTAATACCATACAATCCCCGTAATAGTTACTTACAGATAGCAAGAGATAGGAACACCTTATATGGGGCAACTCAATTTAGTTTCGGATGATATCCTTAAAAAAAGTGACGATCTCACTCTGAAATTGGAACAGCTTAAATCAAGCTACTCGCAAGAACCTTCCCCAAGTATTGAACTGAGAAAGCAACGTCTTTTGCTACTGAACCAATCGATCATCGAGAATGAAAAACAGTTGATAGCAGCACTATCGAAAGATTTTGGTTTTCGTTCTGATTTTGATTCGATACTAACGGATATTATTCCGACGGTCGGTCATATCAAGTACACGGTTAAAAACCTACATAAATGGGCGCGTCCTTCAAAGCGTCATGCTGGCTTGCTACTAACGCCATCAAAGGTACGAGTTGAGTATCAACCGGTTGGCGTAGTGGGGATCATATCTCCGTGGAACTTCCCAATTATTCTGAGCTTAGCGCCGGTAGCGACCGCCATTGCAGCGGGTAATAAGGTGATGCTTAAGCTTAGCGAGTTCACGCCTAAGACTAACGAAGTGATTGAGAACATTCTGTCGGTTATCGATGAAGAAGTGTTTGTAGTGCAAGGCGGAGCAGAGATAGCAAGCCGATTTAGTGCGTTGCCTTTTGATCATTTGCTTTTTACTGGTTCGACTCAAGTCGGGCGATTGGTCGCGCAAGCTGCGGCAAAAAACCTGACTCCAGTCACTCTAGAGCTAGGCGGAAAATCACCTGTTGTCATCGCTCCTGATGCACAGTTAGAAAAGATTGTAGATGCGGTTTTGTTCGGTAAATGTGTTAACGCAGGCCAGATCTGCGTAGCGCCTGATTATGTCTTAATCGAGCAAGATCGAGCAGACGAGTTTGCAGAGCTGTTTATTAAGCGTTTCAATGATAATTTTGGTAAAGACTTAACTCAGTTCAGCCATATCATCAACCAATCACAGTACCAACGTTTGCAGTCATATCTTGAGCAAGCACGTGACAAAGAATCAGTTCGAGTCGTTCCTGTTGCGGAACACGACAATGCAGGAAGTAACCACCAAATACTGCCTCATCTTGTGTTTAATCCAAGTGATGATTTAGACATGATGAAAGAGGAAATATTTGGCCCGATTTTGCCGATCATTACCTATGAAAAACTCGAGCAAGCGGTTGAATACATTAATGATAGAGAGAGACCATTAGCGCTCTACATTATGAGTGATGACAGTCAAAGCATTGATTATGTACTCAGCAACACGCACTCTGGTGGTGTGTGTATTAACGACACCATCTTCCATGTGGCTGCCGAAGACGCACCGTTTGGTGGAATAGGTCATTCAGGTATTGGCCATTACCATGGTGAAGAAGGGTTCAGAACCTTTAGTCACGCTCGCACAGTGCTGCATACCCCTAGTTGGCTGCCGAGAACTCGTCTATTGATGAAGTATCGCAAATCGATGCTGTCGGTGATGAAGAAGCTGTTTGTTAAATAAAAAGAACCGGCTAGTAGCCGGTTCTTTCACTTTACGCTTTGGATGTACGTTAAAGCTCTATAGAGGGTTGAAGTCTGCGTCGTCTTTATCCATTCCATCAGTCAGTTCCACTTCAATTAAGCCGTCATCACCCGTTGCTAAGCTTGTTTGAGTATAAGGGATATCGAGGTCGTCCCAATTAATTGGTGAATCAGAAGAACCATCGCAAGTATAGGCCGCAGTATATAAACCCGTTGCGACGTAACCAAACTCATACTCGCCAGTAACTGGATCTACACCTACTGATGCTACAGGTACTTGATAATCTACTGGTGGCATGTTGCCATCAAACTCTTCGTCCGTTGGGTCGAAATTATCGATTAAATTGTCTGTAACTAAGCCGTGACCTTGATACAGATAAACAAAGCCATTTTGTGTTAGGTCGTCATCAACAGGGCAGTTAACACCGTTATAAAGCTCACTTGAAACGATACCACTTAGCCTTGCTACTGTTGTGTTGTCATGAATAGTGATTCCATGAGGCTTTAGGATGTAACCATTCTTGGCATCTACACCTCGTTCAGCAAGTGATTTCCTAAGGTCAAATTCAATAGTAAAGCCTTGAGTACCCTCTACTGTTACTTCAAATCCACCAAGCTTTAACTTATTGCTAGGTTGCTTCAAGGGGTGTTGAATTTGTTCGTCTAGAACGTAATTCATCGTTGCACTAGAGTCAGGGACTACATGAAGGGTCATGCTTTTGTATTCACCGACTGGCAATGTAAAGTCTTCTGCGATTAGCAGTCTCTCTGTTCCTTCGTAATCCAATATATCAAATTGTACGTAGTCGTTATTGCCATCACTTAGGTCTTGAGTGTAGGTATCACCTTCAACACTCACCACTTCGATTTGCTTGACAGTAATAACAACTTCTTCTGCACTATCTACTGGAGCATCAGACACATAAAATGAAACCTGAGAAGTGGCAGTGCTTCCGTCATCACTATCACCACCACAGCCATAAAGGCCAATAGTTAGCGCTGTAGCCACTGCAGTGTATTTTAAAATCTTCATCATCACGTCCTTTTGTACCTAACGTATGTAATTGTAGTCGTTGGGGGGAATTCTAGTGGTTGCATAGCCTTGACTGTCAGTTTGTTGTTAGTGGAATGCAAAACAACAAGCATATACTTATAAATTGTCTAAACTATGCTAGGCAATTGTTTTTAATAGGGAAGTAATCAATGAAGTTGTATGAATCGGCGGCAACGCCTAGCTGTAGACGTGTTTCAATTTTTCTTAAGTTAATTGGTGCAGAAGTCGAACGAGTTTCTGTGGATCTGAAAGGGGGAGAGAACATTACCCCCGAGTTTCAAGCCAAGAGTGCTAGTGGAACAGTACCACTATTAGAGCTGGATGATGGCACCAATATCAGTGAGTCAGTGGCCATTTGTCGTTATTTTGATCATCAAGTGCCTAATAGTGCGAATTTATTTGGGGCACCAGGTCTGGAAAGTGCTCAAGTTGAAATGTGGCACCGCATTGTAGAGTTTCAGGGATTAATTTCTGGGTTTCAAGCATTTAGAAATATCACAGGGTTTTACTCCGATAGAGAGAACTGTGTGAGCGAGTGGGGAGAGGAATCTAAAGGGCGAGCTATCGCATTTCTCGATAAGTTAGATGCAAGGTTAAGCCATTCTAGCTTTATCGCCGGAGATCATTTGTCTGTGGCGGATATAACGGGTTTTCTCTTTATCAACTTGATGAAGGCTGCGTTTAAAGTGGAGATAGAAGAGGGTTATTCGCACATACATGTGTGGCATACAAAACTTGGCGCTATGCCTGAGTTCCAATAGCAGTTAGAATGGCGACCAGATAGCGAGCTTGGCTCGAACATATAAGTTGGAAATACTGTGGATCATTTAGAAGAAGAAATCGAAATTGAAGCGATTGGTGTTGAAGTTACAACACAACCCGTTGAGCTTTATAAAGTGCTGAAGATTGCCGACGCCGTTAGCGGTGGCGGTGAGGCTAAGCAAGCGATTAGCCAAGGCTATGTTGCAGTGAATGGTGAGATCGATACTCGTAAACGCCGTAAGCTTGTCGATGGTGACTTGGTTCAATTTAATGAAGAATTCTATCTAGTGATCTACGTTGACCCAGAAGAAGTGGCTGCACGAGAAAGTGAAGTAGTTGACGTTGTTGCCACTGACTATGATGCTGGTGACCAAGGTTATGATGACGAGGTTGCCTACTTTGACGAAGAGCCAGAGCAAGTAGAAGAATCGGTTGTTGAAGAAGACGATAAACCAAAGAACCCTAGAACTGGGCGCAAGTCCATAGACTTCTTTTAACTGTATAAGTTAGATATCAGAAGGGCAGCCATTTGGCTGCCCTTTGTTTTAGTCATCTTGTCGCATTGGATTACGCTACTGCGTTGTCTAAGATCTTGCTCATTTCATCAAGGTTAATCGACTGGTTTTCACCCAGAACCGTCATTCCATGAGACTTAAGTTGCTCTAGGATTTCAGAGATAGCGGCTGCTTTATCACTGCCATGTTCTGTTAGTTTTGTTGGGACATTTAGGCTTTGGTAGAAACCTTCAATTGCATCAATAGTACGCTCCGCCAGATCTGCACTTTGTTGTAGCCCAAACACGTTTTTACCCATTTGTTCTAATTTAGCGCGTTTGAATTCTATTTGATTTCGTAACAGTGAAGGCTGAATGATGGCAAGAGAACGAGCATGATCAACATTGTAGAGTGCAGTTAATTCGTGCCCCATCATGTGAGTAGCCCAATCGTTCGGAACACCAGCACCAATCAAGCCGTTCAGTGCTTGGTTCGCAGACCACATCAGGTTTGCACGCCAAGAGTCGCTATCTCGGTTGGCAAAATCATCACCCAAAGCCTTGAGGTTTTTCAGTAGCGCCTCGGCAAAGCCGTCTTGTACCATACCGCCAGCAGGCTTAGTGATGTACTGCTCACACACATGTACCCAAGCATCCACGAGCCCATTGAGTTGCTGTCTCTCAGGTAGGGTTTTCATAGCGTCAGGGTCTAGCACAGCAAATTTAGGCTGTACAAGCGGAGATAAGAAACCAGACTTATGCTGCGTTGCTTTTTTAGTAACTACAGCGCCTTTATTAGACTCTGAGCCCGTTGCTGGAAGAGTCAGGATTGCGCCTATTGGAATTGCGTCTGTAACTTTATAGTCACCCGTCATAATATCCCAGCCATCTCCGTCATAGAGAGAGGCTGCGGCAATGTATTTGGTCCCGTCGATTACTGAACCGCCACCCACAGCAAGTAGGTAGGAGATGCCTTCCGCTTTAACGATCTCAACAGCTTTGTTAAGTGTTTCTACGGTAGGGTTGGGCTCAACACCAGAAAACTCCTGCCATTGATAACCTTCAAGGGCTTTAGCCACTTGATCATACACGCCGTTCTTTTTAATCGACCCGCCACCGTACACCACCAAGACCTTGCTGTCTGTTGGGATCACTGTGTTGATTGCGGCGATTTGGCCTTGGCCAAAGAAGATATTTGTTGGATTAGAATAACTAAATTGCATGGAACATGTCCTTTGTTGTTATTGGCATTTGGTCGGGCCACGGTGGTCGGGCCACGGTGGTCGCGCCACGGTGGTCGGGCTACGATGGTCTCGCCACGCTGGCCGCGCCATGATGCATGAATTTTAAGCGTCGCTTATGGCGTTCTGCGTTCTCGCCTGAACACCTTAGGCGTGCAGCCATAGATACTTTTAAAGGCATTGTTAAAGTGTGTCGCACTATTAAAGCCACATAGAGAGGCCACTTCAGTGACACTTGTACGTCCTGCGCGCAAGATTGTAGCGCCTTTGTAGATTCTTTTTTTCTTAAGCATCTCGGTAAACGATAAGCCTTCTTCTGCCAGTCGGCGTTTAACCGTAGTTACAGATACCTGTAAGTGCTCAGCTAGCATAGGTAGGCTTTGTTCTTTATCCAGCCTTGCATCCATAAACAGGGATACCTTTTCAGAGAAACTGACAAGCGTTGCGAGCTGCACTGCGTTTAAAAGTGAAGGGTATTTATCCATGGTATGTGAGAGCAATGCGCTCACTAAAGAGTGCTGAACCTCGGCTTTGCATTCTGATAGCTCGCTACTGGTGATGAGCGTGGCAAGAAGCTGATGCTCAAATGGTTCAGCCTTGAAAGAACAGACAGGCTGGTGGATTACAATTGAATCAGGGGCAGAGCCAAAACCGAGCAGCACTTCGTACTCGAGAAGTATTAGCGTGGCTTCAAAATCACTATCAGCTTCAATAGAGGAGGTCAGCAGCTCTTGGGTAAGAAATGCAAATTGGTTTGGGACAATCTCGTGCTGTTGTTCGTTCTGCTTCCATTTCAAACGGCCACTATTGACTACAACAAAACCTGCGGGCTTGGTTGAGTGATCTTTTAAGACTAGTTGGTCATGATTTGAAAAATGTAGGCAAGCAAAAGGTGACACGCACAAATCCCTAACTGCGACGATAGAGTGATTCTATCTCAGATTTGCTACTGATAGGAAAGAGTTTACTTAAGTTGTTGAATTTGATGAATACATTGAGACGAATGTCCCATAGAGTAGCGTAGGCTACTCTATGGGAGAGAAGATTAAGCGTCTTCTTTCGGAAGATCAGCAAAAACCTCAGTTGGTTTCGCTACCATGTTGCGCTTATCAATATCCACATCAGTAAGAACAACTTCTACGATGTCGCTTAGCTTGTAGATAACTTCTTTATCGATTGAAATTGTACCTTGCTCGGCACTGGATTCGATTCGCTCTTTGTTGTCCATAATTAGAGAATTAGGAACAAATGCGGCCGCACCATTTTCAATCAAGCGAACACGCATACCACTACGACCAATATCAAAGATCTCACCCTTGAACGTGGTTTCAGCTTCTACGTCTTGTTTCAGCGTGCGGGCATAGAGCCAGTCACTTACTTTACGCTCTGCCATTCTGTGGTGCTTGCGGTGAATCGCCAGCTCATCACCCACTTCATCATCAGGGGTTTGCACTGGTTCTTTGTTCAGAATCACCGCTTTAAGAAGACGATGGTTAACCATGTCGCTGTACTTACGAATAGGAGAGGTCCATGTCGCGTAGATATCTAAACCCATTGCAAAGTGCGGTGCAGGCGTGTTACCCATTTCACCATAGCTTTGATGTTTACGAATGCGGTTATCTAGGTATTGAGTTTCTTGGTTGTTCAACCAGCGACGCAGTGCGGTAAAGCCTTCAAGAGTGATGACATTCTCAGCGTCGAAGCCTTCTGCACCATGCTCTGTCACTAAGTCGATAACGTTAGAAACTTTATCTTCTTTAAGACCCGCATGAGTATTGAAAATACCCATATTTAGCTTGTCACTTAGCACGCGACCCGCACAAATATTTGCGGTGATCATGGCTTCTTCTACCAACTTGTTGGCGCAGCGACGCATATCAGAATGGATCGCGATAACATCGTTATCTTCACTTAGTTCAAAACGATAGTCTGGACGATCTGGGAAGATAACGGCGTTGTTTTCACGCCATTCGCTGCGCGCTTTTGCCATCTCGGCAAGATCGGTCACTATGGAGGCAATCTCCTCGCTTGGTGACCATTTTTCACAACTACCTGTTTCTAGGAAGTCAGAAACATTGTCGTACGCGAGACGAGCGTGAGATTTGATATTTGCCGCAAAGAAACGAATATCGTCTTGGATAGTGCCATCACTGTTTACTGTCACTGTGCAGCATAGAGCAGGGCGCTCTTGGTCTTGAATAAGAGAGCACAAGTTGTCAGCAAGATCGCGAGGAAGCATTGGAATATTGCGACCCGGCAGATAAATGGTAAAACCGCGCTCACGCGCCACTTTGTCCATTTCGTCATCAGGAGTGATGTACGCTGTTGGATCAGCAATGGCGATAGTCAGCTCAAAGTGACCTTCGGCGGTTTTACGAGCATACAGTGCATCATCCATATCCTTTGTTGATTCACCATCGATGGTGACAAAAGGGATATGAGTGAGGTCTTCACGGATTAAATCAGCATCATCATGAAGCTTCCAGTCGTCAATGCCAACTGGCTCAGAATTAGGAAGGTCATTTTCAGCTAAGGTTACCCACCAAGGCGCTATTTTGTCGTTAGCATCGGTGATCTTTTCGGTAATTTCGACCATGAAGCCATCGGCGCCCTTAAGAGGGTGCTGAATGACTTGAGCGACAACCCAGTCACCTTCAGCAAACATGTCATGCTTTAGGCCTTTAGCGGTTTTCGCTTTAAGAGATAGATTACGAAGCTGTGGTTGATCAGGAACGACGTTGAGACGTCCTTTAAACAGCTTAACGCGACCAATGAAACGAGTGACGGCTTGTTCTACTAACTGATCGGGTTCTGCGAATTCTTTGTCATTCTCAGAACGGATCAGAGCAACCACTCTGTCACCGTGCATGCATTTTTTCATGTGCGGGGGCGGGATGAAGTAGCTGGTCTTGTTATCTACTTCTAGAAAACCAAACTTCTTATCAGTCGCCTTGATGGTCCCTTCTTTTGTAGGGATAGTTTCTTTGATCTGCTGTTTTAGTTGAGCAAGCAACGGATTGTCTGCAAACATCTATCTTTATCTTAATGAAATAACGGGCACACTATAATGATTTCGGGGCTTTTTAGCCAGTCTTGGTTAGAAATCGAGCGCATTTTAACCAGTTGGGCGCTACACTGTACTGCGTATTGAAAAAGAACGGCGAATATTGGGCACCGAGAGATCAATTTACGAGCCAGAAATGACAGTTTGACGACAAAATGCTTTAATTTTGTGACGGAACTCAATTTTTTCTAGCTTTCTACATGGTTTTAGTGCAGAATGCGCCTCCTTCGACTTTGTCCCTAGCGGCTTGATGCGTTTTATATACTTATCCCTTCTGAAAGGATTTAGTGTGTATTGCTGGATCGGTGTATGAATTTAGAGAGCACCTGGGACCGTTTTTATGAACACATTATAGTGGGATCCCGATGCAAGAATCTGAAATTAAATTCAGCGATTTAGAACTAAACGAACAAATCCTTTCTGCCCTTGACGGCATGGGTTTTGTATCTCCTACACCTATCCAAGCAGCTTCTATTCCTCTGCTTCTTGAAGGTAAGGATGCGCTAGGTAAAGCGCAAACAGGTACTGGTAAAACTGCTGCCTTCTCTCTTCCTCTTCTTAACAAACTGAATCTAGACCAGCGTAAGCCGCAAGCAATTATCCTTGCACCAACGCGTGAGCTAGCTATTCAGGTTGCAGCAGAGATCAAAAACCTTGGTAAGAACATTCGTGGTCTTAAGGTTCTTGAAATTTACGGCGGTGCTTCAATCGTTGATCAAATGCGTGCTCTTAAGAACGGCACTCATATCGTTGTTGGTACTCCAGGTCGTGTACAAGACTTGATCAACCGCGACCGTCTGCACCTTGACGAAGTAAATACTTTCGTTCTTGATGAAGCAGATGAAATGCTAAACATGGGCTTCGTAGAAGACGTTACCGCTATCCTTGAGCACGCTCCAGCGTCAGCTCAGCGCGTATTGTTCTCTGCGACTATGCCTCCAATGCTTAAGAAAATTGTTGAGCGCTTCTTGCGTGATCCTGCTTTCGTTGATGTTGCTGGTAAAAACCACACTGTTGACAAAGTAGAGCAACAATTCTGGGTAGTTAAAGGTATTGAGAAAGACGAGGCAATGACTCGTATTCTTGAAACTGAAGAAACTGATGCTTCTATCGTATTCGTACGTACACGCCAAGACACTGAGCGTCTAGCGGGCTACCTAGCAGACCGTGGCTTTAAAGTAGCGGCACTTCACGGTGACATTCCACAGTCACAACGTGAGCGTACTGTAGACAACATTAAGCGTGGTGTTATCGATATCCTAGTTGCAACTGACGTTGTTGCTCGTGGTCTTGATGTGCCTCGTATTACTCACGTATTCAACTACGACATTCCATTTGATGTTGAGTCTTACATCCACCGTATTGGCCGTACTGGCCGTGCTGGACGTAAAGGTAAAGCGATCCTACTAGTTCGCACTAACCAAATGCGTATGCTTCGTACTATTGAGCGTGTAACTAAGTCAGCAATGGAAGAAATCCAACTTCCTCTACGTGACCAAGTTGCAGAAGCTCGTCTGAAGAAGCTAGGTCTTGAGCTTCAAGCAGACACAGAACACGCTTCTCTAGAGAAATTCTCTGAGCTAGTTGAAAAGCTACAGACTAACCTAGAAATTGATGCTGCAACTCTAGCTGCGATTCTACTTCGTCGTCAGCAAGGCAAGCGTCCATTATTCTACGTTGGCGAAGACCCAATGACTTCTGCTATCGCACGTGACAAAAAACGTCGTGCAGAGCGTCGTGAAGGCGGTCGTGACGGTGGCCGTGAAGGCGGTCGTGAAGGCGGTCGTAGCTACGGTGGCGAAACTAAAGATTGGGATACTTACCAATTACAAGTTGGTCGTGACCAAGGTGTTCAGGTTAAAGACATCGTTGGCGCTCTAGCAAACGAACTAGGCCTAACTAAAGGTTCTATCGGCGCGATCAAATTGGCTCAAGGCCACACATTTGTTCAGCTACCAAAAGCGATGAACTCTGAGACAGCTGGTAAACTTAGCAAGCTACGTATTCGTCAAAAAGAAACTGCAGCAGTAGTTTGTGATTTTGATGACTTCCGTGAGTCTCGTGGCGGTCGTCGTGATGGCGGTGGTCGTCGTGACGGTGGTCGTGGTCAACGTGAAGGTGGCGGCTACCGTGGTAACCGTGAAGGCGGTGGCTATCGTGGCAACCGTGAAGGCAATCGTGAAGGCGGCCGTGATGGTGAGCGTCGTTTCGATCGCAACCGTGGCGGTGACAACCGTGGTAACCACCGTGGTGAGCGTGGTCACTCTCGTCGCACTACAGCAGAGTAATCTAGCGTAATTTAGATTTTGAAACCGGGACATAATGTCCCGGTTTTTTTTTGTCTGAATAAACTGAGATTAGAGTATTTCAACTCGCGAGATTGAAGAGTTATTGAGTACGATGGGTATTGTTAATACTATATGTATGATTATTTATGGGCTTACAGAGGGTCAAAAGTGAAGTCTTAGCTTGCAAAACTAGAGTCGTAGCGCATCTGAAAGCCCCGTGAACACTTAAAAATAGTTGAATTTTTCTTGTCGGGAATAAATTTCGGGCGTTAAATAAATTTGCAGGTTGATCAAGATCAAAGTATCTTATTTTGTAATACTATTTAACTAAAAAAAATTTGAATAATTTTCAAATTATTTGATAATCATAAACACAGATTGAATGCCCCCTCGTCTAATTAGGATTTAACTCATGTCAAACAAGAACGTACTCGTTATCAATTCAGGCAGCTCTTCTCTAAAGTTTGCTGTTATCGACTCTGAATCTGGTGAAGCGCTAGTCAGTGGACTAGGTGAGTGTTTTGGTCTTCCAGAAGCGACCATCGAATGGAAATTTAACGGTGAGAAATGTAAAGAAGCAATCACAGCTCCTGACAACCATCACCAAGAAGCTATCAACCGCATCGTTAAACTGATGGATGAGCTATCTCTTAAAGAGACCATTGTTGCTGTAGGTCACCGTATTGTTCATGGTGGTGAGAAATTCACTAGTACTGTTCGAATTGACGATGCTGTACTAACAGAAATTGAGAATCTGTCGGATCTAGCTCCTCTACACAACCCTGCCGGTGCAAAAGGTATCCGTGCAGCTATGGCGGCGTACCCATCTCTACCTCAGTTTGCTGTATTCGATACTGCATTCCACCAAACAATGCCACAGAAGGCGTTTACGGGTGCGATTTCTCATGAACTTTACAAAGAGTACGGCATCCGTCGCTACGGTTTCCACGGCACTAGCCACTACTACGTAAGCCGTGAAGCTGCAAAAATGCTGAACAAGCCAGTTGAAGAGTCTAACTTCATTACTGTTCACCTTGGTAACGGTGCATCTGTATGTGCGATTGCCAACGGCGAAAGTGTTGATACTTCTATGGGCTTCACACCGCTTGCTGGCCTAATGATGGGTACTCGTTCAGGTGACCTTGACCCAGGTATCATTGAGTTCTTGATGAAGAAAGGCTGGACTCCAGAGCAAGTATTCGAAACGCTTAACAAGAAATCAGGTTTCTTGGGTGTATCCGGCGTAACTTCTGACGCTCGTGGCATTCTAGAAGCAATGGACGAAGGTCACGAAGGTGCTAAGCTAGCGTTCCAAGTATTCACATACCGTGTTGCTAAGTACATCGGCTCTTACATGATTCCACTTAGCTCTTTAGATGCAATTATCTTCACTGGCGGTATCGGTGAAAATGCTCTAGATATCCGTAGTGAGATCCTGACTAACTTAGGCCTACTTGGTTTTGTTGAAGACAAAGCAGGCAACGAAGCAGCTCGCTTTGGTGCAGCAGGTCAAATTGCTGAGTCTGAGCTTCTAGGCGCTAAGGTACTAGTAGTACCAACTAACGAAGAGTTCGTAATTGCTAAGCAATCTGTAGAACTTCTATAAGTTAGAAAGAACAAACTATAAAAGGCGACCCTAGGGTCGCCTTTTTTCATTCCAATCAGTGTCGCTAAACTCATCGGTTACCTGTACACTGCATTTTTGAAAATTGTGAGAGAAGTCATGTCTAAATTTTTCTATCGTGGTACACCAGATATCATGAGTAATTACGGAAAAAGTGGTTACAACCCAGAACCTACGCTTAAGTTGGGTAGTGAAGGGGCACCACTGTCTCTTACAGTGGCTAGCGAACAGCGCAAGCTTGAGGTTGCGGCCTTGGTTGAGCAGAACAAATTGTTTGCTAATATCGAAGTCGACGCCACAGCAGATGAGAACATCGCTGAGTTAGAAGGCATACTAAACAAGCCTAAAACCCAACGCTTCGAAAAAACGCCTGAGCGCAACGACCCGTGTAGCTGCGGCAGTGGCAAGAAGTACAAAAAGTGCTGCGGTCGCTAATAGTGATAAAATTAAAGCTTCTCATTAAACCGTCCACTGGGCGGTTTTTTTATGCGCGGGAATTGAGTAGAGCAGATGTCTCCCCTTTTTACTAAGCTGAATAGCATTGTCACTTATAAAACGCGGTTTAAATTTAGGTTTCAATTGTCTGTAGGGAATATCAGAGCCTAGTTGCGATAGTGCATCAGTATTGGTTGATACGTTGTTTCTCTTTTAGTTATTGCATGGAATAGATAGGGATAACATGAAAAAGATCATCGTATTGTGGGGTGCTATAGCCTTACTGCCTGCGGTTAGCCAAGGGCAAACGTGTAAAAGTACTGCGCAAGAATTCAGGACTATTACCGGGTATTGTAATAATCCAATAGAGCCAAATCTTGGGGTCGCCTGGGACATTGATATTGAAAATAGCGAAGGTCCCGTTAGAGAAGGAATTTTTAGGCGATTTGAGAAAGCAGAATACAGCGATATAGCCACTCGAACATCCCCTAGAGACGAAGTTGCAAATCCTATTGTAGCCAGTGCTGACTTAATGCAGATTAATGTCGAAGACGGTCGCTACTGGTCTCATACCAATCTTTTCTTTGTCTATATGATGCAATTTGTTACCCATGATATGGCACTCACAGTATCGCCACCAGCAGATCCTCTCGCGCTCAACGCGGGATTAGGCATTGAGAAAGATGCAGAAGGTACCGATTTTTTATTAGGTGGCGCAACGGTTGATTACCTTGACGAACAGGGCGTTCCACAGCAATACAATGGGGCATCCGCTTTCTTAGACTTGTCTTCCACCTATGGCCCCACTAAGGAAATAAGTAATGCGTTGAGAACGTTTGAAGGGGGGTTATTAAAGACTGCACAGCGAAAGGATTTTAGGTTCACTAGGAGAAATACTCCCTCTCGGGATCTTTGTGATTGTGTAAACACTGATACTGGCGAACCTTGGAGCATGTTTAACGAAGATCTTTCAAATATCAAAGAAGTATTTGTTGAGAGTGCTCCAGGGTTTATTCCTGAACCGTTTGTACACCTCGATATGTGTGTCTCTCCCGCAGCTTCCTTTGGAAGCACATTTATACCTGGGGTAGGGGAAGTACCTGCAACGCCGGGTGTTTATAGCTGTCCCAATAGTGCACTTGGCACTCCTCCAATGCTGTTGGAGAACGTGAAATGCAGTATTAACTATGCCGCTTTAAACGACCCAACTAGGTCAGATTTCGAATGGAGCATCCCTGACGGAGTTGATTGGATGCCCTTTGTTTCAGAAACAAGCCCACAAGTGCCCTTTGATGAACTTACGGCATCGACCAATGATCCGAGTAAAGCTTTTGCCGCTGGGGATCTTAGAGCAACAGAAAATCTAGGAATCACGGTCATACAAAACCTTTGGCTCAGAGAGCATAACCGTAACGCGAGATTACTTTCGAAAAACAATCCTACTTGGAGTGATGAACAAATTTTTCAAGTGGCGAGAGCACGTACTATCGGAGTTTACCAAAAGGTAGTGTACAACGAATTCTTGCCAATAATTGTAGGGAAGACGTTATCTCAGAAATATAAGCTAACCCAAAAGTATAAAGACAGTGATTATGATCAAGCTATTGATCCTCGTACTGGCAATAGTTTTGCCGCTGCTGCTATGCGGTTTGGGCATTCAATGGTGACTAACGATGTATTTCCTCTCGATCCCGTTAGTATGGAGAGAATTCCTACAAAACAGAAACAACTACCGGCTAACTATTTTGGTCAGAACTCTCCAGCTGAGTCTTCAATAAATTGGATACACTTAGGAGCGGCGGCGCAATCCACCGCTTTTGCTCCAGTAGATGAAATGATGGCGTTTATTGGTGCTCAAGTCCCCAGTGCTTCACCACCTGATGATGCCATTATGGCAGGTTTGGTCAATTCTAGAGCTCAAATGGTAGATCGCTATGTCGAAATATCTCTGAACAAGCTCGATGTATCAAATTGTTTTAGTGGCGCTATTTCAGTCAGCGTTCCAGGTTTTTCAGTATTTAGAGGCCGAACACATGGACTGCCTTCGTATCATCAGCTTGCCAAGCAGTGGACAGGCAATGCCATATACGGAACTAAAGGTTGCCCTGAACCTCAGGAAAACCAAGAGTACGACCCTTTGCAATGCTTTGAAGCATTGACTCAAGATACAGACTCTAACTATGCGTTGCAGTTGAGAGATACTTTCAAGCGACTAGATCTAATCGACCCCTTTGTAGGAATGTTGATAGAATCTGAAATAGTCTGTACAGGCTGCAAATTTGGCAGCTTAGAAGGTAGTAATGAGTTAAACCATAAAGCTAAGGTGAAAAATGGAATAGTGGGGCCTACTGCTGGTGAGATAATTGCTGACCAATTTTATCGTAGTAAGTATGGAGATAGATTTTGGTTTGAGAACAGTATCCATGGTTGGTCACAAAGTGATTTGCGTGCGATACATAACACTACAATGAAAGATCTTATTTCAACTCATTTTCCATCGCTATCGGCTCAGCTCAAGGATAGGGATAGTGTCCTAATAGGGGCTGCTATTTATAATTAGGATAAGGAACAACCGAACCTGTTTTTTAAATAGCTTCGGTTGCTACAACAAAGTTTTAGTTGCCATTGGTCCTACGTGCACTGCTGTTTGTAATTTTGATAGTCAAGCTCTGACATTTCGGTCATTAATTCATCAACTAAAGCCAAAGTAGTCTCTTCTGCGAGGCCGAATTTGTGCAGCAGTTTCCTTCCTCTTATTAGCGTGCTTTCCACATAAGTCGATGAGGCAAAGTGAATACCTAGCTGCTTTAGCTCCAACTCGTCTTGCTTTGAGTTAGTACGTGCATAGATATCTAGATTTGGGTACTTTGAGAGTGTTACGCAAACACGCTTTAGCGTCGCTGGTTCATGGATAGAGACAAACACAGCCTTTACATTCTTTAGATGAATTTTGTTACGTACACCGGATCTCAGAATATCGCCAAAATACGCATTTAGTCCCAGTTGTTTGCTGGTTCTGACTTGGTCGTAGTTGTGATCCAACGCTATATAAGGGATCTCAGCTCTACGAGCCATTTCAGCTATTAACCGACCGACTTCATCCAAACCAATGATGACCAGAGAATTAGTATCTTCATGCTCAATTTCGTCAAACGATTCAGCGCTATGAATAAACTTAGAGACGAGCTTGTCCCCTAATTTAATGCTAAATGAAGATAACACCATGCTTAGGCTGACAACGGCGATCATAATGCCTGACTGTGACTCGCTAAGAATGTCCATAGAGGTTGCTAGCGCTAGTATCACAAAGGCGAATTCACCTACGTGGTTGAGCCAAAATCCGGTCTTTACTCCTACGGACAAAGACTTTCCATCAAGCAGTGAGAGTACTATTGAAAGCAATGTTTTGACTACGAGCACGATAGCCAGAGTGGCCAAGATTGTGCCTAGGTTATTTAGCAGCACCGTTGGATCTATCTGCATGCCAACGGACGTGAAGAACAGCGCCATGAGTACCCCTTTAAAGGGAACTACAGTTTCTTCTAGGCTATGCCTGAAGTCGGAAGAGGACAGCAACATACCCAGCAAGAATGCACCAAGGGTAGAGGGCAAACCGGCATATTCAATCACGCACACGGTTACAAAAATGGAACCAAACAAGCACAGTGCAAAGGCATCTTTGTTGTGCTTTCTGACGCTCCAGTTAAGGGCTAAAGGCAACAAGAATTTACCAATTCCAATGATTAGCGCGACAACACAAATGACGGTGAAAGTGTCTTGCAGAAAATGAGCGCTCGACTCAATCTGTTGGCTCACCAATAGCGGTATTAACGCCATTAGAGGCACCACACTCAAATCTTGTCCCATCAAATTAGAGAAGATGTTTTTGCCGTGCTCAGAATTGAACTCACCCTTCTGATTTAACAAGGTGATGACGACCGCAGAAGAAGATTGGCCAAAGATGGCCCCCACAACTAAGCCTATTTGCCATGAGTACCCGAATAAAGTAGCCAATCCGGCAAAGAGTAGGGACATCGTTACCACGAGCCCCACACCTTGTATCATCAGCCCTTTCTTCATTCGCCACAAATCCATCGGTTTCATTTCTAATCCTATCGTGAACAGGAAAAGAACGACGCCAAGATCTGCAACTTGTTGTAGCAGTTCAATGTTGGTAGCGGCAACTAGCCCTGGGGTGAAGGGGCCAAGTGCTACACCAGCCAAAATGAATCCAACAATGGTGCCCATGCCCAATATTGAGGAGCCAACAACAAATAGACTTGCTATTGAAAACACATAGGCGATGAAATAAAAGAAACTGACAGAGTCCATAAAATAGCCAATCAGTGAGTGTTAACGTGTTCGATCTTAGTTATAGGAAGCTCGTAGGTAGGCTCTACGAATTCATATTGGCCTGCGACAGTTTGTAGCTCGTAAGAGTCGTGCTCTTCTGTGATCTTTAAAATGCCGTATACGGCATTACACGTGTGAGAAAATGCACTCATTGGATTGACGCCGTTTACCACTGAACCGGCAAATACCGCTGATATTAGGTCTCCCACGCCAATGATTGGCTCTGCAAAGTGGAATTTAGGCCACTGCGTCTTAACGCTATTGCGGTGAGTCACCATCATCATGGTTTCATTAATACCTGACATTAGGTCTAGGTCTCTGACAATAACGTAGCGAGCACCAAGATCGAGTATGTGTTCACAGGCGTTTATGACTGACTCTTGGTCAGTGAGTGGTGTTGCAGTGATCGCAGAAAGTTCATATTTATTTGCCACTACCACATCAGCAATAGGAATGAGGTCAGCGATCAATGCATCCTTCACCTCATCAGGGGTCACCTGTGTGCCGTTAGATTGATACATGGCCGCATGGCAGATATACAAAGCAGAGCGATTGCGCTTTTTCAGTTTTGCTACGCTGTGATAGAGCTCTTCTACCTGCTGAGCATTGTCCAAATATCCGGAGATTAAAGCGCCGCAGTGCTCAAGCTCATGGATGTTATCTATCCCCTGAATTAGCGAGCCGATACCACACTCAACACTTTTATAGCCGGACCAATCATCATCTGTACGAGGGATTTTTGCTAGCTGCAAGGTATCCAGTTGTAGAACCTCAACGCCCATTCGTTGCATTGGAAAAACAGCAGAACTATTGCCAACATGTCCGTATACAACTTGCGGTTGAATTGAAATTATATTTGTCATTTTAAAACTAACTCTTTGCGGTATTTTGTTACATTAGTTTGAGAGTTTAACGCTCCTTAGTGACTTGCTTTAATACTGTATGAAGGACTAAAGCATACATAACAGGGAAGGGTATGGGAGACGAAAACCAGAAAGCCGCCTAAAAAGGCGGCTTTAATAGAAAGGGTCTTGCTTTAATTATGATTTGTAATCTGGGTTTAGACTACCGCCCGCTAAGTATTTCAGTTCACGTCCACCAAACAGGTCATACTCGACATCGTGTGAAGCACCGTAGTTGCGTACCGTATAGTTAAAGTCTTCGCCATTCGTTTCTAGATTGTTTGGTGCATCATCACCACAACCGAAGCTAATGGTTACTGTACCATCGCTATTTTTGTCCCATTCATATGAGTTGATTGAGAACCTGTCAGTATCTAGCATGTAACCAACCTCATCGTACAGGGTGACTGAGGTGAAATACTTATTATCTGGTTCTGCGAATGTCGTCTGCTGACATACAGAGCCATCAAACTGTTTTGTATTTCGGTAAATATTTGAAATACCAACCTCAATTGGCATACCGCCCCAGCCTTGAGCATTTGAACGCATCTGACGACCGTTGTTAGCGTCAGGGCTATCAGAACTTTCAACATAGAAGAAGTCTTCACCAGCTTCTAGAAACTCTTTTTTTAGCTTTTTAGTCATCGCTTGACGCTGAGCAACATCATAGTTTGGCGCTACGTATCCCTCTGGAGCAAACTCTTTTGTCGCTGAGTAATCTACGTGAAAACGTGATTGTGCAGCTAATGCATTAGTGAGATCAGATTTGTCTTCAACGCCTGCTCTGAAGATAATAAATGCGAAGTCGGTGTCTATCTTAACGGAGTATTCACCCGGTCCAACTTTGTACATTGGCGAAGCGGAGTTTTCATCCAAAACATGTACAGAGGTATAAATATCTTCTGTGCCAGGTTCGTTTTCAAATTCGTCAATAGTGACATGGATATAGCCATCTTTATCAGCATGCGCAATGGCAGATGAGTAAAGTGAATCCTGATTCATACGCACTACAGGAGCCTTGTTGCCAGCGGGGACCAATATAGGCAGGTGTACTATTTCCTTATCCGCGCCACGCTTATCCCAGTTGCCCATGTATTTTGCCGCAGCTGCTTGGTTGTAGTTCTGCTCCGTAACAGCGATGGTATCTGTTGCTTGCAGTGGTAGAGCAACACTTGCCAAAACGAAAGATGAAACAGCAGATAGCTTAAATAAGTTTTTCATAGTAACTCCTAGATTAAATCGTTGTTAAACCTCTTGGTTGTTGGAATAAAGAATAACCAGTTGTATAAAATTCATCTAACGACTTATATTTATAGTTAATTATGATCAAATCGAATAATGGTGAGTTTGATGAACCGATTGTTGTCTAGGGTAGATCTCAATCTTTTGGTAACGCTTGATGTTTTGCTGAAAGAGAAAAACGTAACCAGAGCCGCCGAGGCGCTATTTGTATCTCAATCTGCGGTAAGCCGTTCCCTAGCGCGCTTGCGAGATACATTTGATGATCCGTTGTTTACTCGAGTGGCATCAGGTTTAGTGCCGACGGAGAAGGCATTGGAACTGGAAAAGCAGCTATTGGTGTTGTTACCGCAATTAAGTGCCGTATTTAGTGAGGAAACTTTCGACCCTTTAAACGCAGAGCATGCGTTTTCCATCTCGCTGCCGACACTGTTATCTAGCGCATTAACGCCATTATTAATGAAGGAACTAAGAGGCATAGCCCCTAGAATTAGAATGTCAGAATATGCCGCAAGGGCGAACCCATACTCATCTCTAGATCAGGGGCAAATAGACTTTGCTGTGCACTTTGCTGACTCGACAAATCGGCGATATGTGTCGAAGCAAATTGGCACACTAAGACCGCAATTGTTTGTTAGGCCTGGCCACCCATTGTTAGCAAAGGCTAATGTCAGTGTCGAAGACACTTTTGGTTATCCCTTGGTGGGAATGGCGATAGAGGAGGACCTGTATCACTCATTCAGCGCTCCTATTACTCAGGTATATAAAGATTTGATGGTGGAACGACGCCCAATTTTAAGAAGTACCCAAACTCAGGTTTTGATTGATGTTATGTCGGACTCAGACGCCATTTTGTTTGGGACAAACTGTCTGCAGGGGTTAAGAAGTTACAAAAAAGACTTTGAGTCATTAAAATCTATACAGATTGAAAGTAACGATGCTTATTCGGTACCGGTTTTTCTTATACATCACGAGCGCAGTAATAATAGTGCGGCACATCAATGGATGGGGGAGTTACTTACAGAAAAGATTTCCGAACTATTACTGTAGATTCGTTTGTTGCCGCCCGTTATAGTCGCGCAGAATTTCTTTGATTAAGTATTATCGGTGACTTTTAATCAACTGAATTGATCGTTATTCTAATTGCATAACTATATGATCTTAGATAATTTATCTTTCTTTGCTACTTCAATAGGGACGTTATAATTGGAACTTGCCACCTTATGGGTTTTTATCCCCACATTTCTCTTTGTATCGATAACACCAGGTATGTGCATGACCTTAGCTTTAGGTTTAGGTATGAGCATTGGCTACAAAAGAACCTTATGGATGATGCTAGGAGAGGTGTTTGGCGTTGCTGTCGTTGCTATTAGTGCGGTACTAGGTATTGCAGCAGTAATGATAAAAATGCCAATGCTGTTCATTGGATTTAAAACAGTAGGGGCGCTATATCTTGGCTACTTAGGCGTACAAATGTGGCGCTCAAAAGGCAAGATGGCAATTACGGACGAAAATCTAGAGTCGTCGAATGCATCTAATTATGGTCTAGTGGCGCAGGGCTTTATAACAGCTATTGCAAATCCAAAGGGCTGGGCCTTCATGATTTCATTGTTGCCTCCTTTTATCAGCGCAAACCATGCAGTAGCCCCCCAACTCTTGATCCTAGTTAGCATTATCATGTTATCTGAATTTCTCTGTATGAGTATTTATGCTTCAGGAGGCAAGGGACTTAGAGTGTTACTGTCTAATAGTAGCAATGTAAAGTTGATGAACCGTATTGCTGGTACATTGATGATTGGAGTAGGGGTGTGGTTGTTTATGAGTTGAGTGATAGATCTCATTAGCCTAACTGCGTCATAAGCAAATTTGTGCTAATTTAATCGTAAATCAACAAAGCATGTGGAAATAAAGATGTCTTCTTCATCAGATTATACTGGCAGCAGCGCGGCATACGCTCGCAAAGAAGCGGGTTACCGTGATAAAGCCCTGAAACTTTATCCTTGGGTGTGTGGCAGTTGCGCACGAGAGTTTGTGTATTCAAACCTGCGTGAATTAACCGTTCACCACAAAGATCACGATCATACGAATAACCCTGAAGATGGGAGTAACTGGGAACTACTTTGCCTGTACTGCCATGATCATGAGCATTCTAAGTACACAGATCATGAGCGCTATGGTGTCGACCCTGTAGCAAGAGCTGACGATCACCAATCGGCAACACACAACCCGTTTGCCGACCTTGCTAAGATGATGAAAAAGTAGGGTAGTTGGAAGAGAGAGGTCACCTTATGATTGGGTGGCCTTTTTGTTTCTAGCTAAAAGCTTCTAGCCACAAGCCTCAAGTCACGAGATAGAAGCCTTTCTTTTGATCGTAAGTCGTGGTTAGTCCAATCCCAAAAACGTCATTCTTCAGAACACTAGGCGTTCATCCAGTATGCCAGAACAGCAGTGCTGCTTCGAGTATGCCAAGGGCGTTAGGGGGGCGTCATTCCCGAGGTTTTTTATCGGGAATCTGTTACTACATACAATCGAAAGGTCCCCGATAAATGACTTCGGGGACAGTGATCAATCTAACGAACAGCAAAATATCGAGCTAATAACGTAAAACCCCCTGTCTAGTTTTACGGGGTCATATCAACCTAGACCCTAGACCCTAGACCCTAGACCCTAGACCCTAGACCCTAGACCCTAGACCCTAGACCCTAGACCCTAGACCCTAGACCCTAGACCCTAGACCCTAGACCCTAGACCCTAGACCCTAGAACCTAGAACCTAGAACCTAGAACCTAGAACCTAGAACCTAGAACCTAGGAAAGACAAGAGCCTGCACTGCCAACAGAAATTGTTGCATATGCAGGCTTTTTAGATCGCCGATTACTTAATGAAGTTACGCAACTCTTGTTTTACATCATCACTAGCAAAGCTTTGCTCAACGCTATTGAGGTAGATAGCTTTGTAATCTGAGTCTGTAAGCTCAAATAACTCACATACCTTTTGTACTTCTTTGGTCATAGTCGTGTTGGATACCGTTCTGTTATCGGTATTGATGGTTACCGCTAGGCCTTGTTCATAAAAGCGTTTTGCTGGATGTGACTCAATGTTTTCAACCGCTTTGGTTTGAACATTACTGCTCGGGCAGGTTTCCAGACCAACGTGGTTGTTTTTAACCGCGTTATATCCGCCTTCATGGTTCATAATATGAATGCCGTGGCCGACACGTTCAGCTTTTAGCAGTTCCACTGCGTCTTGCACATTCTGGCCGTCACCTTGCTCTCCAGCATGGATAGTAACGTGGAAGCCTTTACTGCGGGCGTATTCGGTTTCTTTAACAAAATCGTGGCAGAAGCCTGTTAGTTCGGCACCGGCAAGATCAAAGGCTTGTACCCCTTTTCCTAGTAACTTAGCACCTTCATCAATCACTAAATTGATGTCGTCTTTTGGCATAGTGCGCAGGATACACAGTATGTAATTACCGTGAATATCATAGTCTTGTTCAGCACGCTTCATTCCCTTAACCACAGACGAAAGAATTTGCTCAACAGTCAAGCCTTGATTGGTATGCAATAGGGGAGCAAAGCGCACTTCGAGGTACTTAACGTTTTCTCTAGCCGCATCTTCAAACACTTCGTATGAGATTCGTTCCAGAGCGTCTTGGGTTTGCATTACCTGAAGGGGCAGGTCAAAGCGAGTAAGATACTGCTGCAAGTCGACACAGGTTTCTGGAGCAATCATAAGATCGCGAATCACATCAACGTCTTGGCTTGGAATATCAACCTGCTGACTGTTCGCAAGATCAATAATGGTTTCAGGTCGAACACTGCCATCAAGATGGCAATGGAGGTCAATTTTTGGGAGAGAGAAAAAATTCATAAGTCGTCACCTTTATCACGAGAGAGGAACAAATAAAGACAATGACTTCATAATCAAAGGATAGGCCTTTGGTAGAGACTCCCACACCATATCAGAGGGATTATATGAAGCATATTTGTGGCGTGATTCTAGCAACTGCTGGTGGTTGTTACAAACTGTTGCAGATAAAAGAGGCTCCTATTAGAGCCTCTTTTTGTTTAATAGGGTGTCAATTAGAGTCGTTTTGAAATCACAGCGGTAAATGCGATAAACGCTAGGCCGAGTAGCATGACTTCGCCTTTACCACTATCAAAGCCAGCTTTAACACCCATGAAGGCAACTAGCGCGATGGCAAAAGGAATGACGTATTTAACCAAGCGATACCAAACATTAAACAGAGGAAATGATATTTCACCATGGTTAGTGATCTCATTTTCTAAATCTATTTTGTTCATTCTCCAGCCCGCGAAGATGCAAATGAACATGCCACAAACTGCTAGGAAAATTTTATCGGTAAGCAAGTCAAAGATGTCGAAAACACCGGTATCGAATAGTTTTGGTCCAATGCCGCCCAGAGATAGTGATGAAAGAGTACACATACTGACCATTGTAATGCATGAGATAAGCACTGCTTTAGTTCTTGTCATGTGTTTTTCATCGATAAGGTATGAAACAGCAACTTCTAAAAGTGATACAGAAGAGGTGAGTGCCGCAACACTAAGACCAACAAAGAAAAGCAGCGCAAATAATAGACCAATGATGCCACCCATTTCAGCGAACAATTGTGGTACAACGACGAAAACAAGTCCTGGCCCCGCAGCTGGCTCCATACCGAAAGCGAACATAGAAGTGGACCCCAATGGTTGGACACATAAGCTAATTCCTTAAGTGGTTGATCCAGCTCATGCAGCGTATCTCTGCCTACCGAAGTAGACTTCATCAGGGGTTAGGTCATTGAGGCCTTGATGGTTACGCTCCTCATTATAAAACACCATGTAGTGGCCGATTTCAAGTTCGGCTTCACGGGGCGTGGTGTAAGCTTTTAAGTAAACCTCCTCATATTTCAGACTTCGCCATAATCGCTCGATAAAAACGTTGTCGATCCAACGGCCTTTCCCATCCATGCTGATCCGTACGCTATGGTCGAGCAACTTCTGTGTGAACTCAGTACTGGTAAACTGGCTGCCCTGATCTGAGTTGAAGATATCGGGTGGTCCGTAGTGTTGAAGCGCATCTTCAAGAGCATCAATACAAAAGCCTGTATCCATGGTGTTCGAGAGGCGCCAAGACAACACCTTACGGCTGTACCAATCGATAATGGCAACCAAGTACAGGAACCCTTTAGCCATCGGAATGTACGTGATATCAATAGCCCAAGCTTGGTTGGGGTAAGTAACTTCGATGTCACGCAATAGGTAGGGATAAACCTTGTGTGCTTTGTTCGCCAGTGTCGTTTTTGGCTTGGGATAAATCGCTCCAATGCCCATTTCACGCATGATCCGAACGATACGCTTGCGATTAACCTTATGGCCTTTTTTAGCCAGCTCAGTTCGAACACGCCTACTGCCCATGAACGGATACTGAAGGTGAATTTCGTCAATCATTCGACGCAATTCAATCTCCTCAGTAGAAAGTCCGATGGGTTGGTAATAAGCCGTAGAGCGAGCAATATTAAGAAGCTCGCACTGGCGCTTTATCGGTAGTTGGGTGGATTTATCCAGCGAACTCTTTCGCTGTGCTCGATCTAACGACCGAGCACTTTCGCCAAAAAATCATTTTCCATGGTCAATTGACCGATCTTAGCGTGAAGTTTGTCCACGTCTTCAGAATTGTCTTTGCCCAACTGACTTTCAGAGGCAAAGATCATGGCTGCATTTTCAAGCAGCTCTTTCTTCCATGTTGAGATCTGGTTGGGGTGCAGGTTGTACTTCTGTGCTAACTCAGCGACAGTTTTATCACCTTTAGCGGCAGCCAATGCCACCTTAGCTTTAAATTCGGGAGAGTGGTTTCTGCGTTTTCTAGTCATAATCTGCTCCAGTATTTCTGGGTACTATCAAAACAGATCAATCACTTAAAGTCATGTCCGAAAATCGGGGACCACTTCTCATAGCAGGGAACATAGCGATGCCGGCTAGTAGGGCAACACCACTGTCCATGGCAACAACCATTGCTGTTGTCTGTACTAGATTTTCTTTTTTCTTCAGATAACTACCGTATGTGATCATACAACCTGTAGCGAGGCTTAAAGAGAAGAAGGCCTGGCCTAGAGCCGCAAGTACCACATTGCTGTTTACTTTTGAAAAATCTGGGCTAAATAAGAATTTAAGTCCCGCAGTTGAACCTGGAAGTGACAATCCTTTGATGGATACAACCATCAAGATAACAAATAGCATTGGCATGAGAATTTTGCCTGCTTTTTCAATACCGCCAGAAATGCCTTTTATTACAATAAGGACGTTCAGGACCAGATACACTCCCATCCACATTAGTGGTTCTATTGGCGTTGAAATGAAGCTACTAAAGCTGTCTCCTATCAAGTGTGGGGTATTGAGTAGTCCTGAAGCAATCTTGTAGATATAAGCAATAGACCAACCACCTACAACAGGATAAAAGCCCATGATTAACAGGCCACTAACGACACTAATTACGCCGGTAAATGTCCAGCGCTTATCAGTGGTCTTAAAAGCACCAACCGCTGATTTCTGTGTATGTCTGCCGATTGCAAACTCCGTCAACATGACACTAAAGCCAATAAAAACCACAAAGGCTAGGTAGATAAGAACAAACGCTCCACCACCACTTTCACCCGCGGTATAAGGGAATTTCCAGATATTACCGAGGCCAACAGCAGACCCTGCTGCTGCCATAACAAAGCCTAGCTTTGAACCCCATGTGTCTCTTGATTGTGAAAGGTTATTCGCCACAACATCTCCGAAAGTGTCTTAAATATATAAAAATTGGATCTAACCGTGCTTCTTGTTCGCTATGAAAACGAAGAGTTGGCTTTCATAGCTTGAAAAAGAACCGCGCATAATAGGGATAGAGAATGGGAAGCTAAACAGTAGAAATACGGCACTTACATTTTTATTTGCCTTGGTACTGACCAAACGTTGAGAATGCAATAAGTAGCTTAATGAAGAATTAATGAAAAGGAGGTGAAAGGCGGTTATCCGGCAACAAAGACTGAGCATAAAGTCATGTCACTTTATCGTGCCTATCTATTAACAAAGCCATTAATTTACATCTTCAAAATAATTCACTATATAACCACTAATATCCCTTGATTTAACAAAAATAATTCCGTTCAAATTCAAAAGAAGTCACTAGTTGGTTACAACCTGTTGCAAGTCAATGAGATACAAAAATACTAAGAATCAATGACTTAATTGTAGTCTTGTATGACAAATACCCAAAAAGGGGTATATTTTTGTGAAATTGATCTGGGTCAATTTTGAATTGTGGTTCCCAAATACAATCGCGCAAGTTTTTATATTTTTTAAGGAACCGCTATGAGCAAGATGAAGCTAGTTATCATCGGAAACGGCATGGTGGGACACCGTTATATTGAAGACCTTGTTGAGAAAACTGATGTTTCCAACATGGATATTACAGTGTTCTGCGAAGAGCCACGCATCGCCTACGATCGTGTTCACCTATCCTCTTATTTCTCTCACCACACCGCAGACGAGCTTTCTCTTGTTAAAGAAGGTTTCTATGAAAAGCACGGCATCAACATTTTGTTGGGCGAACGTGCTATCAACGTAAACCGTGAAAACCGTATCGTTCATTCAAGCACCGGTCGTGAAATCGAATACGACAAGCTAGTAATGGCGACAGGTTCTTTCCCATTCGTTCCGCCTATCAAAGGCAACGAGAGCAAAGACTGCTTTGTATACCGCACAATCGAAGACCTTAAGTCTATTGAAGCAACGGCGAAAAACAGTTCTGTAGGTGTTGTTATCGGCGGTGGCCTTTTAGGCCTAGAAGCTGCTGGCGCGCTGCGTGCACTAGGTGTGGAAACTCACGTTGTTGAGTTTGCTCCAAAGCTAATGGCTGAGCAGTTAGACCAAGCGGGTGGTAACCAGCTTCGTCAAAAGATCGAGCGTATGGGCGTTAGAGTTCACACCAGCAAAAACACCCTTGAAATTGCTCCTGAAGGCAAAGAGCTGCGTAACGTGATGCGTTTTGCTGACGGTACTGAGCTTGAGACTGACTTCATCGTATTCTCTGCAGGTATCCGTCCTCAAGACAAATTGGCACGCCAAATGGGTCTAGACATCGCACCTCGTGGCGGTATCGCAATCAACAACCATTGCCAAACTTCAGACGAAAGCATCTACGCTATCGGTGAGTGTGCTTCATGGAATGAAACCTTCTTCGGTCTAGTGGCTCCTGGCTACAAGATGGCCACTGTTGCTGTTGACCACGTTGTGGGTAACGACAGCCAGTTTGAAGGCGCAGACATGAGCGCTAAGTTGAAGCTACTGGGCGTTAAAGTGGGTTCAATTGGTGACGCGAACGGCCGTACTCCTGGCTGTAAGAGCTACGTTTACCAAAACGAAGAGCAAGAAGTTTACAAACGTATCATCGTTTCTGAAGACAACAAGAAACTGCTTGGTGCGGTAATGGTGGGTGACACTTCTGATTATGGCGATCTTCTTCAGTTAATGCTGAACGATATGGATCTACCAGAGCACCCAGATGCATTGATCCTTCCGGCACACGCTGGCGCAGAAAAACCAACCCTAGGTGCAGATGCTCTGCCTGAAAGCGCGGTTATCTGTTCTTGCTTTGACGTAACTAAAGGCAAAATTGCTCAAGCAGTTGCAGATGGCCACCACACTATTGGTGACGTGAAAGCGGTGACTGGTGCAGGCACAGGTTGTGGCGGCTGTATCCCTCTAGTGACATCAGTGCTTAACGCTGAGCTTGCTAAAGCGGGTGTGGAAGTGAAGAGTGATGTGTGTGAGCACTTTGCTTACTCTCGCCAAGAGTTGTTCCACCTTATTCGTATCGAAGAAATCAAAACCTTTGACGAGCTGCTAGAGAAGTACGGTAAGGGTTACGGCTGTGAAGTGTGTAAGCCTCTTGCGGGTTCTATCTTAGCATCTTGCTGGGGTGAGCATATCCTTAAGCCTGAATTGGTTAAGCTGCACGACACTAACGACAACTTCCTAGGTAACATCCAAAAAGATGGTACTTACTCTGTTATCCCTCGTATGGCAGGTGGTGAAGTGACACCTCAAGCCCTTGGTGCGCTGGCTAACGTTGCTGCAGAATACAATCTTTACACTAAGATCACTGGTGCTCAGCGTATCGGTCTATTTGGTGCTCAAAAAGACGACCTTCCTGCTATCTGGGGCAAGCTGATTGATGCTGGCTTTGAAACGGGTCAAGCGTATGCAAAAGCATTGCGTATGGCTAAGACCTGTGTGGGTTCTACTTGGTGTCGTTACGGCGTTCAAGACTCTGTGGGCCTAGGCTCAATGATTGAGAACCGTTATAAGGGTATTCGTACTCCTCATAAGATGAAGTTTGGCGTATCTGGTTGTACTCGTGAGTGTGCTGAAGCGCAAGGTAAAGACCTGGGTATCATCGCGACCGATGCAGGCTGGAACATGTATGTATGTGGTAACGGTGGTATGAAACCTCGTCACGCAGATCTACTTGCAACAGACCTAGACCAAGAAACTCTGATCAAATACATCGACCGTTTCATGATGTTCTACATCCGCACGGCAGCGCCACTACAACGTACTTCTGTATGGCTTGAAAACCTAGAAGGCGGCGTGGATTACCTACGTGACGTTATCGTTGAAGACAAACTGGACATCAACGCTCAACTTGAGGCTGATGTGGCTAAGCTAGTTGAAGAATTCCGCTGTGAGTGGACTGACACTATCAACGATGAAAAACAACTGACTCGTTTCTCTCACTTTATTAACTCAGACCTTCGTGATGACAACGTAGTGTTTGTGAGTGAGCGTGACCAACATCGCCCAGCAACCTTCACGGAAAAACACCCTGAAGCGAAAGGCGATATCTTCCACGCAGCCGTTACTGAGTAAGAGGACGTAATCATGAGTTTTGAAAAAGTTTGTAAAATCGATGACATCGTACCGGGCACAGGCGTATGTGCGCTCGTTGCTGGTCAGCAGGTTGCATTATTTCGTCCTTCTGCAGATGAGAAGGTATTTGCTATCTCAAACACAGACCCATTTGCGCAATCTAACGTGTTGTCACGTGGCTTGATTGTTGAGCATAAAGACGAGTTGTGGGTTGCAAGTCCATTGAAGAAGCAACGCTTCAATCTAAGCACAGGTGCTTGCATGGAAGACGAACGTTTTAACGTTAAATCTTTCAAAGCGCGCGTAGTGAAAGGTGCTGTAGAAGTTTCTGCATAAGAGATTTAATAGCGAAAGGGTTCCTTGCTTTTTGTTTTTAAAGAGCAAGGGCAGGGAGCCTTTGACTATTCAATTTCAATTTTTAACTTTAACTTTTATATGGATAGCAAAATGAATGATCTAAAACCTGCAGAATTTGTGCAAACGATGATAGACGTTGGTGAAGCCAAGGTGAAAACAAGCACGCGAGATCTTCTTCTCCGTGGCACCATGGCGGGTATCATCCTGTCTCTAGCGGTAGTGGTGGCAATCACTACTATTGTTCAAACTGGCGTAGGCATTGTGGGCGCACTTGTGTTCCCTGTGGGCTTCTGCATCTTGAGTCTTATGGGTTACGACCTAGTGACGGGTGTATTTGGCCTAGCTCCACTAGCAAAGTTTGAAAACCGCAAAGGCGTTACTTGGGGCCGCATCATGCGTTGTTGGGGCCTTGTGGGTCTTGGTAACCTGATTGGTTCTTTGATTGTTGCGTTTCTAATCGCAGTATCACTAACGGGTAACTTCTCTCTTGATCCAAACGCAGTAGCGCAGAAATTCATCGCAGTTTCTACCGCTCGTACTGTTGGCTTCGAGAACATGGGTATGGACGGATGGATTACGTGTTTCGTGCGCGGTATCTTCTGTAACCTGATGGTTTGCTTGGGCGTTATTGGTAACATGACAGCACGTACAGTTGCGGGCAAGATTGCAGCAATGTGGCTACCGATTTTCATCTTCTTCGCACTCGTATTTGAGCACACAGTAGTAAACATGTTCTTGTTCCCACTTGGTATGATGCTTGGTGCTGACTTTGGTATTGCAACTTGGTTGAACTTCAACCTTATCCCAACAATCCTAGGTAACATCGTTGGTGGTCTACTGTTTACTTGTATCCCACTTTACCTAACTCACGCTAAAACGGCTCCAGCAATCGACGCTGAAGAGAAAGTAGAAGCTGAGCTAGCAACACAGCGCTAATTACTGACATTGCCTCACCTTTGTGTGGGGCAATTGTTTATAACAAGTGGTCGAGAGCCGAGTTGTTGGCCACTTCTTATAAATAATTGTGTCGCTTTAGAACGAGAGTTTTAAGGCCTTTGCATTAGAGAACTTTTTTATGACTTCTAAATCAATCTCTGCAAATCAAGGTGGATTTGTTTCTTTGGTCGGCGCTGGCCCAGGTGATCCAGATCTTTTGACTGTAAAGGCATTACGTCTGATACAGAAAGCAGAAGTGATTGTTTATGACCGTTTAGTGTCCCCTGAAATCATGGAATTAGTTAATCCTAATGCGGAACTTATCTACGTAGGTAAGCGTCTAAATCGTCATTGTGTGCCCCAAGATCAAATCAACCAAGTGTTGGTTGATCAAGCGCAGCAGGATAAACACGTTGTGCGCCTTAAAGGTGGTGACCCGTTTATCTTTGGTCGTGGTGGTGAGGAACTCGAAAAACTTGCGCTAGAACAGATCCCTTTTGAGGTGGTGCCGGGTATTACGGCAGCGGCAGGTTGTACTGCTTATGCAGGCATTCCTTTGACCCATAGAGATCATGCGCAAAGTGTTCACTTTATTACTGGCCATCTTAAAAAAGAAGGTATGGATATAGATTGGGCCGCCTTATCCAAGGGCAACACAACCTTAGTCTTCTATATGGGACTAAAAGAAAGTGGTAACATTCAAGATAAATTAGTGAGTGCTGGTTTATCGGAAGAGACTTCTATTGCGATCATTGAGCGTGGCACTACGCCTCAGCAGAGAGTGTTGACTGGAACACTTTCCCAGTTATCAACGATAGCTAAAAAAGCTGAAAGCCCGTCGCTGATTGTAGTCGGCAGTGTAACGAGACTTCATTCACAACTTAATTGGTTCGAATAGCAATTATTTAACTGGGTTATTTTTGGGGTAAGCCCTTATGAGACGGAGCTTATAAGAGTTGCACTTTTTATGGTAGTTGTTGTGAGCGAAGTAGTAAATTCGCTTCCAAATGGTGCAAATGATCCTAAGTCGATCTATTGTTATAGCTGAAAGCTGTAATGAGAGTTTCAGGATGAAGCCTCTAATAGCGCAGTTACGCTTTAGCAAGGAAAGCTAAATATGAAAAAACGAATTCTGGGGGCGACATCGCTTTCAGGTAGCCTAGTGTATTTCCTGTTCGGATTAGCACTGGTGACCTCTCTCTCTACCTATCAAGGGTATTCGGCGCCAATTACACACGCGTCGTTTTTTGCCAATAGTTGGCAGTGGTTGGCTAGCATTTTATTTTGCTGGGGGCTGTTGCTGATTTTCTTTACCAGTGCCCGTCGCACTGTTCGAGCCATATGGTCATTAGTGATTATTATTGCCGCGCTTGGTGTAGGGCGGTTTATTGGCTCGCATTCTGTTCATCAAAAAGAATATCAAGCGCCTAGCGTGTCTATAGCCGAAGTTTCTGCACCAGCACAGCAAAGCCAAGAACCCATTACGTTGCCACAGCCCACTGATCTAAATCAGAGCTATCAACAGGCTGTTATGGAATCGGGTTGGTATTCAATTTTGGATATTTCTCGTTTGCAGAACGATACCGACCTAGTGGAAAGCTACGCGATTATCAAAGATACAAAATCCGCCATTCTCAATCATCTTGTACAAACACAGCAGCAAGTGCACGAACTTGAACAGCAGGTTTATGACACAGAAGCGAGTGCAAATATGGAGGGCGATTACCTTGATTCGCAGATCCTCCATGCTCAGCAGCAAAATGAAATGTGGAAGGCTGAATTGGCTGCCTTACAAGAAGTCAGAAGCATTATAGAGATGTTAGATGTGAACCGTGATGGCTGGACTATTCAAGATGGCGCTATCGTTTTCTACTCAAACGCAGATAAGCAACGCTTTGAAGACATCGTCGCAAGGATACAGGAAATAGCCGACCATCAAAGAATGCTCACTGAGTCTGTAAATTAAATAGGATAGTCGCTTTAAACAGCACTCAGCGCCTCGTCGTAGTGACGGGGCGTTTTAGTATTTATTGCCATTAAAGCTAGTAGTGTACTGGCCCAGAATAAACCTCCGAGTGACGTGAACTTGGCTATTTAGAGCCTAATTTCCCTCTCTCAATTGTTGTCATCCTGGAAAGCGACAGCTTATCTAGGATCTTTGGTAGCACTCACTTAGGTGTGGTTTTTTTACTCCCGTCGTCCCCGAGTTATTTTATCGGGGACCTTTTCGGTTATGTGAGAATAGATTCCCGATAAGAGCCCTTGGGAATGACGGTTATTTAAGTATAGATTCTTACGCTAGTGAAATTTGTTAAGGCTGATAGAAAGGTGGATTAGCGGGTAAGAGTTAGAGAAAGTGCCACCCACAACAGGCAGCACTTTAGTTCGAGATTAGTAAGTGATTTCGTTGTTGTCCCTTGTGATTATGCGCTGCAGTGGCTCAGTGCCGTCATAGAACCAAACTTCAGCAAGCAGGCTGGTATATTCTTGAGCGTAGGTGATATTTAGCTCTCCTTTACCGCTGTTTAGCGCGCCATTTGCTATGCGATAGGCGTAATCTGGGGTAAGCGTGCCATCAGCGCTTTGTTGATACTCACTGTATACCGAAACATAGGCGCGTTGCGTGCTGATCCCGCTAATGTCTACGATAACGTCCACTGACAGGGTCGGGTTGTAATCGAAATCATCAGGGACGGCTAAATCTTGCATTGAGCGCTGCGGTATCTGTACGTTAGCAATGCTTTCGGTCACTGGATTGTCGTTACCTGATTCTGGCTCATCGACTTGAGCCGCTCCCGATGAAGAGTCGGAGCCGCCACCGCCGCCTCCACACGCAGTAAGCATCAAAACCGCTAGAATGGATGTTGTTTTAGTGAATGTATTCATAATGAAATCCTCTATAGTCCTAGCTTAGTTTTATTGGTCGTAGATTTTTGAACGGTCAGAGCGGTTACGCTTGTGCCATGTGGTTTTTTGTTGACCCCCTGATTCCGCATATTCTGCAAATTCTGGGTAGGCATGGACTAAATCTGTGCGCTCTAAAGGCCATCTCCACTCTTCTGTCATCAATAGTGCCCATGGCAGGTTATTGTCGGTTTTAAAGTAGGTGCCTTGCTCAGGATTACTAGCATCCACGCCTAGGTTAAACATGGCGTCGCCGTTAAATTTCTCCGTTGGCGCATAGTCAGCTAAGTGAACCTCCCATTGTCGCCCTGGTTGAAATGGCAGTCCCTCACCATGGTAGTAACCTGGGGTTGCGAAGATGAAGGGGTCGTAAGGCATGGCCATCAGGTTACTGCGATCGCTATTAGTATCTAGTGTGATGTGCAGTTCAAAACTAAAGTTCTCGTCCTCGACACATCCAGCCTGAGTTCTGAAGAACGAACAAGTATTGGTTTTATAGTCTGTTAAGTCGGCATCTATGATGAAGATGGCTTCGTTACTGTCCAGCTCTAATCCGTTATCTTCTAGCAAAACGCCGTTGTGATATTGACGAGTTAACAGTGCATCGACATCAGTATGCAGAATACCTTGTAAACGCACCGCGAAGCCATTGTGATAATCAGCGCCAACTGCGGCTAATCGTCCTTGAACTAGGGATTTCTCTACTTGGTTGTCACGCAACACTTCTGTAACTCGATAGTGCATGACGACATCGTTCATGTCGTAATCGGCGGTGTACGGCCAGTTATCCTCATAGGCGAGGGTAGCGTAGCCCGTTTCACTAGGGAAATGTCGGATTGTGATGCCAGCGGTTGAGACATTGATAGGGTGATCTTCTACTTCACCTGAGGTAGCGCCACCGAAATAATTCAGCCCTTGTTGTTGGCTAAATCTAAAGCGCGTCCATGTGCGCCCATCGACCGCGTTGTAATCTACGGTAAAGGGCAGGGCATTCAGACCGGCTGAGAGCTGAACATCTGAAAATACCTTCTCGCCTTCGTCATCAAAGTCGCCGTCTTGGTTCCAATCAAACCATGCAGACAGGTAGCCCTGAGTAGAGGCATTAATGCTAACGATAGAGTCTAGTCCAGGCTCAATGGCGGTTACGAAGCCTACACCTGATTCATCTGCAATGCCTGTCGTATCATCACTCAGCGGCGCGATAAGACCGTCTTGTTCTCCATCTGGTGATTGATTACCCAAGTAAGTAATGCCATCAAGTTGGTGGCGGGGACCATTGTTCATTAGGGTGGTGAGGTAACTGTCAGGCGCATCACCAAAGTCGATCATTGAGTCTTCATCTATGATGGGCGCATTGGCGCAGCGAGCGCCATCATTTTGAGACGAGCTCGGTCCGTCAGCAAATTTAACCGCTGGAACAATACCCTCTGCGATTTTTTCAGGATCAGAAAGATCCACACGAAAGATATCTCCATCACTATTACGAGAAACGTAGTAGTTGCCGTTTACGTCAAAGTAGCCTGCGCCAAAGGTGCCTGTTACGCCTGTATCGCCGATAGCGGTTGCGGCGCCTGTGGTGGTGTTAAAGCGATATAAGATGCCACTGCCATTATCGATGCCATACAGCTCTTCGTCGCCCGGATGAAATGCAAAGTCTGTTAGCCTTACGCTTGCCGTGTTACTGATCTGCTCTACGACAAGGTAAGTGCTAGGATCATCGTCTAATGGTGCAAGGTCTATTTTGAATAAGCCTTTACCTTGACGGTATAGGTAGTAGACGTTGTTAATCACGTCACCCACATAAAAGGTGTGATCGGTTGGTAGGCCTACAGTGTTGAGGACTTCCGCCTGAAAGTTGTCACCCAATCGCACTATTTGTTTGTTGCCGGTGTCATAGCCATAGATATATCGGCTATCGAAATCAAAACCCACGGCATTGATATTGGTATTAAGCCCGGTATCACCTTGTAGCAGTGCGGTTTGCCCTGTCACCAAATTGACTCCGTAAACCTGTACTGGGTTTGCTTGAAACAAATAGGCTTTACTTGGGCAAGTCTCAAATGCAGCCGCTTCGGCCTCTGAAGCCATAAAACTAGCTCCGGTAGCGACTAGAATGCCCAAAAGACTTTTGTTGAATCCTTTGTGGTTTGACATCTTAATTTCCCTATACGTTGATGGCGCCAGTAGTGGTGAATAACCGGCTAATGTTGTTCGTACTAGAGGTATTCCAAGATGCGTGCCAACTTAAAAGGGCCGTTAATGGGGAAAATCGAGCGATTGTTGCTGATTTGATTCTCATTTTGAGAAAACCCCGAAAATCCGCAATCTAGAAATAAAAAAAAGCCCAACTAGGTTGGGCAAATGGAGATTCTTAGCATTTAAAAGGAAGTGATTTTCAGTAGTTACTGGCCTCTGCCATCGACCATGATGCGCAATGTTTTTACTGTGATCTGAAAATCAGTGACGAACCAATTTCGAACTGAGTTGTGAGATAGGGCATAGCTGTGGTCATAACCTACCTTTGAGCGAACATCTTCTATGGAGGTATCGTAGCCTTGATTCACCTGAGCAAGGCCGGTAATACCTGGCAGTACCCCGTAGGTACGGTCTGCAAAAAAAGGGATCTCTTTTTCTAAGGTTTTGTAAAACACTGGGCGCTCTGGGCGAGGACCAATGAGCGACATTTCTCCTTTCAACACGTTAAACAGTTGTGGCAGTTCATCTAAGCGAGTTTTTCTTAGAAAGCGGCCTACAGGTGTAATTCGCGGGTCGTGCTTAGTTGCCCATGCTGCACCTTTTGCTTCTGCATCTTGATACATAGTGCGGAATTTAATGATCTCAAACAGAGCCATTTTATTAGGTGTCGATTTCCCTACTCGCAATTGACGATAGAACAACGGACCCTTTGAGGTGCCGAGAATGGCAATGGCGATAAATGGCATTAGAGGTAGCAATAAGGCGATACCAATTAGTGACCCGGTAACGTCGAAAAAGCGTTTACCTAAGGTGATGGTATTGTTCTTTTTGGTAAGCGTGTACATAAGTAATTCCTTTTAAACTAACAAGTTAGTGGCTATTTTTGATAACCAGGTAGCGTAGACCACCGATCAGATTGGCGGTGTGTCCTAGTAA
Source organism: Vibrio breoganii (assembly GCF_001677275.1). Classification (GTDB taxonomy): domain Bacteria; phylum Pseudomonadota; class Gammaproteobacteria; order Enterobacterales; family Vibrionaceae; genus Vibrio; species Vibrio breoganii. The sequence goes on from NZ_CP016178.1 coordinate 578,170, forward strand.
TATGTAATGAATGAGTCCAAAGGGTTTGAATGACAGCAGCGGGGGACATACCCAACACACAAGGCTGGTGGCATAAATCGCAAGCTGCAGGTAAAAGGCGATTTGGAAAACAGCGTATTGTTGCAGTAATGCACTGCTTACAAGGGTGGCAAGCATTAGATATGGCATTAACAAACGAAGGCCTTTCCCTGAAAAGAAAGCGAACGCTATCGCCTTAAACCTTGGATGGAATAATCCAAAAAGAGTAATGGCCTGCTGCATGTTTCCGGCTGAGATTCTTAGGCGACGTGTAAAGTCATCGCTGAGTTGCGTAGGTTGCATCTCGGTGGCAATTACATTGGTGTCGTAGTCTGCTAGATAACCTTTTTGAACAATTCGCATTGGCAAAATGAAATCATCATTGATGCTGTTTGAGGCCAAAGGCTGAAACAGGTGACTACGAAACACGTAGAATGCTCCGTGCGAGCCAATAGAGGTCGCGAGATTTGCCTCGGCAGATTTAATGCTGCTTTGATACTGCCAATATTTTTCTTCCCCCTCGCTGCCGCAATCAAATAACGAGTAGGTGCCGTTTACAACGCCCACTTGCTCATTTTGAAAGTGAGATTCAGCAATCAGTAAGGCATCGATAGAAATCAGCGAAGTCACATCACTGAGTACGGTCAAGTCAGACTGAATCGATTCCATGGCTTCGTTGATGATGGCGACTTTACCGCGGTTTTGCTTATGCTCAATAACCTCAAACAGAGTGTCAGCACAAATGGCTTCTTGAATGGTGGCGGTGGCGACATTCGCTGTGTTGTCACTGCATCCATCACAGATGATCTTTACTGACAGTTTTTGTGTGGGGTAATCCAATGAGGCGGTGTTGCGGATCTTGTCAGCAATCCACTTTTCTTCATTGTAGGCTGGGATAATAACCGTAATGGTAGGGCGTTCGCTGTCTTCGGCTGTTTTTTGAAAGTGACGCAGCGAAACCGTGTTTTCTTCTTTTACTGTGCGTTTAGCGATGAACTTAAGCAGCAGAGGATACCCTACGTGGTGGTAGACAATAAGAAAGCTAGCGACAACGAATACTGCAATAAGTAGAGCGTGGTAAGTAGACATGATTAAGCTCCGATATTAGCGAGTTGTTGATAACGAGAGACGACGTCACGAATATCGTGTTTGTTAACGACATGCTCTCTTGGTGAGGTGCTGGATGGCTTAAAAGCTTTGATGGCTTGTGCGAGTTTTTGGGAACAGTTTGCTTCCACCAATAGTCCGCTATCTGGGCACAGGGTTTCGGCAGATGCACCGACATCAGTCACTAGGGTAGGCGTGCCACACGATTGCGCCTCAATAGCGGTTAATGGAAAACCTTCGTGGCGAGAGGGTAAGCAAAACAGATCTAAGCTTTGATAAAACATCGGCATATTTTCCAATCGACCTAGGAAAAACACTCGTTTTTCTAGACCTAATCGATCAGTGAGGGTTTTAAGCGCTTCAAATTGAGAACCGTCACCGGCGATGGCTAATTGGTATTGCTGAGGGAGTTCGCTTATCGCCTGAATCAGCAAGTCATGACCTTTAACAGACTCCAAACGTCCTGCTGTGCCTATTAAGGTTTTGTCTTTAGGTAGGTTTAGTGCCTCTCTAGACGCTTGTTTTTGTCCCTCAACAAAGCGCAAGGTATCAATGCCATTGTGGATGGTTGTAAGCTTTGAATGAGCAAACAGCTCATCTAATCGTTTTTCAACCTTAAAGGCATCCGCGACAACCATAGGTTGCACCCACATTAGCAATGCACGCTGCAATTGACGGTGCTTAAAGCTATTTAGATGCCACACGTCGTGTTCAGTGTGAAGCTTAGCCTTGATGCCACACTGCTTTGCAGCAAGGCCAGCATAAAGAAGGGGGCCAATGTGATGAGTGTGAACAACATCGACACCTAGCTCACGGAACAAAGCACTAAGGTCAGAGATGGTTTTTAGACTGAAGGCATCGGGTTTGTTAAGAAAAACTAAGTGATTCGCAAAATCTTTAAGTCGAGGCCACTTTTCTAAGGCTTGCTGTTTGGTTCCCTGCAGGCTGACAATATACACCTCGTGATCAACGCTACTAAAAGAAACGAAGTCCAGTGCCAAACTCTCGATACCCCCAGGGGCAAGATGCTGCACCACGTGAACGACAGTTTTAATATCCTTTTTCATAACGATTCCTTGTGTAGAGTCTTAGCGTGTTGCAAGGCAACAAAAATTCACTATGATTGTACTTAGCAGGAGTCGTGCCAACTTTAATTCATTGTTTTATTGTGGTTTTCTCAGGCTGGCAATGTGTTTTCTTACTCTGAGAATCATTTTGAAAGGAATAACGGATGATTGCGGGTGCATTTTTTGAAAATAAAGAGCGGGAAAGTAAAAAGTAGGGAAAGTAAAAAGCCGAGCGTTAAATGGCTCGGCGATATAATGCTAGGAAGCTAGGAAGCTAGGAAGCTAGGAAGCTAGGAAGCTAGGAAGCTAGATTTCGTTTCCGATATCCCAAGCCGCGGAAGCGCTTTTGAGTGCTGTGATGTCAGAGGCACATAGATAGCGCTTTAACGCTTCAAATTTCTCTGATGGCCAGTTGTAGACGTCTAGGCTTAGTAGATCTTCAATGATTTTTGGATCAAAGCGACTTTTGATGAGTTTTGCTGGCGAGCCTGCCACAATCGAGTATGGCGCAACATCTTTAGTCACCACACTATTAGCGGCTACAACTGCGCCTTCACCAATAGTAATACCGGGCATGATCATCGCTCGCATACCAAGCCAAGCGCCATCGCCTATTTGCGTGTCGCCTTTCCCTATGTACGCTTCATCTATGTAATCCATAAATGGATATAGACAAAACCAATCCACCCTGTGGGTATGATTGCCACCCATTAGAATGACGACTTCAGCCCCAACACAGACATAATCGCCGATAAAGAGCTTATCAATTGCCCATCGGGGTTCCCATTCACGACTTATCTTATCGCCGTGCAGATATCGGACGACTGACTCCTCAAAGCCATTGTCCCAACAGTCACTGTAATAACTGTGCTTACCTTTAATATGGATATTGGGATTGCTGACGACCTCATGCAACAATTGGTATTTTGACCAATGTTTTTCTTGCATAGTGTTACCTCTAAAAGTGTACGAATAATTAGCTAAAAATTACAGTGTCACGTTTTAGAAGTCAGTGAATACGGGGTTGCTTGAGGAGAGGGGTTAGTTTCATTGTGTTATCTGAGTAATTGGAACGGTACAAGGATATCACAGCGAGCAATGAACTATAAAAACAAAATCGACAAGCATGAGCTTGTCGATTACCAAGTGACTACTTAGATCAAACCCTTTCTATGGATTAAGTCGCCAATCAAAACCCTCAGGCGTTGAGCTTAACTCTTTGCTCGTCACAGCACTGAGTAAGATCTGAGCCTGCTGTTGTGTTAGAGGCTGCTTGTTATCACTATTAGCAAAAGAGTAGCTGAGCAATTGCTTCCAAATGGTTGCAGATTCGCTATCTAGTCTATCGGTAAATGTTCGGTTTCCTGCTATCAAGTAAAGGTGGTCGACCGCCTCAGCAAAGCGTTGACCCTCGGCCGCAGATTGATACTGCTTGATCTTAACGCCTACGTCGACCTTGGCCGGCGTCTTTTCTTGGGTGCTTGGCTTGCCTTTACGTTTCATCACCACGGTAATAACCAGGCCAACAAAAACCAGTAGACCAATCAGGTAAACGCCGTATTTAGACGCAAATCCTGTTATATCCTCAAGGTAGTTATGAGCTTGTAAGAGTGCACTACTAGACCCAACTTGAAACTCAAGAGGGTCAGTGGTCAGCGTCTTGAGTTCATTAGTCTCAGTGTCCCACCACTGTATTGATTGTGAAGGGATGACTAGCTTACCGGACTCTTGAAATACCACAGTAACTGCTTGGTTTAAAACAGCAGTATTGCGCTTACTTAAGCGATCAAAGATATTCTCTTTGGCGACGGGTTTTTGGTAAACCTCAACACCGGCAATGTCTGGTACGTTCACATCCGGCAGAAGCATCATATGTGAGTTCTTTACCTTCAGCTGGTAGGTGAGTACCACAGCTTCACCGACCTCAAACGCATCGCTGATAGGTTTATCTGTTTTAAGCGTGAACGCCGCATCTGTGCCAGATACAAACTCGTTAGTCGTATCAAGCGACGCAGGCATTTCAACATTAAACGTCGTCTCCTCAGAGGAAACCGTGCCTTTTAGCGGGTTTTCTTTATCATTATCAAGCACAACCGCAACGTCAAAGCTCGGTATTACAAAGGTGCCTGCCGTAAGAGGGTAGATATACAGCTTCGCCGTTTGCGTATACCATTTTTGGCCATCTAGCATGCGTGCAGAGCGCGCCACTTGTTGGTCGTCTTTTTTGACCACTGCATTTTTTAGATCCAGATAGGGCATTACCATCGCATCTTCAAATGGTTGTGTGCTGCTGATCTCTACTTCAACCAAAACCTGTTGTTTCGGAGCAATGCTTTCGCTTTTCACATCGACTGAGAGTGCCAATTGTTTATCATCAATGATTGGCTGAAGGTCATTGGCAAGGGTGGTGTTAGACACTGCCATCAACATCAAACCCAGAGATAGCGAAGAGAGCCAATTGAAAAGCCAGTTCTTCGATGGATTATTCTTGTTCATTTGCGTATTCCTGTTGAAACTTTTGTCGCAAGAACTTTGAAGGATCTTGTCTAACCTGCTTTAACCAAACCTGATCAGAGAGCTCGGCCTCGATACCTTCCGAAGCTTCTTCTTCGCTGGTGGCAATGTTTCTATCATCAATCATTTTCTCGCCTTCTTTCTTTTCTAAAGGCGCATTCTTTAGCTTTTCGATAGAAGCATTCATGACCTCAATATTCTGCTGCATCTCTTGCTGCAAGGCAGGGTCCTGGCTTAGCTCAACATAGAGTGCTTTGGCTTGCTCAAATTGATTAGAATAGGCAAATACATTCGCCAACAAATATTTTGATTTAGCATCTTCACGACCTTTAAGCAGCGTCATTGCGCTTTGAAAGTCACCAGCGAGATAGGCGCTGCGAGCTTTCCACTCTTGTGAATCAAATGAGGACTGAGCCTTGGCGTAGTCTCCTTGCTGGAAATATATATGCCCTTGTTGGTCTTTGGTTAGCCAAAAGTTCATGAAGCGAGCAGGGGATAAAGCCCCCCATAGCGCCAATACCACAAGGATTAAGAGAATCCATTGCCAGCTTGGTCTTTGCTTGAACCAATCCATACGCGATTGTTTGATGGTTACCATTGCAATGTCCACCCTCGTCTAAACCACATCAGTTGAATAGGCAGTAGCAAAAACAGCAACGGATAGCCAGAATCCACCCAAGGTTGTGCCGTGTCGTTTACGGCAAACAAGTTGCTTTGAATATCTTCATATACTTGCTCTACATCCGTTGAGTCATGAGTAAATAGCGTCATCGAACCATGCCCCGATTGAGCCAGTGCTTCAAGTTCTTGAATCTGTGTACTTGATAAGCCTTGCGCTCCGTCGCGGCCACTGTCAGGGTTTTCACCCATCGCCCAAACCAAAACCTGGTGTTCTAAAGAGCCAAATTCTTGCTGCATTTTCTCAATCGCTTTTTGGTCTGTTTTATCAGTCACGATCAGCACCGTCGAAGATACCTTTGATTCCTTTAACAGGCTTACCACTGGGTCTATAACCGATTCTGGCTTGCTTTGGTTATCCGGTAATAAAGTAGGGTGTAGCACATCTAAGAAGTAGCGAAACAGCTCTCTATCTTTGGTTACTGGCATTGCCACGTGAGAGCTTCCACCGTAGACAACCAGCCCAGTCTTGGCATCGCCTCTTAGGTCAGCCAATTGTGAGATCTTCTGCTTAGCGCGCTCAAGACGAGAGGGCTGAATATCCGTTTGCGACATCGAGCCTGAAACATCAAGGGCGACGATCAACTCAGCGTTATCTTCAAAAAACGGTGACGCTTGTTTTTTCCATGTTGGGCCAGCCATCACGAGCGTAGATAACAGTGAGAAAACCAGAAACAGTTTCAGAGGGGTTAACCAACTGCCGCGTTGTTGATTCAGCGTTAGGTGCGCAATGATGTTCTTGGACATTACAGATTGCCACTGAGCCACTAAATCCTCTTGCTTTGTCATTAGGCGCTGTATCGCGAGTAACGGGACTAGAGCCAATAACCACCATGGACGCATGAAATGGAAATTGCTGATATCACCTGTCAGTCCCCAATCAAGTAAACTATTCATTTGGCACCTCTTGCGTGCGAGTTAGCACCTCTTTTACACGCTTATTGCGCCTAGCTTGGCCTGCAAAAACAAACAGTGCAGCCAGCAAATTGAACATAAAACTGATGCCAAAAGCCCAGTGATGCAGACTATGACGAGGTCTATGAGTCAGTAGTTCGAATTCTTGCTGCTCTAGTTCATCAATGGTGGCGTACGCTTGGTCGAGCTCAGCTCGGTTCATTGCATGGAACATCTGTCCGCCAGTGATCTCAGATACTTTCTCTAGGGTAGGGAGATCCATTTTGTATCGCCCTTCGGTACTTGGGTCACCTATGGCTATGGTATAAATCTTCACGCCATACTTAGCGGCTATCTCGGCCGCCTTAACGGGAGGCATTTTGGAGCTGGTGTCGTCACCGTCAGTCAATAAGATCATAACTCGTTGTTTGCTTTGCTCTTGTTCAAATACGGCAATTGAAAGGCCAATAGCATCACCGAAGGCAGTTTGGAATCCGGCATAGCCTAGCTGGACATTCTCCAATAGTGCCAACCATGTATTGGTATCTTCTGTAAACGGCGCTTGAACGTATGCCGCATCTGCAAACAAAATAAGCCCTAGTCGGTCGTGTTCACGTTGCTTAGCGAAATCACTGAGCACTTGTTTTGCAATGTATAGGCGATCGTGTTTATTGCCTTTCTCATCGGTAAAGTCTTTTTCAGACATGGAACCCGATAGATCCAGAGCGACCATGATCTCTCTCGCTGATTTTTTCTGCTCTATAGGTTCACCTACCCACATAGGCTTGGCAATGGCAGCCACCAAAGAGAGATAGCTAATGACTACTAATGCCCATTGGATCTTTCTTCTCTTTAGTAATGTCGCACTTTGCGACGGTTTATCTTCAGAGACAGAAACTAGGCGCTCAAAAAAGGGTACCTGTAGCGCATTCTTGGATTCCTTATAGGCAGGAACAAGGCGATAAACCAAAAGTGGCAATATGGCCAGTAAAAAGGCGAGTGGGTATTCAAACTCAACCATGTCTCACCTCGTGATGTTTTATCCAATGAGCAGTCTGCGTATACAAACCTAAACTCTGTTGCTGATCGACACTCGCATTTGGCGAATAAGAAAGTGACGCTAGTAACCCATTAAACTGAGTTGAAAATTGGCTCCCTTGGCATTGTTTATCCAACCACTGTTCCCATTGCTCTCCAAGTAAAGGGGAGACTTGTTTGCGCGGGTAGGCATCAAGTGCGGTTTTGCGAAGCAACTGAGGCAATCGCTCTAGCCCGTCGCTGCTTTTTTGTAGTTTCTCTAGCTCTTGCAAAGCCATACGGCGGTAGGCGTTGGCCTGATACTGGCGATAAGCAAGGTAAGCTCGATACAAGGCAAAGCAAACAATGATGCCAATCACAAGATACCAACCAGGAGCATTGGGAATCCATGATATGCCTTCGGGCAGAGAAGGCTCTGCCAACCCAGACATCATTGAGTTCATACTCGTGGGTTTAAGTGTTTCAGCGGTGGTACTCATCTCAATTAAGCTCCAAGTGCTTTTCGCAACTGCTGATCAGCAGGTTGAACGGTATTGATTTTGATGACCGGGATTCGATATTTCTTAGCGACTCGGGTAAAGTTATCGAGTGTGTCAGTCACATCTTTAGCAAAGCGATCTTTTAGTTGAGCCTGCTTACCTGTAATTGCTAACTGCATCTCTCCATCACTGAGTACCATTTTGTCCAATTCCGCTAGGTTGTGCTCTAGGGGATCGGTCACATGGCATAACACCACATCATTGTGTTTGCACAAGGTTTTGATTTGCTCTTCACTTTGCTCGTTGTAGCCGTAGCCATCAGTGATCAAGATGACTAAGGCATCATGCTTAACCAAGCGCTTGGCCTGATGAAACAGTTTGCTAAATGAGTTTCCTTGAGAGTCTTCGGCGATGCCTACTTTCAACTGCTGATTTTTAATCACAATCTCATTTAAGATCTTCAATACGTGGTTGGCACTGCGCTGCGGGGCAATAGGCACCGCCATCGTATCGTTGTAGATAATGGCGCCGACGCGGTCTGTGGAGTCCGTGACCTTCCAGGCAATGAGAGCCGCGATTTCGGCCGCGATAACTGATTTCATTTTTCCCGTGCTACCAAAAAACATGTTGGTTCTTTGGTCAACGAGCAGGTAAACATTCCGCTCTCGTTCTTCAGAGAATATCTTTACATGCGGCTTACCTGTGCGCATGGTGACTTTCCAATCCATGGTGCGAATGTCATCACCAATGTGGTAGTGACGCATTTCTTCAAAGTTCAGGCCTCGTCCACGAAGTTTCGATACGTGTCGTCCCGTTAATAGACTGTTCACGGGCTGTGGCGGCAGAAAATCAAAGCCAGTCGCCTTGTATTTCATTAAACGAAGCGACTTTAAATCCGTGTAGATTTGCGCGTCTATGGAATTGGATTTGGTCATGGGTTTCTCTCTTACGCTACTGCGACTTGAGACAAGATTTCATCAATAACGCGATCTGAGCTGACGCCTTCTGCTAATGCATCGTACGAAAGAATAAGGCGGTGACGAAGCACGCCATGCACCACGTCTCTCACATCATCTGGATCAACAAACTCTTTGCCTTTCAACCAAGCCATTGCGCGGGCGCACTTATCTAAAGCGATAGTCGCCCTTGGGCTTGATCCTACTGCGATCCAGTTTGCAAGCTCAGAGTTGGGGTATTTCTCTGGTTGGCGAGTGGCAACAATAATGGATACCAAATATTTAAGTACCGCGTCACTGCAATAGATCTCTTGGATCTCTTCGCGCGCCGCGAATATACAAGCAGGATCGATAGGCTCTGGTTTTTCTGACGAAGGCTTTTCTTCACCGCGCACCATTTTGATGATCTGTTCTTCCGCATCGGCGTCTGGATAGTCCAGATTGATCTTCATGATGAATCGGTCCATCTGCGCTTCTGGAAGCGGGTAAGTACCTTCTTGTTCTACAGGGTTTTGTGTCGCGAGTACCATAAACAAATCGGGCAGTTTGTAGGTCTTGCCTGCAACCGTAATTTGTCGCTCTTCCATCGCTTCTAGCAAAGCGGCCTGCACCTTAGCGGGAGAGCGGTTAATCTCATCGGCCAGTAATAGGTTGTTGAAAACAGGGCCGGGCTGGAAGGTAAGGGTGGGTTTGCCGTCCACATCTTGATAAACCTCAGTACCGGTTACATCAGAAGGCAAAAGATCTGGGGTGAACTGCACACGGCCAAGATCAACGGATAAAGCCGCTGCGAGCGCCTTAATTGAGCGAGTCTTTGCTGTACCTGGTAGACCCTCTAACAAAACATTGCCGTTGGTCAGTAGAGCAACCAACAGAGTATCGACCATGTGTTGTTGTCCTATTACAGACTGCTGCATTTGCTTCTTAAGTAGCATTACCGTGTCTAAGGTTGAGCTCATGTTGTTACCCTTTGTTGTTTACGTTGCTATAACGTTAATAAATACATATAGTTAAAGATAGTTTCTTCGCAGGTTTTGCGCTGAAAATGTTAAAGAAACAGTACTATCGTCAACTTTTGATATAACTATAGTGCCTACCATTAAAATTGTAATATGCTTTTGATTAATATCACGTATAAATCTAAGTCAATAGCTTTGTATCGGCTAATCCGTAAACTGTGAAACGTGAAAGGCACAAATCAAGTCAATCTCTAAGGGAAGCATGCGTTGGTTTGAAGTGTTTAATTTGAATTGAAACTATAGGAAACACACCATGAAAAAACTTGCTCTAAGTATCGCTCTAGGTCTTAACATTGTTGCTCTACCAACGCTAGCAGCTACAGAGGTTTCAACCCTTACGGATTTCTTCAGCGACAAAGGTGAAGTGACTACATCAGATAACTATGCAGTTTTTGAGACAGCACGTCAGTATGTGAAAACTCAAGAAAAGGTGGGTGTTAATAACTTCGAGCATAAACGTGTGCTTACTCCAACCGACGAACAGCCAGTGGTTCGAATGAACCGAGACACTTATTACTCAATGGCAGTAATTAATGTTTCAGAAGGCGCGACAGTAACGCTTCCAGAAATCCCAGAAGGCAAATACATGTCAATGGAAGTAATTACTGAAGATCACCGTATTCAAGCAATGCAGTATGGCTCAGGCACGTTTGACCTATCGACTCATACTGGTGACCATGTCTACATCATTATTCGTACCGATGCGACGTTCACTGAAGCAGAAGTGCGTGAGATTCAAGACAAAATGAGCATTGAAGCGAAAGCAACAGCAGAGTTTACCGCTCCTCAAGTTCAAGAAGCGGCATTTGATAAGGTTGAAAAAGATCTGAAAACGCAAATGCCAGTGATTTTAAAACGTGATGGCGCTCAAGCCACATTTGGTATGTTTACTGACCCAGATGATGAGTCTAAAGAACTGTTTACTAAAGAAAAATACGCAGTAGGCGCGGCAATCGGCTGGGGTGGTGCACAGCTTCAAGATAACGTCTATGAAGTATCAGGTAACTTCCCGGCAGATACCTGTCACCAAGCAACATTTGAAGACCCAGAGAACCAAGCGTTCTGGTCGGTAACTGTGTACAACAAGCAAGGTTTCATGTTTGCTGATGTTGCTAACGTAAGCTCTAACACAGCGACTAAGAATGCAGACGGTACATATACAGTAAGCTTTGGTTGTGGTGATGATGCACCAAACAACATCGAAACCAAGAACGATTCAGGTATGTTTAACTTAGCATTCCGTCACTACATTCCAAGCCAAAAAATCCGTGATGGCTTCCGTGTGCTACCTTACGTTAAAGCAGTAAAGTAAGGGAGTAATTGGGGTGCTGGTTCCTAGGTTCCTGGGACCTAGGAACTAGCACCTAGATATACTTCTTACGCATATCATATATAGAAAACTGTAATTCGATTAAATAACGCTATTTGTTTATTCTCTTTTTCAGAGAGGCAGTGAGCACTTAGGGATAGAGAAACGGCTTATGCCCAGAATCTTTGATTTACCGGAGTACATAATGAAAAAACTTGCACTAGCAGTTTCACTTGGTTTGGGTATCGCAGCTCTTCCTACCTTTGCAGCAACAGAAGTCTCTAGCGAAGCGGATTTCTTTAGTAAAGATGGAGAAATCACGACAGTAGAAAACTACGCAGTATTTGAAAGTTCTCGCCAAATTCTTAAAAACCAGGACCTCGCTGGTATCAACAAATTTCTTCACAAACGCCAACTAACTCCTACTGATCAACAACCTGTTGTTCGCATGAACCGCGATACTTATTATTCAATGGCGGTTGTCGATGTATCTGAAGGCGCGTCTATCACACTGCCTGAAGTTCCAGAAGGCAAGTACCTATCTTATCAAGTGGTTACTGAAGACCACAGAATTCAAGCTATGGGTTACGGCGCGGGTACCTACGAGCTGAAAACTCACACGGGCGATCATGTCTATATCGTGGTTCGCCTAGATGCGACGTTCACAGAGGTAGAGGCTCGCAAGATTCAAGACCAAATGAGCATTGACGCTAACTCAAATAGAATGTTTACCGCTGAACAAGTTGATCAAGCCTCATTTGAAAAGGTGGAGATTGGGCTTAAATCGCAGATGCCAACTATCTTGAAGCGCGATGGTGGACAAGCGTTAACGGGCATGTTTACAGACCCTAACGATGAGTCAAAAGAGCTATATACTGAAGAAAAATACTCAGTAGGTGCGGCAATAGGTTGGGGTGGTGCTCAGATGAAAGACAACATCTATGAAGTATCAGGAAACTACCCAGCAAACCAATGTCACCAAGCAACCTTTGAAGATCCAGCGAACCAAGCGTTCTGGTCTATCACTGTGTATGACAAAGCTGGGTTCATGTTTAACGATGTGGCAAACCTAAGCTCTAATACCGCGAAGCCTAACGCAGACGGCTCGTACACGATCAGCTTTGGTTGCGGTGAAGATGCACCAAACAACATTCAAACAGCGAATGACTCAGGTGTATTCAATCTAGGCATTCGTCACTACATGCCTAGCCAAAAAGTAAAAGACGGCTATCGCATCTTGCCAACGGTTAAGGCTGTAAAATAATTGATTGATTTGACGTAGGGTTAATCAGTGTTAAGCCCCGCTCTTTGCAGAGCGGGGCTTTTTTATGGGAATTAGCTTGGTGAATTACTCTATGAAGCAGGTTGGCTTTCTAGAGATCCGCTGGTGGACTGTCGTTTAGAGAGCACAAGATAGACCGCAATTTGCACGATGATCGCGACCAACACCACCAGTGGAGAAGCGAGAACACCAGAAACAACGAAACTGATGAGCGCAATGCCACCATTGACAAGGGCATAAGGCAGCTGCGTTCTGAAGTGTTCGTACTGATCACAACCCGCACCCGTTGAAGAAAGAATGGTGGTTTCTGAAATCGGTGAGCAGTGATCGCCAAATAAGCCACCGGATAAAACCGCGCCAATACAGACCAACATAGGCGCATCAATAGCAAAGGCCGTTGGAATCACGAGCGGCATTAAGATGGCAAAGGTTCCCCACGAAGAACCGGTAGCAAAAGAGATAATCCCAGCGAGAAGAAACGCAACAGCAGGGACTAACCAATAAGGAAAGCCAGCTTGTGCCTGCTGCGCAATGTACGCAGCTGCGCCTAGCTCTTTGCCTACTGAGCTAAGTGCCCATGCAAGGATAAGAATCACCGCCACAGACATCATATTAGACATACCTTTTAGGTACACCTGAATACCATCGGAGAGTTTTCTCACACCATACAGCGCCATCAGGCCGATAAGTGTCATGGCCGCAAAAAAGTAGGCAGAAGATAACCCCGCTCTAAAGGTTGAACCTGAGACTTGTTGGAACGGGAAACCATGAGGAATCAGAATCGAGCACAGCACGATAAGCATCACCAGAAGTGGCGCCCATACAAAGCTTGTTTTGGCATTTTTGTGCTCAAACACATTGAGTGAGTCTTGGACTTTGCCAAAGTCTGAGCCTTGTTTAGCTAGTCTTTCCGCGTGAGCCATTGGACCAAAATCCAGCTTGAAAAATGACAAGATAGGAACGATTGCGATAGCTAGGAAAGCATAGAATTGGTAAGGAATCGCGCCAATAAAGGCATCCCACTCACTCATACCTACCTCTAACGCCGTGAACTCCTTTTGAATCAGGCTCATGATGTACACGCCCCAACCAATAAAGGGAATCAAAATAGCCACAGGGGAAGCAGTAGAGTCAATAATGAACGCAAGCTTTTGACGAGAGACCTTGAGCTTATCAAACAGTGGCCTAAATACTGGACCCGCGATTAATGTAGTGGTCAACTAAAATTGGCCACGTCTTTATAAGTTTCCCAGTACTGCCTCTCCGATTCATTCGGTGTTAGACCACCATTGTACTGGTGCGGTCTGATTTGGCTGTAGTATCTAATGATGTAGCCAACAATGCTCTTCCAAGCTTCAGATAAACTACTGTAGCCACTGGCTGGCACCCACTCAGTTTTTAGGCTTCTAAAGAAGCGTTCCATTGGACTGTTATCCCAGCAATTTCCTCGTCGAGATAGACTCTGTTTTATCTGATATCGCCAAAGCACTTGGCGGTACTTACGACTCGTATAATGACTCCCTTGATCACTGTGGAATAACACATTAGAGGGCTTACCGCGTGACTCATAGGCCATCTTAAGCGCCTTACCTGTCAGTTGGCTATCGGGCGAAAATGACATCGCCCAACCGATCGGTTTACGTGCAAAGAGGTCGATTACAACGGCAAGATAACTCCAACGATTTCCGGCCCACACATACGTCACGTCGCCGACCCAGACCTGATTAGGAGCAGTCACAGCGAACTGCCTATCTAAATGATTTGGGATTTCAATGTGTTCCTGAGCTACTTTACTGTAGCGGTGTTTAGGAAGTTGCCGGCTAACTAGCCCAAGTTTTTTCATCAGCTTAGTCGCTCTGTAGCGAGAGAACTTGATGCCCGAGTTCGTTATGATACTGGCAATGGTTCTCGCACCGGCTGAGCCGTTACTAACACTGTGAGCTTCTTGAACTAGGGCTCGTAGACGGACATCTTCTTCAGATTGAGTCTTGGGCTTCTTACTCCAATACTTAAAACTGCTTCGATGGATACCGAACACTTTACACAGCTTGGCAACGCTGTAGCTCTGTTTGAGTTTCTCGATTATCGAGAATTGTTCAGTGAGTCCGACATCAACAGAGCAGTAGCCTTTTTTATGATTTCATTGTGCTCTTCCAGTTCAGCAATCCGCTTTTTAAGCTCACGGATTTCAATCTGTTCAGGAGTGAGCGGTGAAGCTTTTGGCGTAACACCTTGCCTCTCTTGCTTGAGCTGTCTAACCCACTTATCCATTGCTGACTTGCTAACGTTCATCGCCTTCGCCGCTTCAACAACGGTATAGCCTTGGTCAGTGACTAGCTGAGCGGCTTCTAGCTTAAATTCGGGGCTGAAAGTTCTTCTTGTACGTTTTGTCATAGTTTCACCTGTTGTGTACGAGGTGCATTCTAGCACCTCTAATCAGGTGGCCAAATTAACTATGCCACTACAAACATGTGTAGATGGTGACCTAAGGTTAATCACTATTAGTGCAAGGTTTTAATGTGGTTTGGCTAGAAGTGTGGGAGAAGGCTAAGATTTGATACTTTTATCAGTTATATAAATATGTATCTTCTTTTGTGAGAAAGAACCTAAGAGACCTTATTGTGATGGACAAAGTCTAACTATTGATATGTTAACAAGGAATAAAGTAATGTGGTTACGCGAAACTGAGATGGAATCAAAAAAGATAAAGCTTGCGCCATTGAAGCGTGAACATGCCAGGGTGACCGCATGAGTGCCTAGTTTTTCACCACTCGAGTAAAACCAGCACTTAATACTGCCTCTAGCATCGATGTATTCATCATGCAGCGCTTTTGCTTACCAACAATGCTTAGCTTGGTTGGCTCTTCTCGGAGCATGTTCAAGCTCATATGACGTAGGCATGATAGGTTCTCTGCACCGTGATCTTTGTATATCAGGCATGCATCTTCATTCATGGTGACATCAAGTACCCAGTGCATTGACTCTATGCCCCAATGTTCTCTGACAGCCATAGCAGCTTGCTCTGCACTAAGCTCTTTGGAGCTGATGTAATAACGGTACTCTAGGTCGACAGATTTATCTTTCTCAAGGCGAAAGTTTTCAACCATCACAATGCTCTTCAAGCCTTTCCAGCGAGAGAAATTACCTTCAAGTTTTGCACTGTCAAAAACATAGCATTGACGAGACTCTATACGGCCATGTCCTTGCTCAAGAGAGATGTTATCAGCCACATTGGCTCGCTGAGAAGAGAATGCCTTTTCTATTGCTTGTCGGAGTTTTCCTTGGTTGCTCTTTACGGCAAGCAGGTAGTCTCCACCTTGATCTACAATGGCTTTAGCAATCTTGGTTTGACAGGCCATAGCATCAATAGTTACTAGGGCCCCCTTGATATCGAGCATCTTTATCAATTCAGGGATCGCTGTAATTTCATTGCTTTTTTGTTCGGTTTTTAGCTGTCCCAGTACGAGCTTGTTGGACGACGCATAAGCACTAATCATATGAATGGTGCTCGTCCTGTCTTCACGATTATATGAGCCGCGAAGTGTTTTTCCATCAATCGCAATCACTTGACCTTCGGTGAGAGTATGAATTGATGACATCCAGTTAATGAAGCACTCATGGAACTGTTCGGGTTCAATGGTAGAGATGATACGAGCTATTGTGTCATCAGCAGGAATACCATTCAAAAACAAGTCATTACGCTTAAACCAATCATGATGACCGAGAATGTATTCACGAATATCGAACCAACCTTTCGCGCCTGCAATCACTGCACATAGCGAGCCAAAAAGGACTTCAAACAGGCAATATGTGACCTTTGCACCTTGGCGTTGGTCGATAATCGTTTGAAAATGTTCTTTGAAGTGGTCAATGTGCATGATGCTCTCCCTAAAAAGGGAGTATATGATCACAGCTAAATGTGATCGTCAAATCAATCGTGATTTTGATTGAAAAACGTTCACGATCTCACCCTGGTGAACATGCCGATGCACTTGTCATTGCGGCATCCGATGGTGAGCTTTGGAATTTGTGGTTTACGTCTGTCCCTAGTGCAGAAACGGTAAGTCGCTATATCGATACTGCCCTTGAGCAACAAGCTTTGGGTTTAGCTGTCCCGTTTGTTGTAATAGAGAAATCCACTGGACATATCATAGGCTCGACTCGATTTTGTAATGCAGACCCGGTGCATCACAGAGTAGAGATAGGTTACACATGGTATGCGAGTCGCTTTCAAAAAACGTCTGTGAATACCGAGTGCAAATTGCTACTTCTCTCTCATGCTTTTGAATCTCTAGAGGCTATCGCTGTAGAGTTTCGCACTAGTTGGCATAACCAAGCTTCAAGAGCAGCAATAGCCCGATTAGGAGCTAAACAAGATGGTGTATTGAGGAATCATCAAACACTGCCCAATGGTGGTTATAGAGACACCGTCGTATTTTCAATTCTCAATAGTGAATGGCTGAGTGTAAAAGAAAACCTCGAATATAAGCTATCTAAGTACCGTAAATAACGGGATTCTAGCGAAATGGACCATCTTCAAAAATGCCATCAATAAACTTCTCTACTAGAGCGACTTCATTGGTGGCGCGGGCGAAGGTTCTGAGGCCGATAATTTGAACTTGAACGTAACGGGCTAGCTCAATAGGGTCTTTACCTGAGCGGATTTCTCCAGCCTCCATTGCTTTAGTGAGTATTGATGCCAACTCTGCTTCTACATTGCCAAGTAACTGTTTAGCCAGTGTCAGTAATTCTGGGTTATCCGTTTCTGTTAATTCAGCAACAGATTTTACCACCATGCACATGCCGCTAGGGGCGGATCCTCTGCCTTCGATTATGATGGTTTTAATAAATGTCTTTAAGCCGCCAATATTAGAGTCGGAGTTCTCTAAGCTGTGGTTTAAGATCTCACCACCTTCTTCAGCGTAACGTTGGATTGCCTCTTTGAACAAATTATCTTTGCTACCAAAAGCGGCGTAGATACTACCTGGGCGCATATCAAGGGCGTCTTGCAGTGCGCGCATTGAGGTGCCGTGATAGCCCTTTTCCCAATAAAGATCTTTGGCTTTATTGATGACATCGTCTCTATCAAAAAGTGCACGTTTGCCCATGGTATTACCTACTGCCTTTAAAATTGCTCACACGCGGATTATAGCGAGTAAATTAACGATCGTTCAATACGGTACCAATCGTACTAAATAACGGTTCATTCTAGCTCTTTGCTTAGCTCGAGTAAGATCTGTTTATAGTTTTCTACTGGGTGAGCACCTGTCACCGCGCTCTCTCTATTAAAGATCACTGTGGGTACGCCTGTGATGCCCATCTGCTGCCACTGGGCTTCTTGACTTCTAACCTCATTTTTAAGCTCTGGCTTGTCTAACCAAAGCAACCCTTGATCACCATCCAAACCAACAGCAGTAAGCTCTTGTTTTAGGATGGCGCGATCAGAAACGTCTTTCTGTTCACTGAAAAAGGCGTTGAATAGCCTCAGTTTCAGCTCTGTTTGTTTGCCATGCTGTCTGGCGTAATCCAAAAGCACGTGGGCTTCTAGTGTATTCACCATCTTCATGTCATCGAAATAGTTAAATTGAAAGCCATGTTCAGCGCCAGCCTTTGCGATTCTTTCTCGCGCACTAGCACTATCTTCAGGGCTACTACCGTATTTTCGAGCTACATGATCTCTAAGGTTTTCACCCTCAGCGGGCATATCAGGGTTCAATTCAAACGGTTGCCATTCAATATCAATCTTGTCTTGAAGCGCTAGCTCGTTGATTGCCGCTTGCAGGTTGTTGTAACCAATAATGCACCAAGGGCAAACCACGTCTGAAACAATATCTAATTTTATTTTACTGCTCATCAACTCATCCTCGATGGATTTCTATTATTGAACGATCGTTACGATTAAATAATACACCGATAGAACGGAAAGGAAAGAAAAATGTAGAGTGAGACTTATGGTGTATTGATGTGAAGGTAGAAGTGGACCCCAATGGTTGGACACATAAGCTAATTCCTTAAGTGGTTGATCCAGCTCATGCAGCGTATCTCTGCCTACCGAAGTAGACTTCATCAGGGGTTAGGTCATTGAGGCCTTGATGGTTACGCTCCTCATTATAAAACACCATGTAGTGGCCGATTTCAAGTTCGGCTTCACGGGGCGTGGTGTAAGCTTTTAAGTAAACCTCCTCATATTTCAGACTTCGCCATAATCGCTCGATAAAAACGTTGTCGATCCAACGGCCTTTCCCATCCATGCTGATCCGTACGCTATGGTCGAGCAACTTCTGTGTGAACTCAGTACTGGTAAACTGGCTGCCCTGATCTGAGTTGAAGATATCGGGTGGTCCGTAGTGTTGAAGCGCATCTTCAAGAGCATCAATACAAAAGCCTGTATCCATGGTGTTCGAGAGGCGCCAAGACAACACCTTACGGCTGTACCAATCGATAATGGCAACCAAGTACAGGAACCCTTTAGCCATCGGAATGTACGTGATATCAATAGCCCAAGCTTGGTTGGGGTAAGTAACTTCGATGTCACGCAATAGGTAGGGATAAACCTTGTGTGCTTTGTTCGCCAGTGTCGTTTTTGGCTTGGGATAAATCGCTCCAATGCCCATTTCACGCATGATCCGAACGATACGCTTGCGATTAACCTTATGGCCTTTTTTAGCCAGCTCAGTTCGAACACGCCTACTGCCCATGAACGGATACTGAAGGTGAATTTCGTCAATCATTCGACGCAATTCAATCTCCTCAGTAGAAAGTCCGATGGGTTGGTAATAAGCCGTAGAGCGAGCAATATTAAGAAGCTCGCACTGGCGCTTTATCGGTAGTTGGGTGGATTTATCCAGCGAACTCTTTCGCTGTGCTCGATCTAACGACCGAGCACTTTCGCCAAAAAATCATTTTCCATGGTCAATTGACCGATCTTAGCGTGAAGTTTGTCCACGTCTTCAGAATTGTCTTTGCCCAACTGACTTTCAGAGGCAAAGATCATGGCTGCATTTTCAAGCAGCTCTTTCTTCCATGTTGAGATCTGGTTGGGGTGCAGGTTGTACTTCTGTGCTAACTCAGCGACAGTTTTATCACCTTTAGCGGCAGCCAATGCCACCTTAGCTTTAAATTCGGGAGAGTGGTTTCTGCGTTTTCTAGTCATAATCTGCTCCAGTATTTCTGGGTACTATCAAAACAGATCAATCACTTAAAGTCATGTCCGAAAATCGGGGACCACTTCTGGTGTACGGCAGTGTTAATTGCGTTAACAACAGTGAAAAATTAGCTTAGGTCAAACTAGGCTAGAGTGGGCTAAGGTAAAGTGAATGAGCCGTTATTTCATTTCAAGGAGTCGTTAAACAATGGAACGTTGTGGCCAATGTAAGCAGTTCACTAGAACCCGAGAAAATACCAAAGACCTTTGTGGCGCTTGGGAGCAACCAACGTCAGCCAAAAGACAGGCCTGTGAGTTTTTCATCCCTAAGGGATTTAGTTTCTTTGACAAAGAAGCCAATAGAAGTAACCCTCAGAGTTAATTGGCAGTCATTATCCTTTGAGATTGGCTAGGTCACTGTGTGTTGGGAGCAGTCACTAATGAAGGGATGTAAGTAGAGCATGCGAATTACTGAATACCATCCTAGTTTTGCATCTGATTTAAGTGAGATTTATCTTGAGTCAAGAACGACAACATTTACATGGCTAGACAGTAGTGATTTTAAACTTTCGGATTTTGAGAAAGATACAGAGGGTGAAACAATTTTATTGGCGGTGTTAGATGAAAAGGCCATTGGCTTCATTTCAATCTGGGAGCCAGAAAATTTTGTGCATCATCTGTATGTAAGTAGCGAACATCTTGGAAAAGGGGTCGGCAGTTTACTGCTCACCAAAGCGCAATCTATGTACGGAAAACTGAGCTTAAAATGCTTGGTTGAAAATCAAAATGCCATTCGGTTTTATGAGTTAAGAGGGTTTACCAAGAAAGCGAAACATCGAGACAGTATTGGTGAGTACTATTTAATGCAAATGAACACTGTGGATTGATAGATAAAGTGCCTATTTTGTCTGTAATTGTATGAGTATCAGTGGATTATATCACTGGATGTAAATTGCATTTTCAGGAGCTTTAGAGAGAAAGGCCCCTCTTTCTTGTCTGCAATTAAAAAGCCTATCTGTTCAATATCTTGTGCAACAAGGGTAGGCGCTCCCATTATCAGTCTACCCCTGAATACTGCTTGGAAATCGTCTAACTGAAATACCATAGTTTGCTCCGTTCCATTTGTGGTGGAAAATTCATGCTTGTAGGTAATTCGATCGCCGTTTTTCCATGTTGAGAGTCGGAGTTGATAGGTTCGTCCGTCGCCAATGAAGGAGAGTTCTACTTGATCTTTATTCGGCGATAATGGCGCTATAGAGCGGTTGATTGAGCTGAAACCGCCATTGTTGGCTAACGATAGTTCTCCCTCAAAAAGGCTATGATTGCCATCAAAGGTGAAGCGTCCTTGTGAGATGCCACCCATTACATTGTCGTTGACTGCCTGCCACTGTTGATACTCATTGGGTTGGGTAAAATCAATCATAGTTTCCTCTGAAGCTGCGACAAAATGACTAAACAAAAGAGAAGCAGTCAGCAAGGTCCATAGGCGAAGCATTTGTGTGAAACGGCAGGCAACGCTGGTGGAGGATGTGTTCGAGCTTATAACCTGCATCATTGTAATGGCTTGCTGGCGGTCAGTGCTAAGCAACGATTAAGAAACTCTGCATAACTAGATGGTTTGTCGTATTCGACCTTCAATGATCCATGAAACATCAGGGTCACAGTGACGTCTTTGAAGCCTAACCAACAGGTGTAACCGTCATAATCGTGCCATGCGCACATCTCCGCCAACACATATTGATGATCTTGCTTTGTTCCAGTGGAACGAATGCAGTCAAACACCTTAAGAAAGTCCATAACGCTCAGGCGGTTATCCATGTTCACTTCCTACCATTGATTCGTTGCCTCTATTGCTTTGCTTACGACCTGGTTTTGTATGTCGATCACTGGCCTTTAGTGAAGCCATTGCTAAACAGATTAATTGTCTTGATCAGTATCGGTTAGAAAATCGTTTTCTGTTTGTTTTTGACATAGAAAGCGGCGCTGACTGAAATGAACAAAAACGCAAAGTAGTAACAAAATGAAGACAGTGAGGCTAGAAAGTCTAGGTGCTGTTCTATTTGTTGTTCGGTGTAGTTTTGAGACACCAATTTATAGTAGTACGCATATAAAACACCTATTGAGCCGTAACCTAGATTAAACATCAGCCCCTTAAAGCTTAATACCGTCGCTCTGTTGTGGGATTCTGTCTTTCTATTAAGGTGGTAACTGATGAATATGTTCATCGTCATGATGATGAAAATCAAAAGGAGTACGGGGATAACCCCATATATTGACCAGCCTAAGCTGATCCAATAGTAGGTTGCTATGGTGGCTACACCCGCAACGGCAAGGAAGATTTTTGGTTCTGTGCTCTCTGCTAGTCTTCGACTTTGCCCAGCTAATAGTATTTTAAGTACGCTGACTCCAGCACCAATCAAGCCAAAATAGATAATAGGGATATCAATAGCGCGATAATACTGGCTATTCATGGTTAAGAACATGCGAGAAGTATGCTCAAACAGGCTGTAGTAGAGCAATATAAACAGTACATACGGTGTCGAAAGCACCCACTTTCCTGTGTTTAGTGTCAGTCTTAGACTTGCTATTGAGGTAGCAAGTTTACTGTCATGCTTGGGCAGTGTATCGCGGTCTTCCTGCATATTTATGGCTGCATAAATGGCAACTATCGCCACCAATAGAGTCGCAAATACTGGAATTCGCATGATGTCTTGGGTGGTTTCAGGTGCTGAGAGCCCAATAAACTGATAGATATGAGTCATAAAATTCACATCATACATAGCCGCACCGATCAGGGTAACAAAAATGCCAACACTAGAAGCAATACGAAGTTGTATTTGCAGCACTTGCGGCCACGCTTCCTCTTTACCTTGCTCCTTTAAGGTGTCATAAGCCAAGGCTTCATCGGCACCACTGGCTAGCGCCATAGCCAAACCACTTAGAATTCGGTTAATCAAAAACACAACGAATACCAAATTGGCATTGTCAGTAGGAACCACCGCGATCATGGCGATCTCAATAAACATGATCACAGAAGAGAGTACCACTAACTTTTTGCGTCCCAGGGTATCGGCAAACGCTCCTGATGGGACCTCTGCGAGAACGATGGTCGCGGCCCATACCACGTTAAGCATTGCAAATTGGGATAGGGTTAAGCCGTAATCTAGGAAGAGTAGAGTAAAGATAGGATAGTAAAAGCGCGCAAAGTAGCTGCAGCGAAACATTAAGAAGTAACGAACGTTACGGATTTGCAGGATCTCTTTGAGCGTCATTAAATTGTCTTTATTTTGAATAACATAGATTAGGTATATACCTACTTCACCCTAATGGTAAAGGCTTAATCTTTGAAATAACAAAATGCGTTAAAAAGGGGAGCACTGTGTGCACCCCTTTGTTTTTAAAAAATTACCTTAGGTTTCACTTTGTAACGGCACTCGATAGACACCATTGTGATTGTTGGCCTTGATCGCGCCAAATAATGAAATGAGTGACGCACAAAGCATGATACCGACAATAGGCCACAAAGAGTCTTTACTTAATAAGGCTGCGAGTGCGCTAATGCTTGCGGCGGTAAAAAACTGTGTGGCCCCAAGCGCTGCAGAAGCGACACCAGCCCCTTGTCCAAAATGCTTCAGGAAGCTGGCATTTGAGTTTGCCATGATGCCGCCATTGGCGGAAACGCTGACAACAAAGCCGACCACCGCAAACCATAAGTTATTGGGTGCAACGAGTTGTGAGGTAACTAATAGTGTTGTGCCAAGTACCTGAAGACCAATAAATTTAACCAATAGTGTTTCAGGTGAATGATAGCTCAATAGGAATGAGTTGATTCGATTCACAATAGCAACACCTATGACGTTTACTAGGAAAAGTGCAGAGAACATCTCTGGGGTCACGCCAAAATGAATCATGTAAGCAAACGCACCGTTTGCAATAAATGTCATCAATACAGAAAAACTAAAGCTTTGTGAGACCATGTAGCCCAGTGCTTTAGACTCTGTAAACACATGTTTGTAACGAACGGGAGTGGTGGTTGATGCACGTTTTTTGGCTTTAGGTAAAACGCGAGTAGCAACAAAGGCGACCACTAAAGCCAAAGTGCCAGAAATTATAAATATCCAGTGCCAACCTAGCAGGTTCATAATCGCCGTACCCACGGAAGGCGCTATTGAAGGGGCGATCATGCTGATCAACGCGATCAGCGCGAACAGTTTTGCTGACTCACTGCCTTCGGTGTTATCTCGGATCGTTGCAGGAACGCCAACGACGGCAATGCCTCCACCTAAAGACTGCAATATACGCCAAAACCAGAAACTATGAACACTTGCTGATAATGCAAGCATGAGGCTACAAAATGCAAATAGCACTAAGCCTGCAACCATTACCTTCATTCGGCCAAATTTGTCTGATAGCGGTCCGCCAATTAACTGACCAATGGCTAGACCGAAGATATAGATACTGACCGTAATTGAAATCATCGCTGTATCGACATTCAGTTCGTTGGCAATACTGGGGATAGCAGGTAGGTAGCTATCAATTGCAAACGGCGTCATCGCAAAAACCGCGGCAAGGAGCACAACGAGACTGCGGCTAATAGAATTCTTCATTAAAACCTCATTTATCTTTCCAGAAAGATAATAAGTGGATATTATCTTCCTGGCAAGATATATTTCAATCATTAGCAATCACAATGAGTTGGCGAGTATGTCTAAACAAGAAAGCCTAGAAACAATTTTAAAGCTTGGAAGAGCCAACTGGCCGGAGGCGTTCGATAACTTTAGGCCTACGATCCTTATGATTCATCGAATACACAGCCATTTAGATGATGACTTAGGAGACATCATTGCTGTACATGATCTGCAAAAAGCAGACTTCGGCATATTGATGACTTTAAGACGCAGCGGTGAACCCTATTGTTTATCACCTACCGATTTGTATCGCTCAATGCTATTCAGTTCTGGCGGGCTAACTAAAGTCCTCAGTCGCGTTGAAAAAGCAGGTTTAGTTGAGCGACTGGAAAATCCGCAGGATGGACGCAGCAAACTGGTTAAATTGACCGTTACTGGACGCAAACTCATCGAACAGGTGGCGCTTACATTGCACCAACAGGAGCAGCGCCAATTAGATGTTTTAACGGCAGAAGAAAAACAGCAATTGGAGCAGCTTTTAAATAAAGTGTTGGGGCAGTGGGAATGAAGGCTGTGCGTTGCCCAGATAGGACAGCACAAAAAGAGTTTTGATGGAAAAAGTGAATTGAATGAGGGCTTTTGTACTGGTTCTAAGGCTTCATATGTCGAGTTTTGATATAAAACCTAAAGGCTAATGTCTGCCCTCGGCTATTCCTTGCTTTTACCCTAGCAAACTCACTTTTGCCCCGAAATGAGTTGCGCCTCAAAGTTCAAATAATGGTGCTTTGTTAGCTTTGACATACCAAAAGTAATGAGTGGCAAAAGGCAAGACCTGACCCTAGACAGTTGTAATTTTACCGAAGCGAAACACTCAATAACGGATTACATTGTTGGCTATTACAGTAAAACCAGGCCGCATAGTCATAACAATGGATTAAGTCCGAACGCAGCTGAGAGAAAATATAAAATCGGCTACTAAACCGTGGCCAAATTTACTTGACCACTACAATCCATTAATGCCGTTAGCTGAGGCGTGTGAAGAGATTACAGAATATAAGTTAATGAGGGTAAAGGGTGTTGACCCTCAACAGCATCGGCAAGAAGCAGTTGCCAGTGCTATCGAGGCTGCTAATGAGGATAAATGGGAAGAGCATTGCAGCACTTACCTAGTTCAAGACATGGTCGAACACTATGTAACTTGAAATTGTGAGTTACTTGATCTTAACTAGGAGTGTACCCATCAAGACTTGAATGGCTGGATACCGTTTGCCTTTGCTCATAAACACCTCTCATAGAGTTACATTTTAACGCTATTAAGTGATCCAATTCTCGTGTAGTAACGCAAGATCTATATTAATAAGACCGCAAAAGACGGTACGCAGGGCTGGTCTGTTACCCGCAGTAATGTGGATCAGGTCAACGAGATAATGAAACTTCTAGATAATGGTTTAAGAGAAGGGGCAATTGGTGTAGGCGCCGCTTATATGGCACAAGGTTTAACAACTTATGAGCAGTTTGAAGCACAACGAGTTGCCTCTCGTTACGGACGTCTTACCGCTGTACATAACCGCCTTCACCTCAGTTCCGAGACACCTACTGAAGCACAGATAGGTTTTGATGAGGTTTTCGCCAATGCGCTCATACTTAATGCCCCACTTTTGTTGTGTCATGATAACGACTTTCGAGCCCGTATCCGTGGAGGCCTGGGGACAAAGTTTCATGACCGGCACACGCACCTGGAAGGTAGTGAATTCGCAGAGCCTGCTCAGGATCGATCAGGCAACGTTCCGTCTGCTAAAGACTCGCTTTTCTGGGGGATTCAAGACCGAAACACACTGCCGGCAACCAAATCGAGGGTTAGTAACATGAAGAGAATTTTTATAAGCATTCAACCAAAGCAGGTCGAGGCAATTACCGCTCCTTTGGTCGGGCGGGTGGGCTTCGCCGCCCAGCTCATCGGCAGCGATAAGATCATTGCATATAACGGAGACATGACTTTCCCGATGGCGAGTACCTACAAGGTGCCCGCCGCGGTAACCTTACTCAAAAGGGTAGAAGCGGGTGAGGTCAAACTTGATGACATGGTGGAGCTGCATCTTGACGACATGGTTGCTGGCGACAATGTGATTGCCGAGAATTTCGTGCACCCCGGTCTGCAGCTTTCGGTCGCCAATCTGATCGAGCCAATGATCACGATGAGTGACAACACCGCGGCGGACTTCGTTATCTCGCTCGCCGGCGGACCCAAGGCGATCACTGACGCAATGCGGAAGCTCGGGATCAAGGATATGCGCATCGATCGGAATATAAAGGATCTTTTCAGGGACGTGCTCGGCATGGATAGTCCGGCAACCGTGGCTGCGGTTGAGGAATTCATGCAGAGTAATCCCGAGATGGTCACGCAGCTCGTTATGTTTCCGAAAAACCCGAAGTACGAGGCGGATCCGCGCGATCAGTCCACCCCCTTCGCGATGCTTGACCTTCTCATGAAAATCGACAGCGCAACTGCGATCAGCGAAGATTCTCGCGACTTCCTCATCGCGAGCATGTCGCGCACGCGAACGGGCGCTGGCCGGATCAAGGGGCTTCTGCCGCGCGGCACTCCCGTGGCGCACAAGACAGGAACCGCCACCGGGGTCGCGAACGACGTCGGCTATGTCACGCTTCCAGACGGTCGCCGTTTTGCCATCGCGATCTACACGGCGTCGAGCGACACGCCGATGGCCGACCGCGACCGTGCGGTCGCCGAAGTTGCGCGGACGCTCTACGACTACTTTGCCACCAACTGACCGATCGAGAGATCGCCAAAAACATAAAGGAGGACTTAGCCCGATCTATGCAGAAAGAGAATGCTGTCGCGGACTGGGTCAAATTTATATTTTATAGAAGCTAACACTGTTAAGGAAAATTTCAAATATGGACAACAAATCTGAAATCGAACCAAGTAATGATAAAGCGACAAAGTCAGGTGCACCAAAATTACCAGAATTTGAAATAAAAGATTATTCAAAAATCCCTCAACGAACACACAAATATCCTGCATCTGAACGTGCAAAAAAAATTGTTCGAGATTCTATGGCTATTGACAGCCTTTTTTCCGGTCTTTGGCCCTCTCAATGGTCTTCACCTGAAGCACCAGAATTCCATGATGAAATGGACAAGTGCAAAGCCGCTGGATTCAAGGTACTAGCAGCATGTCCTTCCGCAGACTCGTTAGATGCCTCGGTTGAAGGCATTATGAAAGGCGCTCAGTTCTACCTAAGCAAAATGAAAGAACGCCCAGACGACTATATGATGATCCGCACTACCAAAGATATTGATGAAGCGGTAAAACAAAACAAATTGGGTATTTACTTCACTCACCAAGGTACTCAAATATTTGGTGGTGATGTTGATCGCGTAGGACTATGGCGTGAGATGGGCTATGGTTACTGTTTATTGGCATATAATCAACGTAATGATGTGGGTGATGGCTGCTTCGAAATTGAGAACCGTGGTCTAACTGAATATGGAAAAAAACTTGTCGACGCTTATAACCGATACGGTATGCCTGTTGATGTAAGCCATACTGGCGAACGAACCTCCTTAGATGCGATTGAACGCAGTAGCCAACCTGTCATTTCTTCGCATTCAGGTGCGAAAGCCATTGCCGATTATCAGAGAAGCCTTTCTGACGCTGTGATTAAAGGTGTTGCGGCAACCGGTGGGGTTTGCTCAATAAATATGGTGGCTGCCTTTATGGATACATCTAACCCAGATATATTGACGACTGAACAATTATTTCGACATATTGATTATATGGTCAACTTAGTCGGTATAGACCACGTTGGCTTCGGTTCAGACTATATCCCGAACATCAATTTTACAGCGTCTATTATTCAAACACCAATGGGGCAGAACGTATTCCCTGATGGTGGCTATAGTGCCGCTGTAGGAGCAAAAGGGTTTCCTACCCCAGCACCATATCAAATTGTTGCAGCTCTAATTGATACCATGCTTGAAAATGGATACTCAGAAGAAGACTGCAGCAAGTTCTTAGGTGGCAACATGTACCGAGTATTTGATCAAGTCTGGGTATAAGAAGTTTATTAAATTTACTCAATAATTAGCACTTCTAACATCTCGTTTAGAAGTGCTTTTTTAATCGCTTCGAATGAGACTGCAGTTTATGACTGCTCCTAACTTGTTATTGTCCGTGCGACCTGAAGTCGTATGAAGCGTTGTTCACCACGAAGAGTGAACCATCTGTACCACCAGATGCCCCTAGGAGCCTGAATAAAGCAGCGGCTCTGACAATGTAACGAAGCTTGGTCGTTAAACTGAGCGGGAACGGAATCGTGAGAGGACGTTTCTCCTGACAACCACAAGTTGGGTGAGTGCTAGGGGGTCAATATGATGAATGTAATGTGAATCCATTTAAGGCGCGTTATACGATGAAGCAGCGGAAGTGGTTAATACGCTGTAGCCAAAAGGCAACGAGAGTCGGAAAGAGATTGGACAATACTCTTTCGTGGTCATTGCACTCTCCGCACCATTGTGGGCATCTAAGTTGACATTTTACGCGACATACGGAACAGGGTAAGCCTGTATATCTCCCTATGGGAAAGCAACCTGTGAAGGTTGCCGATAGGTGTGCAGGTAAAGGAGGTTAGAAAAAGCGAATGCTACTTTGTAATGAAGTAGATACAGGTTTATATCTGGCGCGAAAGCGAGCTGACTTCTAACTGGTCTCCCGTTGCGAGATAGCTTGAAGAACTTTATTAAAGAAGAAAAGCAAATGATGATTTCGAATGAAATCAGTGCGTCTTCTGACAACGAACCGTGGTTTCTTATTCGTTAAGTGGTCATTGGGGCAGTTTTAAAGCTTTGAGTGTGTATCGCAAAGGTAATTTTGTTACTGGGTGCTTAACGGTGCCTTTGTGGAGGCTTGAGCCGTATGCAGTGAAAGTTGCACGTACGGTTCTGAGGAGGGTGGCACCTGGTAACAGGTGCCGTCTATCCGACAGAGACGTTTCAGCGAATGTCGTAATTCGCCTTTGCCCCAAAGACATTCAGAGTAAATACTCATTTATACCTTGTTAATATGAACTTGCCCGACTAAAAGTTATCCGAATTCCCCCTTGAAATAACGCACTTATAGAGGCTGCGTCATGCTAGGGTAAACCGGCTGTTGGACGTCTAATTAGTGCTATACAAATGCAGCAAGCAAATGTAGCTTAAGAGTTTAGTCTGTTCGCGAACTTGAAGCCTATATTACATCACTGAAAATTCGCTACCGTTTATCATGCTTCATGGCGATTTAGATAAACCAGTACCACTAGATCAAAGTGAGTTACTCAAGCAATTATTAGACAAGTACGGTGTAGAGAATCAACTTTTTGTTGAACAAGGTGTTGGTCACAGTGCTCCGGTCTTTGATACTGAAAAGTGTGTGTCAGAAGTTGTTTATTTTGTCCGAGCGCACCTCCTTCCTCAAACCTTCGAAAAGCCTTCAATGTGCACGATATATTATTTTTCGCCCATTAATCACTTTCACGCGTGACGAAGTTATCATAATTACGCATTTTCGGTAACGTTCCCGAGGGTGTCGAGCTATCATCCTCCCAGATACAAAAGTGAAGTAATCAACACGACTGATTTCTATTTCTTCTTCGATATAGAGCCTATACATCAAAAGTATAAGCCGAAATGCGCTTACGAATTATTTTGGGAACGTTTGCATACAATCCAAAACAATTAACGTGAGAACATAAGAATGAAACTACACACTTTAGCGGTTGCTGTAACAATGGGGTTAATGACGACATCGGTATTAGCAAGTGAAGACGTTGCAGCATTAGAGCAACGTATTAATGAATTAGAACAAAGAGTTGCACAAACGGAGCAGGTTTCTACCGAAGCCAATGAAAAGGCTTCTTCGTTTGAGTTTCACGGCTATGCACGCTCTGGGTTATTGATCAACGACGACCTAAACGGCGCGACAGGTACTGGTCCTTACATGACAGCGGCGGGAGCGATTGGTGCGCCTATTGGACGACTTGGTGTGGAAGATGATCATTACGTTGAAGCGAATTTGATTCATAAGCGCTTTGCGGATGATGGTTCTAGTGCCTTGTTTCGTATCATGTTAGCCGACAGTACTGAAACAAATAACGAATGGACAGCCAGTGAAAGCCAGTTGAATGTACGACAAGTGTATTCAGAACTGAACCGTCTGAGCATGTTCTCTGAATCCGAAGCGTTTTCTGAAGCAACGTTTTGGGCGGGTAAACGATTCGATCGCGACAACTTTGATATTCACTTTTTCGATTCGGATATTGTCTTCTTATCAGGTACTGGTGCGGGCGTTTACGATGTTCAGATGAGCGACAACTGGAAAGCGAATTTCTCAATTTATGGCCGAGATTTTGGCGAGATTGATAGCTCATCAACAGATGTAGAAAACTACATTGCAACCATGAATAACCGTATTGGGCAATGGCAAGTGATGTTGAGCGGCATGACCTCAGCAGACAACGATAGCCGCTTAAATGGCGCAGCTGAAAGCGGTGTACACGCAATGTTTGCGTACCATGGAGACAACTTCTTTGGTCTGAGCGAAGGCTTCTCTAAAACGGGCATGTTAATGGGTAGCGGCCTAGGTGCTGAGCTAAAAGGCATTGGTTCAAATGGTGATCTACTGGATGACGCGAAAGCCGTTCGCCTGTTTAGCTATGGTGTCACTCGCATTGGCGACAACTGGCGCTTAGCACCTGCATTAATGGCAGAGCATAGCCAAGACCGTCTAAAGAAGAATGACGAATTCACATGGGCTTCTTTAAACGTTCGATTGGCTCAAGAGTTCACAGAGAACTTTGAGATGGTTTACGAAGTTTCATTACAGTACATGGATTTAGACAACTCGACAGAGCAAGCGAGCGGTGGTTTCTACAAGGCGACAGTTGCACCAACACTCAAGCTTTCAACCAGCACTGGTTTCTTTGACCGACCAGAACTGCGTTTCGCTGTGAGTTATGTGGATTGGAGTGAAGACCTGAATGGTTACTCGATCAGCACTGAGGCAGATGCTGCAACGATGGGAGAGGGCGGCGAGGTTCTGTTTGCACTGCAGATGGAAACTTGGTTCTAATTACCTGATATATTGTTTAGGTAGAGAGTGTTAATCATGATGTGATAGTCGCATCATCAAATGCCAACCTTATCGTTTCAACTCGAAGGTTGGCATTTTTTATCTTGGGATAACCTGATCTTTGAAATAAATTGCTAGCAAGACTCTCGGTCAATAGTGGTGAAGGTCAACACCATCTTACTCATTTCAAAGCCTTTTTTCTCAATACGGTCGAGTAGCAGCTTGGCTCCATTTTCTCCCGCTTTATCAAACGCATAGTTAAACGTAGACAGCGTTGGTGTGCATACTGAAGCAAGTTCATCGTCACCCACGCCGAGTACCAAGACATCCTTTCCTGGAATGAGTCCAGCTTCCTGAATGGCTCTGATCGCACCGATTGCGATACGGTCAGTTGCGCAGAACAGGCCATCGAGCTTGGTGTGCTCTTTTAGAGACTGTTTAGCCAGTTGGTAACCTGACTCTATGGTGAAGTCGCCACGGGCGTGAAATTGCAGTGTGAGGTCGTTAAATTGAAGCGATTGAGCGAAGCCTTCCGATCTCATCTTATCAACCGCAATATCATCGCCTTGCACGCCGATGAATCCCATATGCTTACAACCTTTCGCTATGAGGCGGTTGCCCGCTTCAAACCCTACGCGAGTGTCGTCGTGCACAATGCTTGGGATGTTAAACATTGACCCGTCTTGACCAACCAATACTACCGGCACAGCAGAGCTTTGAATCGCTTTGACTAATTTGTTGTCGAGGTGGGTCGCGTACAGGATGATACCTTCAACGCGTTTTTGGTTAAATATCTGAATATATTCAAGTTCTTTATGGTGTGTTTGGTGTGTGCTCGCTAATAAAACATGCTTGCCCGCTTGCTCTAAGATGGCGGTTAAACCATCGACACCCTGAGAGGTTGCGTGGGAAGAAACCCTAGGAACAATCACGCCAACCAGGTTGGTTTTTTGAGACTTTAAGTCTTTAGCAACTTGGTTTGGGAGATAGCCACACTCTTCAACCGCTTTACGTACCTTCACCTTGGTTGCGTCTTTTACGCCATACTCATCGTTGATTACTCTTGAGACCGTCGACTTGGAAACTCCAGCGAGACGAGCGACATCATGAAGACTAGCCATTATTCATTATCCATTTGTATTTTTAGTTTTGGGATTGTTTGCAAACAGAGCATCAAATTTACCTGTTATTAGGAGATTTTAACCCTGTTTTCTTATCCTAGGGAGATAATTTGAAGATCATTCTCACAGTATTGAGCCGTTATCTTTGATCATTTGTTATTTCTAGGCAAAAATTTGTTTTGCAAACGTTCCCAAGAATTCAAAAACTCAAATGATAATCCAATGGGGTATGTAATGAATTATCCAAAAATAGCAAAAGAGCTGCTTTCTCTATTAGGTGGTAAAAGTAATATCACCGCACTCGCACACTGTGCGACTCGTCTGCGTCTTGCGGTTGCAGACCAAGATAAAATTGATGAACAGGCGATTGATAACCTAGAAGGGGTTAAGGGCCAGTTTAAAGTAGCAGGTCAATATCAGATCATCTTTGGCTCAGGTATCGTAAACCAAGTTTATGCTGAGCTGGCTAAGCTGACTGAAATGACGGAAATGTCGACCAACGATGTGGCGTCTGCAGGTGCTGACAACCAAAATATCCTGCAACGCGCAGTGAAAGGTCTGTCTGATATTTTTGTACCAATCATTCCGGCGATTGTTGCCGGTGGTCTTTTGATGGGTATCTACAACCTATTGACGGCTCAAGGCTTGTTCATTGATGGCAAATCTTTAATCGACGCTAATCCGGGGTTGACCGATTTAGCAAACATGATCAATACATTTGCTAATGCTCCTTTTGTGTACTTACCTATTTTATTAGCATTTTCAGCGAGTAAGAAGTTTGGTGGTAACCCATACCTTGGCGCGGCTTTAGGTATGTTGATGGTTCACCCAGACTTGCTTAACGGCTGGGGTTTCGGTGGCGCATCGGTGTCGGGCAGCATTCCAGTTTGGAACATTCTAGGCTTCGAAATCGAGAAAGTGGGTTATCAAGGTTCAGTACTGCCCGTTCTTGTTTCTGCATTTATTCTAGCGAAAGTTGAGCTTGGCCTACGTAAAGTTATTCCTTCGGTTCTGGATAACTTGCTAACGCCGCTACTGGCTATTTTCGTGACTGGCCTACTGACATTCACGGTTGTGGGTCCATTTACACGTGATATCGGTTTCCTACTGGGTGACGGTCTTAACTGGCTATACAACAGCGCTGGCTTCATTGGTGGTGCGGTGTTTGGTTTGATTTATGCGCCGTTCGTTATTACTGGTATGCATCATAGCTTTATTGCTATTGAAACTCAGCTGCTTGCGGATATCGCAACGACTGGCGGTACGTTCATCTTCCCTATCGCGGCGATGTCTAACGTGTCACAAGGTGCAGCGGCGCTGGCGGTTGGTTTCATGAGCAAAGATAAGAAAATGAAAGGTATCGCGATTCCTTCTGGCGTGACCGGTTTGCTTGGTATTACTGAGCCTGCAATGTTCGGTGTGAACTTGAAGCTTCGCTACCCATTCATTGCTGCGGTTTGTGCTGCTGCGGTTTCAAGCGCGTTTATCACCATGTTCAATGTGAAAGCACAAGCACTGGGTGCCGCGGGTATTCCTGGCATCATCTCAATATCGCCAGAAAAAATTGGCTACTACGTGGTAGGTATGATTATCGCGTTCGTGGCTGCCTTTGCTCTGACCGTTGTTTTAGGTTTGCGTGAGAGCAGCAAACAAAACATTAAAGCAACAGCTTAACGTTTATCCCTAGAAGTGAAGCCCCCTTTTCACTTCATTTCCTAAGCTTTGGGGTGCTAGCTAGGTGATTTGGCTTAGCTAGCCTTTTTATATTTTTACATGACAGCATGAAGTGTCACCTTGCTTTTGGTTGCTACTGCTTTCGGTTGTCATGATTTTAAGTTTTAAGGTAAGAAAGATGAATCAAGTTTGGGTAACTGGAGATGCCGTCGTCGACCTCATTCCGGAGACTGACGCGACATTATTGAAATGTCCGGGCGGTGCGCCTGCCAATGTCGCGGTAGCGATTTCTCGCCTTTTAGGCAAAAGCGCATTTTTCGGCCGAGTGGGTAACGATCCGTTTGGCACTTTTATGGAAGTGACTCTGCAAAAGGAAGGTGTGGATACCGAGCGTTTGGTGAAGGACCCTGAACAACGCACATCAACCGTGGTGGTTGATCTTGATGACCAAGGCGAGCGCAGTTTTACGTTTATGGTTAAGCCAAGTGCCGACCAGTTTATGTCTGTTGAAGATATTCCCGAATTTAAGAAAAACGAGTGGCTACACGTCTGCTCAATCTCTTTGGCTAATGAACCAAGCCGAAGCAGCACCTTTGAAGCGATCCGACGCATGAAAGCCGTGGGCGGTTACATCAGCTTCGATCCAAACCTTCGTGATGAAGTGTGGCAAAACCCATCTGAAATTAAGTCTGTGGTCATGAAGGCGGTCGAGCTGGCTGATGTGGTTAAATTCTCAGAAGAAGAACTGGATTTCTTAACCGATTCAACGTCGATGGAACAAGGTTTGGCTAACATTGCAGATCTTAACAACACGCTTGTTCTGGTTACACAGGGCGCGAAAGGCGTTTGGCGAGTATTTGAAGACCAAGGTGTGTTGATTTCAGGTCGCTCAGTGATGCCAGTGGATACTACAGGCGCAGGCGATGCTTTTGTTGGCGGTTTACTTGCAAAGATTTCTCAACATGAAGATTGGAATAATCAACAAGTCGTTGATTCTGCAATCCTATGGGCGAATGGTTGTGGTGCATTGGCAACCACGCAAAAAGGCGCGATGACCGCACTTCCAACGCAAGAGGCTCTAACTCAGTTTATTCAAAAAGACTCTTCAAATACGAATGCCGTAGAGGGGAGTGTATGAGTTTGAACTCGAACTGGACGGTAGAGCAAAGATATCGTCGTATAGAAGAGATTTCACAAGACAGCATTGATGCGATGGTCAATCTTCGCAAACAAGACGCTGGCTATCCGAGCTACCATATTGCGCCTAAGTTTGGTCTGCTCAATGATCCGAATGGCCTGTGTTTCTTTAATGGTGAACACCACCTATTTTATCAATGGACTCCAGTTGGCCCAGTCCATGGTATGAAGTACTGGTACCACCTTTCTACCAAAGACTTCGTTCATTTCGAAGACCACGGCATTGGCCTACACCCAGACCAAGATTACGACTCTCATGGTGTTTACTCTGGCGGTGCATTGGTTGAAAACGACAATGCATTGTTGTTCTTTACGGGTAACAAGCGCGATGAAAATTGGCTGCGAGTGCCAACTCAATGTTTTGCCAAGATGTCTGCTGACGGCAAAATAGAAAAGCACGGCGTGGTTATCGAAAACGATCACTACACCGAACATTTCCGCGATCCAAAAGTGTGGAAACAGGGCAACGATTATCTGATGGTTGTGGGTGCTCAAACGCCTCAAGAGACTGGCTCAATGGCGCTATATCGCAGCCGAGACTTGATGAATTGGCAGCACAAAGGTCCAATTCAAACTCGTTACAACGACCTTGGCTATATGTGGGAATGCCCAGATTTCTTTGACATAGACAATCAGTCGGTGATGTTGTTTTCTCCACAAGGTGTGTCTAGCGAAAACCCATACGATTTCAAAAACATCTACTCGGTGGCTTATATTGTCGGTGACCGCTTAAATCTAGATTCGGTAGAACTGGAAAACCACCAAAATATCGCACAGCCAGATTATGGCTTCGATTTCTATGCACCACAGACTTACTTAGATGATAAAGGTCGCCGCATTTTGATTGCTTGGATTGGTCTGCCTGAGATTGATACACCATCTAATGAGCATCAGTGGGCGGGCATGTTGTCGTTGCCACGAGAGCTTCACATCCAAGATGGCTATCTGGTGCAATCGACTTTACCTGAATTGAAAGCGTTGCAAGGCGAAGCTGTCGTGGTTGAGAGCGTTCTTGAACTGGATACAACCGGCTTCATGGTTCAGCTTGAAACGGAAACGGACGAGTTTGAGTTAACGCTTGCTAACGCTGCGGGTGAGAATATCGTGTTCAGTGCTACAGGTTCTGAGTTCATGCTTGATCGCAGTAAGATGTCTCAACTTTACGCGGAAGAGTTTGGCTCTGTGAGAAAAGCACCGAGGTTGAGCATCAAGCAAACCATCGAGCTTTATGTCGATAAGTCGGTGGTCGAAATCTTCATAAATGGCGGTAAACATACAATGACCAGTCGCTTCTTCATTGATGACTTGAACGCGCTGTCCATTACTGATGGTGTGAAAACTGTTTATCACGCAATGAGCCCAGTTAAAGGACTAGATGACTAAGTTGTTACAATTATACAAACCACTTTACTCGTGGTTTGTATTGTCTTGAAGCATTTCTGTAGTGGCCAAGTGAATTGGGCCACTACATTAGAGGCTTTGCTATACTTCAAGTTATCCGCTAAATGCTAATTTAGCATTTCATATGGCGTTGTTGACTAAATCAGTTGAACCTTTTCTAAATCCTGCGATCTGATCCCATGTAGTAGAAGCATGGTGGTGTTATGGGTAAATCGAAGAAGAAGATAGTGAATTGGAGTGAGTATAATGAAGCCTTGTGTAAGCGAGGCTCAGTAACGTTTTGGATTGACGACTCAGCCGTTGAAGCGTGGCAATGCAAAAGACACCATGGAAAACGTGGCAGAGGCTTTCAGTTTTCTGATACTGCTATTGAAACCGCTTTGATGGTTAAAGGGATATTCTCACTCCCGTTACGTGCGCTTCAAGGTTTTATCGACTCCATTTTTGCCTTGATGAACGTCCCTTTGCGCTCCCCAAACTACAGCAGTATTAGCAAGCGCTCAAAGACCGTTCAGGTACAATACAAGAACAAATCTAAAGGCTCAGTTCGCCATATTGCTATTGATTCAACAGGTCTGAAAGTCTTTGGTGAAGGTGAATGGAAAGTTAAAAAGCATGGAGCAGAAAAACGTCGGACTTGGCGTAAACTGCATCTGGCCGTTGATGTTGATACTCATGATGTGATTAGCGCAGAAGTCAGCCTCGTCAATGTCGGTGATAGTGAAGCTCTCCCAACATTGCTGAATCCGCTTCGTAGAAAAGTGCATTCTGTATCAGCAGATGGTGCTTACGACACGAAAAAGTGCCATGAAGTATTGCAGAATAAGGGTTGCAAACCTCTCATACCTCCTCGGAAAAATGCTGGTTATTGGGAAGAGGGACACCCTCGGAATAAAGTGGTCGATGCACTTAAAAGCGATTCGTTAGCTCAGTGGAAAACTGACTCTGGCTATCACGACCGTTCAATCTCTGAGACGGCAATGTCCCGATATAAAGGACTGACTAGCGGAACATTGAGCTTGAGATGTTATAACGCTCAAGTTGGTGAGGCGTTGGCAAATGTCAAGGCGATGAATAAAGTCCTAGGGCTAGGTATGCCCATTAGAAGCTAGCTGGCAAGTTCCGTAGGATAGCTACGTCCTTTTCCTGATTTGATCAACAACGCCATTTCATATAGCACAAAATTGTCCAAAAGCTTCTCAGCGAGTGGTCATCGCTAACTCGGTTCTGTCGGGTGGACGACACTTGTTACCAAGTGCCGTCTCCCTAAGAACCCAGCGTGCAACTTTCACTGCACTAGGCTCAAGCCTCTTCAAAGGCATCAAATGATACCCAGCAACTTATAAAGCAGTGAGAGCAGGTTCAATCCAAGAATTACGAGCTAGCCTTTTGTGTTTCCTCTTTCCCAAGTATTCTTGGTATTGAGGGTCGAAAGGTGTCGCTGCGCTTCGGATCTTCACATGTCTTTCTATCGGCACTTTAGCTATTTGGAAAAGATTAAACTGGCAATCCATATCCTTTATCTTCTGCCAACCGTGAAACTGCCATTGGCCTTTTCGGTTGATGAAGTATTTTAAGGCGATCCAAGTTTTAGATTTTGTTGGATGTCGCCTTTTAGCCCAATGCCATAGCGCTTGAAATAGTTTGTGACCGACATAGCTGAATACCTGCTTGGCTACGCAGTGGCGATAATAGTTCGACCACCCTCTAAGCTTTGGGTTAATCAGTTTAATAAGGTCGTTCACCGGTAGGGTAACGTGCTTTTTGATGAGTCCGCGCAAGTTACTTAGGAATGTCAAAGTGTTGGCCTTGCTCGGTTTGATGAGCAGCTTTCCTTTGTACTTCCTATGGTTGAACCCAAGGAAGTCAAAACCGTCGTTGATGTGAGTAATGTGCGTTTTCTCTTCGGATAACGTTAAGCCTCGTACCCCTAAGAAGTCAGCAATGATGGTCCATTCTTAACGCGATGGACAGCGCTGCATACGACCTCATGTCGCACGCCCCGTTATCTTTTAGTTAAATCTATCAACAGAATAAACCAAGCCACGTGATAACTTAGTTTTTCTAATCTGAATTATGTCAGCAGCCACCGTCCAATATTTGAATCGTTTTACTTAGAACTCAAAATCTTCCCACAATTTTCGAACTGAGCTATTAGGGTCATTGACCTGTTTCGATTTAACATCAAATTGCATTGTTGGTCGTTCCGCTAAGTTGTATGGAGACCAATCAGCTTTGCTTGTCTTGATGAATGTAAGCCATTGGCTATGCATGGTGTTAATAAGTTCAATCGGAGGTTGTGAGCCGACAAATCTTTTTGCTTGTTCATTGTCAGTGGTATTAAATACAAAAGGCACGTCAACAAAGTGTGCGGCTCCTAAATGACCATCAAATGCAGGTGACATCCAAGAAAAGTTATAATGCCAAACTTTGTTGTCGTTTTTAGTTAACTGTTGAGCAATGTGAAGTGCTGGCATTCTAAACGTAAAATCAGATTGGATGTCGGCAAAAGTGTCTCCAATAGTTTTTCCATTGTCTTTTGTTGAATACACATCAGCAGGGCGGCCTTCCAGTGACAAGTCAGACAATAGTAGCGACTTCGTTTTTTCGGTCGTATTGTTTACGGCATCACTTGGTACAAGGTACAGTCGTGACTCTTGATCGGTGCTACCAACGATGACCGGAATAGAAGGAGAAGCTTTAGTGAGATCTTTCATTGGAGACTCGACAATGATATCGCCATCAACAACGGGCAAAAATGCGGTGCCTCCCCATGATATCATTCCCCATTTGTTGCGATCTTGTATCGTATAACCCATATCAATAACGTTCTTAACTAATTCAGGAAATGGAATGGTCGATAAGCCTTTAACGGTGGCTGGAATATTCAGTTTTTTGGTATAGCTTTGTGTGATTTGCTGAGCTTCTTTCTGAGTTAAAAATGCCATTGGAGGACTTTGCATAATAGCTTTCTGGAATAGGCCTTCTGCTTTTTCGGTACCCAATAAAATGGCAACACTTTCTGCCCCAGCAGATTGACCTGCAACAGTAACTTGGCTAGGGTCTCCACCAAAATCTTCGATGTTATTTTGTACCCACTCAAGAGCCATGATCTGATCAAGAATGCCGCGATTATCCGGTGCGCCCTCAAGGTGCATAAAACCATCAACGCCTACACGATAATTGATCGTTACAACAATCACGTCATTCTGAGCAAAGCTTGTTCCGTCGTAGGCTAACTCTGCCGCATCTTCTCGGATGAATGCGCCGCCAGGGATCCACACCATGACTGGCAGTTTTTTATTTGATGCCTTGTTGTTGGTAGCTACTGCGCTCGTAGGTGTCCAAATGTTCAGAGTTAGATCATCGGGAGCCCCCACCAAGGTGGTGTTTTTATCTCGGCTAGGCTGTGGGACCGGTTGACCTGCTTTTGTTGCATCTAATACTCCGCTCCAAGTTTCGTATGCTTGCGGTGCTCGAAATCGGCGATCTGCCGTAAAAGGGTTTTTTGCATATGGGACGTCATAAAATGTGGCTACGCCATCATGGTTGTTTCCCATAAGTTTACCAGACTTAATGATTGCTACCGTTGAGTTTTCAGCATTTTGAGTATGGGCAAATAGTGTATTACTTTGAATTAAACCTGCACTGAGGCATGCGACTAGTACCATTGTTTTTTTCATTTCATTCGGCTCGGTATTGGAATAGAAGGTCAGTATAAAACCTAGTTTAAAGTTGATATATATGCTATACGTCAATAGATTGTTGCATAAATCGAACTATTGAGGGTGTATGGATAGAATTGTTTCAATGGAAGTTTTCGTTTCTACTGTCGATCTAGGAAGCCTGACGGCAGCATCTGAGGCTTTAGGAATGTCACGATCCATGGCGACTAGGCATATAACCGCGTTGGAAAAGTCTTTAGGTGTATGTTTACTATATCGCTCAACAAGAAGCTTAGGTATCACTAACGCCGGTCGTGATTTATTGCCTTTCTGCCAGAATATTTTAGAGCAGAATGCCCAACTATATAGCTTAGCCCAAGAGCAGCACTCTCAACCTAAAGGAAGAATTTCACTGGTTACTAGCATTTCGTTTGGTCAGGGTTATCTTGCCCAAGCTATTGAACAATTCATGCTTAAGTACCCTGACATAGAAGTCGATCTCACGCTGTCGAATCAGTCACTGGATTTGATAAAACATGGGGTTGATATGGCAATCGAGTTGAGTAATGACCTGCCCGAATCTTTAATTGGAAAGAAATTGGCTGATTGTCCATCGGTGGTTTGCGCTTCCCCTCAATATCTAGCAGAACATGGGGCTCCTTTATCTCCCGAAGATTTACTCGATCACAATTGCTTGATCCACAAACGAATAGGCAATGATTGGCTGTTTGTTTCTAAAGTCGGTTCTAAATCTGCTCAGCCTATTAATGTAACGGTCACAAGTAACTACTCTGTAAATGATAGTTCCATACTTCTTAATGCAGCGATTAATGGCAAAGGTATAGCGTGTTTACCTCTGCCTTTTATTGCAATCGACATACAAGCAGGGACTTTGACTATCTTGTTGAAAGACTTTGAAGTCAATCCAATTGGCATATGGGCTCTGTATCCTTCAAGGCAATATCAACCCAAACTACATCGACACTTGTTGGACTTTTTGCAAGAAGATTTATCAATTAAGCATGATCATATGCGAAATATTGATTCATGAAGCTATGTTGGTAATGAAACCAAGCAATAATGTATCCTACCTAATCGGTTAGTTACTTCTAAAGTTTTCGTAATATCAACATGTAATGAATGAGTTAATTTGGACTGCTGCATAATTGCTGCCCGTAGAGTTGCGATACTAGAAGTTATGTGAAAGTTCAGCGTGTCTGATGGTTCGTAACTCAGAATTGTCCAGAACCTTCTCAGCTCGATAATCGCTAACAAGGTTCTGCCCCGAAACGTGTTAGCAACAGGTAAGAAATCCTTACCTGTTGACTCATCTTTGCCCCATTTCGAGTTTCCACAACAATCTTGCGATCTTCCTTAGCAGTAAATAGCCCTAACTTTCCTGATGGTCCATAGCGCAAAAGGCTTTCCCAGAACAAATGAAAAACTCAACTCGTTTGGGGCTGAGTATAAGCAACTTTCTTGTACAAACTGACACTCGAAAATATTCGTAAATTTTTCACACTCAAAAGGGGAACAGGGAAAAGCTTGCAGGTAGCTGATTTGCTTGCAAGAACATTGGTATATTGAAGAAAAAGCACAGTTTTGTCAGGATGTAACCCCTAGAATGGCACTTTATACAACTTGCTGCACCTGTGGTGAGCTTAGAGATTGAGCTTTGTAAGGGATTTAATATGCGAATAGACATAGCTAACTGCAATAACATTGACATTGCCAGCTTAGAAATCGAAAAAGGTAAACTGAACATAAAATTTGCTCCGAACGGCACAGGAAAGAGCACTATAGCCAAAGCTTTAATCTCAAATAATGATGAAGATAAGCTTTCTGAGCTGATGCCTTTTAAACTAAGAACTGACAATCCAGATGAGCTAAAGCCTCAGGTGACAGTTACAGAAGAGTTGAACACGGTAATGTGTTTTAACGAAGATTATGTTAGTCAGTTTACATTCCAGTCAGATGAACTTTTGAGTAATAGCTTCGATATATTTATTCGAAATGAAGCATATGTTGAGACTGAGAAAGAGATCGAGGATATTGTTAAAAATATCAAGATGTTGTTCTCAGATAACGTTGAGTTAGACACGTTGATTTCCAACCTTAAGGAGTTAGGAGCCGCTTTCAAGCTAACAAAAACAGGAATCTCAAAGGCCTCGACTGGTATGAAAGGCTTATCTTCT
Source organism: Vibrio breoganii (assembly GCF_001677275.1). GTDB lineage: Bacteria > Pseudomonadota > Gammaproteobacteria > Enterobacterales > Vibrionaceae > Vibrio > Vibrio breoganii. The sequence continues at coordinate 620,685 of NZ_CP016178.1, forward strand.
GGAAACAAAATTGAACATATTCCTGTTGATTTAGAGGCATATAAGCCGTTTATTAGAAGCTCTAGCAACGTAAACTGGATAGATTGGCAGACCAAGGGACAAAAGGAGTTTTCTGGGATATCAGATTGTTGCCCATTTTGCTCTAGCGACACACAGGAAAAGAAAGAGCAGATAGAAAAAGTTGGAAAGGAATATGATAAAACAGTCATCAAAAACCTTGTTGCTATAATCGCTGTCATAGAAAAGCTAGGTGATTATCTTTCAGATGATACAAAAGAAAAGCTAACGGTAATAACCTCTCTACCTGATGGTTTAGGCAAGGAGCACGAGCAATTCTTAAGTGATATAAAAAACCAAATTGATAACCTCCTTGAGAAGCTTGAACTACTTAAAAAACTCAATGGGTTCGATTTTAAACAAGGTGAAAAAGTTAATGAAAAGTTAAGTGATTACAAGTTAGATTTGCAATTTTTCTCCATTATCGACTCAGAAAAGACGCAAGCAGCAATTGCCTCAATTAATGATTCTATCGATGACGTCAGCAAACAAGCAGGCAAACTTCAAGGTAAAATCAATATGCAGCGGGCAGGAATGCAAAAGCTTATTAGTAAGCATCAAACAGATATAAACAATTTCTTATCTTACGCTGGATATAAGTATGCAGTCGAAATTTCTGGTAAGGATGACCAATCGCAGTTAAAACTTCGACATATAGATTACAATGATTTTGTTAGTGGAGGTGATCAACACCTAAGCTTTGGTGAAAGGAATGCCTTTGCAATCATCTTATTTATGTATGAATGTTTAGCTAAAAAACCAGACTTAATTGTATTGGATGATCCCATCTCATCTTTTGATAAAAACAAGAAGTACGCAATATTAGAGATGTTGTTCCGTAGGAAGTCAAGAGAGTGCTTACAAGGTGACACAGTCCTGATGCTAACGCATGATGTTGAGCCAATTATTGATACCGTCAAAGCTGTTTCTGATCAGTTTAATAATACAGTGAGCGCATCTTTTTTAAAGTTCACTCAAGGGGAATTATACGAACAATCAATAACAAAGGCTGATATCAAGACCTTTTCTCAGATCTGTAGTGGGGTCATGGATAAAGAGTGTGATGTAATCCTCAAGCTCATTTATCTTCGAAGAAATTATGAAATTTTGGATGACAAAGAAGATGCTTATCAAGTGCTTTCGAACTTGTTCCACCTGAGAGAGGTTCCTGTTGATACAAGGGAGCCTATCGTTGGTGAAGAGTACCCTGAAATGGATGCAGAGAAGTTTGATCTAGGCTGCTCGACTATTGCAAATAGAATCACCGATTTTGATTATGCTGCCACTTTGGAACGTTTGAAAAATCAAGTTTCTCTAAAAGAAATTTATGATGGATGTGCTAACGGTTATGAAAAGCTGCAAGTATTTAGGCTGTTTAATATGGACGTTAACAACTCTGTCATACGCAAATTTATTAATGAGACTTACCATATTGAAAATGAGTACATCTGTCAGCTTGATCCCAGTGAGTTCGACCTCATACCTGAGTATGTCAGGATAGAATGTGATAAATATATAGAAGCATAGGGAATTAAGCTGTTCTACTCCAGCAATACTAGGACACCTAGTTAAACGCCTTTTGCCATACTTGAGTTAATTCATGGAATGCTAAATTAGAGATAGCGCTGGAACGTTTCTGTCCAGAGACATGTTGCATGGCGCTTCGAGGGAAAAAGCGATTAGAACGCTTTGACGTGATAATCGATGACTTTTTCCGACCAGTGCCTGACCTAAAGGTGCTTAAAGTAACGTTCTTGATGCACGCCTTTTATCAAGTTCAATTGAACACCGGGACTCTCAATGCAGCGAGTCGCTATCAAGGCAGTACAATCTGGGCGAACTTGGCGCGTGTTGCAGTATGCCTTGGTGGATTGATGCCGTTGGCGAACGACTCAATGCTTCTAACTCTTTAATCAAAACTAAATTTTTAAGAGCGGCTCGGATTACCGGGCGGTTCGCGTTAATTGCAGATCTAGCTCAAAGAAAACAGTTAAAGGTATAGCATTTTCTTTAGTTCGGAATGACTCTTAAATAAGAGAGAGTTCATCACATAAATTAATTAAAACATAGGGTTGGGTAGGACTAATGAATAAAGGCTTAGTAGTTGTAGCAGTGGCCGTGGCACTTGGTGGTGGCGCTTATTATGCTAACAATATGATGATTGATACGGCAGCGAGTGAGCTGGTTAAGCAAGTTGAGTCTGTGGTCGAAGGTACAAGCGACAGTGTTGTCGACATACAGATTGTAAACACAGAGGTGAGTAAGGGTGATGTAAAACAGGAACTGGCTGTCTATATCACTGATGGTAACAACCGCATTCCTACTCCGTTGTATGTAACGCATACTGCGAAAGTTGGCACTTTTGGTATGAACGTTGACGGCAAATTGGTGTTGCCAAAAGACAAGGGGTTAGCGGAGGAGTTTATCCGAGAGGTAACCTCATTCAATGAGAGTTTCACATATTCCTTCGCTCCAGCTACTCAGTCTTTTGATGTACAGAGTAGCTTGGCTCTGGGTGTGATAAGTGAGCATAGGTCCAGTGCCAAGATTGGCAAAATGACTATGAATATTACAGGTACGGCAGATGATCATACAGGGCAAATTGTTTTGGATGGTGCAACGCTAGTTGATGGTGATAGCAGCTTCAAACTAGGCAAGGTAACCTTTGATTCAGTTTCCAGCCTTGAGCTTCATAAAGCTGATCTGTTGCTTGCTGACGCAACTATCGTTGATGAAATGGGTTCTTACTCGGTTAAGGATGTGAAGCTTAATGCTCAAGCTGACGTAGGCGAAAAAACCAAAGTGAGCTACGACTGGGCCGTAGGTACGCTGGACATTAACAATCCAATGGTGGATTTACCCCAGTCTAAGATGGGCCTAAAGGGTAAAATTGGTGACTTCGACACCCAAAAGCTAATTGCCTTGAGTGATGCAGCTGCGAATAACCAAGTGCCTATTGTACAGGACGTACTCTTTAGGATTGTGGGAGACGGTATAAGCTTTTCTGACGTAGACTTATACCTTAATGACTCAAGTATCAAGGGCAGCCTAGAAGTTGGTGCACAGGACTACACTGGTTTGAATGACCATCAAATGGGACAGAAGCTGGGATCGGCTATTAAGTCTGAGCTTGACGTAACTCTATCCCCGGAGTTGGTGAGTCGAATTGGTTTGCCACCACAGGCTTTGAATGGTTACTTTGAGCTGACCAAAGATAACAGATACACAACTAAGCTACTTATTGACGGAAACAGCGTTACAGCAAATGGCTTGCCGCTTCGTTGATCTGAGTTTGAAGTTAAACGGCAGATAGTAAAGCCCCAGCCTAGTGTCTAAGCCATTGCGCTTTTGAGGTGCTGATTGTTAAAAGAGCTCATTGTGAGCTCTTTTTTCTAGAGTTTAGCGTTAGCGTTTGCACTATCTTTTTGCAAACAGGAAGTTTCGGCCAACTCATTTCTGTCCAAAACCGTATTACGACACCGGGTTTTCTGGTTCGGATCGGGACAAAAGCGACTTTCGTTGCTATTAAAAATATTTATACTCTAGCCCAGTCTTCCCGCCTTGATCTTTGGTCTTAACATGTTCTCAAAATAAATTTCTAGAGCTGCAACCCAGTGGTATTGATCGCGATCTCTAACATTGAAAAGGTATAGGCTTGTAGTTTCATCCTTTCCATATGCTCTCATTTGCCCCCCTGTATCAGCATTAATATGCTCTAAAGCTCTTTTTCGAGAGTTTGATAGGCTACGACCGACGCGTAGTACACCGTCTTTTTTATGTACCCAGATGTAAACACCGGGATGCCAAATACACTCTTCATTAGACGCTCTTGCTTGCTCTATAGATAAGTTAAAACACTTAAATCTTTCAGCAATCTCCTCGAATTCCTTTTCAAACAGAGCTTGTAAATGTTCATAATCCATTGATAAGTCCTATCCGTGCTTGAGAAATGGGGGGATGTCTGCGTATCTGGTTTTTGGGCCAGTTGCTACATGTAATTTTAGGTACATTTCTTGTGAATCATCGAAATGACACCCATTAGTTAAACTAAAATTATCTTTCGAATTAGCAATTGTGGCGAAAAGAGAATAATCGGCAATTGATATGTGTTTCCCAATAGTCGTTAAGATCATCGCTTTTATTTCTTGGCCATTCTGAAATAGTTCAGATTCTAACTTATCAATTGCATGGTAAAGTTCGTAGCTTAACTCTTTAAATCCGGCTTTTAAGGTGAGGCTTTGAAAATTATCGCCAGCATCTATCCATCGCTCTATCTCTGCTTTAGATATATCAGCATAAGAAAAAGCACAACCCAAATGTAGGTATGCATCAATAATGGCTTTGATGCTTTTGTCGTTTCCTTTCTCTGGAATCTTTACAAACCATTTATCCCAAGCTTCATCATCAATCTTGGGTAATGATGTGACTAACTCACAGTGGCCATGTTGCCAATGGCTTATAGCCTCAAGTATTAGAGAGTTTACCCTAGAACTCGATGAGTAGAGTAGTTTGTTGATCTTACCGTAGTTGGACATAGAGCACTCTAGTTCATTACAAATAATAAGAGTTTATAATGCGATGATTGAACTGTTGAATACAAGAAATTGTAGCGGGGGTGACTTTCATATTATAAATCAGTCACATAATCTATTGAAATTGAGACGTAAATGTACATTTAGACTATGATTTCAGGTCTCTTTGGGACATTAGCCCCTTAGACCTGTAGTGGATGATTGATTTTGGCCCGCAGATTAGAGGTTTTGCAATACTTCAGGTAAGCCGTGAAAAGCTAATTTAGGATAATCACCGACAAACTTTTGTCCAAAGGCGTGCTGATGGGGCATGAAACACGAAAATGTCGGGTGGACGACACTTGTTACCAAGTGCCGTCTCCCTAAGAACCCAGCGTGCAACTTTCACTGCACTAGGCTCAAGCCTTCACGAAGGCATCGTTTGATACCCAGCAACTTACAAGGCAGTCGAAGCAGGTTCGTTCCAAGAGTTACGAGCTAGCCTTTTAGACTTTCTCTTTGCCAAGTATTCTTGGTATTGAGGGTCAAATGGCGTTGCAGCACTTCGGATTTTCACATGTCTTTCTATCGGCACTTTAGCTATTTGGAAGAGATTGAACTGGCAATCCATATCCATGATCTTCTGCCAACCGTGAAACTGCCACTGGCCTTTTCGGTTGATGAAGTATTTTAGGGCAATCCAAGTTTTAGACTTTGTTGGATGACGCCTCTTAGCCCAGTGCCATAACGTATGAAATAGCTTGTGACCTACATATCCGAAGACCTGTTTAGCCACGCAGTGTCGATAATAGTTCGACCATCCCCTGAGTTTCGGATTTATCAATTTGATAAGATCATTTACTGGCAGGGTTACGTGCTTTTTGACGAGTTCACGCAGATTACTTAAGAACATCAACGTATTGGATTTACTCGGCTTAATGAGCAGTTTCCCTTTGTACTTCCTAAGGTTGAACCCAAGGAAATCAAAGCCATCGTTGATATGAGTGATGTGCGTTTTCTCTTCGGATAATGTTAAGCCTCTGTCCGCTAAGAAGTCAGCAATCAACGGTTTGATATCGTTCTCCAGCACTTCCTTTGAAGCGCAAGTGACGACGAAATCGTCGGCGTATCCAATGAAGTTAGCTCTTGCACCCTTTTTGAGTGCAGTAGATTTAATGTGCTGTTCGAAACCAGAGAGTGTCATTAACATCAAGGTTGGGGATATAATCCCACCTTGAGGCGTGCCTTCATCTGTGTCGTAAAATAGCCCTTTGTCTACAAAGCCAGACTTTAGCCATTGCTCCAACATCCGTTTATCAACAGCAATATTGTCCATAAGCCATTGATGCCCGATTTTGTCGAAACAAGCTTTAATGTCCCCTTCAAGAACCCATTGTGCTGACCGCTTCTGACTCAAGCAGATAAAACACTGGCTGATTGCATCTGCAGTGCTTCGCCTTGGTCTAAAACCGTAGCTGTTAGGGTCGGCAAGACTTTCTGACACAGGCTCTAATGCTAATAGATGAAGTGCTTGTTGCGCTCTGTCTATCATGCATGGAATGCCCAATGGTCTAAGTTTGCCATTCTTTTTGGGGATGTAGATACGCTTGAGTGGTTTGGCTTGATATGCCTTTCTGCTCAATTGATTAACTGCTTTCATGCGGCGTGTATCTGTATTCCAGATGACACCGTCTATTCCTGGCGTTTTACTGCCTTTGTTTTGAGATACCCGCTTAACAGCAAGAAGTTTTGCTGAGCGAGAATGAGTCAGTAGCCACTGCAAGGCTTTCGCTTTGCCGAGTTTACCTTCTCGTGTTGCCTTTGCGATACGCATCTGAAGCTTTAATACATGCGACTCAACAGATTTCCAGTCGATTGACTGCCATTGAACGTTGTCAGGAGAGGCACTAATCTCTTTTGAAATCATCATTTGCGTTTCTCCTTGAATAAAGTTCTTCAAATTCTCTCGCAACGGAAGACCAGTCGGAAGTGGGCTCACTTTCGTGACCAGACATAAGTCTGTATCTGCACCGTTACAATACAGCCTTCGCTTTTTCCAACGTCCTCTACCTGCATCACTATCGGCCACTTAGGCTTTCCCAGAGGGAGTGATACAGGCTTACCGTGTTCCGTATGTCGCGCAATGTCAGGTTAGATGCCCGCTATAGTGCGGAGAGTTCGACGATCACGAAAGAGCATGGGGCAATCCCTTTCCGACTCTCGTGCCTTTTGGCCACAGCGTATTAACCACTTCCGCTGTTTCATCACATAACGCACCTTACGCGGATTCACTTGTGTTCATCATACTGACTACCTAGCACTCACCCGATTGTGGTTATCAGGAGGATCGTCCTCTCACGATTTTGATCCCGATTGGTCTATGACCAACCTTCGTTACATTGTCAGGCTCGCTACTTTATTCAGAGCCTTAGGTTCATCTGGTGATACAGATGGTTCACACATTAAGCGGTGAACAGCGCTTCATACGACTTCACGTCGCACGCCCCATTATTTGTTAGACTAAATACTCAATCAAATACTATTAATAAAAATGATCATACAAATACTAATGTGAGCCTGATAAGCACATTTCTTGATGAATTCTACTTATGCTCTTTCTCCATACTTTGGGAACCCCCCTGTGTCAGGATAGTTGTCGCCTCTGTTAGAACTTAATTATTCAGACAGGGAGCGGTAAGTTACTTTAGGTGAAGCTATATCCAGAAGATCATAAGAAAGCCATGGTTCAAAAGCTTATTGAAAGTGGTTTATCATTGAGTGAGTTTGCCCGGCAGGAACGCATCAGTGTATCTACCCTGTACGGATGGAAAAAGAAATACTCAGCAACAGGATTAAGAGTGTCAAAAGGTCATAGTTCAAATGGTTGGTCCGCAGAGCAGAAGTTTGCAGTAGTACTTGAAACTGCCGCATTATCTGAAGTCGAGTTAAGCAAATATTGTCGAGAAAAAGGGCTGTATCCAGAGCAGGTCAAGCAGTGGAAGCTTAGCTGTATTGCGGGCAATGAAAAAACGACTCAGACACCTAAGCTGCTAGCTCAAGAGCGCAAGGAAGATCGAAAGCGAATTAAGGAGCTAGAAAAGGAGCTAAAGCGCAAAGATGCTGCATTAGCTGAGACCGCGGCACTGTTGGTGCTAAGAAAAAAGCTAAATGCCTACTGGGGGGAAGACGAGGGGCATTAACCACCTTCCCAGATAGGCGATATTACATCAAGCTGATTGATGAGGCAGTAGCCTCTGGTGCCAGAAAGAAGCAGGCCTGTCAGGAGATTGGCCTGTCGCTCCGTACGCTACAACGCTGGATGAATGATGGTGAATTATCAGCGGATAGAAGACCTTTAGCTGATAGGCCAGAGCCAGCAAATAAGCTTGCAGAGGATGAACGGCAGCAGATCTTAATCGTGTGTAATGAAGGTGAATTTGCTGATTTACCACCAAGTCAGATCGTGCCCAGATTAGCTGATGATGGGATCTATCTTGCATCGGAATCAACGTTTTACCGGGTGTTGAAAGAAAACAACCAACTCACCCATCGAGGTAAAGATAAGCCGAAAGGTACACTAAAAAAACCAACCAGTCATAAGGCTACCGGGCCTAATCAGGTGTGGAGTTGGGATATTACCTACTGTCCGACGACCGTGATCGGCCAGCATTATTACCTCTACATGATTGAGGATATCTTTAGCCGAAAAATCGTTGGCTGGGAGGTTCACGAATGCGAATCGGGGGAGCATGCAGCCAACCTGTTGGAGCGAACGGTCTGGTCTGAAAAGTGCGTAGGTCAGTCGGTAGTGCTTCATTCAGATAATGGAAGCCCGATGAAGAGCCTGACGATGCTAGCCAAAATGCAAGAGTTAGGTGTTGCAGGCTCTCGCAGCCGACCACGAGTGAGCAACGACAACCCGTACTCAGAATCACTGTTCAGGACGGTGAAATACTGTAGGCGCTGGCCATCTGAAGGCTTCAAATCCTTAGAAGAGGTCCGGCAGTGGACTATGGAGTTCGTGCGTTGGTATAACACAGAACATCGACATAGCAGGATTAATTTTGTTACTCCTGAGCAAAAACATGAGGGGCAAGACACGGCGCTCCTCAAGCAGCGTGATGAGGTTTATAAATTGGCTCAGTTGAACAAGCCTGAGAGATGGTCAAAAGAGACGAGAAACTGGTCTCCGGTAACTGAGGTTGAATTAAATCCGGAGAACGAAAAACAAGCAGCTTAAGCACCGAGGCGACAACTACCTTGAAAAACGCCGGAACTCTACTATAAACGTATTCCTACGATTTTCTCTGGGAATAAGCTCAAGTGTTGCACGGTGTAGTGCAGTAATGTCTTTGCAAATTGACATCCCTAAACCCGCACCGTCGCCATGTTCGGAATGACCCCGATAAAACTGTTCGAAGATTCTTTCACGAGTTTCCTTCGGGATGTCTGGGCCAGTATCGGAAATTAAAACTTTGATTGTATTATTTTTCTCTATGACGCTAACTTGGATGTCACTGTGTTCGCCGGAGTAACGAATCGCATTATCGACGAGGTTACGAAATAACACCTCTAATAACATTCGATCTCCTGGTATAGCGATGTTGGAAGATGATAGACTGATGTCTTGCTTATGCTTCAATGCTAACGGTGCCAAATCAGCAACAACGGTTTGCAACAAAGGGGTTAGTTCAACGGTGTCGAATACACGTTCTGATAAGCTATCTACTTTAGCTAAAGTCAGTAGCTGATGGATAAGGCGGTCAGTGCGTTCAATGCCTTGCAGAATGTTGAGTAAATCTCCTCTCAGTTGCTCCGGATCATTACTTTCAAGTGCATTTTCTACGTTAAGACGAAGGATTGTTAGTGGGGTTTTTAGTTCATGCGCTGCAGCACGTGTAAAGCGTTTCTCTCTTTGCCAGGCTAACTTTAGTTCAGAGAGGAGAGAGTTGAGCGAATCGACAAGTGGTGCGAGTTCAACTGTGTTGTCTTTTACATGAATGCGTTCTAATCGGTGTACGTTTCTTTGTGTGATGGCGGTGCGCAGGTCGTTAATCGGTCGGAAATGTTTATCGATCAACCAAAACAGCAAAAGTAACAAAGTTGGTAGTATCAGCAATTGTTCTATTGATGTGGATAGGGCAATTTCGTGGATGATCTCTTTACGTATCTTGTATTTTTCTGCAACCACGACGTATTCATTATCATGTTTTTTTTGTGGCAGTGAAATCTGAAATGTACGCCATTGTGTACCGTCTTTTACGATATCAGCGTAGCCGTTATTATCAAAGGACGTGGAGAGTGCGTGCAAGGTTTGATCAGAGCTCCAGAGCAGTGTGTTGTCTCGATAGAATTGAAAAACCAAGTTTTGTTCATAAGGGTGGCCGAACGTTGTGACATTGTCATCGTCAGACTTTGACATTGACTCAATGTTTTCCATCCACTCATTAAATAGTTCTCGATGGTTAGCGAGAGTCCTCTCTTCCGTTGAAATTGAGAGCGTCAGCAACATTAATTTTGCGGATTGTCCAAGCCTAGCGTCATAAACTTCTTCGACCTCGTGCTTCGCAGATTGGAAACTGAAATAAAGTGAGATGAGTAAGAGAACACTTACCAACACGCCTACTGATAGAGTTAACTGACGTTTGATCGAGTACGATTTCTTATCTTTCAAGAATGTACCCCACACCGCGAATATTTTTAATGACCACTTTGGGCGCTTTTTTACGCAAATTGTGAATATGAACTTCGATAGCGTTGTCGCTTGAACCTTCATCCCAGCCGTGTAGTGATTGTTGCAATTGCTCCTTACTTTGCACGCGTCCGGCGTTCGTCATCAAACTGGTGAGGATTTTAAATTCATTGCGTGTGAGTTTAAGCGGCGCGTCATCGTAGCGAATGCTTTGTTCCGATAAGGATAAAGATAACTGTCCAACTTGAATGATTTCTTCTGCACTACCGGATTGACGGCGAATCAACACACGCAAGCGAGCGAGCAACTCTTCGAGTGCAAACGGTTTTCCGAGGTAGTCATCTGCGCCGCCGTCGAGGCCTTGAACGCGATCGCGAATGTCGTCTCGTGCGGTAAGTATCATCACTGGGAGCTTAAAGCCGCCTTTGCGAATATTACGCAGAACTTCCAATCCATCGATATCGGGGAGAGTGAGATCCAAAATCACGGCAGTGAACGCTTCTGTTTTGAGTGCGCTAGTCACGCCAGACCCTTTTTCCACCCAATCCACGGTGTATCCATGGCGACTTAATGAAGTCACCATGGATTGACCGAGTAGTTTGTCATCTTCTACGAGTAATAAGCGCATGGTTTATTTCAGTCTCCCAAGAGTCGCTTCAATTTCCAGTTTTCGACCTTTATCCGCCAAAGGTCGGTCAGGGCGAGGTGATGCTTGCATTGCGCGAGTCAAATACAATTTCGCTTCTTTGTCTCGACCTTCTTCTGTAAGGAAGTCTCCATAAAAATAGTTCGGATCGATGCCTTTTGGATTGATCTCTAACGCTTTTTTCAACATTTCTTCGGCTTTATCGTCATCACCAAAGCCAATTGGCCACCCCGGAACTTTGTAATACAAAGAACCTAAACTGGTGTATGCAGATCCATCAAGCGCTTGCGGTGAAGTTGCGATTACCCCTTCGAGTAAAGATTTGGCTTCTTTGGCGAGTGATAGTGCACCCAAGCCACCTTGAGCACCAGCCAGCGATGCTTTATTGATTGCCAGCCAAACAGTGAGTTCGGGATTGCCCGGTTCTCTGTCGAGATAAATACTGGTTTTGGCAATCGCACGATGGAAGCATTGCTCCTTTTCGTCACCATCGGGCGTGCTGTACTGACATTCCGCCCATTTCTTTTGAACCTGTTGCAGTGGAGTATTACCTGCCAACGCAGCGGTCGAAGCTAACGTTGAACAAACCGTCAAAGCGCAAAGTAGTTGTTTGGTATTCATCGTCCATGTCCTCTTCAATGACTGACTCGGTTTACGTATTGGTGGATGGTTTCTTGTTGCTTACGAATCGCAGAAGAAACCACGCTTGGAAGCAGTTGATTGATGCGTGCAAAAAGCTTTTCTGGCCAACCAATCCACTTCGCGGAAATTTCTTTTTCCAACATGGTGACAACGTGATTGGCAACAACTTGCGGGGAGTCCGTTTTGTTACCCAGCTGTCGATTCATTTCATTGACGGCATCGCTATTGAGCGAGGTTTCTGTCGCTCTTGGTGCCAAATACAGCGCACGGATTCCGGTTGCGAACAGCTCTCTGTCGAGCGATTCGGTAAAACGGTGCAACCCCGCTTTTGCCGCGCAATAGGAGGTATAGCCTGGGTAGCCAATTGAGCCGAATGTGGAACCAATATTGAGAATCACCCCAGGCTGCTTTAACCACGTTAACGCCGATTGGCAGAGCAGTATCGGCGCAACGAGATTGAGTTGGATTTCGTCTGCAATCTGTGTTGGTCGCTTGTGACTTAACAACGAGAAATCGTTGCTGCCCGCATTGTTAATTAGTGCGTCCACTTTTTGATGTTGGCGCGCTCGATCTTTAATCGCAGTTAGTCCTTCTGATGAGGTGATGTCTGCAACGACTAGGTTATGGCGTTCTGGATTCGACAGTTCACTCTGTAGTGTTTGCAAGCTCTCTTCGTTTCGCCCAACAAGAATAAGGCTGGCACCGCGTTTTGCTAACTCTTGCGCGATGGCTTGCCCAATTCCGCCCGTTGCGCCTGTCAGGAGAATGGTTCTGTTGTTAATGATCATGCTTCACCTCACGCCGCTTGTTGGGTTGAGAAAGAAGGCAAAGAACGCAGCATTTGTCCGTACAATTCGAACACCATTTTTGCGGAGTCGATGATGACTTGTTGATCTTCCACTTTGGTGATTTTGTTCATCAGTGATTCAAAAAATTGCAGATGATCTTGGTCTAACACGCTGTGTGAAACTAGGTACGTCATTGCCGAAGGCGGTAGGCTTAGCGTTGACTGGATTTTTTCAGCCATTTGGCCACCAATGCCGACGCTGGTGCCTTCTAATACCCACACCATGCCAAACAGCGCGAGTGGGTTGTGGCGGTCAATGTTGTGGTAAAGGTAGGAAACCATCAGTTCAATCGGTGCACCTACTTGACCTACATCTTTGTTGTTGCGCACTGCTTCGGCATCGCCGCCGCAAGCTTTGATGTCATTTAAAATCCATTCTTGATGGCCTTTCTCTTCCTCGATGTACTCGGCAATGGCATCTCGTACCCATTCGTATTCGCCAGATAGTCGGCCTCCACACGCCATCAGCAAGGGAACTGTGTGCTTAACGTGATGGTAAGCTTGGGTTAGAAAGGCGATATACATATCTTTGGAAATGCTGCCTTGTTGAACGTCTGCAATGACTGGCGCAGTTAACATTGCTTGTTGAGCAGCGGCAGTGCTTTGTTTGAGTTGTTCGAAAAATAAAGTCATAATCTTCTCCTTAAGAAGCCGTTAACTAAGATGCAGTTTGGAAAGACGTAATGTGTTGCTGGAAGGGCAAATCGATGCGTTGGATCTTTTGCGCTTGCAGCGTTAATTCAGGCGTTGTGCACGCTAATAACTGAGCCACATCATGTTCAATTTGATTTCGTTTGAGCTTGCCGTTATCCGTGTACCAACCAGAGATGGCTCGTGGGTTGTCCAGCAGCAATAAGGTTCGGATTTGAGCATAATCGGGTAGGGTTCGGTTTAATGCATGAACCTTTGCTTCGACGTCTTCGCTATTGGCAATGACGGCACATAATGTTTGTTGGCTATCGCCCGTAACGATTAGTGGCGTCATCGGCAAAAACGCCAACGCTTCTGATTCAATCCACTCCGGTGAGATATTTCTGCCATACGCGGTGACGATAAGGTTTTTCTTACGCCCCGAGAGAGAGACAAAGCCTTGTGCGTCAATTTGGGCTAAGTCGCCAGTCGCTAACCATTCTTGAGTAAACGGCTCATTCAAATAACCAAGAGCAACGTTGCCTTTGACGAGCAGTTCACCATCTTCCGCGATACGAATCTGAGCGTGGGGAAGTGGTTTGCCACACGTTCCTGCTTTAAATGCGGCTGGTGTATTCAAACAAACGACGGAGCCACATTCAGACAAGCCATAACCTTCAAACGCAGGGATGTTCAGCGCATGCGCGGTGTTAATCAGTTGCGACGACACTCTTGCGCCGCCAACAGCAACAAATTTTAGAGAATCCACAAGAGAGGGCTGCTGTTTCGCGATATGAATGAGCGCAAGCAATAAAGCCGGTGTTAGCACTAAGCTTTCTGGTTTGATGGTCGCTAATGCTTGTGCAAACAGATGCGGTTCGAATTGGCTTGAACCGAGTAAGCCGGTTTGCTCTCCGGGTAAAATATATGACGTCACGCCCAACATGAGTGGGACATAAACGCCGGTTATGTTCTCGAGAAGCGTCGATAACGGAAGCAGCACTAAGTGTGAGTGCGCCGTGCCGTTTACTGCGTCGGCGATCGATTTCGCCACCAAACACAAATGATCATTGCTTAAACACACGCCTTTAGGCTGACCAGTCGAGCCAGACGTAAATGTGATTTTTCCGGTTTCTGGTAGATAAGCTACCTGTGTATCTTCATCTCTCAACTGGCTACGACGCAGCAAAGGCAAATTTGCAATGGAAAACGGATGGTCTTGCTGGTTAAAGCTTTGCTTAGGATTAGAAGCCAACCATGCTTGCCAATCGCCGACTAAAGCATCGACGCCTGATTGCTCTAACGTATGTTCAACTTGTGCATCAGAGAAAAAAGTCGGAATAGGTACGACGACTATGTCTGCCGCCATCGCCGCCAAATCAACAATGGCCCAATCGATACCGTTTTCTGCGCGTAGCGCGAGTGCTTTGATGTTCTGTGCAATAAGCTCGGCGGCAACGAGTTCGATCTTGTTTAACACTTCAGAGTAAGTTAGTTCAACCGTTTGATTCGCTTCGTAGCCGACAAGTGCTGCTCGGTCTGGTGTCGTTTTTGCCCATTTTGTAATGACATCGAGGAGAATATTCATACTTCACCTATATTCTGGCGTTGTGTTTAACCAAGTTGTTCTGGTTGTGTTTGCGGTTTTAACGACGTTTACTTTTCTATCTAGGCTTGTTTGCGTTTTCTTTCTTGGACTAATCGAAGACGTTCGAGTCCTTTTTGCAAATTGCCAGCTAACACACGCGGTTGATGTTCGTAGTATGACCCCCAAGTGGACTCGGCATCGGGGACTTTGTTTTGATCGGCCTGCGCGATGATATGAGGCTCCAATCCTAGGCGCGCCATCATGGCGTGAAGTGGGTCTGTCGCGGTGAAGATGCACCATTCAAAACCGAGGTTGACCAGCATTTCTGCGATGAGGTAAAAGTGCAGAGATGACATGCCCTTAGCGAAAGACGCCAAGTGACCAAACTCCACTAAGTTCGAACGTTTTACGTCGCAGTTAAATACGTTAGAAACCAGCTTTTGGGCGTCGTCTTCTAAATACTGTTCAAGGAACAAAGGCTCATCTTCGGCGATGCGAAAGCCGCATACGGAAACAATTTGGCCGCCTTCAATGAGGGTTAAATACGCCGGCATAAACTGTTTGAGCTCGGCAAAGAATGCTTCTTGATAACGCTGAGAAACATGCTCGATAACTTGGCTCCAAAGCGGATGCATTGGATAAACGATGTCTAAAGTAAAGCCATCTGCAGAAGTTTGTGCATGGTGTTTCATGAGCGCTTCCTTTGTTTGAGTAGTTATTAACAAAATAAAACGCGAAACTTAAGAAACTCTTAAGGAATGAGTGTTTGTAAATAAATTATTCTGTAAAGACCACTAAGTAATCTGCACCATCAATATTGGACACCAAGTTAAGCAACTTTCGATACTTTTAGTTATCCATAACTTACTAATTTAGCAAAGCCTCTGAAACGTTTTTGTCCAAAAGCGTGCTAGAGCTGTAGCCGGTAAAATCACAACCGGCTAACTATACCTTTAGGGGCTCACAACAAACTTTATTGAAACTGGACAATCCTTATCGGCATCGATCACTTATATTGTCATCCGGCATCACATTAACCCTCCCACATAAATGATAGCGCCGTATATGGCTACGCCAGCAAGTACCGGCAAACCCAGCGATCGTTTCCAATACCAAATGAGTAGGGTAAATAGTGTTCCCACAAGAGTCGCCAACCAAGACATAACCGATGGCGTCGTGGGGATCAACGATGTGCCAAACATGGCGGCTATCATTGTAGGTCCTAGCACTGAAAGCCAAGTAGGGATGTTATTTAATGAACTGCCTTGGTCACGATCTTTCATACGTCGAGACATCCACAGCATAGGTAAAACACGCATCGCAAAGGTTCCCGCTGCGATCAATAGCATGACCAACCATAATGATTTATCCATGGTCACTCTCCTTAGCGATTGATGCTCCCCTCACTGCGTAATACAGCAGAGCGCCGCACAGTGCAGCCAACGGGATCGCGGCATTGGGGTAACCATAAAGCTTTAAAAGAAGTGCGACTAAGCTGGTACCCGCCAATGAAATAGTCCAAAGCAAGGTGTTGAACTTTGGCGCTAGTAGAACCAAAAACAGTGCGGGCAGGGCAAAGGGTAATACCTCACCCAATAAAGGCCATTTGGCAATAAGCTCTGCACCCGCAATGGCGCCTAAAGCAGTGCCGCCAATCCAACTAAACCACGCCAATAAGGCCGCACCTGCAAACCACCCAAGGCGATCGCTCGGGGTAAGTTGCGGCAGGCGGGTGTGTGCTAGAGCAAAGATCTGATCGGTCAAACCATGAAGAAGGGCGAGCCACCATGGGCTCTTAGTTAGGTAAGGCGCAATATTGGGTCCATAGACCACATGTCGGGCATTAATCAGCAGTGTCATGACCAACACCAGCCATAGTGGTGCACCCGAAGCAACCATGGCAACAAACAAAAACTGCGATGCCCCCGCATAAATGAACACAGAGATGGCAATGGTTTCCCAAACACTGAACCCTGACTGCAGTGCTATAACCCCAAAAGAGATCGCGACAGAGACATAGCCACCCATTAGAGCTAAGGCATCCGTTGCACCTGCAACCCAAGGCTTCCAGCTTGATGCTTCACTATTTGCGCTCATGAGCTTGTTCCTTGCTTGCATAATTGATGGTGACTAAAAGCGTTGCTCCTGTTTTGGTAGTTCGATAAAGGTGAGGCTGGTCTGCAGGAAAACGATAGATGTCTCCGGCACGCAGAAGCTTGGTGTTTCCCAGCTCGCCTGTTTCGATTTCACCTGATATGACACTAATTGTCTCATAGGTACCAACTGAGTGTGCCTTAGACTGCATCTTGGTATCCGGGGCGCAAGACATCCAGTACGCATCTACCTTGGGTTCATCGAGACCTTGCTCTATCAGCTGTACCAACACGCCATTATCTTCTATGGGGATATTGACTGAATCAACCAGACTGCCAAAAGGAACGTTAAGTTGCACCGCCAATCGCCAGATTGTATCTAGGGTAGGGTTGCCACTGCCGTTTTCTAATCTAGACAGATTGGACTTAGCTATACCTGCATCTAACGCTAGTTGCGACAGTGATATTCCTTTGGCTTGGCGTAACTGCTGAATGTTGCGTCCTAAGACAGCAAGGTTTGGCTGATCCATAATGCCTCCTCTATGTTCCCTATAAAGAACGTTCTATATAAGGAACAGGTGAATGTCAATAAAATATTCTGTTATTTTTCGCAAGAGAATGCTCTCTATATCTGCAGAGGCGTGGGGTTGGTAACCATTGGTAAGGTAGAATTGAAAATTTTATTTGTTATGTTATAACGTAGCATTAGGGTTTAAAGTCATCGATGACTAGCCACAAACACTCAAGCTGAAGCAACATTAGCCATCCCGGGAGGCAAGGAATGAGTTTAGATATAGTTGCGACTCCAGAGCCCATACACTCAGAAGCACCATCATTTCTAGAGACTAAACCGAGCATTCTCACCAATATCTATCAAGCACCACAAAATATTGCGGTATGGCAACGCACGTTTCCTAAGACGATGGCAGACGATATAAATCAAATGCTGTCGGAGGGAGAGCCTATCGCGTTGGTACAAACTGTTACCCCAGACAGTGTTGCCGAGTGGATTGAAAATAAACTGGACGGATATGCATGTGCACAAGCCCTTGCCGAAGACATCGCTTTGATCGTCGATATGTTTTGCTGTCTATTTGATGTGAACGATGTCGGCCTGAGGCTAACGAGCTTAGATAATCCAATGTGTCCCAGATTTCACGTTGATCACATACCGTGTCGACTGGTTACGACCTACGTTGGTAGCGCTACAGAGTGGCTTAAGAATGAGGGTATTGACCGCACTAAGCTTGGAGCTGGTAGCCTTGGACAACCGGACCACTTGTCGGGACTAGTTAGTCAAGACTCGTCAATCCAGCAGTTAAAAGCGGGAGATGTCGCGTTACTTAAAGGCAGTGGTTGGGAAGGTAATGAAAACACAGGGCTAGTACATCGTTCTCCAGAGGTTGGGGTAAATGAGAAACGATTATTGCTGACATTGGATTTTGTTTAGATAAATGAATAGAGCAATCTTTTGGAGAATGGAAATTGAATTTTAATAAGGCACTGATTTCTAGGGTGCCAACCAATATCATCACTGGCTTTCTTGGTGTTGGAAAAACATCTGCAATAATGCACTTATTGGCGAATAAACCTGATAATGAACGCTGGGCCGTGTTGGTCAACGAGTTTGGTAAGATTGGCATCGATGGTAGCTTGTTGCGAGGTAAGCAAAACCAAGACGGCGAGGTGTATATTCGCGAGGTTCGTGGTGGTTGTATGTGTTGTACAGCAGGTTTACCGATGCAGATTGCTCTTAATTAACTCTTGTCCGAAGCCAGGCCAGACCGATTGTTGATTGAACCCACAGGCCTTGGTCACCCCAAAGAAGTGCTTGAAGTATTATCTACAGATTACTATCGCCAAATCCTTGATCTGCGTAAGAATATTACCTTGGTTGATGCACGCAAGTTATCTGATTCAAGGTACACCGATCATGATATCTTTAACCAGCAAATGACCATCGCTGATACGGTGGTGGGGAACAAACGCGACCTCTACCTTGAGGGGGATGAACAAAATCTTAAAGCTTACGTCCATAAGCTAGGTTTACCCGACACACGCGTGATCTTTGCTGAGCATGGCGTTGTTGCCTTGGATGAATTTGAGGGAAACACTCTATTCCACCAGCGAAAAAATCGCATCTTTTTCAGCAGAAACGCACTGATCAATCAGCTGCTCCAGAACAACCTATACCTGAAAAAGGTATGTTAAAAGCGACCAACAAAGGAGACGGGTTTTATAGTGTCGGTTGGCGAATTGCCCCAGATAAAATCTTTAATCGACAAAAATTGCTACAGTTTTTGGGCGAACTCAAGATAGAGCGTATGAAAGCGGTGTTCATTACTGAAAGCGGTATTTTCGGTTACAACTCGACAAGTGACGGGCTAACTGAGTACGAATTGGATGAAAGCTTTGAGAGCCGTCTAGAGCTGATATTCGATAAAGGAGACGACCTGTTTGAAGAGCGGTTATTGAGTTGTCTAGAGCATTGATAATAGAGCGCCAAGGCGCTCTAACGCTTGTTTAAGCTTGCTTATCTCTTATATAGAGAGCGGCACTGACAACAAGAGATGTGACAGAAATGGCGAACACCGCATATATGCTTAAGATCCATGCGAGCGTGGCTGATAGAAAGGAAATGAATGAAAACAGTCTGCTAAATGACATTACCTGGCCAAATTTTCTATTTTTCATAACGCCTCCCAACACTAGGTAGTTAGAGACAGCAACGGTCTCTGATGACTCTTTTATCTTCTCTGTTTTGCTCATTGATAACCTAAATAGCGAGCTAAATTTCTCTCAAAAAACATAGGAGTTTGAACTTGTAGACAGAAATTACAACGGGTCGAGCTACGTAGATAGGTAGCACAAATTGTGCAACGATTAATTCACAACTAAGCTAACAGCATTTCGACAGCCCAAATCGAAGGCGACAAATGACCATGACATCAAAATGATGCATCACTCTTTCGTCAGCAATACTAGGGCGTGTTGTTCTTTGCTGTACATTTCGTGTTCAACAATACATCGGTTTTGGTTTTAGTTATGGTTTTACTTTTGGCGAAGCAAATTATTCCCCTTTACCATGCTGTTTAAAAAACACTCATGAAAGATCAACGCGCCCTAGGTTTCGTGCCTATTGGTGTAGCGATAAATCGCCGGAGCTTGCTCCCTTTTTTATGACATCACGGCTACGACATGATGGACACTTGATATGAAAGATAGTGGTGTCACCATTAAACTCTGTTGAACGATAATGGAAGGGACCGCGAACCCCAAAACGATGATAAAGAAGTGATGTGGACATTAACTGGTAAGTTTTGACGAAATGGTATGAGAAAAAACTTCAGGTATCGATTTACCGGGTGAACCGAACTTCCTTTATAGCGTGCGTACGAGCAAATCCAGTGATCAGCTATGCTTTCGCTGAATAGTTTACTGTCTTTCCACATTAGCGGCGGTTTAATCGGCTGCTTTGGGCGCGATGTGGCGGGGTGCCGATGTCCTAACCTATTTTTTTATGTGCTTTAGTTCTAAAATCGTGGTTATTAAAAACAACTAAGAACGCAATATGTATAAAGATAAAGTGGTCGTGATTACCGGCGGTAGCAAGGGTATTGGCCAACACCTAGCCCTGGCTTACCTTGAGCAACAAGCAAAAGTTATCGTATTCGACATTGCCCCCAACCAGAATCCATATGTCGAATTTCACCTTGTTGATTTAGGAAAACCTGAGTCGGTAGATCAAGCTTTTAACGAGATCAAAAGCCGGTACGGCAAGGTCGATGTACTCATCAATAATGGTGCGATAGCCAACTTTAGCAAGCCTATTGAGCAACTGACGTTTGAAGAGTTTTCACGTGTGATTGACGTTAACCTCAAGGGGGCGTTTGCTTGTTCTCGACGATTTATCGAATTGAATCATGCTCAATCTTACGGACGAATCGTCAACATAGCCTCTACGCGCGGGAACCAAAATGAATCGGGATGGGATGCGTATGGTGCATCAAAAGGTGGTGTGGTTTCTATGACACAGTCTATGGCTATCTCTTTGTCTGAAACCCCCATTACCGTTAACGCGGTGAGTCCTGGTTGGATTCAAGTGCAAGGGTATGACGAATTAGATAGTTTTGATCATCAACAACATCCATCAGGTCGAGTAGGTAAAGCTGAAGACGTGGTTAACGCGTGTCTTTTTCTAACGCACCCACAGAATGACTTTATTAATGGCCATAACTTGGTCGTCGATGGGGGAATGAGTAAAAAAATGATTTACCAAGACAGCCTCCTAGATTAAGCCCCCCTCATCTCTATCGACTAGGAATGTATGTGTAATAGCGCGTTCCTAGTCTTCTATCTCACCAGTAAGCTCCCCACCCAAAACACCCCCTATTGTCCCCAGACAATTCTGGGTGAATAGAGTCGGGGGAATCACTTCTTAGAACAACTTCTGAGAAATGCGTTTGGCCCGAGGCTAGCCTCTACACAGAAGATGAAATTGGTGTAAACAACAAGAGAGCCTATATGAACTTTATCGAAAATTTCAGCGGAGCGGGCGCTAGCTTTATATGGTCAACCAATGTGGTTTTGGATAATGAAGTGTTGTTGAGATACGAAGTTAAATAGAAAGAATTGTGTAACGTTTACATAGAAATAAGGCCTGATATCAATAATGCTATCAGGCCCTTTTGATTGTATCTAAAGAGATTACAACTCTGAAACTGTCGCCCAAACAGCGGCTAGCATGTCGTGGCCAAAAGCAACACTGCGGTCTGGAGACCAGCCGTACAGCTCATCGGCATGGCTGATATGGTCTTTAAACGGCATTTCGACGGTGTAAGACAGGCATTTAAACTGCTCTGCTACCCAGTTTGAACCCACTGTAAGGTTAGCTTTACCCGGCTCGTCTTTGTCGTAGCCTACTTCATCTTGGAATTCAGGGGTGATGGTAAGCAGTGCCTGTTTGAAGTGCTTCTCTAAACGCGCGATACGTTCGTCGTAAGAAGGGATGCCTTCGCTACCTGCAACAAAGTTGTAGGGAATCGCTTCATCACCGTGAATGTCCAAAAACATGTCTACGCCCGTTTCTAGCATGCGCTCTCTAACTAGGAATACCTCTGGGCTACGCTCCATTGAAGGCGTTTGCCATTCGCGGTTAAGGTTAACGCCTATACCATTGGTACGAAGGTGACCGCGAATACTGCCGTCTGGGTTCATGTTGGGAACAACACGAATCACAACACTATCCATTAGAGAACGGCCCACTGTATCGGTTTCATCAAGCAAGCGTTGTAAGAAGCCTTCGATGAACCACTCAGCCATCGTTTCACCAGGGTGCTGACGACCAATGACCCAAACGTTTTTCTTCTCAGGGCTTGGTTCACCGATAGTCAGTAAGCTGATGTCGTTGTTATCAAGCGTATGGCCAAGTGTCTCTAGCTTGCACGCCGTGTGGGTTTGTGCGCTGTGCAAAAGGTCTTGGTGGCGATCGTATGAGTACGGCGCAAAATACGCAAAGTACATAGAATCGTGTTCTGGAATGATATCAAAAGTTAGTGCGTTGCCATCAAACTGAGCAGGAATACGGAACCACTCCTCACGATCATAAGAAGCAACCACATCGTAGTCACTCCAGCCTTCAGGATACGCGGATGTCGCTAATTCACTGATGGTAAAATGGTGTGCTTGTTGTGCTTCGCTTTCTAGACGAAAGTGAAACCATTGTGAAATTTCGGTTTGGTTATCGGCAGGTATAGTAAGTTGAATGTCTTGTGAAGAATCTGCTGATACAACATTGATGTTGCCGCTTTCGAAGTTACTGAAAATTTTCATGATAGTGAATGTCTCGTGATAGGGGTGAGCTAAGACTAGCATATTTTATTTACAGATTATCACACAGACTGCCTAATCTGTTTTGCGCCGAATGAAAATGAAAAGCGCCAACTATCGGCTGACAGTTCGCGCTTTATAACGTTAGTTTACTGTTGCAACGATCAGCGGTTGCGAGTTTCTAGACCTGATAACATATCGCAGACGTAAAAGCATCAATCCTGCTGCCACTGTGAGTCCAGTGACAATTCCAAACCAAAAGCCGGTCTCGCCCATTGCGGGTACAATATGATCCGTTAGGCCAAGTAACACACCCAAGGGTAGGGCGAGTCCCCAGTAGGAGGCAATGGCTAAAAACATGGGTACTTTTGTATCTTTATATCCTCTCAGTGCGCCATTGGCTGACGTTTGCAACGCGTCACTGAATTGATACATCGCAGTCAAGGTGAGCAGTGTTGCTGCTGTTGCGCTAATGACAGGATCCGAGGTATACAGCCTAATAATGGACTCAGGAAACAATAATAGCGTTGTAACAGACAGCAGAGAGACTAACCCTGCCACTACTATACCTATTGAGCTGCGTTGAATGGCATTGGATTCATTTCTTTCTCCTAATGCATGACCGACTCGAATAGTGATGCCAAAAGATATGCTCATTGGAATAACATAGGTCATGCTTGAAATATTCAGTGCGATTTGTGCCGCCGCAACATTTTCAGCGCCTATGCGACCAATAAGTAATGCAATAACCGCAAAGATGCTGCCACAAACGGCGATGTTCATTCCAATAGGCAAACCCAACTTCAGAAGATGGAGCATCTCCTTCAATCTAGGTGTTATGTCCGTGAAGCAAAAGATGTTTTTATAGTGTTGATGACGTTTGATATAGCAGTACAACGAAACAGACATCAACCAGTACACTATACTCGTTGCCCATCCACAACCCACGGCACCAAACTCAGGGAATCCGAACTTGCCGTAAATTAGTATGTAGTTAACGGGAATATTCACTAACAATCCTATCACCGAGACAATCATGGGTACTTTGGTGTTGTTCATACCCTCACAGAATCCGTTGAGCGTATAAAATAGAGCGATACCCGGAACGCCAAAGGCAAGTGCAAAGGCATAGTCACTAGCAATTGGTATGATCTCAGCAGCTACGCCTATCCAATCCAATATTGGCTTAGCGCTGAAGAGATAAAGGATAAGCAATAGGCTAGCGATTAGTGCGAGCCATACCATTTGAAAAAACTCGATAGAGATTTTAGAGAAGTCTTTAGCACCTCGGTGAAAGGACACGACAGGGGTTAATGCCATTATGACGCCCCTTAGTAGCAACAAAACTGGAATCCAGAGACTCGTTCCAAGCGCAATGGCCGCAAGATCAGCGGGACTGACTTGACCAGCCATAGTGGTATCAACAAACCCCATAGCTTGAGTTGCAATTTGAGTCAGAATTATAGGAATGGAAAGATGCATTAAAGCACCAGATTCGCGAGTAAAAGAACGAATTTTTGTTAACATGAAATGACTTAACACCAATATAAATGCACCAGTGATGGCAGGATAGCGATGTGCATTTTAGGGTGTGCCCAGTAGGCGGCGTAAATATAAACACCTTGCTTATTGGGGTCAAGTGTCGAAAACTCCCTGCTTGGCTATCGTCGCAGCTCGATAGACGATATCGATATTCTTTATAGTGGAAATTTTAATGTCTCAAGTAATCCAGCAGCAAATTGGAAGCATCGCATTAGTCGTGGAAAACTATGACGATGCGATTGAATTTTACACCCAAAAGCTTCAATTCAAATTAGTAGAAGACACTGACTTGGGTGATGGTAAACGCTGGGTGCAAGTCTCTCCGCCAAACTCAAATGGTACAAACCTGCTTCTTGCTCAAGCCTCTACTGACGAACAACGTCACGCGGTTGGCAACCAAACGGGCGGTCGTGTGTTCCTGTTTTTACAAACCAATGATTTTTGGCGTGACTATAAATTAATGAAAGACAACGGGGTTACCTTCAATGAAGAGCCGCGAGAAGAAGCCTATGGAACAGTGGTGGTATTCCAAGATCTTTATGGAAACAAATGGGATCTGCTGCAATTATACAACGCTTAATTTAATGACTTTAGGTCTCACTGCCGCTAGTGAAAAACGTGTTTAGGAGTATTAGTTACAAAGACAACTGATCAAAAATACCGCAGTTAAAAGGTTTGATGACTATATTACTGTGATTTAGTACAGTTATATTCATTTAGGATGTATACTGTTTATTTATCCAGTTTTAAAAGGCAAAGATAGCGATTAGACAAGACGTTATTAATAGGGAGAGCCCTTAGGTCTTGATGATATAGCTGTCTTTGTAAATGTGATTACAGTGGCTAATTTCAATACACATCTTGGAACAGCCGCGCTGACGAGTAGTTTAGCGGCGACAGCCCTGCTTTCGGCAGGGCACATTGTACCCATTACCGCACTATGGTTGATACTGTTAGGTACGATAGGTGGCTTGTTACCTGATATCGATTCCGATAACTCAACCTCTATGAGTACGCTCTTTCGCTTGTTTGGAGCGCTCACCACTTTCAGCTTCGTGGGTCATATTTATCTTACGGTATCCATGCTGGAGCTGATTGTTTATAGCCTGTTTTGCTATTTATCCATTCGCTACAACTTAAAAGCAATGCTAGAGAAGCTCACTGTTCACCGGGGCTCTTGCCATTCATTGGCGTTCATTGCGATGTCAGGGCTGCTTATAGTCTGGTTGGTGTTTTTGCTCGGTTATAGCGATGTGACGGCATGGCTTTCTGGCGCCTTCATCTGCTTTGGTGGGGTAGTCCATCTTGTGCTAGATGAGTTATATAGCGTAGATTTGGCCAATAGGCGCATAAAGATGTCTTTTGGCACTGCCCTTAAAGTATTCTCACCTAAGAATCCTTTTATTAGTGCTTGCCAGTGTCTGCTGATCGCTGTGTTATATGTGCATGGCCCTGCCTTGGATAATACTTGGCATAAGGTGAGTAATTGGAGCGAGTTTCGTTTTAAACCCGATTGGTTAAACAAAGGGGAAGTGGTGCACTTCTTTGATGAAGTGATTACCTCCACGCGTAAAGCGATGAGCCAAAATACCATCTGATACGGTACTGGTTTTTAATCTTGATGACGTCTAATGGTAAGTATAATTGGCTGTGATTGAGTAGTATGGCCGCATATCAGCAAAGTGCTTAGGATTGAATCTAATAATCTTAATTCTTCATAATGGACGCCTTTGCTCACTGACAATGAGGCAAACCTATGTACGAACTGACACTAATCCTTAGCTTGATGATGGGCGGTGCACAAAGCACGGCAGAGCTTGATGTAAATACTCAATTTAAGTCGTTAGAAGAATGCAATAAAGCAGGCGCCGCTATTGCGAGTAAGCTAAATAAAGCAGAAACAGAAGTGCTATATGTGCAATGTGAGCTAGACTAATAAACAAATAACAACGTTAATGGCTTAAACTAAAAGGACAAACCTCGGTTTGTCCTTTTTTATGTCTGTCAGATTACGTGTATTTATCCGTGTTGCGGTGCAATAGCAATGACAGGAATGGAGGTCATAGACTCTACATCGGCTTTGTTTCGTAAGGTGGTATCGAACAACTCCAAAACAACGGCAAGACCCACTCCTAACCCTAATCCTCCAATTAATCCCAATATTACATAAAATATGGTCGGCCAGTTTGAGGGAGAGCTTGGTGTAAATGGCAAATCAATGATCTTCACTCGTTTGTTCTCTTCAAAGACACCTAAAGCGCCTGTTAACTGTGCCATTTCATAACGCTGCACAAGTTCTTCGTACAACTGACGTTTCATCTCTACATCTCGTTGCAGGCTAAAGATCTCTTTGACGTTGTCACCATAGCCTTGGGTTTTCTGTTCTAGCTCCGCAATCATAATGGTTAATCGAGCCGTCTCTTCAGTGAGCGCCTCAAAGCGACTTTGCACTTGTTGTAGGTTTTGTAACTGGCTCATTAGTAGTGGCTGAATAGTCGTTAGGTTGTTTAGGTTCTGACTGCTAGCCATATTGCGAAGTTGGTCGGTATTCAGTGTGGGTTGGTTTGAATTGAGAAGTACCTCACGCTCGTGCTCTAAACGCTTTAGCTCTCTTTTCTTTGCTTGTACTGAGCTGTGATTCTCAGTGTATCGAGCTTGTAAAAGGGTTAAGTCACTGCGGATCTCAATGATCTTGTCTTCAATACGGCCGACAACGGGGTTGGTGCTAGATAGCTGTTGATCCAAAGAGCCAAGGCTTCGTTCCACACCAAACAGCTCGGCCTCTTTTTCAGCCAGGCTTTGTTTTAACACTGCAATACGAGCGTAGCTTTGCGAGCGGATCTCCGGGGTTAATGAAGAGTGGACATTGGTGTAGTCAGCAAGCTTTTGCTCCGCCATTTGCAAGTCTGAAAAGCGCTTTTCAATATGTTCGTTTAAAAAGGTGCTAGAGTCGCGAATTGAAGAGCGCTCGGGGGCTAACAACTGCTCAATAAAGTGACGGCTCACAGACTCTAGCAGTTCTTTCATCCCATAAGGAGAAGGGGCTGAGTACTCGATCTTTAGAAGATCTTTCCCTTGCTGAACCACGTTAAGGTTTGCTGCTATTCTTGCCATTACTTGGTCTTTTTCATAGTTAGAACTGTTTTCGTTAATAAGTCCAAGTTCTAGTGCAACGGTGGAAAGGACATGACGACTTTTAAGCAATGTTTTTACCGCGTTTAAGCGGTCGTTAAGCATTGTAGATACGGCAAGATCTTGAAGAAATGGATTCATTTTAGCCGTTTCTTGAATGAGCATACTGGTATGCGCTTTGTAGTTTGTAGGGGCGAGCTTGGATACCCCGATAGCCACTAAAGGGAGGATCAAAGCAGGTAGTAATATTACCCAACGACGGCGCCAGGTACTCACTATTAATCCAGCTATGCGCAGTTTAAGCTCAATCATAATAACTCCAATAACCAGTCAACAAACTGAGAGCGTTGCTGCCAACTTTCGTTCTCAACGCTATGACTCTGACAAGGGGTGAGTCTCTGATGGCGACTCAAGCAATCAATGAGTTGCTTGCTGTCATTGACCACATTAACTTGGTCTTCAAACGGTTTTAGTGCAGGGAAACGTGTGGTGATAACAGGGGTTCCGCATGCTACGTATTCCATTAGCTTTAACGGACTGCAGGCTTTGATTTGCTCGTTGAGAATAAAGGGCAAAAGGCTGACGTTCCAATGCTGGCAATAACTCGGAAGTTCGTGGTGAGCACGCGGACCAAGCAGATGAATGTTATCGAGATCCGCAAATGGGTTGTGTCCCAACTCATTACGGCCAATAAATACGAAATCCCAATCAGGCATCGCTTTTGCGGTTTGGTTTATTAGGTTGTAGTCGAGCCAGTTGGAAAGGCTGCCATAAAATCCTGCGATGGGTTTGCCATTGGGGAGATCTTTTGCTCGAGGAACTGGAGTTGAAAAACGTTCGTAATCAACACCGTGTCGTAGTAATTGTGTTTTACAGGCAGGGAAGCGTTGTTGCATTGCTTCGCTGGCCGTTAGAATAAGATTCGCCTTATCGGTAAGCTTGTTCTCATGTTGGATCACCGTTTTATGGTCAACACCTGCCAGTGCGCCAAAGTCATCACCGCAATAGTAGACCACCGATGATTCATTGATGTGACCACATAAGTCGGCGGCTGTTGGCAATGAGGTCCACAAAATTGGGTTGTTAAACTCGAGGCGTTCTAGTGTTGGCGCTAATTGAGACGCCATCCAGCTTTTTGCGAGTTTTCGTTCCCACGCAAACTTAGGTGCAGGTAAGGTTTTTAGGCTTATTACTTCCATATTACTCGGGATACTTTGCACCTTGGTCGCCATTGACGCTTTGTCAGTGTTTTTGGAAAACAGCTTGTGGTATGCGCGCTTCATGTCGCTTGCGGATAAGCGAGGTCTGCGCAAACCAATGGAGTTAACCCAAAGAATGCGACGTTGCGGATTCAAGCGAGTAATTATGTGTTGGGTGCTAGAAGGAAGACCGCCAAAGTCTTCACCAAAAACAATGAGATCACGCATGCTCGCCTCCTTGCTCACAATGTGTTTCTTGGGATATGTACTTAATCACCTTCGCGGGAACGCCTGCGGCGATAACAAATGGGGGAATGTCTTCTGTCACGACACTACCCGAAGCGATAACGGCGCCTTGGCCGATAGTAACGCCTGCTTTTACAATACAGTTAGTGCCTAACCAGCAGTCTCGCTTTAATACAATGTCGCCAATCTGGCTAATATCATCCGGCTCGCCTTTTGCTCTTCTTCTTGAATCTAATGGGTGGCCAGAATAACCAAACAGGTTGGCCTTGCCTGCAATACGCACGTTATCTTCAATGACCATTTTTGTACCAACGGCGATGGTGGTTTGCCATCCTATGCCAACATTTGAGCCGATTGTGAGGGAAGGGTTGCTCGTATGAGCGCTAGCACTGAAGGTGGTTTGCCCTGAAATACGGCAATGGTCTCCAAGGGTGATAGCAAGCGGCCCTGACACAAAAGGAACGCCTCCATACAGGTAAAGTGCTTTTCCTGATCGTTGACAGCGACCTCGAAAAGCGGGTGTTTCAACCAGTACGCGAAGGATGAAGTTAACGCCGTTTCTAAAGCCAACGTGCGAGGTATATAGGAATTTATTTAGCAGCATTGGATAGCGGATATCGCAAACACGTATGGCTTTGGCCAGTGAGAAGAGCTTTTTCCCCAGAGGGCTTTGGCTGGTTTTTAGTTTTTGTTTTAGCTGATTGGCATCTAATACGTTCATAGCAATGTTCCTTTGTGCATTACCGATATCACTTTCCCTATATGGGTAATACATAGAACGTGCCAAAAATATAAGTCAATAAAAACAGTTGGTTAGGTGAGGGCTATTGTGCTTTCTCAATTTGAGAATCGTTTTGAACAATACTCGAGACGCAAATAATCAGTGCAGCCAGTATGTAGATTGGCCAAACGAAAGCCTGGGTAAGAAAGGTGCCCGATACGATAGTACCAATAAGACCGGCGTAGACAGCGTTTGCACAGCTTTCTAGATAGGGTGATGAGGTTGCTGATGCTTTGATGCAATTAAGAGATTGCTTAGCTGTGCGAAGCAAAGAGACAATCAAAGTGATAAAGACAATTAGACCTAGGAACCCTGTTTCAGCTAAAACGCCAAACCATGTACTGTGTACGGCGTGGTTTAATCCATCCCAGTGAGAGCTGTAAAAGTAGTAGTTGGAGTAAAAGTTATTGATTCCGACACCAGTGAAAGGATTCTCGACAGCCATCTTTGCCGCTGCTTCCCATGCATATAGGCGTCCCATAGAGGAAGAATCTATCCCTGCTTCAGCCGCGCCACCTGAGGCACGTTCCGAGATCCCGGCAGCTAAGTAAAGTACGGCTAATCCAACGGTTCCAAGACTTACAAGTAATACTTTAGAACGAACTGCTTGGTTTATATACACAGCGTATACCGCTACCATGCCGAGTAGGCCGCCACGACTCTGCGTCGCAATAATGGCCATCGAGAGTAGAGCGAGAACGGTGAATCCCATTAAGCGACTGATCCTTGATAGACGACTATTAAAGAAAAAACTCGCAGAAAACGCCAACGGAAACAGCAGTACGAGTGCCAAGTCATTGGGGTCGCCGAGCATAGACCCAATTTGGCGTCCTATTGTCACTCGAGAGCCTTCAACCAACCCAATGCCGTTAACAGAATTAAACAAAGCGACGCAGGCCACCAGACAGCCTGCAGCGACTATGGTCCAACATATCTTAGACAGCTGTTCTTTAGTGTTGATAATCCAAATGATGGCCAAGGTCATCAACATGATTTTCCAGTAGATCCCTTTAAAGGTTGATAACGCTTCACCGCGATTGGTCGCGAACGCTAACCCAATGGCAACCAAAACCCAAAATATCACTAGCCATTTCATAGAAGGGTGCCAGTAGACTTTAAGTTGTCTGCTTATTAAAGAGTGCCAGCATAACGAGGCTAAGGCGCCAAGAGACAATAATAGAGGGATTTTAAATGGCATGAGCGCTGGGATGACTTCGTGGATTCTGAAAAAAGAAAACACAACAAACAGGGTTACGAACCAGAACAAGTGTTTCACCACCACTAGCACGGCAACGGGCAGTAGACATAGGGCTAGACCAACGGCTGGATGGGGAACCTTCCACCAAATCAAGGCGATGGTCAGGGTAACGGCGACTGTTGCAATAACACTAGGCGCAGTCATTGAGTTAGCGGAATGGTTGATTGAAGGTGTCATTACGCACCTACCTTTCTAGCTTGAGTATGCTGTGGTAGCACAATTGTGTAGGTCGCAAGTAATAGCAGGGCTGAACAAACGAGCGAGCCAATACCTTGAATGTTTGAGCCCAACTGAATAACGGCTAGTCCAGCAAGCGTAATCAACGGGTACAAGATCAATCTCAAGCTACGATATGGAAGAGCATGGTGGCGCTGTGAAAGCTTATAAAGGATGAGCGCACGAATTAACTGTGCGATCCCGATACTCAGCATTATTGACCAGATACCCCAATGATAGGTAAATCCGCACCAGAGTAAGGTCAATACAGTAGTGCAAAGGTTAACGTTTAAGATTGTCTTCGTTTGTTTGTTTTGAAGTAGTCCAAGGTTAACAAGTTCAGCGAATTCCTTGCCCAATACCATGAATAGAGCACCTACTAGTAACTGTCCTGCAATGGCGTAATCTTCAGTCAAGGCGAACGCCAACAGCCATTGTCCAAATAGAGCGATGAACAGCGCCAGAAGACACACATATATGATGCCAAGCTCTGTAGTTCTAGCCGCTTTTAAAGGATTGCTGTTTGCAACAATAAAGCGCTTAGGCATCCACCACATACCAAAGGGCTGAACAAGAACGCACATCGCTAGAGCAAACTTAGCGGCCACCGCATATTGACCCACCATGGCGAGAGACTCACCCTCAAGCATCAACCAGCGCTCAGCGCCATTGAGTCCAAACGCAACTAAACCGGACAGCATTAGAGGCAATGAATAACGAAGGGTAGTGTTGATAAATTGCATGCTAGGAAGAGTAACGGTGAGTTTGCTTGCAAGGATAAGCATTGTGAACTGGACGAAATGAGCAATGAAACCAGCGACAAGCACCCCTATGACGCCATAGCTTAATTGCAACGATGTTAATACAAGCACTACTTGAAGCAGGCTGGTGATGATGCAGATGCGGCAAAACGCCTTTACTTTATCGAGCATTCTTAACCAAGCTAGCGATATGGCAATTGCGCCTTCAATGGTCAGTGACACCCAAAGCACTAACACAGCTTGTCTTGAAAGGGCCCATGTTTCGGACCAATCAAGTGACAGGGTCACCAGTAAGCCAATGCAAGCGAATGAGATGGAGATTAACAAGGTTAGGGTAAATAGGTTGCATGCCGTTGTAAGTTTTTGTTTTTTAGTGGTTTGTTCTGCGCAGTATCGATACAAGGCTTCGTGCAGGCTAGCGGACAGTAAAATACCAATGAAGGATGCAGTAACAGCGAGCAGCTCTAATTCGCCTATTTGAGCCGGCGATAAAAAGCGGGTTGTGATTGGCAACATGATAAGGGACAGCCCCTTCATGAAAAACAGAGCGAACGCATAGCCGAGCATCTGTTTCTGCGCGTCCGATACGGTAGGGAGTCTCATCACTGTTCTCCCGATTTGATTTCAGATCCACCGACTAGAGGCTGCTTTTGAGAGCTTTTTGTCTCGATTGCCCATGCAATATCGCGGTAGGTGTTACTTGCTAGGTATTGCGTTGCGACCTTTTGTCCTTGTTTCGCAATGCCTTGGTATTGTTCTGGGTTTTTAGCAATGCGAGCCATGGCTTGGCTTAGGCTTTGGGCGTCATTTTCGGAGTATTTAATGCAATTTACGTTATGCTGTAACTTCTTATCCCAGAATGCATTATCTCTAGGAATGACCACGATAAGTCCCGCCGCAAGGGCTTCTAGGGTAGATAAGCCAAAGGGCTCATTTGTGCTGGTGGAAATATAAATGTCTGATTTAGCTCTGATTTCATCAAGGTTGTTGGGCTCGTTATACCAGCAAGTGTTAGGGATAGTGGCATCAACTAATGACTGCTCCGCATTTGAGTTCTGAGGCTTGATGTAGCAGATGTTGGTTGTGAGCTGTGAACTGGGTTCTGTCAGTTCGATGGCATGTTTAAGGATGTCCAGCCCCTTCCATTTTAAAAGCGAGGCTGCCCAGTAGAAGCTTGTAATGCCATTGCTGGAAAACGAATGGGGTGTTGGGTAATCATTTTCGTCCAAACCATTGGTGAAGGTCGTAAAGTTTGCAGGAAGTGATTCGCTATCCATACACAAAAGCAAACTTGGCTCAGCTGATTGCAAATAGAAGGTCGGATGCCCTTGGTTGAGACACCATTTTGCAGCGCTACTTTTTCCCACAGGGCCGTGAATAAGCTGAAGCAGGGGAATTTGCATTAGTTTAGAGACAGCGTAGCCCGCAAAATCCACGCCTGGTCCCGATGCCATAACTAGAGTGTTTGGTTTTTTGAATTTGGTAATCACCACCCACGCTGTAAACATGGTTAGACAAAACATTAGATAAGCTTGCTTTGCCCAGTAGCCAAGTCCTTGGGTTTGGATCGCAAGGCATTTAGGTATGGCTAAGGTAGTGACACTGACCTTATTGCTTTGGCCTTGATTCCAACTCATCGGTGAAGCGCTAAGCACATGAAACATTGTCCCGTCGTTAACTTGCTGTATAGCGAGCTGAGTAGCGACTTTCGACCCTCCATGATATGGAATAGGGTCAAATATGATGCAATGATTAGGCTTCATGTGCGCCCCTTACTGCTTTGTTCTCTGCCAAGAAACGCGTTCTAAAGAAGGTGGTAAATGGGCGCAGTAGGGAGCTAAACCATGCACCCCAAGATTGGTTTGACCCATCCTCTAGCAACTGGTTATAGATTGCCTCCATTTGAGAGGTGTTTCCTTCTAGAGAGAAGCATTCTTTGGCAACCTGTTTTCCTCGGCTTGCCATCACTTTGCAAGTCTCTGGGCACTGTATGAGTTGGTTTACTGCACCAACAATGGAATCTATCTCGTTATCACCATTTTCATATAACAGGCCAGTGGATTCGTGTTCAATGACCTCGCTTATGCCTCCAACATTTGGGGCAACAACCGCAAGCCCCGCCAATGATGCTTCTACTAACACCAAGCCAAAGGCTTCGCTTCTTGCGCCGCTGACAAACAGGTCGCAACCGCCTGCAAGCCATGCGCTGACGTTAGATTGCTCTCCGACGAGATGAACTCTAGAGTCTAGATTCAGTGAATGGATTTGCTTAATTAGATTCAGACGCTCGCTCCCTTCTCCAATAATGATGAGGTGATGCTGATCCTGGCTACTGTTTAAGCGAGCAAGGGCCTGAATGAGTTTATCGAAGCCTTTGCGTGTAATAAGAGAACCGACGCTGACAAGCACCTTTGCACTTGTCGGAATATTTAGGCGTTCTCTTACATCTAGCGGTTGGCTTAGAACGATATTCGGGATGCCGTTATGAACAACGGCAAGGTGTTGTTTTGGATAGCCTTCATCAAGCATTGGCTTAGCAACAGCATGGCTCACTGCCACTAAACGCTGGGCTGAATGAAGAGCAAGTGTGAAGCGGTCATGCAGGTTGTAAGGACTGTGGAGTTGGCAAAGCATTGGAATGCGTTTTGCTTTTGCTGCCAAGGTCATCCACTGACACGGTGCGCCGCTATTAACATGGATAAGGTGAATGTTGTGCTCGGAAATGATTGCTGACGCCGTTTTATACAGCGTTACTAACGTCTTCACATTGAAGGCTGATTGCTGAAGGTTAATCAACTCAAAGCTTGAAGAGTGTACAGCAATTCCCTTTGCTGTTAGTTCATGCACCAGTACTTGATTGTTAGTCCAAACCACTGGTTTGAAAATAGTCGACAGAGAATCAAGAAGATTCAAAAGACACGCTTCACTGCCTCTGATCCAATCATCTCCATAGTGAACAATAAGTAGGTTAGTCGTTGGGTGCATTCCTTTCTCCCTAACAGCATTAAAACGGAAACTGTTAGAGGTACTGCAATTAGGATGCCAAAATTAAGTGTCTGTTTTTGTTTGGTTTTTGTTGTTCAAAATGTTCATTCTCAAATTGAGAATCAGAATGAATAGTTTTGAAATCATTGGAAGTGGTTGCTTTTTGATAGTTAAAAACTTTTAACCATTGGCACTTAGGCTAAAGCAATCATAGTCCAAGACTTAATGCTAAAAAGCGAACTTTGAGTGACATGTCTATGGGAGGCGTTGCACGTGTAAAAGTGATAACATGCAAAATCAAAGTATCAAAATCAACAACAAGAAAAATTGAGTTAGGTAGTTATATGAACGACAAAGTGTTTGAAATTTGGCAAAGAAAGCGAGAGCAGGGTTTCTTAAGTTGGCTGTTTAAAAGCACTCTTGGGGCTGTAGCTTTCTATCTGGTTTTTAGTATTGTTTTCCAATATTCTACCGTTAGTGAGCAAGGTGTTCCTGCATTTTTCCAGAGTCAAGCTTCCAACTTTGCGTTGTTTACACTACTAATGTTGATAGGCAACGGTGTTCTATGGCTTTATCGCGAAGCTAGCTTTAAAAAAGAAGCACGTCGCAGAAATATCCTTTAGAAATAAGTTAAGCAGACTGACAACGCTTGGCATCTCATATCTCATGTTGGTGTGACTTCAGTGATCTGGATGTACTTAAAGCGTTGTTAGCAAGTGAACAACTTAGCAACTAAGCTTCAGAGCGAATAAGCAATAGTGACCAGTGTGCATCTTAGACAATTGGAATATAATCAATAAGTTGCTTAGTAATTAATAGAGACAAGGAATGGTCAAAATAAAAGGCTTCACGCTAATCGAATTAGTGGTTGTACTCGTTATTCTAGGGGTACTCGCCGTTGTAGCTGCACCAAGATTTTTGAATCTGCAAAATGATGCCAGAATTTCTTTTATTCAGGGTGTTTCCGCAGCTATGGAAACTAGTGGAGTTCAAGTGAACGCCAAAGCTGTGATTGATAATGAAACAGGGCAAACAGGGAAAGTATACGATAAAGGCTTTAGTTCGCCGGATAACGGAATACCGGTTGCGTACGGTTTTGCTGATAGCCATTGGAACAACGCGTGGCGTTATCTGGTTGATATTGGAGAAGTGATTCCATATACAAACTTCAATTCAGTGTGTTCTGATTACTCGCTGTGTGGCGTAGGTAACCAAACCGTTAATAATATCAATCAGAGCATCTTACCTGACGCTGTGACTAAACCCGCTCCGAGTAACGCTAAAATGGTATTCATTTGGCCAGAAGGCTTCAAAATAGCGGATAGATGCTACGCGTATTACTACCACCCTAAAGTTGAGGGTGAAGATTCTCTTTATGGTTCTGTTACTGACGGCTGCTAACTACTTTTATTCTTGTGTCATGCATAGTCGGGCTTAATCTTGCCAACTCTTTTCCATTAAACCGAAAAGCAGATTCCCTTTTTCATGCGAATGACGGGGGGGTATTTTGCCCTTGTTAATCGCAATTTCTCTAACTTATTCGTCGACCGATCTCGAAGCAAACGAAGAAAGAACGAGATGTTTAGAGTATAGAGGGGCGTTGTTGATCAAATCAGGAAAAGGACGTAGCTATCCTACGGAACTTGCCAGCTAGCTTCTAATGGGCATACCTAGCCCTAGGACTTTATTCATCGCCTTGACATTTGCCAACGCCTCACCAACTTGAGCGTTATAACATCTCAAGCTCAATGTTCCGCTAGTCAGTCCTTTATATCGGGACATTGCCGTCTCAGAGATTGAACGGTCGTGATAGCCAGAGTCAGTTTTCCACTGAGCTAACGAATCGCTTTTAAGTGCATCGACCACTTTATTCCGAGGGTGTCCCTCTTCCCAATAACCAGCATTTTTCCGAGGAGGTATGAGAGGTTTGCAACCCTTATTCTGCAATACTTCATGGCACTTTTTCGTGTCGTAAGCACCATCTGCTGATACAGAATGCACTTTTCTACGAAGCGGATTCAGCAATGTTGGGAGAGCTTCACTATCACCGACATTGACGAGGCTGACTTCTGCGCTAATCACATCATGAGTATCAACATCAACGGCCAGATGCAGTTTACGCCAAGTCCGACGTTTTTCTGCTCCATGCTTTTTAACTTTCCATTCACCTTCACCAAAGACTTTCAGACCTGTTGAATCAATAGCAATATGGCGAACTGAGCCTTTAGATTTGTTCTTGTATTGTACCTGAACGGTCTTTGAGCGCTTGCTAATACTGCTGTAGTTTGGGGAGCGCAAAGGGACGTTCATCAAGGCAAAAATGGAGTCGATAAAACCTTGAAGCGCACGTAACGGGAGTGAGAATATCCCTTTAACCATCAAAGCGGTTTCAATAGCAGTATCAGAAAACTGAAAGCCTCTGCCACGTTTTCCATGGTGTCTTTTGCATTGCCACGCTTCAACGGCTGAGTCGTCAATCCAAAACGTTACTGAGCCTCGCTTACACAAGGCTTCATTATACTCACTCCAATTCACTATCGGCGTTTTTCAAGGTAGTTGTCGCCTCGGTGCTTAAGCTGCTTGTTTTTCGTTCTCCGGATTTAATTCAACCTCAGTTACCGGAGACCAGTTTCTCGTCTCTTTTGACCATCTCTCAGGCTTGTTCAACTGAGCCAATTTATAAACCTCATCACGCTGCTTGAGGAGCGCCGTGTCTTGCCCCTCATGTTTTTGCTCAGGAGTAACAAAATTAATCCTGCTATGTCGATGTTCTGTGTTATACCAACGCACGAACTCCATAGTCCACTGCCGGACCTCTTCTAAGGATTTGAAGCCTTCAGATGGCCAGCGCCTACAGTATTTCACCGTCCTGAACAGTGATTCTGAGTACGGGTTGTCGTTGCTCACTCGTGGTCGGCTGCGAGAGCCTGCAACACCTAACTCTTGCATTTTGGCTAGCATCGTCAGGCTCTTCATCGGGCTTCCATTATCTGAATGAAGCACTACCGACTGACCTACGCACTTTTCAGACCAGACCGTTCGCTCCAACAGGTTGGCTGCATGCTCCCCCGATTCGCATTCGTGAACCTCCCAGCCAACGATTTTTCGGCTAAAGATATCCTCAATCATGTAGAGGTAATAATGCTGGCCGATCACGGTCGTCGGACAGTAGGTAATATCCCAACTCCACACCTGATTAGGCCCGGTAGCCTTATGACTGGTTGGTTTTTTTAGTGTACCTTTCGGCTTATCTTTACCTCGATGGGTGAGTTGGTTGTTTTCTTTCAACACCCGGTAAAACGTTGATTCCGATGCAAGATAGATCCCATCATCAGCTAATCTGGGCACGATCTGACTTGGTGGTAAATCAGCAAATTCACCTTCATTACACACGATTAAGATCTGCTGCCGTTCATCCTCTGCAAGCTTATTTGCTGGCTCTGGCCTATCAGCTAAAGGTCTTCTATCCGCTGATAATTCACCATCATTCATCCAGCGTTGTAGCGTACGGAGCGACAGGCCAATCTCCTGACAGGCCTGCTTCTTTCTGGCACCAGAGGCTACTGCCTCATCAATCAGCTTGATGTAATATCGCCTATCTGGGAAGGTGGTTAATGCCCCTCGTCTTCCCCCCAGTAGGCATTTAGCTTTTTTCTTAGCACCAACAGTGCCGCGGTCTCAGCTAATGCAGCATCTTTGCGCTTTAGCTCCTTTTCTAGCTCCTTAATTCGCTTTCGATCTTCCTTGCGCTCTTGAGCTAGCAGCTTAGGTGTCTGAGTCGTTTTTTCATTGCCCGCAATACAGCTAAGCTTCCACTGCTTGACCTGCTCTGGATACAGCCCTTTTTCTCGACAATATTTGCTTAACTCGACTTCAGATAATGCGGCAGTTTCAAGTACTACTGCAAACTTCTGCTCTGCGGACCAACCATTTGAACTATGACCTTTTGACACTCTTAATCCTGTTGCTGAGTATTTCTTTTTCCATCCGTACAGGGTAGATACACTGATGCGTTCCTGCCGGGCAAACTCACTCAATGATAAACCACTTTCAATAAGCTTTTGAACCATGGCTTTCTTATGATCTTCTGGATATAGCTTCACCTAAAGTAACTTACCGCTCCCTGTCTGAATAATTAAGTTCTAACAGAGGCGACAACTATCCTGACACAGGGGGCTATCTTCTTCTTCGATTTACCCATAACACCACCATGCTTCTACTACATGGGATCAGATCGCAGGATTGAGAAAAGGTTCAACTGATTTAGTCAACAACGCCGTATAGAGGAAGGATCTGGGGTACTACGGCTTCGGTGGAAAACTGTGACTCTATGGTCTCTTTGGCATTTTCTGCCAGCGTTTCTCGTTCGCTTTCGGTGCTGTTAAGCCATTCGTCTAGTAATAGCGCAAGCTCTTCTGTGCTATCGGCTATCCATCCGTTATGGCCGTGGTCGATTAATCTTTCTAACGCGCCGATATTGAGCGTCAGCACAGGGATACCTCGCGCCATCGCTTCTAGCGCGGTCATAGGCAGTCCTTCATAGCGAGAAGATATCACCAATAAACCAATGTTTTCCCAGCATTGGCTCATGTTCTTTTGAAATCCTAAAAACTCTGCGTTAGTGACTTTGCGATCCTGGAGCCCTTCCCTTAAAGGGCCGTCCCCATACAAATAGAAAGACTCATCGGGATGCTGCTCGGCGAGATCTAAGAAACGGTCAGGGCCTTTCTCAACGCTCAAACGTCCCACAAAGGCAATCTGTTTACCTTCGCTTTGTTTAGAACCTTGTGTGGAAACAAAGTTGTTTAGAAACAAACTCTTAACGGGAAGGCGGGCTTGTATTTCTGGGCTCACACATAGGCTCTGATCGGATAGTAAGGAGCTGTAGCGATCAAGCCAGTCGTAGAGGCGAACCTTTCCTTTGGGGACTTCACCTGCGTGGTAGGTGCTGATCTGCTTGGTTTGTTGTGTGGTGGTTTTTACCGCGAGTTTGCTGACAATGCTGGCTTTATAGCCATGAGCGTGCACTGCAATGGGCTTTAATTGAGCAATGGCCTTTCGCAGTTCAAGGGTTTGCTTAACTAACGAGTGATGGTTTTCATTATCGAGCAGTGTGTGCAGGTAACTGTAGGGGATATTGTGCTTTTCAAGCTTGGCGATGATAGCCGATGGTTCATTAAAGCGAGTAAGTAGAATGACTCGTAAGGGCACTTTGTAAAACGCGATGCCTCGCGCCAGTTCCAATACATGGGTTTCAATGCCCCCAAAGGTAAGGCTGTCTAATAACAACCATACCTCTTGAGGGTTGATGGGATCACTCACTGACTTGTAAGTCATCTTCGGCTTCCCACTGTTGTTTCTTTCGATAAACAGTCGATGGGCTGAGTTCAAGCATGACAGCGGCATTTAGGACATTGCCGTCGCACACCTTAATTGCGTTCTGGATGGTTTCTTTTTCCACTTGCCACATGGGCCTTACTGCAAATGTAGACGATG
This sequence comes from Vibrio breoganii, assembly GCF_001677275.1. GTDB lineage: Bacteria > Pseudomonadota > Gammaproteobacteria > Enterobacterales > Vibrionaceae > Vibrio > Vibrio breoganii. Next base: position 660,836 of record NZ_CP016178.1, read on the forward strand.
ATTCGCTACTCACTGTTGTTGGAGCTTGCTGTGATTCAGTAGGCGAGGTGATCTGGTTAACTACGGGTTCGACATTTGTTGCTGGTGGCGCTTGTACAGCAACAGGTGCAGGAGTCAGTGTTGCTACTGCTGCTGGTATTGCTACCACAGCAGGTTTAGCTGGGTTGACACTGTTAAGTGGTGGTGGAAGTTGGCTTGCTTCAACCTTAGTGCCATCGTTGAGTACAACCACGTTTCGCATAATATTTTGCAGCTGCCTAACGTTGCCAGGCCAAGGGTAATCCTTGAGGATAGACTCAACCTCTGTGGACAATCCAGTAAAGCCCTTGCCGTCTTGCTTGGAGTACAGTTTAACGAAGTGCTTAGCGAGAGTGACGATATCTTTGTCTCGCTCGCGCAAAGCGGGCAGTTCAATAGGGATAACATGCACTCGATAATAGAGATCCTCACGGAATCGTCCCGCTTCTATTTCTTTTAAGGGATCTTTATTGGTTGCGCAGATGATTCTCACGTCCGCTTTTAATTCTTTGCTACCCCCTAGCGGGGTGACACAGCCGGTTTGTAAAAAGCGCAGTAGTTTTTTCTGCATCTCCAGTTCCATCTCGCACAATTCGTCGAGGAACAAGGTGCCACCGTGTGCCTGCATCGCCGCGCCTTTGCGGTCGGTGGTAGCGCCGGTAAATGCGCCTTTAACGTGACCGAAAATCTCACTTTCCATCAGATCTCTTGGAATCGCACCACAGTTGAGGGCGACAAAGGGTTTGTCTGCGCGTTTACTCTGTTTGTGTAGCGCTTCAGCACACACCTCTTTACCTGTACCACTCTCACCGTTGATAAATACGCTGGCGGTAGTAGGGGCGGCAGATTCAATGATCTTGTAGACCGCCTGCATAGGTAAGCTAGACCCAATGAAACCGTGGAAGTTAGGGCGATCAAACTTAGTCTCTAGCTTATTCACCAAGTTTTCTAATTTGGTGCGCTTAAGGTGCAGGGCAACCGATGTTTTTAACCTGTCTGCGGTAATCGGCTTTTCTAGGAAGTCATCAGCGCCTTTTTGAATCAGACTCACCGCAGTATTTACTGAGCCGTGGGCAGTGGCGATGATCACTGAGGTCGGGATTTCGTTTTCCTTGATCCAATCAAGGATTTCCTCTCCGGTAGTGTCGGGGAGTTTGAGATCAAGAATGACCAATTGCGGAGCGTGGTGCTCTATAAAACGTTTGGCATCCTTGCCTGTCTCTACATGAAACAGATCATAGGGTTCGTCTTTTACATACTGCTTATAGAGTATGGCTAGTGAGTTGGAGTCCTCGACTAGTAGTACTTTTGGCTCCATGAAACGTCCTTTTAAACCAATGACTTATTAATTTATAGGCTTTCTTTAAGGCTTTGCAATGCTTGTTGTGACTGAATTGCCAAATCTTTGAGTAAGGCACCGTTTTTTAGTGCCTCAGCATGATCTTGTTGCAAACAAGACTGTTCTACCGATTTTGCCAACTTGCCCAGTGCTGCAACGCCGATGGCAAGCGACGTACCTGCTAAGGTATGAGTTTCAAACTCTAATGTTTGGTAGTCTTCTTCACTTATTGCTTTGTTGATGATCTCTAAGCGTCCTTGCGATTCTTCCAAATAACTGTCTATAAGTAACGGAAGAATTTCGATACTGGTGTCGCTAATGATCTGCTCTATAACTGCGTTATCTATAAGTTGTTCTGATGGCACGACAATGACTTCCTTTTCTTGCTGTATCTGTTCTGTACGTTGCAAAGGGCTGGCTTTGTAAAGAGAGTGTAAAAAGCGTCTTAACATTTAGTATTCCTTTTATCGCCCATTATTTCTAGTTTTTGTTTCACACTATTTACGTGATCACACGGTGTGATTCAGTATTGGCGCGCTTTTAATGACGTTTTGAAGTGCTCGTTTAACTAATGATGGTATGAATTTTCGTCGGTTAATGATGTTTAACAGCTGTTGGGATAAGGTCTGTTGAGAGTATTGATTAATGATGATGCCGCATACGTTGGCATTGGCGTCACTCAGGTAACTAAGAGCGTTTGACAGTTCTTCTTTGCTAGTTGCGCCACCTGTAACAGCCAAAAGGGTGGCCTCACAAGCATTAGCGATGACTGCACTTGGCAACTCAGATTGATGACTATTAAGGGAGCCTACATCGACTATGATTCGGTCATAATCGGCTAGCCAATGCTCCATCTTTTGGCTTAGGGCTCTTGGATCGCGAAAGGCGATTTGTTCTGATTGAGTAGTAGGTACCGAGATTCCGGAAAACAACTGCATAGTAGTTGTGTTTGAAATCCAGTCCCCGTTGGCTTCACAAGGCAATAATGCAGGCTCAAAAGCTGGGTTATCCAGATTTAGGTCCACCAGCAGGGTTCTGTAACCCGCTAGCATGTAGTGCTCCGCCAGTGTTGAAGCAAATCGAGTGACACCACAACCCGGCTTGTCGCCAGTGATACAGATGCTGCGCGTTTTTGCCAACTCAAGCTTAAGGAACGTCTGCTCTAACTCTGGGTGTAGACGGTTAATGCTCATTACAACGCTCCTATCAATACTATGGTAGTGGCAATCTTCAACACATCATCAAGCCCATTTCGCGCTTTTTCCATCAAGCTCTCTCGTTGGTGAGGGATGTAAACAGTGTCTCCCGCGCGAATTACTGGAAGCTTTCTGAAGTTGGCCGTTTTGCTGAAATCAACAAGGTCGAAGACTCGCGCTTGGCTCTGGCAGCAAGACATGTTTACGACGCTGATTTTCTCAAGGTAGGCTTGCTCACTTGGACCACCCGCTTCAGCAAGCAAATCTAGGATGGTCATGTTGTCATCAAACACGTAGCGACCGGGATTGTTCACTGCACCGAGCACACGAACGGTTGATTCTTTAGAGCGGTCTAGCCAGTTTTTGTCTTTCTCTGGGATATAGATGGTATCGCCTGTTCTTACTACAGGAAGCAAAGACTCATCGCCTGTTTCAAAGTAAAGAGAAAGGTTTAGCTTGCTTACGCGAGAGTAGCTTTTATCGCGATGTGTGATGCGAATGTTGTGAATGTCTGCTTCGCCTGTAGGACCATCTGCTGCAGATAGAATATCTAGAAAATGCATCTCTTTGGTAAAGCGGTAGCGACCGGGAGCATTGACTTGGCCAAACACGTAGATAGAGGCTTCTGATTTTTGACGTACCCACTGTGATTTATTGTCTGATGGGTCTTGAGGCAAGTCGTGAACTCGCACAATTGAACCAGCTGAGATATTTGGAAGCTGCGATCTCTTTGCGCCATTTCGGATATAGGCATCCAAATCAAAGACTTGTACTTTGCGTTCACTGTCTACCACTTCAATTGTAGTGGTATCAGCGCGCAGTGTAGGGCCGCCCACATGAGCAAGCAGGTCCATCAAGTCCATTTCATCAGACCATTCGATACGTCCTGGGCGAACTACCTCACCAATGATGTTTACCGCGCGATCTGGTGATACTTTCAGCCAAGACTTTTCATTCATGTCAGTTTTTTCTGGAACAAAGATAGCGTCGCCGTTTTCAATGGCCGGTGGGCGTACGCCGCCAATACCTTCAGTAAATGCGGTTAGGTCAAATCTGATCACTCGACCGTTGGCCTTGATTAGACGAATTTGACGAGACTCAGCAAAGCGAGTTGGACCTCCTGCATTGGCAAGGATATCCATAAAGGTAGCGCCTGGTTTACTTTCAAATGCGCCTGGAGCTGCAACTTCGCCCATCACATAAACCATGTTAGCGCCTGACTTGATTTCTTCTTCCATCTTAGGAACAAACACAATTGAACCCGGGTTTAGCTTGGGCAACATTGAGTCGTCACCGCTGTCTAGGTAGCGCTTAAGGTTGAACGTAGTAGGGCTGTTGTCCGAGATAACTCGAATCTGTTCAACACTTGCGTAGCGAGTCACACCACCAGAGCGCATGATGATGTCAACAAGGTCTGTATCTGTTTTGAAGCTAAAAGAACCGGGAGCATTTACTTCACCAAACACCTTAATTGCTTTGCGTGAATCGCCACTGTCTCCCGAATTAGCAAGTTTAGCAGCGTCAAACTCTTGCTCAATATTGCCTACCATAGGAGAGGCCGGCACAAAGATAGTGTCTAGAGATTTAAGCTTTGGCAAAGTAGAATCATCGCCAGAATCTAGGAATTTTTTGTAGTTGAATTCTTTGGTCTCGCTACCACGCTTGATGTGTAGCTTATTAAGCTGAGCGCCAGGGCGAATACCGCCTGCCGCGTACAGCGCCATTTGCACTGTTGATGACTCAGGTAGGGTATATTCCCCTGGTGAGCGAACATAGCCTTGAATAGAGAGCAGAATTTGGCGCTCTGCAACATAAATGCTGGCGTTGGACAGGTCGCGAAACACCTTGCTTAGTGCATCTTTAACCACTTTTTGCAGCTGGTCTTCTTCGTAACCTGCTACATAAGTAGGGCCCACCTCTGGAAGTGAGATACGTCCTGATTTGTCCACCTGAAAGCCTTTGTTAAGAGACGCTTCTCCTGGAAGGTTGACCTGAACAAGGTCACCAATCTGAACGGGTTTCGCAAATACAGAAAAGCTGATGCTGACCATTAGGATAAGTAGAGCCTTAAAGATGTTCATAGCCGCCTCCTTGCGCATTAGTTGACACAATATCTATGCTAACGCGACGGTTGGTTAGGCGAATTGCAGGTGTATCGCCATCGGTAAGGGGTAGGGTTTCACCTACAGAAAGGGTTTGTATGCGAGCCGTTTCTAAACCAAATATCACAAGGTAACGTTCAACTTGCTTAGCACGGCCCATTGCTAGCTTTTCGTTGTACTCAGCCGTTCCTGCCATATCAGCATGACCAGTAACGCTAAGTTTTAGGTGTTTGTGCTGCTTTAAAATGCCAGCTGCCTCTGCAAGGTGACCCATGTATTTTGGGTTTATCTCGGTAGAGCCCACTGCAAACTGATTGTCTACGTTAAGTAGGTCAACGAGCTGCGTAATAACGGCTTTATCACTTTGAAATGATGCATTTTGCGACGGTGGTACACACTCTGTTTCGCTAGTGACGTAATCTAGTTGTAGCTCCAGTTTGTTTAGATTCTTTCTCAAAATGACGATGTCGTTGGCCGCATCAAGAAGAAGACCACCTTCTAGTTCTCGTGCAATGCGTTTTTCTTTGGTTTCTGCCTGCACGACCGATGCAGGGAAACACCATTCAGCGCCTTGGTTGATAAGGCTATCAAGCTGCAAGCGAGCTAAATGAAAATCAAATCGTAGACCGTGTTCTGGGCCTAGTGGCTCTTCAGGAAATACGGGAGAGAAATCAGACATGGCAGTGTATTCGCCCATACCACCTTGGCCTTCGTCTGGGTAGCTTGAACAGCCAGCCATTACCAATGCTACTAGTAATGTAGTGCCTGCTTTAAGTGGGTTACTCCATTTCATCTTTTCTCTCCTGAATCCCTTGTATTAACTGTTCACTTCCATGTGAATAGCGATCAGTGCTCAAGCTCTGCTGTTTGTGTGGTTAATGGAATCGCTTGTCCAATGCGCAGTAGTTCCATCATTTTTTGAGGCTGCCCATGGACGTTCTTGATGCTCATGATGCGATCGCTTTCTACTAGACGTTTGTAGAGGTAGACAATGGCGCCAATGCCTGACGTATCCATGAAGTCCACATGCTCCAAATCAATCTCGATTTGAGGGTGATCATCGTCTGTCAGTACATCATCAATACAAAGCTGAGCTTCTTTACTTGCTTGTGCATTGAAGTCGCCAAATACCGCTAGAGTAAGTAGGTTTTCACTTGATTCAATTTTGCGTAGTTCCATGATGTTCTCTCCGTTTAAGAATCGCTTCAGTGAGCGTACTTAGTAGATAGCAGGAACCGTGCCAAAAAATAAAAACAGTAAATACAATGGCTTAGTGTGGAGTGTCAAAATGAGAAATGAGGATTCTTAAATTGAGAACTGGGATTTCTTAGAAAAGCAGGGACTAATAACAAAAAAAAGGCCCACGCAATGTGAGCCTGTATGAGGATGCTATGAGGCGTTAGTTATGGCACCATTTCACGAGCATGTTTTGAATGTCTGCTGACCGATAAGGTTTGGTTAAAACGTCATCCATACCTGATTTAAAACACTGTTCTCTCTCCGTTAATGTGGTGCTGGCGGTTAACGCGATGATAGGCATTTTCATTCCTAATTCGCGAATCTTTCCGGTGGCTTCAAAACCGTCCATTTCTGGCATTCGACAATCCATCAACACCATGTCGTACGCTTTATTCTGTGCTGCAGTCACCGCCTCGACACCATTATTGGCAATATCAGGCTTGATATTGAGCTTAGTGAGCATTTCATTGATGATGATTTGATTCATGCGAATATCATCAACCACCAACACTGACAGGTGCTTAGGTAGCAACTTGTTCAGTTGTTTAGCAGGGTCTTTGGCAGCGCTGGCGAGCTGTTCGACCTTACTTAGGGGGATATTCCCAGTAAAGGTGGTACCGACGTTGATAGTACTCTCAAGCTTAATCGAGCCGCCCATCAATTGAATGAGTTGGTTACAGATAGCCAGTCCAAGACCTGTGCCTTCGAAGTTTCGTTTACTGGAACGGTCTACTTGAGTGAAAGGCTGGAACAGCTTTTTCTGAGCGTTGGGGCTGATTCCGATACCCGTATCAATCACTTCAAACTGCAAACTGTCACTGTGCCAGTCTAGGTTTAGAGTAACTGAACCCTCATCGGTAAACTTAACGGCGTTACCAATAAGGTTGACGAAGATCTGCGTGATGCGCTCCATATCACCCTCAACCGCCTTTGGCACCTTGTCGGAGACATTGACGATAAAGCTGAGAGACTTTTCTCGCGCTTTAGAGTTGAAAATACTAGAAAGCGTCTTAAGTAAGGATTTAATCTCAAACTTACGAGGAAGTAGGGTAAACATGTCCGCATTGATCTTACTGTAATCAAGGAGATCATTAATAATCACCCTCAAAAACTCGCCTGATTGAGATAGGTTCTCGACCAACTCTTTTTGATGTTCATCCAATTTAGTATCTTGCAGAAGCTCCGAGCTGCCCAGCAGTCCGTTAAGAGGCGTGCGAAGTTCATGGTTTATCATGGCAAGGAAATCACGAGTGGCGCGCTCTGATTGTTCTGCTTTTTTGCGCGATTCGATATTGCGATAGATGATTTGTTGCCGGTTCACCGCTCTACAAAGCAAGTCGGCGATCAGCCTTAGTGGCTGCTCAATAAATTGATTGTCTTGCTCGGTGTCTTGGATCTTTAGACTCAGCAAACCAATCTTTTCTCTATTGACGATAAGCGGTATATCAAGCTGTGAGCCTCGCCATTGTAGCTTAAGGCTATTCGGGTCGACCTCGATCTCAGAGCCATAAAAGGGTTTCTTTAACCCAAGATTGAGATTGGGTTTAAGTTCAAGGTAACACGCCCTTACCAGCGTGGTATCACACACCTTACCGACAAGATTAGATAGAAGAACGTCATCTAAATGATGGTCGAGAAAGGCGCGACCAAAGTAGATGAGCAGTGAGTCGATTTGCTGTTGGAACTCAAGCTTTAGAATGTCTTGCGCTGAAGATTTCTCCAATTGCGCTACGGCAAGTTCAAGCTTTTGGTTGGCCTCAAACAGCTCAAGACTTTTTTGTTCGAGCAAGTTTTCAGCTTGCTTACGCGAAGCCATCTCTCGCGCAAGCTTTCGTTCAATCAGTCTGATATCAACGCTTTGATCTGTCATCGCCAATTACTCACCAAACTGGGGTTAGCTAACAAGGGTGATATTGAAGCGAACTTCACTTCCCGTTTCATTAAGTGGCTTCATGTGGATATCAAGCTTTTGTTCAAAGTGGTTGGCGCATCCCTTAATTAGCCCTAGACATACATGAGACATACAACGAGCACTCTTATAATTTAATACAAGCTCTGTTTCGCTTTCTGAAATAAACTCAAATGAGGGCGGGACTGCATCGGGATAGAGTTTCTTAACCTCAACGTGGATGTAATCTTCTACGTGTCGAATGAACTCGAAGCTATTGGTGCTTTGTGCCACTGCCGCTGCTGGTGGCATGGTTGCTAGTAGCTTCTTAAACACAGATTCCCCAAACACTTCCTGCAATTGATCGGCTGGTACATCTGATGTTTTACTGAGGTTTACGATCAGTTTAACTAGGTCTTTATGGTCGTAACTTCCTACAGAGGTATAGATACCTTGGTCTTCAGACATTTCTAATACTTGGTCTAACACCTCAAGGCCAAAGTGATTCTCTACCAAGTCTAAAAATTCAGTAAAAATGATTCCTTTCATTTGAGCTCTCTTAACAATTGTGCATCTCTGTTAACGATTCTTGTACAAACTCACTTAAAAAACAATTACTTCTGTCGTTTTTGTGCATGCTGTATCTAGAAAAGGGAAAGGTTTTGCATAGGCTCTATGGGCTCGGCTTTGGCCACAAAAGGGATTTGGCTGTTTTTAGTGAGTAGTCTTTTCGCCTGATGCGGATCGCTAGCCCATTGCTGAGCGTCTTTGACGTCAAACAGAAGGGGCATTCGATGGTGATAACTGGCGTACTCGTTATTGGGTTCTGTGGTAAGGGTAACAAAGTGACCATTGCCCATAGCTAACCCTGCCATTAAGAACCCTTGTGAACTTTTGACTGGATTGAACTGAAATTTCTGTTTTCCTGATTCTGTGGTGACCCATTCATACCAACCGCTGCACGGCACTATGATTCTATTGTGATTAAACGCTTCTCTAAAGGTAGGCTTAGACTCTATGGTTTCTGAGCGAGCATTAATGATGAGTTGTTTCGACGGTAATCCTCCCATTAATAACGGCACTTGTTCGTAGAATTTATGCGGCTATTTTCAGTGGTGGATGCCCTCCATTCGCTTTGTGTGGGCGTTCATGGTTGTAGAACCAAAGCCAACGAGTTGCTTTATCTTGTACTTCCGCTATCGAATCAAATAGATACTTGCTTACCCAACTAAATCGGACGGTTCGGTTGAAACGCTCAACATAAGCATTTTGCTGAGGATTACCTGGCTGTATATAGTCAATACGAATACCTCGATTTTTAGCCCATTCAATAAAATGACCGCTGATAAACTCCGGCCCATTATCACAGCGAATGGCGATAGGCTGTTCTCGTTGCTCGATTATCTGCTCTAGAGCCCTAACAACTCTTTCTGCTGGTAAAGAGAAATCAGCTTCGATAGCTAATCCTTCACGCTTAAAGTCATCAATGACATTAAACAGGCGGTAATTACGTCCATCGGAAAGTTGATCGTGCATAAAATCAATAGACCAAACTTGATTCGGCTTGATCGGGTCTTTTAGTGGCTCTGGTACATTACGATTTAGTCGTCTTCGCGGACGGATACGCAGATTTAGAGCCAGTTCGCAGTATATGCGATAGACCCGCTTGTGATTCCAAGTATGCCCCTTAACATTGCGAAGATAGTTAAAGCACAATCCAAAACCCCAGTCAGACTCGTCTTCGGCCAACTCAGTAAGCAACTGAGCTATCTGTTCATTCTCAGGTTGCCCTTTTGATTGATACCGATAGCAAGTCTCACTGACACTAAACCAACGGCAAGCCTGTCGTATGCTAATTGTGTTGTTCGCCACCGAGTGCTGAGCCATCTTGCGACGCTCACAGGGCTTCACCACTTTTTTGCCATGGCTTCAGATATGACTTCGGCTTTTAAGCGCTCTTCCGCGTACATCTTTTTAAGGCGACGATTTTCATCTTCAAGCTCTTTCATTCGAGCCATAAGGGAAGCGTCCATACCTCCGTATTTTGAGCGCCACTTATAGAAGGTTGCGCTGCTCATACCATGCTCTCGGCAAAGCTCTGGGATCGGGGTTCCCGCTTCTGCATGTTTTAAGATCGAGAGGATCTGACTGTCCGTGTATCGTGATTTTTTCATGTTGAATCTCCTGTATTAACTATACGAGAAAATTCTACTTTTTCATGCTGTTACTTTTTGGGGGGATTACCCGACCACTTTGGTTGAACACCCCAATGCATTTGTTGCTGCTTAAGATGGGACTGAGTAGATGCAATGACCCCAACCGACTGGGTAGGGCGCACATCGTGATTTGTCGAGGGATGAAACTCAAGACCCAGAGAGTCTGATATCCACTGCGCTAAAGGATCATCTGTGATGTTTAATCGTCCACACATCTATCTTCTATCTCTGCTGGAGGTCCTGTTAATAAGTTAGCACAGTTAAAACAGTGAAAGAGAATAGGCATAGCTCAGGTCTGTAATACCAATCGTACTAAATAATTGTTCATTCTAGCTGGTTAAAATGCTCGATAACGGCGTTAGAATTTTTGATTGTAGAATTACTACTTATCAAAAAGTTCTGCCTTGTTCTCAAGCATTTTTCCTGCGCTATTTCTGATCACTTACTTAGTGTGATTGGTATAAACAACCCTTTTAGTAGGAGTACACGGATGCGTTTTACACTATTACTCGCCATGATGGTGCCTAGCTTACTGCAAGCTCAGGTTTGGACTCACGAAGGAAAACCAGCCTATGTCATTGAGCTCTTTACATCGGAAGGGTGCTCTAGTTGCCCGCCTGCGGATCAATATCTTTCTCAATATACCGAAACCGACACGTTATGGGACGACTATATTCCTTTAGCCTACCACGTAGATTATTGGGATTATATTGGTTGGAAAGACCGCTTTGCTCACCCCTCTTATAGTCAAAAGCAGAGGCTGTATCGAAGCTATGGTGTCGTTGATAGCGTTTATACTCCGGGCTTTGTGGTAAATGGTGCGGAGTGGAAAGGGTTCTTTAGTTATCGGACAAGAACGCTTCCAGATATTGAAGCGCCGAGCGCCACACAGCTGCAGCTAAAACGAGATAATTATAATTACACTGTCACTTTTTCAGGCAATGAGCAATACACTGCGCACATTGCATGGTTAGCAATGAACGAAACCACGCCCGTTAAGCGAGGTGAAAATCGAGGCAAAACCCTCAAGCACGACTTTGTTGTTATCGAGAAGCAGCAGAAGAATGCTGCCGGAAAATGGGGCTTCTCATTGAACAATCGACAGCCCGTTGCACAAATAGATGCTGTCGCTGTGTGGTTAACTAAGCCTAAAGACTTTGTTCCTGTGCAAACCGTAGCGGGTTGGATAGACAAACCGTGATCGGTAAAAGCTGAGGCAAGAGTCGTTTGGTCAACGAAATGGCATTGTTTTGTCATTTTAGTCTGCTATGGTGTGAATATAGTTCCCGTTAACAGATTAAGAGAGACCAAGGATGCAGCCAAAACTTGAACAATATCAGGGTATTATATTTGATATGGATGGCACCCTGATTGATACCATGCCAGCGCACGTCGCCGCGTGGGAGCAGACGGCTAAAGAGTTTGGATTCGATTTCGACCCTAAATGGCTTCACAGCCTTGGGGGGATGCCAAGTCCTAAGATTGTTTTGGAAGTAAACCGACGCTTTGGCTTAGAGTTGGATCCAATACAGGTTTCTAGCTTTAAAATGTCTCAGTTTGCCAACAATGACGCTAAGGGTGAGTTGATCGGCATTACCCATCAGGTGCTGTTAGATCAGATGCAAATCAAGAAAGTGGCGATAGGTACAGGGGCACAGCGTGACAGTGCTCATGATCTGTTAAAGGCTCGTGGCGTATTTGATTATTTTGATACGGTTGTGACCGCTACAGAGGTGAATAATCATAAACCATTCCCAGATACCTTTTTGCAGGCGGCTGAAAACATGCAATGCCAACCTACTGAGTGTGTGGTGTTTGAGGATACGCTATTAGGCTTACAGGCAGCGCATTCTGCAGGTATGGATTGCTATCTAGTGACAGATTCTGGCTTTGTGTTTAAACCAGTGAACGAGGCGGCGTTTACAGAGTAGGCGATTTAGTTCTCGAAAGATAAAACCATTAGAAAGTAAAAGGGCTGTCATCGACAGCCCTTTTTAATGTCTTACTTTACTTCAATCAGTTCGACATCGAAGATCAATGTTGCTGATGCAGGGATTGGACCGGTACCGTCTTTACCATAAGCAAGCGTGCTTGGGATGTATAAGCGGAACTTGTCACCCGCGACCATCAGTTGCAGGCCTTCTTGCCAACCATGAATGACACGGTTAAGAGGGAATTCAATCGGTTCGCCGCGATCAACAGAGCTATCAAACACGGTACCGTCGATAAGTGTACCGTGATAGTGCACCTTAACGGTGTCAGTTGGTGCTGGGTGAGTCTCGCCGTCTCCCTTTACAAGGACTTCATACTGAAGACCGCTTTCAGTGGTGATGACTTCGTCACGTTGGCCGTTTTCTTGTAAGAAGGCTTGGCCGAGGGCGAAGTTTTCTTGGCCCGCTTTATTTTTTGACCAAATGCTGTAGATCATGAATGCAGCCAAAACCGCTATGATGGCAGGGAATAAAAACTTAGACATTAGTGTCGTTATCCTTTCGCAATTAAGTATTTGATTGTGTTAACAATAGATGGCAGATCGTTGTGAGCTGAAGTGATGACCATATACTTGCCGTTTACTACAAACGTTGGAACTGAGTTGATCAAACCCTTACCCGTAATATCGACAGCTTTAGTCACTTCTTCAAACAATTGTTGCTTCTGCTCTTCGTTTAGATCGTATGGAGAAACCAGTCCACGCTCTGTATAAGCGTTAACCAGTAATTGAGTTCTCTCTTCTGCAGGTAACTCGGCATTGGCATGATACGCATTAAACAGCGCTGTCATCATACCTTCGTCAGGCTTACCCGTTTCAGATTGCATTGCTGCAGCGTAGTAAAACATAGCGGCAGCTTGAGCACTCTCATTGAAGGTGACGTGTATCTTACCAACAGACTGGCCGATCCCTTCTTCAATTTCAGGAATGAATTTTTCCATCTGTAGGCAGTGCCCACAAGTAAGAGAGAACACCTCAACGACAGGTTGCTGCACAAGACCGCTAATATCGTTTGGCAACTGAGAGTAGTGAGTGTTCAGTTGAGGTTCTGGGTTTTCGCTACATGCAGTCAGTAACAGTAAAGAGGCGAAAACTAGGCTAATTATTTGAGTTATTTTTTTCATAGTCCATTAAGTCTTGTTAGTAGGCAGAGGCTAGGCGATATCACAATATCACCCATTTGAAACTTTGTTATCTATCCCAGTAGGCTTCTTCAAGGCTATCTTCACGCTCAGGAAGAGAACGAGACAGGCGAGGAGAGTGCTGAGTGAGCAATTCGTAACTTACTCGGTTTGCGTATTTGCATATTTGCGAAAGTGACGAATAAGTGAGGAATGAGGCGCTGTGCTTTTCAGACGCAGGTACATTCTTCTTGTGATAACCGTTGGCGGCAATGTCGTGAAGCAGTGCTGACAATGCACCGTCACCTGCACCATTGGTGTTCTTGATTTCAAGTGGTCCGCCTAGGTAAGGCGAGATATGAGAGTAGACGCGGATAGGGTCTTTACAGTCAGTAAAGCGCATCGCACGGCTGTATTCATATTTGTTGAACTCTGGAATATTGCCAGGTAGCAAGGCAAATTCGGTTTCCCGCTTCTTGTCGTTCTCTGTGTAACCCGCCATGTATAAGCCGACAGGGCCAGCGGTACATAGAACGAGGTCTACCCATTCAAGTGCTTTATCAGCCGCAAGCAGGGGATCTTTTTCACCGGTCAGCGCTTCACCTTCTTCTTCGTTCATCGCAACAATGGTTACGTTGGCCTTGATGAAGTTTTGCCACCAGTCTTCATTACCTTCGATAACGTACTTGGTGCCAAGGGTGAGGACAACAGGTACGTTGTTTTCTTTTGCCAGTTCAACGGCGCGCTGAACAGCCTTAGGCATTGGATCTTCTGGTTTACCACGCATCAGATAAGAAGAAACCACTAACGCACTGGCTTTCTCGAACACGTTTTCAGGCACGCTTTCAGGAAGCAGCTGATTCATGTGGCCTTCGTTGATAGCGAAGGTACGCTCGCCATCATCGGTGATCAATGTGTAGCAACGACCAATAGGGCCATTAACACGCTGAAGATGATTCAGGTTAACGCGAGATGAGGTGCGGCAAAGGTAACGATACGCGTAGCTACCCACATCGATGTTTTTAGACATGACGCCCAATAACACAGACTTGCTGTCGGCTAGGACAGAGTAGTTGTGTAGGGTGTTACCTATGGTATCGCCAGGGTGTTCGTGGGTGATCAAGCCCTTCTCAACAAGCTCTTGGTAGAGTGCGTCTGCTACTTCCTGTTCGACAACTAATGAGTGTCCCTTACTCAAAGAATATTTTGTCAAAAATTCATCATCGACTCGAGCTTCGATATCAACAATGGTTTGTCCCACGCCAACAACCGTAGGCCTTGATAGCTTGGGTGTCTGACGGATCTGATTGACCAATGGGTCACGAGAATGGGTTGGGAAGTAGTGTTTAGACTTTCTTTGACCAGGAAACTTCATAATGGGGTAATGTAAAAGGAAGATGAGCAGAGTATACCACAGGGTTTACTCTGCATATGAGTGAGGGCGCTTAAATTCTAGGCACTTGAACCCTAACTGATGATTTAAAAAACAACTTCGCTGTTTTTAGAGGCAGCGTCCCCTACCGTCTGAGGCTTATTTACGTCATTAGACGTTGTTGAGTCGGATTCCGCCGAGGTGGTTGGAACGCCGTCAGCAGATTGATAGGCCAATGTATCCCATAGCGGCACTGTAGACAGGCTATGCTTGAAACTGCCGTCGGTCTCTTTAGTCGTATAAGACAAGTAGAGTAGGGTCTGGTTTTCAGCGTCATAGATGCGTCGAACTTTCATCGTTTTAAAGAAAACACTTTTCGATTGTTTGAACACCACTTCACCAGATTTACTTTTGTCGATTGACGCGATCATTTCAGGTGTAATATCACCAGTTTGACGACAAGAGATTGAACTGTCACTGGGGTCAGACAAGCTTAAATTCGCTTCAACTGAGGCTATATGACACGTTACCCCTGGAATCTTCTCGTCATCCAAATTCGATATTTTTATGTCTTTAAGAGTAAAAAAGCCAAGGGATACGTCACCAACTTCATTTTTGCCACACCCTGAAAGAGTCAGGGCAAGGAGTGGAGCCAATAGAGCGATTTTCTTCATTGCGATTTCCGAGAAATTAAACAGGGTATTGAATAGAGTAGAGTCTAACACATACAGGCAATCTTGTTTAAATAAGCGATTGTTTGATAAAGAATTGTTCACACTTAGATCCGTGTGTATCCTTATACAAAATCAAAAAATGAGCATGACTATGAGTAACCCAGCGCCTACACCTAATGTAGAGCATTTACAGCACCAAAAGACCCAGTGGCTTTTGTCTCAGATAGATGTGGCCTACCCAACGAGAGAAAGCGTCTTAGGAAAAGCGTGTTACCTGGACCTTATCGAAAAGTTCAGTGAGATTAATTCGCTAGTATTCCCAGCTAAAGATTTAAACCAAGCAGTGAGTACTACACAGTGGTTGAGAGCTGACTTTCACAAGCTTACGGTACTTTTTGCGCGCTTTATGGCGTCGCACAGCGACATACCTGAAGCATCAAGAGAGTTCTTACAAGAGTTTTTAGCTCAGATCATTCTTGATGACCAAGGTGCTCATTCATTGTGTCTCGGGTTTGAAGGCTCAGAAGTAGTAGGGGCATGCATCGTCTCAAATACCTCAGAGATCGTATTGGTGTCAGACCTTATACTTAAAAATGACCTAGCCCAAGACGTTGAGGTGGCCGCTATCTTGAACCTTTTTGATACAGAAATGAATCAAGGCGAGCAAAGCTGCCCGATATTTTTACAAACATTTGCTTACGTTTAGTGATCCAGGTCGGCTTATCGCCAACAAACAGGGGCGTAGTTAACAGTAAGCACTACTGCTTTTCCATTTGTTACCACTTATTGGTTATAAACGTAAACAGAATCAATTAGATGCTATGGACAGCGAACAGATGAAGTGTGTGATTTTTGACTGTGAAGGTACGCTGGTTGATAGCGAAAAGTTATGCTGCCAGGCCTTGGTCAGTGTCTTTAACTGCTATGGCGCCGAGCTGAGTATGGACGAGGCGCTCAGTCATTTTAACGGTGGCAAACTTGCAGATATCCTTGTGGAAACCAGCCAACGTCTTGGTGTTAAAGTCGATATAGACGAACTCGAACCTCTATACAGAGAAAAAACAAGGGTCTTGTTTCAAGACCAACTTAGACCGTGCAAGAACGCAGTCAAAGTTTTAGATACCCTTAAGCAACACGGAATTGAAGTGTGTGTTGTGTCGAACGGACCTCGCAGTAAGCTAGAGTACACACTTGAAATCAGCGGTTTATCCGATTATTTCAAAGGCGCGATGTTCAGTGCTTTTGACGCAAATAGCTGGAAGCCCGACCCCGACCTTATCCAATATGCGGCGATGCGAATGGGATTTCGCGCTAAAGAGTGCCTGTTTGTCGATGATACGCTGCAAGGCATTCGTGCCGGTGTCGCGGCGAACATTACTACTCTTCATTATCGTCCAAACCCCTTATCTCCTAAATGGAGCGCAGAAGGGGCAATGAGTATCAGCGACCTTAGTGAAGTACTTGAGTACTGCGCAGACGTTCCGCCTCTTGAGTATCATATTTAGCCTTAGATAATCAGCCTAAGTCACGTATACTCTCAGACTTAATCTATAGAGATATCAATCAAATATGAATCAAGCTCTGTCTAAAAGGCGCGTCGCCATCTTCGCGGATGTGCAAAACATCTATTACACCACCCGAGATGCGTATCGTCGTAACTTTGATTACAACGCCTTTTGGGCTTTGGCGATGGAGTATGGCGAAATTACTTCAGCGCAAGCCTATGCCATAGCGAGTCACGATCCGAAGCAGCGTCAGTTTCACCATATCCTTCGAGGCATAGGCTTTGAAGTTAAGTTGAAACCTTATATTCAACGCTCGGATGGCAGTGCCAAAGGCGATTGGGATGTGGGTATCACCATTGATATCATGGAAAGAGCCTCTGAAGTAGATACTATAATTCTGCTTTCTGGAGACGGTGATTTTGAGTTGTTGGTCAAACATGTAGCTGAGCGCTATAACTGCCACGTTGTGGTATTGGGCGTGCCTCAATTAACCGCCAACGCATTGAAAGAAGTGGCTTCAGAGTTCATTGGCATTCAAGATTCTCTGCTGAGATAACCTTAAATCCTAATAATCTACCCATTGAATGCATTGTTATGATGTTGCCTATCAGTGCATTCAACATGTCATCGTTTTTACCTATCAAAGTTATAGCCCTTAAGTATTAGTATATTGCGGCTTTTAAACCTACCTTTATACCAACGCGCAATAGACTGAGTGTTGACATTACAAGGGTAGCGAGAGCTAAACTGTCAACCTGACTTCTATTGCCATTATCAAAGATAAAATCAAGGAGTTAGGTATGACAGGTAAACAAGGTAAATGTCCAGTAATGCATGGCGCGGTGACTTCTCAACAGAGATCAGAGAAGCAGTGGTGGCCCAAGGCTCTCAACCTCGATATTCTTCATCAACACGACTCCAAAACCACCCCCCTTGGTGATGATTTTGACTATCGCCAACAACTCAAATCTCTCGATGTCACCGCTTTAAAAAATGACTTAAAGGCTCTAATGACCACAAGCCAAGACTGGTGGCCTGCCGATTGGGGACATTATGGCGGATTAATGATCCGTATGGCTTGGCACTCAGCGGGAACCTATCGAATTGCCGATGGACGAGGCGGTGCAAGTACAGGCAATCAGCGCTTTGCACCTCTTAACTCTTGGCCTGATAATGCAAACCTAGACAAAGCTCGTCGCCTGTTATGGCCAATTAAACAAAAATACGGCAACAAAATTAGCTGGGCTGATCTGATGATCCTTGCCGGTAATATGGCCTATGAATCTATGGGCTTTAAAACCTACGGTTTTGCGTTCGGACGAGAAGACATTTGGCATCCTGAAAAAGACATCTACTGGGGAGCAGAGAAAGAATGGCTAGCGCCTAGTGGCGCAGAAAGCAGTCGTTATTCCGGCGAACGCGACCTAGAAAACCCTCTTGCGGCGGTTATGATGGGGCTCATCTACGTCAATCCAGAAGGGGTAGATGGTAATCCTGATCCATTGAAAACAGCTCACGATATGCGAGTTACCTTTGCACGTATGGCTATGGATGATGAAGAAACAGTCGCGTTAACCGCTGGTGGTCATACCGTTGGTAAATGTCACGGTAATGGCGATGCTACTTTGGTTGGCGCTGAACCCGAGGGTGCAGACGTTGCTGAGCAGGGACTTGGCTGGATGAACCATCAAACTCGCAGTGTTGGGCGTGACACCGTCACTAGTGGTTTAGAAGGGGCATGGACAACCAATCCTACCCAGTGGGATAACGGATATTTTCATCTATTGTTCACTTATGAGTGGGAGCTGAAAAAGAGCCCAGCAGGTGCTTGGCAGTGGGAACCGGTGAACATCAGTGACGCGGATAAGCCTGTAGATGTTGAAGACTCAAATATTCGTTATAACCCGATTATGACCGATGCGGATATGGCCCTTAAAGTGGACCCTGAGTATCGCAAAATTTCAGAGCGTTTCCATAAGGACCCTGACTACTTCAACGAAGTTTTTGCGCGCGCTTGGTTTAAGCTAACTCATAGAGATATGGGACCGAAGAGTTGCTATCTAGGGCCTGATGTTCCTGCTGATGATTTGATTTGGCAAGACCCTATTCCAAGTGGGGCGACTGGCTATGATGTAGAGTCTGTAAAATCAAAGATCAAAGACAGTGGGCTGAGTCTCTCTGAGCTTGTCACTACAGCATGGGACAGCGCAAGAACCTTTAGAGGATCAGATAAGCGAGGCGGTGCAAACGGCGCTCGAATTCGCTTATCGCCACAAAAAGATTGGCAGGGTAATGAACCTAGTAAACTGGCTAAGGTACTAGCTGAGCTTGAGACAATAGCGAGTGAGTCAGGGGCAAGTGTGGCTGACACTATCGTCATCGCCGGTAATTTAGGCGTCGAACAAGCCGCAAAATCTGCAGGATTTGATATAAGCGTGCCATTTACTCCAGGTCGTGGTGATGCCACCAGTGAAATGACTGACGCTGAATCTTTTGCAGTCCTTGAGCCTGTTGCTGATGGATTTAGAAACTGGCAAAAGAAAGAGTACGTGGTGACGTCAGAAGAGCTATTGCTGGATAGAGCGCAACTAATGGGGCTAACCGCACCTGAGATGACAGTGCTAGTGGGTGGTCTGCGCGTTATAGGTGCCAACTACGCTAACAGTTCGCACGGCGTGTTCACTGACAATGTAGGGGCATTGAGCAACGACTTCTTCGTTAATCTCACCGACATGAATAATGTTTGGAAGCCGACACAAGATGGGTTGTATGAGCTGCGTGATAGAGCGACTGGCGATATTAAGTGGACTGCAACACGTGTGGATCTGGTCTTTGGTTCTAACTCGGTACTGAGATCTTACGCTGAGGTTTATGCCCAAGACGACAGTAAAGAGAGGTTTGTATCCGACTTTGTGGCAGCGTGGACGAAAGTCATGAATACCGATAGATTCGATCTACTGTAAACCAGTGTTAAAGCCTCATAGTGACCTCGCTATGGGGCTTTAATTTTTGGTTAGCTCAACGGTCGGTGTTGTCTTGAATAGAACTTATAAATGACCGCAATGACAAAACACGCCGTTGCTGGTAGCAGTAGCGACATAAACTGATACTTTGCGTAGAGTATCACTCCAGCAGTTCCGCCCAATACAAAGCCCAAGATAATGTAGATAAACAATTTAGCTTTTCTTTTATCTAGAGGCTCGCCTCTAAATAGCTTACCTAGCATTATCCCAAGGTCGGTGAAAATCCCGGTAACATGGGTCGTTCTGACGATCGCACCGCTATAGGTCGTTGCCATGGCATTTTGTAAGCCGCAGGCTGCAGAGGAAAAGTACAAACCAGAAACGTTGTCTGAGGAAAGAAGCGCTAGTGCGATGAACAGCAGCAAAGACTCAATTAAAAGCACTGAGTCATAGTGTCTGCCGAGCTTTAACGTAGAGTCATGGAGCAAGTAACCGGCGACGGATGAGCCGAGCATAAAGGAAATCAACACGCCCAACAGGTGCAAGACATGAGCAAAGGAACTGTCGATAACGCTGATGCCGAGCAGTGTTGCCGTTCCAGATAAGTGCGAAACAGACTGGTGCTCAAAACCAAGCAAGCCGATTGAGTTAACAAAGCCTGCTACCAAAGCAAGAATGAAAGCACCCACTTCCACCCATTTTGGCAATCGAGAAATCACAGTGAAATTCCTGTTTGAATATCTTTGGAAAACGACAAATTGAAGTGCTAGATAAATCTAACACCTCTGGAGTCGGAACGAGTTTGGGAAAGGGCTTTTTACCCTGCTGGAGATGCTTGATCTGTTGGCTCTTGCTCGACAGACATTTCGGTTTGCTCAGCTTCAAGCTCCATTTTTGCGCGCTCTGCCTTTGAAATGTATTTAGGCTTATTTGAGGTATGGAGTTTTGAGTTTTGCTTTTTCATTCTCTTTTTAAAGATCTGATTGATTTTCTTCTTGCGGTTCATTTTTTAACCTTGCTTAGCTTAACGGGTCTAAGACTATCACATTCTCACAATTTTGGTGATGTAAAGCAGGTAAATAACTACCGCTAAGCGTTATTTGTCTCCTTTGAATGCAGTATACTCATTGGACCAATATTGATTTGAAACAAAGCAGGTAGTATGGCGAAGAAGTTTGCAGAAATCTCGGGTTGGGGAAAGTGTCTTCCACCAACAGTATTGACCAACGATGATCTTAGTACGTTTCTTGATACGTCAGATGAGTGGATTAAACCAAGAACGGGCATATCCGCAAGACGCATCAGTCATGTACAAACCTCAGATCTAGCAACCGTTGCGGCTCAGCAAGCGATTGATTGCGCTGGCATTCAAGCGAGTGATCTTGACCTTATCATCGTGGCTACGTGTTCCCCTGATACCTTGATCCCAAACATTGCCTCCAAAGTGCAAAATAACCTGAAGGCGTTTCAAGCCGCTGCTTTTGATCTTAATGCTGCCTGTACAGGGTTTGTATACGGCCTGGAAACTGCGACACGCATGATTCAAGCGGGTGCCTACAAGCATGTCTTGGTCATAGGTGCAGAAAGACTGAGCTTTTTTATCGATTGGACGCAGCGTGATACAGCGGTTCTATTTGGAGACGGCGCAGGCGCAGTAGTACTTTCAGAGACAGAAGAGGAAGTGGGTTTACTGCAAAGTAAACTAGGTTGTGACTCTGAAGGAAGAGACATTCTAGCAGTACCAAGCTTTGGTACCTCAATGGAAAGATTTGCTACAGACAACGGCTACTTTGAGTTTAACTTTGTAGGGCGTGAGATATTTAAACGCGCAGTCAAAGGCATGGGAAGCGCGGCGCAACATGTATTAACCGAAGCTCAACTGCCAACCTCTAACATTGACCTTGTGATTCCCCATCAAGCGAATGTACGAATTATTCAAACGCTGTGCGATCTGGCGGGTATTGAGCAAGAAAAAGCCTTTATCAACATCCAAAACTACGGCAATACATCGGCGGCTACTGTGCCAATTGCTATCTGCGAAGCCGCTGAGCAGGGCGCAATCAAGCCTGGTGCTGAGATTTTAACCGCTGCCTTTGGCGCCGGACTGACTTGGGGAGCGGGTAGAATTCGATGGGGTCAACGTGTGACGCCAATAAGAGAAAGCAAAGCAGTTCTCCCTCGTTGTGACAAAACTGCCCTTGAGCTTTTAGAACAAGCCATCGATCATTGTAAGAGCAACCCAAATAGAGGGTAATCTTCTATGACCTATATTTTCAGCTACTCCGTATGAAGAATATTCTCACTTACTGGTGATAGAGGAAAATATGGGTCAATTCACCCTGTTCTATGATGGCACCTGCCCATTGTGCGTTAAGGAAATGACGTCCCTTAAAAAGCATGACACTTACAATCAACTGCTACTCGTCGATATTCACGCTCAACACTTTACTGATTACCCCTATATAGATGCCAAACAAGCATCGGTAATGCTGCACGCGTTAAATGAAGAAGGAAAACTTCTATTGGGTTTGGATGTCACCTACCAGGCTTGGAGTAGAGTAGGGAAAGGTTGGCTGTATGCGCCAACGCGTTGGAAAATGTTTCGCCCTTTGTGCGACAAAATCTATCTATGGTTTGCCAGAAATCGCTACCCGATCTCCCGCTGGCTAACCGGATCTTCACGATGTAACAGCTGCAGGCTCAAGTAGCGAAATAAAAAAAGACCGAGACACACGGGGGAGCACTCGGTCTATATCATCTGATAGCTGATAGCTGATAGCTGATAGCTGATAGCTACTGGCTGTTAGTTACAGTTTGGTGAAGCTTAGCGTTTCAAGAACCAGTCCACGTTTAACAAAGTTGATGTGGACCTCGTATGTTCCTGCTTCTAGCTTAACGGTCAAGCCGTCAACATCAACGCTCTTACCATCTGTACCGTTCACTGGGAATGACATGCTGAATAGGCCATTTAAGTGCATGCTACATGATGACTGAGCCAGTGAATTTCTATCGTAATGCGCTACAGCCGAGCAGTGGTATTCGCCTGCTGTTTCGATCTTGATGGTTTTAGTCACATTTGCTGCTGTATTCAACTCAATAGGCTGTTCAACAGAAATAGCGTCTTCGCTGATTTGTGCTTGCGGCGCAAACGGCTTAATCGGTTCGTACTTCTTAAGCGGACGAGACATCACTGGCGCATCCATAATGAAGCGACAGATGTTCATTGCGCTACGTTGCAACTCACCAATGGTCAGTGTGCCGTCTTCTACCGCTTGGATAGTGTTGTCACCCATACCGTTCGATTCAGCCGTGTCATTTTCAACAACCATGTATAGGTCGTTTTGAGCGCGAACCATGAACGAAGTAAAGGTTTTAGACTCTTCTCCAGCTAGAACGCAGTCATTCATCTTCGCCCACCAGTCGGTCATCACGATGCCAGAATACCCCCACTCACCACGCAGAATGGTAGTGTTTAGGTCGTAGTTTGATGCTGCCCAGTGACCGTTGATTGGGTTGTAAGAGGTCATGATAGTGGTTGCATCACCTAGCTTAACCGCCATTTCAAACGGCTTAAGGTGGATCTCGCGAAGTGCACGCGCTGACATAGCACTGTCTGAATCTACACGCGCCGTTTCTTGGTCGTTTGCTGCAAAGTGCTTAATAGTGCCTGAAACACCTGCAACCTTAAGGCCACGAGTTTGCGCTGCTGCCATAATGCCCGTCATGAACGGATCTTCAGAGAAGTACTCGAAGTTACGGCCATTTAATGGGTGACGGTGGATGTTGATGCCAGGACCAAGCAGGGTATCAATAAGGTTTGCTTGCATCTCTTCACCCACAAGCTTGAATAACTCATGGTTAAGCGGTGTGTTCCACGTACAAGCTAGCAATGTGCCGATTGGCACCTGAGAGGCTTTATGTCCGCTATCCATGCGGATACCAGAAGGGCCATCTGCCGCCGCTGCTGTTGGGATACCTAGCTCAAACAAGCTATCGCTAACACCGCCAAATGCGGCCGCAGTACCTGGAGTGACCTTAGGGCTACACATACCTTCACCGCGAACGATAGTCGCTAACTGCTCAAGACTAAGCTGAGCAATGAACTCTTCTAGAGTTGCTTTGCCTTCCTTAACATCAGCTAAACGAATACCCTTATCACCAGTGATTTCATAAGTGTTAGGCATGTTGGCTGTGATGCGTTCCTCAAGAGAAACGGTGCGTTGCGGTACTGCTTCGTATGCTTTTTCGTACAAGCCATTTGTTGCCAATGCACCAGGCTTAAGACGATCAAACTCTTGTATCGCTGCCATTGCTTCTTGAAGCTGCTCTACTACAACTAGGTCTTTTAGCTCAACCTTAGCGTCGATAGCGGTTGCTTGACGTACGTTTTCACCCAAGTAGAACTGGTATGTGCCTGCTTCAACTACGAACGCGTGAGCATTGCCAGTAACGCCGTTGTCGTCAAATGAAGCCAGTGCGCTCAATGCTACAGTGATAGTCACAGTGTCACTTTTTCCAGCTTCTAACTCGCAAGTTTTTCCGAAACCCGCCAACACACGAGCAGGTTTGCCAAGCTTACCTTGAGGTGCTTCTACATAGAGCTGAACCACTTCTTTAGCTTTGTATTGTGAGCCTGTGTTAGTGACCTTTATGTCAAACGTAAAGAATTGATCTTTTCCTTCGCCTTCCACTTTGAATGAAATGCACTCGCGCTCGAAGCTTGTGTATGAAAGACCGTGACCAAATGGATACTGAACGGCTTCTTTGTTAAAGGTTTCAAAGTAGCGGTAACCCACATAGATGTCTTCTTGGTATTGGTTACATACCTTGCTACCGAAGTTAGCATCAGAAGGGTAGTCTGATAACTTGTAGGCGATAGTGTTTGTTAGGCGGCCACTTGGTGCGATATCACCTGACAATACGTCAGCAAGCGCGTGTCCACCTTCCATACCTGCAGCCCAGCTGTACAGTACCGCAGTGATTGACTCTTTATGGTCAACAGTCTCTAGCCAAGACATGTCCATAATGTTGGTCACGTTCATGACGATGATTACGTTATCAAAGAAGGCGTTGACCTTGTTTACCATAGCAAGCTCAAGATCAGTTAACTTGTAGCTTCCTGCTTCGTTTGCATTATCTTGGTCTTCACCCGCGGTACGGCCAATAAAGACGACTGCTTTGTTTGATTTACCTGCAGCAGTCTTAACAATGTCATCTGACAGAGGCATTTCGTGTTGGAACCAAGGTTCTGCTGCCCAACCGCCACCGCCATCGTCAAATGGGTTGTCTGTAATCCAATTTTCGTAAACGCTGACCAGATCTTCATTGATAACAACGGCTTTATTTGCACGCAGACCTTCTAACGCATTAATTGCGTAGGGTACGTTTACCGCGCCACCTGAGCCCGTGCCACTTCTATAGGTGTCAATCTGACAGCGGCCAAATAGAGAAACGGTATCTTCCGAGGAAAGGGGAAGCGTATTTTGACGATTCTCTAATAATACAATGCCTTCACCAGCAGCCTGACGGCTGACTGGGACTAAGTTTTTCTGAGCAATGCGTATTTGTTCTGTTTGCATAAAGTTATCCGATAAACCTATTAATGGGCTAAATTTAAGAACACTTTTGATTGGTACACCCCAGAAAGAAAGCGCTTTCTTTCTGCGTGTAAAGAAAATGTCCGCGTTAATGTTTCCCCCCCATGATGAACTATCTGGAAGGTTTTGTTGATTTGTTGGCAGTGTAAATAACAAAAGTGGGCTTGTGCGTAAGAAATATCAATAGTGTGAATTCATTCTCATTGTGCGTATTGATAAGGGGATCTTGCTCTCGTAATTACAGGGAAAAGGGAAAAGGGAAATTTGGAGAGGGGGTAATAAAAAAACGCTTCACCTTGTACTTACACAAGACGAAGCGTTATTGGGAACTAGTTAAGTAAACGCAGTACGGCTTTTAAGCATTAGCCATCTTATAGGTTTTGAACCCGCCGATCAGGTTTCTTGCTTTGAACCCATTATTCACCAATTGTCGATAGGCGACGTTACCGCGTAGGCCAACTTGGCAATAGACCACAATTTCTTTGTCTTTCGGTAGTTCATGCATTCTATGGCGCAACTGATCGACAGGGATATTGATATCACCTTGAATGTGGTTGCCATTCTCGCGCTCACCGGGATTACGTACATCAAGTAAAACTTGTTCATCTGACAAGCTATCGACTTCGTCAAAGTGAATTGGAGTCGAATCACCCTTAACGATATTGTTGGCAACAAACGCAGCTTGGTTGATTACATCTTTAGCGCTGCCATAAGGTGGCGCGTAAGTCAGTTCAAGGTGTTGAAGCTGATCAACCGTCATTCCAGCGCGCTGGGCGACGGCCATAACATCAATGCGCTTATCAACGCCATCTTTACCGGTTGCTTGGGCGCCAAAAATCTTGCCTGTAACAGGGTCGAACAGCATTTTGAAAGAGACTATCTCTGCACCTGGGTAATAGCTTGCGTGGCTAGCGGTGTGAACATACACCTTTTCAAAATTGATGCCTTCACGTACAAGCTGTTTCTCATTCTTACCGGTAGACGCAATGGCTAAGTCAAACACTTTACAAATGGCGGTGCCTTGTGTGCCTTGATAGGTCTCCTGACGGCCAAGCATGTTATCGGCGGCCATTCTACCTTGTCTATTTGCAGGTCCAGCTAAAGGCACAAGGGTTTGATTGCCCGTAACAAAATCTTTTTCTTCTACCGCGTCTCCCACGGCATAAATATAAGGGTCGTTGGTCTGCATAGACGCGTTGGTATGAATACCGCCTAGCTCGCCAATCTCAAGCCCTGCTTGTTGAGCGAGTGTAGTTTCCGGTTTAACGCCAATGGCCATAATCAGAATGTCTGTGGCTAACTCTTGACCATTGTTGAGTCTTAGGTTCAACGAGCCTTGCAGGTGTTGATGATGCTCTGTTTCACCGGCTTCAGTATTTGCGATATGTCGATTAGGTTTGTATTCCACAGACTGAAGTGCGACGCCGAGTCTGAGGTCTATGCCCTTATCTAGAATTTCTGTATGGACAAAGCCCGCCATTTCACGGTCAACAGGGGTCATAACCTGATCGGCCATTTCAATCAGGGTAGTTTTGATGCCCAGCTGATGAAATGCTTCCATCATCTCTAGACCAATAAACCCACCGCCAACAACGGTCGCATGCTCAGCTTTGTTCATTTTTAGGGTATTGATGATGCGATCCATATCGGGAATATTTCGCAGCGAGTGGGTGAGTGGATTATCCAATCCGTCAATAGGGGGCACGATCGGTCCTGCGCCAGGGCTGAGCAACAAGAAGTCATAGCTTTCTGTGTATTCGTTGCCATCAAGCAGGTTCTTTACGGTTACTGTTTTCTCTTGACGCTGAATAGCAACAACCTCGTTCATCACTCGTACATCGACGTTAAATCGTGCAAGGAAACTCTCGGGAGTTTGTAGCAGAAGCTTGCTTCGGTCGGTGATGTCACCACCGATGTGATAAGGCAGACCGCAGTTGGCAAAAGAAACAAACTCGCCTCGTTCAAACATGATAATTTCTGCATCTTCGCTCAATCGACGTGCTCTGGCAGCCGCCGATGCGCCACCGGCGACACCGCCTACGATAAGGATCTTAGTCATTGTTGTTGCTCCAAACTTGTTTTTATATTTGTGGGCTGTGAGTATTTCAATTCAATAAGTAAATTCTAATATTAACAGGGCTAAATTTGCAAGCACTAAATTAGCATTGACTAATTTAGTGTGTGGTTTACACTATCCGCAGTCATACAATTAAATGAAAGGTATGAGGCTTGATACAAAATAACCAAAGCTATGCACAAACCAATGTAAAAACTGGTGCACAAACCGAGGCATCCGATCTTCTTGAGATAAAAGCAAAAGCGGACAATGTCGCGTCTGTTTTGAAGGTATTGTCTCACTCAGAGCGTTTGATGGTGGTGTGCCAATTAATTGAGGGTGAGAAAGGGGTGTCGGACCTGCAGAAAGGATCGCTACTTAATCAATCGGCATTATCTCAGCATCTTAAGGTGCTAAGAGACAACGAACTTGTGCAAGTGAGAAAAGAATCGCAAAAAGTGTTTTATTCGCTGAAAAACCAGCAAGTAGAACAGCTTATCCAATCGCTATATCAAATTTACTGTTAATTAAGGAGAAGATTGTGGAGTTTACCATTCCTTGGTCCTCGCTATTCGGGGGAATGCTTTTAGGCGTTTCAGCATCAATGTTATTACTTTTCAACGGCAAGATTGCTGGCATTAGCGGTATTGTCTCTGGTCTTATGAAAAATGAATCCGGAGATAGAGGTTGGCGTTGGTTGTTTGTTATCGGCATGGTCGCTGGTGGTGTATTAGGAGTAAATGCATTCGGTGCTTACATTCCAATGCAATACGACACCAACCTAATGCTGCTATTACTTGGCGGTTTATTTGTGGGTATAGGCACTAAAATTGGCAATGGATGCACGTCCGGTCATGGCATCTGTGGAATTGGACGCTTGTCTAAGCGCTCAATCGTCGCGACCTGCGTGTTTATGCTGGTGTCTGGTATTACTGTATTTGTTCGCTTGCATCTAGTGGGGTAAGGGTATGTTTAAATTTATCTCAATTATTTCGGGTGTGTTATTTGGTCTGGGTATGGCTATCTCAGGAATGGTCGACCCGGTGAAGGTTATTGGATTCTTGGATATAGCGGGCAACTGGGACCCTAGTCTGGCGTTTGTGATGGGTGGCGGCTTAGGCGTGTTCTTGCCTGTGTACTTTTTGGTTATTAAGAAGCAGCCAAAACCACTATCAGCAGAGACATTTTCAATTTCCAAAAGCAGCCTTATCGATAGTCGTTTGCTAGTGGGAGCAGGGTTATTTGGTATCGGTTGGGGTTTAGTGGGTATTTGCCCTGGACCTGTCGTTTCGTCATTAGGAGCAGGCAACATACAAGCATGGATGTTCCTAGTGGCAATGCTGGCGGGTTTCTATATTGGCGGACGCGTAACGAGTGTCACAGCTAAGTCTTGAGCAATGCTAGAGTCGACGATTAATCAACGCCCTCAGATATGAGGGCGTTTTTGTGTGTACTACTTGATCGAGAGCGAGACAGGACAGTGATCACTGAGCTGATAGTTAATCACATCGTTTTTTGAAAAAGTGTCTTGAGCAGGCTCAGAGAACGCTAAGTCGGAACTTACGATGACATGATCAATAAGATTTCGGAACCTATGAGTTTGTTTCGGGTTTCTGTTAGATCGCACTTCACACTTGGCCTTAGAGTCAGCTGATGCGAGAACTGCATTAGTTGTGCCTTGTGTAAGTTGCTCCCATAACCAGTCGCCTCGGTAGGCAAGGTTATGGTTAAAATCGCCCATGATGACAAAAGAATCTCTATTGCTCTGCCTAACCTTAATCCACTGATTGAGCATTGTTCCTTGCTTATCCAAGAGTTTGCAGGATCGGTTGTTACGTTTGGCCCCCTGACAGCCCGCTTTAAGATGAACAGAAAGCACATGGATATTTGGCTTACTGTTGCTTCTTTCTATCTCTATATAGCTGGCAAAGCGAAGCTTACCATTTTTACTGGGGTTCAAATCAATATCGGGGTGGTTATGAACCTTAAGCGACTTGCGCACGGCAAATCCCGTGTACTGGTTGATATCGTTGAACTGTCGATGGGAATTTGTAGTCAGCGCACGATCAGACAGTATTATGTGGTAATCAGTACCAACGACCTTGCTGATGGCTTCAGCACTATCGACTTCTTGAAAAGCAAGGATGTCTGCATGGGTCTTATGAAAGTAACCAGACAAGCTTGAGAAGTCATCCATGCTCCTATTACTTTCAGAATATTGTGGATAACTCTGCGTAGATAGCCAGGCTATGTTCCAAGTGGTGAGGTTTATAGTGGTTGCATATGCACCGCTTGGAAGCGCTGAAATCAGCAATATTACCCAAGTAAATGCAAGTGATTTTTTTAGTTTTTCTAGCATCTAAATCCGTTGTTCCTTTTCATTGCCCATTCCAAAAGCACTTCAAAAATTGCAAGTTTTTCTGAAAAATTTATGCGATTTTTTTTGTTATGAGGACGAGATCATTTATTCAAAAAAGATCGGTCTCAAAATCGCTCACTCAACCCTTACATTGATCTAGATCAAAAACATTGGGTGGCGGTTCTCGTTTAATACGCCCACAATATGTAGTGTGTAAAACAAATATGAATACCCTATATAGTGTATCTGTGTATATGCTGTGGGTAAGGAGAATATGTGAAACCAGTTGTTCTAAAAAGAGATGGATCTCTCGCCCCATTTACCAAGGATCGTATTGTTGCAGCAATAAAAAGTGCTGCACCTCACACAGATGAAGACTTAGCGAACTATGCCGAGGGCGTCGCGTTATCTGTTGAGCAACAACTGGTAGATAGCCAAGAAGTGGATATCCAGCAAATCCAAACCCTAGTCGAGAACGAACTGATGCAAGGTCCTTATAAAGGACTGGCACGCTCGTACATCGAATACCGTCATGACCGTGATATGGCTCGTGAGAAGAAGAGTGTTCTAAACCAAGAAATCCAAGGTTTAATTGAGCAATCAAATGCTGATCTTCTTAACGAAAACGCCAACAAAGACGGTAAAGTGATCCCAACTCAGCGCGATCTCCTAGCTGGTATTGTAGCTAAGCACTACGCAAAAACGCATATTTTACCTCGTGATATTGTTCAAGCACACGAAGATGGCGATATCCATTACCATGACCTGGATTACGCACCGTTCTTCCCAATGTTTAACTGCATGCTAATCGACCTTAAAGGCATGCTAACACACGGCTTTAAAATGGGTAATGCTGAGATTGACACGCCTAAGTCGATCTCTACTGCAACGGCGGTTACTGCGCAAATCATTGCACAGGTTGCAAGCCACATTTACGGCGGCACAACCATTAACCGTATTGACGAAGTTCTTGAGCCTTACGTGACTTGTAGCTACGAAAAGCACCTTGAAGTAGCGAAAGAGTGGGACATCCATAACCCTGAAGAGTTTGCACGTTCTCGTACAGAGAAAGAGTGTTACGACGCTTTTCAATCTCTAGAGTATGAGGTCAATACTCTGCACACAGCAAACGGTCAAACTCCTTTTGTTACTTTTGGTTTTGGTCTTGGCTCTACGTGGGCTTCAAAGCTGATTCAAACGTCTATTTTAAAGAACCGTATTGCTGGCCTTGGTAAGAACAAGAAGACAGCAGTCTTCCCTAAGTTGGTGTTTGCAATCCAAGATGGCTTGAATCATAAGCCAACGGATCCTAACTACGACATTAAGCAGTTGGCTCTTGAATGTGCGTCTAAGCGTATGTACCCAGATATCTTAAACTACGACAAGGTAGTAGAAGTCACGGGTTCATTTAAAACGCCTATGGGTTGTCGTAGCTTCCTCAACGTCTATGAAGAAAACGGCGAGATGATCCATGAAGGACGCAACAACCTTGGTGTTGTTAGCCTTAACTTGCCACGTATTGCGCTACAAGCTGGTGGCAGTGAAGAACGTTTCTATGAGTTACTAGACGAAAAACTAGTCACAGCGCGTCGCGCCTTAGAGACTCGTATCACTCGTCTAGAAAATGTGAAGGCGCGTGTTGCTCCAATCCTATACATGGAAGGCGCGTGTGGTGTTCGTCTAAACCCTGATGATTCAGTATCTGAAATTTTCAAGAATGGCCGTGCTTCAATTTCTCTGGGCTACATCGGTATTCATGAAACCATCAATGCGTTGTTTGGTACCGAAGAGCATGTATTTGATGAAGCGCGTTTACGTGAGAAAGCACTGAAGATCGTCTCTTACTTGAAAGAAAACGTAGAGCGTTGGACAGAAGAAACGGGCTATGGCTTTAGCCTATACGGCACGCCAAGTGAAAACCTATGTAGCCGTTTCTGCCGAGTAGACACTAAAGAGTTTGGTGTGATCAAGGGCGTTACTGACAAGGGTTACTACACCAACAGCTTCCACCTAGATGTTGAGAAGAAGGTTAACCCATACGACAAGATTGACTTTGAGATGCCTTACCCGCTTATCTCAACCGGTGGTTTTATCTGCTACGGTGAGTTCCCTAACATGCAACGCAATATTGAAGCGCTAGAAAACGTTTGGGATTACTCGTATAGCCGAGTTCCATATTACGGCACCAATACACCTATCGATGAGTGTTATGAGTGTGGCTATACGGGCGAGTTTGAGTGTACAAGTAAGGGCTTTACTTGTCCGTCTTGTGGCAATCACGATTCTTCTAAGGTATCGGTTACGCGCCGTGTGTGCGGTTACCTAGGAAGCCCTGACGCACGTCCGTTTAATTTCGGTAAACAAGAAGAAGTTAAACGTCGCGTTAAGCACCTATAATTAACCATACTGATAGCATATAGAGTAGGGCATTGATGAATTACCATAACTATTATCCTGTAGATGTAGTAAACGGGCCGGGTACGCGCTGTACCCTGTTTGTTTCTGGTTGCATTCATCAATGTCGTGGCTGTTATAACCAATCAACTTGGTCTCCAAGCTCTGGCCATCTCTACACTCAAGAGATGGAAGACCAGATAATTGCTGATCTTAATGACACCCGAATTAAACGCCGAGGTTTATCTCTGTCTGGTGGCGATCCCTTGTTTCCAGGCAATGTTGAGTCAGTGCTCAAGCTGGTCAAGCGTGTGAAAGAGGAGTGTCCAGGAAAGGACATCTGGCTTTGGACCGGCTATTTGCTGGCTGAGCTCTCCCCAGAGCAGCAACAGGTTGTGGATTTTATCGATGTGCTGATTGATGGCAAGTATGAAAAAGACTTTGCAGATGTGCGTCTAGAATGGCGTGGCAGCTCTAATCAGGTCATACATCGCTTCGATCTCAAGTAATTTCCTTATCAAAGGACGCAAATTAAGCGTCCTTTGCTTTATCTGAACAAAAAATAATCACGAAACAGGGTTGCCGATTAATAACTGTTTCGATTTCTTTCGCCAAGTGATAACGTGAGTCTATCCAAATGAATTTCAAAGGGTTGTGACTTTCATGTTCTCCAATCTTCCAGCACCTCAACAGGATCCAATCCTGTCTTTATCTTTAGCTTACAGACAAGACCAACGTGATAAAAAGATCGATCTAGGTATCGGTGTTTATCGCAATAGTGACGGGGTAACGCCAGTCATGGAGTCTATACAAAAAGCTGAGCAAGTGGTTCTCAATAGCCAACAAACAAAGGCTTACGTCGGCATGGCGGGCGATGAAGAATTTAATGCTGCAGCATTAAAGCTTGTGTTACCTGACTCAGTTATTGGCGAACGTGCTATATCAGTACAAACGCCAGGGGCGAGTGGTGGATTGCGCATGCTGGCAGAGCTGATTGCGTTTTCAAACCCGGGCGCTACGGTTTGGCTGAGTAATCCAAGCTATGTTAACCATCAGCCAGTGATGGAAGCTGCAGGCCTGAAGGTAAAACACTATCGCTACTTTGAGCCAGCGAGCAAGCAGGTTGATGTAAATGCAATGCTTGATGATTTGAGTAACGCTGGTGCGAAAGATGTTGTGCTGCTTCACGGCTGCTGTCACAACCCAACAGGTGCAGATCTATCGCAAGATGCATGGAAGCAAGTAACGCTTCTCGCGCAAAAAAATGGCTTCTTGCCGTTTATCGATATTGCTTACCAAGGCTTTGGTGATGGACTGGAGCAAGATGCATTTGGTGTTCAGCACATGGCCGCTAATCTTCCAGAGTTGTTGGTGACCAGTTCTTGCTCGAAAAACTTCGGTTTATACAGAGAGCGTACGGGTAGTGCGATCGTAGTAGCAGATCAGCAAAGCCATGCAACGAATGCGCGCGGTAAGCTATTACAGATGGCAAGATCAACTTATACTATGCCTCCTGCGCATGGCGCGTCTATAGTTAAAACTGTGTTGTTAGACAATGAGTTAAAGTCTTCTTGGATGACTGAGTTAGAGCAGATGCGCTTAAGACTGGTTAGCTTAAGAGAGCAGCTGTGTTTAGAGTTGGTTCAGAATACAAACTCTGAGGACTTTGAGTTTATTAAACAACACAAAGGTATGTTTAGTGTACTCGGTTTCTCAGCGCAGCAGATGACCAGACTTCGTGAAGAGTTTGCTGTGTACGGTGTTAACGATGGCCGTATCAACATTGCAGGCCTAAGGGAACAAGATTTAACTTACGTAGCGTCAGCTATAGCAGCGGTTCGATAATAATAAATAACTTAGATTAACAGGGTGGATTGGATGAAACATTGGAAAATTTTAAGTATTGCTTTGTTTGCAGGCTCTTTGGTCGCATGTTCAAGCACACCACAAGAAAGTGGTAAGGAAGAAATAAAGTTTGAACAGCCGGTCATGGAGCAAGAAACTGAAGAAGCAGTTGAAGAAGTGGTAGAAAAAGAAGAGCCAGTGGCTGTTGAAGAAGAGAAGGAAGCTGAACCAGCGCCTGCTCCGACGAAAACAGAAGATGGCAAACTTATTCTTGGTGAACAAGAATGGTTGTTCTTCCCTGAATTCAAAGCGACAGTGAAAGCACGCGTTGACTCAGGCGCTACAACGTCTTCTCTATCCGCTATCGAAGTTAAACAGTTTGAGCGTGATGGCAAGAAGTGGGTGAAGTTCAAACCAGCCTACGCCGGAAAAGTTGGCAAAGAGATCAGCCTGCCAATTGAGCGCTTTGCAAAAGTGAAGCAATCAAGCTCAGAAGAATCGGATAAACGTCCTGTGGTAGCGATTTGGATTCAGCTTTCTGAACTGAAAGAGAAGACAGAGTTTACTCTAGTCGATCGCTCGCACTTAGACTTCCCAGTGTTGCTTGGACGTAGTTTCGTACGAGATGTGGCGATTGTTGATGTCAGTCGTAAATACGTACAACCAAAAATCACTAAATAATAACGAACAACTAGGTGCCCTTTATTGGGCACCTACTTATTAAGAACCTTATGCCGCGTATTCTAATTCCGCTTTTACTACTCTTCTCTTCATTCTCATTCGCCAATTCAAACCAAACCGTCTACGTCTATGCTGCATCATCTATGACGCAGGTTGTTGAAAGGTTAATTGAAAAAGCTCAAGGGCAGGGAATAGAAGTAAAAGGGGTCTATGGGTCATCGTCTTCCCTAGCCAGACAGATTTCCCAAGGTGCGCCTGCTGATATCTTCATATCCGCAAATACACAGTGGATGGATTATCTAGAACAACAGGGCGAAGGTGTTAAACCCTCGATTAACATTGCGGGAAACCAGCTTGTTGTAGTGTCAGGAAATAAAGACGTAAGGTTAGATAGACTAGATGATCTCTCTAACTGGAACAAAATGTTAGACGGTCAGCGTTTAGCCATTGGTGAATCAAACACCGTTCCTGTTGGTATCTATGCGAAACAAGCCTTACAGAATCTAGGCGTGTGGCAGTCACTGTCAAAACACACGGCTCCAATGAAAAATACTCGTGCTGTGCTTGCCATGGTGGAAAGGCAGCAGGTGCCAATGGGTATTGTGTATGTTACCGATGCAAAACAGTCGAAACAGGCTCATCTAGTTTCGGCTATCCCAATGGATCTTTACGAGCCTATTAAGTACCCAGCGTTGCTACTTTCAGATAAAAGCAGTGCAAATCAGGTATATAAAGCCCTTTATAGCAAAGAGATGAGTCAATATTTGCTAGAGTTAGGATTTACCCCATTAACCCAATAGGGAAGGTGTGATGCTCACCGAGTTAGAAATTACAGCCCTAGCACTTAGCCTAAAAGTAGCCTTTGTTGCGAGTATTTGTATTTTACCTATCGGAATTGCACTGGCTTGGCTTTTGGCTAAAAAAGAGTTCTATGGCAAAAGTCTGCTCGACGGACTTATTCACTTGCCGTTAGTTCTGCCTCCTGTGGTCATCGGATATGTATTGCTGATCTTGTTTGGAAAACAAGGCCCGCTTGGCAAATGGCTAGAGCAGTATCTCGGACTCGACTTTTCGTTCAGTTGGAGAGGTGCGGCCTTAGCATCGGCAGTGGTTGCATTGCCTTTAATGGTGAGGGCCATTCGCCTTAGTATTTTGTCTGTGGACAGCAAGCTTGAAGACGCCGCTATGACACTGGGTGCCAACCCTTGGAGAGTATTCCAGCGGGTAACACTTCCATTGATTATGCCTGGTGTTATTTCTGGATTTGTATTGGCCTTTGCGCGCAGCTTAGGTGAGTTTGGTGCCACCATTACCTTTGTCTCTAATATCCCAGGTGAAACTCAAACCATCCCCCTTGCTATGTTTAGCTTTCTAGAAACGCCCGGCGCAGAGTTTGAAGCGATGAGACTGTGTATTTTAGCCATTGTAATAGCACTGGTTTCGCTATTTATCAGTGAATGGATGTCGCGCCGGTCTCAACAGAAATTGGGGCTTATTTAATGACGTTAATGTTCTCATTTACGCACCAATTCGATAACCAATCCTTTGATATAAGAGGAACTATCCCCTCGACCGGTGTTACTGCGGTGTTTGGCCGGTCCGGTAGCGGTAAATCCACGCTTCTAAACGTATTGTGTGGGTTATTGTCCCCTGATCAAGGTGAGGTGACATTTATAGAAACCTGTCTACTTGATACCAAGCACAGTATCAATGTGCCTGTCTGGAAACGAAAAATAGCGGTC
This sequence comes from Vibrio breoganii, assembly GCF_001677275.1. Taxonomy (GTDB): domain Bacteria; phylum Pseudomonadota; class Gammaproteobacteria; order Enterobacterales; family Vibrionaceae; genus Vibrio; species Vibrio breoganii. The sequence goes on from NZ_CP016178.1 coordinate 697,133, forward strand.
GTCTTTCAAGATGCCCGTTTGTTCCCTCATCTCTCTATTTTAGAGAACCTTCTTTTTGGTTCGCCAAACAAGTTACAAAGTGGGCGATTTAAGGAGCTAACGTCGTTACTTGGTATTGAGCACCTGTTAGATTCTAAACCAAACAAGCTCAGTGGTGGTGAAAGGCAGCGAGTTGCCATTGCTAGGGCGTTGTTGAGTGAGCCTGAGTTGCTGTTGATGGATGAGCCTCTGGCTAGTCTTGATTTACCTAGAAAAAGGGAGGTCATGCATTATCTCAGTCAACTGCCACACAAAATAGACATTCCCATCGTCTACGTGACGCATAGCCTTGAAGAGGTCATGCACTTGGCTGACAACCTGCTGGTTCTAGAGTCGGGGAAGGTTGCTGATTTCGGTACGGTAGAACAAGTGTGGAATGGAGACTCGCTCGCGTTATGGCAGGAGAGTGAGCAGCACAGTGCACTACTGACCGCCAAGGTCTCTGAGCGACATCCCAATTATGCTATGCGAAAAATGAAGGTAGCGGGGCATGCACTGTGGGTTCCTGACCAAGCGTTTGAGGACAAGCAGGGCGAATGTATGCGCATTAGGATTGATGCTAGAGATGTTTCAGTGACACTGTCACCTGTGGTTGGCAGCTCAATTCGAAATGTCATTCCCGTGCAAGTAACTGATATGGAAGAACTAAACGATCACTCTTGCCTATTAACTTTAGCCTTGAATGAAGAGCTAGCGTTAAAATCGATACTGACTCAGTGGGCTACGGCAGAATTGAACCTTCAGAAAGGCAGTCAAGTTTTTGCCCAGATTAAAGGGGTGAGTTTTACACAGCAAAACCTGGCTACACACTAAACCTCAAATAACAGCTGGTAATCAACATATTCTTTAGGCAATAAAAAACTCGAGTTGCATTAACAACTCGAGTTCACTTTAGGCGATAGGATCTTAGTCTTTTAGAAAGACACTATTGAAATCGCGCTTAAGGATAGGGTCACGACGAGCTTTCTTCATTTGCTTGACCATGTCCTTGATACAGTTGAAAAGAACTTGGTCTAACAATTGTGCTTTGTAAGCGTTAGTTTGTTCTTCCGTCATGTTTTCAGGAATGTTAAGCGTTGGGAACTCTTCTAGTAGTCCAACACCTGCAAAGGCTTGGCTTACTGAGGTAAGAGCGTGAAATTGCTCGAAGTTGTCTACTACATTCTGTGCACTGGCTGGCAGTTCGTCCCACGCTTTGCGTACTTCTGCTTCACCGGCCTCATGTATAGAAACAACCATTTGGAACATCTGCTCAGGTACTTCATCAAATTCGATGACCTGACGCAATTCCGCTGATACTTCACTTAGATCGATGGTTTGATCTTCAATTATTTCTGACATAAGGGCATACCTTGTATTGATGGTCACCTTATCGTAAAAAGTTACCTAAAAAAGTCAAACTATAAACGCGTATTGGGTGATGGATGCTCAATAAATAAGGCATCGACCTTATAGGGTGGTGGCTATTTGTACTATAGGGTGGGTATTTGTGCAAAATGATATTTAATACCTTTATCCAGATTGAACTCGAGGCGTAATATACTAACCTTGAGAAGTAACTGACTGTAATGGTTAACAATAACGTTTAATTCTCAATCTCAGATAGGTAAACGGAAAAAGTTGTTCAAATGGAGTTGATTTGAAACAGTACGCCCTCATACCGCTAGTGTTGCTTGCTAGTGTTTATGCTCAAGCTGACGAAACCTTGCAAAAAGTGTTAGAGCAGAACTTTGCAACTGCAGTTTTGCTCAGTGACAGTGATGCTATCTCGTTTGGTTTTCAAGACTTCGACCCGAATGATTTCGTTACTAATAACGAAAATATAGGCTCTGAAGAGTCACTAGAGTTGCGTAAGCAAATTTCTATTTACACCATCCCTTACACGTTTAAATTGAACGACTTATCTCTGGATGATAAAAGTTTGAAGCAAAACGTTACCGTAGTCGGTTCCTATCTAAAGACTAAGCGCGACCTTTCTATTGGGGATGATCCCACTGAGCCAGAAGATACTGCAAGGGACGAGACATATACTTTAGCCGCTAAATATTGGGTTCAGTATCCATTGTCCGAAAGTTGGAGCCTGAATACGGGACTCGGCACCAACCTGATGTACTTTCGCAATGACTACACCTACCGAAATTCATTAACCACAGCATTTAGAGAAGCGCTCGATGGTTATGCGTTTAATACAGATGCATGGGCTCTAACCTTCAAACCTAGCGTAGAGTTGCATTATGACCGCGAACATAACTGGGGGCATTGGGAAGCCTTCACGGAAATGAAGTACTTCTATGGCTTTGGCTGGGGTGAGGCTAATGAAGGTGACGTAGGTAACCCCGAAGGGTGGTATTGGATCAACGGCGTAAAGGGGTTTTATGATATTGCGCATTGGGGGGGATATGGACAAACCCTTTATAGCAGTATTCGTCGTATCGATGTCGGTAAGGATCTGCGCGAACCTATGGGCACTGCTCACTATTATGAATGGAGCTTAGGATGGCTCGTTTCTCCTCCGTTCTTGAAAGACTATCTAGATAATGTTGGCCTTGGCATCAACATCAACTACGGAAGTAGCTTAAAAGGTGGAACCTTGGTCCTACTGATTAACGAAGACTAATGATTTAATTTTTGGCTATTAGCTATAACCAAGTAAATGTTTTGTTGCTTGTGTGTTGCGTTATTATGTCCCCATCACTCTTTTAAGTCGATATGTAGTTTTAATACAAAAAACTACCCGTATCAGCTTCAAGTTCTTGATATTAATCCTCGCCTTTAAACCTTGTTTAACATAGATTTAGTATCAGTAAGTCTAAGATTTTTGGAGATTTTATGGGATGGTTTAGTCGTCTCTTTGGTTCGTCTGAAGCACCTAAACAGGTTGTTGTAGAACCAATAGAGTACAAAGGGTATTTAATTTACGCTGAACCCATTGCAGAGGGTGGCCAGTATCGCATTGCTGGACGCATAACACTGGGTGAGGGCGACTCAATTAAGACTCACCGCTTTATTCGATCTGACTTACTTGGCAATGAAGGTGATGCCAATGAATTGATGATCAAAAAAGCACAAATGTTGATCGATCAAATGGGTGAAACCATCTTCAACCACTAAGCTCAGGCTAGCTAGTCTGATGAGTGCCCTGTAAGACAATGATGTGTTGTTTTCTTACAGATATTGATGATATTTTTTCCGAATTGGTGGCGCAGGTAAAAGCGGTTAGCTTTTATTGGTGGGCCAAGGAAGACTTTTTAATTTTGTTTTTTATTTTTGTGCCAATAGTAGGGAATAGCTATGCAAATTGGTGTGCCTAGAGAAAGCCTCGCGGGTGAAACACGCGTAGCTGCAACGCCTAAAACGGTAGAGCAGCTTATAAAACTGGGATTTGACGTCTCAATAGAAGGGGAAGCCGGGGCGTTAGCCAGCTTCGACAATCCAGCGTTTGAAAGTGCGGGAGCAACAATTGTTGATCACGCTACTGTTTGGAACGCGGACTTAATTCTGAAAGTAAACGCACCTTCTGATGAAGAGATTGCGCTTCTCAAGGATGGTGCGAGCCTGGTTAGCTTTGTATGGCCAGCGCAAAACCCTGAATTGATGGAAAAACTTTCGAGCAAGAACATCAACGTGATGGCGATGGATGCGGTACCTCGTATTTCTCGTGCTCAAGCGTTGGATGCATTGAGCTCAATGGCGAACATCGCAGGTTACCGTGCTGTGGTTGAAGCTGCCCACGAATTTGGTCGTTTCTTCACAGGTCAAATTACCGCTGCGGGTAAAGTTCCGCCAGCTAAAGTCTTGGTTGCGGGTGCAGGTGTTGCAGGTCTTGCTGCCATCGGTGCTGCAGGAAGCCTTGGCGCTATCGTTCGTTCATTTGACGTTCGTCCTGAAGTAAAAGAGCAAGTTGAATCTATGGGTGCTGAGTTCTTGGAAGTGGATTTCCAAGAAGATACTGGCGCTGGTGACGGCTATGCAAAAGAAATGTCAGACGACTTCAACAAGAAAGCGGAAGAGCTTTACGCTGAGCAAGCGAAAGACGTTGATATCATCATCACAACAGCACTTATCCCAGGTCGTCCAGCACCTAAGCTAATTACTAAAGAAATGGTAGATAGCATGAAGTCGGGTAGTGTGATTGTTGACCTTGCAGCTGCTAACGGCGGTAACTGTGCTTACACTGAAGCAGACAAGGTCATTACGACGGCAAATGGCGTTAAAGTCATTGGTTATACCGATATGGTAGGTCGCCTACCGACCCAGTCTTCTCAACTTTACGGTACTAACATTGTCAACCTGCTGAAACTGCTTTGCAAAGAGAAAGATGGCAACATCGATATCGACTTTGAAGATGTAGTGCTTCGTGGTGTAACGGTAGTGAAAGAAGGTGAAGTGACTTGGCCTGCGCCACCAATTCAGGTGTCTGCACAGCCACAGGCTGCACCTAAAGCCGCTCCAGTAAAACCTGAGCCTAAGAAAGATGAGCCAGTCTCTCCAATCAAAAAGCTTGCAGGTCTTGCCATTGGTCTTGGCGCATTTGCATGGGTTGCTTCAGTAGCACCTGCTGCATTCCTCGCTCACTTCACTGTATTCGTACTGGCTTGTATCGTAGGTTACTACGTAGTTTGGAACGTAACGCACGCTTTGCATACCCCACTTATGTCGGTGACTAATGCCATTTCGGGCATCATCATTGTGGGTGCATTGCTACAAATAGGACAAGGTAACGGTGTTGTCACCTTCCTTGCATTTATTGCCGTGTTAATTGCTAGCATCAACATCTTCGGTGGCTTTACGGTCACGAAGCGCATGCTAGAAATGTTCCGTAAAGACTAAGGAGTAAACTATGTCTGCAGGATTAGTTCAAGCCGCATATATTATTGCTGCTGTGTTCTTTATTATGAGCTTGGCGGGTCTTTCTAAACAAGAAACGGCTCGTTCAGGTAACTATTACGGTATTGCAGGTATGGCTATCGCCTTGCTTGCGACTATCTTTGGCCCACATTCAAGCGGTATTGCTTGGATTCTATTGGCTATGGTTGTTGGTGGCGGTATTGGTATTCATTATGCCAAGAAAGTTGAAATGACCGAAATGCCAGAGTTGGTTGCAATCCTACACAGTTTTGTAGGTATGGCAGCAGTACTAGTAGGTTACAACAGCCTATTAGATGCACCAGAAGCAGCAACTCATGCTGAGCACGTGATTCACCTTGTTGAAGTTTACCTTGGCGTATTCATTGGTGCAGTAACCTTTACCGGTTCTATAGTAGCCTTTGGTAAATTGCGTGGCATCATTTCTTCGTCTCCATTGAACCTTCCGCACAAGCACAAGCTAAACCTTGCGGCTATCGTGGTTTCAGCACTATTGTTGAAATGGTACCTAGGTGGCGATGGCGCTCTATTCCCATTGTTCCTAATGACTCTGATAGCGTTCGCGTTTGGTTACCATTTGGTGGCTTCAATCGGCGGTGCGGATATGCCAGTAGTGGTTTCAATGCTTAACTCATACTCTGGTTGGGCAGCAGCTGCGGCAGGTTTCATGCTAGCGAACGATCTTCTGATCGTGACCGGTGCACTAGTAGGTTCGTCAGGTGCAATCCTGTCTTACATTATGTGTAAGGCAATGAACCGCTCGTTTATCAGTGTTATCGCAGGTGGCTTTGGTCAAGAAGTCGCAGTATCTACGGGTGATGAAGAGCAGGGTGAGCATCGCGAATCAACCGCTGAAGAAGTGGCTGAAATGCTGAAGAACTCTAAGTCAGTGATCATCACTCCAGGATACGGCATGGCAGTAGCACAAGCTCAGTACCCAGTGCATGAGATTACAGATAAGCTTCGTGCTCAAGGTATTGAAGTGCGCTTTGGTATTCACCCAGTAGCGGGTCGTCTACCTGGTCACATGAACGTACTACTAGCAGAAGCGAAAGTACCTTATGACATCGTATTGGAAATGGACGAAATCAACGATGATTTCACTGAGACTGATACTGTTCTTGTTATCGGTGCGAACGATACGGTTAACCCGGCTGCACTTGAAGATCCAACAAGCCCCATTGCTGGCATGCCAGTACTTGAGGTTTGGAACGCACAAAACGTCGTTGTGTTTAAGCGATCAATGAATACCGGTTACGCTGGCGTTCAAAACCCGCTTTTCTTTAAAGAGAACTCATCAATGCTATTTGGTGATGCTAAAGACTCTTGCTTGAAGATCATTGAGCATCTTTAAGGCTGTTAGTTAGCGTAAAAGGGAGCTTCGGCTCCCTTTTTTATTTGTGTACTTTCCTACAGGAGAGTGTCATTTCATTGTCAATAATGGCGTACGGTTTGGAATGCCGGACTGTTTACGCGTATAGTTAGCAAATTCAAGTTAAAACATGTTGTACTCTTTGAGAACTTTACTCCTATTCATAAGCTTAGTGACTGTTAGCCCAATGCTAGCAGCGAAAACACTACCCCAAAGGTTAGATACTTTGGTGAGCTTATTTGTGTTTGAAGATGCGAAAGATGCGTATGACATGCAAGTGATTCAAGCCGATTTTCCAACGGCGTTAATTAACCCAAATTCCATGCTGCCACAGACCAGTAAATATCCGTTAAAAGATATTCAGTTGCTGTATAGACTAGAGCAAACCTGTAAAGGCAAGCTACCACTTAGCCCAACGGTTACCGAACCCTTAGTGTTTACAAGGGCAATGTGTCGAGGCACCAAACTACCTCTAAAATGGTTTGCGCGTTCAAATCATATTCATCCGGGCGGCGGCACCTATGCGGCTCGGTACGTGAAAGCCCATCCAGACCGTTTTGATGAACTCCAGCAGTACATGCACATCAATGAGAGACAATTGGCAGAGCCTGACAGTCTGCTAGGCAGGTTGCAACTGATGCACAGTGACTCGATCTCTGCCTTGCTGTCAGGCGCACCTATGATGTTACAAGGTAACGAATTTTGGCTTAGAAAGGGCGACAGTTACTTTGTGTTTGACATGGAAACACTAGAGCATAATGCCAAAGAGGCTGAGTTAAGCTTCAACCTGGTATCGCAAGTGAATGAATGTTTCTTTGAGCGTGGCAATATTTGTTGGCAGCAACACGACAACAGTCACCTAATAAAGAATCTTCTTTATGCCTTAGTCCTTTTGAACTTGGCCTTGATTATTGGCTGGTCTGTTTATCGCTGGAACAGTAAGCGAGAAGAGATGCGCAGTCGTATGCTCATTCTTCAGATACTCACCCATGAATTACGCACTCCTATCGCAAGTTTGTCTATGACAGTTGAGGGATTCAGGAGAGAATTCGAGCACTTACCCGAAACGGTTTATGATGAATTTAGGCGTTTATGTGAAGATTCGAGACGTCTTCGACAACTTGCTGAGGCCAGCAAAGATTATCTGCAATCAGATAACCGGGCTTTAGCGACCGAACATCTGCCATCAATGCAAGAGTGGCTCGATTATAAAGTTGAAAACTATTCAGGGGATGTCTCTCTGAATATTGAAAAAGATATTGAGGTGCGGGTCAACATCTATTGGCTTGGAACCTGTATTGATAATTTGGTCAATAATGCAATTAAGTATGGTGTGGGCAAGGTTGAACTTTGTGTGCATCGAAACGACAACACGCTCATCATTGAAGTGCAAGACGAAGGCAATCTGAGTGCAAAAGATTGGAAGCAATTGAGAAAGCCGTTTGTAAGTGAAGCGGGTCTTGGACTTGGGCTGACTATTGTTGAATCAATGGTGGGACGAATGGGGGGAAGCATGAAACTTGTTGGTCCCCCAACTAAATTTGTAATGGAGATCCCTTGTGGAACAGACACTGCTACTCGTTGAAGATGATAAAAACTTGGCAGATGGCTTATTAGTGAGCCTTGAACAAGCAGGCTACACCTGTTTACACTCTGAAACTATCGCGGACACAGCAGCACTGTGGGAAAAAGCGGACCTAGTTATTCTTGATAGACAACTGCCTGATGGCGATTCAATTTCCAAGCTCGCAGAGTGGAAAGAAATGAAATCTGTGCCGGTTATCCTTTTAACTGCATTAGTAACGGTTAAGGATAAAGTGTCAGGTCTGGATGCTGGTGCTGATGACTATCTCACTAAGCCCTTTGCTGAAGCTGAACTGTTTGCGCGTATTCGCGCTAACCTAAGAAGCCCTGGTAGTGAGTCGGGAACCGATGATTCTAAAGTCATTACCGACAGCCTAATCATCGATAAGGCCACACGCGAAGTCGATTACAATGGCGCTAGCATTTCACTGACGCGCACAGAGTTTGATCTGCTAATGTTCTTGGCAAGTAATCTAGGCCGGGTATTTACTCGTGATGAATTACTTGATCACGTTTGGGGCTACAATCACTTTCCAACGACGCGTACCGTTGACACTCATGTGCTTCAGCTTCGTCAAAAATTGCCAGGTATTGATATCGAGACATTGCGTGGCGTTGGTTACAAGATGAAAAGCTAATGAAACCGCTGTTAACCGCGTTGTTACTTTTACCTGCAGTAGTTCCAATGGCTACCAATGCGCAATGGTTTGAAGAAAACAACGCTGTCACACGAATGCATAAGAAGCTACTCGAAGATGATTTGAGTGGCATGTTCGATCTCATGGTACAGGTATGGCAACAGGAATCTACGGATAACCTTGAACCACATCTAGAGTCGCTGCTTAAGCAGGCGACCGAAAAGGATTGTGGTAAAAGCCTGATCTCTGAAGGTTTGCCTACTTGGCTAGACTCTATCACCATTGAAAAGGTATCGGTGCAGCGTCCCGGACGTTTGTCTCATAAATTGAGACTGCAAATCATCTCTGAAGAGTCACTCTCTCAGGTGAGGTTAACCTTGTGGCCTGACACTAGTATCTCTAAAGAGGTTGTAGACCAAGATGCGTTTGAAACTATTACTGACGAAAAGCGCACCTTGCAGCAAACAGAAGCGACTTACAGTTTAAATAAACAACTTAAGTCTGGTTTGTATCAGTTGTCTATCGAAGATAAAGCCCAGAATAAATGGTCACATTGGATTGTTATTACGGAAGCCGACCCTGTGCATGTCGTACGTTGGGACTCGCAAGACAGTTGGGTGGTAGACAAGAAGCGTTTACTCAATCGCTACTGTCCGTTACCAGTGCAAGAGGTGACTGTGTATGATTATAAAGATGGCCAGTATTCTTCAGTATGGAATAAGTCGTATGAGTCTAACTATCCTGTTAAACTGCCTCGCAACGCTGTAGAGCCTGAGCGATATGTTGTGAGCGTATCTATGACGCAGTCACAATGGCAAGGGCCGATACTGTTTAAAGATAAACGAACCATCAGTAAGACTATCGACTACACAGAAGAGTAGGGTAGAGCAATTCGGAGTATTTATGTTAGATGATTTACCACCACTAAGTCATGAAGAACAGCAGAAAGCTGTTGAACGTATTCAAGAGTTAATGGCAAGTGGAATGAGTACAGCACAAGCAATTAAGCAAGTAGCTGAAGACATTCGAGCTGAGTTTAAAAAGGACCAAGAGCAGTAATGCTCTTGGTTTTTCCTATGCACCTTTAGTGCACTATAACTAAATATCTTTCTTAATATTATCTACAAATACTCACCCCAAAACTTCAAATTAAACAGTATTCTTTATGGGCTAATAGTTTGCGTTTACTGCTATAAATTTATATATAACAGTCACTTAGATAGTCACTCGGCGCTAAATGGTGTGCTATATGTAAGTCACTTACAAAAATGAGAATATACCCAGCATATTCTTCTGTGCACATTTTAAACGTTACATGAGTTTGTACTTACTATGGCTTTGGCTACTATTAATACAGGTTATGAATTGGACAGTTCGGCTTTGATAGCCAATATTCATTAACATCGATTGGCTATGATGTGGCGTTCAGCAACAGCGAGCCTTAAAACGCATGAACTACGAGTCCTTCAGAGTCTGCGCCTGTTCTGTCTATTGAATTCTTTAAAATTACACTGTAACAAAACTCTTTAATTGCTAAGCTTCCACAAAAGTTGTTGTGCTTTAATCAGAGGGAAAATGGTGTAATGATGGTGAGATAGCAGAAAGTCATGACTGGAGTATTTGATGTCGCTAAGAGTTGTACCTGAGCTTTACTGTCAAAACATAGAGGTTAACAAGAAGTTCTTCGTTGAGGTGTTAAATTTCTCCGTTAAGTACCAGCGATTGGACGAACAGTTTTTGTATCTAACCAAAGATGGCGTCGACTTGATGCTGGAAGGCATTGATGGGAAAAGTTGCAAATGGCTAGGGTCTGTTGACCTTTTGCGATTAAATTTTGCTCGACCAGAAGTCATTTAATCAAGGCGAGGGAATTGCCGCCTAGTCATCTAAGCAAAAGTCGCTCAACGATGAGTAAATGGGTTCTGGTCGAGCCCTTCGGGTAGCGCTTTGTTGGGCATTTCTACCGCGTTAGTCACTTTTCATGTGGAACCACCACACCTAAAAGCGACTGCCTTGTATTAATACCCAACAAATCGCTACAAAAATAACCTCAAAAGATCAACAGACCCTAGTAGCAGCCGCTGAATTTCCATTTGGCCGAGGAGTGAATTTTCAGTGGGATGTGAAGGATATAGATTCGCTATATTGGCACGTATCTAAGGTTGCAAAAGATGCTATATACCTAGATCTAGAAACGAAGTCAGATCTCTGTGGTGACCATAACGCAGTGCAGAAGCAATTTATCGTCCAGACACCTGACGGTTATCTGTTTAGGTTTTGCGAAGACGTGGTAGATTAAATTCTTAAGGTATTGCATCACGGAAACTCGCCAGATTTTACCTACGAGATGCATAAGGTCAATCTGTCGCTGTTTTTTTGCATAACAACACGCAAGAACGGGTGTCAGCTAGTAATAATGAGCCAGTACAGCACTATGTTAACGGATTACATTAAAGTGCGCATAATCAATGTTATGTTAAATGGCGTTTATAAATACCCAGCCACCTAATACAACTTCTCTCTTCCATGTCTGTTGTTAAGATTGGTCTCACATGAACTTCATTACGCCTATGTCTAAATACAAATCCGATCAGGAAAAATCTCATATAGTTCAATCCCCTCGCTTTATATTGGTCCATTTCTATTAGCCTAATGGTCAAATACCATTAAAGCCAAGTCCGCTAGTTAGACTCGGCTCAGTGAGTAATGGTTCGCTGGTTCTAGAAAGTGAGCGAATCCTAGCACGAATTACTTGTCCTAAAATAAATCACCTCTGAGATGATTTACATATGACGTTTCATAAATTCCACCATGGCGTCGACTGCATTATCGATATTGCCTTCAAGTGTAGCGTCCGATCTTTTTGGTGGTTTAAAACTATGATCTCCATCCAGAAGATATACTACCTTGATGCTGTCAGATAATGGATAGCCCTCCACTTCATCTCTCTTGCCAAAGGTGTCCTTTTCACCTTGCACAACTAGCAACGGTTTTTTCAGTTCGAGTAAGTGCTCCGTGCGCAACTTTTCTGGTTTTCCAGGGGGATGAAATGGATAGCCGAGGCACATACAGCCTTGCGCCTTAGTTTGCTCCACTATCATTGAAGCAACCCGTCCCCCCATGGACTTTCCACCAATAAACAATGGCATAGAGCTATCTATGAGGCTTACCTTTGTTAAGAAGGCTTGCTCTAACTTGTCCATTTTATCTGGTGGGCGGCGCTTACCAAGCTCCTTCGCCTTTTGCATATAAGGAAAATCAAATAAATGTACCGACACACCATGCTGCGTTAACTTTTCGGTCATCGTCTGCATAAATTCACTCTCCATACCGGCACCAGCGCCATGTGCGAAGATAAAATTAGCCCAAGTCATACTTTCCCTTACTATTGTTTTTAGCCATACCAGTTATTAACTGTCATGATCCTTACATCAAATAACTGCGCTCTTAGAGCTCATCCTCCCACAGTACTTTGATAAATCCAATCGCTTTACATTGTCATGTGTGTTCGACAAACCCTTTAGTTGAGAGGCTAGTTTTGTCAGCCACTACATTTCTATCCAACTGTTTTTGATGCGGTCACGTTACAACTATCAAAGAGCACTAGGGCCTAATCTCAAAAGGGTACTGTATTTAAATACAGTACCCCTAGTTTTAGTTACCTGAGCTCATTTAAGGCAGATCAAATATCAATGCCACGATTCTATCATCACTATGATTGGCTATTTTAATGTTAGATTCATCGCGCACCTTAATTCCATCACCCTCAGACACAATTAGGTCATTCGTTTCCATTGAGCCTTGTACTTGGTGCAAATACAGGCTCCGGCCTTGCTCTATATCTAACTCTAATTCGCTATTAGCTTCTAATACCAATTGATGAAGACTCATATCTTGCTTAATCGCTAACGAATCGTCTTTTCCATCAGGTGATGCAATTGTCGTAATTCCAGGTTTTTTGCCAAAGTCTTTTTGTTGATAACCTGGCTTGCCGCCAATCTCATTAGGTTCGATCCAAATCTGCAAGAACTTCAAAGGCTCAGTACTCGAAGGATTGTATTCGCTGTGATAAATGCCCTTACCTGCTGACATTAATTGAAACTCACCAGCCGGCAACTCTTGGACATTTCCCTCACTGTCTTTATGAGCAATAGTTCCTTTTAAAACAAAACTAATGATCTCCATATCCTTGTGGCCATGAGTATCAAAACCCGCTTCCGGATAGACAAGATCGTCATTGATAACCCGATGCGCAGAAAAGCCCATATGTTGTGGGTCGTAATAGTTAGCAAACGAAAATGTGTGTTTACTCTGCAGCCAGCCATGATCTGCGCTGCCTCTTTCATTCGAACGACGTAAAGTAATCATAATCTCTCCTCGTTTAAGGCTATTCTCAAAACTAATCTCAAATATTTTCAACTTACTATATTTAAGACCAATAACATTCTTGTCTGGTTTAATCTAAGTCTAGGTGTGCTAGGTTTATTAGAAAATCGGAAAGTTCTGATGTTTTAATTCAATTATTTTGAATGAAGGTGATTATGTACAATAATATCTCCATTGATGCACTTAGGGCCTTGGATGCAATAGAGAGAAAAGGCAGTTTTGCAGCTGCTGCAGAATCTTTGTATAAAGTGCCTTCCGCCCTAACTTACACAATAAAAAAACTAGAAGATGAAGTCGGTACCCCCCTGTTTGACCGCTCTAAGCAACGAGCCCAGCTAACGGCAGCAGGTAGACTAGTATTGGAGCATGGTCGAGAGATTTTATTGGCAACCAACCGGCTTTATGATTCGGTGCAAGAGTTGGAGTCAGGTTGGGAGAGTGAAATTCGTCTAGCACGCGATACCATAGTTCCTGAGCAGAAGATTTTCCCGTTGATTTCAAAGTTCAACAATCTCCAACAAAAGGTGGACGTTAACCTTGGAGTAGAGGTACTTGGTGGCGGTTGGGATGCACTGCATAGCCGCCGTGCCGATATTGTTATAGGAGCCAATGGCGAACTTCCTAAAGGACTATTTTCTACTCATAAAATGGGAGAGATCTCTTTTGTGTTTGCGTTGAGCCCTAAACACCCTCTGGCCAATTCCCCCAACACAATTAGTAATGAGCAACTGCAAGACTATGCTTCCATCGTGGTATCGGATACCTCTCAAGTACTGCCCGTTCGCGATAGTGGGTTGTTTAAAAGCCGACAATTGATAAGGGTTAACTCGATGGAGTCCAAAATTGCGGCCCAGATTGAAGGACTGGGTGTGGGCTTTATTCCTACCCATCTTGCTAAGCCCTTTCTAGAGTCGGGTCAGTTAGTCGAAAAGGAATGTGCTATCCCAAGACCCAGCCATGAGATCTATCTAGCTTGGCATAAAGACCAAACAGGAAAAGCGTTTGAATGGTTCATAGAACATCTATGTAATCTTGATTGGGACCTTTAAAAGTCCCGATTGCGTTAGTTCAAATAATTTGAAGTGCATTGTTAAAATATTCCGATTTTTTAGCATAGGACGTTATCTTAGACTGAATTACAAGCTCAACAAGCTACTCACAAATGACTGTATGAAGGAAGTGAATCATGTCTAAAATCCTAGTATTAAAATCAAGCCTTCTTGGCGACAACTCTCAATCAAATCAACTCATCAATAAAGTGATTGAAGGAAAAGAGGTCATCATTCGCGATCTTGCTGCCAATCCTGTGCCTCTACTTGACCTAAATGTAATGACCGCTATCAACTCACCGGTTGATACCTTGACCGAGGAGTTAAAACCGATACAGCTGCTATCCGATGAGCTGATTGCTGAGCTTAAGTCCGCTGAAACCGTGATCATCGGTGCACCTATGTACAACTTTAGCGTCCCTACTCAGCTTAAAAACTACTTTGATATTATGGCGCGCGCTGGAGTGACCTTTCAATACACTGAACAAGGGCCAAAAGGTCTGATTGGAGATCGAGAAGTTGTTGTCGTTACCACTCGCGGAGGCATTCACAAAGACCAGACCTCGGACACTATCGCCCCTTACTTAACTTCCATTCTAGAATTCTTTGGTATCACAAACGTAAGGTTCGTATACGCCGAGGGTTTGAACATGGGTGACGATATGGCAGATGAGAGTCGTAGCTCCGCTCTTAAGGCTTTAACCGTATAATCCCACAGTTAGGGCTTTCCGATCGTGAAGCCCTTTAATTTCCCGCCGCCGCTACTTCGCTCTATTTACTGCTTTAGAAACACGAAAAAATCCTATTATAGAACAGTCAGATCAATAAGAGCATAAACTGTCCAAAATATTGGTTGAATTACTCACGCAAACGTTTACTATACGCGCCAAATTTAATATATCGAAGCTGTATATGTTTGGTGATTTGGACCAATCGTTTCTACCCCGGAACCTAACTCTGGGACTACAGTTTTCCGGTGCTCATTGTTGTTATGCGCACCCACCACTCACATGGGCTTCGATGTCTTGTTCCATTTTTATTAAATGGATCAACTACCTAATTGTTTTAGTTAATTAAGGTCACATTGTGAGTCAAGAAACCCTTATACAGCCAAGCCCGAGTAGCACTTCGGTTATCGACCGTCAGTTCAAGATCAGCGAACGTAAATCTAGCATTGGTACAGAATTGTACGCAGGTTTCATAACCTTCTTGGCGATGAGCTACATCCTAGCGGTTAACCCTGCCATTTTGGGTGACATCCCAGGTATGGATCGCGGCGCAGTGTTTACCGCAACTGCTATTGCGGCGGCCATTGCTACCTTGATTATGGGCGTGTTTGGTAACTACCCTGTTATGTTGGCTCCTGGCATGAGCATGAATGGCTTCTTCAAGGGCGTATTGTTTAGCGGCTCTGTGGCTCTTCTATGGCATGAGGCCTTATTTGGTATCTTCCTATCAGGAATCATCTACCTTATCTTTTCTTTAACTAAGATAAGAAAGACCATGATTGAGTCTATTCCTGAAGATCTCAAGCTGGCAATTACCGTATCTCTCGGCCTATTTATTGCCTTTCTTGGTCTTAAAAATGCAGGCATTATCGTTGCAAACCCGTTCATTCTTGTAAGCATGGGCGATATTAAAGAGCCTCAGGTCCTGATAGCTTACATCAGTATCTTCGTGGCGCTTGGTTGTATGATACGAGACATTAAGCTAGCAACCTTTATCTCATTTGTTACCTCTATTGTACTTACTATTGCTGCCGATGCCTTTATGGGTACGGCTAACGCACCAATCCCTGATTCACTGGTATCTATGCCACCAAGCTTAGCCCCAAGCTTTGGTGCAATCTTTAACTTTTCAGCCTTTACACCCGAAAAGCTATTTGACCTGTTATTTATCGTCATCATCTTCTTTATTGTCGACTTCTTTGATGGGTTAAGCACCATCGTTGGTGTAGGTCGCGATGCTGGCATCATTGATAAAGATGGCAAGGTACCAAACGCGAAGTCTGCACTCGTTGCCGATGCTGGCGGTACGGTTATTGGAACTGTATTGGGTACAACCTCGATTACCGCTTTCTCTGAGTCAGGTATTGCGTCTTCTCAAGGTGCACGAACGGGCCTCGCTGCAGTGGTGGTGTCTGGTTTGTTCCTTGTGTCTCTATTCTTGTTCCCTCTATTTTCGATTTTCTCAACCGCAATCGTTGCGCCAGCAATGGTGGTTGTGGGTATCTATATGGTTGGAAGACTAGGTAGCATTCAATGGGAAAAGAAAGAGTCGCGCATTGCCGCCTTCTTTACCATCATGTTTACCATTCTAAGCTTCTCCCCTGCGAACGGCATGGCGATGGGCTTTATCAGCTACTCTTTCTCTATGGTTGTTGCTGGTAAGGGTAAAGAAGTACACCCAATCATCTACGGTTTATCAGCGATCTTCGTTACTTACTTAGTATTAATGTAACTTTAAGTGACGCCGTCACTTATGTAACCATCTGATATATAAATAAAAAGGGCGATACTAGTAAATAGTATCGCCCTTTTTGATTCTAACTAATGAATTCAGCCACCGGCCAGCTTAACGGTATGACCTTTCTTCTCTAGGTGCGCTTTGATTTTGTCTCGACTGTCACCTTGGATCTCGATAACACCGTCTTTTACCGAACCGCCACAGCCACACACTTTTTTAAGTTCTGCAGCCATTAGCTTGAGACCCACGTCGTCCATATCTAGGCCAGTGACAAGACAAACGCCCTTGCCTTTTCTGCCCTTGGTTTGACGTTGAATACGCACAACACCATCGCCCTTTGGACGTTCTACTTTTTCTTCTTCAGGCTTGATACGCCCGACTTCCGTTGAATATACAAGAGACATAACGTGCCTTATCTGTGAAGTTATGCAGCAATTTTACCACTGATCTGTCAGAAGGTTAAACACCGTTATATTTATCCTTAGAAGAATTCTCGTTAAATAGTGTTTCCAATCAGCATCTTAACCGCTATTATAAACACTACAGTTCACTTAGTTATAGTGCATCACAATGAGAAAAAAATGCATTCCAATTACTGATCCACAGTTGAAGCAGCAAAGCTGTGCCTTATTCAATAAGCGTATATTGCTAGATGACTTAGACACCCTCACTCAGCAGCAGTACAGCCGTAACTCTCTGCTGTCTATGTTTAACGACTGGAATCACTTTGTTGAGTTTTGTGGACAACGCAAGGTAGCAGCGCTTCCCGCCTCCACTACCGCGGTGCGCCTATTTCTTGAAAAACAAAGTGAAACCCGAAAATACGCCACCTTAAAACGCATGGCCATAACTCTAGGTCTTGTGCACCGTTTTCACGAGTTCCCCGACCCTTGTAACCACCGACAAGTAAAGATGTTGCTGGCTCAACTTCGCTCAGACAAAAGAGGCGACGCTAAGCAAGCGGAGGCTTTCAACTCTCAACACCTAAAAGAGATCCATCAGCAGCTCGACTCTGAAAGTAGCCTCAAGCAATTAAGAGATACAGCCATTCTCTCTGTTATGTTTGAATGTGCCATGAAACGAAGTGAGCTACGAGCCCTACTGTTTCATCAAGTACAATTTGAATTGCTGGACGACAGTCCCATTAATATCGCCATCAACGACAACACCTATCAACTCTCGTCGGCCAGTAGTGAAATCGTTAAGCGCTGGTTACTAATGATTCCAGACCACCTAGGTCCCGTTTTCAGACGTATCGACCGTCATGGCAATATAGGCGATGACGCGCTGGATGCATCGTCGATCTATCGAGTATTTCGAGCCACAGAAACACAACTGGGGTTGTCTCTTAAGTTATCCGGTCAATCGGCCCGCGTGGGCGCTGCCAAAGAACTGGCTAAACAAGGCTATGGGGTAAAGGATATTACGGACTTTGGGCGTTGGATAAGCCCAGCAATGCCTGCGCAATACTTGGGTAAACAGGTATTGGCAGACAGTGAAAGGCTAAAATTCAAGGTCATAAAACCTTGGGATTGATTTTCGTACTCATGCTCTCTAAAGAGCCGTTTTCACCGCTTGAGCTAGGTAGTCAGAAAACACATGACCGTTATTGCTCAGCATTTTAGGGAACATAGAGATGGGTGTCATTCCAGGGAAGGTATTCACCTCATTGAGGTATATCTCTCCCTCTTCAGTGAGGAAGAAATCGATTCGAGACAGGTCTTTAAGGCCCATCTGAACGAAGACTTTACGAGAGTATTCCGCTATCTGTTCAAGCTGCTCTTGGGTTAAACCCTTTGCAACAATCTCAGTAATTGAGTGACTGTCTGAGCTGTACTTCTCTTCATAAGAATAGAAGGTATCTGAAGGCGCAATCACCTCTCCCGGTGGCGTGATGAACAACTCTCCTTGGTATTCGTAGGCGGCAACCTCAAGCTCTCTTGGCTTTACGGCTTTTTCCACCAAAACTTGCTCTGAATAGTTAAATGCATCGCTAACCGCACGCTCAACGCCTTGAACATCCGTGACCTTGTAACAGCCAACCGATGAACCTTGACGAGCCGCCTTAACAAATAGACCACCCCAGTCGTTAAAGGCATCTTCTGTCTTCTGTACACTCGTTTGATTGTTCTCAGTTAGGAACAGATAAGGTGTGTTCTTAACTCCTATCGCGTCGTACCAAAGCTTAGAAGTGATTTTATTAAAGCTGTTGCTGCTCGCTTCTGGCCCGCAACCAAAGTATGGGATCCCTGATAGTTCAAACAGTGACTGTATGTCGCCCGTTTCTCCAGGGTAGCCATGAATACAAGGCACAATGTAGTCAATCTTACAGCGATCGTTTCCTTCCACTAGCTCAGCCGAATGTATGTCTAGATAGCAATCTTGGGCTTGTTGATTGCGCCAGTTTTCGCTAGTGATCTCAACGCGAATAACGTTAAAACCTGTAGTAGTTTCCAGTTGCTGTTGTACATAGTCAGCTGAAATCAAAGACACCTCATGCTCTGAGGAACCGCCGCCACAAAGCAAAAGAATATTAATGTTCGACATCTAGATAAACCCAATCAATCTTAGTAATAGTTATTTTAACAGCTGGAAGCTGTCTGTTGCTGCTAATTCTTTGTCAGTAAAGTTTTTAACGAATGGCTTAAGCTTCTGCAATCTTTCAGGAAGTGCGGCAACCGCAGCTTTAGCTTCATCGTAATCACCGAAATCGCCCATCAAAACAGAATAAACTGGCTTATCGTTGATCTCTTTAGCTTGTAGCCACAAAGCCGACTCTGTATTCAGCGCTTTAGCAAAGGCTTTGGCTTTTTCTTCTTCTGAAATAGTAGCAAGCTGAATTGAGAAACCTTCCGTCGGTGCTACTGCCGGTGTCTCTGCAGGCACTTCTGATACTTCAGTCACTTCTGCAGTATCTTCTTCAACAATAGCAACATCTTCTTCTACGATCTCAGCTTTGCTCTCGTCAACCTCAGTTTGATTGGTCTGATAGTTCTCTTGATAGCTTTCTGATTGAACGTCAGATTCGTAGTCGCTTGAACTACATGCAGCCAGTAATAAAGCCAATGACACAATTGCGGTTTTTTTCATTTTTAGTTCTCTTACGCACTTAGTTCTGAAAATCATGCCCATCATCGGTTGCATAATCAAGGGTAAGCGGGTGTCTAAATGCAATTTGACGTGATCAACGGCTCAGTTTTCAGCCTTTAACCACTGAAGTGGCTAAAAATGTCACACTAGTTGCTGAAACAGCTTTAAAATTAAACAGATACCATACAGAGGAATGACAAGTATGAGCCCGATGGATTCGCTGTTTAACCCAAATGCAATTGCCGTGATCGGTGCGTCAAATCGACCTATGTCTCCTGGAAAGGTCATAGTTGATAACCTCCTCCATTCTGGCTTTAATGGCACCGTTTTACCGGTGAATCCGAACCACACCTCAGTCTCAGGTGTGCTGTGCTACCCAAACCTTGAATCACTGCCTTTGATCCCAGAGTTGGCCATTATCTGCATCGACCATCAAGACCTCACCACCTTGTTTGACGATCTTGATAACAAAGGAATCAGAGCCGCTATTTTGATAGCCAACTCGCTGTTTGATGAAGCTCACGCCAACGAGATCAAGCGCCTCTCTAAGCAGCACAATATACGCATGATTGGTCCGAATAGTCTTGGTATCTGTATGCCTTGGACTAACCTAAATGCCTCTCTTTCGCCCGTTAGCGTACAACCGGGTAAAATCGCCTTCATCTCGCAGTCTGGTGCAATCGCAACCACGGTTCTCGATTGGGCCAATGACAAGCAAATAGGCTTCTCGGCATTTGTATCTATTGGCAGTATGGCGGATGTAAATGTCTCTGAAGTCATAGATTACCTATCCATGCACAGTAAGACAGAAGCGATTCTTTTGTATGTGGAGCATATTCAAGATGCTAGACGTTTTATGTCAGCCGCTCGTGCGGCCGCTCGTAATAAGAGAGTGTTAGTCCTTAAGGGAGCCCGCTCGCAAGTAGGAAAAGAGCTTTCTATGTTGCACCATGGTGGAAGCAAGTCCCTCAACATTGTGTATGACTCAGCCTTTGACCGCTGTGGTTTGTTGCGCGTGCACTCCACCCATGAGTTGTTTGCCGCTGCGGAAACGCTTACCCACTCCATTCCACTTAAGGGGAAACGGCTAGCGATGATTAGCAATGGTTCAGGCCCTGCCGTCATTGCCAGCGACGTGCTCAATCACTTAGGAGGGAAACTGGCTGAGTTCTCAGAGGAAACATTAACGGCACTTGGTAAGATTTCAAGCGAGTGCACCATCAACCCCTTAGATCTCTCGGGCGATATGCAAAGCACAAAATTGCTACGCGCATTTAGTCAGCTGTTAGACAGCAAGGACATGGATGCAATACTCATCATGTTCAGCCCTTCAGCAATTGCTGATCCACTCGCTACCGCAACTAAGTTACTCGACATCTATCAAAAGCACCCACATCGAAGACGTGTGAACCTCCTCACCAACTGGTTAGGTGAAACCTCAGCTAAAGAAGCAAGAAGCCTATTTTCAAAGCATGGCGTACCGACCTATCGCACTCCAGAAAGCAGTGTGATGGCGTTTATGCATCTTGTGCGTTACCGAGCAAGCCAAGTTCAGTTAATGGAAACTCCGCTCTCTATCGAGCATGAGGCTGAAGCGGTATTAAAGGCTAAGCAAATTTTGTCTCAAAGCCCTACCGATACGCTTACCACAGATAAGACCACACAGCTGCTGAACTGCTATCAAATTGAAACCGATCAGGGCCTAAACACAGATGTTACGTTGCACCTACAATGTGATGCCACCTTTGGTCCCGTCATACTGCTAGGCCACAAGGGTGAGGTCTGTGATAAACAGTTTGTCGCAGGATTTCCGCCACTCAACCAGAAACTGGCAGAAACACTGATTAAAAAGGCATTAAGGCGCGGGAAGTTGCCTCCTGTCAGCACCGGACAATTTGAATCTTTAACACAGACCCTAGTAAGATTTTCTCAACTTATAGTGGATTTGACCGAGATCCAATCGATACACCTGAGTGGAGCGTTTGATGATTCTGAGCACCTTAAACTTGAGCCTCAGTCCATTGAGATTGGAAAGACCCTCAACCGAGTTTTAGCCATACGACCTTACCCTATAGAGCTTGAATCAATAGTTAGCCTCAAAGACGCTAGTGAGGCTTTGCTTCGCCCAATAAGACCAGAAGATGAACCCCTACACGCCCAGTTCATCAATAACGTCAGCAAGGAGGATTTATATAAACGCTTCTTTAGTGATGTTGGAGAGTTTGATCATCAAGCTCTCGCCAACCTGACACAGATTGATTACGACAGAGAGATGGCATTGGTGCTTGAAAAAGAGTCGCAAATTATCGGCGTGGTGCGCGCCATAACCGATATTAGAAGTAACAGCGCAGAGTTTGCTGTGCTGATCCGTTCAGACATGAAAGGTCAAGGACTGGGCCGGATACTGATGCAGGCCATCATCGATTATTGTCGAGATAAGGGCATTGCTCGCATCGAAGGAATGACCATGCCATCAAATAAGGGCATGGTCACTCTTGCACAAAAACTAGGGTTTTCTGCCCATGTAGACTTTGAAGAAGGCGTTGTAGAGATGGCGCTGACCCTTTAAAGGCAAACCACCCGCAGAGCCTTAAGCGACGCCTTAAATGAGGTCGCCATCATTTAAGGCTCCATTGCTTTGGCAGGTTGCGAATCATCCAGCTTTTAGCCTTGCCCATCTGATTTCGCTTCCACGCCATGATTACCGGCAACTCAGACTCTTCACTGCCACTGATCTGCTTAAGAAGCCCTGCCTCTATTTTTGCTTTGGCAATATGCGTAGGGATTGTGCCTATACCCAAACCACTCTCTAAAGCTTCTATCTTGGAGGCGAAGTTAGTTACCGTGAGGCGCTGCTGCTTTTCAAACACATTGATACTGCGTGTAGGTTTAGTTCTTGCTGAGTCAGCGATAGCGATGACGCGATAGTTCGATTGCGCTTCTTGATCAAATTCACCAGCGCGCTTATGCACAAAATGTTCAGGCGCTGCCACCCAGGTTAGCCCTATGCTGCCTATTGTTTCAATTTTTGCCTCGGGAATAGAGATATCCGTCATTGGAGCTACAAGAATATCAGCGCGATCGTAGGCTAATGCCTCCCACCCCCCTGCAAGTATCTCTTCTTGGAGTTTCAGGCGTGTTTTGCTTTGTTTCGCCAGTTTTTCAACTAAAGGGAAAAAATGTCCTACCGGAATCACACCATCAAAAGCAATGGTAAGATCTAGCTCCCAACCATTTGCAAGACTGGTGGCATCATTAATCATATCTGTTGTAGCTGCGAGAATGACTCTGCCCTTCTCTAACAATATTTTTCCTGCAGGCGTAAGTTCAGCCCTGTGGCCTGAGCGATCGAAGATAAACAGATCCAGCTCTTGTTCGAGCTTTTGTATCTGGTAGCTAAGGGAGGATGGCGCTCGATTTAATTCCTCTGCTGCTGCTGAAAAACTACCACGACGATCGATTGCATCGAGGATGTGCATGGCTTCAAGAGTGATTGGCGTGATCATTGACTTCCTTATCAAGGCTTATTTCGTGTTATTTAATCACTATCAAGCATAAAGTCACTGAATTTCATCAAATATATTGAAGCAAGGCAAAGAAAGAAAAGATAGATTAAAAAATGACAGGCGCTATAAACTATTGATTTTACACAGAATGGGAGGAATACAGAAACGAAAAAGCCAACTCACATGGAGTTGGCTTTGGAATTTTGCAATCAATAAAAGAAAAACAAAAAGTTGGATTATTGCAAAATAAACCGAGCTTACTTGTTTGCTTTTATTTCTTTAGTAACCATTACTACTGAAGCTGCGATAAATGTCACGATTAGCGCTAGTTCCATAATATTTCACCACCTGATATCAAAGAGTTATTAAGATTCGTTAAATTCTAAAAACAATTGTAACACCCTGTGGCGAAAAAAAAATCTAGTTATTCGGAATTATTCGGGGTAACCCTTCGGATTTTCCGATTGCCAGCGCCACGTATCTTCGCTCATTTCTTGCAAAGTACGCGTTGCTTTCCAACCTAGAACCGCTTCAGCCTTGGCAGGATCCGCCCAGCACTCGGCAATATCACCGGGTCTACGAGGTGCAATCTTGTACGCAATAGTCGTACCGCTTGCTTGTTCAAATGCTTTTACCATATCCAAAACACTCGAACCATTACCTGTGCCTAGGTTAAAGATGTGCAAACCTGACTCATTCCCTACCTTCTGCAGCGCTGCAATATGACCATCAGACAGATCCATCACATGAATGTAGTCACGAACGCCCGTGCCATCCGGCGTTGGATAGTCATCACCAAAAACAGACAGATATTCACGACGGCCCACAGCAACCTGAGAGACGAATGGCATAAGGTTGTTCGGGATCCCTTGAGGATCTTCGCCTAAATGCCCGGTTGGGTGAGAGCCTACAGGGTTGAAGTAGCGTAGTAAGGTGATGCTCCAATCAGGGTTCGCCGCCTGAAAATCAGTAAGACACTCTTCTACCATTAGCTTGCTACGACCATAAGGGTTAGTCGCGCTTGTTGGGAAGTCTTCGGTAATAGGTACTGATGCAGGGTCCCCATAAACCGTTGCAGAAGAAGAGAACACTAATCTCTTAACACCCGCCTCTCGCATCGCATCCACCAGCACAAGAGTGCCGTTGACGTTGTTGTCGTAATACTCGAGGGGTTTAGCCACCGACTCACCGACAGCTTTCAAGCCTGCAAAGTGAATAACCGCATCGATATTGTATTGTTGCATTGTTTTAACGAGTAGTGCTTTATCTCGAATGTCGCCTTCAACGAACTCAACATTTTGGCCAGAAACTAGGCTGATGCGCCGATTTACGCTCGCCTTGCTGTTATATAAGTTGTCAAAAATTACAGGTGTCATCCCTGCTTCTAGAAGCTGTATACAGGTATGGCTGCCAATATAGCCCATACCACCAGTTACAAGTACATTCATGAGTTTTACCAACTGATTGATTTATAAATAAGAGTACCTCATTTTTGTTAAGTTTTGAATTTGCCATTGTGCTTTCACTGCTTAAAAGTACGGCGAGTAAATCCTTAGTTGGTCAAATGCTCTGGTTTATTGTTATTCTTTACAATACACAAGTGGAACGTAATAAATCGCAACAACATCATAGAGTTGCTGTCAGTGGATTGATATCCGTATGCA
Organism: Vibrio breoganii; assembly: GCF_001677275.1. Classification (GTDB taxonomy): domain Bacteria; phylum Pseudomonadota; class Gammaproteobacteria; order Enterobacterales; family Vibrionaceae; genus Vibrio; species Vibrio breoganii. The sequence goes on from NZ_CP016178.1 coordinate 721,793, forward strand.
AGAGAGGAAGGGATGAAACTAAATTGTGATATGGGCGAAAGCTTAGGTGCATGGACAATGGGTAACGATGCCCAGATCATGCCCCTTATCGATATGGCCAATATTGCCTGCGGCTTTCATGCCTCAGATCCCGATACGATGTCGGCCACGGTTGCACTTGCTAAGGAGCATGGCGTGTCTATTGGTGCCCATCCCGGATATGCCGATCTACAAGGCTTTGGCAGACGCTCTATACCCCATACTAGCGCTCAAGTTACCCATATTATCCTCTATCAAGTAGGCGCTCTGCAGGGTATATGCCGATTACATCAGGCAGACGTCGATTATATAAAGCCCCATGGTGCCCTCTATAACGACATGATGAAAGATATCGCGCTATTCACAGCCGTTATTGAGGCGGCTAAGCAATTGCAGTTGCCGTTAATGGTGCTCGCAACCGACAACGCAGACTATTTACACATCGCACAACGGGCGAATGTGGCTCTCATTCACGAAGGCTTTGTGGATAGACGCTACACCCAAGACAAACAACTTGCTTCCCGCGGTCTGCAAGGCGCCGTCATAAATGACCTTGATGAAGTGAACCAGCAAGCACAGGCTTTGATTAGCGGAAGTACCTTCAACAGTATTGATAATGCGCCGATTCAAGTCGCTGCCGATACCTTGTGTGTTCACGGTGACGGTAGCAACGCCCTAACCTTTGCTCAACATCTGCGTCATTTAATTGGTGAGCAAGCAAAGTGACCCTTATCCATAGCCGTAAGCCATACATTGAACAGGTGGGTGAATGCGCAATACTGCTTCGATTCTCAGATGAGATAGATGAGTCTCTGCCCTGTTACATCGCCCATTTCGCTTCGATTGTTCGTTATAAACTAGCGCCCAAGCCCATTAACTGTGTGCCTTCTTATACTACTTTGTTGCTCGAGTTTTCTGCACTGGTGTTTGATTACAGACTCATCCATGAACAACTGATGTCACTATTATTGGATCCCAGTAGTAATCAGGTGCCTTCGTCACCAAGCACCATTGAAATTCCGGTTTATTATGGCGAGGAAGTCGCACTAGATGCGGCTCGTTATTCTAAAGAGAAGGGATTGTCGCTACAGCAGTTACAACAAATCCACACCTCTACCGAATATCAAGTGCACGCCTTAGGGTTTGCTCCCGGGTTTGCGTTTATGGCGCAAGTACCAGAGTCTCTGCAACTGCCCCGCCTAGATTCGCCTAGACCAAGAGTCCCAAAAGGCAGCGTGGCTATTGCTGGCCCGCAAACGGCTGTGTATCCAGAAGAAAGCCCTGGTGGCTGGAATATCATTGGCAGAACCCCCATAGAGCTATACAACCCACAACATGAGCCAATGACTGTATTGTCACCTGGTGGCAAGGTTCGCTTCATCGCTATCTCTAAACGCCAGTTTATTGAGCTTGGAGGCATGTTGTGAATAAGGTACTCACCCTGCTTAAAACCAATGCGCTAACAAGCATTCAAGACAATGGACGCTTTGGTTACGCTCATCTAGGAATTACCCAAGGTGGGGTCGCTGATGAGTACTCTTTTCATTGGGCAAATAAGCTACTAGAAAACCCTTTTGCGAGTTCCGTTATTGAAACCAGCCTTGGCGGTCTAGAAGCAGAATTTGCACAAGATTCTTGGTTTGCCGTCACAGGAGCAATTGATAACGTCTTCTTAGATGACGTTATGGTGCCAAACTGGAGCCGAGTATGGGCTAAGCGAGGTCAACGCCTTAGCGTTAGGATGCCACGTACCGGCTTAAGGAATTACATCGCCCTTCCTGCCGGTATCAATGCGCCTTTACATCATGGAAGTGCCTCTACAGTAACCAAAGACCGTTTAGGTGGACTATACAGTGACGGACAAGGGCTAAAAGCAGGGGACGAAGTGTGTTGCGTTGCCCCTTCATTAAAACAATGTAAGCCAATCTCTGTTGCACCGCAGTTCATCCCAGACTTTGCACCAACATCGATCATACCGCTTCGACTTTTGCCCGGTTCTCAACATACCCTTTTTGATCAAAATGCAACACAAACCCTGTTTGAAACGCTTTATAGCGTTGACAGTCAAAGCAATAAAATGGGCTATCAATTAGCAGGAAACCCCATCTCCGTCCCTAAAAAGCATCTAGTCTCAGAACCCATCGCCCTCGGTGCTGTGCAAGTTCCACCAAGTGGCAGCCCTATAGTCATGCTGTGCGAACGACAAACTATCGGTGGATACTATAAGCTAGGCACTATCGCTAGGCTTGACCTTGCTAAACTCGCGCAAGCTAAACCGGGAACAAAAGTTCAGTTCATCCAATCAGATGTAAACACCTGTCTTTCAGAATATAAAAACTGGTTAAAATTTTTCCAAAAAGAAGCACCATAAAAAAGCGCAAATTATTTAAAAAAATACTTGACCTATTTCAGCGAAAAAACCGATCTAACGACATTGTGAATAACGAAGTTTGTGAAGCCTTGAATTGCTATAGGTTAAGCCGTAGTTAGAGGATTTATTGCGAAGAGTTATCCAACTAGTTATCCACAATTCGTGTGGATAACCATTTTGGTGCAAATGCTTGATACGCTTAGAATGCTAGTGATTTGCAATAACATTAGTGGATAAATATTACCTAATTTTGTTAACTTTTTTACAAAACAATTTCTCATAGCCCAACTAGGTAAAGGGTTGAGGGCTTACTGTTGTTTTACAACGGTTCAGGCACAGCTCATAAAGCTGTGCCCTGCGGCCTACAATGAACCATTTTTTACTGGTAGCAATAACTGCTTAATTAAACTGTTAACCACCAAGGCTAAAATCACAAATGTCAGCACAGGAAGTGCAAACCACAGCTGTGGGTGCATACGGACAGTTAAATCAAAGCCCCAATAAAGCAACCCACTAACGCTCGCTTCAGCGCCCAAACTGGCCACCAAGCCTGCGATAAGCGCCATTAACCCATACTCACACCACAACGTGGTTGAAATACGCTTTTTGCTGGCACCCAGCGTACGATACAAACGTATTTCTAACTGTCTTTGTGAAATACTCAGTCGCAGTAGCGTGAATATCAACAATAACCCTGCCACTACACCCAGGGCTGCCAAAACGGTAATAGACCAGATAATCTGAGAAAGCAGCGACTGGATCTTGTCGCCCATCTTTCTGATATCGAGCAAGCTCACCGTTGGATGCTGAGAGGACAGGGCTTGTATCATAGCGTCATGCTCTGGCTCTATTCGGTAAGACACCATAAACGCACCCGGCATTTGCGGCGCGTATTGAGGCGCAAAGATAAAATAGAAATTGGGCTTCATTTCGCGCCATTCCACCTTACGAATGCTATTAACCACAGCCTTGACCTCTTGACCACTGATCACAAACTCAAGTTCATCACCAATTCTGAGATTAAGAGCCTCGGCTACCTCCGATTCCACTGAGACGCCGTTGTCGCTTCCCCATGTACCTTCTATCAGCTCATTGTAATCGGGTAGTTCGTTAGCCCAAGTGAGATTAAGCTCTCGTCTCACCGCATCCGTGTCTTGATTGTCTTTGGACACCTGCTTAGCGTCTACATCATTAATCTTGGCTAAGCGACCACGAATAATAGGAAAGGCTTGGGAGCGCTCTATATTTTCAGAATCTAATTGACGCAGGTATCCATCTACCTCATAAGGAGCAATGTTTATGGCAAATGCATTCGGCGCATTCTCTGGAAGTGTACTTCGCCAATCTTGCAAAAGATCAGTGCGAACCAACCATACAATCGCGAGTAGCATCAAAGACAGTGCCAAAGCGCCAAATTGCAGACCACTGGCCAATGATGAACGGTTAAGGCGACTTACCGCAAGTGCCATCGCTGGGCTTAATTTCAGCTTTCCAATAAGCTTTGAAATCATCATGGCCACACCCGCTAGCACCACAAACAGTACGGCCATGCCGGCTAACACTATCCAAACTAAGGTGTTAGACGCATACACCACAAGCATTGGAATGATAGGCACCAATACTAGCCACCAGCTTTTTCCGTTACGCTGCTCAACAGGTTGCAACACGTTGGTTGCCGAGGTGTTCAACAGATTTATCATTGGGATGCCCAAAGCAGGTACACCAATTAAGAAACAGCTGGAGATGGCGACCAACATTGGAGTGACGCCGTAACTTGGAAGTGGATTAGGGAGCAAATCCGCTAGCGGTACACGCAGCAATACCTCGAGCACATACCCAATAGCCACGCCAAACACCACGCCAGTGACAAACAAAAGAAGCACCTGAATCATAAGCCAGCGGCCTATCCACTTCTTGCTTGCCCCTATACTCTTTAACATTGCAATAGTTTGACGGCGCCCTGCCACATAATGCTGACAGGTCAATACTAAGGTGGTCGCTGCCATGATCACCACAATCGCCACGGTCAAAGACAGATACTGCGTCGTTCGCGTGAACATATCGTTGGTACGACTGCGGCTGTTTTGGTCTCGCCAGCGATCACTAGGAGAGAGTTCTACCTTATCTTTCAAGGCTTGTAACTGTGCGTCTGGCCCGGTAAAAAACTGCTGATAGCGCACTCTTGAGCCCAGTTGCAGTGCTCCGGTACTTTCTATATCACTAGAGTGTATAAGCGCTGTGGGCATTTGTTGGAATGGATTAAAGCTAAGCCCTGGTTGCTGCTCTATCATGCCGTTTAACGTAAAGTCTGCATCGCCTATAGTGACACTGTCACCCTGCTTAACGTCTAACGCCAGCATTGCCCGCTCTTCGAGCCATAACTCTCCCTTGTTGAGATGGGAGGTAGTACGTTCGTTAGATGCCAAGACTAGATCGCCGCGCAATGGGTAGGCATCATCAACGGCCTTAACGGAAACCAGCAACATCTCTTCTTCGCCAAACGCCATGGTGGCAAAACTCACCATAGAAGCGACATCAATGTCCGGTGACAATGACTGCGTATTTAGCGCTTCGGGAACAGGGTTTGCAGAGCGGTATACTAAATCAGCCGTTAGGGCATCTCTACCCTGCTTAACGATGACCTGCTCCATCCTCTCAGCTAAGGCTGATAATGCGAACACACACGCAATAATAAGGGTCAGCGCCACTGATATAGGCCATAACTGACCATGACGAATCTCTTTAAAACTCCAAGCAAGCAGACGTCTGTTTAGCTTTGCATTGGCTTGGGGAATTGTAGCAACCTGTGATTGTTCCATAGTGCCCCCTATGCCAGTTGCGCAGAATCTGTATCTTCACTGTGCACGGTGCCACCTTCTAGATGTCCCGATTGCATGCTAAAGACTCTGTCACAGCGCGAGGCTAGCGTATTGTCGTGGGTGACCATGATCAAGGTTGTACCATGCTGCTTGTTTAATGCGAATAACTGCTCAACAATATTCTGCGCCGTGTGTTGGTCGAGATTGCCAGTAGGTTCATCCGCAAACAGGATCTGAGGATGCAACATGAAGGCTCTCGCCAAAGCCACTCGTTGCTGCTCTCCACCTGAGAGTTGCGATGGAAGGTGGTCTAAACGGTTTTCTAGGCCCACAGAGGCAAGGAGCTCTTTGGCTCGCTGCTCATCTTCGGCTTCGCCTCTTAACAAGCAAGGCAGAGTTACGTTTTCTAAGGCGCTGAGACTTGGGATCAAAAGAAAACTCTGGAATACAAATCCGATATATTGGCTGCGCAAATCGGCACGCTGCTCATCATCAAGCTCAGATAACGCATGACCCAGCAGTTCGACTTCACCCTCGCTAGGGACATCTAGCCCTGCCAGAAGCGTCATTAGCGTGGACTTGCCTGCGCCGGAGGCACCGACAATTGCCACACTTTCTCCAGAATGAATATCCAAATTTACATTCTGCAGGATTGTTAAATGCTCTTGTTTGGTAGAGACTGTTTTAGTTACCGATTGAGCCTTAATTACGGATGTGGTCATGATACGTGTGCTTTCCTTTGTTTTTCTATTTTTATCCATAAATGCCAACGCCGCGAGTTTACTGGTGCTTGGCGATAGCCTCAGTGCAGGATATCAAATGCCTATCGAAAAGGCGTGGCCTACTCTATTGCCTGATGAGCTCTCAGAGCGCGGTCATCAAATGAGAATCATTAACGGTAGCATATCTGGAGATACCACAGGTAATGGTTTAACAAGGCTACCAGCCCTTTTAGACAAGCATCGCCCGGATTACGTGCTAATTGAACTCGGTGCTAATGATGGTTTACGAGGTTTCCCCCCTAAACTGATCAAAGATAACCTAACCAAACTGATTGATCTCAGTGAAGAAAGTGGCGCTAAAGTCATTGTGATGCAAATACAAGTCCCGCCTAATTATGGCAAGCGCTATACGCAATCGTTTGAACAAGTCTATCCTAGCGTAACTGAAGACAAGGGCGTTGATTTAATTCCATTTTTTCTGTCTGAGATCATCACTGACCCTGACTTGATGATGCAAGATGGTCTGCACCCTAAGGCGAATGCTCAGCCATGGATCGCGGAATTTGTCGCGCTGCAACTGTCGCCACTACTGTGATTCCATACTTTCTTCTAACACCTGACACTCAACACCTAACACAGAGAGAATTGATTGGATGAAAATTGAACCCATCATCAAAGGCGTCGTTGCTCGCTCTGCGCACCCCGCAGGTTGCGAGCAAGCAATCAAGAATCAGATAGAGTATGTTACGAGCTCAAAAGCGATCACTGAAGGTCCTAAAAGAGTGTTAATTCTGGGCGGTTCATCTGGTTTTGGACTGGCCTCGCGTATTGCACTCACCTTTGGCGGAGCAAAGGCAGATACCATTGCAGTGTCTTTTGAACGAGGCCCTTCAGAAAAAGGCGTTGGCAGTGCAGGTTGGTACAACAACATCTTCTTCAAACAGCAGGCTGAGATGGTAGGTTCTAAGGCGGTCAACATTATCGGCGATGCTTTCTCTGATAAGGTTAGGCAGCAGGTCATCGACACGATACGACAAGAGTTTGATGGCAAGGTGGATCTGATTGTGTATAGCCTGGCAACGGGCGTTAGGCCAAAGCCCAATTCCAATGAAATGTGGCACTCCGCTATCAAACCAATTGGCGAGCCTCTCAAAGGCGCCAGCATTAGCTTTGAACACGATTCATGGTTTGAATCTGAACTGCCACCGGCCACTGAGCAAGAGATAATAGACACCCAGAAGGTCATGGGTGGCGAAGATTGGGAGAGTTGGGTTGATTTCCTTATTAACCATGATGCTATCGCTCCGCAGTGCCAGACTATCGCCTTCTCTTACATTGGGCCTGAATGCACCCATGCTATCTATCATCAAGGCACTTTAGGCAGAGCTAAGGTCGATCTTCATCAAACGAGTCATGCATTAAATCTTAAGCTTTCAGCCTTTGATGGTGGCGCTTACGCCAGTGTTTGTAAGGCGCTGGTCACCAAGGCAAGCGTTTTTATTCCGACATTCTCTCCTTACGTACTAGCGCTCTACAAGTCGATGAAAGATCAAGGGCGTCACGAAACCTGTATTGAGCAGATGCAGCGCTTATTTAACTCTAAGCTCTACCCTACGCCTATCGTCGATAGCGAACGACTGATTCGAATGGATGATTGGGAGCTAAAAGACTCCGTTCAGCAACAAGTCGCCGAGATACTACCAAAGCTTACTGAGACTAATTTTAAGCAATTGGGAGACTACCAAGGGGTTAAAACTGAGTTTATGCAACTCAACGGTTTTAATATAGACGGGGTGGATTATGATCAAGAATACTCCCTCGAAGCACTAAAATCTCTTACTCCGTAACCGCACTTTGACCACAGTTCAACCACTTACGGCTATCTAACTTGATAGCCGTTTTTGTTTCAAACGAACTGAGTAATTCAGACTATCCTTATACAAGATAAAGCGCGTCTTAAAGAGATGGAGTTTTAATGCACTCGCTTGGTATTCATTGTAAAGGTAACGGATTACGTAATGGCCAGAGTCAACACGCAAAAGCTAGAGGTGCCGGACAAGATCTATGGATCTTGGCAAGACATGCTTGAGATCCTTGCCCAATATGCGCACGTGCCCGTTGCCATGCTCAATCGACTTAATCAAAGTCACTTAGACATTTTCTGTATTAATCACCATGCCGATAACCCTTTCAAAATGGGCGATTCATTTGCCCTAGGCGGACATCACTTTTGCGAAACTACACTGAAGACAGACTCCATTTTGGTGGTTAACGACAGACATAAAGACCCTACATGGAAAAACATCACCGAACCATTAGACGACAACATGGTGTCATACTTAGGCATTCCGCTGCATTGGCCAAATGGCACTCCCTTTGGAACCCTATCCATCTTAGACAGTAAACCCAACGACTTTAAGATTTCCGTTCGTGAATTACTATCAGTGTTCAAAGACTCAGTGGAAGCACAGCTGACCGTTATCTATCAAAACCAAAAGTTGCAACTCATTAACCGGGATCTACAATCGAGAATCCAAAACCGCACCGTAGAACTGGCTAACCTAAGTTATCAGCTCGATAAAGAAGCCACCAAGCGAAAGCAACTGGAACGAGAGGTGCATTATCAACAGCACCACGATGTAGGTAGTGGCCTTTTAAATGCAAAGGCATGGGAATTGGAAACCAACCGGATTGTTAATCATGCCGATCTCTATAACCAAGAAGTCGCGGTGTTCTACTTGGGCATTAGCAACGGACATCGCATTCAAATCGATATGGGTGCGGAAACCCTAGATCAGATCATTAAGCAATTGAAAGATAAGCTCGGACAACTCAGCCCCCACAAGCAACTGTGCGCTAGGCCTCGTTCAAATGACATTGCCTTTACTCTACTTTCTAACACTAGCAGCAAGAACTACGACACCATCATTCAGCGGATAATGGACATTACCACTCAGGACTTTGATGTGCCCTCCGGAAAGATTCGCTTGCAAGTTTATGTTGGGGTTTCTTTGAGTCACCCACAACACAGCCAACAAAACCTCGCCCTAACCGTTCAATCATTTCAAGCGATGCAAAATGCACGAGAATCGGGTAAACGGATTTTATTTTATGATGATAACCAAATAGACAGAGGCACTCGCTTAAATCGCTTGGAAAGTTATTTCATGGAATCCATCCGTGATGATGCTATCAAGTTGTTTTACCAACCCCAGATAGCACTCGATAATCGTCAATGGAATAGTGCTAGCACTTCCATTCGCTGGGATCACCCTATTCTTGGCAATGTGTCTGAACTGTCTATCAACCAACTGTGTGACCAACCAGAAATCGCAGACGCCATGTGCCATTTCATCATTAAAAAATCCATCGACATTGCACAGCAATGGCGAGCCATTAAATCGTCCTTTCGTATTGCCGTGAAGCTCAACGCTTGTCAGTTGGCCTCTCACGACTTACCTGAACTACTTCAGAAATGGCTCAAATCGGCACACTTGCCAGGGGACTGCCTTGAAATTGAGGTATCGGAGAAGCAACTGTTTGCCAATGAGGGTTCCCTGCAACCCACTCTTGAGCAACTGTCAGCTATAGGCGTGCACCTCACTCTGTGTGATTTTGGGCATGGCCACGCTTCCTTTAGCTACCTAAAGCACAGCCCTTTTAAGCGTATCAAGATTGATAAATCCTTTACCGATAATCTGCAGCATAGCTCTGAAGACAGAGCCTTTTTGCATTCGCTGATGCAGATCACTACAAAGCTTGGGCTTGATACCGTCCTCACAGGAGTGGAGACCAAGGAGCAAGAGCAGTGGCTAATGCAATTTGATACTCCTTATGCTGAGGGTAAAATGTACTACGGTCCTATGACTCGCAAAGACTTCGAGCAATCTTTATGCAGGCAAAGTGAGATTAGTCTTCATTAGATGCGCAAGCGATGCATTTTTCTGAACATCTACAGCGTAGGATTGTTATAATCGCTAAATGCTTGAAATCTAGGGTTCCAAAATGGATCTGCTCACCGCAAAACTGAAAAAACTCGAAAAACAAAACTATCGCGCCTACCAACAGATAAAGGGAAGCTACGACTTTACGGACTTTGCCTTGCACATCGACCAGGTTCAAGGCGACCCATACGCCTCTGCATCGCGCTTTAGAGCAGTAAGACCGTGGTCTGTGACTGGCTTAGATTTCATTAAAGAGAAGTCACCTGCTTATCAACTAGCCGCGCGTGATTTCATCGCTCGTAATCTTGCTGAATACGCGAAACAAGACAACGCAATTTCGGTGGCGACAACAGGACAAGTTGTTTTAGATAACACAGCGGTATTGTTTACCGACGAAGGCATTGAGCTGCGTTTTCGCATCAACCTTCCGGCTGATGGTCGCTCCATATTGGCTAAGAAAGCACTCAATATCATTACCTTCTACCTGCCAAAGTACCTGCGTAAGGCCACATTGTGGAGAGAACTACCACAAGAGCGCTTTACTCAGCATTGTGAAGTTATAGAAGATCAGTTTGCGCTTCGTGAGCAGTTACAAAAACATGATTTAGTCAGCTTTATCGCCAATGACAGTATTCTGCCTCGCCTATCGGGTGAGAGCGATATGCCGATGAAGGATGCACTGGCAATGCAGTCACCTGCTGAGCTTGCAATCACTCTTTCTACGCCAAACCGCGGTGATATCACAGGTTTAGGTATCAAAAAAGGCATCACGCTGATCGTCGGCGGCGGTTTTCATGGTAAATCTACGCTGCTTAATGCCATCGAAAAATCCATTTATGATCATATCCCTGGAGATGGGCGTGAGTATTGTGTCACTGACCCACTGAGCATGAAGATCCGCGCTGAAGATGGCCGCTGTGTTCATAACCTCAATATTGCCAACTTCATCAATCATCTGCCAATGGGCAAATCCACTACCGATTTTTCTACGCAAGATGCTTCTGGCTCAACCTCGCAAGCCGCTTGGCTTCAAGAGTCCATCGAATCTGGCGCTAAGAGTCTTTTGATAGATGAAGATACCTCTGCAACCAACTTCATGATTCGTGATGAGCGCATGCAAGCCTTGGTAGCAAAAGAAGCCGAACCTATCACGCCGCTGGTAGACCGTATCGCCGAGCTTCGTGACAGCGAGGGCATTAGCTCAATTATCGTTATGGGTGGCTCTGGTGACTACCTTGATGAAGCTGACTGCGTTATTCAGATGCACGAGTATCAACCTGTCGATGTCACTGAGAGAGCCAAACAGGTAATACAGCAACATCCAACAGAACGAACGCATGAGCGTGAGCTGCCATTGCAAGAAAGCAAACCACGCTCATTCAATCGAGCATGTTTGCAAACATTACTCGCAGAAGGCAAGTTCCGTGTAGGAGCTAAAGGCACAACCTCTCTGCGTTTTGGTAAAGAGTTTATCGATATCACTGCGCTAGAGCAGCTTCAAACGTCAAATGAAGTAAATGCGATAGGATGGACATGGTTTCAGGTGGCGCAAGTGCCTGGCTGGAGCCAAGACCTGCAAGTTGAATTCGAGAATCTTGTCAACAGCGATGATTGGCATGCACTAATGCCAAACAATGGTGATATTGCGAAGCCGAGAATATTGGACTTACTAGCGACTCTAAACCGTCTGCGCAAAGCTCAGTTTAAACCCGCGAAGTAGCCTCATCATCCCAAAGCGCCATTTAGTTTACCGCTGATGGCGCTCTTATCATGCTTTAGGCAGCTCTTTGTGCCCTACTCGTTCTTTGCCCAAATCCAAGTATTATAAGTAAGAAACCGATCCCAATCGACAGATAGCTAACATCTCCTACTTTGACATCATGAGCTAACTTAGCGTAGCTAGGGGCAAACGGAAGGTAAGTCACAACCATCGACTGATGAGTGCGATACAGACCCATTGAAGAGTAATTGTCTGCAGTAACGAGGTACTTTTCACCTGCAACCTCAAATCTCGCCTTAGCCGCATACTGCCTCTTGTTGCCCCTCTGCAATTGGTCAAAAGCAATCACTTCACCAATAGTTTGAGACCCAAACACCATCAGGGTCGCATTGTACGTTGCCGACTTTATTCCAAAGACAAGTAAACCTAACCCACATAAAGTGATAACAACGCCTTTAAACGCTTTCATTTCCACACACCATAAAACTTTTTCGTACTAGATACTAATATAATTTTATGGTTTAAGGAAGTACAAAAATAAAAAGCCCCGCGTAAGCGAGGCTAAGTTTACCAATCTAAGTTAGAATTTTTTGACGAATCGTCCTACCAATCCGGGATGATAACTCCAGTTGTGGCTGAAGATATCTAGCAGTTCCGGGTTGCCATATTTAGATAAGCTCACGGCATGGAATCGATTGTGTCTTGCTTTAAGCTCGTCAACCTTGTTGACCATATCCTCAGATTGTCTCGGTGCGATGAAATCTGATAGAACCACCATATCCGCATTCAAGAATTTGTCGGTGTGCATAAGGTCAATACACTTTTGCAGTACCGGTTCAAAGTCGGTGCCACCATGGAAGGTATAAGACAAGAAGTCGCTCGCCTCTCTGAGGCCGTCTTTTTTTGTAAGCTCGTAGGTAATCTGCTCGGTAGAAAACATGATCACGAAGCAGTCTCGTTGCTCGGCAAGGGCTATCTGCATAAGAGCAAAAGCGATGGCTTTCGCACACTGTTCAGGGAAGCCGCTCATGGAACCTGAGGCATCTACACAGACAATAAAAGGCCCTTTTTCTAACTCAAGTTCGCTCGAGTTAGGTAGCTGCGCATTTATCTTACGAAGTTTGCGAGATTTCCCCTCAGTACGATAACTCATCAAGCGCTTATCCACTAAGTGCTTATAAAAAATGGTTTCAAGTTCAGGGTATGCCAAAAACATGGTTTCATTCGGCAACATCTTACTTAGATCGTCGCTCTCATGAATCCCCACGATATCATCGGTGGCTTCATTAGACTGCTCTTCTACAAACTGCAGTTCAGCAACAGGGGCTTTCCTTAAAGAAGGGTCGTCTACCTGGCTAGCCATACGACCTAATTCGCTCGCAATCTCTTTTAAGCCACTATGCTTACGCAAAAAGCTCGCGTACTTGGCCATGGTACTGACATCGGTTCGACTCAATCGAGCCGCTGCCATATCCCATAAACGGCCTAGTTGTGCTTCGTCTCCGGCCTCACCAATTTGACGCATGTTCTTCATGTTTTCCATGCGATTGTACAGATCTTCTAAGAACTTCTGCTTATCTTGCTCGAGTTCATCCAATTGCATCTGTTTGATCGTGTTGTATATGGATTGATACCACTGATCACAAAAGTAGTGCGCAAACATTGGATTAGGTGTGTGTTTTTGACGCTCAAGGAGTTTCTTCGCCGGACCACAAAATGGGCTCTTTCCTTTGAGCTCACTCACCACAGATTTTATATCTTTATCAAACTGCTCTTCATCCCAGTGAATGACCTTTTGATAAAGAGCAAGCTCAGCTTGGATTTGCTCAGACTCAGAGACCTTACTGATGCGTTTTTTGACTGACCCTTTCCACTTTCTTAAGTGGTTTTTAACCGAGGTCTGCACTCCTGGCTTTTCAGAAGACAAAAGAACCTGACTGCGGCCAATAAGATCATTGACCGCGGTTTCTACCATTCCAGAGTCTGCAACGGACATTGCGAGATTTAATGCGTCAGCACCTAGCATCCCGCTCTCCTATTCCGCAAAGAAGCCGGCCAAAAAACCGATTCTTTGTGCTGTTTTCTTTGAGGTGGCTTGAGCAGAGCTAAGCGCTTCTGAGAGCTGCTGTAGGCTCGACTCCATTGCCGTTGGAAGTTCCGGCTCAATGAAATTATGCGGCAATGCGCCGTGGAAATCAGAACGCACCTTTGTTAAAAGTAGCTCAGCATTCATTAGGTTATTCACCGCCTCGTTCGCTTGTGCATGCCATAACTGATGCTTCTCAGGATCAAGGCCTTCGTTAGTCACTAAGCTCAGCAAAACAGAACGATTAGCTATGTCTTTAATAACAAGGTTATTATCGGCATCAAGTGCAAACTTCAGTGACATGAGGTTTGGGTTTTGATTGACGTAACCATAGACATCGCCACCGCCATGACTAATAGCATTCACAAGATCCGTTTGTGGCACGAACACATAGCGGGTATCCCCTTTATCATGCTCAGAAACAGACTGATTGCTTTGTAACAGCACAAGTTTAACTAGGTTACGTGCATTGCCAACACTATGAGGACGCCAGTCATCAAAGTTAGCCTTAAAGTCTTCCTTGCCCTTGCGTAGTAAACCAGTGCCAGGCTCTGATTCTACTTTCATGGTATGACTGGATTCTATCTCTGCCTGAATATCTTCTAGGATCTGACTGCTGTCTTCGATCGTCTGCAGTATTTCACTTTGATTAAACGCACGCTTAAGAGCAAATTCTCGTATCACGTCGCGCACTATCAAACGAGACTCGGGACTATTCCATAAGCAGTCTTGAATCAAAATAAGATCAAGGGCGTTGATCTTTTGACGACCATTAAAGAACGCACTCGCCTTAAGCAGTTTCACCGCTTTCTTCCAGCGACGGTCTGACACATACAGCTCATCGGCACTCAAGGTTTCTTCGGCATCTTTATGGCGTGCTTCAAGCATTGTTTTAAGTTGATACAACTTATCAAACACTTCATCGGATAAAGGCATGCTGTCGAGCTCATTGAGCCATTGAGCATACTCTTCATTAGAGATAGTGAGCTCATCTGGCACCTGCGCTTCTTGCGGTGTCCCCACAGTCAGCATGCTATGGAAGTTTTGTTTGTCTTGGATTCGGTTAACGAAGATGCGCACCAACATACGGTCGTACAGAGCTTCTAGGCCACTATCTTTGTCTGGTAATTCGTTTGACGCGGAAATAAGCAGGCGCATAGGCACCTTCTCGATCTCACTGCCATTTTTGAAGGTTTTCTCGTTGACTACAGTAAGGAGCGTATTCAATATAGCGGGACCCGCTTTCCAGATTTCATCTAAGAATACGACGTTCGCCGTAGGCAAGTAGCCCTTGGTTAATCGAACATAACGGCCATGGTCTTTCAGATCTTGGATGCTAAGGGGACCGAAGACTTCTTCAGGTGTAGAAAAGCGCGTCATTAAGTATTCAAAGTAGCTGCTACTTTCAAATGCAGATATCAAACGCTTGGCGATAAGGCTTTTTGCAATACCCGGAGGCCCTAAAAGGAAAACACTTTCTCCCGATAATGCGGCTAGTAGGCAGAGTTTAATGGTGTGTTCGCGTTCATAAACGCCTTCTGAAAGCACCTTTACAAGTTTGTTGATACGTTCAGAACGCAATGCACGTTGCGCGTGAGAAACACGAGTCGTTTCCATTATTAAAATGCTCCATAAAACAGCGGCTGTTAATTATTTTTATAGTCAGGTTAATTATATGTTACAAACGCAAATTAACTCTAGCTGTTATAACAACTTAACGAGATCTTACTCACACTGCAAACTAAGATTGCAAATATGGTATTTAACCATTCCAATCAATACGTTAATTTGAGTTTTGAGATGTGAATAAAGGTCAACATGAAAAGTGTGATCTTGTACATAAACGGCCTAAAAATAAAGGCAAAAAGAGTAACAAAGAATGCAAAAAACACTCCATAAATGGAAAAATCTGTCATTAGTTGAAGAAACACTCACTTTGCCAAATGGAGTCGTTACCAACCATACGTCTATTAATCACCCAGGTGCTGTTGTAATCTTGGCTAAAACGCCATCAGGTAAGCTGCTGCTACTTAATCAGTACCGCCCTTCATTAAAGGAATGGCTACTTGAAATCCCAGCGGGGACACTAGAGCCTAACGAAGACCCTTTTGCGGCAGCAAAACGCGAACTGGAAGAAGAAACCGGCTATAGCGCGAAAAAATGGCAAAGCCTTGGAAAACTCACTCCAATGGCAGGGTTTTGTAACGAAATCCAATACCTCTACTTTGCCGAGGATTTAACGCTCACTCAAAGGCTCGAGGCCGATACGGACGAAGTCATTGAAGTACTTGAAGTCTCAATCGATGAATTACTTCAGTGGATTCAACAAGATAAGATCAGCGACGCTAAAACCATAGCTGCGGTATCTAAAGCGCTACTTAGCGGAACATTAAGTTAAAAGGAATAAATATGGATTTTCGATCCGATACAGTTACACGCCCGACTCAAGCTATGCGAGACGCAATAGCAAACGCTCCAGTTGGAGATGATGTTTACGGAGATGATCCTACAGTCAACGAGTTAGAAGCATGGGCCGCTGATACCCATGGCTTTGAAGCGGCCCTATTCACCTCATCTGGCACACAAGCGAACCTATTAGGGCTTATGGCGCACTGTGAGCGTGGTGATGAATACCTATGTGGTCAGCAAGCCCATAACTACAAATATGAAGCGGGTGGCGCTGCAGTACTAGGGTCGATTCAGCCGCAACCGGTAATGAATGAACCGGACGGCACGCTTTGCTTCAAGAAGCTAGAAGCGGTCATTAAGCCAGAAGATTTCCACTTTGCACGCACCAAACTGCTGAGCCTAGAAAATACCATCAATGGTAAGGTTCTGCCTTTATCTTATCTCGCGGAAGCACGAGAGTTCGTCAATAAGCACGGCCTTAAACTTCACTTAGATGGCGCGAGAGTCTACAACGCAGCCGTTGCGTTAGATGTTGATATTAACGAAATTGCTCAGCACTTTGATACCATGACCATTTGCTTATCAAAGGGCCTATCTGCGCCTATCGGCTCACTACTATTAGGTGACGCTGTCACGATTAATAAGGCACGCCGCATTCGTAAGATGCTCGGCGGTGGTATGCGCCAAGTGGGTTTACTTGCCGCTGCTGGTAAGCTCGCCCTAACAGAGCAGGTAGCGCAGCTAAAAGTGGATCATGACAACGCGCAGAAACTAGTTCACGGTTTAGCTAAACTGCCTGGTTTCTCAGTAAAACCCGAGCTAGTACAAACCAACATTGTGTTTGCTAAGCTCGACCAAAGTGTTGATATCGACAATATCGCTGCGGAGCTAGAAAAAGAAGGCATCACTATCACCCCTAGCAACCCTATTCGTTTTGTAACGCATAAGGATGTGAGTACGGATGATATTGACGTGTTGCTAGAGAAGTTGGCTGAAAAGCTAGGTTAGTCTGTGCGCTCTAAGATATTGCTGGGCTGGCATTCCAGCCTTCGCCAGTATGACGTGATGGTGGCGATAACTCAGTAAACCTCGTCATACTGGAAGCCACAACGTGGTTATCCAGTATCTTAGGTACAACCCAGCCCATCGTTTTAAAAGCTAATTACCTAATTAGTTCGATTTGTGCGTTCTAAGATACTGGCCTTCGCCAGTATGACGTGATGGTGCCGATAACTCAGTAAACCTCGTCATAATGGAAGCCACACCGTGGCTATCCAGATGTATGGACTCCCTCTCCTTGAGGAGCTACGGTCTTAATCCGACTAAAGATTAGCCAAAGGAGCCCATACATGACTAAGCCTAATCTATTAGCTATTGATTTAGCAAAGAATGTATTCCAAGTTTGCAAACTCTGCCCTAACGGAAAAGTCATTTACAACCGCGAAGTCAGTCGAGCAAAACTCAAAGAAATTCTGATAAATGAAAAACAAGCCCTCGTGGCTATGGAAGCCTGTGGCAGTGCACACTACTGGGCTCGATTCGCAATTAGCGCAGGCCACATTGTAAAAGTCATCAACGCCAGAGCCGTAAAAGCATTTCAAACCAAGCAAAAGACAGATAGGAATGATGCTTTAGCCATTGGTGTTGCAGCACAGCAAGAGCACATCCATGGTACTCATATTCACTCAACTGAGGAGCAGGCACTTCAATCGTTAGAGCGTATGCGACACTTGGCTAAGGTTCAACTAGT
The DNA here is from genome assembly GCF_001677275.1 of Vibrio breoganii. Classification (GTDB taxonomy): domain Bacteria; phylum Pseudomonadota; class Gammaproteobacteria; order Enterobacterales; family Vibrionaceae; genus Vibrio; species Vibrio breoganii. Next base: position 739,632 of record NZ_CP016178.1, read on the forward strand.
CGCACAAAGTAACCAGATGCGAGGAGTATTAGCTGAGTTCGGAGTTATTCTACCGCAAGGCCTATCTAAGTTAAGAAAGGAAATCCCTTTCATCCTAGAAGATGCTGATAACTCTTTACCTGATAGTTTTAGAACGGCGCTACACAGGTCATGGTCACATTTATTGTGCCAAATTGAACACTTGCAAGAACTAGATAGGCAGCTCGAATCTTTGGTTAAGTCGCATCATATTTGCAAAAAGCTGATGAAGCTAGAAGGGGTCGGTCCGTTAGGGGCGCTAGGGTTAGCGTTACGATTAGGGCGAGGTGAAAACTTTTCTAATGGCCGAGAAGCATCCGCTAATATAGGGCTAACACCTAAACAGAACAGTTCCGGCGGGAAAGAGCGTATTGGACATATATCTAAGTACAGTGCGGATAAGCGACTTCGTTCAATTTTATTTCAAGGAGCGCTTTCCGTTATCACTCATGTATTAAACCGTCCAGCGACAACAAACAAAGAGCAGTGGTTACAAGCGCTAGTCGAACGGCGAGGAAAAAAGATCGCTGCAATTGCTTTAGCGAACAAAACCGTTCGAACCGCTTATGCTTTATTAAAGAATGATTCGGACTATCAGCCAATTAAATTGTCATGATAGACCGAGCATAGTCAACGAAGAGCGATGTAAGACAGGTAAGACCGACCAGTATGAGCTAGATAAGATTCGAGGCAGTAGACTTGCCGATATCGAGAAATAGCCTACTGGTGCGACTACATTTTAGGGCGAGGTAGCTCCTCAATAAAGCCCGTATATAAGTGCGCATCTATACTTGTTTTCCAAATTCTTTGTTGATTTACCGAGGGGGTCCATATAAGTATCTTAGGTACAGCCCAACTCATCGTTTTGAAAGCTAATTGCGAAATTAGTCCGATTTGTGCGTTCTAAGATACTGGCCTTCGCCAGTATGACGTGATGGTGGCGATAGCTCAGTAAACTTCGTCATACTGGAAGCCACACCGTGGCTATCCAGTATCTTAGGTACAACCCAACTCATCGTTTTAAAAACCAATTACGAAATTAGCCTGATTTGTGCGTTCTGAGATACTGGCCTTCGCCAGTATGACGTGATGGTGCCGATAGGTCAGCAAACCTAGTCATACTGGAAGCCACAACGTGGCTATCCAGTATCTTAGAAACTACCGAACTCCTATCAAATCAACTTACCTTCCGCGGCTCTTACCTCGGTTCTTATGTACGCCCATTTTCGCTTTCATTTTGCGCTTTTCGGCGCTGCGACTGCGGCGGTGACCGCCTGTTTCTTCAAGGATCTCAGACTCTGGGCTTGGTTCAAAGCCTTCTAGCCACTCTTGAGGTAACTTGGCATCAAGCAATCTTTCAATCGCTTCAAGTAAGTACTGCTCGTTGTGGCTCATTAATGATACGGCGTGGCCTTTGTTGCCAGCGCGTCCACTACGGCCAATTCGGTGTATGTAGTCTTCGGCTTTATACGGCATATCAAAGTTAATCACATGCTCTAGCTCTTTCACGTCAATGCCACGTGCCGCAACGTCCGTTGCCACCAGCGCCCTCACCTTACCTATTTTAAAGTCATCGAGTGCACGCTGCCTTGCGCCTTGGCTTTTATCACCATGCAAAGACGCCGCTTGGATTCCGTCCAGTTTAAGCTCTTTTGCAACAGATTCTGCGCCTTCTTTAGTGCGGGTAAAGACCAGCACCTGTTGCCAGTTTCTTGAACCTATCAGGTACGAAAGTAGCTCTCGTTTACGCTTCTTATCGACTGGGTAAACCATTTGTTCGACCGCATCAGCAGTTGAATTTGCAGGGCTGACTTCCACTTCAACAGGATTATCAAGGATCTTATAGGCAAGGTTTTTTACGCCTTTTTTGAACGTCGCGGAGAAGAATAGCGTTTGGCGATCAGGGCTGAGTTTTTGCAAAATACGCTTAATATCTGGCATAAAGCCCATGTCTAGCATTCGATCAGCTTCATCAAGCACTAGATATTTCGTATGTTGTAGAGTGAGTGTCTTATTAAACAGATGATCCAATAAACGGCCGGGCGTGGCGACTAAGATATCACACCCCTTGTTTAGGTTACTCGCCTGTACATTAAAGCTCGTACCGCCGTACACAACCACCGTCTTCACTTCGGTTGGCTCAGCGTATTGCGTAATAGCGTCAAACACCTGCTGAGCTAGCTCTCGTGTTGGCACGAGAACCAATGCCTTTACCTTGCAGGGCGATTGAGTGTTATGAACGCTCACCTGCCCCATCAAGTTTTGAATAATAGGTAGACCAAATGCCGCGGTTTTACCTGTGCCTGTCTGAGCAGCTGCGAGTACGTCTCTTCCCTCAAGAACGTGAGGAATTCCCTCAAGTTGAACGGGTGTAGGAGTGACAAAGTTCAGCTTATCTAGCTGCTCAACGAGAATAGCATCAAGGCCAAGTGCAGCAAATTGTGATGAAGACATAGGTAATTCCGTACTGTTTGGTCATTTTAGGGCGTGAGTCTACTCGAATTTAGTCTCAGTTACAGCCTCTATTACGTCTGGATAAAAATCCATAAACACCTGATCTAACTCTTTATAGTGTTTCTCTAACGTTTCAAAGCAATCGGCTAGCGGTCCCATGCGCGGACTTCGGTTTGACATCCGCGCCAACGCATAACCGATGTTATCCAGATCTCTGTAGGAATCTATCCAGCGGTTATCCCACATTGAGCTTATGACGCGCTGATATTGTTCAGGTAAAGACGCTTCAACACACCGAGGATGAGTAGCTTGTTTGGCTTGATAGCAAAAGCTTTCTAGGGAGTTTGCATGAAACTTGTCCCAATGATTGGCTAGACAGTGATCCCAGAACACATCCAAAGCTATGGGCGAAAAACGCCTCGTTGCCCCAAATAATGGCTTTATCTCAGCAATTAGCGGATGGCTGTCAGTAAAGCTATCAACAAATCGGTGTATGCGAATGCCTTGCGTTATTTCTTGAGGGTAACGCCCTTCTGGGTTTCCGCGTACAAAATCGCCAAGGAGATTGCCTAGAAGACTGCTATTACTCGCATCAGCAAGATGCAGGTGTCCTAAGAAATTCATTCATTAACCCGCAGAGGTCTTTGGGTCTGCCTCTCTAAAGCGTTTTCGATATTCTCGTGGTGAGCATCCAAAATATTTTCTAAACCTATGTGTAAAGTTATAGGGATCATTGTAGCCCAGTCGCTGAGCTATCATGGCGATTGCCCAATCTTCATAGCGCAGAAGATCCGTCGCTTTATCCATACGTAGCGCAATAAGCTTACTTCTTGGGGACATCCCATATAGGGATTTGCACACACGATTGAGCTGTTCCTGACTAATAAAGCACCTCTCGGCAATCGACTTAACCGTCCAGTCATGATGCAACTGGGCTTCTATATCGTTAAATGTGGTTTGCACTCGAATCGCAGAGCTATATGGCTTTGCTTCAAACCGAGCCAAGATTCGGCTTACCTCGCTAATTAGCAAGCGTCGATATGCAGGTCTGCCATTGATCTCCAAATGAAGTAGGTTCATTAGCGACCATACCTGTTCGCTAGACTCAAACGGCATCACCGCTTGCCCCCCAGAGATCAGGTCATCCCATTTAGGGAGCTTCTCTAGTAATATCCAAACCATCTTCCAGTGCGTGAAATCTGGGTGCAGTTCAAAACGATAAGGTAAGCCTGCAGGTAACACGGTTAAACTGTACGGTTTTAGCTCTTTGACAAACTCCGGCGTGATTAGCACGCCACTGCCTTCTAAGGTCACTAGCAGGGTATGAATGCCAATACCTTCACGCTCGATTTCATAGCCTGCCTCTAGCTCAGCTAAACCAGCCATAAAATAACCACTTTCGCCGAGTTCGGGAATATCCGTGTTGGTTAGAAACCGTTCTTTACACTCATCGCTTAAATAGACTTTGTCTGACCACTCACTTTTAGGTGAAAATAGTTGCATGACAGATTTGCACAGGTTTTGGCTTTCTTTGAACATGCCTTTATCCATTCAGTGTGGCTATAGTTACCCTGATTTTCGGGGAGGTTATTATGTCAAGTCAAAAGCAAAATGTTGCAAGTGTGAATTCCATGCCAAATGGTTTTTTCTCTAAGGTTGCACGCCTCGCCGTACCTGTCGCTTTGCAAAGTGCTCTAGTGGCTATGTTGCAGCTTGCAGACGTTCTGATGGTGAGTGATTTAGGTAAAGAAGCACCCGCCGCTGTAGGGATCGCCACTAAATGGCACTTTGTCATAATTATGGTCTCTGCCGGTATCGCCACTGCCAACGGCATCCTTGTTGCGCAATATTGGGGACGCCGAGACGCGAGCTCTGCCAAAACGGTCAACATGCTGGCGCTGAAGTATGGCACCTGGCTGATGGTTCCGCTCACCTTTATTATCACGGTTTTCTCTGGTTACATCATGCTACTGCAAACCAGTGATCCTGATGTGATAAGCCTAGGTTCAACCTATTTGTGGTACAGCATACCTGTTCTAGTGCTAACACACTGGATCATTGTTGCAGAGTCTAGCCTTCGCAGTTCAGGCAATGCAATGCTGCCTCTGTATTTGGGCGGGGCGACGGTCTTCTTGAATATTGGCCTGAATTTTTGGCTAATTAAAGGCGGAATGGGTTTAGAACCTATGGGCGTTGCAGGCGCCGCTTTAGCGACCTCGATTGCACGGGTCTTCCAAGTCGTCGCTATCCTTTATGCCCTGTTCAAGATAAACCACTGGTTAATAAAATCAGAGGTATTGCCAAACCCACAAAGGTTAGCAACGTCATTTCGTAAATTGGCGATTCCATCAACCGCTAACACCATCATTTGGGGTATGGGTACCCTATCCTATCAGGTGATATTTGGGCATATGGGCACTACAGAGCTCGCTGTATTCAGTATGCTCGGCCCCTTTGAAGGCTTATGTTATTCAGCGTTCTTTGGAGTAGCAATTGCGTGTGCGGTTCTCATTGGTCAGTCTTTAGGCAATGACGAATTCGATGAAGCTCGAAACATGGCAAATTGGTTTATCAAAACGATTTTTGGTTGTTCAGTCGTGCTTGCGTTAATGGTCTTTTTGTTCAGAGAGTCTATTTTGGTCGGCCTTAACCTAAACCAACCAGAGCTTTATGAACTGGCATCCCCAGCTATCATGGTATTCACCGTATTGCTCGGTATTCGCATGCTTAACATGGTGATCATTGTCGGTATCTTGAAAGCTGGCGGAGAGAACTCGTTCTGTTTGAGGATGGACTTTATTGCAATGTGGATGGTGGGTATTCCATGCCTTGCATGGGGAGCATTCATCGCAGGATGGAGCTTTGAATACGTTTACGCATTAATGCTCACTGAAGAAATCGTCAAGCTTGCCCTGTGTTTCCACCGATTCTTGAAACGCATATGGATTAAGAACCTGACACTGTCACCAGCCTAGCTTTAGAAATACTAACGCCCATCTTTACGATGGGCGTTAGTATTAAGCCATTTAGCATAGATTAGGGTCTGTTGACCTTTTGAGGTTGTTTTTGTAGCGATTTGTTGGGTATTAATACAAGGCAGTCGCTTTTAGGTGTGGTGGTTCCACATGAAAAGTGACTAACGCGGTAGAAATGCCCAACAAAGCGCTACCCGAAGGGCTCGTCCAGAACCCATTTACTCATCGTTGAGCGACTTTTGCTTAGATGACTAGGCGGCAAGTCCCTCGCCTTGATTAAATGACTTCTGGTCGAGCAAAATTTAATCGCAAAAGGTCAACAGACCCTAGTAGTAACAAGAGGCCGCTAGTTAAACAGTTCAATCACCAACTTGTTGTCCTTGATAGCCATACTGGGCTCAGCAGATTTAATTAAAGCCTCTTGAACGACATTACTATCAAGCTTGTAAACGGGTTGCTGTGATAAACCATAGCCAATCATCGACACCGCAGGTTTTAACAGCTGCTTGATCTCTGGGGCTAAGCGCTGATCGCCCTTCTCGTTAAACTGCTCTAATCGTATCGACTTTAAAAATACCTCACCGCTCTGCGCGTCATACTCAGGGACAGCGCTAAATTCTAAATCCAGGTCTAGGGTTTGGTTTTGATTTCCCCACATTTGAATTTTTGCCAGTGTACTGGCAAATACAGACACACGATCTACATCTGCACGCCCGATTCTTACCTCGAGATCATCCACCGACACTTGGGCATAAAGCAGATTCTCAACGCCCACTGACTGCTCGAAGCTCACGTTGTCCTGCAAATAGTTAGTCATTTCTTTTTCGGTAATGCTGTAACTAGCACAACCACTCACAAGCAGCCCTAAACAAACAACACATCCTTGTAGCCATTTTTTGATCATGAACTTGAGCTCTCATTGAGTAATTAAATCTACCTAGAGCTAAGAGTGAAACCTCATTTGAGTCAAGTTTTCTTTCACTTCTCGATTTTGCAACGTCCTAAACCCTCACCCTTTGACGATTAGGAAATAGGACAAACCGTTAACATTTGCGTAACCTAAGTCACACTCCACAAGAGTTTGTATTGATCCACCTGATTAGACCAGTATATTGCTCGTTACAACCATGCAACATATAGGGGTTATGTATGCACATAGATGAGCTTTTAAAAATGGCCGAGCGGTGCGTTTCCGGCAACACGAGCATGGTCGTGTCACAGCATTGGTCTCAGGGAGATAGTGTATTTGGCGGACTAACCGCCGCGCTGTTGTTCCACGTAACCTCGCCCCTTGCCACTCTGGGTAGACCCCTTTATTCAGTTAAAACCAATTTTATTAGTTCACTGCTTATCGACCAGCCCTTTACCTTTGAAATAGAACTGTTAAATGAAGACAGCAGGCACTCTAAAGTGACAGGGCGTATAGTGCAAAATGATGAGGTAGTCGTGGTTCAACACTCTTGTTTTGGTCAAGAAGCAATGGCAAATATTTCTTTATCGAATCCCCCTCAGCAAACACCTGCGCTACCGCGTGTGGAACAACTCCCTAATGGTCAAGCGACAGAACTAACTGCAAGTAACCTTCTTACATACACGGAGCAAGTTGACTTCGCTATAGCAAAATCACCTCAACCCGATGCCACACAAGATGTCTCTCATAATCATGGGTGGATGAAGCTAAAAACCTCGCCAATGCGAACCACTGGCGCTCATCTTATCTGCCTCATTGACGCATGGCCGACGTACTCGTGCTCAGAAATGAAGGACCAAAAATCCGGGACTATCATGATGTGGAATTTAGAATTCCCTGCAGCCAATCATGAAGATTTAGGAACGCAGTGGTTTGCCTACCAATCAGACATAAGAAAGATGGCAGGAGGTTATGCTCACGTTGAGGCGAATATCTGGAGTGAAGACAATCGACTCGTCGCAATTAGTCGCCAAAGTGTTGATTTAGCGAGTTAAATTTAACGTTTGTACATAGTTTTGTTCAAGTATCAAGCAAGTAAGCGCAATATAAGTTTCAGTTTTATGACGTCTAGGTTAAGCGCGCTACAATACCGGCCCATTGATAAGGAGCGAAGCTAGACGATGCAATTGCAATACTGGAAAAATAATAGAACTGGGCTGCTCATTTTAGGCGGGTTTTTGCTCGCGGTTGGACTGCTATCAAGCGTAATCCCTAACATCGACCTACTCAGCCCTGAATCAAACTACCTTGGCGCTATCCTTACCTATCTCACCTACTCTGCCGGCTCACAAGGGTTTCTTATTACTTTGGCCTTCTTTGTTGCCATAACTGCGCTCGGCACCGCTAACAAGAAGCAACTCTTACTACTGTTGATCCAACTAGGTGTTCTACTGGTGCTCTCTTTTGCAGCAAAATCGGCAATGAAAGAGATCACACAAAGCCCTCGCCCGTATACCGAAGCATTGACGCAGTTGGACCTGGTTGATTCTCCAAGTCGCTTTTACACGCTCGATTTTGCTACCCAAAATAGCATCATAGAAGTCGCATCCGAAAAGGTATCTCACTGGCGAACCATTCACTGGCAGGGAGAAACGGATTATTCGTTTCCATCGGGTCACACTGTATTCGTGGCTCTGTGTGTGTTCTTCTTTGGCGGTTTATTCGTAAAACGAAAACAGTACCTAATGCTAGGCATTGTTTTCGCTTGGGGTCTAGCGGTCGCCTATAGCCGATTGTGGCTTGGCATGCATCGTCCAGAAGACCTGATCGGCTCTAGCGTAGTCGTTGCTGTTATCGCCGCATTGATACCTGCGCCTAATCAAGCGGCACCTTCTCACTCAAACTAGAGTCATCACATTTTATCTAGATGAGATCCAATGCAGCCTTAAAAAGCTGCATATGGATAGGCACAAGGTCGCAATGATCACTGCGGTAGCCCCCACCGACTACTGCAGCAATGGGAATATTGCGCTCGGTTGCAACCTCAAGCATAAATCGATCCCTTTGGTAAATAGCCTCAGTGCTGACTTCAAGAAAGCCGAGCTCATCCCCCTCGTGAATATCCACACCTGCGTCATATAAAATGAGATCAGGCCGATAAAGGTTCACCGCCATTTCAACCACTGACGTAAATGAGGCGAGAAATTCCCTATCTGTGGTTCCCCTTGCCAAAGGAACATCAATATCAGAGCTGGGTTTTCGCGCTGGGAAGTTCTTCTCACAATGAAATGAGACTGTCGTAATATCTGGGTTATCAGCACACAAGGTGGCGGTACCATCGCCATGATGCACATCGCTATCTATGATCATGACTGAGTCGACGTCTGGATGCTTTAGTGCTTCATTGGCTGCAACTACTAAGTCATTGAACAGGCAAAACCCACTACCATAATCCGTATGCGCGTGGTGGTAGCCACCACTAAGATGTATCGCTACACCCTCTTCAATGGCTTTTTGCGCCGTCATTACAGTGCCAGCAGTCGAGGTAAGGGTTCTTTTAATAAGTTGCTCACTCCAGGGAAAGCCTATACGACGCATTTTAGGCGCAGGTAAATCTCCAGAAACGAGCTGATTGATATAACCTAAGTCATGACTCTGTGAGACAGTGTCTATTGATAAAGGCTTAGGTTGGTAAAAGCACACACGCTCTGCGCCCATTCCCCGTTGTCGCAACTCTAAATCAACGGCGTCATACAGCAGTTTATACTTCATGATCGGATAACGGTGCCCATCAGGAAGAGGAAGATCTGAATAGATAGGATGATAGATTAATGGAAGCATGTAAGACTTTGTTTTACCTAGGTCTGTATATTCTTATTGATGTCTCTCACAAAAGAAAGCAAAATGGCGCCCCTTCCTAAGAAGGTGAGCGTTTTTCACATTATTCAACTACGCTCTCACTAGCTTATTTGCAGGCAAATCCGCCTTCACTACTTCACATCGAGAACATCTATGAGTTTTGACTCCCTTGGTCTATCAGCCCCGATCCTTCGTGCTATTGACGAATTAGGCTATACAAAGGCTTCTCCTATCCAAGAAAAAGCCATCCCTGCCATTATTGAAGGCAAGGACGTTATGGCCGCAGCTCAAACGGGTACAGGTAAGACCGCTGGTTTTACTCTGCCTCTGCTTGAGCGATTGAGTACTGGGCCAAGACCAAAAGGAAATCACGTTCGCGCTCTTGTTCTAACACCAACTCGTGAGCTTGCTGCTCAAGTACATGACAGCGTAGTAAAATACGGCGCACACCTAGAAACAACCTCTACCGTTGTGTTTGGTGGCGTTAAGATCAATCCTCAGATGCTTAATCTTCGCAAGGGTTGTGATGTATTAGTAGCAACGCCTGGTCGCTTGCTAGATCTGCACAGCCAAAATGCGGTGAAGTTCTCTGAGCTAGAAGTATTGGTGTTAGACGAAGCCGACCGCATGCTAGACATGGGCTTTTTCCGTGATATCAAACGTATCCTGAACCTACTGCCTAAACAGCGTCAGAACCTATTGTTCTCAGCGACCTTCTCTCCAGAGATCAGAGACCTTGCTCGTGGCCTAGTTAACAATCCAGTAGAGGTTTCAGTAAACCCGCCAAACTCAACCACTCAACTGGTTGAGCAGAGCGTTTACGTATCTGATAAGCGCCAAAAATCTGCCATTCTTGCCAAACTCATTAAAGAGGGTAATTGGCAGCAAGTTCTAGTGTTCAGTAAAACCAAGCATGGTGCAAACCGCCTCGCTCGTTTCCTTGAAGCAGAAAAAATCTCAGCGCTACCGATTCACGGTAACAAGAGCCAAGGCGCGCGTACTAAAGCGTTAGAAGAGTTCAAAACAGGTAAGATTCGCGTTTTAGTTGCAACTGATATTGCCGCACGTGGTCTCGATATCCCTCAGCTTCCTCAAGTGGTTAACTTTGATCTTCCCCATGTATCTGAAGACTATGTACATCGCATTGGTCGTACCGGTCGTGCTGGTGAAACAGGCAAGGCGTACTCTTTGGTATGCGTTGACGAGACGAAAGAGTTGTTTGCCATTGAAAGGCTGATTGGCAAGGTACTAGAGCGCCATGAAATGGAAGGCTTCAAGCCTGTTAACCCTATTCCTGAATCAAAGCTTGATACACGCGCTATCAAGCCGAAGAAACCTAAAAAGCCAAGAGTTGAACACAAAGATGGTCAACGCTCAGCTGAAAACGCTCAAGGGCACAAACCCGCCAACAAGAACAAGCGTCATTCTACACGACGCGGTTCAGGCCAAGGCAGTGAGTCCAAGGGCAACCAACAAAACAAACCTGCAACAGCTTCTCGCGATGGTGCTAAACCAAAGCCAAGACGTCGCCCGCAACGTAATACTAATAGCTGATAGCTATCAGCTATCAGCTATCAGCTATCAGCTTAAAGCTTACCGCTGCTTTTCCTTAGGTGCCGATTAGAGGTGTTCTTTTTCGGCACCTCAGGCACCGCTTTCTTTTCGTGACGCAGATGACGAATGGCAAGTAGTGGGTGTTTGAGCAACATTCTTGGACCGGAAAAGCGCATCACAGCACGCATATTCTCTTTGGGTTCCGGTCGATAGCAGTGTACAGGACAACGATTACAGGTTGGCTTGTTCTGACCAAATACACAGCGATCCAGCTTAGTCTTAGCGTATTGACTTAGCTCGGTACACTCTTCACATAAGCCATGTATAACCCCATGATGCTTCGCGCAATAGATCTCGATCATTGCGTGCACAGTCTTATATTCTTTAAGCAATTCACCGCTTAATATTTCGTCTAGTTGTTGCTGCCTTTGCAAAACCATTTCTCACAACCCGTAACATACATTTAGTATATAACTTAAAAAGCCTATATCGCCATACCAACTCTCTTGATTTAGCTCTAAGTCTCTTTTTCTACTTCAATGCGTACAAAACACCACCATTCAATTTCCTAAATGGAACTAACTTCTGAGCCGACACTCAAAATAAAACCAAGATTTATCACTATTATTGAAATACTTAGCTTTGTTTTGGCTAAGATAATAGAATGACTAGCAAGAGCACATTGCCCCACTTTACGAGACATGCGGGCAATATATAGACAGGGAAACGGAGAGTTACATGCTTAAAAGGACGCTGCTCACAGGCGCTATTCTTTGCTCACCATGGCTTCACGCAGAGGTGATCGAATCGACCTATTTATCCGGTTTTGGCGAGGCCAAGCACCCTTCTGGTTTTGAACATCTAGACTACGTTAATCCTTCTGCACCCAAAGGTGGTCACGTCACTTATGGAGCGATCGGCACCTACGATAGCTTTAACCGTTACGGTTCTCGCGGTAAGCCTGGCGCTATGACAGGAGAAATCTACGATACCTTGATGTTTTCTCCTACCGATGAAATCAATACCTCCTACCCGCTGATTGCTGAGAAAGTGCGTTATGAAGACGATTTCTCTTGGATGGAAGTTGATATCAACCCAAAAGCTAAATTTCAAGATGGCGTGCCAATTACCGCCAAAGACGTTGAGTTCACTTTTCAAAAGTTTCTAGATCAAGGTGTACCTCAATACAAAACCTACTTTAAGAAGATAAAGTCCGTTAAAGCAATAAACGATAAAACAGCGCGAATCGAGATGGCAGAGCCAGACAGAGACGTGCTATTCGCTTTAGTGCAAGGAATGGCGGTGCTTCCAGAGCATTTCTGGAAAGACAAAGACCTTAGTCAGCCTCTATCCCAACCTCCAGTAGGAAGCGGGCCCTATAAAATTGATTCCTTTAAATCTGGTCAAAGTATTACCTATGCTCGCGTGACCGATTATTGGGCTGAAACCTTGCCAGTAAACATCGGCAGAAATAACTTCGATACCATACAGTACGATTATTATCGCGATGACACAGTGATGCTTGAAGCGTTTAAAGCAGGGGAATACGACTTAAGACAAGAAGGTACTGCGAAATTTTGGGCCACCTCCTACACAGGCTCTAACTTCGATAAGGGCTACATAATCAAAGAAGAGATCGCTCATCAGATCCCTCAGAGCATGCAAGGCTTTATCTATAATACCGAAAGCGACATTTTCAAAGACCCTAAGGTACGCGAAGCCCTAACCTATGCATTGGATTTCGAGTGGATGAACAAGAACATGTTCTACCACCAATACGCTCGCACCAGCAGCTACTTCCAGAATACCGAGTACCAAGCAAAGGGTAAGCCAAGCGCAAAAGAACTTGAAATTCTTGAACCTATTAAGGATCAAGTACCAGAGCGTGTGTTCGGCGAGTCATACGCGCCACCAAAAAGTGACGCTTCTGGGCGAATTCGTACGCAGATGCGTACCGCAATTAAACTCCTCAAAGAAGCGGGATGGGAAACTAAGAACGGTGTGCTGACCAACAGCAAAACCGGTAAACCATTCGAGTTTGAGTTGCTGGTTTACAGCCCAACAACCGAACGTATTGCTGATCCGTTGAAAAAGAACCTCAGCAATATTGGTATCAACATGAAGATTCGCACGGTGGATACGACTCAATACCTTAAGCGCTGGCATGAGCGCGATTACGACATGATCTTTTCATCGTATTCCGCCAATGCCTACCCAAGCACTAACCTGAAGATTGCATGGAACAGTAACTTTATCGATAGCACTTATAACCAAGCGGGTGTTCGAAACAAGGCTATCGACTATTTAACAGAAGAGATCGATACCCATCAGCAAGACCCAGAAAGACTCAAAGCCTTAGGCCCAGCCCTCGACCGCGTACTGACCTGGAACTTCTACGCTATTCCAGCATGGCATACAGGCGCATTTAGAGTCGCAAGCTGGGACAAGTTCGCTAGACCAGACATTCGACCAGAGTATGACCTCGGTTTAGATACTTGGTGGGTCGATACTGAGAAAGCGCAGAAGCTGCCAGCTAAGAGACGGTAACGACTAGTCACGAGTTACTAGCTGCAAGCTTCTAGCTGCTAGCTTCTAGCTGCTAGGTTCTAGGTTCTAGGTTCTAGGTTCTAGGTTCTAGCTTGTAGCTCGTAGCTTGGAACTATTATTTCGTTTTTCACATTCAATCATAGAGAGTTATGTCAGCTTATATAATAAGACGCCTGTTGCTCGTCATTCCCACCTTATGGGCAATCATAACCATAAACTTCTTTGTCATTCAGATCGCACCTGGTGGCCCTGTTGAGCAAGCTATTGCTCAGATGGAGGGGTTAGACTCAGGGGTAATGGAGCGCTTTACTGGGGGTGGCCAAGAGGTTGAACTTAGCGCTGGCAACGCCGATGCACAAACTACCGGCTATCGCGGCTCTAGAGGAATGGACCCTGAGGTTATTGAAGAGATCAAAAAGCAATTTGGCTTCGATAAACCGATTCACGTGCGTTATTTTGAAATGCTCAAGAACTACATCACCTTTGATTTTGGTCAAAGCTTATTCAAAGGAGGCGATGTCATCGACCTCATTGTCGAGCGATTGCCGGTTTCTATATCTCTGGGGCTCTGGAGTACCTTGATCATCTATCTGATCTCTATTCCACTCGGGATAGTAAAGGCCATTCATCACGGATCTCGCTTTGATATTTGGACCAGCGCATTGGTCATTGTCGGCTACGCGATTCCGGGCTTTTTGTTTGCCATATTGCTTATCATCGTCTTTGCTAGCGGCAACTACCTCGATTGGTTCCCTCTACGAGGCTTAGTCTCCTCCGACTTTGATCAACTTAACTGGTATCAAAAGGTCATTGATTACTTCTGGCATCTAACCCTCCCGACTCTTGCTATGGTGATTGGTGGTTTTGCGACCCTAACGATGCTGACCAAAAACTCGTTTCTTGATGAAATCAACAAGCAATATGTGGTTACAGCGAGAGCCAAAGGTCTGGATGAGAAAAGTATTCTCTACAAGCATGTGTTCCGCAACGCTATGTTGATTATCATTGCTGGCTTCCCAAGCGCCTTTATCAGTATCTTCTTCACCGGTTCAATGCTGATTGAGGTGATGTTCTCTCTTGAGGGTATCGGTCTTCTTGGCTTTGAATCCACTATTCAACGAGACTACCCTGTGGTATTTAGCTCTTTATATATCATGACCTTACTTGGCTTATTACTCAGCATTATCTCTGATCTCACCTATTCGTGGGTAGACCCGCGCATTGACTTCGAGGCCAGATAAATGAACCCATTACTTAAACTTCGCATCGATCGCTTCAAAGCCAATAAACGTGGCTTCTGGTCATTATGGATTTTCACACTGTTGTTTACGGTAACCTTATTTGCTGAAGTCGTTGCCAATGATAAACCTCTGTTTGTCAGCTTTGACGACGGCTGGTATTTCCCTATTGCAAAGCAGTACTCCGAGATTGAATTTGGCGGCGAGTTTGCAGCTGAAGCGGATTATACCGACCCCTATGTACAAGACCTCATCAATGAAAAAGGCTATATGGTTTGGCCAATCATTCGCTTTAGTTACGACACCATTAACTACAACTTACCTGGTCCTGCGCCTTCTGCCCCAGATTCTATTAACTGGTTAGGCACTGATGATAGAGGACGAGATGTATTAGCCCGAATCATTTATGGGTTCCGTATATCCGTTTTATTTGGCTTTGTGTTGACCATTGTCAGCAGCATTATTGGTGTTGTTGTAGGGGCAACTCAGGGCTATTACGGCGGAAAGCTGGATCTCATTGGTCAGCGCTTTATTGAGGTTTGGTCAGGCATGCCTACCCTATTTTTGCTGATTATCTTGTCGAGTTTCGTAGAGCCGAGCTTTTGGTGGCTACTTGGCATAATGGTGCTGTTTAGCTGGATGAGTTTAGTGGGTGTGGTGCGTGCAGAGTTTTTGCGCTGCCGTAATTTTGACTATGTGAAAGCCGCTCACGCATTAGGGGTTAGTGATAAACGAATCATCAGCAGACACATGTTGCCAAACGCTATGGTAGCAACACTGACTATGATTCCATTTATTCTTTCGGGGTCGGTCACTACCCTAACCTCTTTAGATTTCTTAGGGTTTGGCTTGCCTAGTGGTTCCCCTTCGTTGGGCGAACTGCTCGCTCAAGGTAAGGCTAACCTGCAAGCTCCATGGCTGGGCTTTTCGGCCTTTATCGTGTTGTCGATAATGCTAAGTCTACTGGTGTTTATTGGAGAAGCGGTAAGAGACGCGTTTGACCCTCACGCCCAAGCATAAGAGACAAAAAAAGAGGCGTTAAACGCCTCTTTAAAAAAACTGAATATAAAAACTGGGGGGCTTTTTAGCAAATTTACTTATTAGCTTGTTTGCTCTGAAAGCTTAAGACGTTCGATAGATTGTTTCAGCTCGTTAGCAAGGTCCGTTGTAGCCGATAGGCTAGATTCGTTTTGGCCAGCAATAGCATCAACCACAGAGGTTGCTTGCTGTAGTGCATCATTAACGGTCGCATCTAGAGAGCGTAGACATTTTTGCGCCAATTGAAGGTGCAGTTCCGCTTCTTTTGCGAGGCTGTAAGCTGATTTGTAGATTTCTTTTGGCATATTAGCCTCCTGAGTCAGTTTAGGGGGGTTACAAGACAGAGTTTTCGAAAGCGTATTGTATTTAAATACTACAAATAAGATATATTAATTTATTTGAATGAGCTACATTTTATTTGAGAAAATGAGAGCCTTGGCACAACTTTTGATTAGTATCTGTACATCTATTTGCACGAATTTTTCGCTTAACTAAGACCAATCCAACTATTTTATTGGTTGAGCCAACAACACCACAACAAGGAATGACATGACGCAGGCGCTACTACACATTGATAATCTTTCGGTTGCCTTTGGTGGGAAAAATAACCCAAGGACAGTAACGCAAAACGTAAGTTTGTCTGTTAACAAAGGCGAAACGCTCGCCTTAGTGGGTGAAAGTGGTTCAGGTAAATCCGTTACTGCCAATGCGATTCTGCGCCTACTGCCAAAAGCCAGTACCGTCTATCAAACAGGTACTATCCATTTTGACAAGGAAGAGCTGCTCACTCTCTCAGAGCGTCGTATGCGTGGCGTGCGTGGTGGCCGTATTGGCATGATATTCCAAGAACCTATGGTATCACTCAACCCTCTTCATAAGATTGGTCGTCAACTAGTGGAAACCGTTGAGATACATCGTGGTCTTCGTGCCAATAAAGCCAAGACGCTCGCGCTAACCTGGCTAAACAAGGTCGGTATTCGAAACCCAGAACAAAAGATTAACGCTTATCCCCACGAACTGAGTGGCGGAGAAAGGCAGCGTGTAATGATTGCCCTCGCGCTGATAAACGAACCAGAATTATTGATTGCCGATGAACCCACCACAGCGCTGGACGTGTCCGTACAAGCTCAAATACTGGATCTGTTAAAAGATCTTCAGCAAGAGCTTGGTATGGCTATGCTCTTTATTACTCATGATTTAAGTATTGTTAGACGTATTGCTAATCGCGTTTGTGTCATGAAAGAAGGAAAGCTCGTAGAAACCGGCGAATGCCAATCTTTGTTTAGTGACCCAAAGCATCCCTACACTAAGATGCTTATTGATGCCGACCCTTCTGGCTCTCCTGTAGAAGTCCCCGACACCAACGCCAATTTGGTTGAGGCACACGATCTTAAAGTGTGGTTCCCGATTACTGGCGGGATATTTAAGCGTGTCATCGACCATACCAAAGCGGTCACTGGGGTTAACTTCACCCTTAAGAAGGGTCACACTCTGGGCTTGGTTGGTGAGAGCGGCTCAGGTAAATCTACAACGGGTATGGCAATACTTCGCTTGGTCAATAGTAATGGCGGCATCGTATTTGATAGCAAAGAGCTTTCATCGCTAGATAGAAAACAGATGTTGCCACTGAGAAGTCGGATGCAGGTCGTCTTTCAAGACCCCTTCTCTGCTCTCAATCCACGAATGTCGGTTGCGCAGATCATTGGTGAGGGGTTGCGAGTCCATCAAGACCTAACGGATAGTGAGATTGACGCTGAAATTTGTCGAGTAATGCAAGAGGTAGACCTCGACCAAGAAACGCGACACCGCTATCCCAATGAGTTTTCTGGCGGGCAGCGACAGCGTATAGCCATTGCTAGGGCGCTAATCCTTAAGCCTGAGTTTATCCTACTGGATGAACCGACTTCCTCTTTAGATCGTACTGTACAAGCACAGGTGTTAGATCTGCTCAAGCAGCTGCAACGAAAGTATGGTTTAACTTATCTGTTCATCAGTCATGACCTCAACGTTGTACGTTCCCTGTGTCACGACACTATGGTGCTAAAAGCGGGTCAAGTGGTGGAATACGGTGAAACAGAGCAAGTATTTAATGCACCTAAACACGATTACACACAACAATTAGTGACATTGTCACAGATGTAGTCTGTCACATCAAAACCTAAGGTAAAACGTTATTTATGAAAAGCTTAGATCAGCTCGATTACTGCCACACGTACGCCGATCTTGGCTCTTCACTGTCAAGCCGAGTCAACCCGACACCGCTCAGCGACCCGTATCTTATCCATACCAATCATCGCCTCGCAACACAGCTTGGCATTGATATTGAGTCTGTTGGCGATGAGATACTTATACAGCTTTTATCAGGGCAAGGCATCCTTGAGTCTTGGTCACCCATAGCGATGAAGTACACTGGTCATCAGTTTGGCCAATACAACCCAGACCTTGGGGATGGCAGAGGGCTCTTGCTTACAGAGTTCATAAACGATGATGGTGAAAAGTGGGATTTTCATCTTAAAGGAAGTGGCCAGACTCCCTATTCTCGCGGTGCAGATGGGCGAGCAGTGATCCGTTCAAGTGTAAGAGAATACCTGATCAGTGCGGCCATGGATGGACTGAGCATTCCTACCACTCAAGCCCTGGCTATCTCTGGCGCAAGCACACCCGTACGAAGAGAAGAGATCGAATCAGCGGCTACTCTATTACGGATAGCCCCAAGCCATGTTCGATTTGGTCACTTTGAATATCTCTTTTATAGCGGACAGCACAGCGAGATAAAGGCGTTAGCGGATTACATTATCCTCTGGCACATGCCTGAATTAAAGGATTCTGAAGATAAATACGCGGCGTTTTTCCAACAGGTCACCAAACGCACGGCAAGCATGATCGCGCATTGGCAAGCCTATGGCTTTTGTCATGGCGTAATGAACACCGATAACATGTCGATACTAGGCCTCACCTTCGACTATGGTCCCTTTGCCTTTCTCGATACCTATTTGTCCAAGCACATCTGTAACCACAGTGATTACAGTGGACGCTATGCCTTTCACCAGCAGCCTGGGATTGGTCAATGGAATCTATCCGCGCTCGGTTACGCCCTGTCATCGTTAATCGATAGCAAGGAAATAGAAGCCTCGTTACAGGAATATGCTACCCACATCCAAGCAGAGTACCGACGTTTAATGCGAGCACGTTTTGGATTAGACAGCGTACATGAAAGTGACCCTGAGCTTATCAACTCGTGTTTAGAATTGATGGAAAAGCTAGGGCTAGATTTTCATTTTACGCTGAGAGTCTTATCAGAAACAGGCCCTGATAATTGGACAGACACCGAGCTTGATAGCACATTAAATAAGCCGGAGTTCATTGCTTGGCTTAGAGAGTACGAGAAACGCATCGCGTTGGATTATAGTCACGATCAAGAGCGACAAAATGCGATGCAAGGAGTCAACCCTAAATACATTTTGCGTACTCATCTGGCGCAAGAAGCCATTGAGCAGGTGGAAAACGGAGAATTTGAACTCTTAGAGACTTGGCTTACTGTGTTAGCGAATCCCTTTATTGAGCATGCCTGCCCTTCTCATTGGTCACTGCCACCAAGCAACGACCAAAAAGGCATTTGTCTAAGTTGTTCTTCTTAAAACTCGCAGTTATTTAACTGCATTGATCAATATATTGATTCATAACCTGCTTTTGGTACTTACCCATGTCGCCCGAGTGATACGCGTTCGCTTGTTCCCAACCTAACTGTCGTGCAACTTCTGACGTAGAGGAGATCAGCGCCTCGCCATCACTAATGCCTGGATTCAAAGCCAAAGTTGTCACAGTCGCTTGTTCGATATGTCTGAACATCCTGTCCTCATAGTGACTAATATTGGCTTCTTTTGCTAAAAAAGCGGCGTAGCCTCCGCATCGGACTTGTTCGACAAATGTCTGTTGCGTGGGAGGGGGATTCACCGTAAGCGCCATCGCCTTGGTTGCGGTAAATAAAGCCAAAATAGAACTGACACAGCTCAAATAGATAAATTTTTTCATGGTTAAGTGGTCCTAGTTAGCTTGTAACGAAATGAACCTAGATAAACGACTTATCAGGTTAATCAAACGATAATCAAAAGAAACGTTTAGTTCAGAGCGGTATAGCCACGCCCTGACATACAGTTACGGACCACTTCAGAGTAAGCCTCTTGGTTGCTCGCCTCTACCGCATTGCGCTTGCCTCGGTTTCCAAGAATACCAAGGGTCATGCCTACCGCAGCACCGGTTTTAGCCGCACTTGAGCCTGAGTTGCCTGATACACTTCCCGCTACCGCACCCGCAGTTGCACCTCTAGCACCACGCTTAGCCGTTTCTTGCGCAACGTTATCCGCCTCTTCTTGAGGCGCTTGAAGCCCCAGTCCTTCACAGTACACCATGTCTTCGCTGAACAGATCAGAATCATATTGTCCTTGATCATAAACCAATCCATGGGCACTAACAGGAAGAGTAAACGCTGTACTAAGTACACCAACTAACAGGGTTGCTCGAAGTTTTTTCATATCAAATGCTACTCAATTTGCCACACAAAAGATGGAATGTATTGTGTGGCAAACTCCGTCTTGTATATATAAAGCGAGCTTTGGTTGATCTATTCATTCAGCTTATGAATAGAGCCTTACATTGAATACAAGAAGTAAATCTGTGACTTCATTCGAATGATGATGCCTCGAATCGCATCCAGAAAGTTCATGAAAGACGCGGGTTTGTCGCCACTGATCCATGCCAAGCCCACAGGAATGTCATACCTTTCACTCTCGTGGATCTTTAAGCGCACAAAGTGATGCTTGTTATTTACGTTTTTACCCGTTGTGGTGCGAACGTTGGGATCAAACGACAGCAAACTCCCTTGCGACTCACCCGTCGCCTCAACAATGCCTTCGACTTCTGCCGCAAATACCTTGCCTGGGAACACCGGTGATGAGAACTCTGCAAACTGCCCCGCTTCGACATTACGTATTGCCTGATGATTCACGCGCATTAACACGTATTTCTCATTGGTATACATATGAAGACGCGGCATGGTGCTAACGAGTTGCCCTTCGCGCAAAATAAAGTTAGTGAGATAACCATCTAACGGTGCGTACACCTTTGTTTGCTTTAGGTCCCACTGTGCCTTATGCAAACTTTCCATAGCTTGATGGATGTCGTTTTTCTTATTGGTAAGGATCAGCTCTGACTTTTCAATCTCAAGTGCCGACTTTTCAGCGTCCACTTCGTATTTTGAAATTTCAGCCTTGATCGTTTCAATCTCTAGTCGAGCCAGCGTCACTAGCGTTTGTTGCTCTTCCAATTGAGCTTCTGTCACTGAGTGTTTGACTACCGCCTCTTGCTCAACATAACGCTCTAAAGTGCTTCGTTTTAGCTTCAGATCCGCATACGCCGCTTTCAGCTTACTCTGCTCAATTGCGGTGATCTTATGCGACGCCTTGAGATCTGACTTGGCCATAGCAATGTCTTCTTTGGCCAGATCATAAGACACTTGGGTGCTATCAAGTTCTACTGGTGCTTGATTAAGCGCAATTTGATAAGGCTGAGGATCAATCTCATAGATTAGATCGCCCTTGGATACCTCTTGGTTGGGGCTAACGTGTATCTTGGTTACCTTACCCTTAATTTTGGTGCTACCCGGTCTGAGTTGAACGTGAGGCGCTTGCACAACCGAGCCTCCGGAAAGGTCCATTGGCGTATAGTTAATTAAGCCAATCCAGACGAAGACTAGCCATCCACTTCCCCCAACATAAGCAAAGCCTTTCGTCCCTTTATTCCATGGCATGCCTATTAGACGAAGAAGATAAATAAACAGTGCCCATACCGCTAAGCCCTCTAACATACTTCGCTCTCCTCTGTTTTTGTCGATTTGCTTGGTGCTGGTGCGCCAACCGGGGCATTCCAGATATCACGGATTCTTGTTAAGGACGTTTCGAGATCAACAAATGCGATAAATACTGCGATTACCCACACCCAGTGCCAGAGAAAGCCTATCCAAGTGAGAACGGTTATGAGAGCGACCTGATTATGATCTCGTTTATGGGCCTTGGAGATAGGTAATTCGTGAAAGCGCCAAAAGCCATACAGACCTGCTGCAACAGTGCCAATAAGAACAACGAAGGCAACAACATGGAGCACCGTATCAGCAGTGGTTTCAACAAACGGGACAGCAAATAAACTCATGAAAATACTCGTAAAATTAAATTTTTAGTAGTTTGAGTATTTCTACGGTTTACCCCAACAGGTTCAACAGATAAAATCATAAAACACCACTTATTGATGATATTTGCTGAAATTTATGTCCGTGTATTTCATTCGCAGTGCCTTTTTCATCAGACTACACAATAGCCTCCGGTCTGTGCTTAATGTCGAACCATCCAAGTGCCCTATCCCAAGTACCGTATTTGAAGACGCTAATACACTGATCCCCTATTCTGAGATCACGCGCTGGTACAATGAAATTGAGCGATTATCAGGGAATTCTGAC
This sequence comes from Vibrio breoganii, assembly GCF_001677275.1. Lineage (GTDB taxonomy): Bacteria > Pseudomonadota > Gammaproteobacteria > Enterobacterales > Vibrionaceae > Vibrio > Vibrio breoganii. The sequence goes on from NZ_CP016178.1 coordinate 761,733, forward strand.
TACATGCTTGAGTTCAAGCATCTGATTCGAGTGGACAATATTGGATGGTTTGGAGAATGGCTTCTTTCTGCTCCAGACAACATCTTGGCTTTTCGCCGCTTCAACTATGGCATGTCGCATATGCAATCTGGCGGCAGTTTTTACGGCATGCAAACAGGCAACGGAAATATCGTCAAGTGGGTTCACAAGAGTTATTCCTCTGAAAAGCGGGCGCGCTTTCACGAATCGGTTTACAACGCGTTGTTAATGCTAGATTTTTTGAAAGTTGCATCTCATGACAACTTCGATCTGCAGCTCATTAAGATCTCCGGCTCAACCGATAACACAGAACAATATACCGAAGAGTTTGGATGTGATGTTGAATGGAATAGCCCGACAACTGAGGTATGGTTTAGAACGAACAATTTAATGACGAAGGCAAATGATCTCGACTTCATCAGCAGTAACGCTTCACTATATCTGAGCCATAACCTAACCGATCAAATCGACAAATTACTCAACATGCCCCAAGCGAATGATGAGGTTAAACAGCTATATGAGCTGACCAATTATACCCTTCACTTTGGTCTGCCCAGTGCCGATAGAGTGGCAAAAATGCTCAATATATCTACGCAAACGCTACGCCGTAAGATTCAGCAAAAACTGAGTTTCAACTTTACTGATCTCAGCGCCTATATCACCACGAGTGCAGCAGTGAATCTATTGATTAAGGGCATTCCACCTAATGAAGTATCGAAAAGGCTTGGCTATACCCATGAGGGGAGTTTTTCAAGGCAGTTTAAGAAATACCGAGGCGTGACGCCTCTAAAATACTACCTTGCGTTGAATGGTAAAAGGTTGGGGTCATGAGTATTGGGTTTTTGATAAGAGGCTGTCTTGGGCTAAATCGTGTCTATAGTTACTGAATGGAAAAGTCATCCAAACCATAACCTTAGGGTGTACCAAGTTGCCTCCAGAGCTCACAAAGATCCTAGATAACAGTGATGCTGTTTCTAGGATAACGACATTTGGGAAGCTACGGAGTATTGGTTAGATATGCGTCATTCCCGAGTGCTTTTCTGGGCCAGTACACTGGTCGGGAATCTGTTTCTTCCGATACAACCGAAAAGCCTCCAATAGCAGGAGTGCTGTTTCCAAGATGAGATTACCTGTTTTTGAAGCTCGTAACTTTTGACTGAACAGCCTCTTCTTCCCACTCTAGCTTAGCTACAAATAATGTATTTTATTTGGGACTACCTCTTTCATATGACAGCAGAGATGGCTAATAAGCTAAACCCGCTGTATCTCATTAGGCTGATTTAGCTTAACCCAAACTTTTGAAAAATCGAACCAGCCTAGAGCATTACACTTAGCGTTTTGTAAGGAGCCACAATGGTCTTTGCTTACCCCGAGCCAGCAGTGAAACATAGGGACTATCAAGTGGTTCTCTACCAAATAACGGCCTAGTTCTCTTGCTGGAAACCTTGCATTGGGTTGTCCCTGCCACTGTTCGATCACTTGGTGAATATACTTAAATTGATCGTCAGTACTCAGATTATCGAGATTGCTGTAGTCAAGAAGCCAACCCAGCAAGGTGTCGTCTCGATGAGTCCCAAGCCCCATAGGTTTAATCCACAGATCAACTGAATCAATGTCATCAGGAACGTGGTCATAGCGAATAAATTGGACCGCTAACCCATCTTGCTTGAGTAGCGACGCTATGGCCTTGGATAGGGTTGGGAAAACCGGATGTTCGCTATGGTATGCAATACTGACCGTCTCTATTTTAGGGGGTGATAGTTGTCTGAGCGGCTGGCTATGGTACCAACCGGGTTTAAGACCATGGGCTGGCAATAATCCAAGCTCAACAATAGACTCTTGAGAAAGCTGAGCAAACAGATTAAACGTGGTGAGCTTAGAGGCGAAATACTCTTGCCACTGTTTATCCCGGCCAAGTCCACTGCGTTGGTTTACTGAAATATAAGTGCATCCTGGATCTAAGGCTACGTCGTCGTCCGTGCGCTGTGTCGGCATATTTGGTTGAGACAAGCTTGGATAGACGATACTTGAGTGAATCTCGTCAATAACCCAAACCTCAACCTTATCAACCAATGGTCTAAAGCCAAAATAGCTATCAAAGGCCTCTAGAATCAATCTCTTGTCATCATTGACAGACACTCGGTAAGGCCCCGTTCCGCTAGGCAAGCGGTCGAAATCTTCAATCTCTGCGCTGTTATACGGAAGCACCTTGGCCACCGTTTCAGCAAGCAATACATCAAAATGATAATCCGCTCGACTAAGCTCTACATCAATGACCAATGGAGAAGGCGTGGTGACGTTTTGAATATGAGCAAACAAGGGCAAGTTTGCTAATGACTTTAAGTGCTCAACCACATGTTCAGTTTCAAGCAACTGACCATTGTGGAAGCGAACTTTGGCCCTAAGATAAAAGCGCCAATGACTGCCTTCAACATTGTCCCAAGAATGGGCGAGATCTTGAGTCAGCTTATCGTTTTCATCCAGTTGTGTAAGACCACTAAAGACTTGATGAATGATGTTTTGCTCTGAGCGTCGATGAGGCTTTCTCGGGTTTAGCATTGAAAGCTGACGATAATAAGGAAGACTGAGAACCTGCTGTCCTTGTCTGTGCTGAACGCCTAGATAATCCTGTATCACTTGAGTTAGACGGTTTGCATCTTGATTTAGAACTTGTAGCGCCTGCCCTATACGGCCTTCTTCAAGATAACGTTTGGCTAGACCCTCTCCTACATCTTGGCGGTTCTGCTTGAAGATAAGCTTAGATTGCTTGCCTCGCCCTGCAGAAGGGTGCCACTCGATCCATCCCTCTTCACTGAGCTTGTTCAGTACGATACGCGCGTTTCGTCTGGTACAAAACAATATTTCAGTGATGTCTTCTATACGTGTATCGCTGTCTTCACCATTAAAGTGCTCAAATAGGGTTTCAAACTGAGTTCGAAGTCGCGGGCTACTCATAAAGAGGAAATTCCAGTCAATTAGAAAATTATCGATTTCCTCATTTTAGCACGAAGTGGAGAGATTTTATGTTATCGCGATGCCGGTAACTTGCGAAATTTCTTCAATGATTTCAGTGGGAAGCTTAATAGAAAATCGGCTTTGGGCATCTAATATCACTAATACTTGCCCCATCAGCTGAATTGCATCAGTTTGCGCTTGGAAGGTCAAACGTTGCTCTCCATCCAGTCGAATCATGATCTCGTGGGCGTTGACGATGATTTTCCCCAATTCAAAGTCTAAAGTCATACCTTTGCCTTCTTCTTCGGGTTCCTAACCATCACTGTATGACGAGAGATACACACCAGATTACCCTGCTCATCTCGAATCTCAATGGACCAGATATGTGTCGTGCGACCCAAATGGATAGGCGTTGCTACTCCAGTAACAGTGCCACTACGTACCGCCTTGAGATGATTGGCATTAACTTCAAGACCTACACAATGGCTGTCACCCTCACAACAGTAATACGCTGCATAAGAACCTAGCGATTCCGCTAGGACGACAGAGGCACCGCCGTGCAATAGTCCAAATGGCTGATGTGTGTTCGGTCCAACAGGCATGGTCGCGGTTAACGAATTATCAGAAATCTCTGTATAAACAATGCCTAAGTGCTCAATCAAGGTATTTTTTGAGTTGGTATTAAGAGATTCTAGACTGATGTCGCGTTTCCATATCGTCATCGATGTCTTTTCCTTTGTTTTTGCTAGGTTCTGTTATCTTATTCTTTTTAAACACTTTAGTGTCTAAATTTTCCTGATTTGTGGGAAAATCTTACTCCATCGACCACACTTGTACTAAACCAACATTTAGGATTAGCGCAAAGATAGAAAAGGAACCCTTCTATGCGACTAAAAACACTCATGCTCTCATTGGCATCAGCAGCCATGATGACCGCTTGCGCCACCTCTCCAACGGGACGTAATCAAGTGATTTTGTTTTCAGATAACCAAATGTCTGATCTTGGTAGTCAATCGTTTGAACAAATGAAATCGGAACTCACCATTAGTAAAGACGCTAAAACGAATGCTTACGTTCAGTGTGTGACCAATGCCATTTTAGAGTATGTTCCTATTCAAGGCAGTTTTAGCCAATGGGAAGTGGTCGTATTTGATAGTGATCAGGTGAATGCCTTTGCCCTTCCAGGGGGGAAAATTGGCGTTTATACCGGTCTATTAAACGTCGCAGTTAATCAGGATCAACTGGCCACCGTCATCGGCCACGAAATTGCGCACGTACTCGCCGATCACAGTAATGAGCGTATGTCTCACGCCCAACTTGCCAATACAGGGTTGCAAATCAGCAATGTGGCACTCAGTAATCAGGAATACCGAAATGAAATAATGGCAGCCATGGGCGTTGGCGTTCAATACGGGGTTTTGTTGCCCTACGGCAGAACGCAAGAAAGCGAAGCGGACATCGTTGGATTGGAGTTAATGGCTAAAGCGGGGTTTGACCCCTACCAAAGTGTCGATTTATGGAAGAACATGGCTAAGGCTTCAGGGGGCAATCAACCGCCAGAATTGCTTTCGACACACCCTTCTCACGATACGAGGATTAAAGACCTAACGGCAAAAGCGGAAACCGAGCCAAAATTCTCCGGACAAAAGCCCAATTGCTCAAAGCCAAATTGAGTTTATTGCTCTAAAGTAATCACATATGAGCACGATGACATAGAAAACTTATTCTAAATCAACATTGATCGTGAACTGCTTTCATTACCATGGCTAAATATGGATAATGTCGCCAAATTACAAGAGATAACAAGGTTAATACATGTCTATTGAATCAACACTACGTCAACGCTGCGGCGACAAATGCGAGCTTTGTGGCGCAACTAATGATCTACAACCCTTTGCTGTTGCTCCTCACTCTCATGCAACCGTAGACCACGGCGCACTGCTATGTGACACATGCCGTACTCAAGTTGAAGACGCAGATCAGATGGACGTAAACCACTGGCGTTGTCTAAACGACAGCATGTGGAGCCAAGAGCCACCTGTACAAGTTCTAGCATGGCGTCAATTGACTCGTCTTGCACGCACCGAAGGTTGGGCTCAAGACCTGTTAGACATGATGTACATGGAAGAAGAGACCAAGACTTGGGCTGAAACTGGCATGGAAAACGACGGTAAGAAACACGTTGATTGTCACGGCGCACCACTAGCAAAAGGTGACACGGTCACCATCATCAAAGACCTACCTGTTAAGGGGTCTTCAATGGTTGTTAAAATTGGCACCATGGTAAGAAACATCGGCCTTGCACAAGACGATCCAGAACTCTTTTCTGGTAAAGTTGAAGGTCAGTCTATGTGGCTTCGTTGCGAATTCTGCCGTAAGAAGTAGGCAGTAAAGTAGAGACAAATAAAAAGCGCTAGCCTAACGGTTAGCGCTTTTTTATTGCTTGGCTAGAAAACTATTCCGCGTCGGCTTTTTCGTTATCTGGTAAACCTAAGCCGATTTTCGTCACCTTGTGGTCTTTTACATCAGCAACCACCCAATGCAATCCATACCAATCAAAGCTATCACCTAATACTGGATATGACCCAAGCTTAAGTTCGACCAGTTCCTTGAGGGGCATATCAGCCTCTTCTTCCAGTACAGTAATGCCGTAGTAACCTGTCACATCGCTCACGCTACAATTGATGTCTAGAAAGAAGTCACCAAAGAAACGCGGAGTCACTTCATCTTCAGGGGCTTCACTAAACAGCAGGCTCAAGGCATCGAGATCTTTGTCTTGCCCCATTACACAAAGGGTGTCATTGGCTTGTAACACGGTACTGCCAGTTGGATGTAGCAATTCCTCACCTCGGAACACAGCGGTAATGCGTGTCCCTTCTGGCATGGTGAGGCGTTTCAAAGGCTCACCCACACACCATTTTTCTTCTTTTAATCGGTAGACGAACGTTTCCCACTCACTTGCACGGAAAATCTCCATTCCGCTTCTGGATATAGGAGTCGGCTTTGGTGGCAAGGTAACGTCTGCCATTCGTGCCGCTTTCATCAAGGTCCCACCCTGTACGAGCAGAGATACCATCACCACGAAAAAGGCAATATTGAAGTACAGCTCCGCATTGGGAAGGCCTGCAACCATAGGGAACACCGCTAAGATGATAGGCACCGCGCCTCTCAACCCGACCCAAGAAATGAACTTACGCTCTTTGTTCGTAAAGCTCTTAAATGGCATCAACCCAATCCACACAGCCAAAGGTCTCGCCACTAAGATCATGCCAAAGGCTAATATGAGTGCTGGGATCATAATCTCAATAAGTGTTGCTGGTTTAACAAGTAAACCCAACACTAAAAACATCACTATTTGACTCATCCAAGTCATGCCATCAAGTACATTCAATATCGAATGACGATAGCTTGTAGGCTTATTGCCAATCAACAAACCCGCCAGATATATAGAAAGAATACCACTGCCACCGAGCTTGTTAGAGAGTGCAAACAGAGCAATACCACCGGCTATCACTAAGACAGAATATAAGCCTTCGTGCAAATCCACTCTGTTGATCAAAGCCCAAAGTAACCATCCACCGCCAAGACCGACTAAAGCCCCTATGCCAAACTGCATACCAAAACTAGTGGCTAAGAATGACAAGCCAAGATCAGCTTCAGGATTGCCAAGTACAGCAATCAAGGTGACCGTTAGAAAGACCGCCATCGGGTCATTGGTACCAGATTCAATTTCTAGGGTTGAGCCTACTCGCTCGTTTAGACTTTGTCCCTTCAGCATAGAGAAAACAGCAGCGGCATCCGTTGATCCGACAATTGCTCCGACTAAAATACCTTGCAGTAAGGTCAGATCGAACAACCACGCCGCCATTAAACCTGTAAAGGTTGAAGTCAGCGCTACGCCTATGGTTGCGAGTGACAATGAAGGCCAGAAGGCCACCTTGAAACTGGATACCTTGGTTCGCATGCCACCATCAAGAAGAATAACCGCCAATGCAAGATTGCTGATGAGATAAGTTAATGAGTGATCATTGAAATCAATCTGACCTGGTCCATCTTCGCCCGCAAGCATACCGACAACCAAAAATATAAGTAGAATCGGCACACCTAGCTTAGAGGATGCTCTGGTCAAAAGAACACTGAGTACTATAAGAACCGCTCCTGTTAAGAACAGGCTATCGATCATATTTACGTCCAATTGTTCCTCACTTTTCGTTACAGTTCATTGAGTAAAAATTATAACAAAGTAATTCTTATAGCTCTTTGCTATATTTCGATATGAAATATCTTGCAACAGTTCTATGAAAAGCTTTGCCAGATTAACGACGCAAACTATGTAAAAAATCAAACTCTACAGCATTAATATCAAGGCTTACCCCCACCCAGTCTATACTTACTCTAGATGTTCATCAGATCCTTGTAAAAGGAGGACTGCATGAGATTACTTCTATTATGGCTTATGTCATTGCTGCTGTTTGCCGGTCAAACTCTTGCAAGCACTATTTGGGTCATTCCAGTCAAAGGTCCTATCGGCCCTGCTGTTAGTGACTACCTGTCTCGAGAAATCCAACAAGCACAAGTCAACGACGTTAGCCTAGTGATACTAAAAATGGATACCCCTGGCGGTTTAGATAGCGCTATGCGCGATATCATTCATTCAATCACCACCTCTACAATACCCATTGCAACTTGGGTGGGGCCTTCTGGCGCGAGAGCAGCCAGCGCTGGAACCTATATCTTGTTAGCGAGCCATGTCGCAGCTATGGCTGAGGCCACGAATCTCGGCGCCGCCACTCCCGTCGCCTTAGGGGGTTCGCCCAAACCGCCAAGCACCAGCGATGAGGCTGACAACTCAAGCTCTGACAAAACAGAAGATGGATCCAACGATAGCAATCAGCAAGTTCCTGCCAAGACAGCTATGGAAAAGAAAGTCATTAATGATGCCAAGGCCTATATCAAGGGTCTTGCTAAGCTCCATGATCGGAATGCCGAATGGGCCGAAAAGGCCGTCAGTGAAGCCGCCAGTCTTGATGCAATTGAGGCATTGGAACTCAATGTTATTGACTATGTGGTGAACACGCCCGAAGAACTTGTCGCTGCAATTGAAGGCATTACTGTTACTGTGAACAACCAACAAGTGACATTGTCACTATCACCTGCGAACTTTGAACAGCGAATTCCTGATTGGCGCGCCGAAATGTTAGCGGTTATCACCAATCCCAATGTCGCCTACATCTTGATGCTCATTGGTATCTACGGTTTGTTATTGGAATTCTATAACCCTGGCATTGGTTTACCCGGGGTTCTAGGGGGTATTTGTCTACTTTTGGCGATGTATTCACTGCAGATGATGCCGGTCAACTATGCTGGGCTCGCACTACTGCTACTAGGCATAGCCCTGATGATTGCAGAAGCCTTTAACCCAAGCTTTGGAGTATTGGGGCTCGGTGGTGTGGTTGCATTCGTGCTTGGGTCGATATTTCTTATGGACAGTGACCTACCTAGCTTCCAGATAGCCATACCCTTGATCCTCGGTGTCGCCATATTTTCAGCAGCTCTGATCATCATCACCCTTGGCATGCTAATGAAGGTCAGAAATAGACGCGTGACCACAGGTCTTGAGACCTATCCAGGAAAAACAGCCATCGTCAGTGAAGATTTTATCAACGGCAAAGGCAGAGTCCAATTAGATGGCGCGCTCTGGCATGCGCTAGGCAATACAGATCTCAAACATGGAGATAAAGTCACCATCGAATCGATCAAGGGACTGACCCTAACGGTGAGCCCAAGTGCCAAAAAATAGGAGGCGCGTATGCTTTACACAACAGCAGTCATTGTCGTTCTCGTTATCGCCTTAGCAACACAGATCTTCAAGGTGTTAAGGGAGTACGAGAGAGGGGTGGTCTTTTTTCTTGGTCGATTCCAAGAGGTTAAAGGCCCTGGGCTAATCATTTTAATTCCCATCGTTCAGCAAATGGTACGCGTCGACCTGCGAACCATCGTTTTAGATGTCCCAACGCAGGATCTTATTACCAAAGATAACGTCTCAGTACGAGTCAATGCCGTGGTCTATTTCCGTGTCGTTGACCCACAGATGGCCATCAACAACATCGAAAGCTACAGCGATGCCACCAGCCAGCTTTCACAAACCACACTTCGATCGGTTCTCGGTCAGCATGAGTTGGATGAGCTTCTGTCTGAAAGAGAAAGACTTAATAAAGATCTTCAGGCCATACTCGACCAGCAAACCGATGATTGGGGCATTAAGATCGCGACCGTTGAGGTTAAGCATGTGGATCTGAATGAAAGCATGGTACGCGCCCTCGCCCGTCAGGCAGAGGCAGAGCGAAACCGCCGTGCAAAAGTCATTCATGCTACCGGTGAGTTAGAAGCATCTACTAAGCTTAAAGAAGCCGCCGAAATGCTTAATCAAGCACCAAACGCCTTGCAGCTTCGTTATATGCAAACGCTCACAGAGATCACTACGGATAAAACATCGACGATTGTGTTTCCAATGCCTATCAACCTAGTTGAAGCCGTAAATGACATCGCTAAGGCAATAAACAAAGAGAGTGGAGATAAGGAGAAGGGATAAGTGCGCTTACTAACTTTGTAATTGTGTAAGCGTTGCCTACAGGCATCTTGTTTACTTTAGGGTGCCTGCTGGTGATAAATACCTAATCAATTTAGCGTCAACCATGCTGTCCAGATTCAGGTTTTCAGCCTCGATACGCTTCAGTATCTCATCTTCATGCTTCTGCTTTTCATGCATCGCATCTATCAATTTACGGTCTAGCTCAGCAAAATACCTATTTTCCTCGGCGCGACCGTGTAAGCGTAGTTTTTCTGTAAAGTCCATGATAGTCACCTCTACAGTTTGTCCTAACACTATAAGTATAGTTGTTGGTAAGCGGTCCTACTCGTGCATTACATCCAATTTGCCCTTGTTCTCGCCTTAATTATCTCGGTTATAAGTTAGTCCGATTTCTTATAGCCAACGGCGTTTTATCGCTAGCTTTCAATCTCAGAGTTGGCAATAGTTATTTGATTAGGAACAAAACAAGTAAACACAAGGAACAGGTATGAAATCGATCTATATATTGCACGAGAATGAGGAATGGATTGTGCCTCTTCGTGAAGCATTCGATAAGTTGAATGTACCTGCCAAGGAATGGTTTGTGAACGAGGGTCATATTGAGTTCGATACCGTTCCAGAAGATGCGGTTTATTACAATCGAATGAGTGCATCATCACACACACGTGATCATAGGTATGCCCCTGAATTGACGCGCGTTATTGATAAGTGGCTTGGCCTTAATAACGCTACCGTAGTGAACGGAAATGGCGTGATCGATCTGGAAGTATGCAAGATATCTCAATATGCCGCATTGCAAAAAGTTGGGATCGCAACGCCTAAGACTCAAGCGGTCGTCGGAGGTGATTTCATTGTATCAGCTGCAGAGAAGTTTAATACTTGGCCCCTGATCATTAAGCCAAACCGTGGTGGTAAAGGACTGGGCGTTGAAAAATTCGATTCACTAGACGATGTTAAGCTAGGCCTTAGACGACTCAAAGCTGATAGCCCGCTTGATGGCATTTGGCTACTGCAAGAGTATGTAAAATCCACAGAACCTTACATTGTTCGCTGTGAGTATGTCGGCGGTAAGTTTCTTTATGCGGTTAAGGTTTCAACTGAGGGTGGTTTTGAGCTATGCCCTGCAGATGGATGTTCAATTGAAAATGCGTTTTGCCCAGCTTTTGAAGACGATAAACCAGCGCCAGAGAAAGATAAGTTTGAAATCACCAATATCCTTGACGATTCACCGCTCATTAAGCTTCACGAGCAATTCCTAGCCGATAACCACATCGATATCGCGGGAATAGAGGTGATCTGCGATGAAAATGGAAAGTGGTACTCCTATGATGTGAATACCAACACCAACTATAACTCTAAAGCTGAGATAAAGGCTGGCGTACCAAAATCTGGTATGCAGGCGATTGCTGACTATTTAGTGCAATTGGCTGAATCGTCATAAGCCTCTCCTTTGAAGAAATGGCTTATCGATCACTGCTAAGCCATTTCTTCGAGCTATTTCTAATGTGTTTGGCCTGGGGTTCTGCCGATGACTCTTTTGTACATTCGAATAAAAGACGACGCGTTGCTGTAACCTAAATGCGCTGCTAAGTCTTCTATCTCAAACCTGCCCTTCTCCTATCTAAGATCGAACAACTCAACGTGTTTGTAATCTTGTCCAATAGAATACAAAGTTCTTGCGGTTTCAATATGACAAAGTGGTGTCATCTTGATACTTAGCTTTAGGCCTTATTTCGGTTAAGCTATATTGGGGTATTGTCTGGGAGCACCAATTTAATACTACTAGGGAGTACTTTTATCGTCACATTTTGCGGTGACATTGGCTCCCCATCTAGATTCACTGGCATAGACTGTTCGGAGTGCCACTCAATCGTTTGAATACTGTGTCTATGCACAAATTGAGTATCAGAGCCTTCATGTAACTCTTGAAGCTCTTCAAGGACAGTAGGAATATCGCTAGCATTGAAACCCTCGATATAGAACAGCTCAAATACTCCGTCATCAATATACGCCTGTGGAGCCAATGGCTGCCCGCCACCAGCGGTTCTACCGTTACATACAGCGCCAACTACCACATTCGCGAGTGTCGCTTTATCATCGTGAATGACAGTGCCAGGAAAGGGCTGAAAGTTTATCGCCTGAACTAGGCCAGATAGAGTATAAGCACCTCCTCCGAGAAAGTTCTTAAGTACAACTGGTGTCGTCGCTGTTACCTGAGCGCCAAACCCTGCCGTTGCGATATTCATGAAGTATTTTTCATTGGCTGAACCCGCATCAACCCAATAACTCTCTCCCAATACCGCCAAGTTAAGAGCATCAATAGGGTCTGACGGGATCTCACACGCTGTAGCAAAATCATTAGCCGTCCCTAAAGGCAAGACAGATAATTCTAAATGGTTAAGATCATACTTAAGAATCGCACTGACCACTTCGTTGACTGTGCCATCTCCGCCTCCTGCGACTAGCCGCGTTACCCCTTGTTCAGCAGCCTCTCGCACCAATCGGTCAACATCACCCTCTTCCCATGTAGGGCGCACTTGAAGGTCATACCCTTTCTTTCGGAGAGCATAAACCGCCTCTCTAACGCTCTCGAGACCGGCTTTTTTTCCATTAAGTATCAATCGAATCAAAATCTTAACCATTAGTTAGGGTCTGTTGACCCTTGTTAGCACTATTCATAATTTAGCAGGTATGACGGTAGAAAGGGAAACACTTGTGACAGCGATTGAATTAAAAGCCAAACCTTCAAAGGGCTAACAAATTTAAACACGAATGTTGATTACAATCGGCAGGATGAAATACACACTGTTGTAGAAAATATGTAGGGCTATTGAGGGATAAACGCTGTTATGTCTGTCTCGAAAATACCCGAATAACAAGGAGGGAAACAGCACGCTTAAAGCCCAGAGAGGCTGATGACTGATGAAGTGAAGCGCTGTAAACAACAAGGAGCAGCATAGGTTAGCTAAGGTAAAGCCAAATAGATGGCGAGAGCCCCAATCTAATCGCAATAATCTCCCCTGCATTACGCCTCGAAACAACAACTCTTCAAGTAAAGGAGACACAACTACCAACATCATCAATGTCTGCCATGCTTGCTGTGGCTGTGAGATAGGGGCTAGACTAGAAAGTAGTAGCAAGCCAATGGCGAACCCAAACAGGCACGCAACTTTAAATATTCGGTCTGACGCCCATTTGCTATCGCCTCGCAATGCAAATTCATCGAGCAAACCTATAAGCTCAGATTTTGGATAGTGCATGAGGGCATATTCTCCCGTCATATATCAAAAAGGCCGACATCCGTTATCAGTGATGTCGGCTCAGTCAATTTCTAATTCTAGCAATCCATTAATCGCCACGATGTTGAATCAACAACCCGCTAGCTCGTGAGCCATAGTGACGCCAGAAAATTTGGACCAGTGCAATGACAAATAGCAGTAACAAAGTTGGATCTAACCGTCCGTTCCTACTTAAAGTACAACCACCGCCGCCGTCAGTAGCCGTTAAACCTATTGCTTCAGCAAAGCCATCAACCTCGCTCTCGCTAACCACATCATCTTCTATTTCAATGGCTTCCTCAGCTTGCGTAGCCGCACCATAAGGCGGCTCATCACAACTTCCAAAGAATCCAGTGCACCACGCTGGAGGCGTTTGGTTATCCGATACAACTGGAATTACTCTCACTGTGAATGTGCCACCAGGAATACCATTGCCTACTTTAATAATGTAGTTGATACCCAGATTTAGTACATCCTCTATATCACCCATTTCGTACAATCCGTTAGGGTTAGCCGCTAGCCAATCTATTTCAGCTTGGTCAATGATAGGGAATCCATCGTCATAGTTTCCGCGCCAATTATCACCATCCCACCATACCATTAATGTAGCGTCTGTTTCTGGATCGTTGTCGTCATCAAAAAATACTGCCTTTGGTTGCCATTTGGATGGAAGCCACTCACCGAATGGCAACCCTTCAATAACTCCCACTGTTTCATGGTAATGGCTAGCAAGTGTTGAGGATGAATAAATTATATCTGAAGCCACAAGTTCCGGTTCACCAGTCTCAGTGTTTGGATTGTCATAGCTTGTACAGGCATCCTCAGCAGTGGATACACATCCTTGCTGCACGTCGAATCCAGCGGTACGCATATCAAAGAAGCCATTACTGGTAAAATGCTTATCCGGCGCACCAAATAATCCATGGGAGAAAGTGGCTAGACTATCGCTCTCAAAGATATCTGAACCATCATAAACTAGGTTCTCATGCCCACCTGACGCTCCCTCGCCTCTTCCCAAAGAAAGATGGAGTCTGTCTTCAATATTGCTTTCACTGGCAGATTTGAATTCGCTTCCCCGCCCTGTGCCTATCACAAGCTTGTAGCCGCTCAAACGTCTACCTGTATAGTTGTTGATTTTGCTGAACACTTGATAGGAACGAAGGGCTATTTGATCTTCTGCTTCAGGATCAATTGTTTCATCTTGTACGTTGAACACGAGGTCGATGCCATGGCCGTCACCTGAATCGATATCGTCCACAGAGGCCGGAAGCATGGCAACTTTAAACCGTTTATGAGTCTGAAATGGACTAGAACAAATAACAGGTTGAGGATGCGTTGAATCTAAGAAATTAGCATCTTCGATGTCAGAGTTATCTGGACTCAAAAAAGACGAACCAATAATGCAATTCTGAGGCTTACCATGGGAAACATCAGAGTCGCCAGTGACGATTTTTATCGCATTCGGCTCTCCGACTGGCCAGTCTTTACCAGTAATGCGAGCCATAACCTGCCCTTCATCACCATTGACTGAGCTCTCAAAATAATCACCATAAGTCATCAAACTGTAGATACCAGAGTCTTCATCAAATGACCCAAACTCCAGACCATCCTCGTACCTTAAAACGACATCAACGTTGTCTAGGTTCCAACCACCAATACAAGCGGTTAGTTCGCCAGGTACGCCACAGTCACCAATAAAGGCATCTGGTGACGTATCAACATTAGAGTTTTGTATAATCGCTGCATAGGCATTTGCAGCGAAGAGTAGACTTAAGAACGTCAAGCCCATTCCACCGTAGGTACTTCGCCTAATCCTTTCCATGTTCATAATAAGCTCCACTATCGCTAGCTAGATAATCATCCATAGTGCGTAAGGAAAGGCTCTTTATTATTCAAGATAGGAGCAACCCCATCAGGCGTTAAATACATTGACGACAACATCAAACTGGACTCTTACTGCTTAGCATCTAGCGATTTTTCTGCTTGTGTTAACAGTCAAGTTGAGATGAACAAATGTATTTAAGCGATTGGTATATTACCACTCCCTTATGCACCTTCACTTTAAATCTAGCAAAGGAAAATCATTACTAAAGTGCGAAAAAGGCATCGACTTCATTACCTAACCAGACCTTGATCTAACCACGCATTTTGACGAGAAAAACAACAGAATAGTCCAGCAGGTTTTTCGTTAAAGACACAAAAAACGGCTTGTAGTGAGTAAACTACAAGCCGTTAATTTATGTCTTTATCGCGGGGTTATCTCTGTTTCTTTCGGCGTTTAAATACCACGCAAAAATTGCCTCGCTTCGTACGGCATTTTGAGCAGCGCTCGCAATCAACAGGGGCACGATCCCCCTCTTTCCAGCGCTTAATGAGTTGAGGCTCTGCCAGTAAAGGTCTAGAAACCGCAAAGAAGTCGATGCCAGTGTTGTTGGCTATGCTTTCAATCGCATCAAAGTCGCTTAGACCGCCGACAGTAATTACTGGTACTTTGACATCTTGGCTGATGACATGGCCGTATTCGTGAAAGTAACCCTCTTGTTGTAGGGTATAGCCGTCGAACGACTCACCGACCATCTCACTGGCTTTACCGTGAATATTGCCTGAAACAATAATGGCATCAACGCCAAGCTGTTCTAACTTCTTACAGATAGCGCGTGTTTGTTCAAAGCTCTGCCCACCTTCAAAGAATTCGGTTGCGGTTAGCTTAATGAGAATAGGAAAGTCTTCCCCAACGAGATCGCGAGTTTTTTCATAGATCTCAACCAAGAATCGCATGCGGTTTTCTAAGCTACCGCCATACTCATCGTCACGGCGGTTGTAATATGGGCTCAGAAACTGGTTGATCAAGTAAGTATGAGCAGCATGAATCTCAACACCATCAAAGCCGGATTTTTTCGCTCGCAGACTCGCTTCGGCGAAGGCATCAACGATGAGGTTAATTTCGTCTTTACTCATCGCTTTGCCAAGAGTATTGGTGCCACGCTCAGGGATCTCACTTGGGGCGAATATGACTCGCTCGCCAAGGTTGTACGTGGTCTTAGTACCACCATAAGCAATCTGTTTAACAATTTTGGCATCGTATTGATGTACAAGATCCGTTAGCTTCTTGTAGCCCTCAATAAACGAATCATTGTAGATACCCATCATTCCAGCATTTGGCTTTTCGTCTTCTACGATATTCGCATAGCCAGTTACGATAAGGCCAACATCACCTTTAGCCAATTCTTCATAGATGTCATACAGCTTTTCAGTCATATAACCTTCTTCTGTGGCCATATTTTCCCAGGTTGCACTTCGTATAAAACGATTTTTTAGGGTCATGTTGCCAATTTGGGCTGGTGAAAACAAAATGCTCAAGTCGAATCCTCTAATTTGAAACTGCTTTGAAGGCAGTGCTGAAAAGTGTGATCTAGATCGGATGACTGACTTTACTGATGAATCACAAACAAAACCTTAATCTAGATTAAGTTATGCGCTGTTGGGCAAGGTTCTAAGGGCAAGTTAAAGTTGAATCATAAAAAAAAGGCCCATGAACGAATTCATGAGCCGTTTATATTCATAAAGCAGAGCTTTACACGTAGTAAGCTTCTACTGTCCCTTTAAGGGTGATAAGGATCGGCTGACCACGACGATCTAGCGCTTTAGGAGAAGGGATTTTTACCCAACCTTCACTGACGCAATATTCTTCTACATCGTTACGCTCTTTACCGTTAAGGCGAATACCGATGCGATGGTGAAAGCACTCTTCAACATAGTGAGGGCTGCGAGGGTTACCTGAAAGGTGATCCGGAAGAGTTGGCTTTTCGTTAGTGTCGCTCATTTTCATGACCTGAAAAAATAATAGTGTGCGTCATTGTAGACAAAGCGAGCCTTGCGCTCAAGAAATCCTGCCCTGTCATGCGGCAACAGAGTAGTAGTTGAGCAATAACTCCCTTTATGACCATGATTAGAATGCTACAGCACCCTGTGCCTTCAAACGTATTTACCGATAGCCTTTTCAATACGCTGACAGTAAAACTACCGTCACCTAAAGCAAATCAAACACTGTCCTAACTTAACCCAACAAACCTAGCGATATCATTGCGTTATTCACGTTCCCCTTAGTTTCAAGGAAGACATTATGCACAAAGCAACGCTATTGCTTGGCTCTATGCTAGTTATTACTCAAGGTTGCACAAGCACTGCAATTACATCACAAGCAGATACCGCAACACCTGTTCAATCAGAGATTCAACAACCGCAAGCATCAATTGAAACAGACTCACCACTCAATCGCTTCTCTGATGAAAAGCAGGCATGGCTTGCTAGTGAAGAGTGGAGTTATCACGGCAATGGATTAGCCAAGAATGTAGGCTGGAACGACCAAACGCACAAAGGCGATCTCGACTACGCAGCAGGTTACAGCACTGATCCAAGCAATTGCGCAGGAGAACTCTTTGTCACTGGCGCATTTTACAGCAATAGAATCAGCGGCATCTTCAATGTGAACGGCCAAGATGTCCACTTCAAGTACGTTGATAAGGTCAATGACAACGCACGGTTATACCGCCCAAAGAACCCTGCAGGACTTGCGTTTGTATTAAGCGAATTCGGCAAGGGGAAGCCCGTTGTTATTAAGTCTGATATTGGAATGGTCGCCACCTTCCCAAGCAATGGCTTTTCTGAGGCAAAACTGGCGATAGATGAAGAGTGTACGGCTAAGATGACCAGAGATAAAAATGCTCTATAAATAGCAAGCTGAAATTCTAAGACAAAAAAATGCCCCCTAGGCAGGAGGCATTTGAATATTACGTTTTCTATATTCCTTATAGACAATGACAAATCCAATCTGAAGTAGCTTTATACTTAACAAAATCATTGATTTCCTCACATTGTCCAGTTAATTATACACAATTAGTAACACTTAGGCATCAAGATATTAACCTACCCATTATTGCATCTAGTGCCCTCTGTCTTACCCTAAATTAGTCACTGTATTTCCAAATGATGCCTAATGAATTTCTAGTCACAGAAACGCATAAAAACGCATCACTGAAAGCAGGAATGGAATTAACTTTATTCTCGGAATATTACTCACAGATCAAGAATATTTATTTTTTATCAATGCTTTATTTTTGGACAACAAGCGATATGCCACATTAATCACCTGCCATCAATCCCCTATTCGTTATACAAAATAAGTTTCTATTTATTCATCTTATGCCGCACAGACAAAATATATAGGCTTTAGTTCCAGCACCAATTAAGAATTTTTGTGCTGGACACTAAAGGATATAGAAATGAAAAAATTGACTCTGACTGCTATCGCAGTTGCCTCAGCATTCGCTGCATCAGCAAACGCTGCTGAAGTATACAAAGCAGACAACTTAGCTCTTTCTCTAGGCGGCCGTGTTGAGGCTCGTAGTGAGTTCTCTGACCAAGGTAAAGACAATAAAGTAAACCAAAAGCAACAAGAGCTTTCTCGTGCTCGTCTTAACTTTGAAGCTAAGACTCAAATCACTGAAGATGTTCATGCGCGTGGTTTTGTAGAAAAAGAATTTACCAAAGACAATACAAACGATACTCGCTACCTTTACGTTGGCGTTGGTGATGAAAATACTGAACTGCAATACGGTAAAACAGATGGCTCTCTTGGCCTAATCACTGACTATACCGACATTCTGAATACCTACGGCTCAGAAGCATCAAGCAAATCTGCTACGGCTGACCGTGCAGATAACCAGCTACTTTATGTTGGTACTTACGGTGACTTAACAGTTAAAGCCAACGTGAATGGCGGCGGCGCGAAAGTATCGAAATCATTCTTCGATAACAATGGTGTTGAGATTCCAGCTCAAAAGATCGATGCAACCATCGATAAAGGTTACGGTGCGGCAGCAAGCTATGACTTCGGTATGCTAAAAGCAGGTGCTGGTTACGCAAAAGAAACCTATGACGGCAATGCTAAGGATAGCGACAACGTATTAGTCGGTTTAGGCGCTGATGTAACAGATGCACTGTACCTTGGTGCGCTTTACGTGAACGGCTCTCAGTTGGGTGATGATTTCCAAGGTTACGAGCTAGCAGGCTCTTACGACTTTACTGACAAGTTAACCCTTGCATCTACGTTCACTAGCGCAAACTTCGATTCAGAGAAAGATGATCGTAACAGCGCAACCGTAGATCTCGGTTACCAGTTCACTAACTACTTCCTAACTTATGCTGGTGTGAGCAAGAAGTTCACCCAAGATGAAGAACTTAAAGGCATGTTAGGTGCTAAAGTTACTTTCTAACCAAAAGTGACTTTCTAAGAAAAAAGTTACTTTCTAAGCAACAGTCACTTTCTAAGAAAAACGACGCTTAGTTAAACTTTAGCCATCTTTATGGAGCTCTCAATCAGAGCTCCATTTTTCTATGCACCTTATTTACTATCCCTTCTCGTTCTACTGTACATCCCCTCAATATTCACCCTGTTTTTCCGCAAACGATTGCATAAATTAAAACGCCACTTCCATTAGAATTTTTAATGCTAAGACAAAAATAATCTATCGTGTAGCACGCGAAATTCGTGATCCAATCCAAATAAATTCCCCCTACTTACGGTACTTCCTCAAGGATTGATTTTGATCACAATAAAAATGTCTGCGTTGCAACACAATGCGCCCCGAAATCAATCACATCCCTTTTTTACGAGAATTATATAATGACAACAACGATTATCGCAGAACAAGTATCAGGGAAAACACGTAAATGGACTTATCAAGACATCACATGGTGTCTCTCTCTTTTTGGTACAGCTGTAGGTGCAGGCGTACTTTTCCTTCCAATTAAAGCGGGCGCTGGCGGTTTTTGGCCATTAGTTATTCTAGCCCTAATTGCAGCACCTATGACATGGTTTGCTCATAAGAGCTTAGCCCGTTTTGTTCTTTCATCTAAGAACGAGAATGCAGACATTACCGACGTCGTTGAAGAACATTTTGGAAAGACTGGCGCAAACATTATTACCTTTGCCTACTTCTTCGCCATCTACCCAATCGTTCTCATCTACGGTGTAGGTATCACTAACACCGTGGATTCTTTCATGGTGAATCAACTTGGCATGGAATCTGTTCCACGCTGGTTACTTTCTGGTGGATTAATTGCCCTAATGACAGGTGGCGTAGTATTCGGTAAGGAACTGATGCTAAAAGCAACATCTGCAATGGTATATCCATTGGTGCTTATCTTGCTTGCGCTATCGGTTTACCTAATTCCAGACTGGAATACATCAATGATGTCAGTGACTCCTGAATGGACCACACTGCCTTCTACTATTTGGTTGGCTATCCCAATCATCGTATTCTCATTTAACCACAGCCCGATCATCAGCCAGTTCACTAAAGAACAGCGTAAAACCTACGGCAAAGATGCACACAAAAAAACAGACATGATCACCGGCGGCGCGTCAGCAATGCTTATGGGTTTCGTTATGTTCTTCGTATTTTCGGTCGTGTTGTCTCTATCTCCTGAGCAACTAGCGCAAGCACAAGCTGAAAACATCTCTGTACTTTCTTACCTAGCAAATGTTCATGCGTCACCAATCATCTCTATTTTGGGTCCAGTAATCGCGTTCGCAGCCATCACTTCAAGCTACTTTGGTCACTTCCTAGGTGCTCATGAAGGTTTGGTTGGTCTTGCTAAATCACGCTCAAACGCTTCTGCAAGTAAGATTGATAAGATTGCTTTGGGCTTCATCGTAGTAACCACTTGGATTGTAGCCATTGTTAACCCAAGTATCCTTGGCATGATTGAAGCAATTGGCGCACCTATGATTGCTGCAATTCTATTCATTATGCCTGTCTTTGCGATGTACAAAGTTCCAGCAATGAAGAAGCTAGCAACCACTAAAGCAGCTCGTATCTTCACGCTTATCTGTGGTATCGCAGCGATCACTTCTGCAACGTACGGCATCTTCTAATAAACCTGGATGCTCAATAGCCCTTAGCTTATGGCTAGGGGCTTTTTATTCTGCTCTCCCCTTTATTTCACAATAAGGCATGAATAATCATGATCAGTATTTTTGATATTTACAAAATTGGCGTTGGCCCTTCTAGTTCTCATACTGTAGGTCCAATGAAGGCTGGCTATGAATTCGTTGAAGAACTCAAGCACATGGCAACCTTGCAGTCAGTCACCAAGGTAACGGTCGATGTCTATGGCTCACTATCATTAACCGGCAAAGGTCACCATACCGACATTGCGATTATCATGGGCCTTGCGGGCAACCTTCCGCAAACCGTTGATATTGATTCGATAGATGGATTTATCAAAAATGTAGAGCAAACAGGCAAGCTGGCTTTAGATACTGGCAGTCACATCGTTGATTTCCCTACCTCTGGTGGGATGAACTTCCATTCTGAAAACCTAGCGCTGCATGAAAACGGCATGCAAATCCATGCATGGGCTGACAATGAGCTAGTACATAGCAAAACCTACTACTCTATCGGTGGCGGATTTATTGTCGATGAAGCCTCTTTTGGTCAGTCTGAAGCGCTAACCGTTGAAGTCCCATACCCTTTTGATTCGGCAACTTCGCTTGTTGAACAAGCGGTTGAAAGCGGACTTTCTATTAGCACCTTAGTACTTAAGAATGAGAAAGCACTGCATTCAGATGAGGCTATCTCGAGCTATCTTGCTGCTATTTGGCAAACCATGTCTGATGGCATTGAACGAGGCATGAATACAGAGGGGGTATTACCTGGACCACTTCGTGTTTACCGCCGCGCACCTTGTCTTTACAAAAAGCTTTCCACGTCTGCCGGCACTAACGCAGACCCTATGGCAGTAGTAGATTGGATTAACCTATTTGCATTTGCTGTAAATGAAGAAAATGCTGCAGGTGGCCGAGTAGTAACCGCCCCAACAAATGGCGCGTGTGGGATCGTTCCTGCAGTACTCGCTTACTACGATAAATTCATTCAACCTGTAACAGCAAAAGAATATACCCGTTACTTTACAGCGTCAGGTGCAATCGGTAGTTTGTACAAGCGTAACGCCTCTATCTCAGGTGCAGAAGTTGGTTGCCAAGGCGAAGTGGGCGTTGCATGTTCTATGGCAGCTGCAGGTTTAGCTGAGCTAATGGGCGGCAGTCCAGAGCAGGTTTGCATGGCGGCGGAAATCGGTATGGAACACAACCTTGGCTTAACGTGCGATCCAGTTGCAGGACAAGTTCAAGTACCATGTATCGAAAGAAACGGCATTGCTGCAGTGAAAGCGGTTAACTCGGCTCGTATGGCATTAGGCCGCACCTCTGCCGCTCGAGTATCCCTTGATAAGGTTATCGAGACCATGCTTGAAACCGGTAAAGACATGAACGCTAAATACCGTGAGACCTCTCAAGGTGGCTTAGCTATTAAGGTGCTTTGCTAAAAGTTTCTTTTGCTAAAAAGTAGGTTACTCAATAAATACAATGGCCCAGCACTAAGCTGGGCCTTTCTTTATTGGCTTAACCAATTAGAAGCGGCGCGTTAGAGAGGACACAAACTGGCGTTTGTCAGAACCGTTTTGTCCATATTCCGCTTGAATTGCCCATGAACGGTTGAAGTTGTAGCTTGCTCCTACTAGACCCATCCATTTGTCGATGTTTTCTTGCTCAATTTTGTAGGTGATGTGCATATCATCAGGTAGTTGACCATAGTGCTCACCATAAATGGTTAGCGTGCTATCTAAATAGCTAACACCAATATACACATCAACGCTGCTCGTATCCTTAAGTGGGATCTGCTTACCAACACGTGGGCTAACACTAAATACAAGCTCCTCTGCCCTTGCATGCTTCATATCGATATAACTGACTGAAACTGGTATCGCTAGAAAGTAGTCTCTCCAACCGGCTGCAAAGGTAGCGCCTATGGTGTAGTTCCATCCATCCAAGTCGACATCTAGCGCCGCATCCCAACCGTTAGAGCCATTCCATGAATCACAAAAATCAGGCTTACCAGGACCCGGCCTTGAGCATATAGGGCTTTCAATAATGGCATCCCCAATACCATTACCAACAGAGCCGTCTGATTGAAACTCGACGTGTGCCATACCATTAACTTTACCCACAGTGGCAAATACATTCATAAAAGGAAACACCCAAGCATCTATTTTCAACTGAGGCGTTTGACTATGAGAGTAGTTGTTATCAAATGACATAAACTCCATAGGTATAGTGCTCCCCCCGTTGATGCCAGAAAACCCGGCTTCGAGACCCGAGATCGTCATATCCTGCTTGGTTTCGGCATAAAGAATGCTAATACCAAAAGGTAAAGGCAGGCTAAATCCTTGGTCAACCACATCCTGAGCGAAGAATGGTAATGGCCTATCCCATTTCGGGTTCGACTCATCACCAGCTGACTCATGATTGGCAAATTTCGCATTACCCACCCCAGTTTCGGTCAGTTCTTCGTTTACCGATACCGACATCAAACGGGCACTCCCCACAGCTGAGGCACTAGACTCGAACACCAGATACGTAGGAATCTCGCTATCTTCTAGATAATATACCTGCTCGGTCTCTATACCACTGGCGCTTATATTCCAGTCAGTCCCCCAAGAAGACTCGCTGAAACCCTCACTAAACTTTTCAAGGTTCTCAGGGGTATCAAGAACAGAAATCATTCTGTAGCTACTCAGGCCAAGGCCAGCGCCTACATCGTAACGATAAAGGTCAATGTAGGTGGTAGAGTCATCAACATTGTTATAGACAGCACCTATACCCGTGCCTCCGCCCACCAATGGCACCTTAATGTTCGACATTACACCCGTCGCATACCCTTCTGCTTCTTCTAGTTGAGCATGAATTTCTGGGTAGACCTCTGCCAGTTCTTCTATTAACTGCTCACTTTCATCATCTATTGATTGGCGGATCTCTTCTCTCTCTTCGTATGGGATCGAAGAGCTACAAGCCGTCATAAACAAAGCGATACAACTGGTAAATACAAAGGGGGTGCGCATAGTGCCATAAGCCAACTGGTTACAAAGTGCGCGCAGGTTAACATGATGAAGATCCCCAACCTATCACTCAGGCTTATACCGATCCTCACTCTTATTTAAGTATTCAATTGAGCCTAGTGATGAATTAAAGAGCGATACGAAAAAGAGGGCTTTAAATGTAGAGAATTTCTTGCAATTGCTATCATTGGCATCAATGGATCGAATGATGAAACGGAGATAAGGTTTAATCTAGAGAAATAGTTTCAGTTGCGATACCACAATTTGAACACTTCATGCCTCTTGTCTGAACCAACATTTTGAAAGGAATGCCCAATATCCGGTTTCTTTGATGGTTAACCACTGAACGCATTGGACACCGTCAGGGAGTATACAAACCAAAAGCTTTCGCTGTATGAGGAAAGAAAGCAGTATTTAGCATGAAAACGGTAGCTTGATAAAGGCTATGTTTGTCGATGTAACCTTACACCCACTACCGTTTATAGTTCAGTTCCAGTTAATAAGGAAGGAACCTTTTGATATCTGACACCACATTATTTAAGGGCGTTCTTTTCCATCAAATCTTCTTCAACGCCTTTTAGTTTCATCTCATCCATAATGAAGTTTACAGTATTAAGAAGACGTTGCTCCCCTTTAGGGATCAAGTAGCCGAACTGGCTCTTAGTGAATGGGTCAGCACAACTTGATGCCTCTAAGCGCTTATCAATGCTTTGATAATACAGAGCTTCTGGCGTCTCGGTGACCATCACATCGACCTTACCTTCTGCAACCGCCTCAGGTACATCTAGATTATTTTCATAGGTAGTAAACTTGGCGCTAGTCAGGTGTTCTTTGGCGAACAACTCGTTTGTCCCACCAATGTTATAGCCCACCTTAGTGCTGGCTTGGTTTGCTTCTTCTAGGGTATCGTATTTTTCTGCGTTGCCTTTAGCGACCAAAAAGCACTTGCCAAACGTCATGTAGCCTTGAGTCTGCTCAGCGTTCAACTGACGTTGCATCTTACGAGTAATACCCCCCATAGCAATATCATACTGATCTTGCGCTAGGCCATCCAACAGCCCTTTCCAAGTGGTCTCCACAAACTCAACCTTGACGCCAAGCTGATCAGCCATATGCTTTGCCACATCAATATCGTAACCACTAAGTGTCTCGCCATCGTGGTAAGAGAATGGGCGATAGTCACCCGTAGTACCTACTCTTAGTACACCCTCTTTCTGGATATCGTCTAGACGGTCCGCGTGTGCAACACCCACGGTCATCAGGCCCAGAGAGAGACCTAAGATTAGTGTTTTCATGAATTAGTCCTTCTTAACAACTGTAAGCCTGACTATACACTAAAATCAAAAATTAATTCCACCCCAATCATTTACAAAATCAAATTCATCAACTATGCAATTGAATTTACCAACTAGTAGTTCAGTACTGGCTGCGCTAAGCACTGGGAAAGCTTAAATAGAAGTTATGATTTAGCATGAAACCGGTTTTTTGTGAAAGCACCGCTTGGCGATGTAACCATACCACTCACTGCCGTTTATGTTTTCAGCTGCCACTCATTTACGAGCAACCACAAAAAAGCCCTGCTCTCAAAGAGAGCAGGGCTTTCGAATAATGTGCAGTATGGCTAATCTATTAGCGCGTCATACCCAAATCTTTTTGCATGTGATCCGAAAGATCAGATGCATAGTAAGTTGTAGTAGTCTGACCTTTGCCGAAAAGAATATCAACAAGGTGCATCATCAATCCTTTGAAATCAATAGAATAGCTCTTTGCTTCCTGAGAGCTAGGTACTGCCACGGTGTTAAGATTCATTACTTGCGCCATGAGTGCCTCTTTAATTTCTGGTAAGTTTCAATAAGTTATGGCGCAAATATAGGCAAAATCAGTGTAAGAATAAAACGAGTAAAATTCAGCCTTCGGATTAGTTTTTCTAATTTTACAACGCAGTAACAAGTGCAAAAATCAACCTACGGAATAGATGCATAAATCCGCAATTTACGCACTATTCTGTGAATATAAATTCCTATGGCTATTTAAAGGCAGTTTTTGTTTACAAAACAGTCACAATAAAAAAGTGAAAATTTATGTGGTTAGGCCTAATTTAATTTGTGTCTCAAAGCGCAATGCTTCTCTTGATACAAACTCTAGGAAGCAATCAGCCATCGACATCTCAGTCACCGTCCAATCATCACGACAGTTCAGTATCGCCGAATACCCTTCCTTACCCTTCATTGTGTAAGCTGAAGACGTGCCCCAATAGACGTGATCGTCGCGAATGTCTGTCCAGCCACGAACCTCATCATAGATCCTTAGGTTTTTTACGCGCTGACCTTTTTTCGCATCAAGCACTACCTGATAATCCAACTGATAGGAATACGGGTAGCTTCCTGAGCCTGTTCCACTTTCATCAACAGCGTTATCAATAGCGCCTTCCAGCACGTCCTTAATATGACGCCCTTCAATGGAATATACGCCAATGGGTACGATGAAAGGCAGTAATTTACCGGCAATGTCAGCCTTACTGATTGGCCCCGCATTTAAAGAGCAGCGCACACCACCCGCATTATGTATTGCAAAATCTATGCTGTGCCCACGATGGCGCATCGCATGGTAGAAAGACTCAGCAACTAACGAGCAAATCTCACTCGGCCCTTTTTCATCAGGGATCCTTACGTGCCTCAGCCCAGTTTTAAGATGGCCTACAACACTCGTTTGCAGCGCATGCACCTCTGGTTTATAGGTTTCAGTTAATAGTTGATGTATCGCAGGGTCTTTTTTACAGCGCACGATATTAGGATGAGACTGTAAATAGTCGAACACCTGATTATATTCGCCATCACAGTCGCAATCGCTCATCGTCGCATCAAGGCACAACCGACGACCAATCAGAAGCTCATTTCGACCAAGAAATGCAACGACCTTGCCCGATTCATCAAAATCAATATCACAGTGGCCGATGGCTTGTGCGTGCAGGCCTGCTTGCACAACGTAAGTGTCGTTAACGCGTTTTCCGTACTCATCTCGGCACGACAAGCCCAGTTCGCTAAAATCACCCTGCAGGACGTGAGAATGTCCTCCAATAATCAGGCTAATACCCTTAACACTCTCAGCAAGCTTCAGATCAGCATCGTAGCCAAGGTGGCTAAGCAGTATGATTTTGTTGATCCCTGATTCACGGATTTGTTCAACCGTGTTGATGGCCGTTTGCGTGGCATTGACGAACGGAGTGTCGGGATCAGGGTTTGCAATGTCCATCATCTTATCTATGGATAAACCAAAGATCGCAATCTGTTCACCATCCACTTCATGGGTCAGCCACTTGGCGCTTTTAGAGTGTGGTTGATGTGAGTGTACACTTGGGGTTTCGCTAAGTCTTAGGGGCTTGCTCTGAAGTTCATTTGAGAGATCCCAGTTGCCACACAATAAAGGGAAGTTGATTTCATTGGCGAACGTGGCAAGGGGACCGTTGCCCATGTCCAGTTCATGATTTCCCAGCGTCATTGCGGTTAGGTTGAGTTGATTTAGCAGCCTTGAATTCGCTTCGCCCTTGAATAAGGAGAAGTACAGCGTCCCTTGAAAGCAGTCACCGGCGTGCAAAAAAAGAAACTCTCGACCTGCTTGGTCGGATTGCTGTTTAAGCTCTTGCGAACGTGTTTTTATACGTGCGAATCCCCCTACGCTTACATAAGGGTTTAACGTTTGATTCTCTATATTTAAAGACAGCTGTAGTGTTGTTGGCTCAAAATATGAGTGGGTATCGTTGATGTGAGCGACCCGTATCCTTGTCACTTTTTTCATTCTTTTCTTCATTCATTCATCTCTAGTTTCAAGGCCATTGTAGTCGGGCGAATATGACAAACCAATGAATTATTTTCTGGAGCGTATAAAACCTTATCTGACCCAGTATCTACGTGGCTTGTTTAGGTTCTAATTTCCCTAGAAGAACATAAAATATCAATTAGTTAGAAACATGCGAAGCTTCGCAGTGCAAATCCGGTCTGTTTTCTATAATGAAAGGAAAAGGGGTAGATTATGCAATTAGAGCGAATCGAAATCTCTGGCTTTCGGGGCATAAAGCGCCTTTCTTTGCCGTTTGAACAACTGACAACCCTGATTGGAGAAAACACATGGGGTAAATCATCGTTACTCGATGCCCTATCTGTTGCCTTACCGACGAATGCAGAACCCTATCAATTTGAAATGCGTGATTTTCATGTTGATTACTCAATCTCACACCCTCAAACCCAGCATCTTCAGATAGTGCTTAAGCTGCGCGCTAGTAGCAACAATGAACCAAGATCCGGTCGCTACCGCAAAATAAAACCCGCATGGAATGAGCGTTCAAATGGTCGCTCTGAAATCATTTATCGACTCAGTGCCACACTAGAGGGTACTAAAGTCACAACACACTACGCCTTTTTAAATCGCGAGGGAATTCCAAAGCAGTTGCATCACACCGCAAAGCTCGCACAAGAATTGATGATTCTGCATCCTGTCATTCGATTGCGTGATTCAAGACGTTTTCAACGCCTTGAAGAGTCTCCTCAACCGGATTCTAAGATCGAACGCAGAATAAAGAACACCTGTCGCCGCCTCATCTCACACCCAGGCCTTATCAGTAAAGAAGAGATGAAAAGCAGCGTTAAGACCATGCACGACCTTGTCGATCACTACTTTTCCTATAAAACTCACTCAAGGCACGACCCTAGAGCACTGCGAGATGGCATTTTTACCTCAAGTGCGGGTAGCAAGATGTCGCTGAAGCAGTTTGTTGACCAAACCAAAGACCGACAGACTCGTTTGCTACTAATGGGGCTATTGAACAATTACCTGCAAGCAAAGGGGAACACCGAGCTACGACGCTGTGCAAGACCCTTACTGATCGTTGAAGATCCTGAGGGTCGGCTTCACCCCACTCACCTTGCTCGGGCCTGGGCATTACTGCAAATGATGCCGATGCAGAAAATACTCACCACCAATTCGGCTGTTTTACTAGGGGCAGTGCCTCTGCGAAGTATCAAACGATTGGTTCGAAAATCAGATCGCACAGAAGCCAAATACATTCGCCCTGAGATGCTCTCGTCAGACGAACTAAGACGTGTCGGGTTTCATATACGCTTTCATCGTTCTAGCGCTTTATTTGCAAGGTGCTGGCTATTAGTTGAAGGTGAAACGGAGGTCTGGCTATTTAACGAATTAGCCAAATTGTGTGGCTACGATCTCGCCGCCGAGGGTGTGCAAATCGTTGAGTTCGCGCAATCAGGGCTAAAATCGTTACTCAAAGTCGCTCGCGCGTTTGATATTGACTGGCATGTAGTGACAGATGGTGACGCCGCAGGTAAAAAATATGCAGCCTCTGTGAGAACAATGCTCCATGGGGAGCAAGAACGGCACCGACTGACTGAGCTCCCGGATAAGGATATTGAGCACTACCTTTATAACAATGGCTTTGAGAAGTTCTTTAGAGACATGGTGAAGATCCCTTATGACCACCCTATCCCAGCGAAAAAAGTGATTGTAAGGGCATTGAAGAAACACGCTAAGCCCGACGTAGCTCTGGCGATTGTTGAATACTGTGAAACTCACGGAGACGGTGTAGTGCCACTGCTCATTCGCTGGACGCTCAAACGGGTGATCAGTATGGCTAATGGGAATACTTAATTTTTCTGAATAAACAAAGAAATGATAACGCTCCAACAGGGTTCTGCTTCGTAAACCATAACTGGTATTTATGAATCAACCAAATATAACCGCATATATCCTATTTTCATTTCATATAAGATACGCCTAAATATTATGAACGATGTGGTTACACGGCGCTTTCGCCATGAGAACCGAAGCAATGTTTATACGTTTAGGCAGACTTAAATAGCATAATCGCTATCCATAATTACCGTCCATGAGAAAACATCTCATAAAACAAGTTTACGATGCCTAATTTACCCATTTATATTGGAGCTAAACTATGAAAAAACTGTTTACATTCATCGTACTTCTGTTTGTTTCTACTTCTGCACTCGCTGACTACTCTAGCTTTGTTGATTCTGCCCATGCCACAGCAGACGAAGCTCAGACCTTAGAAACCAACAATGAAACACAATCTGAACCTGCATACGTTGAAGCTGACTATGCCGAATCTGTCAGTAAGGCTAAGTCTGATTATGAACAGCGTATAGACTACCTAGAAAATACGGATTATGAAAAACTAGAGAAGAAAGCTACGCGCGGATCGGCTGGTTTTATTCTTGCGAGTGTGGCTACTATCGCAGCCATTGGTAATCCGGGGCTAGTTGTAGCAGGTGCAGCGGTTACTGTCGGTAGCGTGTTTTATGTAAAAGACACACACAAAGCGTTAAGCGACAAGCGCACATTAGGTCATGAATTATAATGACTCGTAGACAGAACAAATGAGTTGTTAATAATGAAAAAAACCTCGCTTGAATGAATCAAGCGAGGTGAAAAGAAAAGGTACAGAGTTTAAACGTTACTTTTTCTTGCCTTCGACATGCAGTTCCATATCTACATAGCTCGAAGTACCCATAACTGGAATATTAAAGTCAGCCAGTTCTAGGCGGGTTGTGCCCATAAAGCCAGCGCGTTCGCCGCCCCACGGGTCTTTACCTTGACCAATAAAGTTAGCTTCAATGGTGATTGGTTTGGTTTCGCCATGTAGCGTCAAATCACCCATGATTTCTAGGTTACCATCACCCTTATCGACAACTTTAGTACTGTTAAATACCGCATCACTGTACTTAGAAGCATCAATGAAGTCGCCGCTTCGAATGTGCTTATCACGCTCTGCATGGTTAGAGTCCAAGCTCGTTGTATCAACCTTCACTTCTACTGAAGAGGCTTCAACGTTTGCAGGATCATAGCTAAATTCACCAGAGAAACGGTTAAAGCGTCCCTTAATGTAGCTATAACCAAGGTGACTTACCTTAAAGTTAATGGATGCATGCGCACCTTGGGTATCAATTACATAGTCTGCCGCGTTAGCGTACAGAGGTGTAGCCATCGCAAGTGCCAATCCTAGAGCAGCCGTTAATTTCTTCATTTTGAACCTCCTATCATTTTGCGTAGCGTATCGTCTTTATCGATAAAGTGATGTTTAAGTGCAGCTAAGGCATGGATAGCTGCCAATCCAATCAGGGCAAATGCCACATAATAATGTACTGTGCCAGCAAGGTCCGCTTGTCCTTCAAACAGCTTTCCTAGTCCTGGTACTTCGAACCAGTCAAATACAGAGATTCCCCTGCCATCTTCCGTCGATATCAAATAACCCGAAGCAAACAAAACAAACAGCAAAAGATACATAAGATGGTGCGCTGATTTGGCTGCTTTCACTTCAAAGGCATTGCCTTCAACTTTAGGTGCGCCTGTTATAGCCTTCCAAACGACACGGAAAATAGTTAACCCTGCGAGAATAATCCCTATTGATTTATGCCAGAACGGCGCGGTTTGATACCACTCACTATAGTAGTTCAGATCGACCATCCACCAGCCCACAGCAAACATTCCAATGACGGTTACAGCAGAAATCCAGTGAATAATGCGAGCGGTGCGATTATAGGTTTTCAACGTACTACTCCTTTGCTCCATAAGTAACTCAGTCACTTAACCGTTTCCTTTATTTAACAACTAGACTACAAGATAGAGCTAGTATGCGCGAACTAAATAAAACTACGATTGGTTGAATTTGACAGACTTATTCAAAGAATTTGAAGGAACTCCGCGATTTACTTAAGCTTACAATTTAAACTATAGTAAAATCATTGACATAATATCTATTTATCGGACAGAAATTTGCTCAAAGACATCGTTATCCAGGCTCTTAAAGCAGTTCAAAACGACTGTCTTTCCCTGTCAAAACAGCACTACCCCACCGTGCACAACCGAGGAATAAGTAACAATCACTTAACCTCTCTGGTAGAACGTCGCCTGCAGGTAATCGCGAAGCAGTTTGGCACTACTCTCACTAGTCATTCAATTGAGTTAGACACAACTAATGACAGTGAAAACACTGCCTATCGCCGAATTACACTGCCGTATGGCAGTGTGTGGCTATTTCCGTACTCGATAAAAACCGCCAATAAAGTGTTCAAGGGACAGCTTTCTAATACCCTGAATCTATGGAGAGAAGAATATGCCTATGCCATCCAACCGAACGATTGTGTGGTACTGGTGTGTGATCACTGGCTAAATCGCATTAACACCAGTCAGCAACTGCTTGACTGGTGGCACAACCAATTACCTGATGATTTTGCAGAGTATGCACAGCAAGGGATCCTGTTGGCTCAATCTTCGGCGCCAAAGCTTGATGACGTGATGCAATCTCTCAACCTCCAGCCCTGCTATAAAGCCCACGCCCACCCCCTTAAAAAAGAAGAGGACGGATCTTCAGTGAAAAGATACGTCCAGCTTTATACGATATTTGAGTGTAAATAGGAGATTTACTTAGTCACTTCTACTAACACTTCATTGAATCGTGTCCATGATTTCATGTCTGCATCTTCGCGGTAACGCTCTGAGCCAAACACAGTAAAGGCATGAGGTGCGCCGCCGTAAGAGACCATTTCATGCTTGATGCCCGTTTTCTCTAGCTCATCTGCGAGCATCGCGAAATCTTTCATGGTAATGGCCGTATCAGCTGTGCCATGGAAGACAACGACTGGTGCCTTGGTCATCTTGTAGCTTTGGCCTTTTGGTGTGGTTAAACCCCCATGGAAGGTCACAAAGGCTTTGGCATCTGCGCCTGCGCGAGCGGCCTCAAGTACCGCAGCGCCACCGAAGCAATACCCCATCACCACAGTGTTATCACCGCCGCCATTGAGCATCTCGCCTTTACGCTGACTCTCCGCCATCAACTTCTGTAGTTTGGCGCGATCTTTATAAAGCTCGCCTGTGTGTTGCTTCTTATCTTTTACTTCTGTTGGCCGAACGCCCTGTCCGAAAAGATCCGCGGCAAACACGTTGTAGCCTTGCTCGTTAAGCATTTCTGCTCGCTTGATCTCGTAGTCTGTTAAACCATCCCAATCGTGAACCAGCAGTACCAGTGGTGCTGAATCTGAAACCTTAGACCAGTAACCTTGATAAGCTTTACCGTCGACTTCATAAACAATATCTTCACCGGCTACAGCATTAACCGAACCCAAGATTAACGCTGCAGTTAAAAAATGACGCATGACACCCTCTCCTTCCTTATGAGTTAAGAAGAGTGTAGTACGGCTTTTTTACAAATAGAGATTATTTATATTCGTATTTAAAGTTAAAACCTAGTTTAGAATCAGAGTCATAGGCAAATCACTCGCAGTAAATGCGCCATCCATTTAATAATGGCCGTTTGTGTAGCCTATTCCCAGCCTAGTCACTATTCTTGTTTGAATTTCGTGGTGACTTTATTCCTTTTCGCTCTTGTGCAAACAATCACCGTTACAAAAGTTGATAAAATCGAAGGAACTAAGAATATTTTCATAGTTGTTAGTGAATTCAGTATATTATTGATAGATAGTAAGTCGCAGAATCTCCACAAGTAACCTGTGAAGCACAAATAACTTCTTATAATTTAATCACTTTTGATGAGAACTATCGAATTGAAGCCTAAAGCATTTAAGTCCGCAATACCTAAACAGCCTGATGAGGCCAACGACGGGTCTATACCGCTAGTAAGGGCAGATGCGTTAAATGCTTTAGTTGTGGAATTTGAGAGAAATGGCATCGATACCAGCGATGCGCTGGAAGCTGCCAACATTAGCCGAGAATTATTGCAGGGTGACGATAACATGTTGTCAACCAAGCCAATAATGATTCTAACCGAACATATTTATCATAAGAGCGGAATATTCGCATACGTAGAAATAGTACAAAAGACGCTACGGAGTGTTTTAATACCTCAGTTTGTACGTTCACTCTCTAAAAAGCTTACAGTTCGTGATGTGTTAGTGAAGTTCAATCTACTGATTCGTGAATCCATACCAGCCAGTTCTCAATACTTAGAAGTGGATGAGGATACGGCTTGGTTTTGCACCGCCAATCTTAAGAACTTACACCCTGAAGGCTGGCGCGAGATATTTACTGTTTTGTACTGCACCGAATTATTGAGAGTGCTAGTTAACAATACGAATTGGCGTCCAAAGTCAGTCTCACTGCAACAATCCCTAGACGGTGATTTTGCCAAAAACATACCCAGTAAGGTTCAACTTCTATTTGGGCAAAAAATAACAAAGATAAGCGTAGAGTTAGATTTACTAGATAACCTTATCTATACGCCATATCCCGAGCCTGAACCAAAGGAAATTGTTTGGCACAGTACCTTCACCGATACTATATATACTGCCTTGCAGCCCTACGTGCATGAACAACACCTCGATATTGATTTAGCAGCGACACTGTTTGATATGAGCTCTCGTACGCTTCAGCGTCGCTTACAGCAAGAAAAAAATTCATTTAGAGCGATCAAGAACAGCCTTATGTTTGATACCGCTTGTGAGCTTATGAGTCGAAATTTGAGCCTGATACAAGTCTCTGTTCAGCTGGGTTATGCGGACATTTCTCACTTCTCTAGAGCCTTTAAACGCTTCAGTGGTTTAACCCCAAAACTGTACCAAGCTGCCTTGATCGAAGAGAAAAATAGTTTAAAAATCAAACAGTCATAATCATTTAATTTTCGCGTGGCGGAAAGTGGTAATTGAAATTTGAGGTTTCTGGCGTATAATCCGCCCTCCTAAATTTGGACTAACTAGTTACGATGGCCTTTCAACTTTCGTCTATAGTTATCCAATACTCATCTCCACAGCGGTTTTCGCCGTGCATTAAAGGAGCTTTATGACTACTACTTATACTATTGGCAGCTTAGAGTCGTTTCTCATTGCGATTTTTGTACTCTTTCTGGGCCAGTTCATTAACAGAAGGGTTCCCTTCTTAAAAAAATACAAAGTGCCTGAACCGATTATTGGTGGCCTTATCATTGCCATCATCATCACTGTTTTGCACTTCAACGGTATCAACCTAGATTTCACACTACCTCTAGAAAAGATACTGATGCTGATGTTCTTCACTACCGTGGGTCTATCCGCAAGCTACTCTCAACTGCTTAAAGGCGGTAAGAAAGTATTCATCTTCTTAGGGGTGGCTTCCGTTTATATCATCATCCAGAATGCCATAGGCGTGAGCCTTGCTAGCATGATGGACTTAAACCCATTGATGGGTTTGGTAGCCGGTTCAATTACACTCTCTGGTGGTCACGGTACAGGTGCGGCTTGGGCTGCAACCTTCGATGAACTGTACGGGCTTAAAACGCTCGAGTTCGCCATGGCCTCTGCAACTTTTGGTCTGATTGTGGGGGGTCTTATTGGTGGCCCTGTTGCTCAGCGCAGAATCAATAAGCACAACTTGATTTCTGAGTACGGTGACGGTTCTCAGCACCATGAGAAATTCCCAGATGTCGTTACCTATAACGAAACTGAGGAAGACAAGGTGACACCTCGTCGCGTCATTGAAACCATGTTCATGGTTTTGGTGTGCGTTGTGGGTGCGACTTACATCAAGGAGTACACTTCAGGGTTAGGTATCGGTTGGCTTAAAGGTATCCCTGACTTTGTATTTGCATTGTTCCTTGGTGTTATTCTGACAAACATCTACGAGTTTACCGGTGCGTACAAGTTCAATACCGACACTGTCGATATTATCGGTACCGTATCACTAGCACTGTTCCTAGCGATGGCGCTGATGAGCCTAAAATTGTGGGAGATCTTTGATCTTGCTATGCCACTGTTGGTCATTCTAGGCGTGCAAACCTGTGTGCTCGCGGTATTTGCATACAACATAACCTTTAGGGTTATGGGCAGTAATTATGACGCCGCCATAATCACCGGCGGTCACTGTGGTTTTGGTATGGGTGCGACGCCAACGGCGGTAATGAACATGGGTTCTCTAGTAAACCACTACGGCCCTTCACCACAGGCCTTCATGGTAGTGCCTATTGTGGGTGCCTTCTTTATCGATATCGTGAACTTACTTGTTCTGCAGGGTTATATTGCCTTCCTAGGCTAATACAAATAAACCATTGCCCCGAAGCCAGCTTTAATAAGCTGGCTTTTTTATTCTGCCGAACCCAGAAATCCCCTATCCTTGCTATTTTATACATCTGATCAATGAAATCATTTATGTGACATATATCTCATAACTGTCTTTTATCGAATAAGTCTGTATAATTCCGCGCCTCGTATCTCACTGTTTAGTCACTGTCTTTGATTAAGCAGACCCTTACTTTAGTTCTCAGGAATAGTTCTTTGATATCTACCGCAAACATCACAATGCAATTTGGCGCAGAGCCGTTATTTGAAAACATCTCTGCTAAATTTGGTAACGGCAACCGTTATGGCCTTATTGGTGCTAATGGGTGTGGTAAATCAACCTTCATGAAGATCTTGAGTGGTGCATTAACGCCAAGCTCAGGCAATGTCTCTATTACTCCTGGACTAAAGCTAGGTGTGCTAAGCCAAGACCAGTTCGCATTTGAGCAATACAATGTGATTGATGTGGTTATCATGGGTGACCGCAAGCTTTGGGAAATTAAGCAAGAGCGCGACCGTATCTACTCTCTTCCAGAGATGAGCGAAGAAGACGGCATGAAAGTGGCTGAGCTTGAAAGCGAGTTTGCAGAGATGGACGGCTACACAGCAGAAAGCCGTGCTGGCGACATTCTTCTTCAAGCCGGTATCGAAGAAGAGTTTCACTTCGGTTTGATGCAGCAGGTTGCTCCAGGTTGGAAGTTGCGCGTACTACTGGCGCAGGCACTGTTTGCTAATCCAGATATCTTGCTTCTAGATGAGCCTACCAACAACTTGGATATTCACACCATCAACTGGCTGGGTGAAGAGTTAAATCAGCGTAAGTGCACCATGATCATCATCTCGCACGATCGCCACTTCCTGAACTCTGTATGTACTCACATGGCCGATATCGACTACGGTGAGCTGCGTATCTACCCAGGTAACTACGAATACTTCCTTGAAGCTTCTGGGCTCATCCGTGAGCAGCTTTTATCAAGCAACGCTAAGAAAGCGGCAGAAATCAGCGAACTACAAGACTTCGTAAACCGCTTTGGTGCGAACGCCTCTAAAGCAAAACAGGCAAGCTCTCGCGCTAAGAAAATGGACAAGATCAAGCTAGATGAAGTTAAGTCATCAAGCCGTATTAGCCCATCCATTGACTTCGGCGAAGGAAAAAAGCTGCACCGTCAAGCGCTTGAACTGAAAGACATTGGACACGCATTCGATGATGAGCTTCTGTTTGAAGGGGGTAACCTACTCCTTGAAGCAGGAAGTCGCCTTGCGGTTATTGGCGAGAACGGTGTTGGTAAGACAACGTTCTTACGCTGCCTAGTGAATGAACTAGAGCAAAAACACGGCGTGGTGAAATGGTCAGAGAATGCCTCTATCGGTTACTGCCCGCAGGATAGCACTGCTGACTTCGATAATGACCTAACTATCTTTGACTGGATCTCTCAGTGGCGCACCGTTAAGCACGATGACCTTATGGTACGTGGCATTCTAGGCCGTCTACTGTTTACCGCTGACGATGCCAACAAGAAAGCAAAGAACTGTTCTGGTGGTGAGAAAAACCGTCTGCTGTTTGGCAAGTTGATGATGCAAGACATCAACGTGTTGATTATGGATGAGCCAACGAACCACATGGACATGGAAGCCATCGAAGCGCTGAACTCTGCGCTTAAAGAATATCAAGGCACGCTGATCTTCGTTAGTCATGACCGTGAGTTCGTCTCTTCTCTAGCGACTTCTATCATCGATATCAAAGATAAGAAGCTGGTGAACTTCCAAGGCACTTATGATGAGTACCTAGACCACCAGAAAAGAGAACTAGCCGTTACCTTGTAACGCAAAGCTAGACAAACACGCATTAAAAAAGCAGAAGCCCTAGGGCTTCTGCTTTTTATTTAGGCAAACAGAGTCTGAATTTACGCTTTAGCGCTAAATACCACTTCGTATTCACCAATACCGTCGTACTTGATGGTCGTTGGCTTATCAAATGCAACTTCTACGATGCCACAGTAAGAGCCAGTGATAATCGTTTCGCCAGCTTTGAACTCAACGCCACGACGAGTCATGAAGTTAATCAGCCAGTAGATTGGGCTTTGTGCTGACTGGTTCGGGTGCTCACCGTCAAACGTCTGAACGTGGTCGCCTTGTGTAACAGCAACGTTCACTTTAGCCGCGTCGAATGCTTTTTCACGTGAAATTTCAGGACCAACAAATAGACCTTGGTTAACCATGCAGTCTGCTAGTTTCTCGTAGAACTCAGCATCGCTATCAGCAGCAAAACGCGCTTGCATAAGCTCTAGAGCCATGTGGCAAGAACCGATCGCATCGTTGATTTGCTCTTCGGTGTAACCTTCTGGGTTAGCTGGCAGGTCTTTGCCTAGCGTAAAGCCAATTTCAGGTTCAATACGCGCAACGCCATTGTCAGCAAACAGCTCACAAGTGTCGCCTTGTTGTACGCTATCAGAAAAGATAGGCGCTACGATGTACTTGTCTTCAGATAGTGGGTTTAGACACTTCCAACCACCTACTTGACCGTTCTTAGCTTCAATCATTGCTGCTTGAACTTGCAGTGCATCTTCTAGAGATGTCGGGCGAATGTTTTCCGCTAGACGTGGTGCTTTTGTGCCCGCAATGCGACGACCTAGTAGCTCAGAGGCAGCGTCGTTAAAAAAGTTAGTCATATTGTATTACCTGTTATTTGTTTTAATTAATGATATAGGAAATCAAGTGCTCTGAATAGACTACCCATGTGCCGTTGAACCCTCTTGAAACAAAAAAGGTGACTTGAAAACAAGTCACCTTCTCACATCAATCTCAAATTGTGCGCTGTAAAAAATGAGCGCTAGAGACTAGGGTCTGTTGACCTTTTGCGATTAAATTTTGCTCGACCAGAAGTCATTTAATCAAGGCGAGGGACTTGCCGCCTAGTCATCTAAGCAAAAGTCGCTCAACACAGAGTAAATGGGTTCTGGACGAGCCCTTCGGATAGCGCTTTGTTGGGCATTTCTACGGCGTTAGTCACTTTTCATGTGGAACCACCACACCTAAAAGCGACTGCCTTGTATTAATACCCAACAAATCGCTACAAAAATAACCTCAAAAGATCAACAGACCCTAAATATTAAACGTCGTACGTAGTAGACGCAGTGTCGCCGCCTGTACCTGTCCAGTTAGTGTGGAAGAATTCGCCACGCTCACGGTCGATACGCTCATAAGTGTGAGCACCGAAGTAGTCACGTTGAGCTTGCAGAAGGTTCGCTGGCAGACGAGCTGTAGTGTAACCATCAAGGAACGACAGCGCTGAAGTCGTACACGGCATTGGGATACCCACTTCTAGTGACTTAGCCGCAACCTTACGCCATGCACTTAGGCAGTTCTCTAGGATTGCCTTGAAGTAAGGATCTGAACCAAGGAATGCAATCTCAGGATCAGTATCAAACGCATCACGGATGTTGCCCAGGAACGCAGAACGGATGATACAACCGCCACGCCACATTAGTGCTACGTTACCGTAGTTTAGATCCCAACCATTCTCATTTGACGCTTCACGCATCAGCATGAAACCTTGAGCATAAGAGATGATCTTTGACGCTAGAAGCGCTTGACGAAGTGCATCAACCCACTCTTGCTTGTCACCTGTTACAGGCTCAACCGTCTTACCAAATAGCTTCTCTGCCGCTACGCGCTGATCTTTCAGTGAAGACAGGCAGCGAGAGAATACTGATTCAGAGATAAGCGTTAGCGGAATACCCAAATCTAAAGCATTGATACCCGTCCATTTACCTGTGCCTTTTTGGCCTGCGGTATCTAGGATCTTATCAACTAGAGGTGCGCCATCTTCGTCACGGTACTTTAGGATGTCAGCTGTGATTTCAACAAGGTAGCTGTCTAGCTCAGTGGTGTTCCACTCAGCAAATACCTTCTGCATCTCGTCAGCAGACATGCCAAGGCCGTCTTGCATGAACTGGTATGCTTCACAGATAAGCTGCATGTCACCGTATTCGATGCCATTGTGTACCATTTTAACGAAGTGACCTGCGCCATCGTTACCTACCCAATCACAACAAGGCTCGCCTTTATCTGTTTTCGCAGAGATGCCTTGAAGAATAGGTTTTACCGCTTCCCATGCTTCTGGGGAGCCACCTGGCATGATAGAAGGACCAAAACGAGCGCCCTCTTCACCACCAGATACACCAGTACCGATGAAGTAAATGCCCTTCTCACGAAGGTAAGCAACACGGCGGTTAGTGTCTGGGTAGTTAGTGTTACCACCATCGATGATGATATCACCCTTGTCTAGTAGAGGGATAAGTTGCTCGATAAAGCTATCTACAACATCACCCGCACGAACCATAAGCATCACCTTACGAGGCGTTTCTAGCTTATCGACCATCTCTTGCAGCGAGTATGCACCAACGATGTTAGTGTCCTTCGCTGGGCCTTCAAGGAACTGATCTACCTTCGCGGCAGTACGGTTGTGTGCTACAACTTTAAAACCGTGGTCGTTCATGTTTAAGATAAGGTTTTGACCCATTACTGCGAGTCCAACTACACCAATATCACCTTTCATACACTCTCTCCTAATATTCTTATCTTAAGCAATCTTGCTTGCTGCATCTGAATCTAAAAACCACTCTGTTTCACCCGCAATGGAGTGAATCTTTGCCGCTGGATAGGGCAACTCCTCAGCCGGAGTGTGGTAGATCTCGTTTACGATGTCGGTTTTACCTGCGCCAAGCACCAAGTAGCTGATACGTTTTGCCGCTTGAAGTACTTGAGCTGACTTAGAAATTCGAAGCTGACCCGATTCTGGGTGTGCAGCAACGATAGCCAGTTTTTCTTCACTGTAATCAGTTTGGCCTGGGAATAGAGACGCGGTATGTCCATCCGCGCCCACACCCAATAGGATCCAATCAAACACTGGAACACCATTTTCTGAAGGGATAACTTCGAGCATTTCACTGGCAAAACGAACCGCTTCTTGCTCAGCGTCGTTTTCACCAAGAATACGGTGAATGTTCTGCGCAGGGACGCCTACAGGCGTAAATAGCAATGCGTTGGCTTCACCAAAGTTACTTTCTGCATCGTCAGGCGCTACACAGCGCTCGTCACCCCACCAGAAGTGAAGGTTCTGCCATTGGATATCGCTAGCGTAAGGCTGCGTTGCTAATAACTTAAACAACATTTTTGGCGTGCTGCCACCAGACAAAGAGATGTGCACCGCTCTGCCTAGTTGGCTAAATGCTTTTAGCTCCTCGGCAAGCTGCTCTACTACCTGTGCTGGAGTTTCAAAAATTTTGGTATTCATCATAACTCGCAATAATCTGTGTCTGTTAAGTTTTTGCATGGGAAGCGCCACATTTTTCCATCACGCTCTAGCAGATCATGAGACTCTTTCGGCCCCCATGTACCACTAGCGTAACCAAACAATGCTTGTGGGCGCTCTTTAAAGTCCAGAATCGGCTGAACATATTCCCAACATGTTTCGACTGCATCTGAACGTGCAAACAAGGTTGCGTCGCCATTTAATGCATCAAGCAACAAGCGCTCATAAGCCGTCAGCATATGGGCTTCATTCAGCGTCTTGTAGTGGAAGTTCATCTTCACTTCTTTGGCGTGGAAACCTGCACCCGGCTCTTTCAAACCAAAGCTGATTTGAATACCTTCATCCGGTTGAATACGGATAATAAGCTTATTCTCAGGAGCATCTTGACCAAACACTGGATGAGGCGTGTCTTTAAAGTGGATAACCACCTCGGTAACGCGCGTCGGCAGTCGCTTACCGGTACGAACGTAAAAAGGTACACCATTCCAACGGCTGTTGTTGATGTAAGCCTTCAGGCCTATGTAGGTCTCTGTACGTGAGTCATCGGCAACACCGTTCTCGTCACGGTAGCTAGGCAAGAACTCGCCACGCACTTCAGATTCTGTGTATTGACCCAATACTAAGTTATTAGTCAGGTCATTCTCATCAAGTGGCTTGAGGCTTCGCAGTACCTTAACCACTTCGTCACGAATAGCGTCTGCGTTTATGCGAGGAGGAGACTCCATGCCCACCATTGCTAATACTTGCAGCAAATGGTTTTGGAACATGTCGCGCACAGCGCCTGAGCCATCGTAGTATCCACCACGCTCTTCAACACCTAAAAACTCAGCACCGGTAATTTCTACATACTCGATGAAGTTTCGGTTCCAAAGAGGCTCAAACATGATATTTGAGAAGCGGAACACCAGCAGGTTTTGAACCGTTTCTTTTCCAAGATAGTGGTCAATTCGATACAGCTGAGTTTCTTCAAAATGAGTGTGAATTTTCTTACCCAACTCTTTTGCAGAAGCGAGGTCATAACCAAATGGTTTCTCAACGATCAATCGCTTCCAGCCGTCATCTTCTTTATTCAACCCGTGCGCCGCAAGGCTCGCAGGGATCACTGAATAGAGACTTGGTGGTGTCGCTAAATAGTAAAGAACGTTACGTTGTTCCAATTGGTAGTGAGCAGCAAGTTCATCTTGTCTCGCTACAAGCTTGGCGTAATCAGCTGTGTCAGAGGTATTGATCGCCTGGTAGTGTAGATGGTTCATGAACTCATCTAATACCACTTGTTCTGTTTGTTCGAATTCTTGAAGGGACTTCTTAATCTTCTCGCGGTAGCTCTCATCACTGTATTCAGTGCGACTTACGCCAAGAATGTAAAATGATTGGGGAAGTTGACCGCTTTGGTACAGTCGATATAAAGCTGGGATTAGCTTACGGTAAGTTAAATCTCCAGAAGCACCAAAAATTACTATGCTGCTTTTATCAGGTATTACCATCATGTGTCCTTAAGTACCTTTAAGGGTTGCATACATCCATCACGTCGTCGGGGGAAACCGCGTCCGAATGGGTCAAAATGCACTATGAAAAGAATTCTACACCGAATGGGCTGAATTAAAATAACTTGTCACTTTCATAGGGCGACAAATTGTAAAAAATAGGCAAAAAAAATCTCCGATAACTTTACGGAGATTGCCTTGTGCTACAGTCTAGCTATATATGAGCTTAATACAAACGTTTTTCATTCGTAACTTTCGTTTCCCGCCCTACCTGTTCAATATCTAAACAACGATGCTCTTCATTAGCGCTTCTCCGAATAGTGATTGGCGTTTCGAGTAAATATTGATGTACTGGTAAGGCAGTTAATTGTAAACGTTCAGGGATTAGCGATACTCAGTAACAATCGCGACGTAACGAAATAGTCCGCTGTCTTCAAAGTAGTCACGGTACATATTGACAGAAAAATAGTCGGGTTGGTCAAGCTCAATCTGCTCTGCGATTTCATCACTTAGCTTGTCTATGTCATTGTGTTCATAGACGCGGAATCGGTCGACTTTCTCTAAACCCATTTTCTTTGCTTGATGATGCGTTACGTAGGTTTCTTTGTAGTGTTCAACAACATAACCATCATAATCTACCGCTTCCATATTGGCGTCTAGATCCTCTTGAATCACCAGGTCTTCAGCGACTTGAGTTTGCAGCATTGGCATATCATCCGCAATTTTGGCTTTGTCCTGAGCCAAGTTTCCGGCAAACGCGTTGCTTGAAAGGGCTACAAGCATACCTAGCGCTACTACTGTTTTTTTCATGTTTATTACCTTACTGAGCATCATTGCTCAGTTCTCAATGTGACTAACGTGTTGGCTAGTCTATGACGGTAAATTCTTAACAGTAACTTCCTTTTGATTGATGAAATCCTTCATAGTTCTGAAGACAAAAAAGAGCCAGTGAATGCATCACTGGCTCTTCTAATATTCGGTTTTTTTAGAGTATAGCTCTACGCTTGAAGCATGAGCACCTTATCAATATCTTCGGCGCTGTGACGCTCTGGTACTTGCTCCGATTCTTCACCAAACGAACGGTTTACAACACGCCCACGCTGAAAACCTTCGCGCTGCTCAAGTTGTTTTGCCCAGCGAACCACATTGGTATAGGTCTCTACTTGCAAGAACTCTGCAGCATCGTAAAGATTCCCTAGAACCAAATTGCCATACCATGGCCAAATCGCCATGTCTGCGATGGTGATCTCTTCGCCCGCGACAAAAGGATTATCCGCTAGTTGCTTATCGAGCACATCCAACTGACGCTTGGCTTCCATCGCAAAGCGATTAATTGGGTACTCTTGCTTTTCATCGGCGTAAGCATAGAAGTGCCCAAAGCCACCGCCCAAAAACGGCGCAGAACCTTGTGCCCAGAACAGCCAATTGAATGTTTGGGTTCTCTCTGGACCAGATTTAGGCAGGAAGTGATCAAACTTCTCTGCCAAATGCACAAGAATGGACGCTGATTCAAATACGTTGACTGGCTCACTGCCGGTTTTGTCGACTAATGCCGGGATTTTTGAGTTTGGGTTTACACCCACAAAACCCGATGAGAATTGGTCTAGCTCACCGATTTTAATCAGGTAGGCATCATATTCTGCTTCTTTAACACCTGCGGCTAAAAGCTCCTCAAACAATATGGTCACTTTCTGGCCGTTAGGCGTTCCAAG
This sequence comes from Vibrio breoganii, assembly GCF_001677275.1. Lineage (GTDB taxonomy): Bacteria > Pseudomonadota > Gammaproteobacteria > Enterobacterales > Vibrionaceae > Vibrio > Vibrio breoganii. Next base: position 806,113 of record NZ_CP016178.1, read on the forward strand.
CGAATACAACTGAAATGCGTGCTCACCTACCGGCAGTTCTCGCTCAAATCGTGCACCCGATTCAGGGCTGTTAATGTTCGCCCACTTATTGCCACCCTCTGCATCATTGACCCAGATCTTCGGCGGTACATATTGTTCAGTCATAACATCTCCTTGAATTTGGCTTAACCACTTAAATGAACGATCGCTCAATTAAAATCATACTATGCCTACTCCTTTTCGAAGGCAAGTGTTTTAACAGCCTAATACCTGTCCTGATCTTCTTTCAATGGCTTCACCACCGAGTCCAATCCTTCGACTTTTAGCGCTAAACACAATTGCAGTAACTGTCCTAATTCACCAGACGGCCATTCCGACTTATTTTGGAACCACAACAGGTACTCCTCAGGCAAGTCTATGAGTACCCTACCGGCAAATTTCCCAAACGGCATTTTCATTCGAGCAAGCTTAATTATATTTTCTTTTTCTAACATTTTTTAAAACCAAATCAAACACTTCATGACATTTATTGTTACATCTACGATAATAGAAATCAGTGACACAAACTAAAGGAACCCGTTTGCGTAGAGCCATTTTCATCACATTCCTACTCACAGGATTATCCGCCCCCTCTTGGGCTGAAGATACTGAAGAGAAGTGCTTGAGCAAACCCGAGGACGATAGAGCCATCTCCAGAGCTTATCACTATCTGAACACCAAGTTTTGCCAACCTGCTGTTTGGTTTGATGATTTCTTTGCTGATGAGCGTGTGACTGAGGATGCTAGAGCGGGCACCTCTGTGCGCTGGAAAAATGATTTTACTCAGTTTGAAAATGACGGCTTCAAATACAATACCAGGATCGATGCCAAGTTTAACCTACCCAAAGAGAAGTGGTCCCCGATTTTCGGACATGACTTTAAGTGATTGATCTGTTTTGATAGTACCCAGAAATACTGGAGCAGATTATGACTAGAAAACGCAGAAACCACTCTCCCGAATTTAAAGCTAAGGTGGCATTGGCTGCCGCTAAAGGTGATAAAACTGTCGCTGAGTTAGCACAGAAGTACAACCTGCACCCCAACCAGATCTCAACATGGAAGAAAGAGCTGCTTGAAAATGCAGCCATGATCTTTGCCTCTGAAAGTCAGTTGGGCAAAGACAATTCTGAAGAAGTGGACAAACTTCACGCTAAGATCGGTCAATTGACCATGGAAAATGATTTTTTGGCGAAAGTGCTCGGTCGTTAGATCGAGCACAGCGAAAGAGTTCGCTGGATAAATCCACCCAACTACCGATAAAGCGCCAGTGCGAGCTTCTTAATATTGCTCGCTCTACGGCTTATTACCAACCCATCGGACTTTCTACTGAGGAGATTGAATTGCGTCGAATGATTGACGAAATTCACCTTCAGTATCCGTTCATGGGCAGTAGGCGTGTTCGAACTGAGCTGGCTAAAAAAGGCCATAAGGTTAATCGCAAGCGTATCGTTCGGATCATGCGTGAAATGGGCATTGGAGCGATTTATCCCAAGCCAAAAACGACACTGGCGAACAAAGCACACAAGGTTTATCCCTACCTATTGCGTGACATCGAAGTTACTTACCCCAACCAAGCTTGGGCTATTGATATCACGTACATTCCGATGGCTAAAGGGTTCCTGTACTTGGTTGCCATTATCGATTGGTACAGCCGTAAGGTGTTGTCTTGGCGCCTCTCGAACACCATGGATACAGGCTTTTGTATTGATGCTCTTGAAGATGCGCTTCAACACTACGGACCACCCGATATCTTCAACTCAGATCAGGGCAGCCAGTTTACCAGTACTGAGTTCACACAGAAGTTGCTCGACCATAGCGTACGGATCAGCATGGATGGGAAAGGCCGTTGGATCGACAACGTTTTTATCGAGCGATTATGGCGAAGTCTGAAATATGAGGAGGTTTACTTAAAAGCTTACACCACGCCCCGTGAAGCCGAACTTGAAATCGGCCACTACATGGTGTTTTATAATGAGGAGCGTAACCATCAAGGCCTCAATGACCTAACCCCTGATGAAGTCTACTTCGGTAGGCAGAGATACGCTGCATGAGCTGGATCAACCACTTAAGGAATTAGCTTATGTGTCCAACCATTGGGGTCCACTTCTATATGTCATTAAACATTCCAAACAAACTTTGGGGCAAAGACGAGTTACCCACGCTAGTACTGGTATCTTCTGCCCTCGGGGTTAACTGTTGATAATTCATGGTAGTATTGATTGTTTCTTTGGCGAGAAGAGCGTACCACTTTTATTAGCAGTTGGATTCCTCTTCTACACCTTTCCATCAATATCGAACTTGTTATCTGATTTTCTATTGTCTGTGATGCCTTAACACGATGACATTACTCATATCCACTGGTTGAGGTTCTAATGCCCACTGTTGCCACTGGTTAACAAACTCTTCATTAGGAAAAAAGTGCCCCTTCTTGTGCTTACTATTACGAGGAAACTGACCTGAAAATAAATTAAAGCCGAGTAGGTCAACATCTTCAAGTAACATTCCATCTTCATAGCAGTGACGTTCAAGATGCCAATGAACATCATTTAAGTGAGCTTGCACGCTACGGTCACTTCGAGGGTGGAAGGCACAGTCATTAACCTCTCTGTCGTAATGGTCAATACAGCACTCCACCTCGACCGTATCTGCACCATTTTCATTGGCTAGACTGTGAAAGCACGCCTTTAGCATTGGCTCAAAGGTGTTGAGAAACTGATAAATATCACCCTTCTTTCCCGCTAGTACTGTTATACAAAAACGACTTTGATAATCCATCGCCAGTAAGTATTTTTTACGTTTAATGGATACACAATGTAGTACCCACTGCCATTGAAATCCACCATTTGTGTCGGTATCAACACCGTTTGGAAAAGCAGGCGTCTCAATAGACTCTGCGATGGTTTTATGCGGTGCTGGCTCTAGAGGTGAGACCTTTTTGCCTTGACGAGTAACCGTAAAAAACTCTACTGCGGCTTTGGTGCAGTTAAAAACTAGCATTTCGTATTACCTATTTTTACTCGCATTACATGCTCACTCATACCAAATTTTTGGAATATTTTGGGTTTATCGCATTATGATAGTTTAGGCAATGAGAATACCAAAAAATGTTACAGAAAGCAGTGCTGGGTGAGAAAGGGGCACAATGTGCTAACGGTGCTCATGCCAACCCGTCTCTGGACATACTCATCCTTAAACTATGCTGGGTAGACTACTTTACTCTTAGTGAGCATTTTATTTTTGAAGTTGCTGAACTGTCTGTCAGACATCCTACATTAGAAAATGTTGGTCAATCAGCTCATACAGGTTTAGCGAAGAGTATCTACTCTAAACGGTTTTGGGGCAAAACCTTCTTAGAGCAAAAGGTAAACTACGACAAAAAGCATCGAAAAGTTTCGAGTTTTATTGTCATAGCTTCAGTCTTTATTGTCCTTCGACACAAAGACTTACCCGCAGATTCAACGCAGGCGATGATTTGTAGCTACGAATGTACCTTTTTCAGAAATTGTGTAGAGGACGTTTTGTTTAACGTATGTCCTACCTGCGACGGCGGTTTATGCCCCAGACCCATTCGGCCTATCGAGGAGAGACGAGCCAAGCTCAGTACCTCTCACCAACCACCTTCAACAACAAGAGTTCGGAGCAACTATTCGGAACAAGAAATGAGTGATTTTTCCTATAGATACCAGCATATTGTCCCAGAAAAACGCTAGCACGTTTTTTAGAAATACTATGCGTTCAATAAGCAACTCTAGACAAGCGCGACCACTAGACCAGTCACAACCAATGAAACCCCTAGCCCTCTTACAAGAAACCAACGCTCATTTAGGACAGTGATGCCCAGAGCAAGCCCAAACACAATACTCACCTGTCGAAGCGCAACAATATAGCTAACGTTTTCTACCAATGTCATTGAATACAAAACGATTCCGTAGGTCAGTCCCATCATAATTCCAGCAATGGATGAGCCCTTCCAATGACGCTTTGCATTGACTATTTCCGACTTGTTGTTTGTCAAAATAAGCCAACACAACAACACCGAAGATGTACCAAGAAACTGCATGCCAAGATAGAAAATAGCGATCTGCTGTGAGCTTAACCCCGACGTTTCCAGCACTAACCAGTTAAGCGCTTCCTTGTCTAAAATGGAGTACAAGGTTGTGCCCATGGCAGCAATCACAGCCCACAGCACGCCAATGTTCGCATACGCTGATAGCTTTAATTCACGAAGTGTTGTGAGAGGGACTAATAAGCACCCTATCGTCAATATACTAAAGCCTAACCAAGCGTTGCCTGATAACGCCTGGCCTACTATGAGCGTGCCAATACCCACCATAAGAACAGGTAAAGCTCGCACAATCGGATACATCATGCCAACGTCGCCATGATCGTAAGCTTTAATTACACTCACTAAGTAAATAGCCTGACCAATACAGCTAAAAACCAGTAACCAAAGAAAATCAGCGGTAATATTGGTAATACCAATTACCGAGAGGCACCACACAAGATAGGGTGAAAGCAAAATAAAAGGGGTAAGCGAGGCGACCAACGCAAAAGAATAGCCCGAGCCAGAGCCAGACTTACCTAATACGTTCCAACCAGCATGAAGCAGCGCTGAAAAAACAACCAAAACAATCGCAATAATACTCAAAGCGCTTCCTAAATAGACAGTTTGTCTATTTTACTAGTGGGATCCATTACTCTAGGTAACTTAGGAAAAGACGGATTCTAACTAGCGATTGTGACTCTTCAATGACGTTATCTTTACAGTGTTTACCTGGCAGTTTCGATCGAGATCAAATATAGATAGGCTTTAAATACGAGGTAATAAGTGTTGTACGGATAAACGAATAAAGCCCTAAGGAACCTTAGGGCTTTAAAAGACTGACACTCTGGAATAGCTTAAGCTAGAGGGCTAAAACACGCTATTCCCAGTCAAGAATAACCTTCCCAGACTGACCGCTGCGCATAACGTCGAAGCCTTCTTGGAAGTCGTCAACCTTGTAGTGGTGAGTGATGATTGGCGATAGATCTAAGCCTGATTGAATCAAGCTTGCCATCTTGTACCAAGTTTCGAACATCTCACGGCCGTAGATACCCTTGATAACCAGACCTTTAAAGATCACTTGGTTCCAGTCGATACCCATGTCAGATGGTGGAATACCGAGTAGCGCAAGGCGACCGCCGTGGTTCATGGTTGCTAGCATAGTGTTGAACGCCGACTTAACACCTGACATCTCAAGGCCTACATCAAAGCCTTCAGTCATGCCTAGCTCTGCCATAACATCTTTCAGGTCTTCGTTAGCTACGTTAACTGCGCGAGTTACGCCCATTTGACGAGCAAGGTCTAGACGATATTCGTTTACGTCTGTGATAACAACGTGGCGTGCACCTACGTGTTTTGCAACCGCTGCAGCCATGATGCCGATTGGGCCGGCACCTGTGATCAGTACGTCTTCGCCCACAAGATCAAACGACAATGCAGTGTGAACCGCATTGCCGAACGGGTCAAAGATTGACGCTAGGTCATCAGAGATGCCTTCTGGGATCTTAAATGCGTTAAACGCAGGGATCACTAGGTACTCAGAGAATGAACCCGTACGGTTAACACCCACACCAATAGTGTTACGACATAGGTGCGTACGACCACCGCGGCAGTTACGGCAGTGACCACAAGTAATGTGACCTTCGCCAGAAACGCGGTCACCGACCTCAAATCCACGGACTTCTTGTCCAATAGCAACCACCTCACCCACGTATTCATGGCCCACAACCATAGGAACAGGGATGGTGTTTTGTGACCATTCGTCCCAGTTGTAGATATGGACGTCAGTACCACAGATAGCGGTCTTTTTGATCTTGATTAGGATGTCGTTATGACCCATTTCAGGCATATCGACTTCATTCATCCAGATGCCTTCTTCAGGCTTAAGTTTAGAAAGTGCTTTAATCTTCATTATTTGATCAATCCCATGTCGCGACCTACTTCGATGAATGCATCAATAGCACGGTCTAGTTGTTCACGAGTATGCGCCGCAGACATTTGCGTACGAATACGAGCTTGGCCTTTCGGTACTACTGGGAAAGAGAAGCCAACAACGTAAATGCCTTTTTCTAGCGAACGCTCAGCAAATTCAGCGGCAACCTTTGCATCACCCAACATAATTGGAATGATCGCGTGGTCAGCGCCACCCATAGTGAAGCCAGCACCTTCCATACGAGCACGGAAGTGTGCAGCGTTGTCCCAAAGGTGAGTACGAAGATCGCCACTTTCTTGAAGAAGATCCAAAACACGTAGAGAAGCCGAAACAATCGCTGGCGCTACAGAGTTAGAGAATAGGTACGGACGAGAACGCTGACGAAGCCAGTCAATTACTTCTTTCTTACCAGAAGTGTAGCCGCCTGATGCGCCGCCCATAGCCTTACCTAGAGTACCTGTGATGATATCGATACGGTCCATCACATTGTGGTAATCGTGCGTACCTGCGCCAGTTTCACCCATGAAGCCTACCGCGTGAGAGTCATCCACCATGACTAACGCTTCGTACTTATCGGCAAGGTCACAGATAGCAGGCAAGTTTGCTACAACGCCGTCCATAGAGAACACGCCGTCGGTAACAATCAGAGTATTACGAGCACCCGCTTCTTTTGCAGCGATAAGTTGCTGCTCTAGCTCTTGCATGTTGTTGTTTGCGTAGCGGAAGCGCATTGCCTTACACAAACGAACCCCATCAATAATCGACGCGTGGTTCAGTGCATCAGAGATGATGGCATCTTCTTTACCTAGAATGGTTTCAAACAGACCTGTGTTTGCATCAAAGCAAGAGGTGTAAAGAATGGTATCTTCCATTCCAAGGAATGCAGATAGCTTGTCTTCAAGTTGTTTGTGGATGTCTTGAGTACCGCAAATAAAGCGCACAGACGCCATACCAAAACCGTATTTATCCATACCTTGCTGAGCTGCTTTGATAAGCTCAGGGTGGTTAGCCAAACCTAAGTAGTTGTTTGCACAGAAGTTAAGTACATCTTCACCCGTAGAAATAGACACAGACGCTTTTTGTTGAGAAGTGATAACGCGCTCTGACTTGTACAAGCCTTCAGTTTTTACTTCGTCGATTTGTTGTTGAATTTGGTTATAAAACGCAGAAGACATGATTCTTTGATCCTTTCAGTAAGGGGGAATGCCAAGCAAGATATCTAGCTTGCTCGGAGCAAAATCTTTTCCTGATTTACAGTGTAAAGAGATTCTAGTTCAAAGATGTTGGGAGTATAATGCCTTCTACGGAAAATCATTTGTGAATTACAGGCACATATAATGAAAACCACTCAACTTGTTGCCCTTTTGCCCGACCTTGCTACCTATACCTTAGTGGTTCAACAAGGTAACTTTACCAACGCAGCCAATAGCTTAGCGATGACCCCCTCTGCAGTGTCCAAGACAATCACTCGTCTCGAAAGCGCATTGGCGGTGAAGCTTATTGAACGTACCACTCGCACTCTTCGCATTACAGAAGAGGGTCAAAAGGTCTATGAACAAGCAATACAAATGCTAAGCGCTGCCGAGCAAGCCGTAGAACTGTCCACAAATAGCCACTCCCAAGCTCAGGGAAGCCTCTTAGTCTCTGCGCCAGAGGCCTTTCTCAGTGTTGTCTTGCAGCCCTTAATCATCGACTTTTTAAAGAAGTATCCAGATATTCAGATAAAGGCGCGCGCTATTGACGGTGCGGTCGATATTCAAAAACAAGGTATTGATGTTGCCTTTAGGCTGTCAGAGCAACCGGATGAACACTTAGTGCTTAAAGAGCTGGGTGAGACTCATTTGATCTTGTGCGCTTCTAAGCCCTACTTAATGAAGCATGGCACACCACAGCAGCCCAATGACTTGTTAGAGCATAACTGTTTGTATCTGGCGGAAACTGAACACGACAACGTATGGACCTTTCATAAAGACGATAAATCTCAGTCAGTTACCGTATCGGGTCGCTATGCCGTGAACCAAGCAAATCTAAGATTTGAAGGCGTAAAAAGCCACCTAGGTATTGGGCTATTTCATGATTTTGTTGTCGCGAATGCCGTAGCAACAGGAGAAGTAGTCCAAGTGCTCGAGGATTGGACACTCACCAGTAACTATCATGGCAATGTGCTCATGCAATACGCGCAAACCAAATATATGCCAGAGCGCCTTCGCTTGTTTATCGACTTTATTAGTCAGGCACTTTCCAAGAAGTCCAGTGGCACACAATAACCCTTGCCCGTTAAGTTTTAACGCGATCAAAGGATAAAAATCTTTTGATATGAATTGAGCGGAAAGAGACTATATTCGACTACGATTCATAATCTACAACTAAAATTACAATAACCATACTCATTGGAGCACACCATGATTCAGTTTCCCGAGCACTTTCTGTGGGGCGGCGCAATCGCTGCTAACCAAGTTGAAGGGTCGTTCCTAGAAGATGGCAAAGGCCTATCGACATCAGACATGCTGCCCAATGGCATCCTTAGCCCTCACCAAACAAGAGATGAGCGAGAGCCTGGCATCAAAGACTTGGCAATTGACTTTTACAATCGCTATCCAGAAGACATTGCCCTATTTAAAGAAATGGGCTTTACCTGTTTGCGCTTATCCATTGCTTGGACGCGTATCTATCCAAACGGTGACGAAGCAGAGCCCAACGAATCTGGCCTCGCCTACTACGATCGTATTTTTGACGAGTTAGCCAAACGTAACATGACACCTTTCGTGACGCTGTCACACTATGAAATGCCCTACCACTTGGTGGAAAAGTATAACGGTTGGGGCGATCGACGTGTCATTACCTTCTTTGAAAGATACGCTCGCACTGTATTCGAACGCTTTGGATCTAAAGTAAAGCTATGGCTGACCTTCAATGAGATCAACATGTCACTGCATGCGCCATTTACTGGCGTCGGTCTTCAAGAACAAGCCTCTAAACAAGAGATTTTTCAAGCCATACACCATCAATTGGTTGCGAACGCAAAAGCCGTGAACCTGTGTCATGAAATCATTCCTGACGCTCAGATAGGTAACATGCTTTTAGGGGCGATTAATTACCCGTTTACTTGTAATCCAGATGATGTGATTGCTGCAATGCAGGAAAATAATCAGTGGCTGTTCTTTGGCGACGTACAGACTCGCGGTAAATACCCGGGCTACATGCTTCGCTACTTCAGAGAAAACAGCATTGAGATAAAGATGCAGGCGGACGATCTCGATATCATTGCCTCTGCTAGCGTCGACTTCATTTCCTTTAGCTATTACGCCAGTGGTTGCGCCTCAGCAGACCCTATGCAAAAAGAGGTCGGTAACATCGTCGATAGCGTGCCAAACCCTCACCTTAAAAAGAGTGAATGGGGCTGGCTCATCGACCCTAAGGGGTTACGTATTCTGCTAAATATGCTGCATGACAGATATCAAAAACCGCTGTTTATTGTGGAAAATGGCTTAGGCGCTATCGATACTGTGACGCCAGAAGGCGAAATCAACGATGACTACCGAATCTCGTATCTGAACGATCATTTAGTGCAAGCGCATGAAGCAATATTAGATGGCGTTGATCTGATGGGCTTTACCTCTTGGGGACCTATCGATTTGGTGGCCAACTCAACGGCAGAGATGACTAAGCGCTATGGCTATATTCATGTAGACAGAGACAACAAAGGTGAAGGAACTCTGGTTCGCACTAAAAAGAAAAGCTTCTATTGGTATAAAGATGTGATTGCGAGTCGCGGGGCGACGCTAAAATTGTAAACGGCTTAAGGTTCTAGGTTCTAGGTTCTAGGTTCTAGGTTCTAGGTTGATATGACCCTGTAAAAGTAGGCAAGGATATCTTTAATGGTTAGTTCTCAGTTAAAGATACCCTGCTTTACTCTTTTCTATTACCCTTTTTATGGGGCCTCAACCTGTGATTTTATCTGTCCCATGACATTACCAAGCAACAGATGAAATTCCGCTTTAATCAATTTACCTATTAAGTCTAAAAGTAAACTTCCACAGGCATGCCCTCTACCAATTTATAGCGATCTGGTAACGTACCTGAAAACTCAACGGATACTCGCATAAGTGCTTTCTTGCCTTCAAAAGGCTTAGCTAATTGTTCGGGTAACTTTGTTGCTAGTTGAACGGACGTGCTAACCTCAGCCTTGTGGTTTTCTCCATTAGGAAGCTTAACCTCAACCGTTTGGCCCATCTTGGCGCTGGATACATATTTTGGATCTAAATATGCAATGACATGTGGGGTTGTGTCTTTCCCTGCGATGGTCATAACCGTATCAAGCTCACCTACCTGCATCCCTACTTTCCCAGCAACATCGAGTATTGTGGAATCAAATGGTGCTTTCACTTGAAGAGACTCTCTAAGCTTTATCTTTAGATTTAGTTCTTTCTCCAGATTTCTAATGACATTTGCTACATCGCCTGAGTATTTTTCCTTAGCCAAGTTCAATTCAGCCAAACGCAATTCTATGGTGGTATTGGTTAGTTTACTTTCAGCCGCAGCGTAATTACTCAGTACCGCTGAGTAGTCGGATGTGCTCACCTGGCCCTTACTAAAATACGTATCAAACTTTCTCTTAATGGCTTCCATGTCTTTTAGAGTATTACGTGACTGAGTAACGGCTCCACGATAAAGCCTTAGTGTTGAATCGTCTTCCTGCTTTAGAATTCGTCTCAGTACTTGGATCTCACTTTCTAGAAATTGGATTTCGGAATCCAATACAGGGTCATTCAATTCGAATAAAACACTTCCTGCAGATACTGTGTCCCCTGTTTTGAAGTTAACCATTTTGATAAGTCCAGACGTCTTAACGTTGAGATCCACAGAGTTGTAGCTGACGATAGCAGGCGCCACAACAAACACTTGTTGCTTAACAATCCACCCTAAGCCGAAAAGTGCAGGAAATAAAACAATAGCCACCAACACAAACCACCTAATTCGGTAGCCTGTGCGTTTGGTACCACCATAAAGAACCTTGAGCCCTTTTTCTGTGGCTGGATTCTTTTTCTTATCGAGCATGAATTCAATTTTCAAAATCTTTTCCCCCTTTTCAGCACCCACCAAGGTGCCATACTCGATTCTTCATGAGAGCGCCTTATTAACTCATTAAATATGGAAAAGGCGGTGATCGACCGAGCAAACAATGCATAGGATGGATAAGCAAGTAGCCAGCCTATCAGCTTGATATCTAGAGATTTTCTCTCTGAAATCAATACCCAATAAATAGAGAATTTAATAAACACTATGGCTAGGTAAACAAGGTAAATCAGTATGAAAGCGGATATGGTGAAGACAAATGGGTACACAATTAATACATACATGCTGTACATCACGACCAGCACAGGTATCAGCACATTTTGCAGCACTCCATACACTAGCGTGTAAAGAAATACTGGCCAAGTAAGTAGCTTAGGTGTCATGCCTTTCATATGTTTTCTGAAATACAAAAACAACAAATCACCATCCCAACGAAGCCGCTGCAACGTAAAATCTCTTATGGTACTAGGTGCATCTGTATGGCCTATTGCGTGTGGGGTGAACGCCAATCGAATATTGGGATAACGAGCATGGTACTGTTTGAATCTAAAAGTAAGATCTAGGTCTTCAGCTGTATGAGTATCCCAGCCTCCAACTCGCTTCAATACAGTTTTACGAAATGCTCCAAAGGCTCCAGAAATATTGTTTAAAAGCCCAAACTCTCGAGTTCCCGTTTTTCCCGCCTGCATAGACATCATGTATTCCAATGCTTGCATACGGGTTAATACGTTATCTTGCCAATTGCGAACCCTGAGAGCGCCTCCGCTAGCGACAACATTTGCGTTATTAAACTGCTTTGCGATATTAAAAGCCATGTCGTTATCAAATGAGGTATCGCCATCGACGTTGATAACAATTTCATTCTTAGCTTTGTATAAGCCTGTGTTCAGCGTAGACACCCTGCCTCCGCGCTGCCATTTAGGCACGACTCTCACTAAACGGTCTTTTCTGTGCTGATGTTGTTGCTGTGATTCCACTGCGGAAGCATAGGTATGTTGATTTTGCACCGCTCCATCAACTACGGCTAGGATTTCTATGTTTCCTGGGTAAATTTGTTCCACCAACGTATCGATGGTTTTTTTGATTGCATCACCTTCACCATAACAAGTGATAACAATGCTTAAACTTGGCGCTCGATCTAGATCACTATGTTGGTTTCTCCAATACCATTTAAACACTCCAACAAGCATCATTAATATCAGAGGTAACTCAACCATGATAATAAGAGGGAAGTAAGTAATGAGCACCTCTGTATGAGTCCAGATGCTCCCCCACATACTCCTTAAAACATAGACTACAGAATCAAGCATCCAACTCACTCGCTTTGGCTTTAAACCAAGTGTTTGAGTCATCGAACTCTTGGTCAGGCAGATACCAATGCCTTACCCGAAGCCCTATTTCATTTGATTCGATCTTGGTAGCAAACTCTGACAACCGTTCGCGAAGGATTTCTATGGAGTTTGTATCGCAGATAGGTAGGAATACAAACAATACTTCTTCACTATATTGACAGCTCAGGTCCGTGGTTCTGAATAGTGACTCTAACTGTTCGGATAATTGAGCCAAAAACTCAACATAAGCCACCTCTCCAAATTTTTGGATAAATTCTTCGATATTAATAATCTTCAAACCTATGAGAAGATCAGTGTGACTGTGACGAATGGATAGCTGGTTCTTCCAAGACACAACCGATTCAAAAAGAACGGGGTCAACTGTCCCTGATAAACGGAAGGAGACTTTTGATGAGGCCTGGTTAAGTAGAAAAAGGTGTGCTCTATCACCACTCAAATAATTGAAGTAAGTTTGCGTTATAAGAGACTCTACATTGTTTTTATGACCACAACTTAAACAGCGCGCTATCACTCGAGCTTCCGCAAACTCATTCTGGCAACTATTACACTGCATTAGCTCTAGTGGACGATCGTAATCAACGCCTATATGTTTTAATAAAGTACTGCAGTTAGGACACTGGAGTGCGTTGTGCTTAGCAAAGTTTTTCGCGTCATCTACATTACCACAAGTAAAACAGTGAAGCGCATCATTTGAAACAGTATCGACAGAGCTACACGAAGGGCACGCATCGACATAATTCAAGTGGCCAGAATGACACTTCTGGCAATAGCGAACCCTATCAATACACTCTCCCTTTTCTAGTAACTCTTGCTCTACCTGCTTGAGAATATATCGAAATGGGGTGCGTTCTAATTGATAGTAAGCATCTATCAAGGGATAACGATAGATTGCTGTAGTGCCAGCATCCCTGATTGGTTTAAGTGCACGCCTCTCATCTAGCCACAAATATGCCAGTAATGTATCGCTAGGCTGCTCACTTAAGTAGCTAAGCTTCTCTGGAACACCTCGGATCTGGTCAGATTCATACACTCCATCGCTCAAGTAAGGGCTTAATGTACTAGCTTGTACTGCATACAAACGCCAGCTCCATCCAAACTCCGACCCGTGTATTTTTTTAAGTAGAGAGTCTTGCTCCAATGAAGGGACATTGATAAGGCAGATAATCCCCCGCCTTGACAATAATTGGTCTTCATTGGTTTCATACTCGACATCCCAGCCCATTGGAGGAGTCACAGCTAGAGCTTCGCCGAATATCACTAGAGTCTTATTTTCATCAGACACTCTTCACTCCTTGAAAAACAAAATCTTCATCCGTTAACGTGCAAACTTGCATAGCCTATGATTAGCGCACTATTTAATATATATTTCTGTTAAAGAGTAGAACAATAAAACGCTGATATGCTTATGATTTCTTAAATTCATTCGCTATTTATGTACATTTGAGAGAATTAACTCCTATAAGGAATAAAACATGCTAATGACCACGACACAATCCGTTGAGGGCAAACGTGTTCTCAGCTACCACGGCGTAATTGCTGGTGAAGCCATCTTAGGTGCTAACTTGTTCAAGGACATGTTTGCCGGTATTCGTGACATGGTCGGTGGTCGTTCAGGGACCTATGAAAAAGAGTTGGAGCGCGCCCGCACTATTGCGATGCAAGAGTTGGAAGATAAAGCACGTGAAATCGGCGCAAATGCGGTTATTGGCATTGATATTGACTACGAAGTACTAGGCAAAGACAACGGCATGTTGATGGTAAGTGCGAGCGGCACAGCAGTGACGATCAGCTAACTCAATATGCCAAGTTCAGAAAGACACGACGCTAAGCACGAATTAGGGCCGCTGCAGTTCGTCACCTTGATCCTTTCGGTATATGTACTCATTGCCCTATTTGTGGAGAATGCCTTCACTCTAGATTCAGATACCTCTGAGTTATTGGCAATGATAGATACCATGGTGTGCATGGTTTTCTTGGTGGACTTTTTTCAACGCTTCTACCGTGCGCCCAATAAACTGCAGTACATGAAATGGGGTTGGATTGACCTGCTATCGAGTATCCCGTTAATCGATGCCCTACGTTATGGACGCTTTGTCCATTTGGTGCGGTTCTTACGCATTCTAAAAGCGGTTCGCTCTACCAAGCTCATCTTGTACTATCTTTTTCGAAATCGGCGCTCTGGCACCTTTTCCATCGTCGCAAGCGTCTCGGTACTAGTGGTGATCTTTGGCGCTATTGGGATTCTGCAGTTTGAAAAAGGGCTACCAGACTCCAACATTCACTCAGCAGGAGACGCACTTTGGTGGTCTTTTGTCACCATTACTACCGTAGGCTATGGTGATTTCTACCCTGTGACGACACAAGGCAGATTGGTGGCGGCTATTTTGATGACCGCCGGTGTGGGTCTTTTTGGTACCTTTACCGGTTTAGTGGCCAACTGGTTTATGACCGAGACGGAGCAAGCTGATAATACAGAGCGTACGGCAGTAAAAGCAGAGATTAAAGCCCTTCACACGAAGATTGATGAGCTAAAAGAGCTCATCAAGGACCAAAAATCAGACTAGCTCTTTTGCAATGAGGTGCAGCAAGAAGGTTTCACGTTCAATGCTTAAACCCTTCTTCGCACTATTGGCTATCGTATGTTCGTTATGAGCGATAGCGTCATGGATATTGACCCACTTTGCCTGCATACCATTTTTGATCTCATAGTCTTCAAAGTTAGGTGTACCGAGTTCTGAGTCCACATGGCAGGTATAGCAGTAGGAATGCATGTGCATCACATCCGCATCGTCCTTATACCAAGGGCGAAACTCTTCAAACACCCCAAACGGTTTGATATTTCGAATGTTTTGCGCGCCGGTTTCTTCTTCTAACTCTCGTACTAAACCCGCAATCACATCTTCACCCTCATCAATACCGCCACCTGGCAGTGAATAGTCGTGATAGCGTTCGGTGTATAGCAACAGTATTTGATCGCCCATCAATGCGATGGCTCGCGTTGCACGGCGCTGTATGATGGTCTTTTGATCGAGTTCGCTTAAATCAGGATGGATGTTAGTTTTTAAATGGCGCATGAGAATAACGGCTAAATTGAATTTCCCGATATTTTAACATGTAACCAGAGGTTAACTATTGAATTAATTAAGATATCTCGTACACTGAAAAAGATAAGTCAAAACAAATAGTTCTTTGGAGCCAATAATGAAGAAAATCCTTCTTTTATCTGCAATGAGTGGCGCTGTGTTGCTAGCAGGTTGTGCAAGCGAACCAGACGAGTACACAGTAGAGGACTGGGATCCAATTACAAGTAAAGCATCTATGTACTGTGTACAGCAAGACCATGAAATCGTGCGTGCCTCAGAGGAAGGTAAACGAGTCACTTACTGTGAGATCTCGGATGATGAGAAGCATGAGATCTGGGAGTACTACTACATGAATCATGAAGATGAACGTCCCGAGAATCAAAAGCAGAGTGACGATGAAATGAGAAAAGCCTCAAACTAATTTCTCTAACGTCAGTTATAAAAATGCCCCGCTAACGTTCATTAGCGGGGCATTTTCTATTTTATCTGCTTAAACAATTTCCCAAGAGTGCGTCATTTCCACGCCCTTATCTAGCATTAGGCAAACCGAGCAGTATTTTTCTAAAGAGTCTTTCGCTACTTTAGCGACAACCTCAGGATCAAGGTCAACACCCGACACTTCAAAGTGAATGTTGATGCTGGTGAAAAACTTAGGCGCTTGGTCACGACGAGTGCTGCTCAGTTTCGCTACGCAGCCCGTTACTTTTTGCTCTGCACTTTTTAGGCCGTCTACCACGTCTACAGAGCTACAACCGCCCGCTGCGATCAATACCATTTCCATTGGGCTTGGCGCTGTCTTGCCACCGCTGCCATCTAAAACCACTGAATGGCCAGATTGAGATTCACCGATAAACTTAAAATCATCTACCCAAGATACGGTTGCTTGCATAATCAAATCCTCTTTTAATTTCGCCTCATTTTACACACTCATAGTGCGAACTCAACAATCGAAATGATGACGGTGTCATGACATGTCGTGCAAGTTTAAGTTTCAGGATGAAAAACTTGAATACACCTAACAATTTTGAACAATGTATCCCTGACTATGCCAGTGATATCATTGACTTATAGACTTCCGTCGATACACTGAATCAGGCAAGAGAAAGTTTTGTTTTTGAAGTTGTGCAGTACAGTTGGAGACTAGTCGCCGTTGTATTCACCATCGGTCAATGCAATCTGTTTTCAAGCACTTAGTATGGTCGTATCTGACCGAGTTTAGTTATATCGCAAAGGAAAATTGACAATGTCAAACACAGTTACTGGTACCGTAAAATGGTTCAACGAAACTAAAGGTTTCGGGTTTATTCAACAAGAAAACGGTCCAGACGTATTCGCTCACTTCTCTGCTATCCAAGGCGACGGTTTCCGCACTCTTGCTGAAGGCCAAAAAGTAGAATTTGTTGTTACTACAGGTCAAAAAGGCCCGCAAGCAGAACAAATTCGCGCTGTTTAATTGCGCCAAGTAAGCCAGTGCTTCACTGGCTTACTTTTCTCCTCTCAACCCTATATAATCAAACGCCTAAATCCTATTTTCTGGAACTCCCACTTTGGCGCTCAAACCCACTATTTATAAATTTCGCGTAAACCTTGCCGACACTAATCGCAATCAATTTGATGACATTAACCTTACTGTAGCCAAGCACCCTTCTGAAAATGAAGTACGCATGCTGGTCCGCATCTTTGCGTTTTGTCTAAATAACACCCCAAACCTAACCTTTACTAAGGGGTTGTCTGAGCAAGAAGAGCCTGATATTTGGGAGCTTTCTGATATTGGCGATATTGTCACTTGGATAGAAGTTGGCGAGCCGTCAACGGACAGAGTTAAGAAAGCAGCGCGCAAGTCAAAGCAGACTCACTTCTATACGTTCAATGAAAACAAATCAGATGTTTGGTTTAACAAAAACCAGTCTGTGCTTCGCGAGTATGATGCGAGCATTACACAGTTTGACTTCGCTCCTATTGAAGAGCTCGTTTCAGGACTTGAGCGCACCAACGATTTAAGCCTAATGATCTCTGGAGACAGTATGTTTGCCACACTGGGCGATGTGAACACTGAAATCACCATTACAGAGTTGCAGGTTAAGTCCTAACTCTGCATGAATTAAAAGGGCCTGCGTTCGCAAAAACATTCGCAGGCCCTTATGTTTTACAGCTATTGGTCGCTATTTCTTTTCGTTCACTTCAGTTAAACCCGCACTCACTAAGCTTGATACTAAGATTGCGAGGTAGAACACCCCCGCAATCGCCTCAAAATACGCAACAAAGCGAGTGAGAGGCTCGGTTGGCGCTATCACGCCGTAGCCCACAGAGGTCATTGTAATAAAGCTGAAATAGATCATTCTAGAAAGATTGTCTAACCATGGTCCGTGTTCGATTCCATTAAAGCCCCCCTTCAGGACCTCTAACAGCAACAGTTGTACGAACGCAAACCACAGCCCCATCATCAAATAGATACAGATTGAACCCACTATCTGATTTTTATCTATTTTCGGTGCCGTTAATACCAATTTCGTTGCATGCCTTAAATACTGTCCAATAAACAAAATCAAAGCAACCAGCGAAACAATAGCAAGATTCGCTGCTTCTAAAATAGAGGCCACCGAAGACAGCAACACGAGGACAATCAAAAAACCTAACCAGCCCCGAACTCCTGTATTCTTCTTTTCAATACCGAGAGTCGATGCCGACATACAAAACAGCAGACCGAGTAACACGACCCCCTGCCCTGTATCAAAAAGTTGTTCGAGAATTGCACAACCGAATAACAGTACAATCAAAGCGACAAACAGATGTAAAAAGTTATCGCGCTCGGACATCTTTGCCATTACTTACTCTCTTCTTCCACAGGTTCTACTTCCAACTGCTCTACATCGACCTCAGATTGAGCTAACCAAGCCACAAACAGTCTATGAGTTACCGCAAGCACCACTGAACCCACAAACAAGCCGACGATACCAGACATAGCCATACCACCGATAGCACCCAGTAGGATAACCAGCATAGGGATATCTGTACCACGCCCCATTAGCATAGGTTTAAGCACCGCATCACTGGCACTGACCAGCACACACCAAACGGTGAACACGCCTGCTACTAAGGTAGAATCGGTAGTCCAAGCGAAGATCAATGCAGGAATCAATGCCAGAATTGGTGGCACCTGGATAATGGCAACAATAAGCACTGCTAGCATCCATAGACCTGCAAAAGGTATCTCTGCAAAGTAAAGTCCGATACCCGCCATAACAGACTGAATAACCGCAACCCCTATCACGCCTTGAACAACGCTACGCACGGTCGCAACCGAAAGCTTGGTAAATTGGGCGCCATATTCGCCTGCTAAACGAACTGAAAT
Organism: Vibrio breoganii; assembly: GCF_001677275.1. Classification (GTDB taxonomy): domain Bacteria; phylum Pseudomonadota; class Gammaproteobacteria; order Enterobacterales; family Vibrionaceae; genus Vibrio; species Vibrio breoganii. Next base: position 824,969 of record NZ_CP016178.1, read on the forward strand.
TTGTTGAAAGGATTTTTCACAAGCCTGTGCATTGGTCATGAAGATACCAGCAATTAATAGTGAAATCACAAACTGTAATACACTGCCGCCAACACTACCAATCGCAGAAGCTACGCTACCTAATACACTTTTAATCTGTTCAGAATACTGAAGCATTGCGTTGGTTAGGTTTGATGAAAAGCCGAGTAAGGTCGCGTAAAGCTTCTCACCAACCACAGGCCATGACTTTATACTCTCCGATGGTGGCTTAAGCTCTAGGGTACCCTCTTGGATCTGTTGATACACATCCCCAGCGGTACTAAATAAACTATCACCAATCAGATAAGCGGGGACGACCAACAAGATGACTCCCGTGAGTGATAATAGCCAACTGGCCTTGCCTTGAGATAACCCCGTTTTATTTTGAATTCCCTTAACCACAGGAAATAGAGCCGTTGCGATAATTGCGCCCCAGATAACCAGCAAAACAAAAGGCTTTAATATTTGGAAACACCAAAAGAGAAGCACGCCGATAATAATTATCTTAATAAAGGCATCGATAGCTTGTCGGGAAAAATCTTGCGAAGAGTTCATGAAAAGTCCTTGTAATACAATCTACTAAAGGTAGTTTAGATGATTCTACAGGTTATATAGACATAACCCCTCATCTTTTTTGCATCAAACAAGAAAAACACCCGTAACATACATACAACAAATTAATTATGCTTTAACGATAAGTCGGCATAATTAATCATGGCCTTTAATCAAAAATTAGGCTTCAAATACAATATTCGTATTTAAAACACAAAAAAACGGCAGAGCAAAAGCCCTGCCGTTTAAAGAGAAATGTTTAACGCTAGGTTCTATAAAGCACCTTCACCACATGCCAACCAAATTTGGTTTTAACTAGATGTGGTACTAAGGTTTCACCGGTAAAACAGATCTTATCAAACTGAGGCACCATCTGCCCTTTTTTAAACTCACCCAAGTCACCACCTTTCTTACCCGAAGGGCAATTAGAGTATTTGCGCGCGAGGGTTTGAAACTTAGCGCCCTTCTTTAACTGCTTGATGATGTCTTCAGCTTGGTCTTTGTGTTTAACCAGGATGTGTAGTGCGTGCGCGGTGCGTGCCATGGTGGTGTCTCGATATGTTCAATTTGGACGCATTATACAAAATATCAAGGCACTTGTTAGCCCCAAGTTTACCAATGACATCGTTTGTTGGAAGGAGCATTTAAGTTGAAGGTCCTAGATCAAAAACGCTGAGCAGTTAGCTCAGCGTTTTAATGAATCGTGTTTATTTGGCGAGTTGTATAATGGTGCGGCCAAACAACCATTCAAGCTCTTTCTCACTCTCTTCGCCATACAACTCTCTCAGCATAACGAATAGTCTATCAATGCCTTTCCTTGCAAACTCATGGGCACAATCAGAGGTAACTATGTGGTGAAACATCAAGCGTAGAATTGCCAAGAACTGCGGCTTTTCTAGTGAATCCATCCAGCTTTGTGAGAATCCCTGCAAGCCTGATTCTAAATCTAGGTGCTCTAAGAATAACTTATAGATTCGACCATCTAGAGCCGTTGTAAAGTCTGTTTTCTTTGGAAAGTGATGACTAATGCCAGTTCGAGATACACCAGTCGCATGACTTAAAGTAGTGTATGACATCTTGTCATAGCCAATAGTCAACAATTGCTCAACGACTGCATCCATGATTTTGTTAATGGTGATTTCTGTATCTTCTTTACTGCGCTTTGGCATTACACCGACCTTTGTGAATTGACTTATCTTGAATAAGTTAATACTCATATAGTTATAACGTAGATTCAATATACGGAACCTTATTCTGACAATCTAATGACATAACTCAGTAACCGGTTTCAGTTCCTGTAATTAATAGTTACACCTCAATGGATTTTTGTAGATGTAGCTCACATAGCTATGTAAACTGAGGCAAACTGTTATAGGAGATAAACTATGTCAAAACTAATTAAAGAGCCTGAAGTATGTGAAGCATGTGGCGTTGCAGGCGAGATGGGTTTTATTATCAACGAAGGTGATGAAGTTTCAGAAGTCTCTTTGTTTGCGGCAAGCAAAGAAGCGGTAGAAGCTGAATTCACTAAATACCTTGAGCTTGCTAAGAACGTAAACGCTGCTGTTGAGCATGAAGTTGAAATTGAAGAAAAAGAGCAATTTGAACTTCACGCTAAGCTTAAATTTGAAGTCAGTGCTGAAAAGCTGATCTTTGATCTTAAGAGCCGCTCTATTTCTCGCTAAGAGCGTTCAAAAATGCAAAAAGGTCGAACTCAGTTCGACCTTTTTTTATGTTCACCTTTTCAAACTCGGCTTAAGCGACTTGCTCAGACTTATCTTTAGACAAGTTTCTTACCGGGTTTGCATAACCATCAATAAGGTAAGCTTTAGCCCCCTCTTCCAGTTGAGCCAGTTTCGCTTCAAGCTTGTCTCTCGTTGCTTGGTCTATGCTGCTGTCTTCTACACCTGCGGCAAGCAAGTTGATTGGGAAAAGTTTGTAGTTGTCATGAATTTGACGATCTATTTCATCAGCCAAGGCATCAGCATTATCAATGTCGCTATCGATCACATCACCAAAGCTCACATTAATGCGCCCTTTGTACCCAGTAATGCCTTTAACAATACTATCGATGTCTTCAAACTCTGATTTCTTATATTCACCTAGGGTTGCTTTTTGATGCAGCTCGTTGGCTTTCGCAATATCACACGGGTCAATCTCATAAGAGATAGCCACAGGAACAATCTTAAGGGATTTAACGTATTCAGAAAAGGAAAGCTTACGCTTGCGTCCCTCTAGTTGAATCATCTTAATAATTGCCGGATCAGTGAAATCGTTGCCGTCTTTAGCGCGCCCTTCTTTCTGTGCGATCCAGATGGAGTTTCCTGTTTCTAATGAGTGTTTAATGTAAGAAGACAAAAGCCCTAGAGTCTTCATCATTTCGCGCGGCCCTTTAGCTGAGCGCTTAACAATGAAACTCTTGTTGATCTTCATTAACTCTGTAGAGCACGGCTTACTTAACAGGTTATCACCAATCGCAATACGCATTGTCTGATGGTTTGTGTGGTGTAACCCATAGTTCACCAACGCCGGATCCATCGCAATATCACGGTGATTAGAGATAAACAGATACGGAGTATTTTGGTCTAGCTTATCAAGCCCATCAAAGGAGACGTCATCAGTCGTGCTATCAAGTGCTTTCTGAAGGTATTTTTCTACTTCAACTTGCACTGCGTCGATAGAGTTGAGTTTTCCCCAACGATTCTTTAGATACAGTTTCACCAAAGGAGACATAAGCGCCTGAAACCATTTTGCATGGTTGCTGAACTTTTGGTTCAGTATTGCTGAGATAAATTCTTCGTCATTAATTAGTCGCTGGATTGCTGGAGCAATCTCTTCATCGTTATAAGGGCGAATCTCTTGGTAAATATCGTTCTCGGTAGACATATTCTTCTTCATTCTCTAAAAATCACGCCGATTTTACGCACTTACGCGACAATTTACAGCTAGATCGTTGATGATTTTGTAAGGTCAGACCATATAACCATACCATCTTGTCTGTTTTATTACTTTATTAGGGCACCAGAAAGCGCTAACCTTATGAAATCCCTGCTCAACAGATGCTGAACGACATGCATTACGCTATACAATTTGAAGATAAACAGTTCGAATACCTGTCTCTTACCTCAAGAAAACCCACCCTAAAGCACCAGCTCATACATGTTGTTGAGGGCTTAGTCAGCGTTAGATTGGGTAAAATTGAATACGCTATCGCAGCCGGTGATACCTTTTGGCTTCCTGCAAACTGCTTGTCTGCTTTGAGCTACTTTCCTAATAGTCGATGCAAGGTGGTCGAGGCGTCACAACGTTTAAGCAAACCTTTTCCGCATCAAGCGGGCTACGTGAAACCCAACACGCTGGTGTTATCACTACTAGAAAAACTGTCTGAGGTATCTAGCCTTTCAGAGCACCAGCAGATTCTGTTGACTGCCTTGCAGTACGAGTTGCTAGAAATGCACCCTAATCTACAAACCACTGCACTAAGCCACAAGCTCAGCCAGTGGGACAGTGCAGGTAAAGATCTCTCCGCTGAATACCAGATGGTTATGAGAATAAAGGAAGCAGAGAAGTTGCGTCTATCCGGTAAAAAAGACGCTGCTATTGCTGAGGCTTTGTTTGCAGGTAACGAGCAAGGCTACAAAATGGCTCGAATGGCTGTGCTGGGCGACACTCTCTAACGAAACTAAAAAGCGCCTTCACAAGGCGCTTTAACAATGGTTCTTAGAATGGTACTTCCACTTGAACATGGAAGACGTCCTCATGACGCTCATGCCATTGATAATCAAGCCTGACACGTGGTTGGTCTTTCTCTCCAATACCCACGCTTAATTGAACACCATGAGTTTTGATCCACTCTTCATAAGACAGTTCGTCATCGTTGGTGGTCATTTCGTGTGGACGAAATACCCCTAACCCGAAGAAGCTTTGATCTACTTGTTGAGTTAGAAGAGGATCATCGACATTGTCCATCATCCAATCAGACCAATACCCTAAGGTTGACGGTTCTTCTTTAATATTCGTAGAAACCAACAAGTCATCCACCAGCTCGTCAACGGTTTCGATTAAGTTCTCGCAAAGGGTAAGCGTTGAGTCGACAAGGACGATAGAACGAGTAGGATCGCGATCAGACACACAGGCCTCAGAAGTTCCTGCCATAAAAGTGCCACATACTAGTGCTAGTGTTGTATGTATACGCGTCACTGCGTTATTAATCCTTGTAAAAAATAGTTTCTGTCATCGCAACGTTAAATATTGCGGTATAACTCCTGATTTTGCAATATTTTGACAACATTTTTACTTGTTAAGTGTTTGATTTCTTGACCTTGTGCAAGCTTTTCACGTATTTCTGTACTACGAATAGCCACTGTTTCCGGACAAGCTAGTACATTCCAACGCTTCATTATTTCGTCCGCTTTATAGAATTTCGCGAAACTGAACAGATTGTCAGGCCCCATCACAAAGGTTAATTCTGCTTGCTGATCCTGTTGCTGTATCGCGCTTAACACCTGAAAAGTGGTGATTCCACCCTGCTCTCTATCTAGCCCTTCTTCTATACGTGACAGGGCGACATTGTTACAGGGAATATCTCCAATGAATGCCTCAATCATGGAACATCGTACTGAATAGTCGAGCATTTGCTTGCCCCATGCATGGGCAATACTTGGCACCAGCAGTACTTGATCAAAATGGGCTAAGCGTTCTATGACACTCAAATGACCAAAGCTTGGTGGATTAAAGGCACTACCAAATACCGCTATTTTTTTCATGATCGCGTTTCTCTAAGGGTTTGGAAATTGAGACAAAGTTGAATTTGCAATATGATACCAAAAGTTGCCTTTCGATATTTAGGACATTTAACTCATGGAACAAGAAATTCGCCAAGAGATGCGCGTACTACCGAGCATCGACGTTGACTTTGAGATTGAACGACGCGTTGACTTTATCAAACGTAAATTGCTGGAATCAGGATGTAAGTCTGTGGTTCTTGGCATCAGCGGTGGCGTAGACTCCACTACCTGTGGTCGCCTAGCCCAACTCGCGGTAGACCAGCTCAATCAAGAAACTGATGACAACTATCAATTTATCGCCGTTCGTTTACCTTACGGCACACAAAGAGATGAAGACGAAGCTCAGCTAGCACTGTCATTCATCAAGCCTACACACTCAGTATCGGTCAACATCGCTGATGGTGTTGATGGGTTGCATGCAGCCACTGGCGTCGCACTGCAAGGAACCGGTTTAATGCCAGAATCGGCTGAGAAGATCGATTTCGTTAAAGGTAACGTGAAAGCGCGCGCTCGCATGATCGCTCAATACCAAATTGCCGGGTATGTTGGCGGCCTAGTATTAGGCACCGACCACTCTGCTGAAAACATTACTGGTTTCTATACTAAATTTGGTGATGGTGCGTGTGACTTGGCACCTTTGTTTGGTTTAAGCAAACGTCAAGTTCGCCAATTAGCCAACACACTGGGCGCACCTGAACTATTAGTAGCTAAAACACCGACCGCTGACCTAGAAGAGCTAGACCCACAAAAAGCAGACGAAGATGCGCTAAGCGTAAGCTACGATGACATCGATAACTTTTTGGAAGGCAAGCCTCTAGCAGAAGATGCAAAACAAACGCTGATTGATATCTATAAACGTACTCAACACAAGCGAGACCCAATCCCGACCATCTACGATTAATAGCAAACGCAATTAAAGACAAAGGCACCGAAAGGTGCCTTTATTGTACCAATCATGCATCAACATCGGGATAGAGCACCGCACTGCGAGTCTCTAATATACGAATCTCATCCCCTACCTCTATAATACCCTCGTTCAAAGCGACGAGGTTCATACCAAAGTAGATTGCACCTTTTTCATCAGCACGAAATCGAGACAAGGTAGCCGTCGGCTCTTTATCTGCCATTTTATCGCCCGTTATCGGGTCGACCGAGGTCAGGACGCATCGCTGACAGGTGGAGCCGACTTGAAATTCAACCTCACCAATCGCAATTCGCTCCCAACCATCTTCGGCAAAGGGTTCTACGCCATCGACGACAATGTTGGTTCTAAACTGGGACATGGTTTGTGGATGCGAGGCACGGCGATTAAGTTCATCCAAAGAACCCTGAGAAATCACCAAAAGCGGATAAGCATCAGCAAAGCTCACTCTTGTGCCTAGTTTTTCTCGGAAACGATTAGACTCTTCACCGCAAAACAGCAGCTGAGCATCCGCACCAATCACCTTGGTAAACCACGCATTGGCTTTTTCTGTGGTGGTATAAGCGAAGAAGCGATCATTCCAAATCTTGCACTCAAATTCATCACGGTCAAAATCGTTAGTGGCAAGGTGGAGATTATTTACGCCAGGGGCACTTAAAACAATACCGTCCGCTAGTAGAGTACTTTTAATGGTAACCATCTTTGGGAACTTGCGAGCTGTCATCATTCTTCCAGCAAGATCGGTAACCACAAAGCGTCGGTCGAAGCTGATCCCTTCTAAGCCAACCCACGCTCTAGACTGCTCGATGCCCGATGTCGATTTCACCGGAAATATATTAATAGCCGATAATTGCGCTTTATCCTTCACTTTATACCCCTAACTGTCTCTTTGTTAATGCAATCTGGTTGCATTTTCGCTATTATGCGCCCGCATTCAAGTAACCGTTTGCGTGGCATAGCCACCTTACCACAACCACGGTTTCTTCTTACACCTTTAGGAATATTTTGGCGGGAGCAAAACGATGACCAACTTAACTATTACACGTCCTGATGACTGGCATGTTCACCTTCGTGATGGCGATGTACTAAAAGATACCGTGCGCGATATTAGCCGCTACAATGGTCGTGCCTTGGTTATGCCAAATACCATTCCACCAACCACCAATACACAGCAAGCTATCGCTTACCAAGCCCGTATCAACGAGCACAACCATAGCGATACCTTCCAACCTTTGATGTCCCTTTACCTAACGGACAACACCAGCAAAGAAGACATCCAAGAAGCAAAAGCATCTGGTCAAGTGGTTGCATGTAAGCTGTACCCTGCAGGCGCAACAACAAACTCAGACTCTGGCGTAACCGACGCGAAGAAGATTTACCCGGTCCTAGAAGAAATGGAGAAACAAGGCCTCCTGCTTCTTATCCATGGTGAGGTAACGGCTCATGATGTTGATATCTTCGACCGTGAAAAAGAGTTCCTAGATACGGTACTAGCGCCTATCGTTAATGACTTCCCTAACCTGAAGATTGTTCTAGAGCACATCACCACCGCGGACGCAGTAGAGTTTGTAAAGAACGCAAACGACAATGTAGCAGCTACGATCACGGCGCATCACTTGATGTACAACCGCAATCACATGTTAGTTGGCGGTATTCGTCCACACTTTTATTGCCTGCCAATCCTAAAGCGCAATACACACCAAAAAGCACTGGTTGAAGCAGCAACAAGCGGCAACAAGAAGTTCTTTATCGGTACTGATTCAGCACCTCACGCTAAAGGCCGTAAAGAAACAGCGTGTGGCTGTGCAGGCTCTTACACTGCGCACGCAGCAGTTGAGCTTTATGCTGAAGTATTTGAAGCTGAAGGTAAGCTTGAGCACCTAGAAGCATTTGCTAGCCACAATGGCCCAGATTTCTACAACTTGCCACGCAACAGCGATACGGTGACCCTAACTAAAACTGAGTGGCCTGTAGCTGAAAGCATGCCGTTTGGTGATGACATCGTTGTGCCAATCAAAGGTGGCGAAATGATGACTTGGAAGGTAGAGGCTTAATCTCCTTCTTTCCTCCTTTCCTACTGATATTAAATAGGGTTGCTTTAACGAGATTAAAGCAACCCTATTTTTTATACCAAGAAGCTAACGTCAATCATCTTCGTTGTGCAGATCGCTCCACATTTGTGCACACTTAATTGCCCGCTTCCAGCCGGCATATCGCTTGGTTCTTTTTTCATCGTCACACACAGGGTTATAACGAGTTTCAATCTTAGATCTCGCCTCAAGTTCAGATAGGTCTTTCCAATACCCTACTGCAAGTCCCGCTAAGAAGGCGGCACCTAACGCCGTTACCTCTGTAATTTGTGGTCTTTGTACCTCACAATCCAAAATATCTGATTGGAACTGCATCAAGAAATTGTTCTTTGAGGCCCCGCCATCGACTCGAAGTTCGTGCATCTTAATATTTGCATCCGCTTGCATCGCCTGAATGACATCAGAGGCTTGATAGGCAATGCTCTCTAACGTAGCCCTAACGATATGCTCGGCGCTGGTACCTCGCGTTAATCCAACCATAGTCCCTCGGGCATAAGGGTCCCAATAGGGTGCACCAAGGCCGGTAAACGCAGGCACCACATAGACTCCTTCAGACGAGTCCACCTTGTTGGCAAAATACTCAGAATCCTTGGATTCGTTTAGCAGTCTTAGTTCATCTCTGAGCCACTGCACCGAAGCGCCTGCCATGAACACAGCCCCTTCCAGCGCATAGCAAGGCTCTCCCTGCGCATTGCATGCGAGTGTGGTAAGCAATCCATGTTTTGAGTTTACCTTGGTTTGCCCCGTATTCATCAACAGGAAACAGCCTGTTCCGTAGGTGTTCTTAGCTTGCCCTGGTTCTACGCTGCAATGACCAAAGAGCGCCGCTTGCTGATCACCGGCTATACCCGCAACCGGGATCTTCAATCCTCCGTCTTCACCAATGCAGGTCTCTCCAAATAGACCAGAAGAGGGTTTAACCTCGGGTAGCATGGACCTAGGAATATCCAGCAACTCCAAAATCTTCTCATCCCACTCAAGGTTGTTGATGTTGAACATCATGGTGCGCGAGGCGTTGGTATGATCGGTGGCATGCACCTTGCCGTGTGTTAGCTTCCACAATAGCCAAGTATCGACGGTCCCAAACAGCAATTTCCCCTTGTCAGCAAGCTCCCTTGCTCCGGGAACATTATCCAGAATCCACTTTATCTTGGTCGCCGAGAAGTAAGGGTCTAGTACCAAGCCTGTGGCTTGCTGTATGTACTCCTCCCAACCTTGTTCTTTATACTTTTCACACATTTGGCTTGTACGACGGCACTGCCACACTATCGCATTATAGACAGGCTTACCCGTCTCTTTATTCCACACTACAGTGGTTTCGCGCTGGTTGGTAATGCCAATCGCTGCTACTTGTTCCGCTTTAATAGAGAGCTTGTCGAGTACATCGATGAGCGTAGATCGCTGTGATGAATAGATTTCCAGCGGATCATGTTCAACCCAACCCGCTTCCGGGTAATACTGAGTGAATTCACGCTGTGAGGTCGCAATGATATTTGCTTGAGCATCAAAGACTACCGCTCTTGAGCTAGTAGTTCCTTGGTCGAGGGCAACAATGTAAGAGCCTGTGGCCATGGGGTTTCCTATCAATACCAAATAGATTAACTATAGATTGTGTAGTTAGGTTGGCACAAAACGAGAATTGTTTGTGTGATTCATATTAGAACTTCATTAACCCAAACCGACCGTTAATTGCACCAAAATTGATCGCATGCACTAAATGGCCATTCATATTGGTGCATTACTTGAATTTCACCAGTCAAAAGCTATAACAAACAAGGGCTTGTAATATGGCTTAGTTATTGCACATTACTAGTACCCCCATAAAAATAACAAGGAAGTGTCGCAATGCAAGATACATTAACCGTCATTTTGGCTGGTGGAATGGGCTCCCGCCTCGCACCGTTGACTCAAGATAGGGCAAAGCCTGCTGTGCCCTTTGGTGGAAAATATCGAATCATCGATTTCACCCTGAGCAACTGTCTGCACTCTGGACTCCGTCGCCTTCTCGTTCTCACCCAATACAAATCTCATTCACTACAAAAACACTTGCGTGATGGATGGTCGATCTTTAACCCTGAGCTAGGTGAATACATCACCGCTGTTCCCCCACAAATGCGTAAGGGAGAAACTTGGTACGAAGGCACCGCTGATGCTATCTATCAAAATCTATGGTTGCTCTCTCGCAGTGAAGCAAAGCATGTTGTCGTGCTGTCCGGCGACCACATCTATCGTATGGACTACAAACCCATGCTGAAACAACATAAAGAAACGGGCGCTGCGCTGACTATCGCGTGTATGGAGGTGCCTGTTGAAGAAGCCAGTGCATTTGGCGTAATGGATACTGCTCCCAACAATCAAATTATCTCCTTTTTAGAAAAGCCATCTGATCCCCCTACTCTGGCTGATGACCCTACTAAAAGTTTGGCTTCGATGGGTATCTATATTTTTAGTATGGATGCACTAGTAGAAGCGCTAGAGGAAGACGCCGCTATTGATACTTCTAGCCACGATTTTGGCCACGATATCATTCCAAAGCTGATTGATACTGAGGGCGTTTATGCACATCGCTTTGGCTGCGAAGAGGGCCGCGTCTCTCAAGATGCGTATTGGAGAGATGTGGGTACTATCGACTCTTTCTATCAAGCCAATATGGATTTACTGGATCCGGTGCCGCCTATCGACCTGTATCAAGACGATTGGGGTATTCGCTCCTACGAGCGTCAACGTCCGCCATCAAGAACCGTACCTTCAGTAACAGGTAATCAAGGCATCTCCATTAACTCTATTGTGGCCAATGGCGTTGTGATTAGCGGTGGTTCCGTTCAGCGTTCTATTCTGTCGTCTAATGTCAAAGTGGGTGACGGTGCGACCATAATTAACAGTATTTTGTTTGATGAAGTAAAAATCGGCGAACACTGTGAATTGCAAAACTGCATTATAGACAAGCACGTTGTTGTACCTGATGGTACAAGGATTGGTTATGACGCAGAGCTCGATAGAGAGCGATTTACTATTTCAGAGCAAGGTATTGTCGTTGTACCCGAGGGCTATCTCTTCGAATAACGATTACCATATCAGGCCTTGGGGATCTTGCTCTACTTCTTCAAATAACTGATGCAGTTGATTCCCAAGACGCTCGATTGATGGGTGGGTATGCCACCCTTCAAACATTTCATATTGGTCTCTATGTGCCACCAAAAGCGTCCATTTCTCATCACGCAGAAGTATTTTCGCTACTAGATATCGATAATCAGCATGTTTAGAATCGAGTTTAAACTGAGAGTGATAAAACTGAATTCCGTTTTCAACCAATTCAAATTCCGCCTTTCCTAGATCGACACTCACACTATGATTGCGTGAATGGCATGCATCAGAGGCAAATTTTACTAATTGGTGCTGCTCTAATTCAGATAACTCCATCTAATACCTCATCTTTTTTTATCCTGATCTTCTAAACTAGTTAATACGGCATGAAGTGATGCAGATTCTCCATTTGTGTCACAGTTCTGTAACACAACCGTCTTACTCTGTTGCGATAGATACAATTATAGTTTGAAGAAGGAAACTTATGTTTAGGGTGATTCTCACGGCACTGATGTGTCTGACACTTGGTACAGTTAAAGCAAATGCAGCACAAATCAACGTTAGCGGTTCAACTTCCGTTGCGCGTGTAATGGATATCTTAGCTGAGAATTTTAATAAGACTCACAGCGATACGTTTATTGCGGTTCAAGGTGTGGGTTCTACGGCAGGTGTTGCGTTGGTGAGAAACGACGTAGCAGAAATCGGTATGAGTTCACGCATGCTAACTGAGCGTGAGTATAAAGATAACCTTATTGTTAAGCAGTTTGCGTACGATGGACTTGCAGTAGTGGTCAATCAGCAAAATGCGGTGCAAAACATCACTCGCGATCAACTTTACAAGATCTACACCGGAAAAATCACCAACTGGAAAGAATTAGGTGGGGACGACAGAGCGATTGCAGTGGTCACTCGCGAGGTATCATCTGGTTCTCGATATGCGTTTGAAGACCAAGTTGGTTTGTCTCGAGTTCTAAATGACCGCCGAGTGTCAACGATTAGCCCGTCTGCACTTGTGGTAAGCACCAATAGCATGATGAAAACACTCATCAGTGACAATCAGCAAGCCATTGGCTTTATTAGCATGGGCTCTATCGATGCCTCTGTTAAGCCCCTCAATTTTGAAGGCGTCGTCCCAAACTCAGTAAACCTACTGAACAAAGAGTACGACCTAGCCCGTCCATTCCTGATCTTCTACCACCAAGATCTTGAAGACAAAACGGCACTGAAGTTCGCTCAATATGTTACTTCAAAAGAAGCGCGTTCAATCATTGAGAATCAAGGTTACACGCCTTATGAAGACCAAGATTAAGAATAAAATTAAACAACGCACATAAACGAAAGAGGCCAAGCTTATAGCTTGGCCTCTTTCTTTAGAATTGTAATCGAACTAAATAACTAGAAGTACAATCGAATCACAGACTCGGCGACACAAGCGGGCCTGCGAACCCCTTCGATCTCAACCTTCAGTTCACGAGTGATTTCCAAACCCTTCTGAATAGGAACCACTTTTACCAAACTACTGCGAGCGCGAATATTGCTACCGACTCGAACTGGGTAAGGGAAGCGAACGCTGTTCATCCCCATATTGACCGTCACTTTCGCTGTAGGGAACAACGGCTTGTCTGGATCGACAGCATCAGATAAACGCGGTAATAGCGCTAAGGTTAAAAAACCATGGGCAATAGTCGTCTTAAATGGTGACTCTTGCTCTGCTCTATCAGGATCAGTGTGAATCCATTGCATGTCTTCAGTCACTTTACCAAACGCATCAACACGCTCTTGGTCAATGCTAAACCACTCGCCAATATGGAGCTCTTCACCAATTTTTGCAGAAAGCTCAATGTACAAAGCCTCCGCTTCCGGCTTCATCTCAATGGTATCTTTAACTGGGTTTTCTACTTCTTCATTGACTGCAGGCTTATGAAAGTCTCTACCCCAAGAGCGGAAAAGGTGCTGTGCGTGCGCACGGTTCACCAACTCACTCCAATATTCTCGAAGTGATGGGGACATCCTATCCATAAACTCCATATGGTGTCTCGTAAGATTGCCACGTTTGTGTTTAAGAATATCAACAACTTTCATGCATGCTCCAGTGAAGCTTTAAATAGCCATAACGCGCCAAGTTTGAACTAAATCACACTTTAACTCAACATGTGATTGTCCACTCAGCAGTAAAATACCAATAAAAACTGCAATTTACCCCTAATTATGCACACCTTTCACCCAGTATTGAAATAATTATGAAACACAACTGATGTAAATGAAACTAGGATTTTTACTTAATCTTTCATAGGTTTCCGGGCTTATATGGGCGATTGCAGGTGAAGGCGTTCCCTCAGAAACCGCTGAGACTAAAAAGCCAGCGGCAAATATAGCGCCAAATAGGTCTTGCAGGCTTCTGCGATAAAAACTCACCTTTACTGGTTCGCCTATGGTGTCCCACTCTTCGCTTATACGCTCAATAGCAAAATAGTTACCACTTGGAGAAGACTCAGAATCATTCATTGGATGATGCGTAGAAAAGAGGAAGCGGCCACCGGGCTTCAACACGCGCTTCACTTCTTTGAACAATGAGGTGAGATCTTCTAGGTAGTGAATGACCAGTGGCGCAATCACCCAATCGTAAATGCTGTCGTCTTCGCTGGGTAACCCCTCACTAAGATCTTGGGCGTAGGCATGAAACGGCGTTGCGTTCGCCTTCGCTAGTTCAACCATCTCTTCAGACAAATCCACACAGGTGACAATGCCACCTCTGGCCTGAATCTCTTTTGCGTGCTCTCCCGAGCCACAGCCTAAATCGAGTATCTTTTGCTGTGGCTTAACCTCCATTAACGCCAAAATAGAAGGTCTTTCCAATAAGGCGTTATAGATATTGTTCTGTACAACGCTCGCATATTGGTCTGCGAACTTGGTATACATAGGGTTGCTCACGGTTTTACTTCCTCAAAGAATTTAACTTGGCCTGCGCAATACCATAAATGGTATCGATAGGATAACTCCCTTCATCCGTAGGAATACCCGCATCCTTGCCAGTAAATAATTTGATGGCTTCAGAGACGTGCTCTATCGCCCAAATATGAAATTCCCCCTTCTCTACTGCTTCGACAATATCAAAGCGCAACATAAGGTTCTGAACATTCGATTTAGGAATAATCACCCCTTGGGCTGAGCTTCTTCCCTTTATCTTACACACATCAAAGAAGCCTTCGATCTTCTCATTAACCCCGCCGATAGGTTGTGCCTCTCCAAACTGATTCATCGAACCAGTAATTGCGATATCTTGACGATTAGCTTGCTTGGAGAACGCCGAAACGACAGCACAGAACTCGGCCATACTGGCGCTATCACCATCAACGCCGCCATAAGATTGCTCAAAGGTGATATTGGTGGTCAGTGGGATCTTGGCCGTCTTACCAAATACGGAAGACAGGTATGCCGTTAAAATCATCACCCCCTTAGAGTGAATACTTCCTCCAAGGTCGACATTACGCTCGATGTCGATAACCTCACCACTACCGTAAGAGGTCGTCGCAGTAATCCGATTTGGCGCACCAAACATGTGATCGCTAGTGCTTAGCACAGATAAGGCATTCACCTGCCCTACCGCTTCACCGTGTGTATGAATGAGTGTCGTGCCATTAACAAAGGTTTCCATTACGCTTTCTTGCAACCGACTGACCCTAGACAGTTGATTTAACAAGGCTTTTTCAACGTGGGTGGCTCGAATAATATTGGCTCTCGCGGATCTTGCTATGTAATTAGCTTCGCGAAGAAGATTGGCAATATTGGCTGAGTGCAATGAGATTTTATTCTGATCGCCTGCTCGTCTTGAGCTGTGTTCAATAATTCGCGCTATGGCTTTTTTATCACAATGCAGCAGCTTGTTATCGTGAACAATGCTCGAAATAAAGCGGGTGTAATGAAGCTCAGAGTCGGTATCACGCTTCATTTCATCTTCGAAATCTGCGGTGACTCTAAATAGCTCAGCAAACTCAGGATCGTAGTGCTGCAACAGCTGATAGGTTCGATAATCCCCAAACAGGATTATTTTCACATCGAGTGGGATTGGCTCAGGGTCAAGAGACACAGCGCCGGTCATGGTCACTTGTTTCTCAAGCGCCGTTAAGCTCAGTTCCCGAGAACGAAGTGCTCGCTTCAGACCATCCCATACATAAGGTTGCTCTAACACCTTAACCGCATCCATAAGCAGGACGCCGCCGTTGGCTTTGTGTAAAGCGCCAGGACGAATAAGTGAGAAGTCCGTAAATACCGTGCCTTTAAAGGTGGCCGTTTCCACATAGCCAAATAACGAGTGATAGTTAGGACTTTCTTCAACAATGATCGGTAGGTCGTCTTGGGGTTGAGAAACCAAGACATTGACCTTATAGCGACGTGGCAGCTTCTTATCTAGTGATGCAGTCGCGATCTCGCCTTGCTCGTTACTCTCTTCAAGAAAGATGTCTACGTTTTCAACAATGTCTGCTTGCAGCTCTGCAAGGTGCTGTTTTACTTCAGGGTGTTTCTTATATTTTGCCTTTAACTCTTTGATAAAGTGACCAATAACATCCAGTGTCACATCAGAGTTTAACTTTTGAATTTTGTCTGAGTATTGCTCTTCCCACTCAGTAAGGTCACGGATGATGTGACGCAGCGAGATCTCAAGGGTATCAATGGTCTTCTCAAAATCTGCCTGGGTTTTCTTATCTAGCTGTTCAAAGGCTTCTTCTGTATATGGTTCTTCACCATCGAGAGCAACGAACTGGTAATCACCTTGAGTGGTAATAGAGAGGCTAATACTCTTCTCTTTTGCTTCTTTGGTTAGATGCTCCAAGGCGCTATTTTGTTTATTGGTTAACTGATTCTTTAGACGGTCAGCTCGGGAAAAATACATCTCGTTATCAAACGCTAATGGGATTGCCTTGAGCAGTTTGGTCATCAACTTCTCAATATCCGCGCGAAGGCTTTGCCCCACTCCACGCGGTAGTTTCAATACCTTAGGCACACGAACATCGTCAAAGTTGGCAACGTAGCACCAATCATAAAGCTCATGAAGATCAAAGGGATGGCGTTTTAGATAACGCAGAATCATGGTGCGCTTACCCAACCCATTACGACCAATGGCGTAAATGTTGTAACCCTTTTCTCTTATAGACATAGCAAACTCAACCGCAGATTGTGCTCGCTCTTGGCCCACTATCTCATCAATAGGTGGGATATCTTTAGTGGATTTACATGCGAATGCGTCGAGATTAGCCTCTCGATAAAGCTCTTTAGACGATAGAGAAGATGTAGCCATAGTCACCTCAATGTGAAAAATGGTGAATACAGAGATGGATTTACAAGTAATCGAATCTCTGGAGCGTGATATTGCGGGGACCTACAGACTGGGTATCCAATCCCTTGTGATGCAATCAGTACTTTCAGTGTAATACTGTTTTGAAAGAGTTAGTGTGACAAATAAAGCTATTGGCCGACAAGCGGCCAATAGTTAATCAATTTACGACAAATTAGTTGAATATCTGCGTGTCACGACAGCATCAGCTACCGTCATATTTAAATACCTGACTCTCGAACATGGCCGTCAACAAATCTTTACTCGGATCAGCACCGTAATCCAACTGACTATTCAAGCCCTTCACGACAATGGACTGCTTCTCTGTATCTGGCGTCGATGAGAAATCAATTTGCACATCTTCGTTGTTGCTAAGAAGCGTCGCCGTTAGCTCTTGATTGACTGAGAAATCTTGCAACAAGGAGTCTAGATCCGTATTCGTCACAAGCTCATCAAGCACACCCGTTAGGTCAATGCTGTCCCCTTCGATTAGATTGAAGTCAGTGATCACATCTTGCGCGCCATCATCTACATCAGTCCAAACAAATAGATCGCCGCCCAAACCACCAGTGAGGATATCTGAGCCTAAACCGCCAATCAGCGTATCAGCACCATCTCCACCAATAAGCTCATCGTCACCGCTAGTGCCCGTCAGCACTGTGTTTTCATCTCCATCAACAATAGTGGTTGGCACAGACTCGGCAGAAGCATCTAGAGGATCACCGTCCGCCACCACATTGGCAGCATATGAAATGACCGATGAATCAGCAGAATCCAATTCTGTTACTCCATCAAACTCTTTAGATACGGCGACTACATCAAAGGTTACATCAGAAGCAGGTAATGTATTAGGATCAGTCACGATAACGGTCGCATCCGCAAGAGCGGCAATATCCAACACCCAAGTCCCCGCTTCACTTCCAGGGTCAGCATTACCTGCACTGGATTCAACGGACAAGGCCGCATCTAAGCCACGAACTTCGACGGTAAGAGTTTCGCTCGCATCGGATAGCGCTGCCATCAAGCCTAGCAGTGGGATCCCTCGAGCGATCAGCGCAGACTCAGAAATAATGGTGTTCAGACTCCTTTGATTGGTGCTATCTAGGGTTAAGGTTGGCGCGTTAGCCACGGGATTAATCGTGATAGTGATGCTATCACTGTCTGACTCAATGGAACTGTCATCACCAAACACGCCAGCATCAGAGGTCGTTACGGTTAATTGAGCACTGTCGCTCCCCTGAGGGTTAGCATAGAAAACACCATCAGTAGCCGCTGATTCTGCCAGCACTGCATTGACATCATCAATAGGCCCACTTATCAATACGCTACTAGAATTGTTATCTGTGATAGTGACACTACCATTACTTGTCACTACGTTGATGCTCCCCACATCGACACTCAGGGTCACTTCAATCGTGCTATTGGAGAACATGCCAGAGTAATCCACATCGCTTACTTGGATCCCTGTCACCTTAACCTCAGCCCCTTCATCTACAGTGACGTCGGTAGGCAAAGTATTTACAGGCGCATCATTGGCGGCAGCAACCTCTATATCAAAGGTTGTTTGTGCTGATTTAGGGTCACTAGGCGTAGAGAAGTTACCATTGTCTTCCACCAGCACAGTTGCCGATACCGTACCGTAAAAATCCACATCAGGCGTGAAATTAACACCATTTGCAAGAGCTGCATTGATCTCAGCAATGGTGCCCGACAGTTCGACGCTTGCGGCAGGCAGTACTATTGTCTCAATCGTCACACCAAAATCGGTTTCAATGTCGGTAAGAAAACTCAGCACACCAGAATCCACAGTGATAGTGACATTGTAAGAAGCGGACGGATCGTCAGCCTCATCGACATCAGAGATCTGAATATCAGTGATTAGAGTATCAGTATCTTCTAAACCGGCTTGAGTAGAAATATCGCTGATTTCTGGTTCATCATTGACAGGATCTACCACAATGTCGAATGAGGCATTATCAGACAGTGGTCCACCACTGCCTTGGTTTCCTCCATCATTAACGGTCACTGTTGCAGACACGGTTCCAACAAAATCTTGTGATGGAGTAAAGATCACTCCGCTATCTAGCAGTGTATTAATATCAGCCGCTAAGCCGGTAATCACGACCTTGCCGTTGGTAATATCAATCTGGCCTGTGAAGACATCTTTTGCCGCCTGAGCAAAATCAAGATCACCATCAGTAACATCGATGGTAACGACATAGTCTGTTGAAGCATCACCTAACAAATCAGGGTCATCAATCTGGATGCCAGTAATTGTTGTAGCGATGTCTTCATCAGTATTCACATCTGCAGTGCCAGTAACAACAGGCTCGTCATTGACTGGATTTACCTCGATATCAAAACTGGTTTGATTAATATTTGAGGTTGTTGAATCCCCAGCATCAACAATGCCACCGTTTGAACCATCGTCTACAGTCACAGTGACAGGTACGGTTCCGATAACATCGTCCCCTGCGGTGAACTCTATGCCACTTGCTAAGGCAGCGTTGATGTCTGCCAAGGTACCAGTTAGCACCACTGTTGCACCTGTTACCGGTGTTACCGTTACACCTGAAGGCGCAGAATCGAAGCCAAAACTACCTAACCCTGCATCTACCGACAACGTCACGCTAATTTCTGCATCAGGTGCTTCTGATTCATCAATATCACTTATCTGAATAGAATCAATCAGTACTGTACCTTCTTCATCCACCGACGTGTCATCTATAGGCGCACCAAACACTGGCTGATCGTTTTCAGGTTGAACATTAATAATAAACTCTGCGCTGTTATCATTTGGTTCACCCACAATTCCGGAGTTTCCACCGTCATCAACGGTAATCGTTGCTTTCACATCGCCATTAAAGTTTGCATCCGGATTGAAGCGAACACCATCCGCCAGAGCAGCATTAATATCGGCAATGGCTCCTTTCACCTCGATACTGGTAGCAGGGATATTCGATGCCGGGTTCAAAGTAATATTGAACAACCCTTCGGCACCGTCTTGGAAGTTTATCAACCCACTTTCCACTGTAATGGTGAAAGTGTATTCCGCCGTTGGGTCATCGGCTTCATCCACATCAGAAATACTTAGGTTGTCGATGATATATTCGTTATCCTCGACGGCATCTATTTGCTCAATCCCACCAAACAACGGCTGGTCATTGACCGCATCTATGCTGATATCAACCACTTGCTCGGATATTGGGCCTGTATACTCAATATTGTTAATATCGTACTCAACAGACTGAACCTGCACCCTAATCTGCGATGGGTCCCAGCTGACAGAGTTATTATCCCCTGGATTAAAAACAATATTTTCTAGCTCTTGTGCATCTACATCAATTGTCCAGCTGCCATCACCATTGTCGGTAAATAAAGTACCATCAGACAAACTAATACTTGCACCATCAGGTACATCGAGCACGGTGATACGTAGAGTTTCCGGAGCATTCTCTTCATAATCAGAGCCACTACCATTGCCGGATAACGAATATTCATCATCGACGATATACGCATTAATTGGGATCTCAATATCTTCGTTTTCAAGCCCAGTTACCGCTGTGGCAATATCAGTATCCACCTCGTCTGCCTCAGGGTTAACCACGAGAGTGAAGTTAGCCGTATGCTCAACCGGAACCCCCAATAGTTTTTCTTGGGTAAAGACAATAATGTCAATATCTACAGTTCCACTGAATTGTTCAGCTGGGGTGATTTCGAGATCAGCAAATGAAACCTCAGTAACCGATGGGTTATTTAGCTGTATTGTCCAGAAGCCGTCACCGTTATTTTTAACCACAAACCCATCAGGATCACTTTCATTAGTAGAGCCCACCAAGAAACCAATTGGAACCCCTGAGAGTCTTATCGAAACGAACTCTTCTGACCCATCATTGTCCTTAAGTTTGATGCTAAATGGTGTACCCTGAACTTGGTCAAGGAAGATAGGCGTGTCTTCCGCACCCGTAATAACAATCTTATTTGACCTATCACCGCCTTCGACAAGGATGTTATCAACAACAGGTACCACCTCAAACGAAACCTCACCGTTAAATGGTTTTCCAGAATCCACGTTGGACGGGTGATCGTATCCTGCTGTCTCATCAAAAACAGTGGTGTCATTGATGGTTCCAGAAATGGTCAGTTCAACGATATTATCGTTATCACCTGTAGGGAAGTTCTCCGCAGGAATGAACTGAACATCCTTTAAGAAGTCATCGATAGCCGTTGGATTCGCCGGATCGTAAGTCAATGTATAAGAACTTACCTCGTTGCCATCAGGGTCTATCAGTACACCCTCTGTCACATCTTTCAACGCAATAGTGACCGTTTGGAAGCTTTCAACACCACGACCAGAGGCCGTATCAAGATCTGTTGACTCTACCCCAACCTCTAGGTGAATAACGCCATCCTCATAAGCAATATCGTCTTGATAAATTTCGGTATCAGTGGCGCTATTAGGGTCAAGCGGTTGGAGGTCTTGATTAAGCCCACTTGTGCCTTTTACAACCGCAGACACCACTTGAGAATCTTCCACCACAGGTGATATTGCGACAGGGATAGTCAAGTCATGATATTTTTCATCACCAGATTCTGTATCTGTGGTAATAGCAGTAAATTTGAGAGCAATGTCACCGGCATAATCTTCTGGTGGAATAAGAATGAGGTTTTCTAACCCAATAATATTTCCAGATTCATCGACTCGGCCTTGGAATACGTATTGTCCGTTGGTGTAATCAAACTCAGCACCACCAATACTAAAGCCTTCAAGTTCTGATTGTGCAAACACCAACGTAAAGATGTCAGCTACATCATCTTTGATGACTGTAGTGGCTAGTATCGCCTTGTCCATAATTTGCTGACCCAAGTCAACGTTAGTATCTTCAGTACCTAAGACAATGTCATCAGGGTCTCTGTTCTCAATAATAACCGCAGCTATCGAGTCGGCGGCAGTGACATTTTCTGGGAAACTTAACGTGACATCTGTTGATTTTTGAACGCGAGCGCTTTCTTCTCCATCCTCGCCTTTGTCATAGACTAGCGCGGTGAAAGTGATGGTTATTTCAGAAAAAGCGCTATCTCCATCATCAGGGATCTTAAGACCGCTTGGCGCTACGATAGTGAAGTCTTCTTCATTGGTTACGACCCACTTACCATCGCCGCTATTCACAGCACCAACAATAACTAACTGGTCTAGAATCTCTTGATCCAGAGTATTGAAGTCAACCACCAACTGTTCACTAATTTCGTCCGGATTTTCATCCAGTTCTGCTTGCTCTTCAGGGGTCAGGGTTGCATTTGGATCATCGGCTAACTTATCTAGCGCATCTTGCTCTGCTTGTGTGATATCGAGGTCTTCGAAGTTAACACTGTAAGCATCGTCTTTTGCTTCATTGATAGTAAAATTAACCGCACCATTAGCATTAGCAACAATTGGGTTATTAATGTCACCTGTAACCTTGTCGTCTAAGTCTGTAACAAACAATATGGCATCAGACTCAACAACCGGACGCACCACAACGTCTATCGTGCCATTAATAATGGTCGTAGCGGAATCCTCAAATTCACTTTGACCGTCGGTAAATTCAAAATCGTCCTCAGTGACTTCTACCTGTACATCTAAGGTGAAATCCCGGCTGTCATCTTGTGGAGGTTTCACTTCTACTTTGCCAGAGCCATTAAGTAGATCACGAAGTCCGTTTGTTTCTGAAATAGTAATTTTTCCGTCTGCACCCACACTTAGCACTGTGCCATTAACACGAACCTCTGATCCTTCTGGGAAGCCTGTAATGGTCACTAGTTTAATCACCTCGTCAGAGTCAGGGTAATCATCTCCTGTTGGTCGCCAGTCAATCTCAATAAAGGTGTCTTCGTTACCAGTAGAAGTGCGCTCATAGCCATCTTTAGCATCAATGACTGGTTGTACTTTTATAACAATATCGCCTTCGATAACCCGCACATCACCATCATTTTCAGTGACGACCAAGGTCGCTTTAAGATCGATATTGCCAGTAAATGAAGGAATAGGTCTTAAAATTATTCCTGTATCAACACCAGCCTCAGTTAGGTTTGCTTGATAGATCGGACCACCAGCATCATCGTAACCAACGAACACAAGGTCAACTGCCTCCCCGTCTTCATCAAGCACCATCACGCCATCTGGGATATTAGAGATTAAAACCGATAATGATTCGGAATCATCATCAGGAGAGTCAGCAAGCTCTCCGCTTATGACTTTAAAGCTCAGCGGTATATCAGTGTCCTCATCAACCAAAGTTTCGACACCCGATGCTTGGCCACTTGCATTGATGATTGGTTGCCAAGTATCACCTAATCCATCAACACTGATGGCAGGGAAATCCGCCACACCTTTGAGATCGACAATAAGCTGACGAGCATCGAGTACTCTGTCATCAGTTATGGTTACAAACGTTCCATTGCCTGTGACTTCATCTATCGATTCTAATTGCTGTGTATAATCGCGAACAATGCCGGTAACGGTTAGCTCAAAATCTACGTTACTTTGAGTAAATGGAATGAATTCAACAAACTCCAGTTGGTCGTAAGGAATCTCATAAACACCATCGGCAACCTCAACAATTTGACTGACACCACTGCCAATCCAATTTAATGTCGCTAAGTTTCCATTGCTGTCTGCTAGGTTGGATATTTGAACAAACAGTGCTTCTGACCCATCTGTATCTAATGATGGGTTCATTGAGATGTGTTGACCTAAGGTAGTCGTTGTATCTTCGTCGATCTCAATACGAGTGACGTTAAGCGTACCCTCATCCGCTATAGGGTTCACATTGATAGTGAAATAGCGTTCTTCCGAGCGAGCTTGCGGCACTTCTGCATTTGGATCGCTCTCGGTCGTAATAGCAACAACCTGAAGCTGAATGGTACCACTCCAGTCGTCCGCTGGATTAACAGTCACTTTACCTATATCATCCGCAGATATAATGAACAGACCATTCTCATCAGGGGTTTGCACGACTCCATCAATAAGTAACTCCTGCCCAAAATCATCCACAAAGCTCACTTCATAGGTAATGGTTTCAGAGCTATCTTGGTCTTGGGTTTGCGCTAGAATTTGCAAGACAGCATCATCACCATCTTCATCTACAGTCACTTCAAAGTTGCCCGCAGACGGCTCCCAAGTCGCAGTATCCGCGATGGCTTTGACCTCTACGGTAAGACTGCCATCCAGCGTTTCACTAACAGCGTTGTTTCGATATACCTCTACACTAAAGTCATAAGTGTAATCTGTTCCTTCCGAGCCTTGGTGACGGGCAGGAACAAAGAATAAATTCTCAACTAGCCAGTTTTCATTGTCGACGGTCGATGTTTCTAATAGAGCTTTACTGAGAATCACCTCACCGCTCACAACCGGTAGAACGATGTAGTTCGCACCGTCGAAGTAATAAAAATCACCCTCAGCAGCATCTGCGCCTGTGATAGTAATAGCGCCGAGTTGTTCGTTGTTATCAAAATCTCCGGTATTGACCGCAATGTTGACCTTGATCGGTGCATCACCTGCTGGCAGGTTATCCTGTGCGTTGGTATCACCTTGTGTGACGTTACGCCCCGCATCCTCTGTACCACTTGCTTCAGATAAGGTGATCTCAGAAGTAATGTCATCCACTGTGATAGTCACAGGATTAGTGTCGGTATCACCGTCACTATCAGTCGCAGTAACATTCACATCGATACTGACTGAATCTCCCCCCTGTTGCACATCATCAGCTGCTGTAAAGCGAATACGACCATCAGGGTGGACCTCAATGACACCCATAAGCAGAGTGGTATCGCTAGGATTTGCAGGGTCACTACCATCGCTATAAAGATCGAAGCTCTGGAAGCCACCAGAGGGGTCAATATTTAAGGTCGTGTTACCAATCGTAATTTGAGTTAGCGATCCGTCGTCGGCGCCATCAGTGTCAAGCCCGCTTTGTTTCAGCACATTGACTGTGCTCGCATCATCCCCTTCCACAACTGATATTGACTTGCTCACTACCTCAGGTACGTCATCCACAACATTAACCACCAAAGGCTTAGGAAGTGAATTATCTCCATCCATATCCTGCACATAGACAGGAAGGTTAATACTTAAGGTATCGGACTCATTTGCAATGGGATGATCAATCGCTCGAATGAGTTCAAAATCAAATCGACCAAAGTCAGGGCTGCTCAGATCATTATTAATCTGTAGTGAAAGGATATCGAGCGTTTGCCCGTTGATTGTTGCAACTCCCATATAACCGCCAGTGACAGCAATAAAAGAGATAGCAACACCCTGATAAGTGAGAGGGAACAACTGAGTCTGGCCGCCATTGTCCACATAACTTGCAGTGACACTGGCAGTATCTATATAAAAAGCTTCTACATCATCAGTGCCTTTAAGGAAGGTCACTGTAGTGTTGCCATTCTCTAGGTTTCCATCAGGATCATTACCACCTTGAATTGGAGGCGCGCCAGTATCTCCTTGGTCAATATTACTTTCTTGCAATGTCAGTGAAGGAGTAAGGTCAACGAGAGGATCATTACCATCAGAGATTTGGATGTTAACATTCGCAGAACTGACATCGCCATCAGTATCGGTCGCATCTACCACCAAGGTTAATTCGTTAATATCTGAATTGTTGTTGTCTTGCTCGAGCGCCTGCAACTGTTCAATCGTATAGGAGCCATCAAGATTGACCGTGGCCGTTAACACTACATCGGCACTATCTCCAGCGACATGAACCGTGAGCATGGTTCCATCAGCATTAAGTACAAGCTCTACTCCTTTGTTGTTACTCACAAGGCTTGTCCAGGCGCTATCAGTTAATACATCTGCATTGAACTTAACAGAGGCGACGGCATCAATTCCTTGCACTAAAGCGATAGCGCCACTGACTGGGTCTGCATCCGCATCTAAGATAACGTTCTCATCCACTGATTCGGCTTGATCAGTAGACCTTGGGTCCGTTCCATCTTCGATGTTAATCGAGATCTCTTTAGTGACCGTATCGTTATCCGTATCTGTCGCTTCTACAGTGATACCCAGACGGTTAAGATCGTCAGAGGCTAACTGGTCCAAGGCTTCTAGTTGTTCAAAGCTGTAGTTACCATTGATGTCTATACTACCCACAAATACCGGTGTTTCATTGGCATCATCGGTCACTAAACTAAAGCTTTGCCCATCGACACCGATAACCACTTTTGTCGCCATTCCATTTGAGGTCAAAGAGTCCCAGGCAGCTTGCTGACTCGCCGAAAGAGAGAAGATCACTGAGGCAATATCATCAGCGCCTTTAGTAAGGCCTACATCGCCTGTGACCGGAAAATCAACCACACCGACGATATTATCTTCGTTCCACTCAAGTACAATGGGGTCTTCGTTAAAAGTCAGATCCGCACCATCGTTGATACGAACTCGAGCAACGGCATTGGTAACATCACCATCAGAATCTTCAGCACTCACTCGAATATTAAGGTTGGATCTGTCTTGATTTCCCGATTGATCAATCGCTTGTAGTTGCTCAACGGTGTAAGTGCCATCCATGTTCAGTTTCATAGTTAGAACAATGGACGTTGGGTCCTCTTCTAAAAAGACGGTAATTAAGGAATTATTTTCAGTAAGGGTCCAATCGGTGGCTTTACCATTACTGGTCACGGCGCTTAGGTTGTTCTGTTGATTATTGGTAGGGTTATACTCTAGGCGCACTAAGGCATCACTGCCTAGCGTCAATTCCAAATCACCCGTAACGGGTAATGCGTCTGTCCCTATATCATCATCACTAAAGGTAACGCGACGACTTCTGAGACCAATATTAGTGCCATCCTCGATGTTGATGTTGATGGTACTTCTTGTTTCATCAAGGTCTCCATCAATAGCCACTGTGCCTACTGAGAGCTCTGTTAGATCAGAGGCGGGCTGATCTATCGAGTCGAATTGCTCAATAACATAGTTGCCGTCGATGTCCATGGAGATAGACAGTATGACTGTGCCATCTGCAAGCTGTAGCTCCAAAGAGCGCTCACCTTCTACTAAGTTGGTATCCTGCCCATTGCTAGTGATAGCTTCCCAAGCTGTGCGCTGGTCTGTTGTTAACTCAAAATCTAAACTTGCAAGGTCATCAGGCCCCAAGGTAAGACCAATATCACCGGTTATTGGCTGAGTACTGGTACCGACTTCATCCTCATTCCAGCTTTCCGTTTGATCGCTTGAAATAACATTACTGCCGTCATCGATAGTGACCGTTATACTGGAATTAGTCACATCCCCATCAGTATCGGTGAATACAACTCCCGCACTTAGCAGGGTTTGATCGGTTCCATTATTGTCTTGATCGACCGCTAAAAACTGCTCAAGTTGGAAGGTGCCATCGGTATTTAAGGTCAGTTGCAAAGCAACAACGTTATTTACGCTCACGATTAAGCTTTGTGCATTCTGCTCAAATGCTGTCGCCTCTCCGTTCACCGTTATTGCTTGCCATGCGGCCAATTGATCTGCCGTTAACTCAAGAATGGCTGTGTCTATGCCATCACTGCCTTGATAGTTCAGATCACCCTCAAAAAGATAGCCGGTGTCTCCTATCTGGTCTTCATTCCAGCGCACATCGGCTGGGTCTGTGGTGATAATCTCACCGTCACCAATGGTAAAATCTAAGGTAGCAGTATCTGTGTCACCATCCGTATCCTCTACCTCAACGCCTAGCGTAAGCTGAGTAATACCTGAATCATCCTGATCCAGTCCTAGGAATTGCTCAATGCTATAGCTACCATCGATATTTAAGCTGACCACCAATACCTCAGTGCCATCAAGCAAGGTAACGCGGATCTCTGTAGCTGTAGCGGTAAACTCCGTTTGTTGTTCATTACTGGTGAGTGCTTCCCAAGCATCTGTTTGTGCTTGGGTTAACGTGAAGCGCATCTGGGCGATATCATCACTACCAGAGACAAGATCCACATCGGTGAAGATAGGGAAAATGACTGAAATATCATCTTCACTCCAACTCTGACTGTCATTACTGATCACCGGATCATCGCCATCACGAATAGTCAGAGCAATATTGGCGCTTGCTTGCGTACCATCAGAGTCAGTGGCTGTCACTGGAATATTGAGAAGCAGTGCTTCTGCATCGGTATGGTCAAGGGCTTGAAACTGAGTGACAGTATAGTTGCCGACCAAATCATTAATTTGGATCTCAAGAACCTTATTAGATGAATCGCCAGCAATAAATACGGTTAACAAGGTCCCATCAGCGGATAATGAAACCTCGGTACTTTGATCATTAGAGACTAGACCAAGCCAATCGAGGTCCGAAGTGACATTGGTATCGATTCTAAACGTTTCAAGGGCATCGACTCCGGCAATCACCTCTATCACTTCATTAAAGCTTTGCTGGCCTTCTATTTCGACAAAATCTACCGCAGCATCGTTAACGATAGGGTCCTCGCCATCGTATATATTGATGCTAATAGTTCCCGTATCACTATCATCATCAGTATCGGTTACGATAACGTCAATCTGCAAAGCCACAGGCTCAGTATCACTAGGCTGATCAACGGCATCGCTTTCAATAAGAGTGTAGCTACCATCACTGTTTAAAGTGATTTTCAGCACCTCGTTGCTGACATCTCCGCCTTTGTACACAATGAGCTCATTTTTTTCGCTATTGAGTTGGAGTTCCGTCGGCTGATCATCGCTGGTTATGGCAGTCCATGCAGGATCGGTAAGCACAGCCTCATCAAACTGAACGCTGACAATATCATCGATACCTTTGGTTATGTTTAATGCGCCATTCATAGGCATACCATCATTTCGCTCGATAAAGCTCAATGTACCGTCGGTAATTTCAGGATCAGCACCATCAGTAATCTTAAGTACAATATCGGCTGTAGAGGTATCGCCATCAAAATCTGTTGCGATTACCCCTGCCATCAGTTCATTGATATTGGTGGCTAAATCTTGATCTAGAGGAAGGTTTTGAGTAAGGGTAAAACCACCCGTCGAGTCTAGAGTCAGTTCGAGAACAATGGCATCGGGATCACTGTCTAAAGAGACAACAATCGAATTATTAGTCACTGTTATCGTTGTTGCTTCATCATTACTCGTCAGCCCAGTCCATACTCCGTCACTGGCAATAGCTGAATCGAATTCATAGGTTTCTATGGAATCACTACTTGGCGTAAATAGGATTTCGCCATTAGTAACCGTTGGCAGGCCTTCCTCTTTGACATTGATATTGGCATCAGCACCTGTTGGCGCTACCGCATCATTAATGGTGATATTGATGTTTGCAGAGCCCGAATCGCCATCAGAGTCTTCAGCCAATACAGGAAGCACCAAATCATTGATGTCTGTGCCACTGTCTTGCTCTATGGGTCTGTGTTGAGTGATGTCATAGTTGCCGCCGTTGTCGATAGTCACTGTCAGGACAGGCTCAGCTGAGCCAGCGCCGACCACCGTCAGGGTTTTACCATCGTTAGAAAGACTGAGCGTGACGCTCTCCCCCTCACTCATCAAGCCTTTCCAAGCAGTAGAGTCTAGAACCGCAGGATCGAACTCAATGCTTTGAATATCTTCACTGCCAGCAGTAAATGAAATGGTACCGTCAGCCGTTTGTTCACCGGTAGTTTCTGTCCATTCAACATCACTATCAACGCCACTTGGATCATTACCATCAGTGACATTGACGGTAATATTGGCTGAAGTGGTATCAAGATCGCTATCGGTTACATCAACAGGAATCAATAGGCTAGTCAGGTTGTTAACGTCTTGGTCTAGGGGCTCACGCAGGTCTATGGTGTAAGTGCCATCAAGATTGACGATTACTTGCATCACTACACTGCCATCACCCAGTGTCACGGTTAGCGTGTCATTTACACCAGACTGAGACGTAGAAGACAGAGCAACACTGGTTTCAAAACCATTGCTGGTCAGGCTTTGCCAAGGGCTTTCGCTATCAATTACCGAGTCATTGATCTCAACTGAAGTAACCAAATCACTGCCCGATATTAGGGCAAGGTCGCCTTCAAAAGGTTGCGCAATTATATCGCCTATGTCGTTCTCGGTAATGTCAGCAATATCGCTACTCAGACTTGGATCACTGCCATCTTGGATGGCAAAACGGATATCAGAGCGAGTCTCATCACCATCGGTATCGGTAATCACCACTCCGATATCAAGCAACAATTCATCTGGATTAATTGGATCGTTCCCATCCTGATCAATGGCAGCGAACTGTTCAACACTGTATGTACCATTTGTGTTTAGTTGCAGCTCTAAGACGATATCACCCGAAACCGTGGTCACTGATAATGTATTTGAGGTCACAGCAAGCGTGGTCGCTTCTCCATTACTGGTAATGGCCTCCCATAGGGCTTGTTGATCATTCGAAAGATCCAGTGCCGCATCGGCGATGGCATCACTACCGTCATAGCTCAGGTCACCCGAAATAGGCAATACATTCGTGTCCCCGATGCTGTCTTCGTTCCAACTATCATCACCAGGGATAATAGTGAACTCATCGCCATCGTTAATGGTGATATCAATCACAGTCGAAACAACATCATTGTCCGTATCGGTAACAACTACTCCGACTTGAAGCTCAGTGAGGTCATCAACCTGATCTAACGCCTCCAACTGAGTCAGTGTGTAATTTCCAGCGGCGTCTATGGTAAGGGTTAATACTGGAGTGCTATCTGCGAGCTGCACTGTAATACCCGTTGCTGTAATCACTAATTGGGTTGGCTGGCCATTACTGGTGAGAGATTCCCAACCGTTTTGTTGCGCTTCACTAAGAGTAAGAGCAACAGTCGCTATGGCGTCACTCCCTTGAATCAGGTTGATTGAGCCCGTATCGGTCGCATTACCATCGGTGACATCATCTTCATCGAGTTCAATAGCACTTGCTGTAACCGTGGCATCCCCACCGTCAGTGATTTTTAAGTTGATATCGACCGAACTAAAGTCTCCGTCAAAGTCTGTGCCAATAACGGGAACAACTAGGTCGCTAATATCATCTTGTGTAAATTGGTCTAACGCGGCATTTTGCAGCACGGTGTAACTGCCGTCATCACTTAGCGTCAATATCAAAACATCGACTGTACTCGTACTAAGAGTCAGTACCTTTCCAGATGCATCTAGCGATAGTGTGGTTGGCTCTCCATCACTGGTTAGCGCACCCCATGTAGGATCTGTCACTACGGTGGAATCTATGGTTATTGTTTCTACGGCATCTGAACCTGGCACAAAAACAATGGTGCCATTATTTGTTTGACCACTTTGCCCAGTTTCTGTGTATTCCACTGTGCTTGTTTCGGCTTGCGGAGCCACGTTATCTTGGATATTGATTGTGATATCTACAGAGCCTGTATCTCCCTCTGAATCACTGGCTAAAACAGGTAGAGTGAGTTGGGTAAGGTCTGAACCATCTTGCTCTATAGGTAGAGTCTGAGTTACCTCAAAGTTGCCATCATTATCAATCGTTACCCTAAGCACCTCAGCGCCAGAGGCATTAGTCACTACCAAGGTTTTTGAATCTGTTAATGCAAGGGTTACACCTTCTCCATTTGAGATAAGGCCTAACCATGTACCATCATTGATTACCTCTGGATCGAAAGAAATATCAGCAATCTCTTCACTGCCTGGCGTAAAGACCACTTGTCCCTCTGCCATCACAATGCCGGTGGTCTCTTGCAGGGTGACAGTGTCACCTACACCACTGGGATCATCACCATCATTAATGGTAATCACAACACTAGCACTGTTTGAATCGCCATCTGCATCATTAGCAGTAACCGGCACAGTAAGGTCTATTGAGTCACCCGAAAGCTGATCTACCGGCGCTAGCTGGGTGATTTCAAAGCTACCATCGAGTTTGACTAGTATTTCGAGCACTGGGGCATCGTTATCACTGCGACTCACAATCAAGGTATCAAAAACACCCGTTTGCAAGTTAGAGATAAGTTCGAGACTCAATGCTTGACCATTGCTAGTGAGTGCGGTCCATATAGGGTCTAGTAGAATGCTGTCATCAATAACTATCGATTCAACCAGATCACTTCCTTTAACCAGCGCTAAATCTCCGGTAATAGGTTGCGTGTCTGGATCTCCAATATCATTCTCATCTAGTGTCGCTGTGGTATCGGTGATACTCGGATCATCACCGTCAGTGACAGGCATAGATATAGTGGTGGCACTCACGTCGCCATCAGTATCCGTAACATCAACAATCAAGGTGAGATCATTGATATTGCTATTCACATCTTGTTCTAGGGCTTGCAACTGCTCGATTATGTACGTGCCGTCAAAAGAAACGGTCGCTTTAAGAACTACATCATTTAGGTCGCCTGCAACATGAACAACCAATGTTGTGCCATCTTCGCTTAAGGAAAGCTCGGTATCGCGATTATCTGAGGTGAGAGCCAGCCAAGTGGCATCACTGAGCACACTGTCGTTAAACTCGACACTAGCGATGGCATCCACACCCTGACTCAATAGAATATCGCCAGCTTCAGATGACGGGATGTCATTTTCATTCAATGGTGTTGAGACGTTACCTGGCCTGCTTGGATCCATACCATCATTGATGGTGATATCAATAACGGCAATATCCGAATCGCCGTCGGCATCGGTCGCAGTCATTGTTACTGAAAGCAGATTTTGATCGTCTACAGGTTGGTCAAGAGAGAGGAATTGGGTGATGGAATAGTTACCATCAAGTCCAACATCTAGGCGCAATACCTCTGTAACGTTATCTGTCAGCGTTAGGACTAAACTCCCATCAACAACACTTAGGTTGGTGGCTTGGCCATTACTCGTTAACGCGTCCCAGGCGGCTAGCTCTGCCGAGGTAAGAGTCACACTTATAGATTCGACGATATCACTGCCAACACTCAAGCTAAGAGAGCCGGTTTGCTCAGTGTTAGTACTATCATCAAACAGCTCTACCACACTGTCTGAAATAACCGGATCATCACCATCTAGAATACTGATAGTGATCGACTCTGTTACGGAGTCGTTATCCGTATCTGTTACTACAACCGGAAGGGTTAGCGTAAGGGTGTCATTGGTATTGTGCTCAAGTGCCTGAAATTGTGTAACCGTATAAGTGCCGTCTGCATTAACTTCAGCCTGAAGGACTACATTGCTTGGATCGCCTGCGATATAAACAACAAGCACATTGTCAGTAACTAGAGTCTCCGTATTCAAATTATTACTGAGCAAACCGGTCCACTGCGCGTTTGCCTCTACTGCCGTCTTATCAAATACCACCGTATCGACATTGTCGCTACCCATCGTCACAGCAACCGTTCCGCTAACAGAAATCTCACTTCCCGCTTCATTGATATTCGGAGCAACACTTGGAGTTAGGCTTGGATCCAAACCATCGGTGATATTGACGTTAATATTGGTTGAAATGACGTCATCATCGGTATCCGTCAAATCCACCTGCAGTGTCAGCATTAGCTGCTCCACTACGGAGTGATCAAGGGCTTGAAATTGAGTCACGCGGAAATTACCAGCTAAGTCTAGAAGCTCAACCTCCAACACAACATTCGCAGAATCTCCAGCGACGAACACAGAAAGCAAGGTTCCATCTGCGCTTAGCGATAATTCTAGGCCTTGATCGTTGCTGACAAGACCTGTCCAATCAGAGTCACTAAGCACAGCCTCATTGAATACAATGCTATCAATCGCATCTGCACCTTGATCAATTTCAAAATGATCGATAAAGGCTTGCTCTGTGGATTTCTCTACAAACTCAACCGTCGCATCACCTGCGCTTGGATTTGCACCATCAAGAATGGTGATCGAAATATTTGCTGTGGTAACGTCATCATCGGTATCAGTTACCACTACAGGAAGGGTTAATTCAATATCCAGCGAGTCATCGTCTTGATCAATAGATTCAAACTGCTGGATTAAGTAACGCCCTCCAAGACCTATAGTTACCTGAAGAACTGGCACCTCTTGTGCTGGTAAGGGGTCTGAAACAATGTAGTAAACGGTAAGAACGTTATCTTCTAACCTAAGCTCTGTATTAATCCCATCTGAGGTAATACCGGTCCAAACCGGATCGTTGAGGACGGCAGGGTCAAATACAACAGTGGCAATATCGTCTGAACCTTGATCAATTCTTATCGTTCCTGCGGCATTGCGCAGCCCATCTTCAAGCTCGGTAAATTCGACACTGGAGTCTTGAGCACTTGGGTCTAAGCCATCGTTCACTTTGATAGTAATGACTTCATTGCCAGTATCACCATCATAATCTGTAGCTATAACCGTGATGGGCAGCTCTAACAGGTTATCTAACGGGTGATCTAGAGCGGCATTTTGTACCACTGTATATAAGCCATCGGTGTTGACCGTAATAGTCATCACCACTTCGCTTGGGTTACTAATGGTTGTTAGAGTCAATACCGTATTATTTTCTGAAAGAGAAACATCTACCGGCGTATCATTCGAGGTCAAGCCGTTCCAAATTGGATCGGTCTCTGTGGATGCAGCAAATTGCACGGTTTCAATAGCATCACTAAAGACAGTGAAGTCTATCTGGCCAACGATAGTCTGTCCTGCGTCCCCCGTCTCAACATAATCAACTTCACTCGGTGCGCCCTCTGGGCTAGTGTTATCGCGGATTACTATATTGATATTTTCAGTGACTGAATCACCATCAGTATCTGTAGCTGTCGTCGGTAAAACCAGTCTTAAAACGTTATTAT
Organism: Vibrio breoganii; assembly: GCF_001677275.1. Classification (GTDB taxonomy): domain Bacteria; phylum Pseudomonadota; class Gammaproteobacteria; order Enterobacterales; family Vibrionaceae; genus Vibrio; species Vibrio breoganii. Next base: position 859,472 of record NZ_CP016178.1, read on the forward strand.
CCTGCTCAATAGCGCGGTATTGTGTCAGGGTGTATTCGCCACTATTGTCGATAACCACTTCTAGAACTGGGTCACCACCTACGGTGGTTACGGTAAGGGTTTTCCCATCTTCAGAAACGCTTACGCTGGTTGCTTCCCCGTTACTTAGAATGCTAGTCCAGTTAGAGTCTGTCTCTACAGTCGATTCGAATGAAATGTCAGCAAGATTATCACTGCCTTTAGTGAACTCTATGGTCCGAGTTTGGCTTTGTTCTCCTACAATCTCGGTGTAATCAAGCAGGCTTGGTTCACCCGTTGGATCTGCTCCATCCTCGATAACCACCTTTATGGTAGAAGGTGTCGCATCACCATCGAAATCCACTACATGCACAGGTATATCAAGTTCAGTTAGATTCGTAGAGTCCTGATCTAGTGGCTGTTTTAATGTGGCGATGTAGGTACCGTCAATATTGACAACAATTTCTAGAACGACGACGCTCGGTGTATCGGCCAGCGTTACTACTATCTTGTCGACGATAGGGTTGGAATCCACATCAACTTGCGAATCTGACGTTAACGTCACACTGGTTTGCAAGCCATTAGAGGTAAGAGAAGACCAGATAGGATCGCTCAATAGGGCGTCATTAATGGTTAAATATGCTGCGGTATCACTTCCTAAAGAGAGTCCTGTATCACCATCAGCAGAATTAGCACTAACCTCTTCCCCTTCACTGATAATGGTCGTATCCGTGGCGACAACTGAATCAAAACCAGGGTTGTTTCCGTCTGCGATAACGGTTCTAAACGAAATAGGATCAACTAACTCAAATCCACTGGAGTCCTTACCCGTAATGTCGAACTCGATATTCAGCTTATCATCAGAGACTGAAATGTAGTCGCCGCTAAAGTCGATATGATCAATAGGTCCTGAAATCACCGTAGTGACCACTAGGTCGATGCCGTTTTCTACTGGATTTGGGGTGATGGTAATAGAAAGAACTTCCTCACCATTTACAGAGCCAACGATAGCATTTGCACTAGCGTCATAGATAAAGGAAACCGCTTCGCCCGCAGAGGTAATATTGGCATTAAGCTCGGCAAGCACTTGATCAATATCCAGCGGAGCCACTTCAAAACTTGCTACGTCTAGTTCAAATGTCGCTTGTTCTATGAAGAAAGAGCCGACAGTCGTTTGTGGGTAGGTACTTTGAGAAAGAGAGCCCTCGACAAGTGCGGTAGCGATACTTCCCCCACCTTCGGCAAAGTTAATGGTTAAACCGTCGTCGTCTAGCGGCAGCAGCTCTTGAATGAAGGCATCAGTTTGAAATTGAGTCTCTGGATGGGTTTCTATGTAGTTCATTTCGACGGTAACAAACCCGTCGTTGGCAGCATGTTCAGCGTTAACGTTTTTTCCGGCAGCGGCGGCTTCTAACGCATCAGAGGGGTCCTCACCGTTCAAGATGGCTTGTTGCACTAGCGCGATGTCTTGCTCGGTGTACTGCGCTTGTTCTTGCTCAAGTTGTAATGCGACATCTGTTTGAGATGAAGCTAACTGACTCGCTTCATCAGGGCTAACACTAGCGACACACACGGCACAATTTTGGTCAAATATCTCAGCCTTATCGCCATACTGAACCATGACTTTGGCATTTTCACCAATTAAAAGTACGTCACCCTTTTGTAAGGTGTCGCCTTTCTTAATACCTCTCGCGGCGCTTGACGCATTTATGACAATAGCCTTGCCGTGAGTCTCTACAACAGACACATCTGTGATCAGTACTTGCTCTTCCATAGCCTACATCCTTGTTTCCGCCTCGACATTCCTTAATCAAGGCAGTACTGCTAACATTGGAACATTGCAAACACGTTCCTTTTTCACCTTCATAACATTCTAGCAACTTACCGTCAATTTGGAACCTTTTTCCCCTATGTTAGAAGGTAAAAATTGTGTTCCAACTGTAATTCTACGAAAAACAGTTACATCTTGGTCAGTATTCATAAAACAGCTTTTAAATTAATGAGTTATATCTCTTATAAAAAGTAAGGAAGTGACAATAAAAGAGCCCTAAACAACACAAAAGAGCGCACTATATTGGGAGTTAGAAAATCAATAGCGGCTTGAAGTATTTCAATCACTTCGGTTTACCCATTGGCCAATAATCGGTGAGTTTTCTCCTTTACCTCTCCTTAATCCGTTTTGTTGTATCGAAACACTGACTTATATGACTCTAATGTTTCCCTTCAAAGAATCACCATGCATACACAGGTAAACAAAATATTATGCTGACAAAGTCATTATTGGTAGACGAGGAAGTTATTGTCGGTTTGATCACAAAAATAGGTTGAATTCGTCAATATCGCTGGCTGACGGGTTATGCACGATAACGAGTTAACTTGATGAAAAGCAATGACATAACAGCAGTTGAATACACCTGAAAGTGCCAGATGCCTATCGAATAAAAAGGCAACGTTCTCAGAATCTACACTTTTATCAAAAGGGAATTTAGTTTTAGATGCGCTCTAATTTAGGATTTGGATCGCAAGCCGCTGCACAGTAACTTATTAACAAATCCATAGCTCATTACCCACCTTTTATGATGAACAACGAGCAAAGCCGCTTAAGTTTTAGGCACTGTTCCTTTAGGATTATTGAGGATGTTTTACCTCTAACCACCCCCCATCCACACAAGTTGTCGTTCAATTGTTACCAGAAAAACAAAAGGGCCATCTTATCTTTAGTATGAAGACCAAAAGTCTTGATGCATAAAAAGTCACTCAAAGTGGGTCAAATTATTTTATACAAGAGTAAACGTTTACAATACGAACAGCTCACTATTCATACGCCCGCAACAGAGTAATATTCTGATTGTTTGATAATAAACAAAACCACCACCCATTCTGTAACATACCATGTCTTATATGGAGTGAAATATCTTGAACCCTTCTCTTGATCGAGCTCAAAAATTGAACAGATCATTATATACTACGAAAGTGGTAGAGGTTACACTATCTCTGTCTTGACAATGGGAGGTTTAGACATGAATAAAGACTCATTCGGCATTTGCATAAATAGTGCGATGTTAAAGAAAAATGAGCGAACAACGTTCACCCATGTTCGAGCATATCAAGCTACCGAGTCTGAGTTGGACTTAAGAGTGTTACTTGCTATCCCACAGATCACAGGGAAAGATCTTTTAAATACCATTCAGCATTCGAGAGACTTAATATGGCGCGCTACATATCAATGTACCGCAGAATACGAGTAAACAAGTTCGCTTCATTTGTCATAGTAAAAATGAGAAAAGCCCGCCAACATTATCCATTGTTCGCGGGCTTTTTATTGTTCAATTAAAGCTGAACAGATCTAGGACAATTGATACGAAACATCCCCCCTTGTTTAAAAGGCTTGAACATATCAACTATTTTTCTCAGTGATGGCTTAGTTTGTAACTTATCAACGAAATAGTCTCTTTCCCTATTACAAATTCATACATTTTTGTTAGAACAGAGCAACTTATTGATAAGCGTCTTAAAATTTAGTTATAAAATTACAAAATTACTTGCAGTTCATATTTTAATCGCTGAAAATTAAAATAGCGTTGGATTACATATATAAGGAATATAGCCGTGCTTAAAAAACGATTTTTCAAAACCAAAAACGAAGTTGAAGTGACTTTTGAATGGCCAAAGACAGAAGAGCAATCAATCTCTGTTGCTGGTGACTTCACTGATTGGCAACCTGTTGCGATGAAGTACAACAAAACCAAGAAAGCATTCAACTTTAAGACTCGCTTCCCTAAGAATGAACAATTTCAATTTCGTTACCTAATCGATGGCGAAGTATGGGAAAACGATCCTAAAGCAGATGATTATGTACCAAACGATTGTGGTACAGATAACAGCTTAGTTTCTACAGCAGAAGCTTAATTGTTGGCATCGTAAGGCAATACACAAAGGCTCGGTCAGTTGACCGAGCCTTTTTCGTGTGCGACATAAAACAGTCTATAGATAAGTGCTATAGAAGAAATAGACCGTTATTGAAACGCTGATCACTATGACAATGTTCTTTACCCATATCTGTGGAAGCCTACGGGAAATATGCGCCGCATAGTATCCACCGACCAATGTGCCAACCAACACCACTAACGTTGCGTGCCAATCAATAGCCCCTTGAACAATAAAAATAACAATAGCCGTTAGCGACACACCACATGAGATTAGCAGCTTAACGCCATTCATAACGTTGATGTCACGATAGCCAGCGATGACCAGAAAGCTGAGTGATATGATCCCAAGACCAGCATTAAAGAAGCCACCATAAGTGGCCACCACCAGCAAACCAACCCATATCAAGATCTGCCCTACCTGAGAGGCATGTTTGTAACGATTCGCTGTGGCCTGCAACAGTTGATTGAATTTAGGTCCGACAATAAAGAGCACAGTCGCAAACAGCAAAAGCCAAGGAACCACCTTTAAAAATGTATTCTCCTCGACGGTCATCAATGACCAAGCCCCGAGCCCTCCTCCTAACACGCTAAACAGTATGATCTTAGGCAGGTTTTGCTTGTCTTTGGCTATATCGTCTTTGAACGCGTACGCACCACTTAGGTATCCAGCGGTAGATGCGAGGGTATTGCTGGCATTGGCCATTACCGGAGGGACACCACTTAGCATTAGCGCAGGAAAGGTGACAAAGCTGCCTCCTCCCGCGATGGAGTTCATCACGCCGCCAATCACGCCTGCGATAAACAATAAAACCAACTCTAATATTCCCACTTAACATCCCTTAGGCAATGGTTACATACTTTAATAGCTGTTCGATAGGTCGTACACTCGCAGAGTCTCCAGCATCAATGCCTGGTCTTCTCCAAGATAGCGTACCTTCTTGTTTTCATACGGTAGCAAGGTAAAGCTAGAGTCAGAGAAGCGCCCTGCTCCATCATGCTCTAAATGCACGAAAAAGGCCGGCTTATCTGTTGATAGCAAAATTGAATCACCATCCGCTTCAACCTGTATATTGGCACGCTGCAGATCTAGAGATTTGAATTTAGGGGACGTAAACCAAGTGTTCTGGTTTACTCCACTCTCTGTCTCTATGCTCACATGGAAAAAGCTGTTGTGTTGGTCGTTTTCCCACTCAGCCTTTGGCAGTTGCCACGCAACCATATTTTGATCGGCCTGAAGGTTGAGATCGAGAGGCCATTCGCCGAGAACCTCACCATGCCAATCAACTCGAACAACACGTCCTGTGACTTGTTTATTCTCACGACTGTTATTACTTAAATGCAAAGTAATCGCCTCGTCGGTCTCCACAAAAGGACAATACACCGGGGAATAAAAGCGCTTGGCATGATAGTGCAGTTGCTTCCAGCGCCCCGAATACTCAATACTAGACCAAGAACTTACTGGCCAATTATCATTCAATTGCCAGTACAGCATTCCACGACAAATTGGACTTTGTGCGCGCCAATACTCACAACCCGTCTTGATGGCTATCGCCTGCTGCACTTGACTAAGATACAACATCTGCTCAAACCCCTTAGGGAAGCGAAAATAGCGAGTAAACATCTCTGTGATAATGCTATTGCCACTGTCGTTTTTTTGATGGCTTTCAAATGTGGGTGAAGTCACATTCCAATCGCTCTCAGGCACAAAGGTTTTCACCTCGGCAAACGACGGCCATGACTGGAAGCCAAACTCAGAGCAAAATCGTGGCTTGATGCCAAGGTAAGCATCAAAAGAGCCACCAGAGTGCCAGACATCCCAAAAATGCATATCACCTCGGTTGTCCTCGTGCCATGCATCACCAAAGTCGAGCCCGCCATTGCAGGGTGAACTTGGCCAAAAACAGCGAGATGGGTCTTCTTTTGCAATGATCTCATGTAATTTATGGTTCAAGCGGTCATAGTTAACCGCGTATTTATCACGATTGTTTCGTGATTCTTCGTACCAGTTTAATGCGCCGATTACCTCGTTGTCGCCGCACCACATAGCAATACAGGTATGGTCTCGAAGCCTTTTAATTTGGTCGCGTATTTCAGGCTCTACGTCAGCGATAAACTCAGGCGTTGACGGGTACAACGAGCAGGCAAACATCATATCCTGCCATACTAAAAGACCTAGCTCATCGCACAAATCATAGAAATAATCAGACTCATACTGGCCACCACCCCAAACTCGAATCATGTTCATATTGGCATCTACTGCGCTGCGCAGTAGCGTTTCATAACGCTCTGTAGTCTGCTTGGACGGCATCGCATCCACTGGGATCCAGTTCGCCCCTTTAGCCATAATAGGAAAGCCATTGACCCTAAACTCCATCGCAGAGCCAACGCTATCCGTTTCGTTATTGAGTTCTAAGCGACGCAGTCCAACCCGCTTAACAATCTCCTGTTCATCCACGCTCACGCGAAGTTGATACAGAGGTTGCTCACCATAACCTACAGGCCACCACAACTCGGGGGACGCTTCATAAAATCGCGCAGTCGTTTCACCTTCTACCGAAGATAGTATGGTCGTGCTTTGAGAGCCAAAACTAATCTCAATCGGTACTCCCGCGACCGCTTGATGAGCAACGGTTACCAATACTTCAACGCTACCATCAGGTAGCCAGTTTTGCTCTGTCTGAACCTGCTGTAAACGAAGTTTGTTAATCGGTTGAATCTTTATGGAGTCATAAATGCCTGATACCACCAAACAGATACCCCAATCCCAGCCAGAATGGCACTGGGTCTTTCGTATAAGATTCATGTGGGGCAGTTGATTATTTGCGCCCATTGAGGAAGGAATCGGAAAAGGTAGCTGCTCTGCTCTGCGTTTGGCTTCTGTATCCACCCTTGCAAAATGGACCTGCATTCGATTTTCGCCTTCAATTAGAAACGGCTTCAGATCAATTCGATGAATTCGAAACATGTTACTAGTAGTGAAGACGGTTTCACCATTGACCACAAATGTCGCTAAGGTATCGACTCTACTCACATGCAAATCTAAAGACTGGCAAGCTAATTGCTGTGCTGAAACGTCAAAAGTGCGCTCGATTAGCCATTCACACTCAGCCACCCACTGCACGTCCTTTTCATTTACCCCGTCATAAGGATTCTCGATAATCTCAGCATTCATCAGGGCGTGATAATTGTCGCCCGGCATTGTGATTGGAACTGAAATTTCAGGGCGTTGGGGAGATGAAAGAGACCAGTCTCCATCTAAGCTAATCGTTGACATTCAGGGTCCTCAGTAACTGTATTTAATTCAGGGAGTGACCGCAGTTTATCGTGTTTAAATATTCGAAGATGTTGTTTTTATGAAAGAAAATATGATGTTGTGAAGCGTGCCACGTTTGCTTTACAAGTAAGAATTGAAAGGGTTTAGAGCGTCACAATCCTAAAAAATAGTTATAAAAAAACGCCCATTAAAGGACGCTTATCTGTGAGCAAACTTCTTCGATTCTAGTGGTTTTGATTGGAATAATTTAGAAAGACAACACATCAATCATAAAGTCAAAGAAACCAATCATATCCTCTGTGAAAAAAGTGCCAATAAGGACAAATGTGCTACTCACTATCAGCGTTTTTTCTAGAGTTGTTAATTGAGGCATTCCTTTCTCCACTGCTCGAGTACGACAAGAGCCACTTTATCTGCATGGCTCTGATGTCGCTGAATTACTTAGGGCCTGTTGACGACTTTACTAGATTAACGCTTACCTATGATAATGGTCAATGCCGCTGCAATAGCCAAGAAGAAACAATAATATGAATTAGCCACCACTGCCAGTGGTGATAAACCAAAGATAGAGCCTAATAATAAAATCTGAGCGCCGTACGGTAATACGCCTTGAATAACGCAAGAATAGATATCTAATAAGCTAGCGCTTCGTTTCGCGGATACCTGGTTCTCTTGTGCTAATTCTTTAGCTACGCCACCCGCAACGATAATGGATACCGTATTATTAGCAGTACAAAGGTTGGTTAGACTCACCACCGAAGCAATACCCATCTCCGCCCCGCGTTGGCTGTTCTTATGGCCACGAATCATTCGACTCACTCGGTCGGTAATATACGCCAAGCCGCCTTGCTGCTTCATTAGCGCACTGATGCCGCCAATCAGCATCGACAATAGGAATATCTCCTGCATATTGCCAAAGCCTGTGTAGATATCATTTGCAAAGCCGCTCACGGTATAGTCAGTCGTAGATACAAATCCAATTGCTCCTGCTAGCACTATACCTAAACTCAGTACCACGAACACATTCACGCCCGATACTGCCAATACCAAGATGGTCAGATAAGGTATCACCTTAATCCAATCTACCGCTTCAACACTCGGCACTTGTGATGCCTTACTATTAATACCAAACAGCACCAATGCCAAAAGCGCCGCCGGCAAAGCAATACAGATGTTCTCTTTGAACTTATCGCGCATCTGACAGCCTTGCGAGCGAGTCGCCGCTATGGTGGTATCAGAAATAATCGATAGGTTGTCACCAAACATAGCCCCGCTCAATACAACACCCGCAGTCAGTGCTACGTCCATATCAGCGGCGTTGGCAATTCCAAGAGCCACAGGCGCAACAGCGGCAATGGTGCCCATAGAGGTACCCATCGATGTAGCAATGAATGCAGAGATTATGAATATGCCAGGCAAGATAAGCGCTGTTGGGATCATCGTCAGTCCCAGATTTACCGTCGCTTCTACACCGCCAGTCGCACTCGCTACAGCGGCAAATGCACCGGCTAGCAAGTAGATAACACACATAGCGATAATGTCAGTATGCCCAACACCTCGCAAAAATTGTTCGATAGCGGTATTCAGCTTGTCTTTGCTTAACACAATACCCAACACAACAGCAGGCAAAGCTGCTACCGGCGCTGGCAATTGATAAAACGCCATCTCCACTTCTTGAAGCGTCATATAGACACCCGTACCAATGAAAAGTGCTAGGAATAAAAACAGGGGTAATAACGCCTTAAAAGAAGGCGATATAGAAGTAGAGGGAGTAGCGTCAGACATGTTACCAAGATCACAAAAACAAAAGAGCGCGTAGACTAGTGGCATACCGCCACATTGTCAACGTCTAGACGTCTAAACTTCCATGAATTCAGATTATGCTAAAAAAGGTGTCATCCTCGAAGTCTTTAATCTAGGATGACGACGTTTGAGAAAGGTGAGCCTAGTCCAACAAGGACCGATTCACGTCATTCTGGAAACTATAAAATAGTTATCCAGAATCTTGGAGCGCACATTTCTGAGTTCGGTAGCATCTAAGATCCTTATATGGACCCCCTCGGTAAATCAACAAAGAATTTGGAAAACAAGTATAGATGCGCACTTATATACGGGCTTTATTGAGGAGCTACCTCGCCCTAAAATGTAGTCGCACCAGTAGGCTATTTCTCGATATCGGCAAGTCTACTGCCTCGAATCTTATCTAGCTCATACTGGTCGGTCTTACCTGTCTTACATCGCTCTTCGTTGACTATGCTCGGTCTATCATGACAATTTAATTGGCTGATAGTCCGAATCATTCTTTAATAAAGCATAAGCGGTTCGAACGGTTTTGTTCGCTAAAGCAATTGCAGCGATCTTTTTTCCTCGCCGTTCGACTAGCGCTTGTAACCACTGCTCTTTGTTTGTTGTCGCTGGACGGTTTAATACATGAGTGATAACGGAAAGCGCTCCTTGAAATAAAATTGAACGAAGTCGCTTATCCGCACTGTACTTAGATATATGTCCAATACGCTCTTTCCCGCCGGAACTGTTCTGTTTAGGTGTTAGCCCTATATTAGCGGATGCTTCTCGGCCATTAGAAAAGTTTTCACCTCGCCCTAATCGTAACGCTAACCCTAGCGCCCCTAACGGACCGACCCCTTCTAGCTTCATCAGCTTTTTGCAAATATGATGCGACTTAACCAAAGATTCGAGCTGCCTATCTAGTTCTTGCAAGTGTTCAATTTGGCACAATAAATGTGACCATGACCTGTGTAGCGCCGTTCTAAAACTATCAGGTAAAGAGTTATCAGCATCTTCTAGGATGAAAGGGATTTCCTTTCTTAACTTAGATAGGCCTTGCGGTAGAATAACTCCGAACTCAGCTAATACTCCTCGCATCTGGTTACTTTGTGCGACTAGTTGAACCTTAGCCAAGTGTCGCATACGCTCTAACGATTGAAGTGCCTGCTCCTCAGTTGAGTGAATATGAGTACCATGGATGTGCTCTTGCTGTGCTGCAACACCAATGGCTAAAGCATCATTCCTATCTGTCTTTTGCTTGGTTTGAAATGCTTTTACGGCTCTGGCGTTGATGACTTTTACAATGTGGCCTGCGCTAATTGCGAATCGAGCCCAGTAGTGTGCACTGCCACAGGCTTCCATAGCCACGAGGGCTTGTTTTTCATTTATCAGAATTTCTTTGAGTTTTGCTCGACTGACTTCGCGGTTGTAAATGACTTTTCCGTTAGGGCAGAGTTTGCAAACTTGGAATACATTCTTTGCTAAATCAATAGCTAATAGATTAGGCTTAGTCATGTATGGGCTCCTTTGGCTAATCTTTAGTCGGATTAAGACCGTAGCTCCTCAAGGAGAGGGAGTCCATACATCTAGATAGTTGCTATGCAACTTCCAGAATGACAAATATGGAAGAACCTAGGTCCTGGGTCCATCGGACCAAAAACTGACCGCTGAAGGCTGTAAGCTATCAGTTATCAGTCGTCTCACTACGCTCGTGTCAAAGCCATCATTACGTCATGCCCGAAGTCTCTTATCGGGCATCTTCGATAACTTAAAAGGTAACCACAACCTTCCCTACTGTTCTCTGTTCTCTGATTTTTGTTAGTGCATCGCCTGCTTCATCTAGAGAGATGATTTGCAGTTGAGGTATCGTAATTTCACCTTGCTCTAAAAGCAGGTTAAACGCATTACCTGCGCTAACAATCGCATTGCGACCACGGCGATGATTTACATGTCCAGAACCCAAACTAAGTTGATGAAAACTCAACCCTCGAAGGAAGGCATTGTCGTACGCTTCTGGACGAACAACCTGAACAAGTTCTACCATTTGACCTTGGTAGCCTAAGACTTTGCTGCACAAGATATCATTGTCTCCACCCACACAATCAAGGGCAACTTCAACGCCTTTGCCTTGCATGATTTCATCTACCTTAGCGACGACGTCTGACTCAAGGTAGTCAATGCAATGGGTAGCACCTAATTCTTCTACGAATTTATGATTCTTGGCTGAGCAGGTAGTGATAATCGTTGGCACTTTATAATGTTTCGCCAGTTGGATCGCGAAACTCCCTACACCGCCTGAACCACCAGCGATGAAAATAGAATCTCGTTTAGCAATATCCAGTTTATCTACCAACGCGCACCATGCTGTCCAGCCTGCACAAGGCGTTGCTGCAGCGACTGCAGAATCAGTATTTGGATGCTCAATTAAAGTCCGAGAGTCTTGCACGGCATATTCAGCAAACCCGCCTTGAGTACGACGCATATTGCCGTGATAGAGCACTCTGTCACCGACACTCCACTCAATGACTTTATCTCCAACTTCGATTATCTCTCCGGCTACATCTAGGCCACCCACAAAATTATCGTCCATCTCCTCAACCATGCCCTTCCATCGATGTACCTTGGAATCAACAGGGTTAAGCGCAACAGCATCGACCTTAACCACAACATCCCAACCCGTCTCTATCTGAGGCATAGAGAGCTGCTTGAGAATAAATTGGTCGCGACTTGCGTTGTATGTGAGCGCTTTCATTCAAATTTCCTTTTAAATTTCCTATCTAGCACTAAGTTTAACTTGCATTAACTGCATGTAAAATTATGATTTATAAATAACTCTATAACGAATATTTATAAAAGTATGTTGAATCCTACCTGGCTTAAAACCTTCAAAACCTTAGTTGAAGTCAACCATTTCACCCGCACCGCGGAAGCCCTTTTCATGACTCAACCTGGAGTCACTCAACATATACAAAAACTAGAGCAAGCCTGCCATACTCCATTGCTAATCAAAAAAGGCAAAAGTTTTGAACTTACAGAGCAAGGCCATATCGTTTACAAGTACGCCTGCGATCTCATGGAGCAGCAACAGAACCTGCTCAATACCCTACAAACGGATGATCCCTATAGCGGTAGCATCAAACTCGCCTGCTCTGGTGCGCTGGCTCAATGGCTATTTCCTAAATTTATTGCTTTGCAGTCAGAGCATCAAAGCCTAAAGGTAAAATTTGAGGCGGCCCCCAACAAACGCATTTGTGAGTACGTTCAACAAGGACACTCGCTGTTCGGTTTAGTCACGCAAATCCCAAATCAAGCCGAATTTGAGGTCACTAAAATTGGTACAGAGTCACTGTGTTTGGTATTGCCTAAAAAGCAAGCAAACACCAAGCTCACTAGTGAGGTTTTAGAACAGCTTGGATTAGTTGATCATCCAGATGGTCAGCAGTATCTAGCTAAATATTTAGAAGAGTGTGGAAATAAAGAGTTAGCTGACATTTCAATTCGCGAGCTAAAACGTGTCACCTATATTAACCAGCTCAGTCAGATCTTATATCCAGTAGCACAAGGCATAGGCTTTACTGTTTTACCCTTAAGCGCGGTGCTTTCCTCCCCTTTCTATCCGGATCTCTATATCCATGAACCCAATCTAAATGTGGAAGATGAGCTTTACCTAATATCCAAAAAAGATCGACCACTACCTAGTCGATATCACCAGTTTATTTCTCTTATTCAAGACTCTATAACCGAATCTAAATCCACTTAAGTAATATCTGAAATCAACTTTTGTCATTATTAAACATATCACTATCCCATTAACCTATAAGTAGTTTCTTATTTCAGGGTTGGTGCTATGTCGTTTGCTCGTTTTCGTTGCAATCATATTTCTATCGCAATAGGTCTTGCTGTTGCGTCTTCTACCGCCAGTGCCAGTGGTATTTTTCTGGCTGAAGCAAGCTACGCTAATATGGGCACCGGTGGTGCTGGCGATGGCGTTTATACTGGTAATGCAGCTGCGATATGGACCAATCCAGCAACACTGAGCTTTATGGACGAAGAACGCCACACTATCAATGCAACGGTGTTGAATTTGGATATGGAGTATGAAGATTCTGGAAATCGAGAAGGTGCAGATTCTAACAAAACCATGCCCGTTATCAGTTATTTCAGCAATCATCATATAAATGACCAATGGGCCTACGGTATTGCATTTTCATCCCGAGGTGGTGCTGCGTTGGACTATGGCTATGAATGGGCGGGAGCAAATCAACTTACCGATGTCGCACTAATTACCTACCAATTTAATCCGTCAGTTGCTTATCGAATCAACGATGATGTTTCTATTGCAGCAGGTGTCCAGCTTGACTATGCCCTGATCAACGCAAATACAAAAGCTATTGAGTTAGAGACATCTGACAGCTTCGCTTTCGGATACAACCTTGGTTTAATGTTTGATGTATCCGAGAAAACCAAGCTAGGCATATCTTATCGGTCTCAGCTCGAGCATGAGTTTTCGGGTACTTCAAATCTATACACAGATAGAGGAATGCTAACTGGAACGTATGGCGCTCCCTTAATCACCCCTGCAACGGTTGATATTAGTGCTAGTCACAAAATTAACAATAACGTGACACTAATGACCTCAATTCAATGGCATGATTGGAGTAAATGGCAGAATACCATTGTCGACTTGAATTATGGTGGCTCAGGTACTGCTTATGAAATCCCACGAGGATTTGAAGATGTGTGGCACTTTGGTTTCGGTGGTGAGTATAAGCTTCGCAACAATTGGAAGCTAAAAGCAGGCTACTCCTACGAAACATCGCCATTGGATGACTCATCTACTCAGTCTCCTGATCTACCTGTTGGAGAGCAGCACAGATACTCTATTGGCTTTTCTAAAACATGGGATAAGAACACACTCGACATCTACTACCAGTATGCAGATTTTGGAGAAATGGATATAGCGCAAAACAATAATCCAGATAATCGAAAAATGCTCAATGGCCAATTCATAGGACAAGTCCACTTCGTTGGACTCGGCTACACCTTTTAAGCATTTATAAAATGAGTGGCTCAATGAGCCGCTCTTCAAAATTAATAAATCGACGGACTAAAACAACACCACGGACGGAGCAACGACTAACAGAAGGTAACAAACTTGTACTTCATCAAAGCTCCTAACCCTCAAGATATACAAACGCTGCTCACTCTACCTATCTATTCTCTAGAACGACTTTTCAGCCGCCTACCCTGCGAAAGCAAAGAGCGTCTAATTCGTGCTATGTTGGAAGAAAAACTAACTTCATGATTCATTTAAGATTTTGGCTATAAAAGTTTGCATCTAAACTGCTTTTTGTGAGATTTCCATCTATAGTAATATTCGTCTAAAAGTTTTTACTCTTAAACTAATATAACTTGAGTGTATAACATGAAATCTCTCGAACAGCAGTTATCTCGACTCGATCTGAACCTTCTGGTTTCACTAAGCGTTCTGCTAAAAGAAAAGAACGTATCTAGGGCAGCAGAGGTTCTTTATCTCTCACAACCAGCAATGAGTCGCACGCTTAAAAGACTAAGGGATGTGTTCGATGACCCTCTGTTTTATAGAGAATCGGCAGGGCTACAACCGACGGAAAAAGCACTTACACTGCAAGAACCATTAAGCGAGATACTGCTATCGGTGAGTAAGCTCATCGATAGTACTCAGTTTTCTCCACAAAGCTGTGACCAAACGTTTCGCATTTCACTACCCCCTTTGATGAGTCGCCAGCTGTCTGTGCCACTGATCAAAGAGCTTATGCGTATTGCACCCAACGCCAGTCTAGTTGAATATCCCGCAGCACTCGATCCAACAACTCTACTCAAAGAGCGTGCTGTAGACTTCTCTATACATATTGAACAGCCAGGTAATAACCAAGAGTTTCCTTGTGAGTTAATAGGTAGTACCTATGCCGTATTCTATGGCATTTCAGGTCACCCTTTGTCGAATAAAAGTGATACTACACTACAAGATTGTCTCAAATATCAGTTTGTCGATCTCACCCTAGACTTGAGGTCAGTGTCAGGATCTCACAACCCTATTGATTATTACTTAGAAAAAAAAGGGTTAAAGCGAGATATCGTATTTAAGAGTGGTCAACTCAATACACTGATAGATGCGATGCAAGACTCAGACAAACTGCTTATTTCTACGCATACATTGCGAAGTGTTGATGACTTCAAGCAGCGACTCGATCCTGTATTTGAAATCCAAGGAGATCCCAAAATGGATATCAAGGTGTACTTGGTTGAGCATAAACGCACATTAAACAGTGCGCCGCATCAATGGCTCAAACAATTGATCTTAGATACCTTGCGAGATAAGGCATTTTCGAGTCAGAGTTAATAACTATCCTTTAGAGGCGTTTAGCACGAACCTTCAACGCTCTCTCAATAAACTCCACTCCAGGTTCATAGCGTTTAGCACTCGCATTCAATGCCAGTGCTAACGCACTATCTGCGATCTCTTCGAAACGTTGCGCCATGGTGTTCACTTTTAATGGGATAAAATCCAATAAACGATTATCACCAAAGGTCCCTATATGTATACGCTGAACAAGCTCTGCATCCGGTAACACAACATCTAATACGCCCTCAAGTAAAGTATATGACGTGCACACAATCGCATCAGGCAGACAATCGAGAGTGACCCACTCTTGTACAAGACGTCGTCCTTCATCTGCCGAAAAATGATCACCATAGGCCAACCTCAAATCGATACCTTTATTCTTAATCGCTGCTTCTAAACCCAATTGACGATCTCTAGATACTGGCAAATTAGGTAACGCGCCAATTAAGCCGACACTTTTCACATCACTGCTTAAGATAGACTTTGTCAGTTGCAAGGCAGCCTCAAAGTCTTCACTCACCACACAACTGAACACCTCATCATCTAACGGACGATCGAGCGCAATCACAGGCGTACCTTTTTGCAGTAGTAATTGATAGTACTCATTGGCATCAGGCATGGATGTTGCAACAAACAAGGCATCTATCCTGCGACTTACTAACGCTTCCGCCAAGGCCTGTTCCGTTTTAGGGTCATCATCGGAGCAACCAATGAGGATCTGGTAACCCGCTTGTCGTGAGTTTTGCTCTAATAGTTTTGCAAGCCGTGCGTAACTGGCGTTCTCTAGGTCAGGAATTATTAAGCCAAATGAACGGCTGCTACCAGCCCTCAAGGAAGAAGCGGCATGATCGGGGCGGAAATTGTGCTCATCAACCACAGCCATTACTTTCTGTTGTGTCTTCTCACTAATGCGATACTTTTTGGCCTTGCCATTGATCACATAGCTCGCTGTCGTTTTTGATACACCGGCCAGTTTAGCTATCTCTTCTAAAGTCATTCATGATCCTAATGATTTGTGCACTTGATCATAGTTATCCAGATCAATGCTTTCTTTTTATTGAACTATAAGCTGAATCGGTTAACTATAAAAGCTGAAACGGTTAAGCATGATCAAAATTGCTGATGACTATCACTATTTTGACACATTCGTATCGATATATAGAGCTCAACCAAGGATTTCATCGGTTGTACAATCGATTGAAATTTTTATTTGCTGACTTGCTGAACCGATTTAGCATCAATATAAAGCACGACTTAGAGAGTGCGATTTTAGATAACACTGAGGCGGATATGCTCACAATAAATGAAAACGATATTAGGTTGCAGCAAAGTGCAGCGGATAAAGCGGCAGCGATTCAAGACATTGCAAAAACCCTAACAAGCAAAAACCTTGTCGATGCGGGCTATGTGGAAGGGATGCTTAACCGTGAGTCACAGAACTCTACATTTTTAGGTAATGGCATCGCCATTCCTCATGGCACTGTTGACACTCGTTCATTGGTTCACAATACCGGTGTCGCTGTGCATCATTTCCCTGAGGGTGTTGATTGGGGCGACGGCAATACGGTTTTCCTAGCCATTGGTATTGCGGCTAAATCTGATGAGCACCTTGGTATCCTAAAGCAACTCACTAAGGTTCTCTCCGCCGACAGCGTTGAAGATAAACTTAAACAAGCAGAGAACGCGCAGCAGATCATTGCCCTGCTTAATGGCGAAGTTCAGCTAAAAGCAGACTTTGATGCCTCTCTAATTCAGTTGAACTTCCCTGCAAGCGATATGTTGCAAATGGCAGCAGTTGCAGGTGGCTTACTAAAAAATACCGGATGTGTTGAAAACGAATTTGTTGCAGACCTCGTAACCAAGTCCCCTACCCACCTAGGTCAAGGGTTATGGTTAGTGGCAAGTGACAACGGTGCTAAACGCACAGCAATGTCGTTTGTTACCACATCAAACCAATGTGAGTTTGAGGGAGAATTAGTTAAAGGTTTGGTAGCGTTTTCTGCCAACAGCGATGTGCATCAATCCATGCTCAACATCCTTGTGGACACTGTCGCATCAGGTAAACAAAATGAATTATTACAAGCATCTGCAGAACGCCTGATTACTTTGTTTACCGGTGAAGAATCGCCAGCTTCTTCGAACACAGAATCATCTGACAATAGCGCTGTGTTCACCATCAAAAATGCTCATGGTTTGCATGCTCGTCCAGGCGCTATGTTAGTGGCTGAAGCCAAAAAGTTTGAATCTAAGATCACTGTTTGTAACCTAGATGGCGAGGCAAAGCCTGTTAATGCGAAAAGCCTAATGAAGGTAATTGCCATGGGCGTAAAACACGGTCATCAATTGCAGTTCAGTGCTGACGGCAGTGATGCCAAACAGGCTCTTGAAGGTATAGGTAAAGCCATTGAGTCTGGTCTAGGTGAAGGGTAAGGAGGCAAGCATGAAGACCATAAAAGTTGTAACCGTAACTCTCAACCCGGCATTAGATCTCACGGGAAGCTTAGATAGTCTTAATCAGGGCTCTATAAGCTTAGTGAAATCAGGCACGTTACATGCGGCTGGTAAGGGTGTAAACGTAGCAAAGGTACTCAGCGAGCTTGGTGCTGAAGTCACCGTCACAGGCTTTCTAGGAAAGGATAACCCCGAGCTTTTCAGCCAGCTTTTCAATGATATCAAAGCGCGCGATGCTTTCGTTCAAGTAGAAGGGGCAACCCGCATCAACGTTAAGCTTGTTGAGGATAGTGGCAAGGTCAGTGATATTAACTTTCCTGGCGTACAAGTCACACAAGGCGATATTGAGCACTTTGAAGAAACCCTCTTTGAGCTTGCTAAAGACCACGATTATTTTGTGATAGCGGGTAGCCTTCCTCAAGGTGTTAGCCCTGAACTGTGCGCATCTTGGGTCAAAAAACTTCATGCCATGGACAAGAAGGTGCTGTTCGACAGCAGCCGCGCCGCATTGTCTGCAGGTCTAGAAGCACAGCCTTGGCTGATCAAGCCCAACGATGAAGAGCTAGCGGAGTTTGTTGGAAGGCCATTGAATAACGCAAACGAGTGTCAACAAGCCGCCCTTGAGCTGGCTAATAGAGGCATCGAAAACATAGTTGTGTCGATGGGCGCACAAGGCGTGATGTGGCTTAACCAAGGTCAGTGGTTATTCTCAAAGCCACCAAAAATGGAAGTCGTTAGCACCGTTGGCGCCGGCGATACCTTAGTCGCAGGTCTGTGCTGGGGCCATATGCAAGATATGGAAAAAGAAGCGCTACTGCGCTTTGCTACCGCCTTATCTGCCTTAGCGGTATCGCAAATCGGAGTCGGTATCCCAAGCCAAACACTGCTTGAACAGGCCATTAGTCAGGTCAATGTACAACAAACAATAATATCAAAATAAAGGACTGCCCTATGAACATTGCAATTATCACAGCCTGCCCAAGTGGTGTCGCGAACAGCATCATTGCTGCAGGCCTTTTAGAAAAAGCGGCTAAAGCGCTTAACCTTGATGCAAAAATTGAATGCCAATCCAACGTCATTGAAGGCTATGTCCTTAGCAAGCAAGACATCGATGACGCTGAAATTGTCATCATCGCTTCAGACACTGCGATCGATACATCACGCCTTGTGAACAAAAAAGTCTATCAAGGTAGCATCAAAGATGCGGTTAAAAATGCCAGCGCATTTATCGAGAACGCTCAACAACATGCCGTAACACTAACCAGTGACGCCGTATCCACTAGCAGTACTGAGTCTTCTGATAGTAAGAAGATTGTCGCGATCACCGCCTGTCCTACCGGTGTCGCACATACCTTTATGGCCGCTGAAGCCCTCGAAGACGAAGCTGTTCGTCAGGGCCACCAAATCAAGGTTGAAACCCGAGGTTCTGTTGGTGCCAAAAACCAGCTTACAGAGCAAGATATTGAACAAGCGGATCTTGTTATCATAGCGGCGGACATTGATGTGCCACTGGATCGCTTTAACGGTAAGCTGCTTTACCGTACCAAGACAGGGCCAGCCCTTAAGAAAACCAAGCAAGAAATAGAAAAAGCCTTCTTAGAAGCAACGCCTTATCAAGCTACAGGGGGCGCTTCTGCCGAGGTCTCTACAGAAAGCAAAGGCGTCTATCAGCACCTTATGACTGGCGTATCGCACATGTTACCTGTAGTGGTAGCAGGCGGTCTTATCATAGCGCTGAGTTTCGTATTTGGTATCGAGGCGTTTAAGCAAGAAGGTACATTAGCGGCAGCCTTAATGAGTATCGGTGGCGGCTCTGCATTTGCACTGATGATCCCTGTTCTTGCTGGCTATATTGCCTTCTCAATTGCCGATCGCCCTGGACTGGCTCCTGGTCTTGTTGGAGGTATGCTAGCCAGCACGCTGGGTGCCGGTTTCCTTGGGGGTATCGCGGCAGGTTTTATCGCAGGTTACAGTGCCAAGTTTATTGCCGATAAACTGTCACTGCCGCAATCAATGGAGGCACTCAAGCCAATCCTGATCATTCCATTTGTTGCCACTCTTTTCACTGGCCTAGTCATGATCTATGTGGTGGGTAGCCCAGTAGCAGCGACGATGAGCGGCCTTGAGAACTTCCTAAATACCATGGGTGCGGGTAACGCCGTTATGCTAGGTATTCTGCTAGGCGCAATGATGTGCTTTGACCTAGGCGGCCCGGTAAACAAAGCAGCCTATGCCTTTGGTGTTGGCCTACTCGCTTCACAACAATATGCGCCTATGGCTGCTATCATGGCGGCGGGTATGGTACCGGCACTCGGTATGGGACTGGCAACCTTTTTAGCCAAGAGCAAATTTGAAGCCAGTGCGCGTGAAGCAGGCAAGGCATCATTCGTATTAGGCTTGTGCTTTATTTCTGAAGGCGCAATTCCATTTGCCGCCAAAGACCCAATGCGCGTGATCCCTTCTTGTATGGCTGGCGGCGCTTTAACGGGTGCGCTTTCTATGCTGTTCGGTGCAGAGTTGTTAGCACCACACGGTGGATTGTTTGTACTGCTGATTCCAAATGCCATCTCTCCTGTACTGATGTACTTGGTTGCGATTGCCGCGGGTACCGCCGTTACCGGATTTAGCTATGCATTCTTGAAAAAACGCGACGAGCAAGTTTTAGCATCAGCGTAAACTCATCTAAAGGTAAAAAGGCCAGATTCGCTGAAACGAGTCTGGCCTTGTTTATTTTCTACTATTGGAGGTCTACTGCTCACTTTCAGGCCAGCTCTTGATGACCTGTCTAGCCTCAAAACACTCTCCCTGTAGTGTTTGTGTATGAGCGTCAAAAGGCTGGCCGATAAACGTTGTGCGAATCATTTTCCCTGTTGCCAGTTCAATATGAGTGCTTACCCTACCCTGGAAATTGTGCAGTATTGCAAAGTCCTGACTTTCGAATACTAGTTGGCTTGGGTAGTAGATGAAGTAATCTGGAGTAGCATCTAATTTACAACTAAGTGTTCGCTTTTCGCTAGCTACTACCTCAAAAGCCATCACGGCCCAAGCGATAGCAGTCACCATTAAAAGGGATAACCGTCCATTTACTCTGCAATCTTGAATCATGCTAGGCTCCTGTTTACCCGTTAGCTTTAAGTATAAGGTAAACAGAAGTATTAACTCGGCTCATAGAGGTCGCGATAAAGCCCTAGCGCCCTTGAGCTCGGATTGTGAACGAGAGACAACCGACAAACTTCACCCCCCTCAGGCTGTCATCCTAGAAACAGCATCGCTGTTATCTAGGATCTTAGGGAGTGCTAAAGCTAACCATGTGCACGCTAAGAGTCTGCTGGGCCGGCATAGCGACTAACCCAGATTCCAGAATGACCCTGCTTTTAAACTGGAAAATAGCAATGTCCAATTTTTAGCCTTACCATCAAGAGGTAGCCTAATTAACGTCCATAGTGTTCAACAATATACTGCTCGAAATCGTGGCACATTTGCTCGTCACTTAACTCGTTGTTCGCGAGCTCTTTATCCCCATCGACAATGCTGATTTTTGCATTGAGAGAGTGAACGCAAGCTCGAGGCCTGCTTGCAAGCGCAGAGATTTTATCCTGCTCTATCTGCCATGCCTGTTCAGACGTCAAATTACATTCATCAGCAAGATATTTTGCATTAAACCCTTCGCCCGTGAGCTGAATGATGGTTTGGTTGTGATTGACCGCATTGCCTTGATGCCAGTAGTGCTCTTCTAGCAAAGGCCCTATCTCTGGATTATCCGTTAGGTACCCAAACTTTTTCGTGAAGTAGGCTCTGGTTTGATAGACCGCCATGTGGGCCAACAGGTAGCCTTGATAGGCACAGGCTGATTCATCTGATAGTAAGTGAGGTATTGCCATTAGCGGTCTTGGGCTACATTCGAGACCTAGGATGCTTTTCTCCATCTCACGCGCTAATCGAGTGATGTTTTCAGGCGTGAGTTCTTCATCCGCTAATTGGTACAAGGCTCGCTCAAAGTACGGTACCACTAGAATGCTGCGCTCAGTATAGGCTTTGAAAGGCTGTTTACTCTCTATCATCGCTTTTATCACTGAATCGGGAATGGCCACGCCATTTTCGTCCAACGCATAGAGCTTTAGCCAGTCACTATCTTCTAAAAGACTGTCACAAAACATCGACTGTGTTTCAGCATAAGCCATTGATGTCGGAGCAAATTCTTGAGAAAAGCATGGAGCATTCATCTTCACGTTGGCAAAGTGTGCGGCGTGTCCTCCCTCATGGAACAAGGTGTTAATGCCATCGTAGCCACTGCCTACCTGATCGGGTTTAGCGTTGCTGGTGAAGTTAACCTTAGCGGGCACCCATTGTGAGTTGTCGTAAAACGATGGGATAGGTCCATGGCAAAACCCATTAGGGTACTTGCCTTTGCGATCGAGTAAATCTAGGGTCAGCTCCGCATTCGAATAGTTGATATTCAATCGACCAAACGACTCAATCCATCGGCGTAACGATTGTGAAAATGGTACATACGGGTCAAGATCGCGCATTGCGTCACCCGAAAAAGAGAACACAAAATTGTGCCCTTTAAGGGCTTGCTCACCTTTATCACTTGCCAGCTGCCTAAGACTGTTCAAGTTACTCTCACGAGTTCGCTGTTCAAAATCATCCAGTATGGTGAACAATTCTGTTGTGGTCATTTGCTCTGTTTTCACAATCGAATAGTCAAAGAAATTGTCATATCCCAGTGAGCGAGCGAATTGATTGCGCAGTTTAACTAGATCTAAAAGTCCATTCACGAGTAACCATTGCTCAAGATCTAGCATAGCCTGATGCGATGACTGTCTAACCGACTCGTTATCGCTAGTACGGATATTGGCGGCAAGCACAGGAAGTGACCCTTCTTGCTTAATGCCCTGTGCATCAACAAAGATTTGAGTGTGCTGCTGTTTCTTTTCAAATAGCTCAGACTCAAATTGAATTAAGTCAGCCTTCAACTCTCGCGCTTCACGAGTAGGCAAAGCATGCGCTTTGAACGTAGCAAGCCACCCCTCAAGTCCAGCCTTAACCGCATCAGACTCATCATTTGATGGGGTCGATTGAAGCTTTACCAACTGCAGTTCTATTTCAGAGAGTCTATCGGCATTGCTTAAAAATTGGTTCCAATGGGTTTCAGCTTGAGCCGAACCCGCTTGATCGTTTGAGATGCCCATATAGGTTTCCCAGAATAGATCCTCTTTTTGGCGGTGAACGGCCAAATACTCTTTGTTCAACGAGTCTAGATATTGATGTGGATGCATGGGTTTTCTCATTCCTTTGAGTGATCATTAAAGGGAAGTTCTATAGAAAATAGTGTAACCATATAGAAAAGATATGGATACAAGTTGTAAGTAATAAAGCCTGCATTATCAATCAATTTACCGTAAAAATAGAGATGTTCCCTATTGTCTCTACGCTCTGTAAGAGATCTCTCACAGCAGTGTGGGAATAAAGTGTTTTTTGATATAGACGCCTTCCCACCTAACAATATAACCCATTGTATTTAATAGAAATAAATTGTTTTGATTAATGATCGTTCACCTGTTTTTTATCGTATAATCTCGTACACCGTTGATAAGAATCACCAGTACAGTAATATGTTTCTTGTCGACAGGGAGTTGGCAGGAAAGGAAAACCTAAAGGACTGGGTATCTTCAGGACGAAGATTCGATTACTAGGAAGTAATCAACACGGAAGTAGAGCCTCAGGAGAGGCGAAAGATTCAACACTGGACGTTGAGTTCAAGGACACCGTCAGGACGACGATGCAAAAGGATTGGGTTAACGGACTTAGCCAGAGCAAGGATAGTATTAGGGAATGTGTTTGTAGCGGGATTGCTGCGTTTTAAAATTTGCCCCACCAGCTTAGCTGTGTGGGGCTTCTTTTTATCCATTGCGCTCCTATACCAACTCCTCAATAAGTTACTTTTCTCTGTTACTCATTATTGCTACCCTGAAATCCAATGATTTCGCATGGAAAGCAAGATGAATAGCACCATCAACACCCTACTCAGCCACCGTTCAATCCGCTCTTTTACCGAGCAACCAATAGACTCTAGCCTTCTCGACACTATTCTTGACTGTGGCCTAGCCGCGTCCAGTTCTAGTTTCATTCAGTGCGTATCCGTAGTGCGTGTCTCAACTGCTGAAAACAGAGCCAAACTCGCTGAATATGCTGGGGGGCAACCCTATGTGGAAAGCTGTGCGGAATTTCTAGTATTTTGCGCAGATTACAATCGCCACCAGCAAATTCACCCTGAAGCCCAGTTAGGGTTTACCGAACAAACACTGATTGGTTCGATCGACGCGGCAATGATGGCGCAAAACTGCTTAACAGCCGCAGAATCTGTTGGCCTTGGCGGGGTTTACATTGGTGGCCTGCGAAATAATCCACAAAAAGTAACGGAGCTTCTAGCCCTTCCAAAGCATGTCATCCCTCTGTTTGGACTTTGTTTAGGCTATCCAAATCAAAACCCAGAAATCAAGCCTCGCTTGCCTAAGTCTATCGTTGTGCATCAGGAGCAATACCAGCCAATAAACTTGGATGAATTGGCGCAGTATGATGCTCACATTCAAGACTATTACGCGACGCGTACAGACAACAAAAAAGCGGTTTCATGGTCAACTCAAATCACCCAGACACTCAGCAAGGAAGCACGTCCATTTATGCATGACTTTCTGCAGAAACAGGGATTCAACACTAAATAATATGAGTATGAATATACAGCAGGTTGAGAAAGCAACTCAGGATTGGCTTGAGCAAGTGGTCATAGGCCTGAACTTGTGCCCTTTTGCTCATAAGCCAAATAAGAATAAACAAATAAAGATAGCGGTAACAGAAGCGACATCCGAAGAGGCGCTACTAGAGTTTATCCTGTTGGAATTACGAGAGTTAGACAGCAAAGAGCCCAAAGAGCTTGAGACCACATTGGTGGTTTCGCCGGCAATGCTTGAAGACTTTATGGATTATAACTTCTTCTTAGATTGGGTAGATGCTTTGTTGAAACAAGAAGACTATGAAGGGATCTATCAAGTAGCCAGTTTTCATCCTGATTACTGTTTCGGTGGCACAGAGCCAGAAGATGCGGAAAACCTCACCAACCGTTCGCCTTACCCCACTATCCACTTGATCCGTGAAGAATCTATGGAAAGGGTTTTGAAGCACTATCCTGATCCTGAAGCGATTCCAGACAACAACATTGCGAGAGTGGAAGGTTTGACTGCTGAAGAAAAAGCGAAGCTGTTCCCATAC
The DNA here is from genome assembly GCF_001677275.1 of Vibrio breoganii. Lineage (GTDB taxonomy): Bacteria > Pseudomonadota > Gammaproteobacteria > Enterobacterales > Vibrionaceae > Vibrio > Vibrio breoganii. Next base: position 884,562 of record NZ_CP016178.1, read on the forward strand.
TTGATTCGTTAAATTAGGTATTCAGAAAGATAGCGGTAACAATGAGGTATGGATTCACCAATATAGTGAATTCCATACCCAATATATTTACTGATTCAACAAGCTTCTCAGCTGCGCGACCTCACCTTCAGGCAAGTTAAAGGGCGTATTATTCAACACACACTTTACCGTCACTTCCGCTGGAGCATGTCTGCTCCCTTTTGTAGATAAGAACTTATACACTTTTCCGTTGCGATCAAATAACCCTTGGCAATAGGTATGAGTCTTTCTATATGGCATTAGCTTCAGAGATTGATTTTGCTCTGAGCGCACTGCAACAGCAGCACTTGCCTTTGTGTAGGCATGCATCGCATTGGTTTCAATATTGGTCGTCAAGTTATTATGTGTAGACATAGGTGCTCCTAGAAAAAACATCCATGCTTATTTTGTCCTGTGGAAATCTATCAGCCATTGTAGCTGCTCCAAGGGAAGGCCTTGGACTCTTCTAAAATAACCTGTTTAATAAATAGACAGAAATGATTTTGATTTGTATCTGTTATTCTCTGGGGTTATATCATTGGTTCCATACACCTAGCCCCTGCGTTGATCATCTACGCAGAGTCATACACGGAACAGATGCCCGATAAAAAACTTCGGGCATGACGAATCTGGCCCTGTCATCTCCGAGTGCTCCTATCGGAGATCTGGTGATGACTTTACGAGACGGACAGCACGGCCAGATGCTCGATAAAACACCTCGAGCATGACGAGTTCGACTCTGTCATCTCCGAGCGCTCCTATCGGAGATCTGGTAAATTCTTTACAAGGCAGACAACACGGCCAAATGCTCGATAAAACACCTCGAGCATGACGAGTTCGACGCTGTCATCTCCGAGCGCTCCTATCGGAGATCTAGTGATTACGTTATGAGGTAGACAGCAAAGCAGATGCTCGATAAAACACTTCGAGCATGACGATTTCGACTCTGTCATCTCCGAGCGCTCCTATCGGAGATCTGGCGATTACTTTACAAGGCAGGCAGCACGGTCAAGTGCTCGATAAAACACTTCGAGCATGACGAGTTCGACCCTGTCATCTCCGAGCGCTCCTATCGGAGATCTAGTGATTGCTTTAATTACTATAACGAAGAAACTGACAGACAACCCACGGTGAGAGTTGGCTTTTTCGGAAAGAGAGTTGCGCACAACTCCTCACCTCCTACTACCTATTGAGTCCGAATAGTAAGAGGTGAGAAGTGTATTGCTTCAACAAACAAACGACTATGAGATAAAGTTCGTCTGGCCGCATTCAGAGCATATGTATTTTCGCTTTTTTCTTTTTAAGAGTAATCTCTCTAAAAGACTTCTTCTTTCCCTGAAGTATGGCAGTTGAGTATCACAATTCCTGCAACGGTGTACCATTTGAATAACCTTTCTATAGATCCCATGAATAAAACGATAAATAATTTATATTAAAAGTCTATGAAAATACAGTTTACAGGACGACATTCATTATAAAAATAAGTAATAGAATATGAATAAAATCATACCTTTACTATTTTTAGTACGATATTCGATAAAAAAACAAGCAATTGATTAATCATCAGGCAGTCGTATAACTTATCTACAAAAGCATTCCTTTAACTATCTTGCACTGAATTAAATTCCAAGATAACTGATTAAAGTAGCCATTCAACCAATAGGTACTTAATACGCATTAAATATACGGTAAGTTATTGGTGAAAACAAAAATTACTCGTACTAAGTGAGGATAAATTAGGAGAAGATAAAATCTAGAAGGTTATAAAATGCTAACAGAAGAGATATAAGGGATAGTAAAAAGCCCCATAAGTTCAATGCAAACCAATGGGGCTAAATGTAACGATTAAGAAAGAATGCGAGCTCTAAACTTACGTCCTTTCATTTTGCCGTTTTCGATCTTCTTGTGTGCAACCTTAGCCAATGACTTATCGACAGCTACGTAAGCACGCATATCAAACAGGTTGATTTTACCTACCATTTTACCGTCAATGCCATTTTGACCCGTTAAGGCACCAAGAATGTCCCCTGCTCTCACTTTTTGCTTCTTACCACCAGAGATTTCTATGGTCACCATGGTTGGCTGAAGCGGTTTGTTGTTCGAAGTCTGTGGAAGCGCTTCTGGTTCGATGGCAATGTCCATGTATTCATCGATCATGGCAACGCGGTGATGTTCTTTGTCGTTGAACAGACTGCACGCTACACCTTTACTGCCTGCACGGCCAGTACGACCGATACGGTGCACGTGCACCTCTGGATCGCGAGATAGCTGATAGTTAATAACCGCATCTAGGTTTTCAACATCGAGTCCACGTGCTGCAACATCAGTGGCAACAAGAATCGAGATACTCTTATTTGAGAACTGAACGAGTGTCTGGTTGCGCTCACGTTGCTCTAGGTCACCGTGCAGGTCAATAACGCTAAAGCCTTTGTAATGAAGCTCATCTGCGACTTCTTGAACTTCTCGCTTGGTATTACAGAAGATCACCGCAGATTCAGGTTGGTGTGTCAGCAACAATGTCTCCAATGCTTGCATACGCTGCTTGTCATCACCTACTTTGTAGAAATGTTGAGAAATAGTGCTTTGCTCATGAGTAGACTCAACCTTCACCAGTTGTGGGTCTTGCATAATGCGAGCCGCAACCTGCTGAATTTTTTCAGGGAATGTGGCACTAAATAGCAAGGTTTGGCGTTGTTTCGGCGCTTCAGCCACAATCGCATCTAAAGCATCCTGAAAGCCCATGTCTAACATTCTGTCAGCTTCATCTAGCACTAGTGTATTCAGCTCTGCTAGATTGATACGACCTCTTTCCAAGTGATCAAGAATACGACCAGGTGTACCTACCAAAATGTGTGCACCGTGCTCCAGAGAACCAATTTGCGGCCCCATAGGCATACCACCACACAAGGTGAGCACCTTAATGTTGTGAATCGTACGTGCCAGCTTGCGGATCTCTTTTGCTACTTGGTCAGCCAACTCACGAGTTGGGCACAATACCAATGACTGTACGCGAAATCGCTTCACATTAAGGTTAGTTAAAAGGCTTAGACCAAACGCTGCTGTTTTACCTGATCCGGTTTTGCCCTGACCAATGACGTCTTTGCCATTTAGCATCAACGGTAAGCTTTGCGCCTGTATAGGCGTCATCTCGGAATACTCCATCGACGTCAAATTATCAAGCAATGACTGAGATAAAGGTAACTTAGAAAATTTATTGTCGCTCAAGGGAGATTCCTTATATGGATTAGGTAAGTAGCGCTGTTTCAAGGGTGACGACCCTAAAGGGTAGACACACTAAATGCAAGTTAAAAGTTCCACCCAAGATTAGCAAAGATCAGGGTATTCGGTGTTTGGCCAAATAAGCTGTCACTGGCGCCATCAAAACGTTGCGCTACTACCACTAGTTGCCAATCATTCGATAGCGAAGCGGTACTAGAAACACCAATATAAAAAGAGTCGTCATCGTAGTAAGAACCCGAGAACACAATGCGGTTCAGCGGCGTAATATCAAACCCTAGGTCTGCATAAGCAGTGAATTCGGTATAGCTCAGCGTTCGTGCCGTTAAGGGTAGGTTAAGAAAGACGATAGCGTTTTGCACGTCTTGAGGCTCAGTGATATGTAACAGCGCCACCGTGCTCATCCAGTTTCTGGCACCTGAGAAGTTATATCCAAGCTCCACGCTAGAAACCACCGATGTCGTTAACGACTGCACATTGCCATCCGCTGTTTGCCATTCATCCTTAGTGGGGCTAAATAGGGTACTTTCTGCCTTCAGCGAAGCACCCGCAAAATCAGTAGCAAGCCCTGCGCCTATGACAAAATCAAGGTTAGACTTTCCAATAATGACCTGGGCATCCCAGTTCGACACATTAAATAGATAGCGTGCAGAGTAGCTGTGTAACTCACTATCTTCTGAGGGACTAAATGCGAGGTTGAGCTCACTGGCATAGCCTAGTTTTCTTGTGAAATAGAGTGCATCTGTACCGGGTCGTTCGGGATAGTCCACATCGTAAATAGAGTAGGAATTAAAGATATCGTTGGGATTCCAGATGGTATTCATACCCCAATTGATACGAAACCGCCCCACTCTCCCCTGATAATTGTCGCTATGCCAATCAAAATAAAGCCGATCAAATTGTGTGTTGGCGAAAAAGTCGCTACCTTCGCCCCAATTAAACGTGAGGTCTAGATAGCCTGGATCAAACCCAATGACTTCACGATATAACTCACTTTGCGCTGAGTCTCCCCAAAACAAACGATTTCGAACGCTAGCATTAAAGCGTAATTGACTACTAAAACGATACTCAAAATCCAACCGATTATGAACTTGGTTATCAAAGAGGTCCTCCCCACCATCAACAAGTGTGCCTGTCATCATATAGTTGACATAACCGGACAACTCCCAGTCTTTCTCTGGTTCTAGCCCTGGAATTTGCGCCTGCAAAACCAGTGGTACCAAGAGTAAGGAGGCGACGAAGGCACGCATGGCTTTGCTCACTCAGCCACTGGACTCAAATGGGGTCGATAATCGGGGTTTAATTTATCTTCAGTAACCGCGCCGTCATCAATCACTATCACCCTAGCGGCTCGCGAGATCACCCTTGGATCGTGCGTTGAGAAGATAAAGGTGGTGCCCTCAGATTCATTGAGTTGCTGCATGATATCCAATAGATCGGCGGTGCTTTTCGCATCAAGGTTGGCTGTGGGCTCATCTGCCATTACGAATTTAGGATTAGGTGCCAATGCCCTTGCCACTGCGACTCTCTGTTGTTGCCCGCCAGATAACTGAGAGGGTCTCTTGTGCAAATGACTGCCCAAACCCACTCTCTGTAGTAACTTGCTGGCACGATCTCTACTCTCTGACTCTGTCGCCCCTTGCAGCTGCATAATGAACTCGACGTTCTCCAGTGCAGTCAGTACAGGCAGTAAGCTGTAGTCCTGAAAGATGAATCCCACTTGATCACGGCGAAATTGAATCTTCTCTTTCTCACTCAAACGGGTAATGACGAGATCATCTATCTTTACTTCCCCTTCTGTTGGCGTATCCAATCCCCCTAACATGTTGAGCAAGGTTGTCTTGCCCGATCCCGAAGGCCCCATCACTGCAACAAACTCTCCTTGCTCGATAGATAAGTCCACCTGCTTGAGAGCATCCACTGGAAAGTCAGTGTTCGGGTTGTAGGTTTTGGTTAACTCACGCACTTTGATGGTCATGATTCGCTCACTCAATGTTTATCATTCATTGCTTGGATTGGGCTTTGCTTAATAATTTGTCTGGCTGGATACAAGGCTGATAGCACGCTCACCAACAAAACAGCAAATGCCAAAATAAGGTATTGGGACGAGGTCACTTGTGGATAGAACACGGTATCGATACCAAACTCAGCAAGCCCTTCAGATGCAATGCTGAGATCAATGCCTGTGGTTTGTAAAATAGCGGTGATACCCAGCGCTAAAAGTACGCCAACACCTGCACCAGTGAGCCCTAAAAAGCTCGCCTCCAATACAATCAATCCTCTTACTTTCTCTGGCGTCATCCCCACAGCCATCAGCACACCAAACTCCTGTGTGCGCTCAAATACCGACATCAGCATAATATTAATGATCCCAAGCCCCATCGCTGCCACAAAGATAACAAGGAGCAGGTAGTTAAAGGATTGCATGCTCGATATGAGCGTCTTTAAGTAAGGTTGCAGGGTCTGCCAATCTTCTACACTCACCTCTGCGTTTAGCAGATCAGAGAGCCTAGTCGCCAATGCAGGGGCTAGCTGATAGTCATCCATGGCAATCGCTATTTCATGGATACCAGAAACGCCGGTAAGCTCAGTGAGATCTGATATTCTTACGAACACGCTATTGTCATCAAACGAGGCGCTAGGGCTAATAAAAATCCCCCTAACCCGGAACGCACCACCGGTCACCTCACCATGGGTGTCGCTAAAGGTCAGTACTACCTTAGACCCAAGCCTCAGTTTCAATCTATCCGCCAGCTTGTTTGAAAGTACGATAGGGTTTCGTCCTTCCCCGCTGAGCCATTGCCCCGCTACAAGCTTGTCTTCTATGGGCGTTACCTGCGCTTCTTGCTCTGGTGATACACCTAATACCCTGATTCCCCGATTGGCCCTAGCTGATGCGATCATTCCAGTAACGATATGTCTTTCGCTGTAGGCTGTTATTGCTTTCTCATCTTGTATCTGCGCCTGTATGGACTCTGTATCACTTATAACGAGATTAACATCGGGCTCTAAGGAGTAATCTGGATGGTGAATTTGAATCGCATTGGTTTGCCATTGAATCGCATTGCCTAACATATTGGTCATCAAGCCCGACATAAAGCCAATCATTAAAATCACGCTAAGTACGCCAATGACAATGGCTAATAATATGGTCGAAGTACGCAGTGGGGTTCGCCATAGGTTTCTCCAGGCTAGCTTAATGAGCATGGAATCCTCCCTTGAGTCCAGAAACCGCATCAAGCCTCATCACTCTCCACATTGGATACACCAAACAAATCATGGTTATTGCCGCCACTATGACGATTTGCTCTTGAAACAAAGCAGGATCTAGTGAAACGGGCATCACGGGCTCATACCCCATGTCCAGCATTGCTTGAGCCATCTCACCCGTTAGGCGGATCGGGTGCTGGTAGAAATAAAAAAGCAAAGGCGAGGCAGTGACTACCCCTACCGCAATACCCAGCAAGCCAATCAAGCAGGATTCAATAGCGATAAGTCGCAGCAATTGAGTTCGAGCCATTCCGGTGGCAAGCATCACCGAAAATTCTCTCAAACGCTCAAGTGTCATCATTAGCAAGGTGGCAAACAGAGCAAAGCCAACCACAATGTACAATAGGTACATCATGACGAGGCCTCCGACCCTATCTAAGACAATGCTTTGCTCCAGCTCAGGAGAGAGATCTCGCCAATCACGTATGGATACGCCTTCAGGATAAGCATCGCTGAGCTTCTGTATAACGGCAGGCAGTTTAGAAAGGTCGCTCAACCCAATAACCCATGAGGTCACCTGATTCCCCGTGCTAAACAGCTTTTGAGCATCACTCAGCGAAACGTATACCAACTGGTTATTCATCTCTTTTATGGGGTAATGAACAATGCCTTTGATCTCAAAAAGCCCTGCGGCCATTTGTCCGCGATAGCCTTGTCCATAAAAGACAATCTCATCTCCTACCGTGAGTCCAAGATACTGGGCAACACCCTCGCCAACAATTACGCCGGTTTCGTCCTCAGGCCAATACTCCCCCTTAATAATGCGCTCGCTCAGGTTGGAATAGGCGTCCTCTAAGCTTGGGTTAATTCCTGAAAGCATTACGCCCTTTGATCGCTCGTCGCTGGCCGCCAATATAAAGCTCTCTATACGAGGCAATAGGTAATCAATAGTGTCAATTTGGCGGGTATCAGAGATAAACTCATCTGAAGCAGGCAATAGCTCATCAATGCTATTGTTCTCTTTGTACTCAGGATTCTGCAACTGAACAACACCCGTACCCATCTTGGCGTTATTTAAGATATTGTGGGTGTACTGCCCTTCTTGGAAGGCTCGCATGACCAGCGACAAAAATAACGTCAATGCAATCGCAGACGCCGTTAGGACAGTCCTACGTTTTTGACGCCAGATGTTTCGCCATGCCAGTCGCAATAACATGGTTTAATCTCTCAATGCACGCATTTGACTCTGAGAGAAAAACGCGTCATCAATATCAAAATCAAACTGGGCGGCGTGAATCTCTATTTCAGTCTGATGTCCCTCTTTATCTGCCGGTATCATATGCATTCTCGTGGCCACATTGCGGCCTCCCATAGATTTAATATCAAAGGTTTGCATCGTGTTAACGAGTTCTGCAAATTCATCGTAGAACTCTACCTTACGCTGTAATAGATTGTCCTTTGATATCCATAAACGCACTTTATCCCACACCACCGGAGCGTCCGGTTTTGCACTAGCCTCAATGACGTAACACTCTACGCCGTCAACCTCTTCACTACCGATGAACGTATGTTGGTAGTCCACCACGATGGAACTTTGGTTAATTAAGTCATCATTAGTAAAATCGGAGCCCATCCAAGATTGCCCTAACATGGATGGCGCTATCTTTATGACTTTTTCAATGCTAGGAATCCAATTCCACATTTCATTGTAACGCTTAAGTGAGGCACTGCCTTTATCTTTCGCTGGTGCGGTGACCAGCACCAAGGATAGGTCTAAGCCCTTATTCCAGGATTTCATGCTCATGCTGCGATTCCAGGTTGGGCGAGTGATGGTCATCGTCATCTCGCTGTATCCCGATTCACCCCGCATTTGTTGATCAGATAATCTAACCACTTCAGAGGCAGACAGCGTGTTTGCATTGACAGGAAGGTAAGGGAAAAGTAGTACCAGCCATAAACCAAATAGCGGTAGCAAAACTCTTTTACTAGAGTCTCCGATATGCATGTTCTTTCCCCAAGGTCCTTGTTGGTGATAGATAAAGTAAATACCAATTTCTCAGGCTACGCTCTGACCCCGCTCATGAACTGTTCAATACACCAAAACCAATGCGTGACCGCGATCACAAAAACCCTCAATTACTTGAACTAAAACAGTTTTTTCTATGTGGAATAAATACCTGCACGTTTTCATATCAAAAAATGCCCGAAATTCTAATCTGATATCGCAACACAATATCCTCTAGTTGTTTAGTTTCAAGGACTTAACATTACAGCATTCCATATATGCATCGTTACGTTCACAATTTTCTATGTAAAAACAATAGGTTAAATTCCCGTCGATTAATAAAAATGCCATACATTCGTAACCTAGCCGTCATTTTTGAGTCATTAGACATTCATATTTGGAATCTAAATTAGTCGCAAATCAAACGGGCAACAGCCCAAATAAATACTCCAGAGTGTGAACTCATATTTTACAAAATAGGAAATTTGAAGATGAAAAAGGCAGCACTAACTACTGCAATTCTAGCTGTAATGGCTTCTGGTTCTGCGGCAGCAGCAACAGTTTACAAAGATGACACTTCAGAGCTAAAGATTGGCGGTCGTGCAGAAGCTCGTTTCAACATCTCTGATAACAACAAATTTGCTGACGATAGCGCTTTTGACGACAAGTCCCGTGCTCGTTTGAACATCGTCGGTAAATCTCAAATTAATGACGACCTATACGGCTTTGGTAAGTACGAAGCTGAATTTGATACAGGTTCTAAAATCACTAACCGTTACGCATTTGCAGGTGTTGGCACAAACTTTGGTGAATTCTCTTACGGTAAACAAGACTCTGCTCAGGTAATGCTTACTGACATTACGGATACCATGGCTACGTTCGGTGCAGACGCTGCAGATATCGTTGACGGAAACAAAGACAAGCGTTCAAACAACTTCCTATACTCTGGCGAGTTCGGTGGCTTAAACGTTCAAGCTAACTACCTAGCAAACGATGAAAAAGACGCTGACAGCTACGGTATTGCGGCAATGTACGGCTTTGATTTCGGTCTTGATTTAGGTCTAGGTTACGTTGGTCAAACAGACGGTGATGACGATGACAGCCAGATCAACCTTGCAGCTCAGTACTCTATCGCTGATTTCACTCTTGGTGGTTACTACGCTCTAGGTTCAGTTGCAGATGAAGATGTAAACGCATTCGAAATCTCAGCTCTATACAAGCTCAACAAGTGGACATTTGTAGCGGTATACAACTACAACGACGTAGATACAGCAGTTAAGCAAGCTATCACAGGTCTAGATGAAGTTGATAACTTCGCTGTTGAAGCGGTATACAAGTTCAACGGCAACCTACGCACATACGCGGGTTACAAGTTCGAGCAAGTAGACAACCAAGACGACCAAATCCAAGCGGGTATCCGTTACGATTTCTAATCCGACAATCAGTTCAGTCTGATAAGTCCTTTGGCCGAGCTTTCATGCTCGGTCTTTTTGTTTCTACGAAATAATTGTGTTGTTGTGAAAGATTTTCCTCAGCAATAGGTTCTACTGTAACAAGAGACGCATATCGCACAAGGAAACGCATCATGAGCAAGCCAATCAAAATCACTTTATATCGTTGGGCTGGAAGCTGGGGACCATTCAAGGTCAATATCCCGTGTGGCGAATGCACATTAACGAAAGACATCCTAAAAGATACCTTTGAGAATGAGCTTGCTGATGTAGACGTAGAGCTTGAGGTAAAGGATTGGCTATCTCATTGGTGGGAACCGTTGAAACTCGGTGCATGGCACGCCCCGATCTTGGTCGTCGAGGGCAAGGTAGTCAGTCAAGGTGAAGCGTTAAACCGAGGTGTTTTAGTACAATCTGTTATTGCTGAGTGGACAAAGCGCGACGATTTACAAGGCAATATTGTGTTTGGTAAAGCGACCTGCCCCTACTGTGTAAAAGCAAAGAAAGCGCTAGACCAAGCAGGGATCGCCTATACCTATTACGATGTTGTCAAAGACAGTGCAGCACTCTACCGAATGATTCCTGAGGTTAAAGCTCATATTGGTCAGAAGACACCCGTTACTGTGCCTCAAATCTGGATGAACAGTGAGTATATCGGTGGTGCGGATAATCTAGACAAATGGCTTACCAGCAAAGACAATACCGTCATCCCGAACAATGTTGTGGATATACCTGCACGTACAGGTAGTGACTAGGGTCAACAAACCCTAATACAAAAAGGCGCTGATAGATAACTATCAGCGCCTTTTTTCAATTCCGTTTGCGTTTTCGATAACGCTTACTTCGTTAGCTTCTTCATCAGCTTCTTAAACATTGAAGGCTTACGACGCTCGATTTTGCCATCGAACTTTTGCTCCATCATTTTGATTGCTGATTGTTGACCAATAACCAATGCACCTAAATCGTTGCCCATGATGTACTCCAATTTCTATTTTGTAATTTAATTTCATTTCATTTCATTTCATGGAGTAATTGTAGCGCTGAATGAAAGAAAAACAAGATATAGATCACACTCATATGAAAACAAATTACGCGACAGCTGAATTTATGAGCAAATGAAAGTTACCTAACACTATCATTGAACAACTAAATCAAACAAAATCATAAGCTTGAAGACAGAATACCTCTATTCACTCAAATGTATAAAAATTACACTACTCTCTAAGCTGCAATCAAAAAAAATCCGCCAGATGGCGGATTCATTTATCTATTATTCACACGGTCATTGCTTAGCTTCGTTTTGGCTGCTGGTAAGTCTTGCCAGCTAGCTTATAAGCGTCGCGTTGCTTAACATCAAAATAAGCATCAAAGAACCAAGCGACAAAACGAATAACGTGCTCATCCGTATTCATGATGTGCTCTACGAACTCTTGCAGCTCATCGCCTTCTTGTTGCGTAGTGACATGATATACACGCTGCTCACCATCAACCTCAGCAACTGCAAACTGCCCCTTAAGTGATAGTGCAACCTCAGAGACTTCTTCATACTCACACTCTTGCAGTAGCAATAGCGCAGAAGGAAGATCAGCACATTCGCTGGCTGATTTTACGAGTTGCTCAAACTCATTCTGGTTCATTCAAATTTACCTAGATTAAAGTGATTCTTGTTGCTTATTATTCTGCGGATCATTTTGACTCGCAAGCAATACTTCTTGTTCCTTCATCATTTGCAGCAAAGCATCGCGATTTGCGGCAAATTTAGCCATTTCCGCCTTTGGTACAGATTCCGCCATCGGGATATTCGCGGTCATTGCATTCACAGGACGGTTTCGAATCAGCAATTCGTAATGAAGGTGGGGGCCTGTCACTCGACCAGTGGCGCCAGATAAACCGATCTGCTGCCCTCTTTTCACCTGTTGCCCTTTCTTCACTTGAATACGGCTCAAGTGGAGGTAACGCGTTTTATACGTCGAGCCATGCTCAAGTACAACGTATTTACCTGCATAAGGGTGGTTACGTACCATAATCACTTTACCATCACCCGCCGCCATTACCGGCGTGCCGACCCCCACACCAAAATCAGTACCATTATGTGGCGATACTCTACCGGTCACAGGGTGGAGTCGATGAGGGTTAAAAGAAGAAGTAATTCTGTGATTCTTAACTGGATAGCGCATAAACGCACGTTGCAGGCTCTCACCATTTTCGTCGTAATACTGCCCATCGGTGTGCAAATACGCACTGATGACTCGGCCTTGGTTAAAGATATTGATCGCCTCTATCTCACGGCTACCTGTTTCTTTACCGTCTACCGTTTGCACTTTATGAACGACAGAGAATTTGTCACCCGCGCGCAGGTCGCGAGTAAAGCTCATCTTGTCCTTCAACAGATCTGTAATTTCACGTATTTCATTGATGTTCATTCCCAATTTATTTGCTGATTGAGAAAAACTGCCATGAACATTACCAACTAAAGCCGCGGTTCTCCATTCACCTTCAATTGACACATCTTTAAAGGTGTAGGCATCATCATCAACACGAGTAAACTGCACCTTATCGGCTGGGTTAAATTCCAGTTCCATCTTGTCTAGCGAACCCGATGCTTCGTCTATCCAAAACGTCAATTTATCGCCAGGGCGCAAGGTATCAAGAGATAGGTGGTTTAAATCCTCTTCCATAATGCTAAGAAGACTTTTATAAGAGACGCCCAATTTGGCGAAGATAACACTTAGGTTATCGCCTTTTTTAATGGTGTAACTGTAGGTAGGTCTAGCCTCTATTGCACTGCTATTTTCAGCAGATGCGACAGCAGGCATTGATATGCTTTCTATATTGAGATCGACAAATTTACGCTCACCTTGGGACTGTGACCATACTGCACTAACGCCAAAAATTAATGGCAAAATCAACAGGGCCTTTTTGAGTCTTGACCGAGATTGTTGATTAAGTTGATTAAGCTTGAACACCAAGTTACCTACTAAAATAATCTGCATGAAAACGAAAACATTAAGAATGCTCCCATGTTCACTATCTATAAATGACGAGCTTTAAAGCTCAAACTAAACGTCTATCTTCCTAATTGGGCAAGTAGCACGGCCTTGGTAATCGTGTTTTGATGAATCCATTCCGTAGATAGTTAAACAACAAATACTCTTGAAAGTTCAATCTCTTTGTTCGAACAGTTGCGTTCCAACGATTGAGAACTTTTTGCTTATCAGCTCATTAGGCTCATCTGACATGGCTTGCTCCAGTGCATGTTGCTTGAAGCTAAGATTGACTACACCCCCTTCAAGGGATAAGGATTCAATCTCAATTCGATCGCCAAGGAACAGCTCTTGTATCACGGAGAAATGTTCACCCTCTTTTTGATAAACACCAAGGTAATAAAACGCGCCACTACCAGAAGTTGTTACGATGGATGGTACGAGCCAAAGCGTTGGATGCAATCCATCTTGCTTCACCTGGCATATCCAGTGCGTATCAAGTAACAACTTCCCATAAACTTGATTGTAAGTGTAATCAGACTCATACAAATAGGGATCCTGAGAACCACGGCGAAATAGCAGGCTAGAACGAATGCTCACATCCACCATTGCCCCAGGCTTAACCATTAGGGTTCTAGGTAGATTAAAACCCGTTTTCTCACACTGGCTTTCCAAAACCACATATTCTGGTTGGCCAAAATCAATCACATCTCTATGATGACGCTTGGCGTGAGCGTTTGTTATTCCTACTGATAAACTCGCTGCTAGCACCGAGCAAACCGTAACAAACTGTATAATGTTCAACATATAACTAAACTAACCTAATCCCTGTCCTGAGCTATTCGTATGTGCACATTACTGTGAGCCGCGTATTCTATCAGGCTATACGGGCTTTTATAACTGACTTTTGTCAATCTTTGATTGCATAACAATTCAAGCCTTAACGCTTGGCAGGCCTAGTCTCTGTAAGTTATTGTCACACAGTGAAATACTGCTTTTTTGCGTGCTAGTCTCACCTCATCAGTTACTTCTTTTCAAACGTCCCTCTTTGTTCATCATTTGAAATAATTTAAATATTTCTGAAACCTTACTGTAATCATTTATTCATTTACTTCTGGTTAAATTCATCAGCGAAATCGCTACTTCAAAGCAGTGATTGCGAGAGCTTCTTGCAATTCAATGCAAAACTAAGAGAAAAAATGGAAGATCTAAAGCTAGGAATTGATGTCATCAGAGACCAAAAATCGGTCGAGTATCACTGGGTTAGAACAATGTATGTGGAAGGGTATTCTGAACACGAGATCGATCACTATATTAACCAATGTTTTGGTGGTGATTCTGTATTTGCGCACCTATTCAGAAAAGTCGCGTTACATCAAGAAAGTGTGTATGTATTGATGCAGCACTTAGGTCATGCACCGTCAAACCTCGAAAATATCTAACCAAACCAGTACTGTGGCTGCCAGTATCTAACATTCCTACGTGATTTTTGGTAACGACAGAAAAAGTCATACATTGATGTTTTGACAAACGACGTCGATCTCACCAGGTTTATGAACTTCGTGTTTATTAACCTCGTGTTTAGGCTCATGTTAAATCGATAGCACTTGTATCATCAGCAGTCATTCAAAAAGCAATGACGTCGAGAAAATCAGTTCCGCTTCATGGCAAACATGATCACTTAATGGACCATTGTTCATCAAGATGAGTCCATAACAGCGCTCAGAGAAAAAGCCTATATGTTCTTAGCAAAGATATTGGTGGACTGTTATTCAGCCTATTTGATATCTCATTATGTAGTACACTCATATGTAACAACATATTAAACAAAGACTTAATTACGTCTTTAAGAGATACATATGGACATATTTTCTTCTCGATATCACACCTTGTTCACCCTGGCATTGCTTGCAATTACTTTCACCTTCAGCACATTTAGCTTTGCTCAAGATGAATCTAAAACAATACCAACATCACGAACAGAACAAGAGTTAAAAAAGATAAATAAAGAGCTAAAAGAACTCTCTGATACGTTGGCAATATCTAGTGGGGAAACAACCGATGCATTGCAACTTAAGCTATTTCAAAAGAATGAAGAATTACGAGCGGTATTAGCAACTGCAGTAAACCGAGGCTCCCTACCCGAGAAAGAGTTAATAACCCAGATAGAATTACAAAAAGACTATTCTAAAAGCGCAACAGATTACCTAGAACAGCAAATTAAAGAGCTTAACGTCAAGATAGACTCAGCAAAGAACGAAGAACGAAGAACGACTAAGTCTTATCAATGATTATCAGGAATTACAGCATTATCTCAATACCGTCACTCAATCCAGTTGGCAAAATATTAAATGGCTTCAAACCTTAGGGTTGGATGAAAGCATAGGAGAAAAGCAGTTTAGAGTCGTTATACTGCAGCGTTTGCGCTTAACTTCAGCTACCGTTGAGTACTTAAATCAGCAAATTGGAGTCATTGGCAAGCAACTTTCCGTGAGTCCTGAGTCAGAAAAATCCGGTCTGCAGCTCAGTCAACTTGTGATAAAACAACGCATGAGTATTGCAATAAAGAGTTTAAGCACTCTAATATCTGTTGCAGATCAACTTGCCATCGATACCTCAGACTACAAACGTTTAATGTTTGAAATCACTGGTAGCATCACTCAAGATCTACTTGATGGAAAGGTTGTACTAACGATTCTTTCCCACTGGTCTAACTCAACCTTAGAGTGGCTAGGCACTACCGCACCGCACTATCTATTCCAACTGCTTATCTTTGCTTTACTCATACTCAGCACAAGAGTAGTGGTTAAACTGGTTAGACAGGTCATAAAGAAAACAGTGTCGTCCAAAAACCTCAATCTCTCTCAGCTTATGCAGAACTTCTTTATCGGCATATCCGGCAATATAGTGTGGATAATAGGTATTATGATTGCCCTAGCACAGCTGGGCCTTAATCTGGCGCCAGTGTTAACGGGTTTTGGTATCGCTGGGGTCATTATTGGTTTTGCTCTTCAAGATACGCTGTCAAATTTTGCAGCCGGTATGATGCTGCTTATCTACCGCCCTTTTGATGTAGGTGATTTTGTATTTGCAGGAAGTGTAGATGGCAAAGTGAGTCACATGAGCTTAGTTAACACCACTATCAAAACTTTCGACAACCAAATCATCATTATCCCTAATGGTAAAATTTGGGGAGACGTAATCAAAAATGTCACTCACGAGCGCTTACGTAGGGTCGATATGGTGTTTGGTATTGGTTACGCTGATGATTTACTCAAGGCTGAGAAAATCCTAACCGAGATAGTGACCGCCCACCCAGCAACTCTAAAAAATCCAGAACCAAACATTCGTGTTCATACCCTCAACACGTCATCTGTGGACTTCATCGTACGTCCTTGGGTAAAAACAGATGATTACTGGGATGTGTATTGGGATATAACTAAAGAAGTAAAACTGACCTTTGACCGAGAAGGGATTTCCATTCCTTTTCCACAGCAAGATGTGCATTTACATATGGTGGAGAAGTCGGAGTCATAAAACCGTCTACTTCGAACTGTCATTATGATGTTCAGTTCCCTCTAATTTCACTTTAAATCATAAAAAAGGGGAGCCAAAGGCTCCCCTAGTCTTTTATCTAAATTGAAGAGTTTAACCCTTCACACCACCTGAGGTTAGACCACCAACCAACCAGCGCTGAGCGAGTAGGAATACGATAGTGATTGGCAGTGCAGATAGTACTGCTGCTGCCGCGAAGTCACCCCATAGATAGTTCTGAGGGTATAGGTATTGCTGCATACCTACCGCTAGGGTGTACGAGTTAACGTCTGATAATAGTAGAGACGCTACCGGTACTTCACCCACTACTGCGATGAACGACAGAATAAATACTACTGCTAAGATTGGCACAGATAGCGGCAACAGAACCAAGCGGAATGCCTGCCAAGGTGTTGCGCCATCAAGAGCAGCTGCTTCTTCAAGCGAGTTATCGATAGTTTCAAAGTAGCCCTTGATAGTCCATACGTGCAGTGCGATACCACCTAGGTAAGAGAAGATCAAACCACCGTGTGTATTCAAGCCTAGGAACGGAATGTACTGACCTAGTTTGTCGAACAGTGCGTAGATAGCCACAAGCGCAAGTACCGCAGGGAACATCTGGAAGATCATCATCGCTTTCAGGATGGTGCTCTTACCTTTAAAGCGCATACGAGCAAACGCGTAAGCTGATGTAGTTGATAAGACCACGATAAGAATCGAAGAAATACCCGCTACTTTTACCGAGTTCCACAACCAAGTTAATACTGGGAATGGAGGCGGTGTTACTGTGCCGTCTGCGTTCGTTACAGAGAAGCCTAATGCCAGCTTCCAGTGCTCAAGTGATGGGTTATCAGGAATAAGACTACCCGTTGCAAAGTTACCCTCACGGAATGAGATCGCAATGATCATCAACAGTGGGAAGATAATTAGGGACAAGAATGCCCATAGAGCAATATGTGTTGCCCAAACACGGTATTTAAGGTTTTGACCTTGTACCATTGCCATTGTATTGCTCCTTAATCTTGAGACAGCTTAGTGAAACGAAGGTTTAGCAGTGCCATACCACCTACCAATAGGAAGATAAGCGTTGCGATTGCACTTGCTAGACCGAAGTCTTGACCGCCACTACCTTCAAACGCGATGCGGTAGGTGTAGCTTACGAGTAGGTCGGTATAACCTGCTGGCTCAGATGTGCCAATCATGTTTGGACCACCATTGGTCAATAGCTGAATCATTACAAAGTTGTTGAAGTTAAACGCAAAACTCGCGATAAGTAGCGGTGTCATTGGTTTAATCATTAGCGGCACAGTAATGTGGAAGAAGTTCTTTAATGGACCTGCTCCGTCAATTGCTGATGCTTCATAGAGATCTTCTGGAATCGCTTTAAGTAGGCCCATACATAGGATCATCATGTAAGGGAAGCCAAGCCAGGTGTTTACTATCATCACCATGCTCTTCGCCAAGAATGGGTCTGAGAACCAGTTTGGAGAGATGCCGAAGATTTGGTTAAGCACTAAGTTTATTTCACCAAAGCTTTGGTTAAACAAACCCTTAAAGATCAGGATTGAGATAAACGCCGGAACCGCATACGGAAGTATCAAGAGTACGCGATAAAGCCCACGGCCTTTCAGCTCTTCCCATTGCACAACACTTGCAAGCACAAGACCAATAACGAGAGTAAAGATAACCGTAAGAACAGCAAATACGACCGTCCAGATAAAGATGGAGATAAACGGTTCTTTGATGCCATCGTCTTTCCAAACACGCTCAAAGTTGTGTGTACCAATACCTACCACAAAACCAGGAGAAACAGTGCTGCCAACGAATTGACCGTCAGTGTCAACGGGTTGATAGAAGCCCACTTCCATATTCGGCTTAAATAGCTCGCCTGTTTCATTATTCTTAAGGGTTTCTTTGTCCCAAGTGCCATCAACCGTATGTTTTTCAAATAGTGGTTGAACACCAGCAAATTTACGCAAACCGCTCATGCGAACTTCTTCGCCATCAGGTTTGATGAAGTCGATCTTGCTTAACATTGGGCGAGCTTTAATGATGCTCTTAATCGGTTCTACATCACCAGAGATAGAGTTCTCACCGACCGCTACAAGCTCAAGTTCTTTACCTTCAACGTCTTTTGTTAGAGTAAATTCTCGCGTTGCTAAGGTTGATTCACCATCGGTGACGGTAACAATGTGTCCACCAGCGGTTTTAATAAGTTTGAATGGGTAGCTATCACCGCTTTGGAAAGTGCGGTTTTCTAAAACTGACTGGGCACGTTCTAAAGTGAGCTGATTCTTCGCACTGTAGTTAGTGAAAGCTAAGTTAACTGTGTACGCCAGCGGGAAAAGAATGAACAAAATCATCCCCGCAACACCTGGGTAGATATAACGGTGTGCGTACGTTTTTTTGCTACCAAAGATGTATAGCGCTAACGCGGTTAAAATCAGTGTAAGAAGGGCAAAGGCCGTTTCTCCACGAGCATACATTAGAACGGTTGCATAACCGTTTACAATTCCGACTAAGCCAAGAGTTGCCCACTTCAATACTGACTTTGTATTGTTGGCAACGGAAGGCGTCTCAACAGAACCAGAAGATTGAACTGTCTGCATAAAAAAAACCTACTAGCGAATAAATAAAAATACAAAAACTAAGGAGGGGTTACCCCCTCCTTAAAGGGTGTTACTTAACCATTTGCGCTTTAGCGTCAGCTAGAGCAGCGTCAACTGTTTGACGACCATCAACAACGTTGATGATAGCGTTCTTAGTTGAACCCCAGTATGCGTTCATCTGAGGGATGTTTGGCATGATTTCACCATTTTCAGCACTTGCCATTGTTGCAGCGATACGAGGATCAGACTCTAGTTCTTTTTGGAAAGATTTAAGAGCAACTGCGCCAAGTGGCTTGTCATCGTTTACTTGACGTAGACCATCGTTAGTCAGTAGGTAGTTCTCTAGGAACTCAACTGCTAGGTCTTTGTTTGGTGAAGCTGTGCTGATACCAGCCGTTAGAACACCAACAAACGGAGAAGATGCTTGACCTTCGAACGTTGGAATTGTTGTTACGCCGTAGTTCACTTTGTTGTCGTAACCACCCCATGACCATGGGCCGTTGATAGTTAGAGCAACTTCGCCTTTAGCAAAAGAAGAATCAGCAATTGAGTAATCCATGTCTGCAGAGATTACTTTCGTATCTACTAGAGACTTGATGAAGTTCATTGCATCTTTCACGCCTTGCTTGTCGATACCCACATCTTTCACGTCGTAACCAGCATCAGTGTGTTTGAATGCATAACCACCGTTAGCTGCCATTAGTGGCCATGTGAAGTACGGTTCTTTCAGGTTCCACATGATTGCTTTCTTGCCGTCTTTAGCAAGTTCAGCGTCAAGAGCTGCGATTTCTTCCCACGTTTTTGGTGGGTTAGGCACTAGGTCTTTGTTGTAGATAAGAGCAAGTGCTTCGATAGCTACAGGATAACCGATAGTTTTGCCTTCAAAGTTCACTGCGTCCCATGCGAAATCAACAATGCCTTCTTTTACTTCTTTTGAAGGTTTGATTTCAGCAAGAAGACCTGCTTCAGCGTAACCACCAAAACGGTCGTGTGCCCAGAAGATGATATCTGGACCGTCACCTGTAGCAGCTACTTGTGGGAAACGAGACTCTAAGCCATCTGGGTGAGCAACAGTTACTTTAATGCCTGTGTCTTCTTCGAAGCGTTTACCTACTTCTGCAAGACCGTTGTAACCTTTATCACCATTGATCCAGATAGTAAGTTGACCTTCTTCGATTGCTGCGTTTGCACCAAACGAACCAAGAGCAACTAGTGTGCCAAGTGCCACTGTGCTTAGGGCTTTTTTCATGAGTTTAATCCTTTTTTATTATTGACGTAGGGCTATCAACTATTATTCCTGAGAGCCAAATTTCATCATCTATCATCCGCTAGTACCCTTCACTCATCATCATCCTGAGTACTACGCCCTATACAACCTAGCGCATTTTCGTGATCTCGCTCGCTCATCAGTAGTGACCTAAATCACAGAACCTAATTTCCTGTGATTTAGGTCACCAGAATGAGGACAATAAAAGTGATATTGATCAGTTTGCCGCTCTACTCCACCCCTCCCCCTCCTCCCCCGCTACTCCCCCTACAAAAAATCTCATCAGGAGGATGTCGCTAGGTATAAAATTGCACAAACTAGCAACATCCGAGATATGGATGGTAAGAACCCTTTTCTAACGAGATTTGTTAGATTTACATTTCAGGATAAGCTAATAGTTACTTTGGTGATGTGCGTGATGAAGTTCATGACGGGGAACACACCCAAAGTGCGGGGGATATTAGCGGAATTTCGAAATGGGCAGGTGGTGTTACCAAAATAGTCTGATGTCTACTAGCTCTGGGGGGAGCTTCTGATATTAGAGTTTTGTGTTCACCACCTTTTTTCTTTCCTTTTCTCTAATAGAAAATTTTGCAAAATTACTTCTGTTTCCTATTTTTAGTGCTCATGGAATAATCGATAACCATAAATGAGTGCTAAGTTGTAAAAATTAAAATTGAGGATCAACTCAAATGACTAGTGTCACGTTAAAAAATGTTTGTAAATCCTATGGTGACGTAAAAATCTCAAAGAACGTCGATCTAGACATTAAAGAAGGCGAATTTGTAGTATTCGTAGGGCCGTCGGGTTGTGGTAAATCCACCCTTCTACGCTGTATTGCGGGTCTAGAAGACATTACTTCTGGTGATCTTTACATTGGTGAGCAGCGCATGAACGACATCGAGCCTTCGAAGCGCGGTGTGGGCATGGTATTCCAATCATACGCTCTTTATCCTCACCTTAACCTATATGACAACATGTCATTTGGTATGAAACTGGCTAAAGCAGACAAAGATGAAACCAAAAAGCGCGTTGAGCATGCTGCAGACATCCTTCAGCTAACTCACCTACTGGATCGCCAACCTAAGGCACTTTCTGGTGGTCAGCGTCAGCGTGTTGCAATCGGCCGTACACTAGTTTCTCAGCCTCAAGTTTTCCTTCTTGATGAGCCTCTTTCTAACCTTGATGCCGCACTTCGCGTACAAATGCGTAGTGAAATCACTAAACTTCAGCGTCAACTTGGCTGCACCATGATCTACGTAACACACGATCAGGTTGAAGCAATGACGATGGCCGACAAGATTGTGGTTCTAGACGGCGGTTACGTATCTCAGGTAGGTAAGCCTCTAGATCTATACCACTACCCTCACAACCGCTTTGTAGCAGGCTTCATCGGCTCTCCTAAGATGAACTTCATCAGTGTTCACGCACTTGAAGCAACAGCAGAATATGTGAAAGTTGAACTAGAAAACAAAGTAGCCTTCAACATCCCTGTAGATGGCACAACCGTTAATGTTGGCGACCGTATGTCTCTTGGTATTCGTCCAGAGCACCTACTGATGTCGGACTCTTCAGAAGCAACCATCGAAGGTGAAGTGACTATCGTTGAAAAACTGGGGCAAGAAACTCAAGTTTACCTATCGGTAGAAAGTGCTGATACTGACATCAACTTCCGTCAACCAGACACACTACAAGTTGAACCAGGCGACAAGTACGCTATCGGTATCGACCCTAAACGCTGTCACCTATTCCACGATGATGGCCGCGCATGTCGCCGTCTACATCAAGAAGTAGGCGCAGATATTCCTGAGGCGTAATTACTTTTAGGTGTTTAGAATTGAAAATCCCTCGATAATATCGAGGGATTTTTTTATGGGCGGGCGGTGGCGGTGATGGTAACCGTATCACTATAAGAGCCAGCTCTTGCTTGAGTTGTATCTCCTATTCTAATCTTTAGTAGTTTATTCGTAGAGTTTCCTTGATGGATTCTGGGCAGAAACATCAGAGTATCAAAGTCCAACTTTTTGTTATTTAAGTACAATTGATAGGAAACATACTCACCTTGCAACTTTTTATGTTTGAGCTTTTCGTATTCAGCATTGAATATCAACCCGACATTAGTATTTGAGCGAAAATGTAAATTCAACGTCTTGGTTTGATTAGTTTTTAACGTCCCAAAGTTGACAACAGTACGTTTTGCTCCTTGCCCATTAACCTTTAATTCAACGAATGGCGTTACTTTCAATTGGGCACGTTCGACAATCGACTTAATACCATCAATACCCACAATAGAAAACGTAAGTTGGGAAGCATAGAGCCCAGGTACACCGCTTACTGCATTTGGCACTTCTAGCCATAATTTCGTCTGCTCGCCTAGAGACAATGGGTAAATCACTCCTTTATTTGTTCTTAGTCCTGTCCTAGCGCCCGAGGAATCAGAAACCCAGCCCTTCAATAACGCATTACTACTTTGTAATTGCACTCCTTCATTAACTGTTGAGCGAATGTAAACACCTTGAGGCGCACACTCTCTGATAGATTGAGAAGTTTGGATAAAAACAGGTATGCGAGCCTTCTCTCCTACAAGTGATACATTTGAATTTTCTACTTTTACGCTCCAACGTCCTTCACAGGTTTTAGCTACAGCCGTGCCACAGAACAATAGAACTAGTGCAAGAGCTACAATCCTAATCATGGTTGCCTCCCTTTTACAGTCAACTTAATCGGCTCTAAATAAACGAGATTGCTTTCGCTATCTGCAATTATTAGCTCACCAATAAAATAAGGGCGTCCTCGCATTTCTATACGATAACGCCCCGCCTGCATTCCATCTAAAGCAAAACGGCCTGCTTTATTGGTAAAAAATGCTTTTTCTTCTGATTCTAAAATTATCACGCCGTTTCTTAGAGAAATGGGCTTTCCGTTTTGATCCCACATTTGGCCAATAACTGTTTTCGATGCATCAGACCCGACTTTAATCGTGTGTCCGGTATATGTACCAGCTGTAAATTCATAACTATCCGGCCCATAGTCATACCCTAAAGGTGCATCCGGTACATCAACATAAACGGTGGAGCTGCCATGAGCGCCATAGATAGGAACTAAACCAGACAAATTACGAGTTGCAATAGACTCAGGTTCATCCTCCGAGACCCCATTTATCAATACTGGAGCCTCTAACGAGTCGTGGACCCCTATGATTACTGCAGGTCCGCGATAGCTTCTTCCCCAAGCTACATTGGTATCCAAAATAGAAACAGCTGTACTAAATCGAGCAGACACTGCCTGGTTCTGTTCATCACTAAGATTGTCCAAATCAGTCTGATACTCTAATTCCGTAGTAAATCGGTTGGCTACATAATCACCGCGTACAGAGTAATCCTGATCATTCTCTCCAACATCCGCTGTTAATTCATAGCCGTACCCACCAGGGGTCGATTGTGAAAACTTAGAAAATGTGCCGCGAACCCTGTTGGTTCTTGTTTGATACTCTGCGCTTGCCGCATAGAAATCAAGAGATGAGAACCAGTCCCAACGTGCGACAAAATAATACGATGTTTCGCCAATCCCAGTGCCATCATCGTATTGATACTCAACACTGCTAGTAAACGAAAAATCGTAAGGTGCCCAAGTAATTTCCAAAGCGCCAAAATAAGAGCTTTCTGAGGTATCGCTGTCTAAAATCCAATTACCTCTAATTGTATAATCAATATCAGAAGTGACGTAGTAACGATAATCTCCGAAAACACGCATCCCAGTATTCAGGTCACCACCAATAATCCACGGGGTTGGACGATAATCATTAAACGCTTCATACGAAATTCTAATATTTGGTGTCGTATAACCGTAATTACCAAAGATACTGTGTTCATAATCAAGGCTGGCTATGCTACCAAACTCGTCTTCATCAGAGTATGCGAGGGCACTAAAACGACTCCCTATATTGCCGAAAGGAGCACCGAGGTTAATCACTCCCCCAACAATTTGACCGTCTGGATGGTAAGCCGAATTCAGCCCGACAGTTAAATGATCCGTTAATCCATACTCATAAAAACCCTGAGCTACATATTGCTCTTCATCGTACTCGTAAGACGTATCTACGACATTAGATACCACTCCTGCATACAAGGAAAAGTCGCTGATTCCCTGCCTCAGCAAACGTGTATTAAAAAATTGACTGTAATTAATGACTTCCCTTTGTCCCGATTGGTATCGAATCTCAATCCTAATATCATTACTACCCTGATCAAGGGGAAGATCTTCTAATTGATAACGTCCGGGAGAGAGTCGAAGATCAGTAAAGTAAATATCATTGATGTATATAAAAACATTGGCACTCTCTCGCAAATAAATCGTTTGGGATCCACCATTTTGAATATTTCTTTCTGGTTGTAAACTTGCCCACAATCTCTCTAACGATACCCCACCAATATTGAGGGACGGAATATGCCCAGAGGTAACCGTACTGACGTCACCAACTGATACTCGCATTGGGTATCTGGGCCTATCCACAAACATTTTAACATCTCCTCGATACACTCTTGATTCACTTTCAAATACTTCTGAATCTAACCCCTCAACATACCCCGCTGCTTCAAAGTTGAGTCCAAAAGGTCCTCCAAGATTGCCCGTAGCTATCCACTCACCTAGCCATCGATTAGCTGCATTATCATCGTTGTCATGAACGTAATCGTTGGTAAAATTAAACACATTGTGCCAAGCAATAAACGTCGACTCTGAATAAATCTTATCTCTATATATACCGTCAAAGTCTATTAAATCTTGATTGGTTGCATCAGCTTGTAATGCAACGTCCAGACTTAGATCACTAGCATTAAATCTAAGTATGACACCAAGAGCATTAAGCTCCTCGTTAGATATTTTCTGTGACCCATAGCGAGCTATTTCTTGACGAATGTTGGCTGACACGACTCTGCTCAATACCTTATTAAGCTCATTGGCCGGCACCCCACTTGACGTTTCTCCATCCGTAAATACATTAATCTCCCCTACGACCCTATCGTCATAATATACAGGCATGGGAAACAACCACTCCTGCTCTGCAAGCACTACCTTGCAGAACAAAACTATGGTTAGCATCCAAATTGCCTTCATGACGTTAGATCAGTATGGGCTTATTATTTTTACCTTCTTAGACTCTGCCACTTTCTGTGGGAGCTTTATCTCTTGAGTTCTACTTGGAAGCAAATAACCCGCAGTTTCTGCATCAAGGTCAACCCAGCCTAAAGACTCTGAAAACAATCCGCTTGAAAATTCAAACCGAGCTAAATTTAAGTCGAATACGCACGAACTAGGGTTTTCTAGCGTCATATTGCCACTCGAGATATGAGCCTTTAGCTGTGGCTTACAATTCATTGGTGATACAAAAATGACTGTAGAAAAATTCACCATAAATTGAACCGAACCACTATCCTCCTCTGAGTCATCAGTAGTCCTTATCTGCTCAAAGATAACTCTGTACACTTTCGTTTGAGGTATTAAAGCATCGCCAAGATACCTAACCCTAAATCGTTGACTGCCTTGCGAGGCAACTTTAGATTGAGGTGGCAGTATCAAAAAATCATCATCAGTTTGATTAAGGACTTCTTCCCCTAACGGGTTGAAACCTACTTGATACACAGTAGCTTGGAGAGTAATTTCTTGCGCTCCAGTATTAGTGACCTCATAACTTCCTTGAGATGCCCTACCTGCTACTTCAAATGTTTGAAACATTGGGGACACTTGGTATGCATATCCAAAAAATGATACTGCAAAAAATAAGAACGACCGTAACCAAAACTTCAACATGAAAAGGTTCCTCCATATCCCTACGGAAAAGTGGGCACAAGTGCCCACATCAATTTAGAACTTAACTCTTGAAAGCTTTGACAGGCCTTTTTTTAGAATGGCAAGCCACTCACAGTAACGGTCAATACGTCTCTATAACGACCTGCTGTTTTTCCATTTACTGCGCCTAGATCAGTAACTTTCAACATAGTTGCACCATTCACCTGAGTGGCTTGTGCGCCCATAAAGGACCACGTTTTATACTTCTCAGTACCACCCGTATTCGCTGCGAATGTATCAATACCACCAACATCTACTTTGTAATCAATGTACGTGTCTGCCACGTCGATGTTTTTCAAAGCACCATTAGCTGATGCAATTTTCAAGTGCACTCCACCGGTGTTACAGCTAGCGGAAAAGTTACCGACTTCAACATCGCTAATCGACCCACCACGAGTCAATTGACGTGATTTGAACAAACGAACTTTCGTCGCAGATGGCAAAGTAATGTCGCAAATACATGGTATACGACCTTTCAATACAATTTGCGTAGACTCTGTACAACTAGTCCCACACTCATAATTGCTGTGATCGTCATCATCATCGTCATCATGGTGTCCATTACCATTCCCCTGATGGTTGTTATGGCCATTACTACCTTGCACTACACCTGGGTTATCATGGACTTCCTCTGCCCCGTCAGCCAACACGGAGCCACTCATTCCTAGCGCCAATAAGCTGGCGAAAGCGGCTAACCAAAATTTACTCATCTTCAATCCCTCGCTAAGTTTTACTTTTAACCACGTTGCGAGGAAAGCTTAGTGTTGCTTATTGGTTTCTACGTCACCCTATATGGTGAATTAAGCTCCATTCATAGGGTGATTTTTGGGTGAATTTGACGTTTGTTGGACTGCCCGTGCGATCAATTCAGCTCTTGAGTGAACATTGACCTTTCTCATCACACTGGATGCGTGTGTTTTTACCGTATTGATGCTGACATTAACCGACTCTGCGATCTGAGGATTATTCAACCCTTTCAAAATCATAAGACAGATGTTTTTCTCTTTTGGAGTCAAGGAATGAACAAGTGCAAAATCATCGGCGGCAACATGAGGGTCAAACTCATTGGCCACGTAAGCCTTAGCTAGTTTGCTTAAATCTTGTCGACTGTACCAAAGCTCGCCATGACTCACAGCCTCTACCGCAGGAGCTAACTGCTCTAAGCAGCGTCTTTTCATAATAACTCCTGAAAATCCATTCAGAATCCAATCTCCCAATTGAAACCCTAACTCTTCCACGTTAACCGCAAGCCAGTCGCCCTCTTCATGGACGGGATTTACGCCGTTCCTTACCGGGTTGCTTACCGTTTGAGTGTCAATCAAGTAGATACTGCGTTGGTTTTCGGGCTTCTTTGGGCAGAAGCAATCACTCACGCTAGGGAATGAAGTAAACCGCGTTGATGAGAAATGTTGTTTCAATATCGCTGTAGATGCATTAGCAAATTCGTCCGAGCGTGTCACCACATAGCCACAAGCATATGAAAGAGACATAGTTCCTCCCTTAACGTCCCTAGTTCAAACGGAGATATACTAAATATTTAGGAAAGGCTGGTCCCTACTGAGTAATAGGAGTTATAGAAAGCCTCTGCAATTCCGTTTGAAGGCATCTTAAAGGTAGGAGTTTATTGAGCTAAATCAATATGTAAAAGGGGGCGTCACCAGAGCCTACAAAGAAGATCAAACTAAGCTATTGATACTTCACAAAGTATTCGCTGTATGTTTTTTAGACGATTTTGACATATGTACGACGATTCTTATCTTTACTATAAATATGGAATAGCACGTATAAAAAAACCGAGCTTCATAGCTCGGTTTTTACACACTCATCAGACCAAATCTAATGAATTGGCGCGTCTGACTTTGCGTAGAACTTAGCAAAATGCTTCTCAAGAGCTTCTTGTGTTAGCTCTCCCGCTTCTTCTAGCTTTTTCAGCTCCGCAACGATTTGCTTTTGCTCTTCAATTGAAGGAAGTTGCTCTTCAGGCTGCTGTTCGGCTTGTTCCGCCATATCGGCTAGCTCTTTCTCGAAATCACTCACAATTATTACCTCATATCTAGACTGACCTGAGTTTACTCAGCTGAGATTGTCAGGTCAATCCAATGATGGAACCCTTATAACGTAAAAAGGCCCCTCTAACAAAGAGGGGCAAAATTCCATCGCTTATTATTATAGTTAATTCCGTTTCTAAACAGTGCTGTTAACCGAAGTCACCGTTTACGTAACCCTGAGTGCGATCATCTCTTGGGTTACTGAAGATTACTTGTGTTTCGTCGTGCTCTACCAACTCACCCATCAGGAAGAAAGCGGTACGGTCAGAGATACGACGCGCTTGTTGCATTGAGTGCGTTACGATAACAATGGTGTAGTCTTTCTTAAGATCTTCCATTAGTTCTTCGATTTTATGCGTTGCGATTGGGTCAAGCGCTGATGTTGGCTCATCCATTAGGATGACATCGGGTTCCATCGCAATAGTACGAGCGATACATAGACGCTGTTGCTGACCACCCGACAAACCAAATGCGTGTGATTTTAGGCGATCTTTCACCTCATCCCACAAAGCAGCACCACGAAGTGACTTTTCCACCACCATATCGATGTGCTTTTTATCTTTGATACCTTGGGCGCGAAGCCCGTATGCTACGTTCTCGTAGATACTCATTGGGAATGGGTTTGCCTTTTGAAATACCATGCCTACTTTAATGCGAAGGTCTGCTACGTCGATGTTGCCGTAGATATCTTGACCGTCCATTTCAACAAGGCCGGTGATTTTCACACCTTCAATCAGGTCGTTCATGCGGTTTAGACAACGTAAAAGCGTTGATTTACCGCAGCCTGATGGACCAATCAGAGCCGTTACTTGGCGCAATGGGATTGGTAAGTTAATGCTTTTTAGCGCTTTATTGTCGCCATAGTAAAGATCTAGGTTTTCGATATTAAATTTGTTCATTTTTCAGTATCTCTTAAATTCTTTAAAGTCTATCTAGCAACAATTAGTAAGTAGCTTTGTTGAAGCGGCTAGCGATTAGCTTGGTTAACATGTTGATCAGTAGTACCACTACGATAAGTACAGTCGCTGTACCGTAGGCTTGGTTCCACTCGTCGATAGTAAATAGCTCAGTTGTTAACTTGTATAGGTGAACGGTAAGCGTACGGCCTGAATCAAATAGTGACTCAGGAATACGTGCAACCATACCTGCTGTCAAGAATACAGGGGCTGATTCACCGATAACACGACCAATACTCAAGATAACAGACGTCAAAATACCTGGTGTTGCACTTGGCAAAATCAAGCGCCAAATAGTGTAGATTTTTGACGAACCTAATGCGTAAGAACCTTCACGAAAAGTTTGTGGCACAGCCATCAATGCTTCTTCAGTAGCGCGGATAATCACCGGCAAAATCAGAATACTTAGCGTTAATGCACCAGATAGAATTGAGAAGCCCAATCCCAAAATGGTCACAAAGAAGGTCATACCAAATAGACCAAAGATAATTGACGGGATACCCGCCAGTGATTCAGTACAAAAACGAATCACTTTAACGAACTTACTACCCACTTTTGCATATTCAGTGAGGTAGATAGCCGTCATGATGCCCAATGGAGCCGCTATAGAAATTGAAGCGATAACCATATAGATCGTAGAGACGATCATTGGGAAAATACCCTGAGAATCACCGGTACGAGAGTAATCACCCGTGACGAAATCCCAGTCTACAAACTGCAATCCATTAGACAGGATGTACCAAATAACCCAGAACAAAAAGCCTACAGTTAGACCCGCTGACAACCATACAAACAGTTTAAGCATGTTGTCTTTGCGCTGGCGAGCTTGTTTTAGTTTTACTGTATCCATTTCTCTTATCTCGCTTTTTGACGGTTAAGGTACAAAAGCGCACCGTTTAGCATCATGATGAAGACCAGAAGCACCACGCCTGTTGCATAAAGCGCACTAGCGTGAACACCACTTGCATAAGACATTTCGATAGCGATGTTCGCAGTTAGAGTACGTGCTGCATCAAGAATGCCTTCTGGCATTGCTGGAGCGTTACCCATAACCATGATGATTGCCATTGTCTCACCAAGTGCACGACCGATACCCAGAATGACACCCGTCATGATACCTGAGCGAGCTGCTGGCACGAGAAGCTTGAATATGGTGTAAATCTTTGAAGCGCCTAAGGCAAGAGAACCTTCTTTGTACGTGCGAGGCACAGCGCGGATAGAGGTCTCCGATACTGTAATTACCGTTGGAAGAATCATCACGCCCAGAACAATGATACCCGCGAGGATTGTATTACCTGCAGGAACATCAAAGATATCTTGAATAAGTGGAACGATGATAACCAAGCCAAAGAAGCCATAAACCACAGATGGGATACCGGCTAACAGTTCGATAGCTGGACGGATAAGGTCAGCAACTCGCTTTGGTGCAATCTCAGCAATAAAGATCGCCGTTAATACACCCACTGGCACACCAAACAAAACCGCGCCTAGCGTTGATACTAACGAGGCAACAATCATGGTTGCAACGCCGTATAGCGCCGGTGGCAACCAGTTTTGCCCTAAAACGATGCCAGAAATACCTGCTTGTTGAAATGCAGGGATACTTTCTTTAAAGATAAAGTAAGCAATGATGGCAAGTGAAACGATACCAATAATGGCACTGGATAAGAACAGACCATGGAAGATTCGTTCTCTCCAATCTACGCCGCGATCTTCTCTAATTGAAGGGCCGCCAGCGATAGCAGAAGTCT
The DNA here is from genome assembly GCF_001677275.1 of Vibrio breoganii. Classification (GTDB taxonomy): domain Bacteria; phylum Pseudomonadota; class Gammaproteobacteria; order Enterobacterales; family Vibrionaceae; genus Vibrio; species Vibrio breoganii. The sequence continues at coordinate 915,479 of NZ_CP016178.1, forward strand.
GAACATTCTGATTTTTCATAGAAAAATTCACTATTAATTGCGATGGTAAAATCTAATGTACACTAAACCCAGTCATTAACATGGGGTGCAAGTAAAAGCTCAGCCTTCACAGGCTGAGCAAATTTAAAGTCGTTCGAATTAGTTTACTGTGATGTAGCCTTTCTTAGCTGCGATGCCTTGAGCTTCGTCACCAACCATCCAATCTAGGAATTGTTGAGTTTCAGCTGTTGGCGCGCCATCTTTGTAAAGTACTAGGAATGGACGAGCAACTTTGTAAGAACCGTTTTGTACGTTCGCTACAGTTGCAGCCGCACCATCGATAGCTAGAGGTTGAACAGTCTCGTCAACAGTACCTAGAGAGATGTAACCGATAGCGTATGGGTTGTTTGCTACAGATACTTTAAGAGCACCGTTACCGTTTGCAACTTGAGCACGTTGAGAAATCGCTGATACTTTCATACCAGATACTTCCATTTTAAGGCTCATGATGTCTTCGAATGCACCGCGAGTACCAGAAGCTGTGTCACGAGTGATTGCTACGATAGGCTTGTCGTCACCACCAACTTGGTTCCAGTTTGAGATTTCACCTTTGTAGATTGCAGTGATTTGCTCAGCAGTAAGCCCTTGAACAGAGTTGTTAGGGTTAACTACAACTGCAATACCGTCACGAGCGATAACCAACTCTTTCAGGTCGTCAGATTTTTCTTCAGTTTTTAGGTCACGAGAAGAGATACCTAAATCAGCAGAACCATCTTTAGCAGCACGAACACCAGCAGAAGAGCCTGGCGCTTGGATTTCGATAAATACTGGTTCACCCTTGTTCATGTAGGTTTCAGCAAAAACTTCAACCAGTGGAGCAGCACTGTTAGAACCAACAACAGAAATAGTTTCTTTTGCTGTTGCAGTGTTCATAGATAGTGCGCCGAGAAGTGCTACTGCACCGATAACTGTCTTTTTCATCTGTTTATCCTTAATGGGAATCAATTTCACGACATTCATATTGTCGTGGGTTTGTTTAATCGACGAGGGACACTTTAAGCGTCTTTTATGACACTTATGTTTCAGAACCTTGAAAGGTAAATGACAATTATCGGTTATTTGTAAGGTACATATGCAACGATTAGGATACGCAGAATTGAGCGGTGCTCAGAGTTTGGATACTCAATTGATCAGCCAAGATTAGGTGACCACTAACTTACAATTGATTAGCTAAAGCTAATAATAACAACAAGTTACAAGAGCAAATCGGAGTGAAACCCTTAAGGTTTAGCGACTAATTATTAGCTATTTTGCAAGCTCCAGTCTTCAAAGTCAGCGGAAACCACTAGAGATATTGAGCGAATAGACATCAATTACACGTCATGAAACTGTCACAATTAAATACAAATTTGCAGAAATTTACCGTACAGCTTTTGAGGCAATCAAACAATTAGGTATTTATTGCCCTATTGACTAGGGTCTGTTGACCTTTTGCGATTAAATTTTGCTCGACCAGAAATCATTTAATCAAGGCGAGGGACTTGCCGCCTAGTCATCTAAGCAAAAGTCGCTCAACGCAGAGTAAATGGGTTCTGGACGAGCCCTTCGGGTAGCGCTTTGTTGGGCATTTCTACCGCGTTAGTCACTTTTCATGTGGAACCACCACACCTAAAAGCGACTGCCTTGTATTAATACCCAACAAATCGCTACAAAAATAACCTCAAAAGGTCAACAGATCCTAACTTCCAGACATAAAAAAAGCGAAGCCCTATGGCTTCGCTTTTCAAACATTATGCTGGATTAATCGTCACTATCGACTTTAGGCGGAGTCTTTTTCTTAGGAATAAACACCGCATCACCCACTGCCACATTAGTGTGGAAGGTTTTATCGCGCTTAACAGACTTCTTCGCCACTTTCTTTTGCGTTGTCGCTGTCTTAACGGGTTTACCACCCTTGCCTTTGAACGCAGGCTTCTTAGGTTTCAAACCTTTGAATTTACCTTTTAAGCCCTCAAGCACATCAAAAGAAAGATCTTGCTGAAGGAAGCTTTCAACACGCTTGAAGCTGTCCCAGTCTTTTGGCCCAACAAGAGAGTGAGCCATGCCTTTGTTGCCCGCACGACCTGTACGACCAACACGGTGCACATACTCTTCAGTATGTTTTGGCATATCAAAGTTGATAACGTGAGATACATTCGCAATATCGATGCCGCGAGATGCGATATCGGTAGTCACTAATATTTTAAATACCGTACGTTCAAATTGACTCATGATGGTATTACGTTGCGTCTGAGTCAGTCCGCCACTCAATGCTACAGCCTTGAGGTTGTTCTTATTCAGTTCTGCTGTTAAACGCTCTGTATCCGAGCGAGTGGCCGTAAAGATCATTACCTGATTGTAATCGGCTTCTTCTATTAAACGGTGAAGAATGGCTTCTTTATGGTCAAGGTGGTCACAGAGGTAAAATTTCTGTTCGATATCGGTGTGGTGCGCGTTAGCACTGTCGATAGAAATACGCTTTGGATTGTTTAGCATCTCCATCGCCATATCATGCACTTCAGCATGATCTAGAGTTGCAGAGAACATCAGTGTTTGACGGCGGCGGTGCTTTGCAAGATTATGAATACGACGCAGCTCTGGCGCAAAGCCAAGGTCTAGCATTCTATCGGCTTCATCCAATACCAAGGTATCGAGTCCATCAAGGAATAGTGAGCGATGCTCAAGGTGATCAGCTAGACGTCCAGGGGTTGCAACAATAAAGCGAGGGTATTTACGCAATGCTTTTACTTGGTCATTGAAGTTTTCACCACCAACGATAAGTGTCGCGGTATAAGAAAGACCACCTAGCATAGTGCGCAATTCGCCATACACTTGTCGCGCCAATTCACGTGTTGGCGCTAAGATAACACCACGTGGATCTTTTGCTGAGAATGCTTTGCTTTTAAGAGCCTTGTGTAGCATTGGCAAAACAAACGCTAATGTTTTACCAGAACCGGTCTTAGACGATGCCAACAGGTCTTTGCCTGCCAACGCAACAGGGATGGCCTGCTGTTGAATTTCGGTCGCACTCTTAAATGAGTAATGATCCAAATTCTTCATTAAACGATTGTCTAAACCTAATTCTCTAAACTTCAAAGTGCTCTCCTAAACGGGGTTAGTATGCTTCTCACCTGCCCTAGGTTAGTAATAGAGAAAGCATGCTATAAAAAAATCCGGCTAATAATACCCTAGTTGGCGACTTAGATCACAAAAATATCTCATTATCACAAGACTAAAAAAATACATTTTGCAGATAATTACCTAATTTTTATAAATTATTCGAACATATTTTGTTCAACGTCTACACTAAGAAAGCCAGCGGTAATTATGGCTTTACTAAAAAAGAAATCAGGGAGTTCGTATGAATAATAAATTTTTACTCGTAGCAGGGGTTAGCTCGGTTTTATTATTGGCTGGTTGTGCTTCAGGTCCAGATGAAGAAACCACGGCTAAAATGGCAGACCAAGACGCTAGAGTATCTCAACTTGAACAAGATGTAGCAGCACTAAAAGCAGCGCATGAAAAAGACGCAGCAATGCATGACCAGTCTGCAATGGAAGCTAAAGAGGCCGCAATGGCCGCTCAAGACGAAGCAGCTCGTGCAAACGAACGCCTAGATAATATCGCTCAGTCTTACACCAAGTAGTCTCACTACACTCTAAATTTTAAAGCCAGCTTAATTGCTGGCTTTTTTATGTCTGTCACTTTTAGTTCTTAGAACCTAGCTAAAAATTGCATCACTATTCAAATGAGCCGTCGTACACCATAGTCGGCATTCCAGTTTGAATTTGAATGACGCCATTAACTCTTGAATAAGCTTCTTGGTAAGTGTCCAACCATATTTGCAGTTCCAGTGGCCAATCAAATGATTGCTTGCTTCCATTCCTTGCTGTTAAAGGTTCATGGGATTCGACAAAGACGCTGTGGTCTGGCTCTACCGCCATCTTAATAGGCTGATTGACAATCTCTACACGAGTTCTTCGCTCTACTTGCGCAAATAGCCACTCAATGTCTGAAGGCTCCATTCGAATACAGCCACTACTTACCCTGAGTCCAATACCAAAGTCTTTATTGGTACCATGGATTAAATACTGTCCGGAGCCATAACTCAGGCGCATCGCATATTCCCCTAGTGGGTTGTCTGGCCCTGCTGGCACTTTTTCAGGAAGCTCAATACCCTCTTCTTCGTAAGCCATTCTTATGGATTTAGGAGGAGTCCACGTCGGGCCTTCAATCATCGCACTAATAGAGGTCACCATTTGCGGTGTCTCTCGACCAATACGGCCAATGCCCACAGGAAATACATGCACATGTATGCCATCGGGGTCGTAATAATAAAGACGAAGTTCGGCGAGATTAATGACAATGCCTTCACGTTTTGCGGTCGGCAAGATAAAGCGATTAGGGATCGTTAACACCTCCCCTCCTTCAGGAAGGAAAGGGTCAATACCTCGGTTGGCCGCAATAAGGCTTAATAGGCCTACATCATATTCGTTGGCAAGGCGGGCAAAGGTTTCTCCTCTTTCTACTTGGTGACGCTGTAACTTGCCCACCACATGACTTCCATCGGTTGGTAACTTGAACGTCGCCGCTTGTGCACCTGATAAACAAAAAGCCATCAAGACAACTATCTGTACTACGAATCTAATCACCACTGCCCTTAGCATCCTTATACATCTGCAAAGCTTTTTCTCTTTGCTGTTTATGGTCAACTATAGGTTGAGGATAGTTCAAACTCCCGAAATCAGCCCACAACCAAGGACAATGCACGTATTTGGTGGGAACGTCTTCTAGTTCAGGTAGCCACTTTTTAACAAAGCTGCCATCGGCGTCGAATTTTTGCCCCTGAGAGATGGGGTTGAAGATCCTAAAGTATGGCTGGGCATCACAACCGGTAGAGGCTGACCACTGCCACCCTCCATTATTTGCCGCAAAGTCGCCGTCTACTAATCGGCTCATAAAGTAGGCTTCACCATCATGCCAATCCAGTAGCAAATCTTTAGTCAGAAAGCTGGCCACGACCATGCGAAGACGGTTATGCATCCAACCTGTTTCATTGAGTTGCTTCATGGCGGCATCGACAATCGGGTAACCTGTTTCACCTCGTTGCCATTTGGTGAGGTGTGCGCCCTCTCCTTGCCAATGTAAATTATCACTCCAAGGGACAAATGCCCTACCCTTGCATAATTTTGGCTCAAAGTAGATCAGATGCTGATAAAACTCCCTCCAAATCAACTCGCTTAACCAAGTTTGTTCCCCTTCATCTAATTGCTCGGGGTGGCGACCGTTTAAGAGCCTAGCCACACACTGCCTGACAGAGAGCATACCTAGCGCTAAGTACGGGGAAAGTTGGCTCGTACCATCAATAGCGGGAAAGTCTCTGTCTTGTTGGTAATCCGAGGCCCTTTCGATGGCAAAGCGCCTAAGCTCTGCAATCACAGTCTTGGTATCACTATGCCACTTGGAGCTGTCTGCAGTTGGGTAATCCAGATCTGAGTTGACCTGCATGTTTTCATCCAATAACGCATTACGCTCTATGGTCTTTGGCTTATGCACCAAGCTTTGTTCGACGGAAAAGCGTTGTAACCAGGTTTTTTTAAAGGGAGTAAAGACTTTAAAGTAGCTCCCTTGCTTGTTAAGCAAAGTGCCGGGTGTGAAAACACATTTATCCGCTAACAACGAGAACTCTACCTGCTGAGCAGACAATGCCTTTTGCGTAGCCTCATCGCGTATTACTTCGTTGACTTCATATTCCGCGTTAGCAAATACCTGGTCTATGTTGAAGCGGGCACACAGCTGCGCAAGTAACGAGGGGCATTCATTAAAGCTTTCCACTGTCTCGACGTGCAGGGAGATATTAAGCGCTTTGAGCTCTTCCGAAAGCGTCACTAAACGTCTGCGAATCAAATCCGCCTGCATCGGCGACAAGTTGTGTTTTTTCCACTGCTCAGGTGTAACAACAAACAGGGCCATAAGGCCCTGATTATCGTGTTGAGAATCGCTAACCGTACGGATTGCTTGAATTAGCGCAGTGTTATCAAGCGTTCGTAAGTCTCGACGAAACCATACTAAACCTCTCATACACTCCCCTTATCACAAACTGTAACGTAAACGCAGTTCTTGCGGGTGTGGGTCAAGAAACTTTTGGTTCTGCAAATATTCGTCTGGATAGAGAGAAAGGTAGTGCTTAATGAGCGTTAACACGCTTAACAGCGGCAGTAATCCTTCACGATATTCATCAATGACCTTACGAAGTTCCTGCTTCTCTTGCGAAGAGAGCCATTTTTTAAAGTAACCTTGAATGTGCATCAAAACGTTAGAATTGTTTTTACGGCTAGCGCGATTAGTCAACGCTTCCATAAACTTCAAACGGTACAGTTGAAAGAACTCCTCCGGATCATAGTCAGCGACACGCGCCACTAACTGACCCAACTCTTTGTAAGAATCAGGGTGATGCGCCATAAGAGTTAACTTATAACGAGAATGGAACGCCACTATTTTACCTGAAGTAGGCTGGCCTCCCATGCAGTCATAAAAATCTCTCAAACCAAATACTCTTGAGATGAAGTTTTCTTTAAGCACAGGGTCGTTGAGGCGACCATCTTCTTCCACAGGCAACCAAGGCATTTCCTTCATTAGAATTTCCGTGTACATGCCAATGCCTTCTTTCGAGGCGCCCCCTTTGGAATAGACCTTGACGCGCTCCATGCCACAGGTTGGTGACTTCGCACAAACAATGTAACCGCACAACTCTTGACCCTTGAGTTCTTCTACCTTGTTATTTGAGTAGGTAAGCATCCCATCGGTGTAGTCTTTAGAAGCGTCTTTTGTTTCGACCAATGCGATGCGCTCTTCGTTAGTCACCAGTCGAATGGTTGGGCGAGGTACGCTCATCCCCATCCCTACCTCAGGGCAAACGGGAACAAACTCGAAAAAGGGAGCAAGCTCTTTAGTAACAAACTTACTGATCTTATGGCCGCTATCGAAGCGGACTTTTTCACCTAAAACACAAGCACTTATGCCGATCTGAATATGTGTATTGTCTGATGTTTCTATGAATGCATCTGCCATCTTCATTCCTTGATTTCTGACTGAGAGTCGAAGTGAGAACTTATCATTAAATACTACGCAACAAATAGAACAAGCGTGCACTTATAATTAAAAAAATGTCTGCAGAACAAAAAATTAGGTAAAATCAATCTAATATCCCAAACCAAGTGTTGCCCGTGTCTGACAGTCTCTCTCCACAATTACTTGCGCTTAACTTCTGTAAAAATCCTCTATGTGCTGATTTTGGCTCGCTAAATGCCGCTAATTACTCATTTTTACTTAGTAGCAATAATCCGCAAATTGCCTGCGTTAGCTGTCACTCTATTTCTCCAGTCATTTGGCCTACAGAGTTAAACGAAGAAGTAACAGCACAACTTGAGCACATGAATTTGGGGCTAACCGCATGCACAAATGAACAATGTGAGAATGTAGGCTTAAACGTTCAGCTACATCCTAGCCGCTACTATGCTTTTGGTTTTAGTGGAGATAAACAACGCTACCGTTGCAAGAGTTGTCAAAAAACTATCGTCGATAGGTTTTCAGTAAAAAACCCCAACTTGAAGACCCACGTGACAATTTTAGCGTTATTGTTAACTGGATTTAGCCTCAAAGAAATTGCAACCAAACTAAAAATTCAGGCCAAAACGCTAAATGATCACATCAAATCTATGGCGACTATTTGCCGCCAGAAATCATCGGTGTTTGATCATCATTGGCACAACAAGGGGCAAAACTTTCACTTGGGTAGTGATTGGAGTTTTTTACAACCTAAAAGCCACAATGGTGTATTGTGGGTATGTACTGCTGACCTCGATTCTCACTACATAGCCCTGCAGTCTCTAAACCTGAGCGGGCAGGAAAACATCACGGGGCATCGTTTCATTGGTAGTGATTTTCTAGCAAGCATCAATACAGCGCCACTCCCCCCAAAAAGTAGCACTTTGCGAGATATCCTAGAATCAATGAGCACAGGACACCAAGAGCGCAGTCACCGCAATAATCCTTTACATAACCAAACTCAGCTCAATTACCCAGCTAAATCTAGCTTAGTCTCCCCTATCTATTGCACGGCAGCGCATTATCTACGCCTAAACCATTCACTGGGAAATAAAGAGCAAGTGGTCATCAGTATGAGCTTTGAGCCCATGCTAGCGGATGCAGCCATGCTAAGCTTCAATGCGATGCGCCAAAAGCAATCACTCGACCTTCTGTATCAACTGGATGATGAGAATTGGACAGAAGGTAAAACAGGTAGCAAACCTCAAACCTTCAAGTTTAAAGACTCAGAGGTGCCTTGGTCTCTCTCAGAGCAATGGCATTTAAGAGGAAAAGCCGACCAGCGTGCCATCTGTCAGTTGGTAGAGAGTAACCTTACCCAAAAACAGGCACACCAACTCCCGAAGTTGTCTCCGATTGCCCACTACATGAATCGTTTTCACGCTATGTTCAAAAGCAGTGTTAATGAACCAAGAAGAAAAAGGCGTCCTGAGGGGCTACTACCACTGCTTGATATCTATCGAGCGTGGAATAATCTGTGTCATCAAGAGAAGCCTGGAGAAACGCCAGCGGTGAATGCTGGCATATCAGAAAAACCATTGTCGCTAGATCAACTACTTCAGTGATCAGCTACCCCATCAGTAGCAAAGCAATACCACCAATAGCCACTAGGGTGCCAATGATCGAGCGCCTAGAAATAGCTAATCCCTTAATCTTGTAGATAACCAACATAAACAACGGGCTCGTTGCGATAAGAGTTTGTGCTATCGCTGGATTTGCATGCTTAAGAGCCACCTGCTGTAGCCACAGCGCAAAGAAGGTGCCTACTGCAATTGCCGCTAGCAAGTAATACTTGTCCAATTTCCCCATACCTTTGCCTAGTTTGAAAAGACTAGAAAAAGGCTTACGCTCCACAAACGGAATAGTCATTGCTACAGCTAGCACGCCAATCGATAGTCGAAGTAAAGCGCCAACTAAAGGATCTATATCCCCTGCCACCAATGCAAAATGCGAAATCACTACGCCACTGGCTTGACATACACTCGCTAACAGACCAAAACCGATGCCAGATTTAGATACGCTTCCCCTATTGGAGGAAGGCTGAAGTACTACGGATGTCACCGCTATTGTTGTAACAATAACGCCAAGCCAGTTAAAAATACTAAGACCTAAACCTAAGAACAGTAACGCGAGTAATCCTGACAATGGAGGTGCCAATGACTCCAGAAGCAATGTGTTATTCGGCCCAATCCGCTTCAACGACGCAAAATAAGCGCTGTCACCGATAGCAATACCAATAACCCCTGAGATACCCAGTATTAAAGCGTGCTGTTTTGAGATCTCTATACTTGCTTGTGGCAAAAATGGCAAAACCACCAACATCATTGCTGAAGCTATTACGCCCTTAATGATATTGAGCTGTAAGGCGCTAAAACGATGGCTAAACTGACCATAAATCCAAGTCGCAATTGCCCAGACAATAGCCGCACCTATGGCCGCTATCTCTCCTATGAAATTCAATATTTAGCCTCTATTTAGATGATGACTTGCTTAGATAACTGAATAGCTCAATACCTATACAAATTTTACAATACATCACATGGAAAAAGTCCATGTAATCAATAAACTAGTTGTATTTACACACATTAACGTCGAAAATGAAATAACAATATTCGAACAAGCATTACAAGGATGAAACATGTCTCTCGATTACGTTGCCCTTGGGCTATTGGTTTTCGTCGCTCTTGTCATTTTCTACGGCATTATCGTTATTCACGATATCCCGTATGAAATTGCAAAAAAACGCAATCACCCTCACCAAGATGCCATCCATGTCACTGGCTGGATCAGCCTTTTCACCTTACACGCTTTATGGCCATTTCTGTGGATATGGGCCACGTTATGGCGTGAAGATAGAGGTTGGGGAATGACTCAAATAAAACAAGAACAATCTGACCTTCATCATGATATTACTCAACTAAATCAAAAGGTTCAGGAATTAACAGAGCAAGTCGCACAGCTTAAGCAGTCGCAGCCTCAACCGCAAACAAGTGCTAAGCCGACTCAAAGTGAGGGAGATGCGTAATGGATTTACTACTGATACTCACTTACACCGCTATTTGTGTCGCGATCTTCAAAATATTCAAGATCCCCTTAAATAAATGGTCAGTCCCGACGGCCGTATTAGGTGGGGTTATATTGATTGGTACGCTAATTCTATTAATGAACTACAACCACCCTTTCACACAAATTGGTCGTCAAGTTTATAACACCACCCCTATCGTACCCACAGTTCGTGGTCACGTCGTAGAAGTGAATGTTAAACCCGATACCTTTATAGTGAAAGACGAACCTTTATTCACTATCGAATCAGAACCCTATAAAGCCAAGCTTTTGGGTAAAAAAGCCGATTTAGCGGCCGCAGAGCAAGCCGTATTTCAGTTAGAGTCAGAATACAAGGCAGCGCAATCTGAGGTTCACCGAGCACGAGCTGAACGCGATAGAGTAAAAAGAGAGTTTAATCGCTATTACGCTGGCTTTAAAAAAGGCGCATTCACAGCTCAACAAGTTGACACTCGCCGCCAAAATCTCAAGGGTGCAGAAGCGGATCTAGAAGCAGAAATTGCAATGGAGAACAGTGCCCGTGTCGCCTACGAGTCTGAAGTTGATGGTGAAAACACCACAGTAGCGCGCATAAAAGCTGAAGTGGCTCAAGCACAGTTCAATCTCGATGAAACAGTGGTGAGAGCGCCAACAAATGGTTATGTAACGCAGCTGATCCTTCGCCCTGGTCAGATGGCAGTACCTTTGCCACTGGCGCCATCAATGGTGTTTATTCATGCTGAAGAGTACGACTATATTGGGGCATTCCGTCAAAACTCGTTGCAACGACTAAAGCCTGGCTTCGAAGCTGAGTTCTTATTCCCAAGCCTACCTGGTAAGGTTTTCAAAGGTGAGGTGGTCAACGTTATTCCAGCAATGGCAGAAGGTGAAGTGCAAGCCTCTGGAAAATTGCTAGGAACAAAATCGCTCGATGCTGCTGGTCGTGCTCTGGTGAAGTTGCGTATCACTGACGATATTTCACAGTACCACCTACCGCTGGGAACATCCGTACAAATCGCCGTATATTCTGACAGTTTCCACCATGTTTCCATCATGCGTAAGATTCTGATTCGCATGAAGAGCTGGCAGAATTATTTGTATTTGGATCATTAAGAATCGGGCCTGGGGTCCTAGATACTGGGCCCTAGGTTCTTAACAACCACAAATCCCGGCTAATTAGCCGGGATTGTTTTGCTTATTCGATTGTGCTTGTTGCTTTTTAGAAATATGTAGCGCCAGAGTGCTGGTTCAGCGGAATTTTAGAGTCTGCCCAAATACGCATTGTGCGCACTAAGATCCTAGATATTTACTGCGTAAATTCTAGGATGACAGTTTGTGTTACGCTTTTCCAAGCAAGACCCATCTACTTACTGCGCGCGCATTGTCAGCAATAAAGGATAGCTACTAGACCCTACCCCAGCTAAATAACCTAACTTCATTCCCTTCAGTCGGCCTCGCTGGGATATTCAAAGATAGAATTAGAGATACAGCAGCCATTACCGCGCCAATCACAAACACTAGCGCAGGGGAAGTTAACCAAATCACACCAAAGGTCACAGGGATGACTACAGCGGCGATATGGTTGATGGTAAAGCTAACGCCAGCGGTAGAGGCCATATCTGCTGGATCTGCAATTTTTTGAAAATAGGTTTTTATAGCTAAAGCCAGAGCAAAGAACAAATGATCGATAACATAGAGTGCGGCAGCCCATTCAGCGGATTGAACAAAGGCATAACCCAAGAATACGCCGATCAAACCAACGTACTCGAATACCAACGCCTTGCGTTCTCCCACGACACCAATAAAACGACCAATTTTCTTGGCAAATAGGAAGTTGAACAAATAGTTGATCAAAAACAGTAAAGTCACATCAGCGGCTGAATAGCCAAATTTCTCAACCATCAAGAACCCTGCAAACACGGTGAATATCTGCCTGCGGGCACCGCTCATGAAGGTAAGAGCGTAGTAAAGCCAGTAGCGCTTTCTTAATACGAGTTTCTTGTTCTGGACGGTATCTGTTTTAAACTGCGGAAAGCCAATGGTCATCAATGCCACTAGCACTAAAGCAGCCCCGCCCGTTATGGCATACACCACTATGTAATCGAGCTTTATCACCTCTAGCATAATCCACAAGGCTCCATAGGTGATAAGCGAGGCAAGCGCACCAATGGAGATCATCTTGCCAAGCATCTCCGGCGCTTCATCCTTAGATAGCCATTGTAGCGAGAGGGATTGTTTTAAAGTTTCAAAGTAGTGGAATCCTGTCGACATCAATAAAGTGGTCAACAACAAGCCAGTGACACTGGGGAAGAAGCCCGTTAGAAACGTGCCTAAACTCAGCATAAATAGCGACACCAACATGAACTTTTGTTCTCTAATAAACAAAAGCACAAACACCACAGTAAACGCTAAGAACCCAGGGATCTCACGAACGCTTTGCAGTAAACCAATATCTGCACCATCAAAGTTAGCACGCTCAATAACAAAGTTATTCAGTAGTGCCATCCAGCTTGAAAAGGCGACTGGCACCACAATTGAAATCAGGATTAAGAAGTTTTGTGGTGTTTGCCACGATTTATGCTGTGTCACTCTGACGAGTCCTCAAATTTATCTGCATATCCTTTTGGTGGCGGTGTCCACCCTCGTTCAGAACGAGTATGGTTATCACTGCGATCTGAGCCCATAGCGTCACGTATTTTATCTTCCAACTCAACAAAAAGTTTGATGAAGTTGTTATCGTAACGCTCCCCTTCGGCATCATCTAGCCAAGCATGATACAAATTATCTGAGCTTTCCCTCTCTACCTTGATATAGGAATTACGTTGCTGTTCGATTTGGAAGGGGTGGAATCCCATACAACGAAGCGCCACCGTTCCTACTTCTAATGCAGAATGGAAGGTTTCACTTTCTATATGACTAGCACCCGCTTGACGAAGTTGATAAGAATGCCCACGGTCAAATGCGCGCGCAATTACCTTCACATGCGGATAGGTGTGTCTCACGTACTTGACCAATTCAAGGGACGCCTCTTCATTGTCGATCGCCACCACCAGCGCTTTGGCATGCTCAATACCAGCGGTATGTAATAAGTCTGGCTTGGTGGCATCACCAAAGTAGGTTTTGATGCCGACTTTTCTTAAGTTAGCAACCTGCGTGGCTTGGTGATCAAGCACAACGGTTTCAACGCCATTGTTTACGAGCAAGCGATTAACTATCTGACCAAATCGACCAACACCTGCAATAATAACTGTGCCCTGCTCGTCAATAACGTCATCTTCTTCATCTTGATTGCTCGCTTTCTCATACTTAGGAAGAATGACCTTATCGTAGAAAATAAACAGAGCTGGGGTCAGGAACATTGAGAGCGCAACCACCAACGACAAGGTTGTCGCAATATCGTTTGGTAGCACATTGTTTTGCATAGTAAAGCTAAGCAGCACGAATCCAAACTCACCCGCTTGTGCCAAGCTTAAGGCGAACAGCCAGCGATTAACCCCTTTGATTTTGAAAGCAATGGCCAGCGCCCAAAGTACAAGGCCCTTGAGAAGCATGAGTCCCAGAGTCAGACCAATAATGACAAAGAAATCACTGAACAAAACCGTAAAGTCGATGCCAGCACCCACAGTGATAAAGAACAGTCCGAGCAACAAACCCTTGAACGGCTCGATGTTAGATTCCAATTCATGTCTAAATTCACTGTTAGCCAATACAACGCCGGCAAGGAAGGTACCCAACGCAGGTGAAAGACCCACCAGTCCCATCAGCGCAGCAATACCAATCACTAGCATCAAAGCCGTTGCGGTAAATATTTCACGAAGCCCGGAGGCGGCCACAAACCGAAACAGTGGGCGACTAGCAAAATGACCACCGACCACAACGATGGCTATGGACGCAGTGATGACCAAGCCATAAGCCCAACCCGGTAGTCCTGCGACCAAGCTTAGCTCTGGGTGGTGGTCTGCACTCTCACCGACCGCTGTCTGAGCCAGTTCTACGAGTTCAGGTAAAGCAAGTAGAGGGATAAAGGCCAGCATCGGGATCACAGCGATATCTTGGAATAACAGCACGGAAAAGGCATTTTGACCGCCTTCAGTCTTGGTAAGTCCCTTCTCATTAAAGGTCTGCAAAACAATAGCAGTAGACGAGAGAGAAAAGATAAGGCCGATGGCTAAGGCTATTTGCCACTGCATACCAAGGACTAGGGCAATGCCCATCACTATGCCTGCGGTTCCGAAGACTTGAATGCCCCCCAACCCCATTAGGCGGTTACGCATATTCCAAAGCATCTTGGGTTCAAGCTCCAAACCCACTAGGAACAACATCATCACCACCCCAAATTCAGCAAAGTGCTGAATGGTGGTAGTTTCTTCACCGACAAGCCCAGCAATTGGGCCAATAACGACCCCGGCAATTAGATACCCTAGCACTGAACCTAACCCTAGGCGCTTAGCAATGGGAACGGCAATAACGGCTGCAATCAGATAGATAAAAGCCTGTAAAAAGTAACCTGTCATGACTGCGCTCCTTTAATCACGGCTTCTAAGTTGCCGCTAATTTGAGGTAAAGACGTAGCGAGATTTTCATCAACTCGTCCTTCCACTAACGCCTCAAGCAATTGCTTCCAGCTTTTGACATGCTCTTTAACCCTGCCTTCTTCTAGCGCTGTTCGCGAACCGAACAAAACGAACGGAGCCCAATAGTGCATGCCCGTTAACGCTGCGGTTTGCTCTATTGGGTGCAACAATTCTCGAATGGTGTAATGGTTGTAACCGTCTGTTTGGTAGGCATCTTCCTTGCCCCCTGCTGTAATAGCGCAGAAAAACTGCTTACCTTGTATCGCAGTACCTTCATGCCCGTAAGCAAAGCCATATTCAAGGACTAAATCTTGCCACTCTTTGAGGATTGAAGGTGTGGAGTACCAGTACAAAGGAAACTGAAAAATGACGACGTCATGGTCCAACAAACGCTGCTGTTCCCGCTCTATATCAATGTCGTATTTAGGGTACTCGCTGTAGAGGTCAACGCAGGTGATACCCGGAACCTTTTTTGCAGCCTTATATAACGCAATATTCACCTCTGAACGAGACTGAGAAGGATGGGCAAATAACAACAATACCCTTTTGCTAGTCAATGGGGAGTCTTGACCGCTCGTTTGTTCACTCATTAGTAATCCTTTAAATTTCTTGCCGTTAGCCCGTTAAAACTAATAGTAAAACATCGGTTTCACAAGTGACTCGAACAAACAAAAACCACTTCCCTAACCGCATTTGCGCAACTCAACCCCCCCTTCAAATTAACAAAGTTATTTCATCTGCCTTGCTAAAGGGTGATCTAATTCAAGCTATTGTTTTCATTTCAGGTTTAGGCTAGGTGGGTCTGGTTATCTTTGTTACTTGGCTTTGTTTAACAGTCAGTTAAGTCTAGTCAATCAACAAGGAATACTGTTTAAGTTAACTAATCATCTGCAAGGAGTCGCAGTGAAGTCTTTCTCGTCTATGTTGTGCGTGGCGCTAATTTCTCTTTTAGTCTCCCCTTTTGCCTTTTCTTCCACTAGTCATGCTATGCCCGACTTAACCCAATCAGGTGTTGGGTATGCCGCTCTTGTTATCTTTGCGTTGGCCTATTGCCTCGTAATGGGCGAAGAAGTCCTAAAGCTGAGAAAATCTAAACCTGTATTGCTTGCTGCAGGGCTTATCTGGATATTGATTGGCTTTACCTTCCAACGCTTAGGGCAGATGGATGTGGCTAAATCCGCACTCGATCACAACCTACTGGAATACTCAGAGCTACTTCTGTTCTTGCTGGTTGCCATGACTTACATCAGTGCCATGGAAGAGCGTCGCCTGTTTGATGCCCTTCAAGCTTGGATGGTAGGTAAGGGCTTCAACCTGCGTTCCCTATTCTGGATAACGGGTATTCTTTCATTCTTTATTTCTCCTATCGCCGATAACCTGACTACCGCATTATTGATGTGCGCCGTGGTGATGAAAGTCGGTGGAACCAACTACAAGTTTATCAACATAGCCTGTGTCAATATTGTCATCGCAGCAAACGCAGGTGGCGCGTTCAGTCCCTTTGGTGATATTACAACCCTAATGGTGTGGCAGGCGGGTCACGTTGAATTTATGCAGTTCCTGACTCTATTTGCTCCTTCTGTGGTCAACTACATAGTGCCAGCTGTGATCATGTCATTCTTTGTACCAAAAACGAGTCCAGATGCCGTACATGAGTATGTTGAGTTAAAGCGTGGTGCCAAACGCATCGTCGCCTTATTCATCTTAACTATTGCAACCGCCGTTGCTTTCCACGGTTTACTGCACTTCCCTCCAGTTATTGGCATGATGATGGGACTGGCGTACCTACAATTCTTTGGTTTCTACCTGCGCAAGACACTGCCGCGCTCTCTTGCTAAAAAGCGAGCAGAAGCAGAAGCACATCACGATAAAGCAGCTCTACAGCGTCTTGGCTCTGTGGTTCCATTTGATGTATTTAGACGAGTTTCTCATGCCGAGTGGGACACCCTACTATTTTTCTACGGCGTCGTAATGTGTGTGGGCGGTTTAAGTTTGCTTGGCTATCTAGGGTTAGTGTCTGAAATCATGTACACCCAGTGGGATCCTATTTGGGCGAACGTCATGGTTGGAATACTATCCGCAATTGTCGATAACATTCCCGTTATGTTTGCCATTTTGACCATGCAGCCGGAGCTATCCATGGGCAACTGGTTGTTAGTTACCCTAACCGCAGGTGTGGGAGGCAGTTTGTTGTCTATAGGCTCTGCGGCAGGCGTTGCATTAATGGGTGCCGCCCATGGTAAATATACCTTCTTTGGTCACCTAAAATGGATGCCGATCATTGCCCTTGGTTATGCTGCAAGTATCGCCACTCACCTATGGGTTAATGGTCATCTATTCTGAAATCGGACGCAAAATTGATCTGCGTCAAGGGCGTGTAGCACGCAGTATGTGTAACTATCCGCTTCATGAATAGATAAAGAAGTAATTCCATGACACAAGTAGATCAAAATCGTTTAGTAGATAACTTCCTACAACTGGTAAAAATTGACAGCGAATCAGGCAACGAAAAAGAAGTCGCCATTGAAATCGAATCTCAGCTTCAGCAACTAGGCTTTGACGTAGAGCGCCTTGCAGTTCCTGAAACCCTGTCAAATGGCTTTAACATTTATGCTAAATTACCAGGTAAACTAGACGGTAGCATCGTACTAAGCTGTCACATGGATACGGTAACGCCGGGCAACGGCATTGAGCCAGTAATCAAAGACGGCATCATTAGCTCTGCAGGTGACACTATTCTTGGTGGTGATGACAAGTCTGGCATTGCCGCAATCATCGAAGCAATCAAAACCCTTCAAGAAAACAACGTTGAACACAAGACCATCGAGATCGCGTTCACTGTATTTGAAGAAGGTGGTTTGCACGGCTCTAAGCAATTCGATTGCAGCAAGATCGAATCTGAAATGGGCATTGTTTTAGACTCAGGCGGCCCTATCGGCACCATCATTGCAGTAGCTCCAGGTCAGCAAAACCTTAAGGTAAACATCACAGGTAAACCAGCTCACGCCGGTTTAGCGCCAGAGCAAGGCATCAATGCCCTGACTGTTGCCTCTGATGCCATCGCAAACATGAACCTGTCTCGTATCGACGAAGAAACCACAGCCAATATCGGCGTTGTGAAAGGCGGCCAAGCGACCAACATCGTAATGCCAAGCCTATACATCGAAGCAGAAGCACGCTCTCTTGATGAAGAAAAGCTGGCTAAGCAAGTGGCTCATATGGTTGAAACCTTCGAAGCAGCTGCGACCAAACATGGCGCCGAAGTAGATATCGTTTCAACTCGCGCATACAACCCGTTTCAGATCCCTGAATCACACCCTCACATCCAAACGGTAAAAGACGTATTCACACAGCTAGACATCGAGCCAATCGTAACCTCTACAGGTGGCGGTAGTGATGCCAACATCTTTGCAGAGAAAGGCCTAACAATCGTTAACCTGTCGACAGGTATGGCTAAGGTACACACCACTGAAGAGTACATCGCTATCGAAGATATGCGTAAGATTTCTCAGTTCTTGATGAGTTACTTAGCGAAATAACGCGATAAAATCTAACTTATAGCTGTCAGCTGCAAGCCGTCAGCTATAAGTGGTTCGTGCAACTAATAATCATCATTCCCGCGGGTTTTATCGGGGGGATCTTTTATAGAAACAGATATTCGACCATGACGATGAAAAAATCTTCTGACGGCTGATAGCTTAAAGCTGACCGCTATACAGCGTGCTTTTGAAGATGGCATAGAATGTACACTCGAAGATCCCAGCTAAAAACATGCTGGGATGACGGTGAAAAACCCTCTGACCGCTGATAGCTTAAAGCTGACAGCTTTCTCCTATTCCCCCTCCCCGTCATTTCCCTTACAATACTTAGCATTAATGGACTTGGCTTCAAAAACTAACTTTATGAATTACTTCACCAATTTCCTCAAGGGAATGGCTATGGGTGCGGCTGACGTTGTACCTGGTGTTTCTGGCGGTACCATCGCATTTATCACTGGCATCTACGATACCTTATTAGAGAGTATTCGCCGCGTTAACCCTTCTCTTATTGGCGTGCTGCGCTCAAAAGGCATCAAGGGAGCGTTCGATCATATCAACGGCTGGTTTTTAGTCTCTCTATTTGCAGGGATTTTCACCAGCATACTCACACTAGCCAAGCTGATATCTTGGCTATTGGTCACACACCCTATTCCACTATGGTCATTTTTCTTCGGTCTTATCTTAGTGTCTGTTTGGCATATTATGCGCCAAATAAAGTCTTTTGAACTGAGCAAATGGATAGGCTTTGCCTTAGGTATTGCTGTTGCCTTTGCCATCACGGTGCTTAATCCTGTCAACCTTGAGCCTACTTTGATCAATATTGTGTTATCGGGCGCTATTGCTATCTGTGCCATGATCTTGCCAGGTATCTCAGGGAGCTTCATTTTGCTATTGATTGGTATGTATACCCCTGTTATCGGCGCTGTGAAGGGGTTAGATATCTCTTTCCTTCTGTTATTCATGACTGGGTGCTTAATCGGCCTATTGAGTTTTTCTCACGTGTTGTCTTGGCTATTAAAACGCTTTAGAGACATCACATTAATGTTTTTAGTGGGCTTAATGGTGGGCACACTGCCAAAGATTTGGCCATGGAAAGAGACCCTTACATGGCGCACTAATTCCAGCGGCGAGCAAGTACCACTGCTACAAGAAAACCTCATGCCTCACAATTTTGAATCGATTACGGGTACACCATCACAAACTGCGTTTGCGGTGGTAACGATGTTGGTCGCAATTGGTCTAGTATTGGCATTAGAGAAATTTGCCGAAGACAAATAATGAACAACATTTTCAAAGGCCTAGCTTTCATACTTGCTTTGGGGCTAGGCTTTTTTGCTAAAGATATCTATCAAACGGTTCAGATATCTCTAGCCAATAAAGAACTGAAATCTGATATTGAATACTGCCCACTATCCACCACCGTCTGCACGATCAATGATGCAAGCATAGTGCTAGAGCAAGACGTTGTTTCACCGATGCAGCCCACCTCTATTGAGGTAACCTGGCCAGACAATAACGATGAGCAACTATGGATAGAACTTGAGGGCAAGGAAATGTCTATGGGTGTGGCAAAGTTTGTACTCAGCAATCAAGGTAATGACACGTTTTCTGGTTCTTTATTACTGCCAGTTTGCCATAGCGATGCTATGACATGGATCGGTTCTATCCAATCTTCAAACGGAACACTTCCCATCTCAGTAAGGATGCAAAGATGAGCAAAAGCTGGACACTCACCATGATTGTCGCAGTTGCTTTAGGTTTCGGGGTTAAGTCATATTTAGACACCCAAGACCAAAAGCAAGTCCACCAACAAAGCGAACGAGCAGAGCACCCCTTAGTGACAGGAGCTAATGGAGAGCAAAAGCCGTTATTTAATCCAGACGATCCGCGTATCAATGTGGTCTATTTTGGCTTCACTCGCTGTCCTGATGTCTGCCCTACCTCTCTTGCTATGCTTAGCGCTGCGTTACATCAAGTACCCAAAGAAGCGCTAGACAAAATACGCCCTGTCTTAGTTACTTTAGATCCCGAGCGAGACTCTGGCGATGATGTCCATCAATACGCGCAATACTTTCACGAGAATTTTGAAGGTTACCGAGCCGATCCTGAAACACTGGAAGCTTTAGCGAACAAATACGGCGTTATCTATATAAAAACGACACTTGAAGATTCGGCTCTCGAATATACCGTTGACCATAGCTCATACTTTTACTTTCTCGCACCTGATGGTACGGAAATGACCAAGGTGCAACACACTCTTACTCCAGCACCACTGGTTAAAGCTATTAATGACATCACAATGGAGATGCAACCATGACAACTCGCCTTCTAACTTTCATCCTAGTGCTACTTTCACCCTTTACGTATGCTAGCAATGTAGTATCAGTTTCAGGTGCCTACGCCAAAGAAACGCCACCGACCTCCACAACCAGCGCAATATTCTTAACCATTAATAATCCTGCTGCTGAAGATCGTGCACTCATTTCGGCAACAACACCTATAGCTGAAGTCACGGAGTTACACACTCATGCGATGCAAGATGGTGTGATGAAAATGCGTAAACTAGACAAGATAGAAATCCCAGGGAAAGCTGACACCGTGCTTAAGCCACATGGCTTACATATCATGCTGTTTGACATCAAAGAACCATTAAAAGAAGGCATGGTGATTCCTCTTACGCTTACTTTTGATACAGGCCGTGTGCTAAACCTATCGGTACCTGTTAAAAAGATGATGATGCACTAAATGAACCTTCAAAACCTCGGCTGGCAACCCTTCTTTCAGCAACAACTGACTCTTGAAGATTATGAAGACGCGGTTGTTGCTCGCATCTCTGCCCACCACCGCTCTGGCTATCAACTCATTACAGAGAAAGGTGAAGTGTCACTGCCAATGCATGAGTCTCTGCCATCCATGACCGTTGGAGACTGGGTGCTACTCGATCATGAACAGCAGTTTCAGAGACGCTTAGAAAGAAGCTCTATGTTTTCTAGGAAGGCTGCAGGTTCTAAACTGGCAGAACAGTACATAGCAGCAAATATAGACACCGTATTTATCGTAATGTCATTGAATGACGACTTTAACCTCAGCCGCGTTGAGCGCTATCTCGCGTTAACCAATGAAGCGCAGGTTGAGGCAGTGATTGTATTGACTAAAGCCGACCTGTGTGACGATGCAGACGTTCTTAAGCAACAGGTTCAATCTCTAGACCCTATGCTAATGATAGAGGCCGTCAATGCACTAGACTTTGATAGCGTTCAGTCACTGACTGCGTGGTGTAAAACAGGAAAAACCGTCGCCTTCCTTGGTTCTTCTGGGGTTGGTAAGTCCACTCTCGTGAACACTTTATTGCAAACGGAAGCGCAGAAAACAGGCTCCATTCGCGAAGATGACAGCAAAGGCCGACACACAACTACAGGGCGTACTATCCATCCAATGCCGAGTGGTAGCGTACTCTTAGACACTCCAGGAATGCGTGAGCTGCAGCTGGCAAACGTGGCGCAAGGAATCAGTGAAACCTTCTCTGATGTCGAAGAGATCGCCTCACAGTGCCGCTTCTCAGATTGCTCCCATCAAAACGAGCCGGGTTGTGCGATTCAAAAGGCTCTACAGTCAGGTGAGTTAGACGACCGCCGTTTGAACAACTACCTAAAACTGCAAAGAGAGCAAGCCCGTAATAGTGCTTCTCTTGCAGAGCTGCGCTCTCATGATAAGCAATTGGGTAAGATGTATCGCTCAGTGCAGAACGAGAGCCGAGCAAGGAAGAATAAATAAACAACACGGATCGACATGATAGGTGCGTCATACTGGAAAATACACAGTATTTATCCAGTATCTTGGAGGCTGCGAAAGCCTGCCATAGGCACTCTCTAAGATCCTGAATCATGTTCAGGATACGGGGCTTACGCCCCTACCAAACAGCAATACCCTTTCGCAGGAATATCCAACTCTAAATATCCATCAACCGGAGAGATGCCCTGCTGTTGTACAATATCAAACATAGGTTGGTCCCAGCGGATACGAATCGATTTCACCGTATCAGCCTTGTTAATGGCGACTAAGCCTCGTTCCCCACGACTGAACAGCAGATGGTCATCACTCGCTTCCAACACCACCATACGCGCACTGTGGACGTAATTGTGGAATGCGATAAGTGTCTTCATACGCGGGTCTTGCCACGCATTCATCCAGCGAGGATTACCTTCACAGTCAAGGATGCCACTAGTATTAAGGTCGGTATAGACCAACGGCACACCACCATCACGACAAAGAATGTAGCAATAGCCCAACCATTCATGCTCTTCCGGCATAATCAAACCCTGGAACACATCATTGTTAGGAATATCGTGGGTAATGGCAAAGGTAATGGCTCGCTGGCGCTTCAACGCTTCACCAAAGTTATAAGGGTCTATCAGCGCGGACATACGCCCCTTAGGCTGAAACGCTTGCAATACCGTGTTAAATAAAGGGAAATCGTAAGCACCTAGCTTAGTTTTCTTTAGGTACGGCTTTAGGAAAAGCTCATACTCTTGCTTGGTTGCACCACCATCGGTAATGATCTCACCAAAAATGTGCACACCTTCCGTGATCTCTTTTGTCCACACTTTACGTAGCTGTTCAATAGAGATGTGTTTGGCAGCATCAATACGGAAACCCTTCACTCCCATCGCCTTCATAGCCAACAGGTACGCTTGCTGCTGCTCAATCACATGCTCACAATCACGCAGGGTAGGCAAACCCGGATCGTGAGGTCCGCCAGTGATGCGCCCGTTCTGTACTTGCCACTGATCCTGCCAATCCTCTATACCAAACGCTTCAACGAAATCATCTTCAGTAAAGAGTGGTTTGCTCAAGTCACCGAATAGCTTTAGAGATTCGTAATACTCTGGATCTTTCGCGTAGTCTTCTAGCTCTTGCTGACTAGGGTATTGCAGGTCTGAGCGCAAATACGACTCGTTTGCCATGTGATTAAATACCACATCAATATAAACGCGAATACCAAAGTCGTTCAGGCAGGTCATCATTGTCTGAAAATCGAGGGTATTACCCAATTCATTATCAATGATTCGATAATCTTGTGGCTGATAGCGCTGCCACCAAGCGGTGCCTTTCTCATGTTTCAACGACTTCATTGGCGGTGAAACTAAAACTGTTTTATAGCCTAATTGGCTTATCTGCTGAGCCTTCTCAGCAATCTCTCGATACGGCCAGTCAAATGCATGCAATATAACATCAGTGGCGAGTGTTGAATCTTTATCTTGAATAATGGGGTTTTTCATAAAACACCTTTTACAACTTAGGCTGCTACTTCAACCGATACCCATACCCTACAAGATGCATGCCATATCAAGAATCATCCTAACTCGAGTAATCATAGGGTGAATGAATGATTTAGCAGGGCGGAGCTATAATCTCATGCTGACTAACTAAGGTTGAGGTAAGGGCTTAGTTGGCATAATAATCTACTTTATAACTAATCTAAGGCATGAAAAGTCAGTATAACGCCTACAAGGTAGATGATGATATTGCAGATAGATGACAATTATTAGACAAGGTGGATTAGAGTCGTTACTTAATATTACACTCACATTTAAGGTGTTTTGACCCCGATCTCATATGGGGAGGCTCCAACAAAGCATAATTATTTCCAAGGCGCTTTTAAGGTAGGTTTCTTGTTACGTGGTTCGGTGGCAGGTTTGCCTCCAAGTTTTAATCCAAGATAAAACATATGCGCTGTGAATTCATCAATCCCATCAGAAATGCATATCTTTTCAAACAGTTTGTCGGCAGCGTCTTTTTGCTGCGCGGGTATGTGTTCACAGCGAAGCAATTGGTATAGCGCATCATGAATCAGTGATGCCCGCATGTTTCTTGAGGTATCCACTACAGGGCCAGAAGGACCATCCCACGCGTAACCAGAGCGTACAGTAAGCCACCCATCTAAACTGAGACTAATAAACTCCAAATCTATATTCTGCTGCGGGAAAATGTCCACTTTGATGATGAAATCTTCAGCTAACTGATACTTGTAGCCCGCCCGATATAAAATATGTACTGACATAATCCCTCACCATTGAAACCAGCATCGTTTAATCTCATGGTGTTGAAAATAGATACCTTTTCCTTGCTGGTCAAATTATACACAGAATTCAAAAGCCAAATTAACGTCTATACTGGGTACACTAAATGCAAAGGAGAACTATCATGATTCGTCTTGCCTGTTTACTCATTATTAGCATTAGTTTTACCGTCTCTTCCAACGATCTCCTCAAGCTCTACGAGGCAGAGAATGAGCTAGAATACAGTGATTTAGTTATTGAGGTAAAAGGATACAAAGTACCGACAAGAGCGGCTTTTAGAGGCTGGATGCTGATGAATAGAGCGGAAGATAAGTTGACTGTGGTGCGCGATCAGTTCATCGCCGCAGGCATCACCGAAGTCCCCATGAAAACCATGCCCCTCCACCTCGTCTTATTACAAGGGACAAACTGGGCAATGAACGGCACTTCGGTATTTACCGTCCCTGATGAGAAGCTCATTCCCAATATGGTTCGTACGGTCAAGTTCATCCAAGACCACGTAGAGCCTGTTACTGGTCCCCTAGTCCCTGTTTCGGGCGATAGAACCCAGTATTACAACCAAACCTCGGGAGGGGCAACGAAGAGTCAGCACCTTAACTTCTGTGCCTTGGATTTAGTTCCAATCAACGACATCACCCGCGAAGAGTTACATAAAATGCTTTGGGGAATATACAACAAAGCTGGGAAAGAAAATAATATGGGTATGGGACTGTATTCAGGTGTCCGATTCCATATCGATACTTGCGGGTTTAGGAATTGGTGAAAACCAGCGGTCAGCTGTCAGCTATCAGATTAAAGCGGATCGTACGCAAATTTGTTAGTGAAGAACGTTTGCAAGGAAGCATTAGGTCCTCGACCAGAGTGCTGGCCCAGAAAAGCACTCTGGAATGACTTTGTTTTTATCTGACGGCTGAAAGCTTAAAGCTGATAGCCAATAAAACCGTCATTCTCGCATGTCTTTAGCGGGAATCTCCCAATCTGAAACGAGTCAAGAGTAACGCTCTTAATCTGGCAGCTTGTAGCTTAAAGCTGACGGCTGTCGCCCCTCAAGCAATATCCAAATACTTATGCGTCTGAACCGACAAGCGCCAATTGTTAGCAATACACGTATCAATACAAAGCTTAGTCGCTCGTGGTTTTTGGCTGATAGGCTGTAGCAAAACCTCTACCCCATCTTGCAGCGTGCTCACTTCAAGCAAAGCCTTAAGGTCGTCAATGTCTGACTCTTTACCTACTGGGTGCTTAACCTCGTTGGCACGAGACATTGCGCTTGGCTCAATAGGAAGTTTGCCCTTCATGCCAATCTTTGGTGAAACCGTTACCCAAGTGTTTGGGGTCGCCAGCACTTCAAAAGTACCACTGGTTTCTATTTGGCAACGGTAACCGTTTGCTTCTAGCTCTGTCGTCAACGGCAATAAGTCATACTGGCATGGCTCGCCGCCGGTAATGACCACGTGTTTGGCCGAGTATTGCTCAAGGCAATAGACCACCAGCGAAGATTCACTCGTGCTGCACCAACGCTCATCATCGCCTTGCTTTAGTAAAACCGTTTTAAAATCTGTTTCGTCTTCTAGGTTCACATCCCAGGTTTGTTTGGTATCACACCAAGCGCAGCCCACTGGACATCCTTGCAGACGAATAAAGATAGAAGGCACTCCAGTAAAGAAGCCCTCTCCTTGTATGGTTTCAAACATCTCATTGATTTTAAGCACGTTATTCACCCGTGTAGATGCAACCAGCAGTGCAGGTTTCTTTGATTTCTACCTTGCTTAGAAGTGGCAATAACGGCTTAGTTTGTTCAAATACCCATTTAGCCAGCACTTCACTGGTTGGGTTTTCAAGGCCTTCGATATCATTAAGGTAATGATGATCAAGACGATCATAGATTGGTTTAAACTTCTCTTTTACATCACTAAAGTCAATAATCCAGCCCGTATGAGCGTCCACTTCACCTTTAAGGTAAAGGCGAACCAAGAATGAGTGTCCATGCAGACGACCACACTTATGTCCCTCAGGTACGTGAGGCAATTTGTGGGCGGCTTCAAACATAAACTCTTTGTAGATTTCAGTAGTCATAGTGTTCTTCTGTACGTTGGGTCTAAACAGACCTAAAAGAGAAAGGCACGGATTGTAGCAAGTTTAGCCCAAACCCCCAACGAAAACTGAAGTTGTATCCAAAAGAAAAGGCAGAGCTTTCGCCCTGCCTTCATTAGGTATTCTATAAAAGAGAGTTATAGATAGTATCGAACACCTAGAGCGTATAGATCGTCATCACTTGATATATCATCACCTAAGTCAAGCTGGTAACCTGCGTAGCCTACAAATGCCGGAGTGAAGTTGTACTCGACCTGTAGTGCCATTTGACTAATGACAGTTAAGCTGCTGTCATCGTCTTCATGAGACTCGTAGTTTAGAGAGAAGTTGAGGCTATTTGCTAGTGCGAACGCGGCTATCAACTCAATACTGGTTGAATCATAAGCTGGACCACCAGTAGCGTTTCTGAAGTCACTACCCATTTCATATACTGCTGCAACAAATAGTCCGTCACCGTATGAACCATATTTAGCCGAGAGAATATTACCCATTGCGTCATCATTCTGACCGCCTACCGAGCCAGTAGTAAATGCATAACCTACAAATATTCCGCCTAAATCGAATGAAAGACCCAATTGCCCCCTGTCACCATAAGCTCCATTGTCGCCTTGCCAAGCTGCGCCAAGGTTCAAACCGAGGTTATCACCAAACATAAAGGTTTTACGATAAGAAACCATGGATTCACCACGGCCGGTACCAAGCTCGTACCCATTTACGTATAAGAAGTCATTGGCAAAAGCAATCGGCATATCTGCGATGCCACCGATATCATAGTACGGAGTCCACTGCGTACCACCTACAGCACGTCCCCAAACTTCGTGAGTTACACCAATGTACCCCAAACGCGTCGAGAACGAGTTACCACCACCATCTAATGTGTTAACACTCCACTCGCCTTTGACATCCGCGTTCCATCCTCGTCCAAGCTCTTGCGTCGCATTAATGTTGATACGAGGAGAAATAGATTGTACTTCTAAGTCGTCATCTGCATCGTTACCCACACCCATAGAGATGTGACCACCTACAGAAAACGTTGAACCACCGCTGTTATACAATTCCACCGCAAAAGCTTGTCCACTAAATGCGATACCCGCAATTACACTTGCTAATACTGTCTTTTTCATAATGTCTTTCCATTTACCTATGTGTATAAAAGTTGTGCTAAAAACATTGTAAATGTCGTACGACTTAATCGACTTATTTTTTATTATTGGCAAAATGCTATTCGCTCATTTGCCCAAAGCAACTTACAGAGAAGGTATATATCCTC
Organism: Vibrio breoganii; assembly: GCF_001677275.1. Classification (GTDB taxonomy): domain Bacteria; phylum Pseudomonadota; class Gammaproteobacteria; order Enterobacterales; family Vibrionaceae; genus Vibrio; species Vibrio breoganii. The sequence goes on from NZ_CP016178.1 coordinate 943,203, forward strand.
GTCCCCCTGCTTAGTCATAAACCACTAATTTGTGGTCTAGTCCTACAAATCACCTTTTGTAACAGCGTAGTAATGATTTTTTAATAAACCAAATAAAAAGCGTGCCTAGATCACATTATAAATAACTTACAGGCTATTTAATGCTCAAAACGTGAGTGTTGCTGGTCTTCGGAAGGTTTATGAGAACTTTCTGTTGTCGTTATTGGAGTGCTTATTTCGATTGGAAATATATAAATTTATCAATGAAGGTTTCAATTGATATATAGGAGATTTTAAATAATGAATTATTTTTCACACTAAGTTATGCCGAACTAATTCGTTAAGTGTGTAGATGAGTGTAGTTAGATGTTAAATAAAAACTACAGATGCGGGAAGACTCACCTCTGTCGATGAGCAATGCTGAAATGATTATTCACGATGAATAATCTAACCCTAAAGTGAGAGGCATTTAAACCCAGCTAAATATTCGTCTCTTAATCCTATGAGGCTCGAGCAACGTAACTGGGTTTTATATTTACTTGTAGGCGACACCCATTAATACAGGCATCGTTGTGCCATCTTTCATCTCGATCTCAAAAGGAATAGAGATCTCAATATCGCTAAAACCGGCCTGATGGAGTATAGAGTGCGCAGACTCTTGAGTAAGCCCCTCTGACTCATCTTCACTCAACCAATCCCAATGAACAAATATCCCTTGCTCATCAAGTAACGAATAGATGATAGTCGCCGCTTCCTTGAAGTCCGGAATAAAGCCACATACTGATGAGGCAATAACAAGGTCGAACTGTTTTCTAAATGCAGGGTGCTGAGCCACCAATCCACGAGTAAGCTCGTCAACTATCGGTTCTACATTCGCCAAGGTTTTCTTGTCCAGCTCTTCTATCATGGCTTCAGAAGCGTCTAGAGCAACCACACTGCGCGCAAACGGCGCTACTCTTTGGCTCAACAAGCCAGTACCACAACCAAAATCTAATACATTTGCGCCTTTTAATGAGTGAAGCGCTTGAAGCTCTGCGAAAACTAGATCTGAGAATTGAGCAGTTGCTGGGTCTTTCTCCCACTCAGCAGCATAATCATCCCAATTGTGCACCATCTGACTATCCATCCTAAAGTTTGTTGCCTACGCTGAGTAAAGCAAATCTTGGTAAAAAAAGATACAAAATTGCATTTAATACAAAGAGATATTGGGCTTAGATCATGTGTCGCTTGATTTTTCAGCACCCAATCAGTTAATTTTGAAAGCCTACACATTCGGAAAAGAGTACAAATGAACCTTTCCCATATAGAAGCCTTTGTTCAAGTTGCCCAACATGGCTCCGTATCAGAAGCCGCTCGGCAACTCGATTGCAATCGTACCAAGCTCTCTATGGCAATCAAAGCCTTCGAGAAAGAGTTAGACACGGAATTGTTTGTTCGCAGTGGTAATAACCTTGAATTATCTGAAGCAGGTAAAGCCATTTTCAAAAAATGCGAATCCATGCTGGTAATGGCATCGCGCATCAAACAAACCTGCCAACATATACGTGGTGATTTTACAGCCCAGGTGGGAATCGCCCGAGATGATGCGATTCCAGATGAGATATGGCAAGAGCTCTCTCATCGGCTCAATAACAAATACCCTGCCACCACCTTTAACATCATTCTGGCATCCAGTGGCGATCTCTCTAACTTAGTCGAAACCAAGCAAGTCAACTTTGCTTTTGGCGTTGATTATGAACGAGTAGATGACCCTAGGATTGAATATACGCCCATTGGTAAACTCAGAATGATGTCGGTATGTAATAAAGACCATCCCCTGAGTCAAAAACGACGTGTCTCCGACGAAGAATTGCGTAACGCTATGCAGGTAACACTGGCGTACCTCAATGATAAAGATAATCCTGAATTATTGCCCTTTTCTCTCAAACACATTGGGTTTTCAAGTTTTGATTACATTCTCAGCACCATTCGCACAGAAGGTGCATGGGGGGTTCTGCCAGAACCGCTCATTCGTCATCTATTAAGGGATGAAACGTTATCAGTCATTAAGCACACTTACGGGCTCACCCAAGAAGAGTTCTGTATGTTCTCCTCTACTGGTATGGAAGCGCACCCTGGTATGGTTTGGCTCTGCGATAAGCTCAGTGATTACTTGTTTGATTTCTAGCTCCAGTGGGTGCCAATATTATTGACACCTTTGCGTTGGCATAACCAGTTGATATTAAAGACTAATTTCCCATTCTTTCAAGTAATAACTTGAACCTAAGCAAACTTTGATTGAAAGCTTCCTGCCACTCGCAAACAATAGCCACAGTTAATTTCATTCAAAAGGTTCATCATGAGTGGTAGAGAACGTTCCTCCGAACGCCGCATTTTAGTTTATTCAGCCCTGTTAACGCTTGGCTTTGCCGTTAGTGGCATTGTCTTGGGTAATTGGGTTGGATCTATGGTCATTATTTTTGATGGTGCGTACTCTCTTATCAGCTTAGCGTTAACTTTATTGTCATTGCTTGCAGCAACGCTAATGGCACGCCCAAACAGTAAACGTTTCCCAAATGGATTAGCGGCGCTTGAACCTATCGTCATCGCTATTAAAGGGGCGGTTATTTTAGGTTTAGTCTGTATATCACTCTACTCGGCTATTCACTCTGTTATTGATGGTGGCCGTGAAATCGACACTTCAATTGCAACCTTATTCGGCCTTATCAACGTGATCGGGTGCGCTATTGGCTGGACAATGTTAGCTAAGAAAAACAAAGATATAGATTCAGGCCTTATCGCCGCGGAAGTTAAGCAATGGCAAATGGACACCCTAATCAGTGTGGCGGTACTCTTAGGTTTTGTTGCGGCTTGGATAATGCTACAAACTTCACTAAGCCCATACGCCACATACGCCGATCCAGTGATGATGTTGTTGATGGCCGGATACTTCATAAAAGTCCCTGCGGTGATGCTTAAAGAGGCAATATCTGAGTTATTGTATATGTCTGCGAATAAGGCAAGTAGAGAAGAAATTGAAGCCGAAAGCTGAAAGCTGTCAGCTGTCAGCTGTCAGTTTTAAAACGTCTCACCACGCTCGTGTCAAAGCCATCATTCCTCATGCTAAAAAACTCCAGAAAATCGTCATGCCCGAAGTGTTTTCTGGGCCAGCACTCTGGTCGGGCATCTAACACCGCCCCCGATGCAGATATATTCTAGCCAACCCTTTCACCCCGTAAGATTTTGGATAGTTGCTTTGCAACTTCCAGAATGACAAATATGAAAGATCCCAGAACCTAGGTCCTAGGTCCTAGGTCCAAAACTGACCGCTGAAGGCTTAAAGCTGTCAGCTGATACCCTTATCTATACTTGCAATATCCCCCACTCTAATTTAAAGTTGCATTCAAATTGCAACTTTAAGGTTTTGGCTATGCTAAACATCACAGATAAAGCAAAAGAAGAAGCGATCACACCATTGCTTCGACTTGGCTTTCGTCCCTTTTTCTTACTTGGTGCCCTGTATGCGTTTATTGCGGTTCCAGTGTGGATCTACGCGTTCCAAAACGGGCAGCCGGAAGCATTAGGTGCTCCTGCCCTTTGGTGGCACGCTCATGAGATGTTGTTTGGTTTTGCTATGGCTATTGTTGCAGGGTTTGTACTCACCGCGGTTCAAAACTGGACTGGGGTTAACGGTACTAAAGGTACTCGACTCGGTCTCATTGTGGCGCTTTGGCTAGCCCCACGTATCCTCTTTTGGACGCCTGCACCGTTTTGGCTTATCTCTGTGGTAGAAAGCTTGTTCTTATTAGCGGTAGCGTATGAGGTCGGTACTCGCGTATTCAAATCCAAAGGCTGGAGAAACCTATTCTTCGTTCCTTTATTTGCTCTCGCCATCTTTGCGAACTTCGCCAGTTACGCGACCATCACAGGTGTTGCACCCTTTACTTCAAGCGCAGTGTGGCAAGCGATGCTTTGGTGGTTCATGTTGTTGCTGTCAGTTATGGGCGGGCGAGTGATCCCATTCTTTACCTCTCGCAAATTCAACTTTGATAAGCCGCAGCCTGTGTTATGGCTAGAAGTCGCAGGTAACCTTCCTCTGGTTCTGCTGTTTATCTTGAGCTTTTTCCCATTGACCTTAAGCCAGCTGGAAACACCGCTGTTTATCTGGGCAGGCGTATTTCAATTAGTGAAGGTGATGAGATGGAAGCCATGGAAGACCATCAGCGAACCCCTAGTTTGGGCGCTACACGCTTCCTACGCCTGTATACCTGCCTATTTATTACTAAAGGGGCTAACGACAAATGCATGGCTTGCACACACCTCTTTGCACCTGTTTGCTATTGGCGCTCTTGCAGGGCTGATATTAGCCATGATAGCGCGAGTCACCATGGGACATACCGGTCGTAATATCTATCAAGGGCCTAACATGGGCGTTGCGTTTGGCGCATTGATATTGTCCGCCTTAGTCAGAAGTGTGGGTGTTGGCCTATACCCAGAATACACAATGCAACTACTCGATGTGGCGACTGTATTGTGGATGCTAAGTTTTGGACTGTATCTACTTAAGTTTGCAAAAATGCTCGCCACGCCAAGGGCGGATGGTCATCCGGGTTAAGCACTTTAATCTGAGCTTTAACAACGCTTAGTCAATCATTTCTTAAACACATTTAACGGAGTCTTCAAATAGGAGACTCCGTTGCTTTCTGGCTCGGGAAAACGCCCACCGCGAATATTAATCTGTACTGCTGGCAAGATTAAGGCAGGCATGGCCAACGTAGCATCGCGCTCATTTCGCATCGCAACAAACTCGGACTTCGCACACCCTTGGTGTACATGAATGTTGCTCTTCCTTTGCTCTTCGACCGTCGTTTTGTATAAGCATTCTCGACCGTTTGGTCCATAGTCATGACACATATACAGCTCGGTTTCCGGCGGCAGTTCAAGTATCTTCTGTATCGAGGCATATAGCTGCTCAGCATCTCCTCCCGGAAAATCACAGCGCGCCGTACCCATATCGGGCATAAAAATCGTGTCGCCGACGAATGCAGCCGTTTCGTTTACAACAAAGGTAACGCACGAGGGTGTATGGCCCGGAGTATGCATCACATGAATGTTTGATTCCCCCAAGGGAATCTCCTCACCGTCTGCCAACAAGAGATCAAACTGGCTACCATCGGCAGCAAACTCTCTTAAGCCAAAAATTTGCTTAAACCTTGACTGTACCGTGGTGATTTCTCTTCCCGTTGCCATTGCCGCTCCGCAGCGATCTCTAAGATAGCTGGCAGCGCTTAAGTGATCGGCATGAACATGTGTCTCCAATATCCACTGAAGCGTTAAGTGTTGTTGTTCAGCGTATCTTAGAATGTCATCGGCAGAGCAGGTCGAAGTCACTCCTGCTGCGGCATCGTAATCAAGCACAGAGTCAATAATTGCACTCGATTTTGTCGCATTATCAGTAACAAGATAGCTATAAGTATTTGAGCCGTCATGGAAAAAGCTTTTGATTGAAACTGGATTCATTACGCTCGCCTTTATATTAACAAATGCTAATTAAAGACTAGATGTGGGACTCTTATTTCGCAAAGGTCTAATTAAGAACGTTTAGGAATAACGAAGAATGCTGGATATGCCAGTAAGACACGAGGGAATAGAAACAAGTGCCACCGTTGACAGGGGCACTTTTACAGAAAGAAGAAACGACTAGTTGCCGGCAAGTTCAACAAAGTTTTGCTTTACGGGATCGCTCTTCATAATTCGGCCATGACCAAGGCCTTTGGTAGCAATCAGGGTGACTTTATCCATCTCATCTGCGGCGCGCTTTGACACCTCAAAACTGGTGAAACGATCCCCTTCATCGTGAACGATAACTGTTGCATGTTCTCGCAATTTCAGTTTGCCATACGGGTCTATGGTATGAATTGGGTAGTGATACTCACTGCTCACCTCTTCGACGACTTCTTCAAACAGCTTCATCGAATAACCGGAGCGCTTAACGCTGCCAAACAGGTTTTCAAGGTATTCAAGCACCGGAGCAATCAACAATAATGGGCAATCAATGGCCTTGTGATGTTTACACTCCACCGTTGAGGCCGTCCCCATACTGTGAGCAATGATCCCATCGACTTTGTCGACACTGTCCAAGATAGCCTCTAACCCTTGCACAAAAGCCGGAATGTGACCGTAAGCACCACCACTGGTACCGTGCGCTGGCTGATCATAAGCCAAGGCGGTAAAGCCAGATTGAGCCATAAATTCCATTAAAGGGAAAAACTGGTTGGCGGTTCCTGACCACCCATGGTTGAGCACCCACAGTGGCCCTGACCCTAAGGTATAAGTGGTTAGGTCGCCATGGGCTGATTTAACCACACCTTTGATCATACCCTTTGGCTCTGGATTCTTAGGTTTGCTTCGAACCGGAGTAAGCAACAACTGTCTGGCAATTTTACGGGCATGCTTAGGCGCAACCTTATGGTGTACACGAGTACCCACATTCACCAAAGAACGGCGTAGGTTAAATTTCTTAGAGGTGTTGAAGTAGATCTTATCGCTCATGTTCGTCCGTGAATCGCAACTATAGAGTGGTTACTCTAACATAGGCAGGCAAATGACTGAAAATTTGATTTGGCCGCTAATCTTTTCGTCTTAGGTCACGCGCTAATATCAGAGCTAAACCGAAAATCTGCAAAAACAGCGCAATGTTCTTGTAGCGGCTAATTTGCATATCGTTTTTTGAGGTCATTTCTAGCAATGAAATGTTATTGAGATAGTACTTATCAATGAGATCGCGCTGCTGATTTTGCTCTCGCTCTAGCATCAGTGACAGGGTTTGTAGATTATTGATGGAGAGCTCAGGTACAGGTTTACCCGTCCAGACCTCGATCTGCTTTGCCAGCTCTGCATTCACCGCTTGATTACTGTCATCGTGGCCAAGCACCACCAGCAATGTTTCCTTTTTTCGTTCGAGGTTCTCAACTCGGTTCCACGCCAGTTGGATAGAGCGTAAATTATTGTTTTGCCCTTCATACAGAGCCGCATTTTTTCGTGCTAAATCATCCAGTATTTGGCTGGAGATCACTATGGCTAGCACATTAAGGAGCAGCCCTAAGAAAACCAGCAACCAAGCCGGTGGCCAACCAATTTTCACTTATCTTCTCCTTAAGACTAGGGGCTGGTATTACAAAAGTGCCTGTACTACGTTCAATGCTGCAAGCAGTCCAATAACCCCAAACGTGCTCATCATACCAAACACCCGACCCTTCATTTTTCGATTCAATACCGCCAAGCCGTGGGATAAGCGCCCTACCACCAGCAGCACTCCTAAAATATGAATCGCCCACTCTGGGGCACCATTGAACTCGGCAAGCATCAATAACAATAGTCCAATAGGAATATATTCGGTGGCATTACTGTGAGCACCGCGTGCTACCGTTAAGTCATCCACTTGTCCGTCAGCGTGGGATACCCGATGTTTTCGGCGCTGTTTAATCACTTGAACAGACAGGTAACAGATCCAAACAGCTAAAATGCCCGCGTACAAAGAGGTGATCATAAGTCTCCGTTCTTAAATTAGTAATGAGTGTAATCATCGAAGAACAAAGGGGTTCTTCCGATAACAATAAGCCCAGTATTAACCGAGCGTGCGCTTGGTGCTAATAGATATAGCTAATATAAAATAAACCACCGGACATATCTTGTCTCATGGCAAAATCGTCATCTTTATCAACAGAGAAATTGAGTGAGGTAGAAGTAAAACCAACCCCAGTCGCAAACGACTCGGTAATGCTATATTCAGCGGAAATTATGAAATCGAGGAAGTAGCCACTATAGTCATCTATCTTCAAGCTAAAGTAATCGACCGAACCTATCACCTTCCAATCTTCAGCTAACTGGTAGTCCAAACGAAATCCGATAACAGGCAGTGGCGCAATTAGATCTACGCTCGATCCTGTCCTTTTTATGCCATTATCGGAACCGTCCTCGACCTTCACTCCCGTACTCAATCCAACATCAAAATCCATTGCGTGCACACCAAGGGATACCGAAAGTTCAACGTCCTCATTGTGATAAAACGAGTAAGCATAGTTAATTTTGTAGATATCAATATCAGAGTATGAATCTACAAACGCGCCGACTTTATACTCTTGCCCATCCCAAGTAATATCGCGTGTTAACTCGTTGCTTCCATCACTACGTAAACTGAGATAGGCAAATTCAATTCGGTGATAGTTAGTAATACGGTAGTAGCCATCAATCTTAAAGTTCTTGTTTTCAGTGTCGAGATTGAGGTCATCCTGAAGATGAATTTTAGATCCTACCAAACCTTCTTTCGCAGCCGCCACAATAGTGTCGGTTTGCCATATCCAAAACATGCCTAAGTTGATCTTGAGTCTTTCATCCAACTCTTGCTGTTCTGCGCTAACCACTGAAGAAAACAAGGCAAATAATGCCAACAAACTGTGTTTCATAACATCCCTTTAAAGCGCACAAAGCATCCTGCTTTGCCAAAGAAAACCCAAATATTTACATAAGGTTAGTATAAACAGCTCAATTAATAACAGGCCGACTCCAAATTATAGGCATTAAAAAACCCCAAGCAGAATAATCTGATTGGGGTTTAGTTCATTCATCAATTCAGCCCATGCTTGATAGGCTAAGCCGATGTTATTTTACTTTCTTGTAGAACACAGTCGATAGCGGTGGCAATACCATGTGAACAGATTGCTCTAAGCCTTGGCTTACAACGCTTTCTGTTTCTAGTGTCGCTGGCACTTCAACGTTTGCGCCGTTGTACTTCGCATCATCAGTATTAAGCAGTAATTCATACTGAGCTTCACCAGGGATGCCCAGACGGAATTCATGATGAGGCACTGGCGTAAAGTTAGAAACAACCAATACACGCTCACCATTCTCATCAATACGCTCATGCGCTAGAACACTCGCTTCTGCTTCGTCTTGCAAACGCCACTCGAAACCACGTGGATCGTAATCAAGATCATGCAGCGCTGATTCTTGCTTGTACAGTTTGTTCAAGTCACGAGTCAGGTTTAGCACGCCTTCATGACGCTCGTAGTCCAACAAGAACCATTGAAGTTGGTCATCATGGTTCCACTCAGCCGTTTGGCCAAACTCAGCACCCATGAAGTTCAGCTTCTTGCCCGGTTGTGCGTACATGTAACCCATGTAAGCGCGCAGGTTAGCGGTTTTTTGCCACTCATCACCAGGCATCTTGTCATGAATCGCACCCTTACCGTATACCACTTCATCGTGAGATAAAGAGAGTACGTAGTTTTCACTGTGTGCATACATCAACGGGAATGTGATGGTGTTGTGGTGGTACTTACGGTGGATAGGATCTTGCTGAATGTAAGACAAGCTGTCGTGCATCCAACCCATGTTCCACTTAAAGCCAAAGCCTAAACCGCCCAAGAATGTTGGTGCAGACACGCCAGGGAATGCCGTAGATTCTTCCGCAATGGTCATTGCGTTCGGGAAGTGCTTGTACACTTCTTCGTTCATCCACTTCAAGGTAGCGATCGCATCGTAGTTCTCGTTGCCACCGTCTTGGTTCGGGATCCACTGGTCATGGCTGCGTGAGTAATCCAAGTACAACATTGAAGCAACTGCATCCACACGGATACCATCAATGTGGTAATGCTCAAACCAGAACAGTGCGTTAGACACCATGAAACGACGAACATGCTCACGACCTAGGTCATAGATGAACGAGTTCCAATCTTGGTGCCAGCCGCGACGTGGATCTGGATCGTGATACAGAGGCGTACCGTCAAAGTTCGCTAAGCCATGATCATCAGATGGGAAGTGCGCTGGAACCCAGTCAAGCACAACGCCAAGTCCGGCTTGGTGACACTGATCTACGAAGAACTTGAAGTCATCAGGTGAACCGAAACGGCTGGTTGGTGCAAATAGACCAATCGGCTGATAGCCCCAAGAACCGTAGAATGGGTGCTCAGAAATCGGCATAAGCTCTACGTGAGAGTAGCCAAGATCCACAAGGTACGGGATCAATTCTGCAGCAAGTTCACGGTAGTTTAAGAACTCACCTTCAGCATTACGCTTCCAAGAACCGGCATGCAGCTCATAGAAAGACAGTGCTTCTTTTCGCTTTTCCGTCAACGGACGCGCTTGCCATGCACTATCTTGCCATTGGTATTTGGTCTGATCGTAAGTCACAGAAGCAAAAGAAGGGTATTGCTCGTGCTGGAAGCCCCATGGGTCTTGCTTATGCGGCAAGCTTTCGCCATGTGGTCCTTTTAATTCGTACTTGTATTGAGAGCCTTCGGCTAACTCAGGGATGAATAGACCCCAAATTCCGTAATCAAGGCGCTGCATTGGGTGGCGACGGCCGTCCCAATCATTGAAGTTACCAATGATGCTTACTGCTTGCGCATGCGGTGCATAAACAAGGAAACGAGTACCCGAAATCGTCTTACCATCACGCTCTAGCGTAACGAACTGAGAGCCCATATGCTTGTACATCTCTTTAGGAGTGTGCAAGTTATCGAACTCTTCGTATAGCGAGTGGTACTGGTATGGGTCGTCGATGATCTGCTCGACGTCACCCCAATGAACCGCTAACTTATAGTGAGTAAAAGTCAGGTCACGCTCTTCAGTAAGAACAAACGCATCCATCTCGTCACGCACTAATTCGATGCGCTTATCACCAAGGATAACCTCTACACGGCTTGCGCCCGGCATCCAAACAGTAAGGTAACGACCTTTCTCTCTAACAAATGGGCCTAATACTGAAAATGGGTCAGTAAGTGCTGCTTGACTCAACTTGTGATAAGCAGTTTTAAATTTGTCCTGAGGCTTCTCCACGCCCAATCTCCTTCGATAATTAATTCTTATTTATAATTTTTATCAGTGAGAGCACCCTGCCCCCACCCTAGCCGTTTTATTTTCGTCAGCGATCATGTTGCCGCTAAGCTAATTGTTCAGATTAACATACTTATTTGACGGTATGTTGAATGTAGTGAGATTAGTGGTATAGCCCACTATGTGCTCTCTAAGATCCCGGCTCTTCGGCCGGGATGACACTTCAAAGTACGGCACAAAAACCGTCATACTGGAAAACACTTAGTGTTTATCCAGTATCTTGGTAAGTGCCAAAACTTGGAATTGTGCTCCCTAAGGTACTGGATAAGCTTCGCTTTCCAGCATGACGGGTTAGGTACACTACCTTTACCAGCCAAACCACTTTGGAAAACAGAAGCCAGCACCACGTCATCCCGGAATTTGTGAAGCAGATATCCGGGATCTTGGGACACATTATCTAAAATGTGCAATCACCACATACAAAAATGCCCGCTGAAGCGCGGGCATTTCAGTTCGCTGTGAACTGTAACAAAATTACAAAAATGAAAGTTTGAGCCGTGCCGAACTTTTAGGCATCAAACAGTCAATTATCATTTTTTGGAAGCTTGATCACGAACTTCTGTTAAACGTTTTGCTATGTGGTTAACCGCTTCACGGCCAAACATATCTTCAAGGTTCACAGACAGTTTACGACGCCAGTTCGGATACTCTTCAACAGTACCAGGGATGTTCACTGGTTTTTCCATTTCTAGCCAATCTTCTAACTGTACGCTTAGTAGAGCAGAAGAGCCGGCAGCAACGTGCAGTTGTAGACCTTCAGCAAGGTAGCGATCCATAGGAACCCACTCTGCGTTTTCACCAATACCTGTCGACAAGAACTGTGGGTTATTTTCACGAATTGTGTTCAAAATACCCTGCTTGCACTCTAAACGATCGTCAAATAGACCAGCAAGTTGCTCTTCATTTGGATACAAACCTAGCTCAGCACCCAGTTTCAGATCATCACAGTGCCAGAAACCGCGTAGCGTTGGCATATCGTGAGTACATAGCGCTGACATAGATTGCTCTGCGTATTCAGTTGGCTTGATGAAGCTGCCATCTTCGTGGTTTTCGAAGAAGAAGATCTTGTACGAGTGCACACCTGCGTCACGCAAGATATCAACGATTTCATCAGGCACAGTACCCAAGTCTTCACCGATAACAGAACACTGGAAGCGGTGAGATTCTAGCGCAAGGATCGCTAGCATATCTTCCACTGGGTAATACATGTACGCACCCTTAGTCGCGTTCTCACCCTTCGGAATCCACCAAAGGCGTAGAAGGCCTAATACGTGGTCAATACGCAGTGCACCACAGTGCTTCATGTTAGCGCGCAATAGCTTAACGTATGCATCGTAGCCTGTTTCTTGCAGCACTTGTGGGTTCAGCGGTGGCAGACCCCAGTTTTGACCTAGAGGGCCTAGCACATCTGGCGGAGCGCCGATGCTTGCATCTAGAATCAGGTTGCCGTCATCAGCCCATGTTTCAGAGCCAGAATCCGCTACACCTACTGCAAGGTCACGGTACAGACCAAGGGTCATACCCTTCTCTTCTGCTAGCGCTTGAGCTTCGTTGATCTGTGTATCTGCAATCCACTGCAGGTACATGTACAGCTCAACCAAGTCTTTGTGATCTTTAATAAACTTCTGAGAGCCAGCGCTATCAAAGCGGCGGTACTTCTCAGGGAATACAGGCCAACCCCACATGTGCTCATCGGCATCACGCAGTGTTTTGTGCATTGCATCAAACGCGGCTTGATGAAGCAGGCTTTCTCCACCTTCCTCAACAAAGCTCAGGAACGCTTGTGCACGTTCAGTGTTTTTGTCTAGGTGACGAGATTTAAACTCAGCAAATAGAAGAGGCAATACCGCCATCTTAAGATCGGATACTTCGCTGTAGTTTACGTGTTGAATCTCACGTGCTTTTTGCAGACGCTGTTGGAACTCAGCGCTACCGACCTTCTGCTGCGCTTCCACACTTAGCGCAAACTCAGGTACGGAACTCACATCAATGTACATGATGTTCAACCAGCGGCGAGAAGATGGGCTATACGGGCTAGCGCCTTCAGGGTTTGCAGGGAACAATGAGTGAATAGGGTTTAGACCCACAAAATCACCGCCACGAGCGGCGATATCACCCACTAATTGTTTCAGATCGCCAAAGTCACCGATACCCCAGTTGTGAGGAGTACGTAGGGTATAAAGCTGGATGCTTGGACCCCACAGTTTTTTGCCGTTTTCAATATCACTTTGTTTGAAGCACGCCTTTGGCGTAACGATCAGTGTCATCTCATAAGGGGCTTTACGACGCTTACGAGTCACGATCAGTTTGTGGTAACCCCACTTAATTTCAGCAGGCAATGCAAAGACTAGTGGACCACCCTCTTTGCGCTCATCTCTTACGATTTGAGACTGCAGGTAGCCTTCAAGGACCTCACCTTGCTCTGTTTCTAAACGCCATGCAAACTCGCTTTCACGAGCGCTTACGCCTAGGTTTAGTTCCACTTCTACTGGCTCGTCATCACGAACCACCAGCACTGGCGCTAATACTTCTTTCTTGTGCATTTTTTCTGCTGATTTAAGCAGTGCTTCGTCACTACTCGTATCGTAACCTAGAGCTGCAAGTAAGCGTTCAATGGTTTCATCTTCAACGCTAGCTTGGTCTCCCCAAGCACTGACATAGCTATCGGCAATACGAGCCATTTCAGCGACTTTTTTTAGTGCGGATTGTTCTTTCATCGCTCTCTCCGAAGACGAAACACGCCTTCAAACAAAATGTAATTTTTTAAAAAGCTGTCAGCTTTAAGCTGCAAGCTATCAGAAATATCGTCATCCTGGGATCTTAGGTTGTACTGTATAAGCCTTGTGCTTCCTAAGGTCCTGGATATTTGCGTTGCAAATTCCAGGATGACGACGTAATGCAAGGGGGAGAACTCGTCCCCACCCTTGCTGTTTTTATTAACGGCTAACCGTTTCTAGTTTCCAGATGTTGTTCACGTAGTCGCGAATCGAACGGTCTGAGCTGAACTTACCAACTAGTGCTGTGTTCATGATTGCTTTCTTCGCCCAGCCAGCTTGGTCACGGTATTGCGCGTCCATATCTTCGTGTGCTTGAACATAAGAGGCAAAGTCTGCAAGACATAGGTATGGGTCACCGCCGTCTAGTAGGCTGTCGAAGGTTGCACGCAGTAGGCCTGGTTGACCTGGAGTGAACTCTTCACCTAGTAGTAGGTCCAAAGACGCTTTTAGAAGGTGGTCAGTATTGTAGTAGTCGTATGGGTTGTAACCGCGCGCTTTAGTCGCTTTCACACCATCAACATCAAGACCGAAGATATAGATGTTTTCATCACCTACTTCTTCACGAATCTCAACGTTTGCACCGTCCATCGTACCGATAGTGAGTGCGCCGTTTAGAGCCATCTTCATGTTACCAGTACCTGATGCTTCTTTACCTGCCATAGAGATTTGCTGAGAAACGTCAGCGGCTGGGATCAACATCTCTGCCATGCTTACACGGTAATCAGGGATGAATACCACTTTCAGCTTACCGCCTAGGCGTGGGTCGTTGTTCACTTTCTCAGCAACCTTGTTGATTGCAAAGATAATCTCTTTCGCTAGGTGGTAGCCTGGTGCCGCTTTAGAGCCGAAGAATACAACACGTGGAGCCATATCAAATGCTGGGTCATTCAGTAGGCGGTGGTATAGAGACAACACGTGTAGTAAATCAAGCTGCTGGCGCTTGTACTCGTGCAGGCGCTTGATCATCACATCAAAGATAGCATTGGTATCAAGCTCGATATCCATGTTTTCTTTAACCCAAGCAGCCAAACGCTCTTTGTTCTGTTTCTTAACCGCCATGAATTCTTTTTGGAATTTCGCATCATCGGCGAATTTCGCGATGCCTTCTAGCTGTTCAAGCTTAGCTGGCCACTCAGAGCCAATCTTCTCAGTGATAAGAGACGATAGACCTGGGTTACAGAACTTCAACCAACGACGAGGCGTAATGCCGTTCGTTACGTTGTGCAGACGAGTTGGGAACATCTCGTGGAACTCTGGGAACAAGTCTGTCTTAACTAGCGCAGAGTGAAGTGCTGCTACACCGTTTACTGCGTAAGAACCGATCACACATAGGTTCGCCATGCGCACCATGCGATGGAAGCCTTCTTGGATGATAGACAGCTTAGCTTGCTTCTCACCGTCACCAGGCCACATTGCACGTACTTCTTGTAGGAAGCGGTGGTTGATTTCGAAGATGATTTCCATGTGACGAGGAAGTAGGCGCTGGATTAGCGACTCAGGCCAAGTCTCAAGTGCTTCTGGAAGTAGAGTGTGGTTAGTGTATGCAAATGTTTGTGAGCTGATTGCCCATGCTGCGTCCCACTCAAGACCGCGCTCATCAATCAAGATGCGCATTAGCTCAGGAATCGCGATCGTTGGGTGCGTATCGTTAAGCTGGATAGTCTCTTGCTTAGGTAGGTCCTCTAGAGAGTAACCTGCCGCTTCGTGACGACGCAGGATATCGCGAACAGACGCTGCAGAGTGGAAGTACTGCTGCATTAGACGCAGAGTTTTACCCTTCTCGTGGTTGTCGTTCGGGTATAGAACCTTAGTGATGTTACCTGCATCGATCAGCGCGTGCTGAGCTTCGAAGTAGTCACCGTTGTTGAAGCTCTCTAGAGAGAAAGGTGCAATCGCTTGGCATTCCCAAAGACGCAAAGGGTAAACCGTAGAAGACTCATAGCCTACGATTGGAAGATCCCATGGCATAGCTCTAACGCTCATACCAGGAACCCATTTGCGAACTTCTTTACCGTTCTCAACAGTCCATTGAACTTCACCGTAGAAGCCAATCTCTTGAGCAAGCTCTGGACGAGCTACTTCCCATGGGTAGCCTTCAATGCCACGCCATGCATCAGGTGCTTCTTTCTGGCGACCATCTTCAAACGATTGCTTGAATAGACCGTATTCGTAGTGCAGGCCGTAACCTACAGTTGGGAATTCTTGAGCAGCACATGAATCCATGAAACATGCAGCAAGACGACCAAGGCCACCGTTACCTAGTGATGGGTCACGCTCTTCTTCTAAAAGATCAGTTAGGTTGAAACCTAGTTCACCCATTGCATCAGTCACGTTCTCGTAAAGGCCCATGCTGATCAAGTTGTTGCCCGTTAGACGGCCAATAAGGAATTCTAGTGATAGGTAGTTAACGCTTTTTGCGTTTGTGATTTTCTTGTCTGATTCAGTTTGAAGCAGGTCAAGGGTAGTGAATTCAGCCAGGGCTTGGCCCATTGCTAGATACCATTGACGTGTAGATGCATTCTCTTCAGTCGTTGCGTAAGTCGCTGTAAGGTGTTTCTTAACACTTGCTTGGAATTGTTTTTTGTCGAACTTTTTTTGTTGAGCTGGTTTCATAAAGGAACTCTCATCGTTTAGTAATTTCCATCTGTGGCCATCATCCTTCAACCCTAGCAATGCTTCATCCTCCTACTAAGGGGGATGATTAGGAGGAGTATTCGGGGCGTAGGGGGGGAGAGAGAATTAAGTTGTTGAGCCAGATCCCACAATAAGGGGGTGACCCCATACAACGCGAGACAACGATCACACTCAAGTGCAATTTGGCATTCATCCTTAACATTTAAATGTGAGCAAAGTAATTTTCGGTATTATGAAAAACGTGAAATCAGTCACGTGAAAACTCGGCTCCCTTGTATGATTTTTCCAACAATCCTGTGCAAGTGCGACCGTACTACCCCTTGAAAACTAGGGCATAGTCGATCCACATCACAAATCTAAGGCGTAGAAAGCAGAAATGGAGGACACCTAAACCAAATCAAAGCAGGATCGGAGGAAAGAAAGAATAATCGCCCCAGAGATGCCCGATAAGAGCACTCGGGCATGACGAAAGTAACCAGCAAACGTCATCCTGAACTAGATTCAGGATCTTAGAAAGTGCAAAGCTTTGAATTTCGCACCCACTAAAATACTGGATAGCCATTACATGGCTTCCAGCATGACGAGTACGTTTTAAGACGTAGTGATGCACACAATAACGCACACGCGTCATCCTGAACTCGATTCAGGATCTTAGAAAGTGCCAAAGTTTGAATTTCGCACCCACTAAGATACTGGATAGCCATTACATGGCTTCCAGCATGACGAGTACGTTTTAAGACGTAGTGATGCACACAATAACGCACACGCGTCATCCTGAACTCGATTCAGGACCTTAGAAAGTGCCAAGGTTTAAGTTTCGCACTCTCTAAGATACTGGATAGCCATTACATGACTTCCAGCATGACAAGTGCGTTTTAAGACATAATGATGCACACAATAACGCACACGCGTCATCCTGAACTCGATTCAGGATCTTAGAAAGTGCAAAGCTTTGAATTTCGCACCCACTAAGATACTGGATAGCCATTACATGGCTTCCAACATAACGAGTACGTTTTAAGACATAATGATGCACACAATAACGCACACGCGTCATCCTGAACTCGATTCAGGATCTTAGAAAGTGCCAAAGTTTGAATTTCGCACTCACTAAGATACTGGATAGCCATTACATGGCTTCCAACATAACGAGTACGTTTTAAGACGTAGTGATGCACACAATAACGCACACGCGTCATCCTGAACTCAATTCAGGATCTTAGAGAGTGCCAAGGTTTAAGTTTCGCACTCACTAAGATACTGGATAGCCAACAACGTCATCCCCGAGCGCTTTTATCGGGGAACTAATAAAGAACAAATAGGTAAGTAACCATGTGGATCCCATCAAAACTGACTCGCCCTGGACGCCTTCACAACGCTATCGTACGTCCTCGTGTTTTGGATTTACTCCAGCAAGCACCTTTTTATAAGTTAGTATTACTTCGCTCTCCAGCAGGTTATGGAAAGACCACAATGGCGGCGCAATGGCTGTCAGATAAGGCTCACGTAGGTTGGTACAACCTAGACGAAAGTGACAACGACAGTTACCGCTTTATTAACTACTTCATTCAGGCGCTGAATAAGGCGACAGATAATGCATGTACTAACTCTCAGGCGTTAATAGAGAAGAGACAATACTCTTCCCTGCACACTCTGTTCGGTGAGATCTTTGGCGAGTTAACCAACAACGTGCACGAAACTTATTTAGTGCTTGATGATTATCACTACATTAACAATGAAGAGATCCACGAGGCGATGCGCTTCTTTATCAAGCACATGCCGGACAATCTTACCGTCGTCGTCACCAGTCGCTCTAACCCGCCACTGGGCACCGCAAACCTTCGTGTCCGCGATCTGATGATCGAAATTGATGACGATTTATTAGCGTTTGATAAAGAAGAGACCACACGTTTCTTTAGTATGCGTATGAAGGAAGAGATTGACGAAACCATCGCTGATGACCTGCGCACTTACGCAGAAGGCTGGCCTTCTGCGATGCAGTTAATTGCGGTACAAGCACTGCAACAAAACAAGCCTCTTCAACAATCTTTGCAAAACATCAGTGAATTTAATCACACCCACTTATGGGACTACCTTGCCGAAGAGGTATTTGACTTCGTTGATGCCAACACCAAAGAATTCTTAATGCAGTGTTCGGTACTCGACAACTTTAGTGATCAATTGATCATTGATGTGACTGGCCGCGAAGATGCCCTCAGCATGCTAGAAAATATGAATAAGTATGGGCTATTCCTAAGTACCGCATCGAGCGAGAACAACTGGTATCGCTTCCACAACTTGTTCAGTGAGTTTTTGACTCATCAGCGCCATACCTACCTGCCCCAACAAGAGGTGACACTGCAAACGGCAGCGGCGCAGTCATGGCTAAAACACGACCGCCCTACTCAAGCGCTAGTACACGCACAGCGCGCCAAAGACTCAGAGCTGTGTGCGAGCATCATGCAAGAACACGGCTGGAAGATGTTTAACAGCGGCGAGCTCACCACATTAGAAAAAGCCATCGCAGAGCTCGATACCGATCAGCTATACAAAACCGCAAAGCTACCGCTACTAAGAGCCTGGCTTGCGCAAAGCCAGCACCGATTTAATACCGTTGGCGACCTACTAGCTGAAGCAAAATTAGAGCTTGATAAACGCAACATTCCACTGTCTATTAAAGAGCAAGGCCAGGTAAGAGCGTTAAGGGCTCAGGTTGCCATTAACCAAGGCAAACCAGAAGAAGCGCTTCGTTTAGCGGAATTGGCCCTTAGCCAAATCGACAACAACGACTTTAGAAGTCGCATCGTAGGCACGTCTGTTATTGGTGAAGTCAACCATGTGTTGGGTCGATTAGATCGTGCCTTGCCTATGATGCAGCAAACTGAAAAGCTCGCTCGTCAGTACCAAGTGTTCCATCACGTACTGTGGGCGCTGATCCAGCAGAGCGAAATATTGATTGCACAAGGGTATATTCAAGCGGCCTATGAGCTTCAAGACCAAGCATTCAAGCTAATAGAAGAACACCACTTCCAGCAAGTACCGCTACACGAGCATCTACTTAGAACACGCGCGCAAATACAATGGTGTTGGAACCGTCTAGATAATGCCGAGCTTTCGGCTTATAAAGGCATTGATGTACTAGCAAACCAACCAAGTGGTCACCTACACAGCTACTCTATGCTAGTTCGAGTGGCCATGGGTCGAGGTGAGCTCGACAAAGCAGGTCGTTTCGTCAAGAACATCGAAGCATTGCTAGCAGAATCAAACTATCACATCGATTGGTCTGCTAACGCATCCTTCTCACAAATCCTTTACTGGCAAGCCAGCAAAGACGTCACTGCGATCCACAACTGGCTCATTCAAACTGAAACGCCAACGGACGCGACCAACCACTTTAACCAACTGCAGCTTCGCAACATCGCACGCGCACAAATTGCCTGCGACATGCTAGAAGAAGCCCAAGACACCATCGCCTTCTTACAAGAGCAAGCAAACACCCATGGTCTGGTCACCGACATTAACCGCAACCTGATTGTAGAGACCGTTCTAAACATCAAACTGGACAACGAAGTCACCGCCAGCGAGAAACTGAAAACCGCACTCAGCATGACCAACCAAACCGGTATGTTAGGCAACTTCATCGTCGACGGCGCCACCATCAACAAGCTTCTAGAAAAACTAGTGAATAAAGGACACCTAGGCGACCTAGAGCGTCACCGCGCACTGCAACTGCTAAAAGAAATCGGCAACAAACAACGCAGCCGCGCCGTACACTTCGACGAAGAGTTCGTAAACCAACTAGTCAACCACCCCAACATCCCAGAGCTGATCCGCACCAGCCCCCTCACCCAACGTGAGTGGCAGGTACTGAACTTGATTTACTCTGGCTTTAGTAACGAGCAGATCGCCCAGGAATTGGATGTGGCAGGAACTACGATTAAGACGCACATTCGTAATTTGTATCAAAAGTTGAATATTGCGAACAGAAAAGAAGCGATAGAGACGGCTGAGAATCTTTTGAGGTTGATGGGGTATTAGATTTGGCGCATCCAATTCAAGCTTTGTTGCATAAACACTGCTCATTTTAACCTATCAAAAACTCAAGTAACGGTTAACATCAAAAAGGTTAACCGTTACTTCATCAATCATTTACTAAATCAATGTTTTACTCTCATAAACACCTATTTGTATAAAATTGATTTTAATCTGCCTAGTTGCTCTATAATTGGACAAAGCCTTGCAGACACAATCAAATTTAGTCGATAGAATACCCTTTGGATTGTCAAAAGTTGTACACAATGTTCAAACTCAAATACATATGGAATTTGCCACGAGTCTCTAAACGAATCATTAGCGTTATTATTGACTCTTTCTTCATCATTTTTTCGTACTACGCCGCGCACTGGGCTCGCCTAGGTGATTTAATGTGGCTGCCAAAGTACGACAATCCTTATGTATTACTCGGTACAATAATTATTACCATTTTTGCATTTACCAAACTTGGTTTGTACCGAGCAGTGCTCCGATACCTAACGTTCCACGCATTATACGTTGTCAGTATCGGCACAATAATATCGACAGTGTCTATCGCTCTACTCGCTTATTATCTCAACTCAGATGTACCCAGATCGGTACCCATCATTTACGGCGCATTTTTAGCACTATCGTGCGGTGGAATAAGACTAATTGTTCGCGTTTTGGTGAGCCAGTCTTTCTCTAAAACAAGAAAAAATGTACTCATTTATGGTGCAGGTTCTGCGGGTAGACAACTTTCCCTAGCTTTGCGTTCTTCTGAAACACATAAAGTTGTTGGGTTTATCGACCAAGACAAAACCCTTGAAAACACAGTCCTAATGGGTCTAAAAGTTCTTAAAATTGAACAAGTTGAGAAACAAATAGATCGCCATAATGTGCAACAAATCTTACTCGCGATTCCAAGCGCATCCAGAGCCCGAAGAAAAGCGATTCTAGATGACTTAGTACATCTCTCCGCTGAAGTGTTAACCATCCCTGATATGGGCGATATTGTCTCAGGTAAAGCAAAGATTGATGAATTAAAAGATGTTGCGATTGAAGATCTACTTGGTCGTGATCCCGTTGAGCCTCAACAAGCTCTTATGGAATCAAACATTAAAGATAAAATAGTCATGGTAACCGGTGCCGGAGGCTCTATTGGGTCTGAGCTATGTCGTCAAATAATCACACAGCAACCTAAGTCTCTTCTTCTATATGAACTTTCTGAGTTTGGCCTCTATCAGATTGACAGAGAACTTAACGCTATTTGCAAAGAAAATGGTATTGAAATAGACATTGTTCCACTTTTAGGCTCTGTTCAGCGCTCTAACCGCTTAACGATGGTAATGAAAACGTTCAACGTGCAAACAGTTTATCACGCAGCAGCCTACAAGCATGTTCCCTTGGTTGAATACAACGTAGTTGAAGGCATAAGAAACAATGTCTACGGCACATATTACACGGCTAAAGCAGCCATCGAGGCAAACGTAGAATCGTTTGTACTCATCTCTACAGACAAAGCAGTAAGACCTACCAACGTGATGGGCGCCAGTAAAAGAATGGCAGAACTATCACTGCAAGCACTGGCCGCAGAGAAAGATCATAATACGCGCTTCTGTATGGTGAGATTTGGTAACGTGCTCGGTTCTTCTGGCTCAGTGATACCACTGTTTAAAAAGCAAATTGCAGCAGGTGGACCAATCACCGTCACACACCCAGATATTATCCGCTACTTCATGACTATACCGGAAGCAGCTCAACTGGTTATTCAGGCTGGTGCCATGGGTAAAGGTGGTGATGTATTTGTTCTGGATATGGGAGAGCCGGTGCGAATTGTAGATCTAGCCAGAAATCTCATAAATTTATCAGGTCTAGAGGTGAAAACAGACGAAGCACCTCATGGTGACGTTGAAATACAATACTCCGGATTACGTCCCGGCGAAAAATTGTATGAAGAACTTCTTATTGGTGAGAATGTTCAAAAGACAGCTCACAGCCGAATTATGGCTGCAAATGAAGATTGTCTAGAATTAGTGGAGTTTGATGTTTTAATAGGAAAACTGGATGCTGCGTGTCATGATTTTGACCATAAAGCCATTCGTCAAATATTACTCGATGCGCCCACTCAGTTTAATCCAACAGATGAAATTGAAGACCTTGTTTGGAAGTTAAAACAACACAAAGCAACTAACTAGACCAACCAATCACCGAGCAATAAATTATAGAGACTAATTTGAACAAATACTTAATAACTGGCGCCAATGGTTTTGTTGGCTCCGCATTGATGACAAGGCTCTCAGATCAAGCAGTTGGGACTGTTAGAAAAGAATCTGGTCTACCAAACACCAAAGCTACAGGCGATATCACTCCCAATACTGTTTGGAGCGAATACTTACACGGAGTAAATGTCGTAGTTCACCTTGCAGGAATTGCCTCAAAACAGGGTTCCTCCCAAGACGATTACAATAAGATTAATCATCTGGCTACATTGAAACTTGCTGAAGATGCAGCAAATAAAGGTGTCAGACGTTTTATTTTTGTCAGTACTATTGCGGTTATGGGACAAACTGGTTCGTTTGACGAAGAGTCAATCACAAACCCGCAAAACGACTACGCTAAGTCCAAGCTTAACGCCGAACTCGGACTTAAAAAGCTTCTTGCTGACTCGGAGATGGAACTTGTGATTATACGCCCACCTCTAGTCTATGGAGAGGGAGCTACAGGTAACTTTTTAATCTTGCAGAAATTGATTCAAAAATTACCAATACTGCCATTTGGTTTGAGTAATAACAGGCGAAGCTTTATTTCTCGAGATAACTTGATTGATTTAATTATAACCTGTGCCAATCACTCAAAAGCAGCAGGAGAAGTCTTCCTAGCAAATGAAGGACCAAGTATTTCGACACGGGAATTCACCAACGCCATTGCCAAAGGGCTTGGCAAAAACCCAATTCAATTTCCTTTGCCCGGCATAGTAGCAAATATCCTATTTAAGATTATCAAACGGCCAACAATGTACTCACAATTATTTGAGGACTTAGAAGTTCAGTCAAGCAAACTTCGAGATGTATTAAACTGGACTGCACCACTATCCTTAGAACAAAATATGCAAAACTTAAAAGAGACTAAATTATGACAAGAGTATGTGATTTCCTATTCTCATTTTTCGGATTGATTTTTCTCTTTCCTGTTTTAGTGATCGTCACAATTGCCGGTTACTTTGACACTGGCTCGCCTATTTTTAGGCAAACAAGAATGGGCCAAAATAAAAAGCCATTCACACTTATAAAGTTTCGTACTATGAGTGTTGATACTCAATCTGTAGCAAGTCATCTTGCGAGTAGCTCTTCGATTACACGATTTGGACAGTTTCTCAGAAAAACCAAGCTAGACGAACTTCCACAATTGATAAACGTGCTTAAAGGAGAAATGAGTCTAGTTGGCCCCCGACCAAATTTAATGACTCAAGAAGAACTCATTCAAGAGAGAGAATCAAGAGGGGTTTATAACGCCCTACCAGGAGTTACAGGGCTGGCACAAGTGAATAATATCGATATGTCGACGCCTGAGTTACTGGCTAAAACAGACGAATCTATGCTCGCTAGTATGACAGTCGCTGACTATTTCAAATACATTATTATGACGGCAACGGGAAAAGGCTCTGGTGACGCCATTAAATAAGTAATAGACGAAATTGCTAATCAATATCGTCTTAGCTTCCGAACTAATCTCTTGGATCGAACTTTTTCATTAAAAAGTACAACTTGTGCTGCAAAGCACTAGGTAGAAAAGATCGGAAGAATGGATAAAAACACAAAAGTGACTTTATTATTCCCAATTTCAATGCCATAGAGCCTTTGAATCCAATAATTCCCTGTTGAAACGCAATTTTCGGGCTTTGTCTTTTATTCGTTTCTCTATCATAACGATAAGCAATTAGTGGCTTATCAATATTATGAAAGATTGCGCCGATTTTTGCGACTCTAAACCAGAGTTCGTAGTCCTGACGTCTCTTTAACCTTGAATTGTACCCACCAACAGCAGTGATAATGTTTTTTCGGTACATAACACTAGGGTGCAACAATGGACAGCACCACAGTTCTTTATATATCTGATCATTAGTTGTTGGATTCGAACGAATACCTTGAAAATCACCTTGAAAGTCAACTAGTTTCGCAAATGAACCAACTATACCAACTTTCGGATTATTCATTAGATATCTTTCTTGGAGCTCTAATCTTTTTGGGTAGCAATAATCATCAGTATCTATACGGGCGACTATGTCTCCCCCACAGGCAGCAAGGCCCTCATTAAGTGCGCGACCTAAACCAACATTCTCCGTCAACTTAATCACTTTAATATTAAGTTTATTTTTAAACCGAAAGACCAAACTTTCTAAATTATCTGGAATAAATCCATCAAACACAATTACGACCTCATCAGCCAAACGAGTTTGCTTCTCTAAGCTGACTAAGCATTCTTCAAGAAAAATTTCAGACTCTTTTTGATAGAGAGACATTAACACGGATATGGTCGACATATAAACTTAATCCCGAAATCACTATATTTACAAAAATTAATACAATAAAAATCATTGAATGATTTTTCTAGCTAGGAGTATCTCCATAACTTATATCAAATTATAAACGCATCTTAGTCAATCTATATAATATGAAAAACTGGTGACATGATCATAAAAATAAACATTTCTAATTAGAATAAATTATAGAAATCACAAACTATTCAGCTTAAGTATTTTTAACCGATTAAATCGTTTATTTCTTTCTGTTTCATTCCTTTCGACAAACAATACCCATAAAGATTAACTAATTCTAATGCTGCTCGTTTTTTTACATAATTAGGAAGCTTAGACGTAGTTAATTCATCTCTGTGTGCAGTAGAAATCATCGATCCGAGAGTATTATCCAAAAACAATTCATAATCCAAGTCAAAATAAAGATCAACACCGCGTTTTGATTGTGACCAAGAAATATTATTTACCAAAAGTTGACGTAATAATAATTTGTTTTCCAATTTTCTAAAATCATACTTACTTCTGACTGGCAGGTTAAAAGTATATTCAGCCAATTGTTTATCTAACCAAGGAAATTCGACAGAAGTACCAATTTGTTCGCAAGAAATGCTAGCTTTGGCCATCATACATTGATGATCGTGAAACGATCCACGACTATAAGCTCTAAAATCAATAATATTTTCCGGATCATTTGAGTTCGAGATCAAAGAAAAATACTTATTAATATTAAATGAATAAGGAAATTTAAACACGCAACCCAATGCGGATAAGTCTCCATGAGATTCAGCTGGTGAACGCAAAAACCACTTTAAAAAATTTAAATGTTTCGGAATAAGCTTCCAAAGTCCAAACCTTGATAAATAGTAAGATTTTAATTGAGTGCTCGAAGGAATATAACCGAAAGTTTCATCATTTCCTAGCCCATCTAATACAACATATTCATCAACATTAAGCGATTTTTTTTCAAAAAACGTTTTCAATCCAAACAGAAAATAGATAAAACCTTGATCCATTACAGGTTGATTCATTTTTGAACATGCGTCTAGAAAATAGTTAATATCAAATGAATCGAGTATTGTATTACTATCAATAAAGTGCGGTGTATGACCCAGTTCGTATGCTTTTTCCTCAACAAAGCTTTTAAGCTCAATATCATCAGTTCGGAGTAGTGTTAATGTCTCACATTTTATGTTTAAATTAGCTAGAGCTACTGCAAGCGACATAGAATCCTTACCATCACTAAGTAACAAGAGTACCCGTTTATCCCCAATAGAGCGTTTAATCGCTTCTGATATATTTTTGAGTAAAGTGTCTATGCTTGGATCGGAATCACCTCTGTAATTAGAAGATTTCATCCTATATATATAATTTTCAAACTTCTCTTTACCTTCGGCTGCAACACTATCTATATTCAAGTAATTTTCAATTGGTGAGATCATATACTTAGATATTGTGCTAATTTTTACCTTATCTATTGCCATAATAAAACCTAAATTAATCTATTGCGTTAATTGTTCCGATAAAAAGTTCTAATAGTATATCACTAACACGAGAGTTCGTAACGTCGGATATAGAAATAAAGACTTTAAATAATACTTAAAAAATCTAGGATCGTTATTTCTTCGATATGCTCTAGCTATTGTGTGATTTAAACGTGATAAGAATTTTCTTCGAACTAGAATATCTAAGTTATTTACTTCATTCTTGTATTTTTCTTGTATACGCAAAATCGATTTAATATGCTTAAGTGCATTAGTAGATACTTGGGTATTAGTGCTATTATGGATTGTATAGATCAAATTGAATTTTTTATCCCATACGGCTCTAGATTCATTAATTACCCTTATCCAAAGATCGTAATCTTGCAAGGTATTTAATTTTTCATCAAAACCACCAACAAGATCGAATATTTTTCTCCTTAGAGCAACACCAGATGTAGAACCAGGAAAATTACCGGACCAAATATTTGACATTTTACCTTCGATACTTTTACGTGTTACCTTATCTAGATCAATAGAATTGACAAACTTCTTACCTGTATAAACCAAACCTATCTTGTTCTCTACGTCTTGTTGTAAAATACCAGCTTGGGTTGCTACTTTCTCATTTGACCATGCATCATCGTCATCTAAAAACATGATTATATCACCAGTAGAATTAGTAACACCTAAATTTCTTGAGTAATTACCTCCTTTTGATACTAGATTCTTCAGATATATAATAGAAATATCTAACCCGTAACTTTTTTTCATATTATAGATGTCAGAATCTGATAACACATGCGCAGAATCTGAGCCATCATCTACTAATATAACTTCCTTCGGCAGCAATGTCTGATTAAAAACTGATTTTATAGCTCTTACAACAAAATCCTTTCTATTCTTTGTTGTGATTATAACGGAAACTGATAAATTACCCATGAATAACACCATTATATTAACTTTTTTTAAGTATTGAGTACAATGAAAAATAATGAAATTACTTACTAAACAATGATATTACATACATCGTATTAAATTTAATAACTAGCATATTATATAGAAAGTATATTCATGTACGTTTCAATATAGTATTATGTGAATAATTATTAAATAACGAGTCCTTAATAAGGTTTATAACTATGATAGAAAATATCAAACTATATGTCATTTCATATTGGTATGGCCTTTGAAGAAAAAGCAATAACATAGAAAATGTTATTACATGTTTACTAGGGAATATGATTGCCAAGATTAAAGACCAAACTATGACCAAATAAAAAGACCAAGAACCAAATAACCCCGAGAACAAAATCATTGTTAAAGGATTCTCTCCAACTTTACCATAAGTAGAAATACAATTATGATAGTTTATAAGGCAGTCTGGATTGACGCCAAATAGTAGCAAAGATATATTTTCAGAACGAATAGTTTCTATTGTTCTTAACATAATACTATAGCGGCCATCGTTAGTTAAGCCACTGGTCGTTCTATTGAACAAGAAATTAATAGCATTTTCCAATTCACTACCCATCAACGGGACTAACAATAAAACAGCTAACATAACAAAAATGGTTATACGCAACTGTTTTTTGTTAAATTTCATTGAACGCTTAAAATAAAATGATATTAAAACAAGAATAAAAAATAAAACATGTGCCAAGCTTAAAGAAATTAAACCCAAAACTAGTACTATAAGAGAAACACTTCTCTTCATTAAAAATCTCTCTCTAAGGTATACTATAAAGCAACAATAGAAAGATAAAGCACCTGGTTCATCATAGATGCCTGACGGTCGTATAAATGACGAATAATTTGTTATATTAAATGTCGTCAGATACAAATATAACTTTCTCCCACCTGCTATTTCAAAATCATATATTGACTGCCCACCAATAGAGTAATAAAAAAATCCAATTATACAAAAAATTAGATTTAAAATTATTATTTTGGTGGCTATCTCCGCCAAATATCTCTCTTGAATTTCATTTAAAAATGAAACAGCAATCAAACCCAGAATAAAATACTTTGGATAATGTAATAAATTCCATTCTTCCCAGAATACTGAGAGGCCAATAAAGCTTATCATTGATAATATCGAAAAGCATAACACTGTTAAGTTTAATTTATTAAACTTATGATTCCATGAAAGCAAGAGCAATGATAGCAGAAGATTGGCTATAAATATAGTATTATAGCTACTTAAAAAATGCTTAATTATCGGAGATGATATAATAAACATATTAATTACTAAAAGAGCTATCGCAATCTTTTCTTTATTTTTCATTAGAAAAATATCCTTTTAGAAGATCTGATATATTAATACAGATACTTCTTTGATTACTCTTCATTTTTACAGCAATATACAATATTATAGGTAACGAAAGAACACGACCATACACTTTACGCAACATAAGTCCCCGTGATATAAAGTTCATTTTATTCAAGATGTTTCCACTTGATTCTTCCGGATGTACAAGCGTAGCTACTGCTATATGTCTAATTATAGCTTTAGAATCAAGAGCTCTACTCAGGAATATAGCTTCATCACCGATGGGGAATCGACTTCCTGCTCCTATATTTTTCTCGAAAAGCAGGTTTTTATCTTTAATAAATTCCGTTTTTGCTAAAATCTCGATTGTGCCTACATTTAATATTGCACGTTTATTTTTTATTTCTCCTTCGTTAGGGTAATTTTTACGCAACTCTAATTGCTCATTCAAAATACGCATAGTAATTATATCAAAATTGCAGTCTAGTTTTTTTAGTAATAATCTCATTTTGTTTGGAATTATTTTAACATCATCATCCATGAACCAAATATATTTACTACTACACTGCTTTATTCCTTCATTTCTACTATAGCCTACACCAGTACTTTCAATGGTATATATATTAGAGATATCATTATACATTCTATATGATTCTCTATCTTTACTTCCTAATTGATGTATGATAATGCATCGAAACCCTAACTTTATGAACTCATCAGACAATTTAATTGCGTCATCGATCCTATCTTCAAAAGTAGAAATAGATACCGTTATATCATTAGTTTTTATATTTTTCGTATCCAAATGCATCATAATCGTCTAAATAAACCTCATATACCCTATCTATAGCTTCCTGTGTGAATTTTTTTGCAATGGTATGTTTTGATATGTTTCTTTCTTTTAATTCAGATTTAATATCTACCATCTCCGATAGTAACTTAAAATCATGATTTATACTTTCAAATCGAAAAACCTTATCAATTATAATAATTCCTTTTTCATCTGTTATATAGGAAAGCTGTGTATTGAAAAAATAATGTGTGTTTATATTCTTTTTATTAACCCAATCTAAAACAAATTCATCAAAATTATTATAACTTAAAATGAAGTTTATTGATGAGTTAGGGTTATTTTTTGCATGAGTCTGTGCATAGTTATATGTAGATACAAGCCTTTCAAATGGATCCCTAACAAACGTAAACTTTAGATAACTATCAAAGGCTTTTTTATCAATCAATCTACACTGTCTGGCATTGAAATGCCAAGGCCAAGAAATGTTACCATACAAAGAATGACATATTGATGTTCCTGCTGTTTTAGGAACATGAATAAAAATAGAACGGTTTAAATCAAAACTATAACTGTATATGTTTGGCTTTCCCGAAATCCTCTTTATTCGTTGTTTTATTGCCATCAGATACATAACATTGTATTTACCAAAAATTAACCTAGCAACTTTTCCTATTAACATCGATTTACTCGCAACTTACTAAAAATTCAATCATAATTTAATTCTATAGGGCATTTATTCTACAGTCTTTACAGACTATGCAAACCCGTTAATCGGAATTTTACCTACTCATAACCCTAAAATAACATTCACCCGGCACATTTACTAATCTAACTAACTGCAAAGTATACACCAGACCGTCCCCTTTTCACTGGTACCTAAGTTATTTTTTCTCACACCCACACCTTCATTACAAGCAAACCCATACCTACAGAGCCCTGAGGAATCCCCTAATGATTTTTATAAAAATCATCAAGTTAAGGTAGATACACATCTTGTCGTATGATCAAATGGTTTCGCCAAAAATCAATAACCAGACAACAAGATGTGCGAACTCGATATTTTACACAACTCTCTTTACCAATACTGCCCTAAATTACACTTAAAACGGGCGTTGTTGACTAAATCAGTTGAACCTTTTCTAAATCCTGCGATCTGATCCCATGTAGTAGAAGCATGGTGGTGTTATGGGTAAATCGAAGAAGAAGATAGTGAATTGGAGTGAGTATAATGAAGCCTTGTGTAAGCGAGGCTCAGTAACGTTTTGGATTGACGACTCAGCCGTTGAAGCGTGGCAATGCAAAAGACACCATGGAAAACGTGGCAGAGGCTTTCAGTTTTCTGATACTGCTATTGAAACCGCTTTGATGGTTAAAGGGATATTCTCACTCCCGTTACGTGCGCTTCAAGGTTTTATCGACTCCATTTTTGCCTTGATGAACGTCCCTTTGCGCTCCCCAAACTACAGCAGTATTAGCAAGCGCTCAAAGACCGTTCAGGTACAATACAAGAACAAATCTAAAGGCTCAGTTCGCCATATTGCTATTGATTCAACAGGTCTGAAAGTCTTTGGTGAAGGTGAATGGAAAGTTAAAAAGCATGGAGCAGAAAAACGTCGGACTTGGCGTAAACTGCATCTGGCCGTTGATGTTGATACTCATGATGTGATTAGCGCAGAAGTCAGCCTCGTCAATGTCGGTGATAGTGAAGCTCTCCCAACATTGCTGAATCCGCTTCGTAGAAAAGTGCATTCTGTATCAGCAGATGGTGCTTACGACACGAAAAAGTGCCATGAAGTATTGCAGAATAAGGGTTGCAAACCTCTCATACCTCCTCGGAAAAATGCTGGTTATTGGGAAGAGGGACACCCTCGGAATAAAGTGGTCGATGCACTTAAAAGCGATTCGTTAGCTCAGTGGAAAACTGACTCTGGCTATCACGACCGTTCAATCTCTGAGACGGCAATGTCCCGATATAAAGGACTGACTAGCGGAACATTGAGCTTGAGATGTTATAACGCTCAAGTTGGTGAGGCGTTGGCAAATGTCAAGGCGATGAATAAAGTCCTAGGGCTAGGTATGCCCATTAGAAGCTAGCTGGCAAGTTCCGTAGGATAGCTACGTCCTTTTCCTGATTTGATCAACAACGCCCTTAAAACGACTCAACAGTTTAACGTTGGCTTGCCACGCATTACTAGCGAGTAAGACGCTCACTCTTACCGAGCTTGGTCGTAACCTGCCAACCAAACGAGAACAAAACATAACATGGTAATCCCCCCAAAAAGTAACAGCATGAAAAAGTAGAATTTTCTCGTATAGTTAATACAGGAGATTCAACATGAAAAAATCACGATACACGGACAGTCAGATCCTCTCGATCTTAAAACATGCAGAAGCGGGAACCCCGATCCCAGAGCTTTGCCGAGAGCATGGTATGAGCAGCGCAACCTTCTATAAGTGGCGCTCAAAATACGGAGGTATGGACGCTTCCCTTATGGCTCGAATGAAAGAGCTTGAAGATGAAAATCGTCGCCTTAAAAAGATGTACGCGGAAGAGCGCTTAAAAGCCGAAGTCATATCTGAAGCCATGGCAAAAAAGTGGTGAAGCCCTGTGAGCGTCGCAAGATGGCTCAGCACTCGGTGGCGAACAACACAATTAGCATACGACAGGCTTGCCGTTGGTTTAGTGTCAGTGAGACTTGCTATCGGTATCAATCAAAAGGGCAACCTGAGAATGAACAGATAGCTCAGTTGCTTACTGAGTTGGCCGAAGACGAGTCTGACTGGGGTTTTGGATTGTGCTTTAACTATCTTCGCAATGTTAAGGGGCATACTTGGAATCACAAGCGGGTCTATCGCATATACTGCGAACTGGCTCTAAATCTGCGTATCCGTCCGCGAAGACGACTAAATCGTAATGTACCAGAGCCACTAAAAGACCCGATCAAGCCGAATCAAGTTTGGTCTATTGATTTTATGCACGATCAACTTTCCGATGGACGTAATTACCGCCTGTTTAATGTCATTGATGACTTTAAGCGTGAAGGATTAGCTATCGAAGCTGATTTCTCTTTACCAGCAGAAAGAGTTGTTAGGGCTCTAGAGCAGATAATCGAGCAACGAGAACAGCCTATCGCCATTCGCTGTGATAATGGGCCGGAGTTTATCAGCGGTCATTTTATTGAATGGGCTAAAAATCGAGGTATTCGTATTGACTATATACAGCCAGGTAATCCTCAGCAAAATGCTTATGTTGAGCGTTTCAACCGAACCGTCCGATTTAGTTGGGTAAGCAAGTATCTATTTGATTCGATAGCGGAAGTACAAGATAAAGCAACTCGTTGGCTTTGGTTCTACAACCATGAACGCCCACACAAAGCGAATGGAGGGCATCCACCACTGAAAATAGCCGCATAAATTCTACGAACAAGTGCCGTTATTAATGGGAGGATTACCGTTGTATTTCACCTATTGGCAGTTTGATAATGTGAGTGGTAGGGGTATTTCCTTTCGGTATGCACCACTGCCCTTCAACGAAAAGTAGAGCCGTTTTTTCTTGAACACCTGCTACTGAGATTCTAAAATCTTCTTCCTCTTCAAGCATCCCGAGCGGAATATCAGATTTGTATGCAGAAAGAACCGTTTCTAGTTTTCGTTGATCCAGTATGTCGTAACTAAGGGGTCCTTTAACATAAGGCTGCTCTGGAGGAAGCAAAGCAATCGCCCCAACACTGTCTTTTCCGATCTCTTTAAGCAGATCAAATGGCTGCTTGGATGAAGCCTTATACCTTGCAACAATTCTATCTCTGACGTGAGAGCTATCCGGCAGGAGATTGTCAAAATAGTTTATAACTCTTTGGGCGAGAAAACCCAGTGATCAGCTCTGCTGTCGCTGGGATGAATCGCCTAGCCCTGATCTTGAATGTATTTCCTAACAGTTTCAGCACTGGCGTTCCCAACCGAGCAAGCGAAGTAACCATCCGACCAGAATGTTTTCTCCTTCCAGAATTGCCGCTTTAAATTAGGATGCAGTTGCCACATAACTCTAGTTGTGTGTTGCTTAATTCTTCTAACATGCTGACTTACTGAGTATCGCGGTGAGATAGTCATTAAGACATGTAAATGGTCTTGGTCTACTTCCATTTGCTCTATTTCGAATTCAGAATTTTGCGAGAGTGATATTAGAGAGTTTTTCACTATTGAACCTAGTTCTCCTTTGAGTAGTTTCTTCCTGTACTTAACCACTAAGATGAGGTGGATGGCTATCAGAAACTTACAGTGAGAGTTACGCTGGTAATCCATGATTGACACCTCTAAATACTGTGTTAATGTACAGTATATGAAAAAGACGCTAAGATACAATTTCAGGTTAAAGCCTAACCCACAGCAAGAGTTAAAACTCATCGAGTTTGGCTCGTATGCTCGTGGTCTATGGAACTTCCTGTTATCTGAGAATCAGCGTCAATACGAAGCCGATAAGACATTTTCTTTCTACAATGAAATGGCTTCAAAAATTAAGGCGATCAAGAAACTGCCTGAGTTTTCATGGGTTAAAGCTTTTGACTCAGGGGCGGCACAACAAGTCGCTAGAGACCTAGATACAGCGCTAAGAAATGGCACATCAAAGAAGTCTCACCAATACTTTCCAAAGTTTAAGGTTAGCTATCGAGTTAAGAAGCAACACAATGACAGCTACCGTTCAGTAAACAATAACAACTGCATTAGAATTGAAAATGGCGCAATTACTTTACCAAAAGTAGGCGCTGTTCCTATTGTTTTACACCGCAATTTAGTTAGTTCAATTAAAACAGCGACAGTCCAATACCGACACGGGAAGTGGGAAGTAAGCCTCACTCAAGAAGTGGTGTGTGACGAAGCGAAGAGGTTACTAAAAAGCATTGCGGGATACGACATCAACTCTAAACAAACCATTGTCGGATCTAATGGTTTAACGGTTGATAACCCGAAATACTTAAAACAAGCAAAGCAGAAACTAACTCGTTTACAGCGACAGCTTTCTAGAAAAAAGAAAGGCTCTGCTCGCTGGAACAAAGCAAAATCCCGCCTAAATAGTCTTCATGGTTCAATCGCTAGAAAACGAATGGACTTTGCACATAAAACCGCTCATCGGATAGCCAACGAAAGCGATATTGCAGTATTTGAAGATCTCAATGTGGCGGGAATGCAAAAATTCAACGGCAGGATGGTCGCTGACAACATCATGGGGCTTATATCTGACTTAACGAAATACAAAGTTGAGCTTAGAGGTGGTGTGCATCATGAAATTGGTCGGTTTGAGCGCACAACGGGTGTGTGCTCACACTGCGGTCAACATCATAAATTGGCGTTGAAAGATAGAGATTTTACCTGTGTTAGTTGCGGTACATTTAGTGACCGAGACTATTCCTCTGCGATAGCAGTACAGCGATTAGGTGAATCGGATTTAATGGCGAATGGAACTGTCGTCAGGTTGACTAGTTCAACCAGCACTCAGCAGAAATTAGATGTTAAAACGAAAGTCTTTGCACTAGCAAAGTTGTCTTTGGGATCTGAGGAAATAGAAAAGGCAGTTGCTTAACTGCCTTAGAAGCTCAGTGATCAGCTATGCTGTCGCTGAGTAGTTCACAACCGCATCTGAGGTAATCGGCGGTATTTGAAGTTTCAGAGACAATGACAGAGGACGGGTATGCGTATTGGTTATCCAACTCTTATCATATTGAAAAGTATGCGCGCCATTCTTATGCTTCTCTAAAATGCCAACAAGTTCACCATTCATGTATGCAATGAGCGTCTGCATTACCAGACCTCATCATCATTTTGATCTAACGAAGTCATCTGTACTTTTTCTTGGATACTCAATGTTAGATCCATAGCTTGGACAAGCTTAAAGAGGGTGGAAAGCGTCGTCTTGTTTGGATTGTTTTCGAAGTTCGAAATCGTCGCTTGCTTGATACCGACTTTTTTCGCCAGTTCTGATTGTGTCCACCCATTCTTCTGACGTATCAGGAGCATCATGTCGGCTAACTGTCTTGGACTGTAAATCATTTTCCAGCTCTCTATAGAATTAAAGTACACCTGTAAGAGTTTGGTTTATCCCTTAGTAAGGATATATAAGAGTATATCCCTTAGTGAGGATGATATCCATTTTATACCCTTCAGGGGATAATCGAAGGGTTATCCCTACGTAAGGATATTAGCTGGTCTATAGGAAAATTAAAGATGAAAGGAATGGAGCTTGAGAGCGTCATACAAATAAGACATCGGGATCAACTCCTGCTCCAAGCGAAGATTATTTCGCCAATGATCTTGCTTGAGTCTGGTATAGATGTGATGTTCAGCTTCAGTGAGGTTCGCGAGTCTATCGGATGGGTGTACTTTCCCCTCTTTGCCCCACGCACTTTTACAACTCATTAAAGTGTCTTCATCCATCAACAGGGATTGCGTTTTCGGAAAGTAGCCTCTGAGTTGTGACAAAATAGCATACCCATGAGTATCAATATCTCCCCAGTAATAAATTTGACACTCGTTAAGCCACCTTACTTGACTCAGCGATTGCACCCCATAACCTAGGCCAAAAATCACAATTGCATTATTAACAGCAGGAAATGCCAATCCATTAATCTTGTTTTCGGTGATGTAGACTCGGTCCACCATCAGACTCAGTTGTGCAAATTGCTCAAGTGGTAGAGAGAGATCACTCATCCCATGAAACTCGTGAGTAAATTGTGAATCAAGTAAACGAAAACGAATAACTGGCTGATCATAGAGCAGATTAAATCGGCGCTCAAAACCATGTTCGCTCAGCTTGTTAAATCTCTGATTAATCAACTCAGGCGCTAACACTTCATCAAGTAGCGTGCGGATGATGGATTTATGCCGTTCAATGAACTTAGTGTCTACCCCATCAATATCAAGTTGTCGGATATAGCAGTTTGGCTGTGGATTATCGATAAAATAACGACACACACCGATCAATTTTGGCCAACTCTCTTGGTGCTTTAGTAGCAAACTAAGGTTCCCACGCACCCAAGGTTTAAGTTGTGGCAATGCGGTCACCACCTGCTCAAAAGTGGCTATGAAGGCCTGCCACTGCTTCCGCTTGCCGAGATATCGAGCCAGAGATTCAATATCGGAAAAATAGATGGCAACAGGCATCACCTGCATACCCATTGATTTATAACGAAAGGCTTGTCGCTCTATGTTGATACCTTGGTGCTTTTCCAGTGCAGTCAGATCATTGAGCCAAGACTGAACGCTCACAAACTCATGCAACAGTTGCTTGTCCGTCACCTTAGGCAACTTGACTACGATGGGTGACTGGGCTCCACCAGATAGGTATTCATCATGCCAAACTAAGCCTTGCCAACGTTTTTCCAGCTTCTGTTTAATCTCACTACAGCGGATCAGCTTAGCCATAATAACGTCCTACTCATCATCACCCATCAATCTTCTCATTTGGGGTGTTTTGTTGCACCATGTGCTGATATTTTTGCAGTTGCTTATGTTGAGACAATCGATCTCGATACTGCTCAATCGTCATATTAAGCAGGACAGAGCGATTATTAGCATGATCGACAAAATGAACATGATTGACATAATGTTCAATCACATCCAGTTTTTGCAGGGGTGTCACCAACAGGAGTTGCAAGCCCAAGCGCTTAAACAATTCTAAGCCAAAGCGCGTACTGTCTTTCGACCCTCGAGCGAAGGCTTCGTCAATCACCACCAAATTAAAGCGGCGTTGTGATG
Source organism: Vibrio breoganii (assembly GCF_001677275.1). Classification (GTDB taxonomy): domain Bacteria; phylum Pseudomonadota; class Gammaproteobacteria; order Enterobacterales; family Vibrionaceae; genus Vibrio; species Vibrio breoganii. The sequence goes on from NZ_CP016178.1 coordinate 980,305, forward strand.
ACTGACTAGCGCGCCCTTTCTCCACCAAGCCATATTGCAATAAGATGGCAGCAGCAAGAATAGAATAAGCCAACTTCTCTTTTTGGCCTCCGGATTTACCACCAGAATCTGAGTAGCACTCCTTCTCTGTACCGTCTTCTCGATAGCGCTCAACCACATTAAACAGGTGCCAAAAACGTACATCTACCACCTTTTTGGTCCACTTCGGTTCGTTGCGCATCTGCTCAATGAGGTCTTTGACTCGTTCAAATTTCTCTTCCGAGTAGAGTGAATCATCGGTACTGAATTCCACACAACTTTTTAAACGTTGCTTGAAATCACGAATCTCAATATCAGGAGACGTAATGCTATCGATCTCGATATACGTTCCGACTTGATAATCCAGATCATGCAACGCCTGATTAATCAGATGGATACGCGCATTAATCTCTTCCTCTTGCCTATCAAGAGAACTGCGGAACAGTGCCATTGCGCGAATGGTGTCTCGATTAAGCATTTCCTTGAATCGTGCTTCATGGCGAGGCAGATCTTCCTCAATCAGCCCCGTTAACAATTGCTGATATTCAGACAACGCTTCTGGGCTACGGTCGAGCTCTAACACATCATTCGGAAACGCATTGGCAAAGTCGCCCATTGCAGAAATCATACGAGCTTGCTGCTTGCGACGTTTCTCTTCAAGGTGCTGTACTTTCTCGTTGCTCTTCTGGCGCAGAATTGAGGTGATATTTGTCAACATATCGATTCGCAACACACGCGAGTCAACATGTTGTTGGTATAAAACATCCAATGTTGGGAAGCATTGCTGCTGAACCTCTAGAGCCACTGCATTAATCAGCTCTTTCTTTTCATTCAGTTCTAAGGTTAATGTATCAATCGCCTCTTTACGTTTACCAACTTCAGCGGAAACAGTTAGGCTTTGACGGTCCAACTCACTGTACTCTTGTTTAGCATCATCCAGTTGCTTTTGTAGCTCAACCAAAATATTGGAGCTACTTTCTAACTTGCATTTTTCTTGCTCAAGCTTAGTAATAGTGTCACTAAACGATGGCCAATTGATCTGATTAAAGCTAAATTGAAATTGAGCGAGGTTGCGAGCACTAAATGACAGTTCTTCTATATCACTTTGGCTTTTTCTCAACGCATCGAGGTTGGTGACGTAACATGTAATGTCATCGGTCAGCTGTTGCTGCTTTGCTTCCAGTAAGGCAATTTTTTCTTGATTACTCCAACCAAGAACATAGCGACTTTTATCATTAATATTGTGGCGGTCATCTTTTTCATGACGCGCTTTGCCTGTTTTTATCTGCCCATTGGGCGTAATCGCTTTCTCACTGCGTCTAAACGTCGCCATATCTTCACAACAATGATAATCAAAGCGTTTGAACAACTCATGATAGAGCCAGTCATAATTATCACTGTCAGACTTTATCTCGACTTTTTGCACCAAAGAATCTCCGTCAGGCTGTGGAGCAAGGCGATGCTCATGCTGACGAATACGATAGTAGACCAGGCGCGTGCCAAGGTGGTGATGTTCAACAAAGTCACACACCTGTACGTATAGATCTTCAGGTACCATAAGACTTAATGCGAAGTTGTGCAGGACTCGCTCAACAGCACCTTGCCACCGACTTTCACTCGCTTTTACTTGAATCAACTCCCCCACAAATGGCAGTTGCTCTTCGCTGACGCCCAACTGCTCACATAAACGCTCGCGCAAGTTGAGCTGCTTGACATGAATATTTGATTTTCGTTGCTTAAGGGCATTCAACTGCTTCCCATTTTCAAGCTGTTGATGTTCGAGCGCCTGTTGTTGCTGTTTAACGCCAAACAGCTCTTCATCTAATTGCTCTTTTTGCTCAATCAGTGCTTCTTGCTTGTCTTTCGCAAGGTTGATGTTTTCAATAAACTGCGTCGCGTTCACCTCACGATCTAACTGCAATTTATCCACCATGTTGAGATAGTTATCGCACAGTTTACGGCTTTGATCTCGATGTTTGATCTGTGTGTTAATCTCTTGCTCTAACTGGCTAAGGCGCCCACCCCCGTTGCGATTAATCTCACCACCCAATTGTTCAATTTGAGCGCTAGTCCTATTCTTATCGAGCTCTAGCTGTTCGGCTTCGAGTTTCAGTTTTTTTAGCTGCTTCTCGCGAGTGGCGAGGCTATTTTCATACAAGACAATTGCACGTTTCGCCATATAGGGATCGATGACGTCCCGACATTGTTCAAAATGACGCTTCTGTTGCTGAGTGTCTATAGCTGCCATGCCATACGTATCCACTGGCGTCAGCAGCTCCACCTTCTTTCGAGCGGCCACCACCGAATCATGCAGGCGTTTTAAATCATCGTAATTCTGTTCTAATTCGACCAGTTGTGACTCCACATCAGGCTGCTCAAGCATATTTTGACGCACAAAGTCCGTCACCGAGCCCACCGACTTCATGGAGATCGTTTGGTTAAATAATTCTAGTGCTTTGCCGTCAGCGCCAAGCCCTAGCAACTTGCTAAACGATTGAGCATACTGCGAGAACACATCGAACAGCTGAATACCCATGTGCTTGCGTAGCTTCTTACGCAATTGATTCATTTGAGAGCCAAAGCCACTAAAGTGCTCACTGATACTCAAACCATGATCCGCCACCACAAACAGGCGTCTCACTTTCTTCTCGTTAGGCTTAAGCCAAAACACTTGTGCCAATGTAACCGACTGCTCAAGAGCTTCACTATGAAACTCTGCAAGTAACACCGAATAATGCTGACCCTGACGCAAACCGATAGAGCGCGCCTTACCATAATCATCTTGCTGTGAGGTGTAGTAACCATGAAAATAGGACTCAAGCGAGCGTTCTTTATCTTCGGCACCCGCAGCTTTATTGAATGCCAGCTTACGTGGTGGGACCAATAAGGTGGTTAAGCCATCCACCAGCGTTGATTTTCCGCTACCAATATTGCCGGTTAATAAGCTATTACACTGCAAAGGAGAAAGAGTCACCACCGAACCATCGAATGTCCCCCAGTTGTATGCTGAAAAATGGCATAAGCGAAAACCACCCAGCTGAATTGCATCACCCATTTACTCTTTGTCCTTATTTTGACTGGCCAACATATCAATAAGCTCAACGATTTGTTCTGCACTGATCACTGCCTTTAATATCCGCTGCACTTCAAAAGAATCCGGATGATTTTTTAGTGCTGACAAGAAGCCCATCTCCATCACCTTTTTGATTAAGCTATCAAACTCTTTGCGCTGCTTGACCTCATTACTCACCTCTGGGTAGAAGCTTTGTAACCATTGGTAGACATCACTTCGCTCAACAATCAAACGGCTCTCACTCTCTTCACTATCATGCTCCGCCAGTCGCTTGCGTAATAGCACTAATAATAAGGTTTGATGAAAAGTCATGCTGCGACGCGTGATCAGCCGTGGCAGTTCAATGTCATCTTGCTCATCAAAGTCTTGTTGTTTTAAGTATGCGTAACCCTCATTATCATCAATCAGCAACGTCAAGCCTAACTGTTGAAAGTAGGCACGAATTGACATCTGATCACGTTCTAACCACTGCCAGAGATCTTTATGCTTTGCTCGATAAATAGGGGCTTTAAGCAGCTTGATTTGTACTGCAGACTTTTGCTGTTGCTGCTGGCCGGTCAAGGCATCACTGTCTAGATCGTAGGTCGACATATTCAAAGTTCTCGTACGAAGGTAATCAAAGGAAGGGTAAAGCGTCGAGTGCTGCCGTCATGCGCTTGCCATTCAATGTGTTGCTGTTGCTGCTCGTCGATAGAAGCCGGCACACCTTGCTCACAGGCTATTTTAACGTAAGTCAGCATTTCATCTAAACCATATTGAATCGGAAATTGTTCGATAACCTGTGCCAATGTCGCTTGTCCCGATGGGTTTTGTAGACATTGCTGAATCTGACGCTGTAGCGCATACTCGTCAATACGACTCACTTCAAACAAGCGACTAAGATCCACGTTCGGATCTTCGCGCTCTTCGACTATGTGCGAATCCAACGCCTCTATTACTGCTGGCTGATAGAGTGAGCGACTGGTTAGTGCAGATATAGCAGCTTGAAAGCTATCGATATAATAAAACTCTTTTTCTTGCTGCTGTTCATTTTCAATCGAGCGATGGGTGTGCATCTCAAAGTCGCGAATCAATTCTAGGATGCGTTTATTGTCTTGAGATTGCTCTTGAATGTACCGCTTCAGCTGATCGGTAATTTGTTGTTTGGTGCGATTGACTTTGGTGCCCGCATCCAGCAAGTAGCTATAGAGATGCTGCAATAACTCATCATTAGTGACAAACTCTAGGCCCCCATCGAGCTTTAGCAGGCTCTTTAAATCTTGGCGCAAGCTATCACGCATATCACCACGCATCAATATTTCAAAAAATGCACTGAATGACTTTCCTTCATCAGAGCCATCTATCACGTCCTGATCACCAAACACCTCATCTAGCATTCCCCCTTTATGCAGATTAGTCTGGGTGATCTTTTTACGCGTTTCTTTATCAAGATAACGGAAATTAGCTTCAACTTGTCGGAAATCCCCCAGTAGCTGGCGAGACATATTGGAAATCAAAAACATCTTCTCTCGCACTTGCGAGCCGCTATACCCAACATCCATTCCCAATTCGACAGCTTGGATTTGCTTTTCTAGCTCTGCTTTTTTTGCTTTAAGAGTCACAAGTTTGCTCTGTTTGTCTTCGCTGGTACCGTGAACGAGGTCAGCAATAGTATCCATCAGTAATTTCAAGCGAGACTCAGTGCCAACAAAACCGCTGCCTTGCATGTCTTCTATCCAGCGCAGCGCTTTTTCTACATCCGGCAATAAATCACACTCAATCTCATCTCCCTGATGTGGTAAATACTTACGTAGATACCCACCCTTTACATTGACCCAGTCTTCCAAATAGGCTTGCGCAGATTTTGGGTATTTATCGTTGCCATAAATATCGGCCAGATCGGACAGATAATAGTCGAGCAATGTGGCCAACTCTTGATAAGAAATAGAGCGACGATTCGTTTCTAGGAAAGTCTGATGAAAAAAGCTACCAATCAAAGGAAAATGAGGGGAACGTAGCAAACGCAACGCTGTGCTATCTTCTTTTAATTGTTCGAGATATTGAAAGCTGAGTTGAACCAAAGCGTAATCCAGTACACAACAGTAAACGGAAATTTCACTCTATCATATTGCTAGGGTCTGTTGACCTTTTGAGGTAATTTTTGTAGCGATGTCTTCTCAATCTTGCAGGAGAACTCGCAGTGTATCTAGAGCCTGTAAGGCTATGGGCGTCTCACTCGCTCTCATCATCAATACACATCCACATTTCATTATTATGCCAAAAAAGCGGGGCTGCATTTCTGGCTAAGAACTCATCAACGGGCATGCCATCAATCGTAGCCTCCCTTTTCACTCTGACTTGTTTGCCATTAATCATGCGCATTTCATACTTCGCTTGCCGCTCGCGCTTAGCTTGCGCACGGATTTTTTTCTGAGCTTTAGTAAGCTTCTTAGCCATTGTTCAGCGCCTTTAACATATCTAGTTTCAAATGATTCTCCTCTGATTGCCAGATAAGACGTGACCACTCACCGCCCTCAGATCGGGCAAGGGTTACGGCGAGATTGCTAAAACATCATTGCGATGCATGCAAAATAGCTAGTGCAGAGACCAAGGCTCTTTAAAGTCTATTGATCCTCATCATAGCTTTCATGAAAAAACTAGAAATACTCTTTCTCAAAAGAAAACAACTCCGCGGGATCCATTTTCAAAAACTGCGCCTCAAAGCGAGATGCATTAATTCGCTCTTTTAGATGTAGCTGTAAGTGCTTAATCGTCGTCACTTTTTGGCATTTTTTAAGTAACTCTTCCACATCTCTTTCTAACCTAGCTCGATATTGTTCTAAGCCTTTTGCTCGACTCGCTTTGTTACCGCCACCAAATCTATCCCAGATAATGCTCTTCAAATCGTGACCATGCTTAAGCTCTTGATATTCCTGGTTTAAATGCCAGATTTTTTCTTTAAGCGTCGCTTGCAAACGCGCAATCATATCACTATCCATGACCATCTCGTGATCAGGTAGATGCTGCTGAGCCATTAATAGTAACGCCACCACATCTTTCTCTTTCTTTGCTTGTGATAGTTGTTGCATTAAAGCGCTTTTCTCGGCCTTCTTGTTATTATCCGTCTCTTTGTCTGGATGCAACCGCTTTGCCAATTGGCGATACAGTTTTGTCATCTGTTTGTCGCTGTAAAGCACTTGACCGGTTTCGGTATGGGATGAGTTACGACTTGCTTGTTCATCGTCATGAGAGAAGAAATCATCAGTTCCCCAGTCTATGTCATCATCCTCGTCTGATTGTGCTTCTTCCATTTGCTGCGCCATCAAAGCCTGCAAATAGTCATGAAATTGCTGAGGATCCTTAACCATCTCCCGCAGCTGATCATCAGTAAGTTGGATATCATGACCTAACATCATTGAGAGCTCTTGGCGAAAGTCATCAAGCTGCTCTTCGGTAATAGACTCCACATCTGGTTGATTCGGCGCGTCAGCCATGATCGCTTGGTTAAACGCTTCACGCAATTCAACTATGTTAACCGGGCTGAATGGGTTAGCCTCTAATATGCTCAACTCTTCTTGAATCCAATCGTACAAAGCTTCACGTTGCACTCCTTTAATCGTTTTTCTCGGGACAAACGAAAGCAAGTGATGGATCCACTTCTCTGTCATCAAGCAAACAGCTTGCTCTTGATCTTCAGCAGACGCTTTGAAGTCATGATAGAAATCGTCTAACTTGGCTTGGTAACGCAAGTTGCGTCGTTGTTTTTTTCCGACCTCCTCCCATAAGTGATTAAGTCTATTCTTTTTGTTTTTTGAAGAGGGAGTCGCCGTTAGCGATGAGACGGTAACAGTTGTCATAGTAATAAAGTGGTTAAAAAGGGTGGCAACAGTTTATCTATCACCAGTGATGAAGAAAAGCATGTAATGGGAACATTCACTTCTTTTCTTGAATACTTGTCCTACGTCCTTCCAGCAAGGGTACTGTTATTATCTTAAATCAGACAACTATGCGCCTAACAAGTTACCTGGCTAAGTTGCCTGAAGAGCTCTCAAAGAAATGGCCGACCGTAATTTCCATAAAACTGAATCAACTGGTGAAATTTCATCATGATGTCAACCCTGTGATTACCAGTTCAGATACTCACAAACCGCCCTGTTAAATAACGAAGTCGCCGTGCAATTGCTGCCAATGCTGTTTTAAAGCTTCTTGGTGTTCTTCAATCATCGAAAGGTCTTACAATAACTGAGGCCACTGCTCTCGATCTTTGCTCATCACATGCAGTAAATGAGGCTTAATAGCACCCCATGGTACCCCCACTTTCTCTGACCACGTTTTAAAAATGAATGATATTACGGTGAGAAAGAACGCCACACTCAAACCTAAGAAGTTTTTAGTACAAGCACGACTCGTATGGCCTTTTGATATCGCTCCCAAAATATCGAAATAGATCCGATACTCGCAATCAAAATCTTCAACTTACATTCTATGAGCAACAACTTACTCGCAAAGGTTCTCATTGCTACATCATTGATGAGTTTGTTTATAGGTACAAATCACATGTACCATTTCACTTTTCGCACAGATCGCACGATTTGATTAAATTGAACATTTCGTGTGACAAGTTATAATTTCACTTGTAGAACCAAGCTTGGAGATTGCTCATGCACACATTAACAGCTAATGATGCGAAACGTAATTTTGGCGAGTTACTTCTTAGTGCTCAACGCGAACCGGTTAAAATTAGCAAAAACAGCAAAGACGCTGTAGTGGTTTTATGAAGATCTAGAAACCATGAAGGCTGAATACCTCAAGCATTGCTTTGAGTCTGCAGAGCAAGATTTAGCTCAAGGAAATGTAATCGATGGTGACGATTTTCTTAGTGAGCTGTAACCATTTATGCCAAAGAACAAATACAAACTAAGCAAATTAGCACAATCTCATTTGCAGAAAATCAAAAGCTATTCCGTTGATAATTTCTCTGAAGCACAATGGCGAAATTATAAGGAAGTACTGCTTAGCGGATTCCAGGTACCTTACAACAATTCTATCTCGAACTTGACATCCTCCCCCCGCTAAAGCAGGGAGATTCCTACCTCTAGACGGGGATGTCCCGCCACAAGAATGTTCAAGGCCACATTAGTATCGCGGTGTTCTACTCCGCATTCAGAACATGCCCATTCTCTTATTCCAAGACTTGCCCTACCTTTCGGACTGCTTGCGGGGATAGTCCCACAGCTCGAACAAATCTGGGTGGAGTACGATTCGTTAATACCAATTAAAGTAAAAATATGATCTAATTGAGGCTAACAAACAATTGTGAAATATTGCTATGGATAGCCTTGATAACACCGATTTCAAAAAGCTAGCGAGTCAACAAAAAACCATTCAGATGAAGGTTCGCTTACTAGCGCTTGCACACTTCAAAGAAGGTCATTCGCGAACTCAAATTGCTAAATATCTTAAAGTTAGCCGAACCAGTGTGAATAAATGGGTTAAGGCCTTTTGGAAGAAGGTTTGGAAGGGCTTCAAGAGAACCCCCGCACAGGTAGACCTGCATATATCAATGAGGAACAACGAAAACAACTCAGCGAATTCATACAGAAAGCAGCTGAATCACCGTCTGGAGGACGTCTTGTCGGTAGCGCTATACATGACTACATCGTTGAACACTTTGATAAACACTATCACCCCAATTCCATCTATTATCTCCTCGAGCACATGGGTTTTTCTTGGATAACTTCTCGTTCAAAACACCCTAAGCAATCACAGCAGATCCAAGACGATTTTAAAAAGTTCCAAATAGAAACGATCCTTAAGATCCCCGGCCATATTGAGCTAGAACAGGTTGATGTCTGGTTTCAAGATGAGGCTAGATTTGGTCAGCAGAACACAACAACTCGTCTTTGGGCAACTCGCGGAACGAGGCCTAGAGTCGTAAAACAGCAGCAATTTGAATACGCTTATTTGTTTGGCTCGGTGTGCCCAGCAAGAGGGATCGGCGAAGCAATAGTTGTTCCTTGGGTAAACAAGGACATCATGATCAACCACCTAGAACAAATATCGAAAGCCACAGAAAAAGGTCGTCATGCAGTCGTAATAATGGATGGTGCAGGCTGGCATACGGACGACATAGCGAACCAATTTAATAACGTCAGTATCATCAAGCTTCCTCCATACTCGCCAGAGCTGAACCCTATTGAACAAGTTTGGAGCTGGTTAAGACAACACTATCTAGCAAACCAAAGTTTTATTGATTATAACGACATTGTTTCGAAGGTCTGTCACGCTTGGAATGGATTTCTTGAGTGCAAAGAACGAGTATCAAAAATGTGCAAAAGGGATTGGATTGAACTGATCAGTTAATTTTCCGGAATGGTATTATTACGTATCTCGCACTTCGAACGCCAGACTCAGATCTTTCTAAACAACCATTTCCACCAAGTTACTACTTACTAAGCCCAGTGCAATTCTATGACTCGGCCGATATACCTGCGTATATCAGCGCAGTTATACTCAATTTTGGAAATTAAAAATCTAGGGTAAGTTAAAAGTGTCCATTGCGTTTTGGAGGCACTATGACCCTTTTTAACTTACCGCCCACGAACCTTGCTGCACGTAACAATTGGGAGAGTTTTCTTACGATTCTTCCAATGTACACACCACTTAAAGGCGACCTGCTTGCCTCTGCAGCATTAGATCTCTCTATCGGCCCTAAACCGCTGATTTCAAGATTATCAGAACAGAATACGCTTGGCGTTCACACGCTAAGCCAGCAAGAAGCACTCATGACGACTGCGGACAAACTCTGGCACAGTTGGAAGTCCGATCCCACTGTGAGAGTTGCATTAGCGCAATACGCAGAGGTGTGTTTGCATCAATCAGGCGATTTACTCAACGATATGGCCTTACACTATAAAGTACGCGGATTTGGCCTGCTGAAATACTACTTCTGCGCTGTGCAAATGGGCGTATTTGACGACAAGAGCGAGCTTTGGGAACGCCATTGCATACTCGCACGCTATCGTATTTGGGGAGAGCACCTCAATTTTTCTTACTTCAAGATGGAGTTTAAATACAATCTTGCCGGCACTAGGTTGCAATGATGGCATTCAAGCGTCGCATGCAAATAACGCATTTGAGCTTATCTCAATGGGGTTGATCTTTAAACCTCCCAAGAAAAATAACGCTATTGTTAAGGATGTGAAATTGGACGATACCATTCGTTATCTGGGTGTAGGAATTGAGGATACACTGATCATTTCAAAGAAACTAATTCCCAGCAAGGTCAGATGAATCACTATAAGTATGTCATTTTTAAGGAAATGTTATTTAGTCAATAAATTCAATAACTTACTGACCACTCAATCTCTATAATGTCGTATGTTTGCTTTCATATATGCCGTATTTATTCCTAACACATTACTATTAGGTTATAATACCTATACATAACAAAGTTAGGAGGTTCAAATGACAGCTGTTGATCGTGTTTATCAAAAGATAAAGCGTTCGAGACGCTATGTTTTTGAGCGCAAAGACTTTGATGGTTTTGCTAGCTACGATCAAATCGGTCGAGCATTAAGGCAACTGGTTAAACAAGGTGAGTTAATAAAACTTGGTTATGGACTGTACACCAAAGCACGCATTAACGGCCTAACCGGAAGACCGATGCCCACGAACCCTGGTGGAAGTGATGCCCTGATACGTGAAATATTAAGGATGAAAGGTATCGATTTTGAAATGGACAGCCTATCTTTACAAAGCTTATCAGGAGAAAGTACACAAATCCCATCCTCCGTTCAATACTCATGGAACCCCAAACAATTTAATCGCAAATTGACTGTCGGTAACCGAGTATTAAACTCGCCAAGTTGATATGGAAAAACTAAAGCAACAATTTCTTGAGGTTTCCGATGCACTTGAGCTCGGAAACCCAGCCATTATTGAAAAAGATTACTGGGTCGTTGCGCTACTGTCTGATCTCGCTAAAGTGGCACCTAACTCTCATAAAATGATTTTCTCTGGCGGGACTGCTCTAGCAAAGTCCAACGTTAAAATTCGTAGAATGTCAGAAGACGTAGACATTAAACTGATTCCGAAACCAGTATTTGATGAACTAAGTCGCTCCAAAAAGAAAGCGGCTCGTAAGGTATGCATCAACAAGATTGAACAGGCGCTCACTCAGTCAGAGCGATTCACGGTTGAAGCACGTAGTGTACGTGATGAATACCGTTATGTTGAACTCGAACTTAAGTACCCGCAGCAGTTTCGCCAAGCACCGTGTCTTCGCCCTATCATTAAACTGGAGCTGATAGAGACAATTCCATTATTGGATGTAGAATCTCGCTCTATTCAGTCTTTGGTGGCGGAGTTGTATAAACAACCACAAGAGGTGAAGGCGTTTGATTGCGTCTCTATCCATGCAACCTTAGTTGAAAAAGTGATTTCAATGTTGCGCCGTACCATGTCAGTGAAGCGTGATACACAGCGTAAGGATGATGTGGCTCTCGTACGGCACATATACGACGTTCACTGCATAGTTCAATCGGAAGCCCCTGATTATATGGCGCTGACAGAGCTGTTTAAAGCGGTATTAAAAGAAGATATTGAGCGTTATGGTAACCAACACGCAGAGTTTGTCGCCAATCCCAAGCAAGAGCTACAATTCGGGCTGAAAGAGCTTGAAGAAAACCCTATTTTTCGCCAACGCTTTCAGGACTTTGTTGCCCCAATGGTATTTAACGCTGAACCCCATGATTTTGATACTTGCTTTGCTTCCTTTAGAGGTATAGCTGAATCGCTAATTCAATTTTGAGTCATGTTCAGCGCTTATCCAAGAGAACTACCGCCATAAGTGTTCACCAAGCCCTATTGATATAAAAATGTAACCTTACGCACTTGATCCCACTTTTGATACTAAATGATCCTTCTAGGAAGCCATCATGGCTTCATGACTAGAAAAAAGCACCGGTACGCCAACGAAGAACAAAGTTGTCAACAAATCTTCCTCATCTATAACTTAACGCCCTTTTCTCACTCTACAAAGCCAACCACACTAAACCATTGTTTTTAAAATATTTAAATCACTAAAAACTAATCAAACCCCTGCTCCTACCATCGATTTTGGAAATAAAAAATCGATGGTAGCGTGGTATTAGGCATTGCTTAAACACGCGTCACCAATATGCAGTGCCTCTGTCAATTTAGCTGACCAAGGAGAGCGCTATGGGGAAGATTTCAGCACAGCAGCAACGCAATCGCGCCAATAACAGTGGCGGGGTTGCACCCGATGCTCAGGTGATTGCCACGACTCTGAAGAGGTTCGTCTGCGCAAAATCGTGACCTTTTTGACCTGGTGGATGACGCACTCCCTACTCGACATTGAGGGGATTGCATTGATGCTTTGGCTTGTATTTCGTGCCTTTCAGAGGGTTCTCTGCATGACCACCTTCAAGTAGTTAATTTTAACAACCAACTTCCCACCACTCGCTTTCCGAACATAAGGCCAAAAGCTGTTCATCATGCCAAACCGCAAGCTCTACTTTAGCCATATGGTCTCTGCGATATTGGTTTCGTACTTGTCGCTAATCCCATCTTATTTGACGGTTCACTGGTATTTCCTAGTTGTCTTGAGAGCGAAGAGTGTTTTCGTTAATCTCAGTCAAACAAACAGTATATATTCCTAGAATTAGTTGGCGTCCGTAGGACAGTTGCGCTATTCAAATGCTCCCACTCTACTGGAGCAAGATATACAAAATGTTACCTATTAGGTAACATTTTGTATATCATTAAATCAAATACTCATATCAAACGGATTCGAGTTGGACCTGTTCAGTACCTGTTGTGACAATGCCTTAATCTCAGATTGTACATACAACCAATAATCAGGATTATCTAGGGTACGTTCTTTCACAGTCTTGGGTACAAATCGAGACATCTCCATATGGAAGTCTTCTTTCACCTCCTCGTGAGTGAGGAGCTTTTCTACTTGAGCATCTAACTGTTGCTCAAAGTCCTTATTCGGCTTGTCACGTGCCTCCAATTTCTTTGCAATCAGATCGTGAGACACGCTAATTCCCTGTTGCTTGATCCAAACTAAGTCCCAAACATCGCGTGGTTTTATACGCCTGGTACGATAGGCCAAAGCGATAAACTTCTCCGCAAAGGTCTCCTCTAGTGATTGAACAGGAATTATTAAACCTTCTATTGGGGAAACGATGCTGTAGTGATTGATAAGCGGTCGTTTCTTCGCATCGAATGACGGAATCGCACACACATCAATGTGCATCTTCTGACGTGGCAAATCTGGCCGACCTGACTCCTTCTCAATGCTGATTTTCCATGACGATGTATTTCCTTGAGGTTCACCAACAGGCTTACTTACAAGGACATCGGTTTCGTACTTATTTTCTATGTACTTCTGGATTTCTTGTTCTAGACCATCAAAATTTGAGGGCTTGAAATCATGACCCCCATTAAAATCTAGGTCTTCTGATAATCTAGAGCTGTTATAGCAAAGCCTTAACGATGTTCCTCCAATGAATGTCAGCGTTTGCATTGCACCTTCTCTTACTAAGACATCCATGATGTCATGATGCAGAATTTCCTTTTCAATAACAGATGTAACTTCAGCATACGCAGGGTTTGCTTCAACTACACGTTTAATGGCTTCTTTTAACATTAGTTTTCCAGCATATGTAAATTACGTTTGGTGGCACGAAGATCTGAGATTGCTTGCTCATTACTCGCTCGATACATCATAATTTCAGGGTCTAGGTAGATATTGCTGGCGATCTTATCGACTGGTCGTGAGGTATGTGTAAACTCAAGGACGCCGTAAGGGGTCTCAAATGTACCTTTACGTCCTTTAGTCATTATGGTTACTCTGCCCATAACAATTTGAGAAATCACCCCTGTGTAGCTTAATTGGCTCTCTAAACTTATGTAATTCAAGACGCCTCCCCTGATTTTATTGGCAATCTTATAAATGGCAGTAAGAGGATCTGGAGGCGTGAGTGTACTTTCATATATACCTGCAGCCAACCTCCGTACTATGCCCTTTTTGACGCAGTCAGTAAGGAGCTTGCGCAAGGCAATGTTATTTTCGGCGTTTAGATAAAACGCAATTTCTGCAAGCGTTAGTACTCCTCCTCCAGCCTTTGTAGAAGCTGAAAAAGCAGATAGCAGTTGTTCCTTTTTAGATAGATGCTTCATGATCAACAATTTGTTACCTTATGAGTAACAAATTGTATTGCCGAATTTTTACTTAGTCAAATATTCTCGTTGTTACCGCTAAGTCAGTAGATCCGAAAAAGCCGTCGCATTCTGTATGCTGTATCTCCTTCCACCCTGCAAAGAAACCTCCAACTCGAAAACAATCTCATATAGTACAAATTAATCTATCCACCCTACTCATCTATAACTTAACGTTCTTTTCTTACCCCAGAAAACAGGACCCAGTAAGTCATTGTTTTTTTATAAATTTATATCACTAAAAGTTAATCAATCCCCGGCTCCTACCATCGATTTAGGAAATCCAAAATCGAATGTTAGCTTGGTATTAGGCATTGCTTAAACACCCGTCACCGATATGCAGTGCCTCTGTCAATTTAACTGACCAAGGAGAGGGTTATGGGGAAGATTTCAGCACAGCAACAACGCAATCGTGCGAATAACAGTGGCGGGGTTGCGCCCGATGCTCAAGTGATTGCCACGACTCTGGCGATCGCTTTGCATCGTATTCATCGCAGAGGCGACTCTGAAGAGGTTCGTCTGCGTAAGACCGTGACCTTTTTGACCTGGTGGATGGCGCACTCCCTACTCGACATTGAGGGGATTCAGCATTTACCACGATTGGTGCGCACGACAGGAAATGCGGACTGCCAAGCGAACAGTCTCAGACCCATGCGCGTGAACAACGTCACTTGGATAGAGTTTGCGATGGCCTACCCAACCAAAGAGGGTGAGATCTATCTGTGGCAACCGGTACCGGATGCCTTTAATGCTCTGTTTACTGAAGCACTGCCGTCGGGGTCATCTTCGCCCCTGTTATCTAAAAAGCACCATGAAGCGCTGTGTGCGGACCTGCGTGCTAAATGGAAGACCCTTGGTAAGTTGGCCAGTCATGCCAGAGTGCGAAAAGATCGCCTGTTTCGCTATTGGATGAACATGGGTCAAAGCGATCCAAAGCTGTCCACCCTTGCTAAAAGCGTGATGCTACCGATGTATCAAGACCATCATCGTCACGCTAAAGCCTACCAAAGAGAGAGCAGTGACAAACTGCGCTTTGCTATTTTTGAAGCGCACAATCGCTACCTTAAGCGCCTATTGGATGCCATCCGATTGCATGGGCTTAAAGGTTATTTTCCTTTTGAGTTCAAGCTGAGCGTCACTAGGCCCAAGTACTTAATGCAAACGGGCAGCATCTCTCAACTGACGCGAGTGCAGCAAAACGGGACCTATGTGCATACGCCTACTGAGCCGATATCGGTCGGCTCAGACAGAGCGCTTTCAATCGATGAGGTAAGGCAGTTTTATCACTGTCTGTCGGACGCGGTGCATGAGGCGCAATGCACGCGCTGGACCCACTCATCACTCAGGTACTATTACAATCTGCGCACCTATCAAATCGCGTTCCAGTTCTTAATTTTGACTGGCGTGAGGCCCACGCACGCCATTTCGATAGAGGCGAGCCAGTGTTTTGATGCTCGCTACGCCATGGTGCGTGATAAAGGGCGTTATCGCACCATCTGGCTGTGTGATTTCTTCTCTCATGCGTTAAAGGAGTACCTGGCCGTTCAGCACATCGTTTGTATGCACCTGTCGATTACACCTAAGAGCAAGATGCTGTGGTATCTGCTCGATGAAAACTTAAAGGCGCAAAACCTCACGGCAAAGAACCTTCGCACCGCAATGGCGAGCTTTTCTTCAGAGCCTAACGTAGTGCCGTATCAGCTTCGTCACAGTTTTGCGCAGATGGCGCTCACTGCGCGCTTCCCAGCTCTGTCCACGCAGCACATCGACCGACTGATGGGCCATAGCGAGTTTGGTGAGCAATTAGGGCGTGAGCAAGCCTTCCCAGCAAGCCATAAAGTCTTACACGCGCACCTTAATCAGATCCCGAGCTTACTTGGACTGGATTCCCCAGAGACCTTCAGAGGCTCATTACTCAATTGCGACCCACTCACCAAGGAGGCTCACTATGCTCAATCCCCCGTTAACGGCTAAGCCTATTCAAGCCTTTGTCCGTAGCATGGGCTTAACACCGCAGGATGAGGTGCATTATGACGTGATACTCACGTATATTGCGGAGGGCCACTCACCGCTACGAGTGCTCAACACTGAGATGCTTGAGCATATTCGCACGCACATTCACAGTGTCCCCAGTGGCCGGCAGAG
This sequence comes from Vibrio breoganii, assembly GCF_001677275.1. GTDB lineage: Bacteria > Pseudomonadota > Gammaproteobacteria > Enterobacterales > Vibrionaceae > Vibrio > Vibrio breoganii. Next base: position 996,770 of record NZ_CP016178.1, read on the forward strand.
AAGACTGACTGAGGCGCTCAATCACACGCTGCTCTACCTTCAGCAAGTGTGCCAATGGCAACTGCCCGAACAAAAGGCCAACGTCTATCGCGACCACATGCAGCAATGGGTGGTGAACATCCTAAAGCACGCGCAACTCGGCGGCGCGCTTTATCGTCATTACTCAAAGAAAAGCTGGGCACTCAATAGCAAAACGCTGTCGCCTTTTGAGCTCATTACCTTGCTGGCCATGGAAGTGGCTCCACTGGCCCTTTCACAATGGCTGGTTATCTTGGCCACTCCGGACTCCATTGAGGTGTTTGAAGAGAGATTTACCCTTAAAGTGTTCCATCCTGTGAGGAACAAAAAAGAGCTTCCCAGCTTTACCCGTTATCTGCTGACGCCAGTGGCGTGTCATGCCCTCTTTCATTACTACCCACAGACCAAGAATCGTACTCGTCGCAAGGCGCAATTGCGTGAGGAACACATGGTTGAGGCCATGAACGCGGCGGTACTGCCCCTCAATACCGGTAACCCTCTGCTTGCGCGCCTTTATCCCAACCCTATCAGCGCAAGACAGTGGCACCTCGCAGTGCAGTCGATTTGGCATTGTGAGTATGGTTATCCGCCCGAGTTGTTGCTCGACTTGGTTCAGCCCAGTCGTCATTTCGCATTTGAGCCGGTGGCTGTGAGCGATGCCCACACACGAAAAGGGCTAAAACAGCTTTATCAGCAGCCCAATGTTGAGGCGAAGGAGACCTCAAAAACTAAGCCTGCCCATGAGTGGCCACACCTTACGCTGCTTAAGCGATTGGCGAGCGAACCAAGGGGAGCACTGGATGCGGAGCTAAATAGTGAACCCACATTAGAGTGGTCAATGGAGGACGTGCTGCCGACGCTGTTTTATCTCTTTACCAAAGAGCTGATTGTGTATGGCGGGGTAAAAAGAAACCGACTGCGTCATCCCACCTTGGTGAAATACACCAGTATTTGCCATCACCTGCCTCGCCCGCTTTCGTATTTGGATGCGAGCGATCCGATAAAGCTGGATACGTGGGCTAAACAGGCTTTTGAATCGCAGGCCATTGAGGGCCGTCAGTGGCTGGTATATAACTTTCTTCGTTTTGTGTCCCACCAAGCGCTGACCGATCATCTGGACGTTCATCAATTTGAGTGCCCGACACTGCCCATCAATGTCGATGCCTACAGGCTGAATGCCGAGCAAGTTCAGCACGCCGCTAATACCCTGCTGACCTCTCGCAATGGTAATCCACTGCAGCGCCTGTTTAGCACCGTGGCGCTCGTTTTAGGGTATTACGGCGCGCTTCGCCGCGGTGAGATTGTAAGGCTTCGTCTTCAAGATGTGGTGGTCACCTCGACGCATACCCATCAATTTCGCCTGCACATTACGCAAACGGCGGAAGGCAACACCAAAAGTGGGCAGTCTCGCTTTGTGCATATGGTGCTGCCAACTGGCATTGCCAAGCTCTTTGAACTGCTCCTTTCACTCAAGCAAAGCTGCCCAAGAGATGTGCCGCTGCTGGGTTTTGAGGGCGAGTCGCTGGGCTCTAGGCAGCTTCACTATCTGTATCCCGTCACACAGGTGCTCAAAGCGCTGTATGGCAATCAGGTGCGCTTTCATCACCTGCGCCATTCAGGGGCGCACCTTTTGTACCTGCAAGGGCTGAGCCTTGCGTGTGAGCATTTTGATCATGCCATTTGTGATATCGGAACCCCTGCGGAGCTGACCACGGAAGTGTGCGAGGCCCGCTTTGGGTTCTGGCTAGAAGGGCGTGAGTTCTCACAGATGAACGACGGCATTTTGCTGGATGTGATAGGCAAAGAGCTGGGGCATCAACACTACGCCACCACGCGTCTGAGTTACCTGCACGGCATTGAATGGCTACTGGAGTTCTTCGCACCTACTCGTGCGTACTCCATCAAAACCTTAAATGCCCTTTTAGGTAAATCGGCGACTGCGAATTTGCTCAGCTTGCCTATCGTGGCCAAACAACTGCCTGATGGGGCTAAGGTGACTCCTGAGAGCATCGTACACCTCACCGAACGACGCATTACCGATGCCCTCCTGCTCTCGCCCTTTGGCAGACGACTTCCACAGCATTATGGACAGGCGCTACCGGTCATGTCCGGCCGTGACGATGAATGGGTCGGTGCCTGGATGCGCAGTGTGTATGAGGAGCGTTTTAAGCGACATCACCTCAGCGCACGAGCAATGTCAGTGCCGGCGCTTCATTGGCAAACCGAGATGCTGATGGAGGCGCTTAAGCGCGGTGAGGTAAGCTTTGAGTCAGCCAGTACGTTGTGGCGCTTGCTGGGCAAGCATCAAGACTTTGGGCTCTCCAGACGACAGCGTAGTGAGCTCAAAAGGCTCGGGCCCATCACTGTGATTGATGAGCGTCATTTTTCGGTGAGCTTTGCGTGTAATCAACGCAACGCCGAGGCGTTTAATGCGCTGTTTCGCGCTCGTCTGTTTCGCTGCTTTGAAGTGTCGTTTTTACTTCAGCAGAATCGCAAACAAAGCCCCGAACGAAAGCTCTCCCTTATCAGAACTCATTACGCCAAATCCGGTGAATCCATCACTTTAGAAACCATCGCAGCCGGCGAGAGCCGCTTTACCGTGACGTTTCGCTTTATACCTGACAGCACAGTGCTGTTTGACACCTTAATTGACTACCTGCAGTGAGGAGACCACCATGCTGACCTTCCCTAATCACTATCGTGCGCCGCTGGCCTCTTTTGCGGCTTCACTCGACAACAAAGGCCCTGAAAACGTCATTACCTTTGTGGTAGAGCGTACCAAAGACACCTTAACCCTCATTGCAGGCTGTGAGGCGCGTCTGCATCTATTGACCATCACGCTTGATGAACACTGCTCACTGAAAACGGGCAAGTTCAGTCTCAATGCCAGTATGTTTAAGCTGTGCTTGGCGGCCTTAGACAAACCGCACAGTGGCGAGCCCATCTCTTTTCATGTGCGATACCACAAAGGAAGACTGCCGGTACTGACCGCGCAGCCGAGCAGCGACCTATGGCGTGACATTCATGCCACGCCAGCCTGCGATTCGCATTTGGGTTTACTGGCTAGAGTGCGCTCCGCCGGATACGAGCCGCTGTCCAAGTGCTGGATAGAAAGCGCCCTGCATCATGCTCATTCTCATCCTAAGCTCTCTCTTTTTAGACTCAATCAGCAAGATGAAAAACTGGAGATCGTGGCGGAGAATACCCTGCACAGTTACGATCTTCCCTATCACACCAATCCACGTATCGACCTTACACTGGATACCGATGCCCTAGAGGGGTTAAAAGCGCTGTGTCATCAGAATCGCTCATCGCGCATTCATGTCTATGCAGACAGCGAGTGTGCGTATTTCTCCGATGAGATCACTACGGTGTGCTTTGGGCTCAATTTTGATGAATCCGAGCTCGAAGCCAAGCCCATTCACTATCAAGTGGAAACCAAATTCAGCGTTAACGTAAATGCGCTATTTAATGAGCTCAAATCTCACAGTCAGGTCGATACCATCAAGCTGGAAAACCAGACGTATCTGTATGTCTCCAATAGCGGGATACGTGTGTGCGGGGCGACAGAAGAAGAGCGCTGTTTTAAGTGCTTTGAGACTAAGGTGCCGCCTTCTGATGAGGCGCTGCTTTACAGTTTAACCTCAACCGAATTTAAACAGGCCATTGGGCAATTTAAGACACTCAATACCAAAGAGATGTACCTGCAGGTGCTGATCACCCCAGAGGGTTCAAGAATGCTTGGGCTGTATAAACACACTCTGTCTGAATTTCCATACTCCACTGTTGCCATTGAGCTGTTTCCAGAAGGATTAGAGGACATCGAAGCGGATATTGAGTTTCACCAAAGCATCACGCCAACACAGGCCGATTTATTCTGTTAGAAAAGTTCATTTAAAAACAGTGTGTTAAGGGCGATTTTGGAAATAAAAATCGTGGGTTAGGCTAGACGTAATCGAGAAAAGAAAGAGAGGAGGTAAAGAGAATAGAGAACAAACACGCAGTTGGAGAGAAGTGGCGGCAACCACTTCCCTCCGCACCGGCTGCTAGGACTTAAACCAGACCCAGCCGATGGCACGATTCTAACCAATCCCATCGGTTAAGGGTATCACTTGATTGATGGAGGCCAACATGGCTCACATACGCATTCGTCCCAATGGGCGTATTCAATTTGATATTCACATCTTTGGGGTGCGCTTTCGTGAAGGCACTAAGTTAATGGCAACGCAGAGTAATCTCAATAAAGCCAAAGCGATGCTCAAACGCATGAACGCCGAGATTGATCTTGGCACCTTTGAATACCGTGATTACTTTCCGAAAAGTAAGAAAGTTGCTCGCTTTGAACAGCTGCAACGCGCGAAAAAACCTGATCGTCTGTATCCCTACTTTGATGACTTTGCCAACGAGTGGTATCAGCGTCAGCTTTCAAAATGGAAAAACAGCTACAAAGGGACTGTCAGAAATAATCTCGAACGCTATCTCATTCCCGAGTTTGGCAATACGCTCATTAATGAAATTACGCTTTCTCAGGTGGAGTTTTTTCGCAATCAACTCATGGAAGACAAAAAGCCTGATGGTACAAGGAGACTGTCGAATCGTCGCATCAACAACATCTTATGGCCGCTCATTGCGATGGTAGGACTGGCCGCCGATGAACATAAGTTTGAGTATCCGCTTCGTCGTTATCGTGCGCTTAAAGAAGAAAAAGCCAACTCAAAACCTTTGACTGTGGCGGAAGTACAGCGCTTTTTGGAAGTGGTAGACAGTGACTGGCGAGATTACTTTGTTCTGCGCTTTTGGACGGGCATGCGCAGTTGCGAGGTACATGGGCTTTTATGGAAGCATGTGGATTTTGACCACCGTTTGATTCGCATTAGGCATAACTATGTGAATGGAGAACTGTGCACGGTGAAAACGCCTAAATCAAGACGTGATTTAAAGATGTGTGACACGCTGTTTGAAGCGCTGTCGCGTGTAAAAGCAAATTCAGAGAGTGGTGGTGAGTTTGTGTTTACGAATCCCAAAGGACAGCCACTCGATACGCATTGGATAAGTACACGCGTTTGGTATCCCACGCTTAAAAAAGCCGGGCTTGCGAAACGCAGGGCCTACGAGACAAGGCATACGGCGGCAGTACTTCATATTGCTGCATTAGAAAACCCGCTCTACATTTCACAAATGCTAGGACACAGCGATACTAGATTACTGTTTGAGGTATATGCGCCTTATGTGGCGAATGCTTCGCAAAGTGATGGTAGCGCTTTTGATAGCTTAATGAGTAAGCATATCCTTTAATGAACAATGCCCTTTAATTTAGATGGTTAAAGGGCATTTTAATGGTAATGCACTTGCATTACTTCGGCAAAAAATACCAAAACATTACCTTAAAGCAAGCCTAACAACACATATGTAAAAATGCCAAGCGTGCTAGATCACTCTCGTATTGTTTGTTATATGCCTTTCGTACACCTATAATTAATGCGCACTCTAAATACGCATAGGTGATTGTCGTGAGAAACTCATATAGTACGAAAGCATCAAAAAAAGCCACTAACTTAAGCTTAAACAGCGAACTACTGGCTGAAGCTAAGCGACTAAACATAAACCTCTCAGCAACAATGGAAAAAGCTCTTGAAAAAGAAGTTAAACAGCGCCAAAAAACTGAGTGGTTAGAACAAAATGGAGACGCTATTAACGCTTGCAATGAACTAACAGAAAATCATGGTCTGTTTTCCGATTCTTACCGAGTATTCTAATGTCACAATTTTCGCTGTACCAAAATAACGATAAAGGTACTGCTACCGCTTACCCATACTTTGTTGATGTTCAAAGTGAAATGCTTGATACACTGAATACCCGGCTTGTGATTCCATTAACACCGGTAGAAATGTTAGAGAAGAAAGCCCCTGTCCACCTATGTCCAGTGATCCATATTGATGAAGGTGACTTCGTAATCTTGACTCACCAAATGGCGAGCGTCCCAAATAAAATCCTGCGTGATCCTGTGAATGAATTGAGCACTTTTAGAAACGAAGTAATTGCTGCTATCGACTTTCTGATTACTGGCATATAACGCTTATCAGGCTTGACTGCTCCCCTCCTCCTTCGGAAGGAGCTTTTCGCCAATTTTGGTCAATAGATTCCGACCTGCTCGAGCAATAGGCTCTCCCGTATCAGCATAAACGAGTAGAGAGGCTTGTAGCTCATAACCCACATCCAGAGCATGAGACATCTGGGTCTTATCAAACTTACGCTGATATTTAGAAAAATTGATACTGAACCACATAGGTCTCAACTGGCTTCAAATTAATCTAAGCCAAGCAACGCTTAGCCCTGAATTGCTAATCAGCATACATTTCCCAACAGTGTTACACTATGCGTTACATTGCACTACATAAAGTTATAATCATGAAGAATGAAATGCTGAGTACACGTATTGATCACGATACTAAAGTGGCTTTTACAAATATTTGTGATGAGGTTGGTTTAAGCACTTCTCAGGCAATTAAACTATTCGCGAAAGCTGTAATCAACCACGGCGGGATCCCTTTTGATTTGAGAGTACCACAGCCAAACGATGTGACTTCTGCTGCCATCATGGAGCTTATTGAAGGTAAGGGACATAAAACAAATTCCGTTGATTCTCTACTATCGGAACTCACTGAAGGTAAAGTGAACAATGTATGAGTTAGAATACTCAACTCAACTAGCGTATATACCCAGCGGCTCATCTTTTAGAGTTTCAAGCGGGAGATATAACCCAACCTTTAATATCAAACTCCGCGTCATGCCAATTGAGTCTCTCACCATGGCGTTTTTTCTTTCTCTTCGCCTCATTAAACTCTCTTGTGCGTCTCATAAGTTCAACAACAGATCTCCGCGACATTTTATAGCGTTTTGGGCGAGAAAACCCAGTGATCAGCTCTGCTGTCGCTGGGATGAATCGCCTAGCCCTGATCTTGAATGTATTTCCTAACGGTTTCAGCACTGGCATTCCCAACCGAGCAAGCGAAGTAACCATCAGACCAGAATGTTTTCTCCTTCCAGAATTGCCGCTTTAACTTAGGATGCAGTTGCCACACTACTCTAGTTGTGTGTTGCTTAATTCTTCTAACATACTGACTTACCGAGTATCGCGGTGAGATAGTCATTAAGATAGGTAAGTGATCTTGATCTACCTCCATTTGCTCTATTTCGAACTCAGAATTTTGAGAGAGCGACATTAGAGCGTTTTTCATCACTAAGCCTAGCTCCCCTTTAAGTAGTTCCCTCCTATACTTAACTACCAAAATGAGGTGGATAGCTATCAGAAACTTACAATGAGAGTTCCGCTGGTATTCCATGATTGACACCCCTACATGCTGTGTTAATGCACAGTATATGAAAAAGACGCTTAGATACAATTTCAGGTTAAAACCTAGCCCACAGCAAGAGTTAAAACTCGTCGAGTTTGGCTCATATGCCCGTGGTTTATGGAACTTCCTGTTGTCTGAGAATCAGCGTCAATACGAAGCCGATAAGACATTTACTTTCTACAACGAAATGGCTTCGAAAATTAAGGAAATTAAGAAGCTACCTGAATTTTCATGGGTTAAAGCATTTGACTCAGGGGCGGCACAACAAGTCGCTAGAGACCTAGACGCAGCGTTAAAAAATGGAACATCAAAGAAGTCCCACCACCACTTCCCAAAGTTTAAGGTTAGCTATCGAGTTAATAAGCAACACAATGACAGCTACCGCTCAGTGAACAATAACAACTGCATTAGAGTTGAGAGCGGCACGATTACTTTGCCAAAAGTTGGTGCTGTTCCTATTGTCTTGCACCGTAAGTTAGTTAGCTCAATTAAAACAGCGACAGTCCAGTACCGACATGGGAAGTGGGAGGTAAGCCTCACTCAAGAAGTGGTGTGCGACGAAGCGAAGAAGCGAAGAAGGTACTAAAAAGTATTGTGGGATACGACATCAACTCAAAGCAAACCGTTGTCGGATCTAATGGTTTAACGGTTGATAATCCGAAATACTTAAAACAAGCAAAGCAGAAACTAACCAGATTACAACGGCAACTTTCTAGGAAAAAGAAAAGCTCTGTTCGTTGGAAAAAAGCAAAATCACGCCTAAACAATCTTCATGGTTCAATTGGTAGACAAAGAATGGACTTCGCGCACAAAACCGCTCATCGGATAGCCAACGAAAGCGATATTGTAGTGTTTGAAGATCTCAATGTGGCGGGAATGCAAAAATTTAATGGCAAGATGGTTGCTGACAATATCATGGGACTCATATCAGACTTAACAAAATACAAAGTTGAGTTGAGAGGTGGTATACACCATGAAATAGGTCGATTTGAACGCACAACGGGTGTGTGTTCTGTCTGTGGTCAACACCATAAATTGACGTTGAAAGAGAGACATTTCACCTGTGTTAGTTGCGGGACGTTTAGCGACCGAGACTACTCATCAGCAATAGCAGTTCAGAAGATAGGTGAATCAGATTTAATGGCGAATGGAACTGTCGTCAGGGTGACAAAAACACCCAACACTCAGCAGAAATCAGGCGTTAAAACGAAAGTCTTTGCACTAGCAAAGTTGTCTTTGGGATCTGAGGAAATAGAAAAGGTAGCTACCTAACTACCTTAGAAGCTCAGTAATCAGCTATGCTGTCGCTGAGTAGTTCACTGTGAGCACTCTCACGCATTGCGTCATCGATAAAGCCTATTGTCCCGCATCAATTCTAGAGCGCCACGCCCCTTTGAATCATTATTGCTTAAATCGTATTCAGATCGATTATTTGATGCGCTCAGGCATGCAAGATAAGAATATTATCTTGCATTTTGCATGATACGATCCATCAAATGCGAGTTGGTTAGTTTCTGGGTTTGGGTTTAAGTTATTGTATTTCGTGTATAATAGGTCAAATATACCAGTGTCTTTGGCGCTATAGTCATTACTCGAACCGAATCACACTATTTTGTGGTCTACCTTTGTGAAAAAGATGGGCGAGAGAGTGGGGTGATTTTGGCTATCGCAATCTTGAATAGATATTCGGGCTCATGGTTCGTTCTCAACTGATGAGTCTTGATGAGTAGATGCGGTATTTTAAGATAATAACAAAATTAAATTTTTATTTTGCAGTCTGTTTAAACCTGAGTTACCTACTAAAATTTGGTAGTGACTGAAATTTAAAGTCTAGTTGCTGACGATTTTTTGAATGTCAGTACTTAAACTGGGTGATGCTTTGAGCTTTCTGTGAATGATGAATAAAAAAACACATCCCTAGCAGGCACTTGATTGTTTGCATTAAAAAAAATGTACGATTAGTTGTAAATTTGAGAGGAAATATGAAAGAAGAAACTGTAATGAACGATTCTGCATCGAATGATGTTGATCACTCTAAACGTTCGACACTCACCAAATTAGCAATTGGTGCTGCGGCACTACCTTTTGCCTCTGTTTTACATGCAGCCCCTGAAAAACTCGTTGGCCAAAACATCAAACTGATGCCTAACGAGAAAGGTCCATTTGATATCGTTATCGAAAATGGCCGTGTTGTTGATCCTGAAACCGGACTAGACGCAATTCGTAACGTCGGTATTAAAGGCAAGCGCATTGCCGCTATCTCAGATAAAAAGCTGCAAGGTAAAAAAATCATTGATGCTGAAGGCCTAGTGGTTGCACCTGGCTTTATCGATATGCACGCTCACGGACAACAGCTTCCTGCTGCACGTGCTCAAGCATTCGACGGTGTAACAACCGCTCTTGAGATGGAATCTGGTCTATTCCCTATCGGTACATTCTATGACATTACTGCAGCTGAAGGTCGCCCGATCAACTACGGTGCTTCTGTAGCATGGACTTACGCACGTATCGAAGCAAAAGAACCTACTATGCCTGCCCCTGATGGTACGATTGTTTGGTTCCAACAAGCTTTTTCTAAAAACAATTGGCAAAATACCCTCGCAACTAAAGATGAATTAAAGCAAATTCTTGGCTCTGTTGAACAAGGCCTTAAAGAAGGTGGTTTAGGCATTGGTATTAACGCAGGTTATGCACCAGGTTACGGTCATAAAGAGTATTACGAGCTTGCTAAACTAGCAAAAAGCTATGAAGTGCCAACCTACACTCACGTTCGTTACCTAAACAGCGCAGAGCCACAATCAAGCTTTGAAGCATACCAAGAGCTAATTAGCTTATCGGCGACAACCGGTGCACACATGCACATTTGTCACCTAAACAGCACGTCAGTACAAGATATCGAAGATTGTGCAGACTTAGTTCAATCAGCAATTGATCAAGGTTTAGCCGTTACTACTGAAGCTTATCCTTATGGTGCTGGCTCTTCAGTTATTGGCGCAGAAGTTTTCCGTGGTGATGATTGGTTACAACGTTGGGGCGTACCAAGCGCGAGCTACATGGAAGCGAATGGTAAAGCACTAAACCAAGAAAAAGTAACTGAACTACAAGCAACAGCACCAGGTACAGTTGTTGTAATGCACTTCTTAAAACCCGATGAAAACAAAGAAGATCGCGCAAAAATGGACCGTTCAGTATTGTTCCCAGGTGCAGCTATCGCTTCAGATGCAATGCCTTGGATGGATGATAAAGGTGCGTTAATTGAAGGTGATGTATGGCCGCTACCAAGCAACGCGATTGCTCACCCACGTTCAATCGCTTGTTACTCACGTTTCATTGAAAAATACGTGAACGAATACAAAGCTGTGTCACTGGTAGAAGCAATGGAGCGTACCAGTTTAAATGCATGTCGTATTCTTGAAGATGCGATTCCACAAATGTTAAACAAAGGCCGTGTTCAAGTTGGTAAAGATGCTGATTTAGTTCTTTTCAAACTTGATGAAGTAAAAGCGGTTGCTACATTTGAGAAACCAAATGCGCTTTCAACGGGTATGGAATACGTATTGGTTAATGGTACGCCTATCATTGAAGGTGGTGAAATGCTGCTAGATTCAAACCCTGGTCAAGCGGTTCGCAACAAAGTTACGGGCTAAGTTATCCTGACTTAAAAGGTTGGGCATTAGCTCAACCTTTTTTATTGCTTACCGAGTAATACCAATCACAGTAAGTCAATGATCAGAAATAGCGCCGGAAAAACACTGGACAATCAGACAGAATTTTTCGATAAGGCGTGATTCTACCATCAAAAATTCTAACGCCGTTATCGAGTGTTTTAACCCGTTAGGATGACCCGTTATTTACTACGATTGGTATAAATATAGACAACGAAAACCAAAAGAGAACATGCTATGAGCAAGAAGCCTATTCCAGTAACAATTTTAGCCGGATTTTTAGGAGCAGGGAAAACTACCCTACTAAACCATATCCTAACCAATGCAAATGGAATGCGCATGGCTGTGATCGTGAATGACTTTGGTTCCATCAATGTTGATGCCGAGTTAGTAAAATCTGAAAGTGAAAATATGATCAGCCTAGAGAATGGCTGTATCTGTTGTAACCTTGCTGAAGGCCTTGTGGTTTCAGTGATGCGTTTACTCGCATTAGAAGAGCGTCCAGATCATATTATTGTTGAAACATCAGGTATTGCAGAGCCTAAAGAAGTGGCATCAAAATTTGAAGACCCTGATTTACAACAACACGCACCGCTCAATGCAATTATCACCACTATTGATGCTAAAAACATATTAGGCTTAGAAGGCTCTATGGCAGACTTAGCAGAGCAACAAATTCAAGTGGCCGATATCGTATTAGTTAATAAAGTAGACCTTGTTGAAGAGCAAGAGCTGGCAGATGTGAAAAAGTGGTGCCAAACACAAGCACCTTTTGCAAAACTAGTTGAAATGGAATTTGCTCAAGTAGACTTACCTATTTTATTTGAAGTGCCAGAAAGACTACAAGTAACCACACAAAAAACAGAGCAAGCTTGTCATCATCACGACTGTCACGATGAGCACTGCGATCACGACCATATAAATCATAATTTTGAAACATTCAGTTTTGAGACGGACAAAGCCCTTTCACTGCAAGCGCTGTACCCATTATTGCAGCAGTTCTCCGTCGATGCTTATCGAATGAAAGGCATTTTGAATCTTTCAGACCGCCCAGAGCATCGCTGTATCTTCCAATGCACAGGCCAACGCGCTAATGTCACTGTTGGTGATGCTTGGCAAGCAGAGGAAACAAAAGCGACGCGACTCGTGTTTATTGGCCCTAAAGGTGGGCTAGATATGGATACCATGCGCAAAAAGTTAGAGGCACTTGTTATCTAAATAAAGGCTATTCTAAAGGTATAGCTGAGTAATACGTTATTAAGGAAAAATGATGTCTAAACTAGAAAGCGACCCTGTAGAACCTACTGAAGTTGATCACAACAAGCGTAAAACGTTGCAAAAATTAGCGGTCGGTGCGGCGGCACTCCCATTTGCGTCTGTTGTCTATGCTGAAGCCGATAAAATGGCGACCAAACCGCTATTAATGCCAAACGAAAAAGGCCCATTCGATGTGGTGATCAAAAATGGCCGCGTGGTTGATCCTGAAACTGGTTTAGATGCTATTCGTAACGTTGGCCTTAAAGGCAAACGTATCGCCGCCGTTTCCAAAGGTGAGTTAAAAGGCGCAAAAGTAATTGATGCAACGGGTTTGATTGTCGCGCCCGGTTTCATCGATATTCATGCGCATGGGCAGCAATTGCCAGCCGCACGTGCACAGGCATTTGATGGTGTAACCACTGCGCTTGAACTGGAGTCGGGCCTATTACCTATTAGTAAATTCTACGACGATACCGCAGCTGAAGGTCGCCCAATTAATTACGGCGCTTCTGTTGCTTGGACTTACGCACGTATTATGGCAAAAGAGGCTGATATGCCACCAGCAGATGGCACTATCACTTGGTTTCAAAGCGCATTTACTAAAAATAATTGGCAAAACAGTATTGCGACAGAGGATGAATTAAAACGCATCCTTAAAGACGTAGAGCAAGGCCTTAAAGAAGGCGGCTTAGGTATCGGCGTTAACGCAGGTTATGCACCGGGTTACGGTCATAAAGAGTATTACCAAGTTGCAAAGCTAGCAAAACGTTACGAACTGCCTACTTATACGCATGTACGCTACGCAAACGGTACAGAGCCAAAATCTAGCTTTGAAGCTTACCAAGAGCTAATCAGCTTAGCAGCAACCACTGGCGCACACATGCACATTTGTCATCTAAACAGTACGTCTGTGCGTGATATCGATGACTGTGCTGATCTTGTACAAGAAGCGGTTGAGAAAGGTTTACCCGTTACCACTGAAGCTTACCCATATGGCGCGGGCTCCACACCGGTTGGCGCTGCACTATTTGCAGGTGAAGACTGGATCGACCGCTTTGGGGTACCTGATGCAAGCTACATGGAAGCAAACGGTGTTCCGATGACGCAAAGCAAAATTGATGAACTGCGTGAAACGAACCCAGGTGAAATCGTTGTTATCCACTTCTTAAAACCAGATGATAACAAAGAAGAGTTACGCATGATGAATCGTTCTGTACTCTTCCCTGGCGCTGCGATTGCATCAGATGCAATGCCTTGGATGGACTCGAAAGGTAAATTAATCGAAGGTGATGTTTGGCCACTGCCAAGTGATGCGTTTGCTCACCCGCGCTCAGTAGCTTGTTTCGCGCGTTTTGTTAATAAATACGTGACCCAATACAAGAGTGTTTCGTTAGTTGAAGCGATGGAACGTACCAGCTTAAATGCCTGTCGCATTACTCAAGATGCGATACCTCAAATGCGCAATAAAGGTCGTATTCAAGTGGGTAAAGATGCTGATATTGCAATCTTTGACCTTGCTAAGTTTAAAGATATGGCGACATTCACCGAGCCAAACGCACTGTCAGTGGGCATGACGCACTTGCTTGTTAATGGTCAATCTGTCATTGAGAATGAGACGATTGATCTTACTATGATGGCCGGTGAACCTGTTCGCCGTGACATCAAGATGTAATGCCAATCTGGGTGAATAACGGGTCATCTTAGTTTGTTAAAACAAATGATCGCTGACTTACAATGATTGATGTGAGCAATCTATTTGATTAAAAAAACCGATAGGAAATTACTATCGGTTTTTTTGTTCCCAAAGCTACCCAAAGACTAAAGTTATACCAATCACAGTCAGTAAGTGTTCAGAAATAGTGCAGGAAAAACGCTGCTGTCGAGTGTTTTATCCCGCTAGGCTGACCCGTTATTTACTCCGATTGGTATTATTCACCTTTATAGCGAACAAGCAATTGGTCACCAAAAATCGAATACACCATGATTTGCCCCGCGACAATAGCACTAAACATTAGTAGCGCTGACAATCCAATGTTGGGGATAGGGAGAATAGCGGTAGCAAAGAAGGACTCACTGGCACCGACAATGATGCGGCTTCCCGGTACCAAAATAATGATCCCTTGAATGATGTAGACCAAGGCAGGGACTTTGCGTATACGTCCAGCCAACAAGCCATACAAGGTAATGAGTATGGTACTGATCCAAGTGCCAACTACCCAGTCAGAAGTAAACCAGTGCGGTCCCCACATCCCAATCGCCGCCGCCGGTAGGCCAATGATAATGTCCTTCATACTGGCATTGAAAATGATGCCGATCGCCACGGAAATTCCAATAAGGGCCAAAATGTGCAAGCTTAAAGGGATCTCATTAACAAAAGGCACTGTGGTTGCATCACCGGCTAAGCTCGATAAGCTCAATCCCAGTATCACGCCAATGAGAATTTTGATCACGATAAGGGTGCTTTGGGCCATAAATTCAATACCGGAACGAAAGTCATTTAATGCCAAACTGGCTAATGCATTGGTCACGGTTAATCCAGGTATAAACAGAACGATCGATGAAATACATAAGGCGAGAACCGGTAATTGTGGAACATAAAACGTCAGTAATCCAACCAATAAGCTTGAAATAAGGGCGACAAAAAACTCGGTTAAAATCGCGCGTCGGCCTGTAAAAGTGATCTGGGTTAACCACGCAATCAGACCTAAAATCGCCGAGATGCCGACAGCAAAATAGGTGGTTCCCACCAACATTAAGTAGCACGGAGGCAGTAAGACATTGGCTAAGCAAAGGACCCAACTTGAGTATTGGGCTGGATTTTTATCACATGGTTTTAGTGACAATGATTTTAAGGTGCTGACGAGGGTTTGTAAGTTAACCGACGGTGGCGCTTTTGTCTGCATGACGACTTTTTGAGTAGGCTGTTCAAAAATAGTGATGATTTTCGTGGGAGTCACGTCAATAGAAATATCAATATCATGACGTTTGGCGTACGCCTGAGTGTATTTAGCGACAGAATAAGGAGCGCAGCCAGATTGATGTAATCGGTCAGAAAAGGTCAGAATGTCTTGCTGCACTTGTTCGGTTGTTCTGTCTAATTTCATAGTGTCGTCTAACGTAGTGAGGTTACAAATAGTGTAGTGCGCACAGAAAGTCATTACATTTTAAAATGCGCAGATTTGGCGTTGATACTGCAAAATAATAGAGCCATTAGCAATAGATGAAAACAACTTTCACCATTTCGAGACTGGCTTTTCTTCCTCTTTGTTTCTCAATGGTTTGTCGCTGATGCAGGGTTTCATCCATCAACAGTGATTAACACAATCCCGCCTTGGCTGTTAGCTTAGCTCACCTCTATCTAGACCTCTGTTTCAACGGTGAGGAGCTTCGTGATTAAACGCCTTCAAATAGTTCTGACCCTTATTATTACGCTCGGCGTAACTCCGCAAGTGGCACTGGCACGTCCTTCAATTGATATTGAAGGGTTATCTGATGAATCCGCTACCAATCTCGATTATTACATTGAATCGGTTGGAGAGCCTGTCGCGTTTAATTTTACTCAGTCAAAGTGGCGTTCTATCGTGAGTGAGGCGCTCACCCCCTTAGGTTTCTACAATTTTAATATTGCAATCGAGAAAAAAGGGGGCGATAAGCTCATCTTGAATATCGACCCAGGTTCACCCATGCTCATCGCCCAGTCGGACATCAACATTGTTGGCGAGGCCAAGTCAGATGCAGACTTCATTGACGCGCTAAAGGTGTCGTCATTAGATGTTGGTCAACAGCTAAACCATAAAAATTATGATGATCTAAAAAGCCGATTGCGTACGCTTGCCCTGCAAAAAGGGTACTTTGACAGTCAATTTACGACTAGTCGGCTTGAGGTTTCCCCTAATAATAATCAGGCGTTTATCCACCTTCATTTTGACAGTGGGCCGCGTTATCGATTTGGTGAAATCACCATAGTGCATAGTCAAATCGATCTTCCAAGGTTGGAAAGTTTAAAGCCTTTTAAGCGAGGCGATCAATTTGAGACCTCAATGTTGGCCGACTATCAAATTCAGCTATCTGAAACCGGTTGGTTTAAATCGGTGTTACTTTTCGGGGGGATTACCGGATAAGCACTTTCAAGCTAACACTGTCAGAAATCGAAATATACTCTCAGCGGTGCGCTTAGGCATGGAAGTTCTGCGGCATTCTGGCTACGCAATAACGAGGGAAGACTTGCTCGCAGCTGCAACCATGCTTGCTCGAAATCTGTTCAAACATGGTTGCACTTTGGGGGAGTTATGAGGGGATCCCTCAGTGTTCGGCCTATGAACCTTTATTAAACTCTCATTTCAACACAAAAAAGTTGGCCAATCTAACTATTTATTTTTCATCTTCAAATACTACATTAGCGTTCTTATTAAGTAGTGTTTTGATATCTAAAGTATCTATATTTAAAAATGCTTTAGGGTTAGCATTCGCAATTTGCCAGAATAACTTTTCACCTAACTCAGATCGTAAATCAATAGACAACCTTCTCTCTGAGTATTTATGGTTTTCAACCATATAAAAATCAGATCCAAAAAGCACCTTGTCTCTAATTTTTTCATCCTGCAGTAGTACTTTAAGAAGAGGGACATTCTCTTGTTGGTCAAAAATAGTATATGAAATATCAGCATAAAGGTTAGGATATTCATTGGCTCTCATTAGATCTATAATTACTTTAACCCATGCAGGGTTTCTGCTATCTCTAGATTCAGAAAAGAAGCGTTTCCATTCACCAATCCCACCAAAGTGTGCTAAACAGATTCTTAACTTAGGGAATTTATCCATTACTTCTATGTAATTATTAGGGTGCGCATATTGATGTGCCGATTTTTTATCGGTTTCCTGCGTGTATACGGATCCTGGCGAACAATGCGCAATTAGCGGAATATTTTTTTTCTGCATATATGGGTAAATTTCTTCCAGCAACCTAGGATGAGTTGGAGAGTAACCAAGTGGTGGATAAATTTTAACTCCTTTAAATCCAGACTTTTCCACAAGTGATGACAGACGCTCTAAAGAGTCTTCTCGACGAGGATCAATGTGTGCAAAAGGGATGACTGTATTTGGATAGGACTTAGCAAGTACGGCTAACTTGTTGTGCTGCTCATCAATATCCTCTTCAATTTTACCCTTTTTCGGTTTTGTGAATGGCAAGCTTTTACGCTGCATGTATGCCATGTCCATGGGCAAAACAATAAATTTAGTCCCCTCTGGATAATAGCCAATAAGCGCTTTTAAGTTTTCTTCTTGGCTTTCACGATACACCGCCTTCAAAAACGCATCGAACCGATTACCGACGTCATAACCACTCAGCGGATTAAGGTTTCGAAGTAGAAATTGAGCTGATTTTGCCACCGATTTATTTCTAACCATTTTTACCAAACCAAAGCCTAGGTAGTTATTTGGCAAATTTTTATCTGTAAATAAATGGCAGTGACAATTGTAAATAGTTTTCATTAGGTTGCCCCTTTCCTGAGAAAATTAGGACAATGAACGACTTAAGGTTAGGAACCTTAAACACTGTGTTTTTTGATAGGCAGTGTATGACTCACCCCGGCCTATGTAACTAAGCATAGTGTTCAATAAAGGCGTTGGGGCAAATTGATTCTTGACCAAAATCAAGGTTTGTGAGGATTTTCAGTTTACCAAGACTGTTGCACTAAATGGCGTCATCGCGGGGGCAATGTTTAAGTTGGATGGACGCACCCTTCATCTTATAAACTTAAGCTTCTTTGGTTGCACAGTATCGCAAGCCAAAGTATGCCGAACAAAGCGCTCCCTTATTCAAATGCTGTTACGCCAAATATGTTATATCTCTTCACTGAAGATCAGGCAGGTTACTATGGGGATTTTGAAGACAATTTAGTCATCGATAACTACGGCCTGATTGCGCAAAAATTATTTTGTTTTTCCCGCCTCGACAATGCGCTCACAAAACTCAATAGCATCCGTTAAACGTTTAACATCACGCGCGACTGTATTCACTGCGACACCAAATTCTCATTCCGCTTCAGAGGGCTTAAGACCATCAAAAATCACCGCGGGCATTGAATTAGCTAAGTTGGTTGATGAAGGCAAAGTAAACCCTAACGATCCCGTTACCAAATACATTCCTGAGCTGAAAGGCAGTGCATGGGATACCGTTTCTGTTATTGATACAGCAAACATGGCAACCGGTTTGAACGCGACAGAACACGATGAGCCAGAAGCCGACTCGCGCACTAACCCAGAGCAACCTTGGTATCAAACAAGAAGTAGTCCCAGCGCAGATAACTATACAGCTTTAGAGCAAATGCGGTTACGCCCTTCTAGCTTTGCTTGGTAAAGACACTCATCCGCAGCGCTTAGAAGCTGCTTTTTGGTGATGTTGCGGTGTGACTTCTTGGTAAGTGTGGCGATACCAATAGATACGGTAACATAGCCAGTATCTGACTTTACATGGGGTATGTTGAGCTGTTTGAATTGAGACGGCAACTGTTTAAGCCACTGTGAATTTTCGTCATCACTCACTTTTAAGAGTATAAATTCCTCACCACCAAACCGTACGACTAGATCTGATGGTTGCACTGACAGCAGACGTGCAACTTGTATCAACACTCGGTCACCTTCTAAATGCCCGTAGTAATCGTTAAAATTTTTGAAGTAGTCAATATCAATGATGGCGATACAAAGGTGCTGACCCTGTCTCAAACCAGATAGAAGATCAGCAAATTTGATATCGAAGCTGTGACGATTGTGCACGCCTGTTAGCTTGTCGGTCTGTGCCTTGTCCTTTTCAAGCATCTCGTATTTATATTGGCTTCTAAGTAAAATATCGGTGTGATACTGCATCACCCCGATAACCACTATGGTCAATGCATAAAAGTTTAACGACCAGATGATATCAACGCTAGTCAATAGCTGTATGGATAACAGGCTGATGCCAAGCAACCCCCAAAGAATCAGCTTTTCACCAAGGTGAAGGATGGGAATGGCTGACATAACCATAGCCGCGAGCATTGGTCCACCTTCATATAACTCGTCATGCCTCTGCGCATAGTTAAAGAAGAATGCCCCCATCAATACGCTCAAGCCGCAACCTAAATAAAACCATAAGGTATCCAGATTTTTAGGGTCTGCCTTAGCCGTGAACACACCTAAAGGAAGAAAGACTGCGGCAATCAGTAACCTGTTAAGGTTGTCTGCAGACTTGATATTGGTTTCTATGATGAAAGAAAAGATAAAAAACGCCAAAAATATTGCAATGCTGAGATAACGGAGTATGGCGACGTTGGAACGTGAGCGTTCGTTGAGAGAGTGTTGGAATGCTTTCTCTGTTTCCCTATCGAAATAGAACAACGCGGGTATCAATTTCATTCAGCTTAATTGTCCATAAAAATGCCAGCGAAGAGTAGTTTAACGAATTAAAATTTTTTGGCTATGATAAAGCCGACATTTCGCAGCCAATTTAGGAATAAACCGCTTCATATAGCGAACCAAGAAGTTTGAGCAGCCGAGTTTGATAGTCTTGCATGCCGGTTATAAATCGCTGATCGCCTATTTCGAGCGTATCTATGCCCTCAAATTTTAAAAATACCCAGCGTGCTGTGGGCGTTGATGTCGTTTTGTTCTTCACCATACTCGGGAAGAACTCGTCGGTCTGAGCTAGCTGCTCTCGCACCTTGTGCTCGAGACCTGAGTAAACTAACAAGCTCAACGTCATGATCATCAACAGAGCTTCAATGCGCTGTGGCTTTTTCAAGAAGATTGATGAAGTTAAAAATTCAGGGCTTTTCAAAAATCGAAAACCACGTTCTACTTTTTGCTGGGATTTGTAGTGCTCAAGTAATGCCGACATTGATAGATCTGAGCTTTGAGTGTCGTTGGTGGCGATGATGAACATGCCCACCTTTAATTTTGCAAGCTTGACCTTGTCTAAATCAGTAAATGGCCAAGTTTCAATGCTATAGTGGTAACCTATTGGTTTAGCTTCTTTTTTAGGACGCCCACGTCCTGTGTAGATAGGCTCTTTGATAATAGTCGTGCGCTCAAATCCCAACAACTGACACCCGCTAGCAAATTCATTCATCGCCTTTTGAGCATCGACTTCACATGCAAATTGCTTTTTGGTTAATTGGTTCAATGACTTGAGTTCTTTTGTGAGGTTTTTATCGAGATTTTTGTAGAAGGTCGCCTCCTCTCGTTTGGTCGCTTGCTCATTCTTTATCAATAACCAACGTTGCTCAACGTTGCCATAATCAGACTTTATCCAATGGCCTGAATATCCGTTACCGATGGCGGTCAACTGCTCTGGTTTAAGGTTGAGTAGAGCTTGCTTTGAGAGTTTTAGCGTCATTGGCACGCGAGTGATGAATTTTTGCTGCTGTTCATCAAGCGAAGTAATACTCTCTTCTGTGTATAGCGCAGCATCAGCAATAAAGTAACGGCTGTTTTGTGCCGCTTTTAGACAATGAATATGCCGCTTGGTAACTTCCGCAAACGCTTTGGCATCGTTTGTGTTCCCGCTCAGCGCTTGCATGTAGACAGGTAATCCAGCTTGGTTTTCACAGATGAGCTCTAAGACAACTTGGTTGAGCTCTGGGCGGTGGTCACGACTGTAGCCTTTAACAAGTTGAATCGCATTGGTATCGTCACTTTGCGCATACTCACCATCCACATGAAAGCTTGTAATATCAAGGTGTACGGAGTTTGTTGTTAGGCCTAGCTTGTTTACCACATGCTCCGCAATGACCTGATAAAGCACTGACACATCAGCATCATAGAGGGCATCTAACGTGCGACCAAGTACGTCATCGGTTAAGTGTTTAGCTTCAATATCTTTTGCGAGTAACTTTGCGACTGGTTTGGTCTCAAAGAAGTCGGAGAACATGTGCAAAGTGCGGCTGTGAAAACCGAGCCCATTTAAAATCATCGCTAGAACAGCATCACCGTGTGAAACGCGGTGCTCTGAATACTTGGGAATGATTCGGTCGATGATCCCAGGCAAGTCTATTTCGTGGCAAAAAGCGGCGATTAATCCGAGGTGATCTAAGCGTTTGATGACAGGTTGAGATGCAGACATATTATGCGACCGACAAATAACAGTAATAGATCAAAGCTGGGGATCTGCGTCAAGCTTCACATCGTCTTGAGGTGAATAAATGATCGCTAGATCACACTAATTTAAATCTGGAATTAGCTGCGGAATGACGGATTCACTGCAATTCAAAACTAATAGGCTTTATCTGGTAGGTTAAAGATGGGCTTAACCATTGTTATTATTATTTTCCTATACCCTAGATGTAACAAAGGCTCCAACTAGGGAGCCTTCGTCAAGAAATAGTCTTGGATTCAGAACGTCATTACAAGACACTGCCTCGATCTTGAAAGTTACGCGGTGTCATACCAAAAGTTATGTCTGCTGCTCCGTTAAATTAAATATAACCATATTGACCGCAGCGTTAACGAATATTGAAAAACACCATTCGTAGCGCTACTGAACTATAGAGAAAGCAATTTAAGACTGCACTTCAATCGGTTGCTCAGTCCCTTTCCACTTCCTCACAGCCTTAGCCAATTGAAAGGAATGACTCATCCAATAGGTGTGGAATAAGAAACAACCCACAATGGTGTAGAACATGATGTATTCAGGAATGGCGAAGTACTCCCCTAGCAAACCCACTGTGGCATACAGTATTTGCACGCTGCAAATCAACACCAGCGATTGTCGTGGCGTTAAACCAATACGTTGCATGATGTGATGAAAATGCTCGCGGTCAGGTTGGAATGGAGAATGTCCTTTACGAATACGACGCACCATGATGGTCATCATATCGATAAGCGGGACGGCAATGATCCAAAGCGCGGTCACAGGGCGAATAACAAAGTGATCATTGAGACCCTGCGTACCGCCCATCAAGATCCAGATGACCACAAAGCCAATCATCATACTGCCCGCATCACCCATGAACACTTTTCTGACTTTGCCAAAGTAGCCCAGGTTGAACAAAACAAAAGGAAGAAGGATGGTCACAAACACCGCGCAAAAGTACGCAGAGCGAGTGATATCGTGAGCGTAAAAGACCACACCGAGTGAGGTGAACACCACCATGGTTAACCCGCCAAGCAAACCATCGATGCCATCGACCATATTAAACGCATTGATCGCGCCAATGACCGCAAATAGCGTCACGATAATGTCAACATAAGGAGGAAAAGCCCAAACGCCAAAGCCTAGCGCATTTCCAATATGGCTCAGTGTCATACCCGTCTGATACACCATCACTAGGGTCAGGATCGCTTGCACGCCCATGCGCAGTTTATAGCTAATATCAAAGCGATCATCAGCAATGCCAATGAGCACCAATATCGTTAAACACGCGGCAAACCACTCAGCGTGCATCATTTCATCTTGGTTCACATAAATGAAATACAGCGTCGTGATACAAATAGAGATGCCCCCCACCAGAGGGATACTACCTTGGTGCAGTTTACGAGCATTGGGTTTATCGACTAACCCAACGGCGTAGCCTACTTTGCGCATGCAATAAAGCACTGCAAGCGATAAAAAGAAAAACATCGAGAGTTCGATGGCATAGTCAAACAATGACATGATTTAAGCCTATGAATAATAAAAATAGTGGAACTAAGAACTAAGAACTAAGAACTAAGAACTAAGAACTAAGAACTAAGAACTAAGAAAATAATGTATCGGTCTAGCCAACCGAAAGTAATGTCAAAAAAGACACTTTTTAAAAACGTACTATCATTTCCGTCATTCTGGTGAAAACCAGAACCTTAGAGCGCACAAAATCAAAACTTGAAAACCGGCACCCCAAAAGTGTTACTGCATCAAGCCCCAAGATACTCCGCCAACCGCTAACCAAGCCCGTCATCCCTAACCAAGCCGTCATCCCCGAGCGCTTCTCTGGGCCAGCACACTGGTCGGGGATCTAGCAATAATAAAAAGTCACAGCCGATACCAAAAGCAATACGGAATAACACCAGCTCAACCATCAAGCCCTATCCTACCAATGACCATTAAGACACAAAGCTTTACACTACAACTTCTCAGTCGAGTCTTTATCAATCTCAGCCTTACTGCCTTTCAAATACACATTCTGATAGCAATAGTTAGTGGCTTCGATGTACCCTTCCACACTGCCGCAATCAAAACGCTTGCCTTTGAATTTGTACGCAATCACACAGCCGTTCTTTGCTTGCTCAAGCAACGCATCGGTAATTTGGATCTCGCCACCTTTGCCAGGCTCTGTATTGTCTAAAATATCAAAGATATCTGGCGTTAAGATGTAACGGCCAATAATCGCAAGATTACTTGGCGCAGTGCCCTGCTCTGGCTTTTCCACCATATCGGTAATACGAATCAAGTCATCACTCAAATGCTCACCCGCTATTACGCCGTATTTATGTGTCTCTGATTCAGGCACTTCTTCCACCGCCACAATCGAGCAGCGAAACTGACGATGCAGCGCCGCCATTTGTGCCAGTACGCCTTGCTCTTCATTGATGCACAGATCATCTGCCAGTACCACGGCAAACGGATTGTCTCCCACCAGTTCTTTACCTGTTAAAATGGCGTGGCCCAAGCCCTTCATTTCGCGTTGGCGAATAAAGGTGTACTGCGCAGAATCAATCAGTGAGCGAATGTCATCCAATAAAGGCTCTTTATTAGTGCCTTGGATTTGATGCTCTAGCTCATAGTTTTTATCGAAGTGATCCATCAATGAGCTTTTGCCACGGCCTGTCACCACCGCCATGCTGGTCATGCCTGCTTGAATGGCCTCATCCACGCCGTATTCAATCAACGGTTTGTTGACGATGGGCATCATCTCTTTGGGCATGGATTTGGTGGCCGGTAAAAAGCGCGTGCCGTAGCCTGCGGCGGGAAATAAACAATGTTTGATCATAATTGACGTTGCCTAACTCTTCTTTGAAATTTTTATTATGTGGAATGAGCCCTATGTTGGGCTTTAAGGATGTTGCTTAAATGCTCGTACGATCAAAACCGTCGTCCCCGAGGGTTTTTCTGGGCCATGACGGATACCCTAAAGTTAGCTATCAGAATAATTAAGCCGAATTAACGCAGTGCTGACACTATCAACAAAGTATGACATTACGCTATCGACTGGGAAAAACCACCTATTGGGCGCTAAAATAGGTCACAAAAAGTGTCTCAAATCTGTCTCTGCCTGAGACACTCCCTATGCTAACTCGCCGATTTTATTGAAGAAAAAAGGATCACCGACGATCTCCCCAATAGGCTTGACAACTGGAAAACCGGCTTAGAAAAAGCAGCCGAAGCTGCTTTTTTGAGGGTTAGATCTCTTCACAGCTCCACTCAGGGAAGTGCTTGCGCACATAAGCGTTAAGATCTTTTTCTGCCTGTGAGTAGATTCGACCTTGCTCATTAGCGTCGTTCGAAACTGACTCAACCATACCCGCTCCAACAGTCACATTGTTGTGACGGTCAATCACAATAAATGAACCTGTTTGTGGCAGCGTTTGGTAGGTATCTACAGCGATTTTATCGGTAAGGGCAATCTGAGAAAGTGCGATTTCGTTTAGCTCTAGCGTTTCACTGTCTTCTGCATGTTGCTCCAGTGTATTAACGTCAATCTTATGCGGAATGCCCGTCACTTTACCTATGCAAGACTTAGTCGCGAACTTAAAAATGTACTCTTTATGCGTACGCATTGGGTTCTCACCCATCCATACCACGTGAGCGTTTACTTTGTTGGTAACGCTTGGCTCATGACCGTTGTGCACCAACATGTCCCCACGAGACACATCAATTTCATCTTCAAGAGTAATAGTGATCGCTTGACCTGGGCGCGCGGTTTCCAGTTCACCATCAAAGGTATAGATAGACTTAATGCGAGACTGCTTACCTGATGGCAGAGCTGTGACTTCATCCCCCACTTCAACTAAACCCGATGCCAGCGTGCCACAGAAGCCGCGGAAGTTAAGGTTCGGACGGTTCACGTACTGCACTGGGAAGCGCATGTGCTCAAGATCTTTATCTTGGTCAATCTTCACCGTTTCCAGCAGTTTCATCAGCGTTGCGCCAGGATACCAATCCATTGCTTCGCTTGGCGTTACCACGTTGTCACCATTTAGTGCAGAGATAGGCACAAAGCGAATATCGTC
Organism: Vibrio breoganii; assembly: GCF_001677275.1. Taxonomy (GTDB): domain Bacteria; phylum Pseudomonadota; class Gammaproteobacteria; order Enterobacterales; family Vibrionaceae; genus Vibrio; species Vibrio breoganii. The sequence continues at coordinate 1,022,247 of NZ_CP016178.1, forward strand.
AATATTGAAATTCTTGGCCATGTCGCGGTAGTCCGCTTTGATTTTCTGATACACCTCTTGGCTATAGTCCATCAAGTCCATCTTGTTGATGGCAACAATGATGTGCTTAATGCCTAAAAGACTACAGATATAGCTATGACGACGAGTTTGAGTTTGAATACCGTGGCGCGCATCGACCATAACAATCGCAAGATCACAGGTAGAAGCACCAGTAACCATGTTACGAGTGTACTGCTCGTGTCCAGGAGTATCCGCAATAATAAACTTGCGCTTATCCGTTGAGAAATAACGGTACGCTACATCAATGGTAATACCCTGCTCGCGCTCAGACTGCAATCCATCAACCAAAAGCGCTAAGTCAAAGTCGCCATCAGTGGTGTTGAACTTTTGAGAGTCTTTCTCAATCGCCGCCATTTGGTCTTCATAAATCAGCTTTGAATCGTAAAGCAGACGACCAATTAGCGTAGATTTACCGTCATCCACATTACCGCAAGTCAGGAAGCGTAATAAATCTTTGTTTTCATGGACTTTCAGATACGCTTCGATGTCCGTAGCAATCAGCTCTGAGCTGTGAGACATAATGTTCTCCTAGTTATTCTTTAATTGGGCTTACATGCCCAAATTTAAATTTGAGTGTGTGCTCGCCTTTATGCCAGCACACAAATTTGTTCATTCGACTATGCGTAGAAGTCACTCAGCACTTGAGTGAACTTAGCTACATCGCCTTTTGGCAACTGATTAATGCCCGCAGCCGCTTTACGCCCTCCCCCAGTTGGAAACGATGAGCAAATCTCATCGGCGCCCACTCGGTTATTGAGCGGTGCACGCACGCTCACGGTGTAATCCGCAAGATTGGCGTTCAGTGTTAACACGCCATGCGCAAGCTCAGGGCTAAGGTTGGCAAGCTCATTGCCAAATACTCCACTGATGCGTCGAGCCCATGCTTCACAAGGGAGTTCAAACACTTTGCACTGCGCGTCACTATAAGAAGGCTCAATGCTAGATACCTTTTTGTGATCTAGGGTATAGCCTTTTTTAAGCACATGGTATGGCGAGGTTTGCTCATCCAAAAGCGCAAGCGGGTCTTCAAACTGTGTCAGCTGTCGATAGAGCTCAGCTGGTGCGATGTGCAAATCGTCCAGCGACGCACCATAACCGTTGTAATTAATCAAAGTGCCTAGCTCTTTGAGAAATTCAGTCTCAGATTCAGATAAACCGATCTCTGAAGCGAGCTTCTGTGCAGACGCGAACAGATTGTCACCAAAAGCCGCCACCACCGCCCATTTGGCGTATCGGCCACCCAGTTTTTGGTTTATCAATAAACTGGTGCACACCTCAGCATCTAGGTCGATGAGTGCTTCGAGTTTTTTAGACTGCGGGATATCACCGCTGCGGTGATGGTCGCAATAGAACACCGCCACATCCGCTTCTAAAAGAAACTCAAGCTCAGGCAGGTTTTTCTCCATAGAGATGTCCAGCGCCGTCACTGAAGTGGCTTTATTGCTGTCGACTTGCTTAAGCAGCTTGATGTCGCGCTTCACGCCAGTAATCAGGGTCGAGTCTTTCGGCTCAGCAAAACGAAGTTGAAGCAGCGCAATGATGCCATCGGCATCACCATTAAATACGTCGTAATGCATTAAGCGTGCTCCCCTAGTTGCAGATAACCTTTCTTTTCAAGCTCTGCCACCACGAAATCCGCGCATGCTTCAATAGACAGGTCTGCCGTACGAAGATGGATTTCAGGATTTACTGGTGCTTGGTATTCAGAGTCGATACCTGTGAAGTGTTTAATCTCACCGGCACGTGCTTTCTTATAGAGCCCTTTCGGGTCACGCGCTTCACACACCTCTAAAGGGGTGTCAACAAACACTTCAAGAAACTCACCTTCGCTAACCAGCTCACGCACTTGCTGACGGTCAGACACAAACGGAGAGATAAACGCGGTCAATACAATATTGCCTGCATCCACAAACAGTTTCGCCACCTCACCAATGCGGCGAATGTTTTCAACGCGATCAATATCTGAAAAACCTAAATCTTTATTCAAACCATGACGCACATTGTCACCATCTAACAGATAGCTGTGCTTGTCCATTTGTAGCAGTTTACTTTCAACCGCATTAGCAACGGTCGATTTACCGGAGCCACTTAACCCAGTAAACCACAAAATAACTGGCTTTTGCCCTTTGAGAGCAACACGGTCTTCATGAGTCACGGTTGAGTTATGCCATACGATGTCAGTAGAGACGGACTCGTTGGACTTTTTAATGTAAGGAGATGACATCATTTTCCTTTGAATTTGATAGGTTCAAGGTTCAAGGTTCAAGGTTCAAGGTTCAAGGTTCAAGGTTCAAGGTTCAAGCATGATATTAAAAGCTCGATCTTGCTGCCATCAAGCTAGATAGCATTCTAGATATTTCTTCAGCCTCTTGAATCCAGGCATTGCCTAGTTCTCGGTTAATATAGTCAATCTCAATGCCAATATAAGTTTGAGATCTTAGCTCTCCACAAGACCCTTTAGCATAAGAAAGGAAATTAATAAGTTCTTTATTAGATCTTCTTTCATATCCTTCGGCGATATTCGAAGAAATTGACAATGAAGAGCGAGTTATTTGGTCTTTGAAACCAAAATCACGAGATTCTTTAAAATGCCTATACACCTCGACCGATAGCCGAGCTGATCGTTTCCAAACATCTAAATCTTCAAATCTCATCCCTGCTCCTTAGCTCTTAACCTTGAGCCTTTTCCCTTGTACCTTTTCCCTTGTACCTTGTACCTAGGTCTTTAACCTTCAATTAGAAATACCCTTCCCGCTTCTTCTTCTCCATAGACCCAGAAGAATCGTGATCAATAGCGCGGCCTTGACGCTCAGAAGTCGTGGTCAGAAGCATCTCTTGAATAATTTCAGGCAATGTAGCCGCTTCAGATTCAACAGCACCCGTTAGTGGGTAACAACCAAGTGTACGGAAGCGCACCATCTTCTCTTCAACCACTTCGCCTTCTTTGAGCTCCATGCGTTCATCGTCTTTCATGATCAGCATGCCGTCACGCTCAATCACAGGGCGCTTGTCTGCTAGGTACAAGCCAGGGATTTCGATGTTCTCTAGGTAAATGTATTGCCAGATATCAAGCTCAGTCCAGTTTGATAGTGGGAACACGCGAATGCTTTCGCCCTTGTTCACTTTACCGTTGTACACATTCCAAAGCTCTGGACGTTGGTTTTTTGGGTCCCAACGGTGGTGCTCATCACGGAACGAGTACACACGCTCTTTGGCGCGAGATTTCTCTTCATCACGGCGTGCACCGCCAAATGCTGCGTCAAAGCCATGCTTGTCCAATGCTTGTTTCAAGCCTTGAGTTTTCATGATATCAGTATGAAGCGAACTGCCGTGTACAAACGGGTTAATGTCCATCTCTACCCCTTCAGGGTTTTGATGCACAATCAGCTTCATGCCCAGCTTCTTCGCCATGTAGTCACGAAACTCAATCATTTCTTTGAACTTCCACGTGGTATCAACGTGCATCAAAGGAAACGGAGGAGTGGCTGGAGCAAATGCTTTCTGAGCCAGGTGCAGCATCACAGAAGAGTCTTTGCCTACCGAGTACAGCATCACTGGGTTATCAAACTCAGCGGCTACCTCACGCATAATGTGTATCGACTCAGCTTCAAGTTGCTTTAAGTGAGTCATACGTTCTTGAGAAATGTTCATTTCAAAGAAGTCCTTAATTTTACAATCCAATAAAGGCAGGAATTGCGGTTAACACAATCACGCCATAAAGCAGGCACATAGGGACGCCCACTTTTACGAAATCTTGTAGCTTATATTGTCCTGCATTGAACACCATTAAATTGGTCTGGTATCCATAGGGGCTAATAAAGCTGGCACTGGCGCCAAACGCCACCGCGAGAATGTAGGCTTGTGGGTTAGCCGATAAATTCGAAGCAAGTTCAAGACTTATCGGAAACACCAATGCGGCAGCCGCATTGTTGGTCACTAACTCGGTCATTAACCATGCTAACAAATATACCACCACAAGCCCAATAAAGGGTGTAAACAATTGGTCATAAGAATGAACCAAAGATTCCATTCCATCTAATGCGCCGCTGTTAGACAGCGCTTGAGAAAGCAGTAATGCAGACGAAATAATTAACCAAATATTTTTTGGTACTCGTTGCAGTACTTCATTAGCAGAGAGACAGCCCGTCAATAAGAAAATGCCAAGCAGTATTAGCATAACTTTAAACAAGGAGACAACGCCAATGGCGGCCAATAATATTGCGCCTAAGAACCCGCCAATGGCTAGCTTCTCTTTCCATCCCTCTAAACAATGATCGGTTTCAAGCTCACTAAGCAAAAAGAAGTTCTTGCTTATGTTGTTTCTTGAAGAGAAGTCCTCACCGACAGCCAAAACCAAATAATCACCGGCTTGTAGCTCCACATCACCCAGCTTTCCTGATAACGCTTCACCGTCACGTTTGATAGCCACGACCGCAGCATCAAACAATGCTCGAAAGCCCGCATGTTTTAACGTTTTACCGACTAAATGACTTTCTGGGCGAATGACCACCTCAGATAAGTTATTCAAAGGCAAGCCACTATCACTAGCAAATAATGAAAGGCCGTCAAACTGCGTTAGGATGGTCACTTTTTTAACATCACCACTAAACAGTAATCGATCGTTGGGTTGAATGACTTCATGAGGGGTAACTGGAGAAATTAAACGACCCTGACGTAATATTTCCACCAAAAATAATGATTCTAGATGGCGCAGGCCGTTTTGCTCGACAGTCTTTCCTACTAAGTCTGATTGAGCAGACACTTCCGTATCGATAATGTAGTCACGCATCTGCACATGACGTTTTCCATGATCAGGCAATAATGGACTTAATAGATACAGTAACAAGCCACAACCAACCACTAGGCAAAGACCAACAGCCGTAAAATCAAAAAATTCAAGACTAGGCAAGCCAGAGTCGATCACTAAGCTATTGACGATTAAGTTGGTTGACGTGCCGACTAAGGTTAACGTCCCACCCAGAATTGCCGCATAAGAAAGTGGTAGCAACAGTTTACTGGCTTTATGATGTGGGTTATTACGAATAGGCGCTAGCATGGTCGAGACCACCGCCGTATTATTCAAAATAGCGGACGAAAATGTAGTAAGACTAAAAAGGCGCAACCAGGTTAAGCGATAATTAGGCCCAATGATGTAATTAGTGATCAAACGTAGTAGTTTGGTTTTTTCCAGCACTACAGAACAAACCATTAGCAAGATTAAAGTCAGTAACCCCTTATTGGAAAAGCTACCAATTACCTGCTGTGTGCTCACTAAAGAGCTCACGTATAAAGCGAGCAACAAAACACCGAACACTTTGTCAGAATGAGCCTGAAAACGAATTAACCCAAAGATAGTCGCAATGAATAAAACCAGCACCTGCATCGCCGGACTAACAAACCACTCGAACAAAACCCATTCCCCAAACAATTAAAAACCTAAACAATTACCCCCCTCACCTTCCACTTCCGCTTTTCCTTGCTCCTTGTTCCTTTCACCTTTCCCCTTGCGCCTTTCACCTTGCACCTTGCACCTCCCACCTTCAAACCCGAATCCAAGTCTTCAACCCCGTCAACCGATACACATCAAACGCCATAATCACATTCCAACAGACTAAACCCACAGAAACCGCAATAGCCGCACCTGTTGCTTGAAATAAAGGAATCAACGTCAGTAACAAAACGACGGTTAAGGCCAAGGTGATAAGTTGTGCGCGTAAGGTACTTCTCTCATTACCCGTCATATTCAACACAAGGCCCACTGAGCCCATACACACATTTACAATCTGCCCGACACATAAAATGGTTAGCAAGCTAGCTGCTGGTAGGTAATCACGTCCAAACAGCAAAGAAACCAACTCTTCGCCAAATATGATTAATAGCAGAGCGAAAGGCACAGAGCTAAGCACACTCAACTTAACACTTTGCGTAAGCAGTTTTTGTGTCTCTTCTATTTTATGTTGCTTATATAACCCAGCAATGCGAGGCCCAGACACAGTGTTTACAGCCTGGAGCCCTAGGGCTAACAAAGTAATGCCTTGCATAGCGACCTTAAAGTAGCCAATGGCTTCTTCGCTACCTAGAATCCCCAAAAATAGCGTCGCTAATTCGTTGTTCATCGTCCCCACTATGGTAAGAACGGTAAATGGTAACAAGGTCTTTTGCCAACGCTTCACTTGAAACTGCGCTTTACTACTAACGGTTACACCTTTAGCGACATGTTTAAGGAGCAAATACGACAGCACCACGCCTAATGCATGAGTCGTTAATTGGATATAAATAAGACGCTGCGAACTGAGTTGATAGCCACTTAAAAATAAATAACCCACAATACACAAAGCAATAAGGGGCGCAATAATCAACATAGGGAACTGCGCTAATTCAGGCCTACGCAAGCCATTGATGATAGCCGTTTGTCTCGCTAACATCCCTTTGAAAGGAATTAGGATAAGCGCAGAGACAATAAGTATACCCATGCTGCTTGGCCAAATATCAAGGTAAACTAATCCATACAACACTATCATTGATAGAACTGACAGCGCCAAAATGTAACGATTACTCCATTGCCACATTCCAAGCATCAAAGCATGTTGCTGATCTGCAACATAGCGCGCTGTTTCTCTAACAATCAACTGTGGAATACCCGCCACTGCAGGCAACACAGCAAACGCAATAACAGAAAGGACAAAACTATACCGGCCAAATTCTTCAGGCCCCAGAGTACGAGCAAATAAAATGCCCGTAATTACGGTCAAACCTCGACCGATTAATTGCAAGCCGGCTGTGCCGAAAAATGAGCGCAATAAAGATTTTTCTTTAATCAATTAAATTCCCAACATCAAAAATACAAACGTTCAACACAAAAATCTTTAGATTATCAACACAGTAATCGACAACGCACATTTATCATAGAGGCAAGTTACACAAACCGCTTATTCTTGCGTCCTTCTCTCTTCTTCAGAGCACTTACCATTTAAAACGAATGTGTCATCCAATAGGTATGAATGAACTCCAAAGGACCACCCCAAACAAAGTATCAATTATCTAATATTCGATGCGTTAACAATACGACTCACTGTTGAATAATGAACATCAAAATAATCAGCGATTTGCAGCAATGTATAACCTGCGGAGGCATACGCACTTCTCATTGCGCTATTACGATAAACTGCTTCGTGGTTATATTCAGAAAGTGTTTTAGGTTTTGTTCGGCGCTGTTTAAGAGGGACCTCTCGCAAATCACCCTGCAAATTATTTTTTATAGTTAGGTGTTTAGCGACAAAAGCCTCGTCTCCAAGGAAGACTTGCTGACGTAAGTTTGACCAAACTTCTACACCAACACCCTCTGCAACAAACCTTTTATAAGCATCGACCGCTTTGTCTCGATCGTTAGCAAATTGCAACAGTATCGCATCAGTCGATAACCAATCCGGAGACGAGTTATTCCAACCATATTGTGCCAACTGGACCACTGCCACTCATCGGGTGTATCGACCATTTTTGCGCGCACCGGGTTTAAAACGATATAACGGCACAGTTCTAACAAATAAGTTTCTTGATCAACCAAAATGGACTTATAACGCCCCTGGAACAAATGACCGACTCGGTTATGTTTACGATTGATCTTCTGAGTAAACACACCATTTAATTGCCACATCTCTTTACTAAGGTTGCCATCAGGGGTTTCGAGCAACAGATGATAATGGTTACTCATTAGACAATAGGCATGTATAACCCAATTGTACCGTTCGCAAACTTCATCAAGAATGGTTAAATAGAGAATAAAGTCGTCATCTTGAAAGAAAATCCAGTTCCGCTTGTTTCCTCGCGCGGTCACATGATACAGCGCACCAGCAAACTCTAATCGCAAAGGTCTACTCAAATTAGCCGATAATATTCTTAAATATCGGCCTAACTCAGATAAACAAACAGAGCCTTAAAACAATCTGCGATCCACCTCAAACCAAAACACACTCATGCCAATCACCAATGCAAAATGCAAGACCTGACCCCATGAGTGCTCTGTGAGTGCTCTGTGAGTGCTCTGTGAGTGCTCTGTGAGTGCTCTGTGAGTGCTCTGCATTAAACTCCGATCCAACTAGTATCTTGCTATATATTTTAAATAAAATATCATTCATTCTAACGAAAACCAACACAAATTGTAGAAACCAATAAATAATTTAATCATAAAAACTTATTAACGATAAAGTCCTTTGTTTTTATCTCAACATACCTGTAAGTTATTAATGATGTGACAATCACAAGAAAAATAAATAAAAACAATAATAAATTATTCATTAAAGGACTTCCTAAGTCGATGAACCTGGAACCATTAACTAGTGGCGCAACTCTCTTACCAGTTATATTTTGAATAACCATAAAGCAGGATTTAATGATAATCACTAATGCGTAGTGAGTCATATAAATAGAAAAAGAAATCTTTCCCAACAGTTGAAAAAAATCACCTTTGAGTAATCTTGATACACAACCGAATTCATAAGAATAAACCAAGACAACAAAAACAAACAGTAATGAGGCTAATATACTTCTGTATTCTAAGTCTGATTGTGTAATTAATACCACACACAGTAAAAGTAACATCTCGACCAAACTAGCAATAGTTCCGTCGAATTTTATATTTCTAAATTTGTTATAAAAAACATATACAACAGCCCCCGCAAAAAAACAGCTAAGCCCTCTAAACACTTGCCGACTAGGAAAATCATATTTAACAAAAAGCATCATAAAAGCTATAGATGAAATAGATACCCATATAAATAGCCTTTGCTTTTTGAATATAACAATGGTTGCGAAAAGAATTAAGTACATATAAAACTCAACGCTTATACTCCAGGATGGACCATTAAACGAAAGAGGATGTGTAAATGGCAACCAAGACTGCAATAACAAAAAGTTAGGGAGCAACTGATCTAATCCATTTTTATCAGAGAAAGGTACTGTTCCGAATGAATACCCGCTTTTATATAGTAATAAGTTTATTGCCTCTAATATGATAAAAATCAACAACATGAATATATGTAAAGGATAAATACGCAATATCCTTGCTTTTACATAATTTATAAAACTAATTTTTGGGCCGAAAGCATATGCATGAGCTAAGACAAAACCACTTAACACAAAGAAAAATTCAACTAGAATAGTACTTTTTTTGAAAAAATCGAGTTCTGTAATACTACCAATTAAGGCCATATGATAGACGACCAAACAGACCGCGCAAAGGCCGCGAAATGCGTCTAAAGATTCAAAGCGCTTTTTCATTTATAAATACTTGATTAATAGTTTATGGTTAAATAATATCGAAACCTGTCAAAACAATTCGTGATAAATCATTAGATTTGTTATAAACGACAAAGGACAATACGAATTTTTTAAAAATCGCTTCTGCTATCAATAACAATATCTTACGATTATAATCTATACTGACGTTATTTTTTGACCAACCGTTTAACAAATTCTCGACTGATTTTTTTACGACAAAAGTTTTGTTCCGCATGTTCTCTACATAATATTTTCAAAACTCGCTTTTCTTCGGGGCTTTTATGAAAGTAATCAGATATTTTTTGAGCTAAACTACTGACATCTCCGAGTTCAACGAGGTTCCCGTTAATACTTTCAGAAACAGCCTCGTTCATGCCTGCTGTCTTATATCCAAAGGTTTGAAGCCCCATCGCAGAAGCTTCCATAGCGCTGACAGGAAATCCTTCTCTAATTGAAGGCAGTACCATTACATCTGCCAATCGATACCATTCCACTGTGGATTTCTGAAATCCAGCGAAACAAATTGAGTCGGAAAACCTTTCCTTTAATTCCCGTAAGTCGATGTCACTTAGGGAAGATGGATTATTAGGGTAGGTTTCCCCAACTAACGTCAGCTTAACGTTTAATCCAGACTTACGAAGCAAAGACAATACCTCGATTGAATCCCAAACGCCTTTATCGCCAATCAGTCGCCCAACGTATAACATATTTATTTGGAATTTTGAGACTTGGTTAATTGATTTTATTTGGAACTTATCTAAATCAATGCCAATTCCTCCTATCACATCACCTGGAACCTTCAAGTCTGACATGTCATTCTTGTTACAGTACAAAACATTACAACCGGAAGCTCTAATTATGATCGTCAAGAACCTTCGAATCAAACTATGCTTTATTGCAAAACTACCCATGCCTTCCACATAAAGATATAATCTCTGATTTATAGCTAAAAACGACAGGAACGTGTAAATATAAGTAATTAAGAAATGGCAGATAAATGTAGATCCATTATTTCTTTCAGAAACTATTAATCTATTCATTTTATATATAGATAATATTTTTTTAAAGCCACTTTCAAAATCAAAGCATCGCATGATAACGCCCATATTAAGTAGACGATCATAAGCATGCTTGTCATCTTCTGGTGATATTACAACAACAACGTGTCCGTTTGATAAAAGCCTTTTAATATACTCTTTACGGAAAAGCCAAACTGTTTTTAAAGAATTATGAACAATCACAAATCTTTTACGAGGAGGTTTCATTATATTTTACTTATAAAATTTGTTGTAAAGTTTAGATGAAGTAACTTTCTCAATGTAACCGCTGTCTAGTATTACATTGTCTTTAAAGTTTTTATACACAGGACCATACCACTTCTTTTCCCCTCTATTCGTTGAAACTAAATCGGCTTCTTCTCCAAGAAATTTGTTTATTAATTCTCTATGATCATTCATTGATTCCATTTTCAATATCAATATTTCAAATTTATCAACTTTGATAATATCTCCATCTACATTGAATTCATGGTCATATACATCGAAACCGCTGAATCGCTTAAGTTCTTTATCAAACCATTTTAATCCATAATCGATATCATAACTTGTATGAAAGGCATCAGATAGAAAATCAAATCCTTCACCTCTAGTATCTACTTTATCACTCAATATGTATCTTGATACCCAGAATGGCAAATCCTGAAAAAACATTGATATATCTCTATGCATAGGGTCCCTTACTAGGGTAATTATTTTTATGGTCTTACGACGTTTAATCAAAAGCCGAATTAGAAACAAATTCAATGTAGCGTATAGTTTTTTTACTATCGTATTATTCTTCTGCTGAAAGTGAGGAAAACATGGAGAGTTGTTGTATAAAGAATGAAAGTGCAGACTATTTTTGAGGTTCATTTCTAAGCTTGTTGAACCAACTTTACCCATTTGGTAAATAAGTATTCTACTCTCATCAGTCCATTTTTTGTAAAAGTTAATCGATTTATTTAACATTCTAATTTTCCCCATAAATTACTTTGTTATACATTTCTATATTAACTTTTGTTAAAGCACTCACATCGAACTTGTTTTTTATCAAATCATAAGAATTATTTGCTATTTTTTTCTTTTCTGATATTGAAAGCGCTTTATATTCACGTAAACACGTCGTTATTTGTTCCGGGAAATTTGGATCTATAAGATAACCATATTTATGTTCAGGTATTAGCTCTTTACCACTGCTAAGTTTCGAATAAATAACTGGTAAGCGCCGTGCCATAGCTTCCATAGGTGCCAATGCGAATGCCTCTGAAAAACTCGGGAATACAGCAATATCACACTTATCATATAGCTCATTAAGGCTATTTTTATCTAAAATACCATGATATTTGAGTCCTTTAATTAACCCGTTCCTTTCTAGTATTCTCTCTAAAACTCCTTGATTGTCTTTTCCAGCTATATGTAATACTGCGCCGGGATATTCAGAATTAAAAGAATCCCAAGAGTTGATAAGAGAGAAAAAACCTTTTTTTCTCAAAATTGAACCAGAAAAAACCACATTAAAACTAGAATTTTCTGTGTAGTCTCGCTCTACTAAGTCTTTATCTACAACTACACCATTGTATATCGTATATATACTTCGCCGTTGCGGTATAGAAAATAAAGCTCTCGTTCTTTCAGCTGTATAGTCACTAACGGAAACCAATTGATCAGCTTTTGCGATTGTCTTTGCTTCTAAAAACTTCCAAGCATAGTCTTTGAATGAGCGCTGCTTCATCTCATCGTTAAAATAAGTTATAGACCCATGAAACCTAACAATAATTTTGCAGTCTAACTTTGGTAAAAACGTAATCAGGCCTGAGTTATCTTGACATTCTAAGATATCAAATACTTTCTGATCATGTAATTTCTTAATTTTGTAAAGCAATCTAGTTCGTGCAAGAAGATACGACTGAAACGGTTTCTTTAGCATTTGCAACTCTACACCGTTAATAACTTCAAAAGCATCTTCTTTCAAATTATTGTAAAATCCTACAACGGTTACAGAGTGACCTTCCCTTACTAAAGACTCAGCTATTTCTTTTGTAAAAGTTCCAATACCACCATTGACAAAAGGAGGGTATTCATTACACACAAAACAGAATTTCAAACTAAAGCTCTCCTAAGTAGATATCATGCATATTTTGGCTCTTCATACCATATTTATCGCTCAATTCTTTATAATAAATTAATATTTCCTCGAGCATTTCTAATTTATATGCTGAATTATTTCCACCAAAATTATGAGGATGCCACCACAAATGATAATGATCATTATGTTTAGCAGCCCAAAGCATTTCATTTTTTATTCTTATTAGATGCATTCGGTTTAAAAATCTGTTTCGTACAGACACTCTTAAAAATCTACTTGCTGGTAAACTAATTTTACCATTTTTTCTTGTTGGTTTCGACGAAGAATTCTTGCGTAATTTAATATATGCATCAAGAAATCGCAAAGATTTTATGAAAATGTTTAGTTCTTCGTTTGAATAACCTTTGTCAAAAATATTATCTTTATTACTTCTATAGTAATCAATTGAAACACTATTTATAATATTTTCTTCAATTTGATTCCTCGGAAAAATCATTCCATTTGACCATTTAATTCCTTTGTTTGCTAACCAGTTATCAAAGAGTTCATATTCTAATTTAGCATAATTGCTATTAATACCATCTTCGGAATAGTAACTATGCCAAAACGTGTGTGAGCATATGCTTTGTGTATCTAAATTGGAAAGGATTTTAATTTCTTCTAGACCATTATATAGCGCAGTTTCATAACCAGTTCTGTGAATGCATTCTTTAATATCTAAAGATAGATCAGAGTAACTTGGTAGGTTTTTCTTATCTCTAATAAGATCTTCTAAATCAGATTTTTCTAAAATCAGAGCTCCAACCACTCCCCATGTGGCTCTAATATCGTATTCCTTGAATAGTTTAATCGTTTCATTAATTACTTGGGGGACTGACCTTATGTTTTCATCATAGAATTTTGTGTTTAAATCATTCAGACCCCATTTTTTCTCAAAATCAATAGAAATAATAAACTTCGCACTCATTAGAACATCTCCAAATCTCGAATAGAAAATACTATATCATCAAAAAATTCAAGATTTGAGTCATCATTAGATACTAACTGAAATTTCTTAAAATTTGGTTTAAATCTTAAAGTATTTTTGACTGATATTTCGCTACCAATATCTCTAGTAACCAACAAATAAGACACCCCATAAGATCTTGCTATCTTTTTAGAATCAATAACTATTGGTTGAGTAGACTTGCTTTTAGTTAATATGTCAATAATTAGTAATTCATTATATAAAAATTTTTCAACAACCCTAATAATCAGAACAGTATTGCTGTTTACTTTACAGTAACTATAATCAACTGATGGGTTGTCATGATATCTCCACTTCAGATACTCTTTACTTATCTTAGTATGGTTACTACCCAAGGTATATTCATACTCACTTATATTAACAATGTCCTCCTTTACAGAGCCACATATATAATCATTAGACACAAATGGAACTGGAAAATTAGGATAAACGTTGAAATAAATGGGTCGCTCGAGTTTCCACCCCATTTTTAAATAACCATTAAGGCTATTTTTATTCGGAGTGTTGAATATCAGTGCATTTTCCTTCTTGATTATAGCTAGTAGCTCACTAGTTAACCTATTAAATAATCCTTTACCTTGATAATTTGGATGTACAGCTGTATCTACAGGTCTATACGCTTTAACTATTTCATCACCGTAATCAAACTCCCACATCATAAAAGAACGGAATGCAATTACTTCATTATCTTCATTTATTGCCAAAATTATTTTTGACTTGCCATAGGGATTTTTTAAATGTTTCCAGCTAAAGAAATCGTTCGAAAAGTAGTCGTTTTTACTAACTTCAGAAAAAACAGTCTTCAACAGTTTAATGATCGAAGTAAGATATCTTTCATCGAACTCTTTGAATATGATATCACTTGTATTCATTCAACTCATTCTCTAACATTATTAACAAATGCGAATCAATTTTTTTTTGCCGCGTATTAATTAGTAACTTGAGTAGTTTAAATTTATCTAGAATAGATATTATCAAAAGCTTTAGATATAGCTTCAGTTTAGCCAAATTTACGCTAAAAGGCTTATTTATGGTGCCAAAATTTATTTTCAATAAGCCCAATTGAGATATGTATGACTTTTTCAAATTAGAGTAAGAAGCGCTGCTTTCTTCTCTGTAAAAATAAATAGGCTCATTTATTCTATGTATTGACAAATCATTCTTTTTAAATGCATTGAACCAAAGTTCTGCATCCTCAGTCCTTTCCGTTTCCTCGTTATATCGATTTCTTTTATACCAAGATTTTCTACAAATAATCGATGCGTGACAAATACCAGCTCGTCCTGTTAGCAGTTCGATGTCATTTAACTTTGGTTTCCCCGATAAGTATCTAACTCCATTAATTTTATATTTTTCACTAATGGAACATATACCAGTCGATACTAAATCGATATCTTGGCTTTCATCTAGTATCTTAATTTGTCTTTCAAACCTATATTTACTAACGACGTCATCAGCATCCATTCGAGCTATATAACAACCATTTGCCCTGTCTATAATTTCATTCAATCGACTTGGTAATCCTTTATTTAAACCATCAGAGAATACTAACACCCTTTCATCTTTAATATTTTTAGCAAACTCTAAAGAGCCGTCTGTTGAACCATCATCAATTAGTATCAACTCAAAATCACGGTATGATTGCTGTAATATTGAACTTATTGCATCTTTAAATTTACTTCCCGGATTAAAAAAAGGAATACCTACTGTCAGCTTCATTTATCACGTCCTAAAAATATATGGGTATAAGCCTGAATATATAGATGTCCGGCTATGGAAATAGAATAGACAAAAACCAATGGTACCCATATAGAATACCATTTTTAATTGTTGGTTTCTAATATTGCTAATAGCTACAGGCACAAGGAATATGAAAAATTGTGTAAAGTAATATGCAGCTCTTGCAAGTCCATTTGGATCTAATCTGAGTAACACAGAAACTGAAGAAATCAGTACACCTATAAAAGACAGATTAATAAACAAATTTAAAGTATCACTGTATTTTGAAAAAAAACTCTGAATAAAAACTGCAGAAAATATCAGAATATTTATCAACGCTAACCTTGTACCCATAGCTTGGTCTAAGGTCTCAGAAAACTTTGTATATCGAACATCAACATTGTTTGCTAAGTATGTGATTGCTTGGTTTAGAGTTGCGGACAATAATAATACCGCTAATCCGATAATTATAATATATTTAAAGCTTAATACCTTCCTGTAAAGAAAATAGCAGGGTAAACATAATATAATGGATTTATGGAAGAAAAAACCGATTAATATAACAAAGGTATATTTGGTAAAGTCTCGATTTATTATAAATTTAACAGAAAATAAGAATAACGCTACTGTTATTGATTGTCTTGCCGCATTAAAACCGAATAAGAAAAAGCCAAGTGTAATATAAAGAAATACTGTCAGAAAGATGTTGTCTGAATATCGATATATTGTTTTGTACGTTAAGAAATAAACAAAAATACTAATAATAAAAAGAACAGTATAGAATTCAAAATCTTGTCGCTTAATAAAAAACTCAAGTATAAAGAAAGCACTTTCTTTGAAAATTCCAATATAGTCTCTGGAAAATTCACTCCAGTTTATTGGCAAATAATTATAGTTAAGCAAATATAACAAGGTATCACTACCTACACTATAGTCTCTAAGTGAAAAAAATAGAGCACTTACTATTGTTAAAAATAATATTACAGCGTTATCAAGACTTCTGAATTTTGATGTGACGCTGCAAACAAATATGATGAATATTAGTGTTATATAATATGGTGCCATTTTAATTAATTATATTTGGAAATTTACTCTAAGCTGATTATTTGCAGGAGTAGAGACACATTTCATTCATTTTGAGACAGCCCATTACGAACTATCTCTTGTAAAGTCTTCGTTTTGCTACTTTTCCTAAATCTGCCCCAATAGGTCCTTCTAAATCGCCCTTTTCAACATCCCTAGGCTATTGCGTAAGAAGCTTGTTCTAGTAGAGCTTTACGAAGCCTAGATTCCCGCTAAAAGCTTGCGGGAATGACGTGGGTTTGGAATAGTTAGGTGTCAGATGTACCTAAGATGCTGGATTTCTCCAGCATGACGTTGCGGCGTTAATGAGTTATTCACTCTTATAGGCGTAGTTGTAGTAACCGTAGGTGTAGTAGCTAGATGCTGTCTTTTCTACTGCGTTTAGGATAACGCCCTTGGTTTCAACACCTGCCTGTTCTAGGCGGTCGCTTGCTACTTCAAGTTCTTTCGTTGAGGTGACGCCAAATCTTGAAACCATTAATGTTGTGCCACTATGGCGACCTACGATTGCTGCGTCTGTTACCGCTAATACCGGTGGAGTATCGATAAGTACGATGTCGTAGTTTTCGCTCGCCCACTCTACTAATTCGGTAAACCTTGCGTGCATCAATAGCTCTGATGGATTTGGTGGTGTTTTACCTTTTGACATGAAATCGAGATTACCCACAACAGAAGTGTGCAGTACTTCCTCAACTTTTTTGCTATTCGCTAAAACGTCAGAAAGACCAAAGCTATGCGCGAGTTTTGAACCATGTCCAATGTGGCCCTTACGCATATCGGCATCAATGATTAATACTTTTTGTCCACTACTTGCAATTACCGAAGCGAAGTTCGTTGAAACAAATGACTTACCAATGCTAGGTGAAGGACCAGTAATCATGATGACGTTGTTCTTCGCCTCCATCATTGCAAAGTGCAGGCTAGTACGAAGAGAACGCAAAGCCTCGACAGCTAAGTCTGCTGGGTTTACCTCTGTAAGCAAAATCTCTTCAGGAGGTTTCGTCTTCCCAGCTTTCTTCATCTTCTGTATCAGTTTATTTAGCTTTTCTTGTTGTTCAGACTTAGGAATGGTCGCGTAAACCGACAAACCAATTTCTTCAATCTGATCCGGGCTTTCAACACCGCGATGGAACGCAGCACGCAACAGTACAAAAGCCACACTCAACATACCGCCTAACAGAGTAGCCAAAACAGCAATCAGTGGTTTCTTAGGTTTAACGGCTAAACCGTTTGAATCAGCTTTATCCAGAATACGTACGTTACCCACTGTGCTTGCTTTTACAATGGCAAGCTCTTGAGACTTGTTAAGAAGCTGAACGTAAATTTCTTGGTTTACTTGCACATCACGCGTTAAGCGCAATACTGCACGTTGCGTCTTAGGTAGCTTACGGATCTGCCCTTCGAGCTTACGCTTTTGTGCTTCTAATGTTTTACGCTTCTCTAGTACCGCTACATAAGCGGGATGCTTTTTAGTAAAGCGCTGGGCTAATTCGCTCTCTTTGAAAGTCAATTCATTCAGTTGCGCCTCTAGCTCTACCATCACTTTAAGTGTAGATTGCGCTTCTAAACCCAAATCAACTGATTCATTATCTTGACGATATTGGTTCAACGCATCTTCGTTAATAGTCAGTTGAGACTTCACTTCAGGCAGCTTCTCTTGCAAGAAGTCCAGGCTGTTTTCTGCTTCAGCGGCGTTGCGATCAACGTTTTGTAGGAAGTAGTTGGTGGCAATATCGTTAAGAAAATCGATATTTTGCTGAGAGTCAGGGCCTTCAAAAGCGAAAGACAGAATGCCCGACTGCTTGCCGCGTTCTGAAACCGAAAGATTACCCGATAACCATTGAATTGCAGACAGCTTTGAACGTTTAGACAGGTGGAACTGTTGGCCTTGTTCACCAATCAATTGGGAAATGAACAAAGAATAGGTTGCTGGGTTGCTAGGTTCTTGGTTCTGGGTTGAAGCAAGCTCACCGACTGTGCCTTTTACTATCAGCTTCTCATTTTGGTCGATTAGCGTATATGCGCCTGTTTCTGGGTTATCCAGAGTTAGAGTGTATCCATCAGTTTCGGCATAGTCTGGGATATCAAAGCGCTCTACTTTAATGTGCGCTTCCGTGCCTAAACGAGTGGCTAGACCTTTACCAATCACAGGCAAGTAGTCTGGGGTTGCCACTGTGGTTAGATTAAACTTGTCGACCGTTTTGCCCAGCACCATTCGAGATTTGATGATCTCGATTTCGGTCGCAGCATTAGACTCTTGCGCGAACATCTCGCTCAAGCCTTCACTCAATACAGGCATACCACTGTTTTTTTGTTCTACCTGGATGAGAGCATCGGCTTTGTAGATTGGCGTGGCTAATAACGCGTAAGTAACACCAATCACGGCAAAGACAAAAGTGGTGAAAATAATGATCCATTTACCATCTAACAAAAGACCAAGCAGTTTACCTAGGTCTATTACATCTGGCTGTGGTGGTTGCTGTGTGCGGTTAGAACGGTTGTTTTGGGTCATGGGAATAATATTCGGGTTCTGGGAGTAAAAGGTTCTTGGTTCTAGGTTCTAGGTTCTGGGTCTAATAATCATTTGGTTCTTCTTGGACATTTCCGGCTCGATATTTTATTAGGCCGGCTAGCATTCGGCTTACTTGCTTGGCTTTGGAGATTAAGTTATCAGCTTCTTGTGGGCTTAGATAATTAAACTCTTTTGCTAACATTAATTGAGTTACTAGTTCTCCACAAGAGCCTTTGGCGATGTAAAGAAAGCGTACTGATTCCTTGGTCGTTTCTCGCTCTTCTCCCTCTGCTATATTCGAAGGAACTGAAACTGAGCATCTATAGATTTGGTCTTTTAATCCAAAATCTTTGCAAGCCTTGAAAGTCTCATGGACCTCAACCGCTAATCTAAACGAAAGTTTCCATACTTCTAGGTTTTCGTAATTCATAGGCGAAAGGTCCTGGATAAATTGGGGCCCTGGGTGAATGGGGTCCTGGGTTCCGGGTTGCTAGGTTCTGGGGTGTTCCTAGGGCCTAGAACCCAGCTCCCCAGAGCCCGTCATTCCTATAACCTTTTAATCCACTCTTTGGCGGATTTGTCTATTAATTCATAGACATGCTCAAAGGCTTCGATGCTTTGCTTGTATGGATCTGGGATTTCTTTTTTAAGCCAGTGTCCGTAAAGCATAGTCTTTCCACGTGCAGCGGGAGCCAGTTTGGTGATTGCATCTATGTGACCTTTCTCCATTACTAGAATAAGGTCGTTATCCGCAATCATTTTTGTATTGATCTGGCGTGCTATGTGATTCGATAGATCATGGCCATTCTGTTCAGATACTGCTATCGAGTTAGAATCTGCCGGTTTGTCGACCAACGCGCCAAGGCCTGCTGATGTCACCTGTTTATTGGGAAGAGCTTGCTTCAAAAGCTCTTCTCCAATAGGGCTGCGGCATATATTGCCAATGCAAACTACTAGTATTTTATTAAACATTACTTAGTTCCCACTATGCTCAATTAATTACCAGTTATTGATTCGGTTAGCAAACTCACTGAAGTCGTTAAGGGCACTGATTGTCGGTAACAACTGACGAACTACACGGTTGTATTGCTCAATAGGAGCAGCAGTCACATAGACTACATCATAAGGCTCAAGTTCAAACTCTGTACCTGTTACTAAAGCAGCAGCATCGCTGATATCAAGTTGATAAACATTAGCGACAATTTTCTCTGGGCGAGGTTGTTTGCCTTGTTTAGCGAGTTCTTGACGTTCCGCTTCTAATTGTTGCTTCTGTTCTTTAGTTAACGCTTCATCACGCACCTGCGCAAGATACTCTTCATGTTCTTTGTCACGCTGCGCGCTACGGAAGACAAATACACCGGTAGCATTCGCTGCCAACTCGTTAATGCCACCTACCCCGCTAAGTGCTTCAGTAAGCGTCATGCCTGAACGATCAATTTTAAGAAGTGAAGGCTTTTGCACTTCTCCTAGTACGAATACCTTTTGCGCATCATTACGAGGCACATGGATGATATCGCCTTGTTGTAGTAAGCGGTTTTCTGTTAAATCGCCATTTTGCATTAAATCATGCAGAGAAAGAGTTTCAGCTGTACCGTTACGAGTCAGCGTTACATTGCGCCAATCAGCATCGGTTGTTAGGCCACCAGCTTGGTTAATTGCGTCTAAAAAGGTTAGCGGAACGTTGGTAAGCGGTTGGTAGCCTGGCTGGCGAATTTCACCCGTCACATACGCCTTTTGCGAACGGAAGCCAGCGATGTTTACATCAACTTGCGGGCTTTCTATATATTGCGCTAACCGTGTTGAGATATCTGTACGAACCTCTGTCACCGTTTTGCCCGCCACTTTTACGAAACCAATATAAGGGTAGAAAATTGTGCCGTCTGCATGAACCCAGTGACCGGCTTCTTGAGCACTACGATAAGAGCCCGCTGGGATTGTCAGCTCCGGGTGGTCCCAAATAGTTATGTTAAGAATATCGCCCTGGCCAATAACGTACTCATAATTTGCAATTTGCGCGTCTAGAGCTGGGTTACTGCGAGATGGGTTTTCTACGCTGTAGTGAGACGCGAAGCGATTAACAAAAGAGGGAGACAAAGGATAAACATTAACCACATTAATCGGCGTTTCTGCAAGCTCTTGCTCAGACATCTCAGATTCGTCTGGTGTTGTGTTGATTATTTGCTTGTCACCTAAGTCAACACTGGAGCCTGGCATAGTACAACCAGAAACGGCAAATACTACTGCTAACGGGAGAACGATTTTAAAACTAGATTTCATAAGAGGGTATCAAGTCACTTTGAGATAGCGGTATTTTACACGATTCGCGCATTTTGGATACGCTACCGCCCAGAGGATTATTCGAAATTCCACGATTCGATGTTTTGCGTTCGAGGTTTCATTCGAACTAATAAATTGTTGTTGGATCACATTTTTCGGGAAGCATTAGACGTTATTCACTGCTTCTCTGGGTTGATCTGGGTCAAACTTTACCTGTCATTTAGAACTCTTATGGTACAACGTACCAAACGCCAAATGCAATCAAAGGATTTATATAACTTTGCTTTAAAAACAAGGTGTTACATTCTAGTTAATTGATTGACCAAATCAATAACATAAGCCCGAAGAAAGCCGCAACGGGGTAATATTAGTCTATACCAACTTCTATTACGTTAGTCTTTATGGTTACTTAGCGCATTTTGGCAAATCCATATTACAAGATGATGACCCGTTTACCGCGTGTAACACTTTGTGGTTAGAGTTTTTACTTTATATCAGTTGAAAGTTCAACTGAAGGTGTAAAATGTCAATATATGTTACAACAGATTTCAAGCAAATAGGTGGCGGGATGTGGTAATTTTCTTGTTATCTTGCTGATGACGATATAACAGAGGGTGATTTTTGAGCAACGGGCGGTTTTTCCGTTGTTTGGGTGTGGTGTTTTGCTTGTTTTGTGCAGAAGTGAATGAGTATGCTTGGTGCGTTTTAAGATCCTCGATAAAAGACCTCGAGGATGACGGATGGTAGAACTAGCATCTAAGTAAGTGTCATTACTGAGGGTTTTTCCGGGCCAGCACACTTGTTGGGAATCTATTTCTACACAACCTAACAGGTCCCCGATAAAACACTTTGGGGACGACGGGTGTACAAAGCAACATCCAAGGTACATGTCATTCCCGCATGTCGTTAGCGGGAATCTGATGGAGAATAGATCCCCGATTAGAGGACTTGGGGATGACGCGGTGGACAGAGGTAGACCTTTCCTAATGCCGTCATTCCGGAAGGGTCTTCTGGGCCAGCACACTGGTCAGGAATCTATTTCTGCATAACCCACTAGGTCCCCGATAAAACACCTCGGGGACGACGGAGGAAAAACCGGCATCCACGCACGCGTCATTCCCGAGTGCTCTTATCGGGAATCTAATGGGTTACACCGTTGACCGTCTCATAATCAAAGTTTAAAAAGACTGTCTAAATCAACCCTTATATTCCTTTTGGCTATAAACATGTTCTTTTTATGCTTTGTGGCTTACAGCTATTAACCCAACAACTTACACGTTAAGAACCTCCCACTAAGCTATTGATTTTAAATAAATTATATTAACAATCCCCACCTCAAATCAAATCCCTTAGTCCTTACTTGCCTATCTTAGACTATTTGATTATGAGTCAAATGTTTCGATTGTTGTTAGGTTTCTAGCACAACGAAACAACAGGGATAGACATTCGATTATGGATACGGCTCGACTTACCCACTTAAAAGCACTTGAAGCGGAATCAATTCAGATCTTTCGCGAAGTGACTGCTGAATTTGAAAACCCAGTGATGCTTTACTCTATTGGTAAAGACTCTTCCGTTCTTCTTCATCTAGCACGTAAGGCCTTTTATCCGGGCAAAGTGCCCTTCCCTTTGCTGCACGTTGATACCAACTGGAAGTTTAAGCAAATGATTGAGTTTCGCGACGAGTTAGCGGAAAAGTACGACCTTGATTTGCTAGTGCACAAAAACCAGCGTGGCTTAGACATGGACATTAGCCCATTCACTCACGGCAGCGCAAAACACACCGACATCATGAAAACCGAGGCACTAAAACAAGCGTTAGATCAGCATGGCTTTGACGCAGCTTTTGGTGGTGCGCGTCGTGACGAAGAAAAATCTCGAGCAAAAGAACGCGTCTACTCCTTCCGCGACCAAAATCACCGTTGGGATCCTAAGAATCAACGCCCTGAGTTGTGGCAAGTCTATAACGCACGCGTCGACAAAGGCGAAAGCATCCGCGTATTCCCCCTATCCAACTGGACCGAACTGGACATCTGGCAATACATCTACCTAGAGAACATCGACATGGTTCCTTTGTACTTTGCCAAGGAGCGCCCTGTGGTTGAGCGCGATGGCACGCTGATCATGGTCGACGACGAACGCATGCCACTTGAGCCAGGTGAAACTCCTGAAATGAAGAAGGTTCGATTCCGTACGCTTGGTTGTTATCCGCTGACCGGTGCCATTGAATCTCAGGCCGAAACGCTTCCGGAGATCATTCAGGAAATGCTACTTACTGCTACTTCGGAGAGACAGGGACGGGTTATTGATAATGACTCTTCTGGGTCGATGGAGAAGAAAAAGATGGAAGGGTATTTTTAGCTGCGAGCTACAAGCTACAAGCTACAAGCTACAAGCTACAAGCTACAAGCTACAAGCTGCGAGTATAGAGCTAGAAGCTAGAAGCTAGAAGCTAGAAGCTAGAAGCTAGAAAACTTTAATCATTTTTTCAGACCTTACGCCCCCTCAATTTAGCCAAACTTGGGTGTTGTAGGGGGTGAAAATGAATTATGAAAAATTGGCTGTTTGGGAAAGGGCTGTTGGTCTGTCCGCTGATATTTATGCGGAAACTAAACATTTGAATGACTTTGGGTTTCGAGACCAGTTAACACGTTCTGGGTTATCTGTTCCTAGCAATATTGCTGAGGGTATGACTCGCTCTAGTCACAAAGAAAAAATAAGGTTTTTGGATATTAGTCGCGCGTCTCTAGCTGAGGCTAAAACACAAATAATCATAGGCCTAAAGATCAACTATTTATCAAAGAACAAAGCTGAAGCTTGGCTTCAAGAAACCGACGAATTGTCCGCGATGATCACTGGACTGATGAACAAGTTAAAAGCAAGTAGCTAGCTACAAGCCTCTAGCTTCTAGTTTTTTGCTCGTAGCTTGAAGCTTGAAGCTCGCAGCTAGTACCCACTAAAAGGATTTACAATGAACACGATTTCAAATTTGCTTTCAGTTGATGTGGAAGCGTATCTCAAGCAACACGAAAACAAAGATCTATTGCGCTTTATCACTTGTGGTAGCGTGGATGATGGCAAGTCGACTTTGATTGGTCGATTGCTGTATGACAATCAGATGATTTTTGAGGACCAGCTTTCTGCTATTCAGAAAGACTCAAAGAAATACAACACCACAGATCAAGAGTTTGATTTGGCGTTGTTGGTTGATGGGTTGCAGTCTGAGCGTGAGCAAGGCATTACTATTGATGTTGCTTATCGCTATTTTACGACTGACCAGCGCAAATTCATTATTGCCGATACCCCAGGGCATGAGCAATACACTCGCAATATGGCTACCGGCGCTTCTACTTCCGATCTCGCCATTATCTTGATTGATGCTCGTCATGGGGTTCAAACGCAAACTCGTCGTCATTCGTTTATCTGTTCTTTGTTGGGGATTAAGCACGCCATTATTGCGGTAAACAAGATGGATACTGTTGATTATAGTCAGCAGCGTTATCAGTCTATTAAGAAAGAGTACCGTGAGTTTGCTAAAGAGCTGAATTTTGACAGCATTCAGTTTGTACCCGTCTCTGCTTTGCATGGCGATAACGTGGTGTTCCCAAGCAAGAACATGACTTGGTATCCGGGTTCCACGTTAATGCGTTTGCTTAACTCGGCTAAAACCAATAAAGGCAAAGAGGAAGGCGAATTTAGATTCCCGGTTCAATATGTTAACCGCCCTAACCTCGATTTCCGTGGCTTTTGTGGCACTGTTGTTTCTGGTGAAATCCGCGTTGGCGATCGCATTCAGGTGTTGCCTTCTGGTAA
Organism: Vibrio breoganii; assembly: GCF_001677275.1. Lineage (GTDB taxonomy): Bacteria > Pseudomonadota > Gammaproteobacteria > Enterobacterales > Vibrionaceae > Vibrio > Vibrio breoganii. The sequence goes on from NZ_CP016178.1 coordinate 1,047,137, forward strand.
AGAAAGTAAGGTGAAATCCATAGTTACCTTTGATGGTGACCTCACCTCCTCTTACGCAGGGCAAGCGGTTACGCTCACCTTAGAAGATGAAGTCGATATCAGCCGTGGTGATGTTTTGGTTCGCCCAGATCAGCAGCCTCATTACTCCAATGCCGTTTCAGCGAACGTGGTTTGGATGAATGAAGATGCGTTGCAGCTTAATCGTGAATATCTGATCAAGGTGGGGACAAAAACCGTTACTGGCCAGGTATCTAAGATTGCGCATCGTGTTGATGTGAATAGCATGCAAAAGCTTGATGCTAGCCAGCTAAACCTTAACGAGATCGGCCTGTGTAACCTTACCCTTAATGAAAAGGTCGTGTTTGACGCCTATGACAGCAACCGCATCACAGGTGCGTTCATCATCATCGACCGATTAAGCAACGCGACGGTTGGCGCGGGCATGATTGAAGGCGCATTGGAAAATCAAGTTCAAACAGACCATGAGTATTCAGAGTTCGAACTTGAGCTAAACCAACTGGTTCGTAAGCACTTCCCGCATTGGGACGCTAAAGACCTACTTGGCAAAGGCTAAACAATGGGCATTAGCTTGCAAAGTAGCATTGTACTGGTGGTATTTGTTACCACCATTATTGCGCTGATTCGTTTCCAGAAACATCCAGCACGAGTGTTTGGTTTAGCCTTACTGACACTCTTCTCTTTGGATTTAGTTTCTAGCGAACAGGTCATTAACGCAGGCTCTAACCAGGGCCTGCTGACCCTGATATTGCTAATGCTATGCTCTATTGCCCTTGAAAAAACCCGCGTACTCAGGATTATGGCGCAATACGTCATCCGTCCGAGCTACGGGACAACCTTCGCTCGTCTGTTTGGCTTTACTGTGGTGTTCTCGGCTTTCTTGAATAACACTGCGGTTGTATCGAGCCTGCTATCACCAATACGCAATAACCCACATCACAGTGCTACTAAGTTGCTTCTACCCTTGTCGTACGCGGCAATACTTGGAGGCACATTAACGCTGATTGGCACTTCGACCAATTTGATTGTTAACAGCCTTCTTATTGATACTGACTTACCACCGCTGGCATTCTTTGACTTTACCGCCGTTGGCTTATGTGTGGTGGTGGCTTGTGGCTTGATGTTGACCTTGTTAGTGAGATTCTTACCTAGTAACGAAACTAATGCGCCCGTTAGCGATAGTTATTTCATCGAAGCGAGTGTTACCGCAGGCTCTGCCTTGATTGGTAAAGACATCAATCAGAACGGCTTGCGCCATATGGAGTCGCTATTTCTGATTGAAATGGAGCGCGATGGGAACATCATCAGCCCTGTGTCTCCCACCGAGGTGCTGCAAAGCAATGATCGCCTGTTTTTTAATGGTGATGTCTCTAAGGTTTCGCAGCTCAAACATTACAATGGGTTGGAGATATTCGCTGATAAAGAAGGCTTGGCCTCACACAGTTTTGTTGAAGCCATACTGCTACCTCAAAGTCGATTGGTTAATCGCTCATTAAAAGAATGCAATTTTAGACAAACCTTTAATGCCGGAGTGGTAGCTATAAAACGAAATGGCGTGCGCTTATCTGGCAAACTCGGTGAAGTAAAGCTCAAAGCTGGCGACTACTTGGTGCTCACAGCAGGAGAGCCACCCTCACTAGCACCAAGCTTTCAAAAACACTTTATTTTACTTAGTGATATTGCGGTAGAAAACAAAATACAAGGACTAGGCGAAAAAGCCACCTTGTTTGGATTTGTGGTGGCTCTGCTTACCGCATCGCTAGGTTTAGTGTCGCTGTTTAAGGCTATGCTTTTATTGTTTGGTGTATTGCTGTGCTTTGGCGTACTCACGGTTAACGATGTTACCCAACGCTTCCCTTATCATATATGGCTTATCATCACCTCGGCGATTGTGATGTCATTTGCGATACAAAACAGTGGTTTGTTTGAGCATTTAGAATACTTATTAACGCAGAATAATGTCACAGTCAGTCCGCACTTGGCTTTGGTGTTTGTGTTTCTTTCAACCTTGTTGCTTACTGAATTAGTCACCAATAACGCAGCGGCGGCCGTCACCTTCCCTATCGCTTATTCTTTGGCGCTGAGCCTAGATGCAAACCCGACTGCGTTTGTAATGGCGGTGGCATTTGGGGCCAGTGCTAGTTTTATTAGCCCGTATGGCTATCAAACGAATTTGATGGTGTTTAATGCTGGGCAGTACAAGCTATCGGACTTTGTGAAGATTGGGGCGCCGATTAGTGTGATTTATAGTTTTACTGCGATATTTGCGATAGAGCACTTTTTTGGGCTCTGAATATAGCTACAAGCTACAAGCTACAAGCTGTAAGTTTTAGGTTCTGGGACGAAAGTACAATACCGTCATTCCCGCATGTTTTTAGCGGGAATCTGGTGGGTGAAGAGATCCCCGATAAGAATGCTGGCCCAGAAAAGCACTCGGGGATGACGAGCAGGGGGAAAGCTTACCCTTCTCGCTACAACAGCTTGAACTGACGTACTCGACACAAATTATACGTCATTCCCGCAGGCTTTTAGCGGGAATGACGTGGGTGAAGAGATCCCCCGATAAGAATGCTGGCCCAGAAAAGCACTCGGGGATGACGAGCGGGGGAAAGCGTCACCCTTCTCGCTACAATAACTGGAACTGACGTACTCGACACAAATTATACGTCATTCCCGCAGGCTTTTAGCGGGAATCTGGATGATGCGTCTTAAAGCGCACAGATTTACGTTTAGTTACACCAAAGATCCTAGATTAAGTCGGTGATGACGGGTAAAAATAGAGTGTTAATGTCACGTTAGATCGTCATATGGACTTGCCTGGAATGACAGTCCGACTGAATCTTAGGACGCACGAATCTTTAGGCATTCAAAACAACACATAAGGAAATACAAAAGTCATGGGAAACCAAAACATCGTATGGCATCAGGCATCGGTTACCCGAGAACAGCGCCAGAAGCTTAAAGGACATAAGCCTGCTGTATTGTGGTTCACTGGCCTTAGTGGTTCGGGGAAGTCGACAATAGCTAACGCCGTTGAACTAAAACTCAATCAACTCTCTATACACAGCTATTTATTGGATGGTGACAATGTGCGCCATGGCCTCAATAGTGATTTGGGTTTTTCAGACGAAGATCGAATTGAAAATATCCGACGTATTGGTGAAGTCGCCAAATTGTTTGTCGATTCTGGCAGCCTAGTACTCACCGCCTTTATATCCCCTTTTATTGCAGATCGTGAACAAGTACGAGCACTTTTACCTGAGAATGAGTTCATCGAGGTGTTCGTAGATACGCCGATAGAAACTTGTGAGCTACGAGATCCTAAGGGTTTATACAATAAAGCACGTAAAGGCGAAATAAAACACTTCACCGGCCTCACGTCAGACTATGAAGCACCGCAATCAGCCGAAATACATCTAAAAACTGATCAACAATCTATTGAAGAAAGCGCGGAGCAAGTCGTTCAATACTTACGAGATAACGGCTATGTCTAAACGCTCCAAGCATTATGACGTGTTTAACGGTGATGCAGATGGGATTTGCGCTCTGTTGCAGCTTAGGCTCAATACCTTCAAAGACTCGACACTCATCACCGGCGTAAAGCGAGATATTCAGTTGCTGCAACAAGTTGCCGACAAAGAAGACGTTTCGTCAGTGACTGTGCTAGACATCTCAATGGAGAAAAACCAGACTTTCTTGCAGGCTTTACTAAACAGAAACGTAGATATTTTCTACTGTGACCATCATAGAACAGGGCCAGTGCCAATCTCAGCCCATCTAAAATCTCTTTTAGATACCTCTTCAGATGTTTGTACTAGCCTGCTCATCAACCTACTCCTCAATAACACTCACTATCTATGGGCTTGTGTTGGAGCCTTTGGTGATAACCTATCAAAAGAAGCAACTGCTCTAGCTTTGGAACACGGCGTAGCCCATGAGGACATTGATTTTCTCAAGCAGCTAGGGACACTGATCAATTACAACGGTTATGGCGGTTCGATTGAAGATCTTCACTTCCACCCTAAATACTTGTTTGAGTCGCTATTAAAACACCCAAACCCGTTACGCCTCAAAGATAAAACCGATGGTGTTTTTCACCAGTTAAAATCAGGGTTTGATCACGACTGGAATAACGTGAGATCAATTCGAGCAACCTCCTCTACCGAGCATATAGAGATATATAAACTTCCGAGCCAAGCATGGGCAAGGCGCATAAGTGGCACATATGGGAATTGGCTTGCTAATGAGTTTCCAAATAAGGCCATTGCTGTTTTAACTGCAAACCCATGTGGTGAGTCTTATATGGTCAGTGTTAGAAGCCCTTTAACAAATAGGGAAGGCGCTGATTATGTATGTTCCCAGTTTCCAACGGGCGGTGGCAGGCTAGCTGCTGCAGGGATTAATGCATTACCTGAAGAAATGGTTGCTTTGTTTATTGAGAAGATGAAAGAGCGTTTTGGTTGATGGGGAGATCACTCCATATACCTTCGTCGTCTCAGAGGTCTTTTCTGGGCCAGCACACTGGTCGGAGACCTCTTCAACTGCTGAACTACTCAGATCCTCTATAGGGGCACTCGAGGATGACTGGAAATTGCTGTTTCGCGTTACTTCGGCAATCCGTAAAATCCTATTAGACATAAAAAAACCTGCAACACCACCGTCGTCTCCGAGAGCTTTTCTGGGCCAGCACACTGGTCGGAGACCTCTTCACCTCCTGAATTACTCAGAACCTCGATAGGGGCACTCGAGGATGACGGAAATTTGCAGTTTTGCGTTATTTATTAGGAACGTAGTAATCGTCTCTCGCATGAAGAAGCTTAATGAATGTAGTTTTGCGTTTATGTAGTTGCTCAAGGTTCGCTTTATACTCACTAAAAACTTCAAGCACCCTAGCGTTGGACTTTATCTGTTGGTAAATCTTATCGAGCTTTTTATCAGCCCAGTGATAATTGGTTTTGGTACCCCGTTGGATATCCTTAGTAATACTCTTATCGAGCAAGCTTAACGCATAGTCAGTCTCATCAATTAGCAATGCTAAACCAAGCTTTTGTGCAGCTGGAGTTTCATGGTTTTGACCAATGTAGTGCTTGCCTTTTTCTGGTTGTGAAAAGTGTAGATAAAACAAAATAAGCACCTGTTTTATTTCAGACTCTAAAGCATTGTTTGCGACTAAATCGAGACAACGCAGAATTGATTTTTCAATTTCATTTTTCTTGTCGAATAAGTCTACGTGCAATAATTCGCTACTATTGAGCAACCGCTGCCACGCTTCACAGTTAGGTTTGGACACAAAGTTCGCCATCGCTTTTTGCCAAGCGTGTTTTACATCGCCTAGGGCATGTAGGACCTGTAGCTCCATTTCGTTCCAACATTGCAGGTCAAAATCATCAGAGATTTTATGCTTTGCACGGAGTAACCAATCTTCAGCGTCTAGCTCTTCATCATGTTTGAGACAGATTTCAGCTAGGTGTAAATAATCACTGCAGTCTTTAGCAATCAAAGCCTTATACTTGACTTCCTCTTGCCATGACGCTGCACCATCTATCAATATGCGAATCAGCAGTCGTCGGCTTTCATCATTTAGTTTTACGTTTGACTCTAGTTTGGATACACATGAGGAAAGGAACAAATCTCGAACTTGGGTATCACTCTCGACAGCTTGCTGTAACACCTCAGCGTACATTTCACTGCTCTTAGTTAGCTCATTTACCAACCATTTCGCTTTTTGATGATTGTCCCAAGTGATTCCACTATAACTCTGCCTAAACCCTTCCCTGACGCTGTGTTCTAGCTCAAGGCGATACCCATAAGAATCATCGACTTGATACAAGACCAAACCCAATCGATTCATAAGTGCACCAAAAAACTCTAACCTAACCTCGGACTCCAGAGACTTTGCAACATCTAAAGGTGCTTGAAGTTGTTCTGTCGCATTTTGAAAATAGATAGCAACCTTTCGATAATCCCAAATATTCCGTTTCGGTAAGGCTTTAGTGATGAGTTTTTTAAGTTCTTTCTCAGACGGTGGGTTTAAAGAAAGCTCCATTTTCTGATGCCAAATGGTGTGTAACGCTTCATCTTGCTCTATCACTTCAACCAAGGATTGAAGCAACTCGGCTTTTGATCTTTTGTTTAACCAGTTCTCAAGGCTAGGAAGATTGTTAGATGAACCCTGCTCATGAACTATTGCCAACGCAACCATATGCTTGCAAATGGCTTGAAAATCAGCCGCAGGGCAAGTACAAGTCCCATACAGATGAGCCCCGCCATCTAGCGCCACGCTATATCGATGAGTACCCAGCACTTCACCCATTACCGTTGAGCCCTTAGTCTGCACATTGACCACCTTGCCTTTATTAGCAAGTGCCACGCCGCGTTTGTATGTTTTGTCTTCTATTGCCGACTTGATTCGTTCTACTAACAACAAATGATGTGTTCCTGGGTTGAAGGGTGGGAAGAGAGGTTAATCTTGATCTAGGAGGCATTCAGGCTAGCGTGATAACTAGGGTTCTAAAATAACGCAACCAAACCGCTCTATATGTTCTAGCAACTCTTTAGATTTAATCTTGTGCTTGATTACAACATCGACATTAAATGGCAGAGATGAATACTCCAGCTTATCTGTGACCAGGGCGACAGCATCAATTGAGAGCGCCTCCCCCTCGATTGCAATATCGATATCTGAATTATCCTGATATGTACCTAGTGCTCTTGAGCCGAAAATAGTCGCTTTTTTTATACCACGAACGTCATGTAACGCTTCGAGGACTAGTGCTAATTGATGGGGTTTCAGCCCAAGGCTATGAGCTTCAATATTATTCTTCAGCACATTTATTCCCTAGATATTCAACGACCGATGCAATCACTGGAGAAAAGTCCTCAAGGATCAATTTTTGAGCCTCAAGTACATTCTCTTCATCATAGGTATGAGTGAGCAAGTTACGCTTCATCAATGCTTGAAGTAAAGTTTCGCACTGCTCAGACGAGATGTGTTTAGCTTCTAAAGCTGTTCGGATAACACTTCGAGGAGAGGCAACGTCAAAGCCTTCATAGACCAATAAGTCCTTGAGTGTTTTCCATGTCAGTTCAAATGAAAACTCAAACGTTTGCACTAATCCAGCCACTTCCAGTTCATTGTAGCTTTCTTGAGAACACGCTTTTTTAAGCCTAATGTTTGCTTTCTGTAGGTTTTGTAATCGTTGCTTCCAGCGCTCTGGATTAGAGTTCATACGAACTGACCTTAATGGGATCTAGTGATTTATCTAAAATAGCGAAATTGCTCGATATTGTCATGACTTGTGTTTAGCTATAGATTAAAAATAGTGTTTGTTGTGCGTAATAGTAAGGCTTGAATACACGCTAAAAAGGGCACATCGATTTGCGGCTTATTGTTTAGCCTGGAGTATATGCTGGTATTTAGTGGATACTTAAAAGAGTTCCTCATATAAATCTTTCCATTCAGGATTCGTTTTCACCACAAGATGCTCTTTCCAAGATCGATTCCATGTCTTCAGTTGCTTTTCTCTCGTGATTGCCTATTCCATTGAATTGTAAGTTTCGTAATAAACTAGCTTAGATACGTTGTATTTGTGTGTGAAGCCTTCAACCACCTTGCTTTTGTGTTGCCAAACTCTAGCAGGCAAATTGGATGTGACACCAATATAGAGAACATTTTTGTTCGGTGATGAGAGGATGTATACGCAGGGGTGTTTGGTCATTGTGGTGTACTTTGGTTAATCGGTTGTTTTTGATAACTGCTAGGTTCCCGATAGGAGCGCTCGGGAACGACGGAGTTGGGGCTAATATTCACCTAACTAGCACTAATCATAGATGTAAGCATAACGCTCAAACTAGTCATCCTCGAGCGCTTTTCTGGGCCGGCACACCGGTCGAGGATCTGAATATTAAAGAAAACATCAGGTACTCAATAAAAACACTCCGAAACGACGATGTGCTCGCAGACAACAATCGAACCCAAGGACCGTCACCCCCGAGGGCTTTTATCGGGGGTCTAGATATTGGCCGTCAGCTTGACCAACATATCAATCCACCACCTCAAACGAACTCAAACAAATCTTCCCAATTAGGATTATTAGTCGTAATAATCTTTCTCAAATCAATCTCCGGCAACATAGTTAACTCCTGCTCCCGACTGCGCGCATCCACAACGTTGTCGAACTGCTCCACATATACCAGTTTTTGCTCAAAAATCGTCAGCCCTAAGTGATCGGTTGTTCTCTTTTTATGTAACCAAACCTTTGACTGCAGGTTTTCCGTTTGCCCTATGTAGAGCAACGCATCATTGACTGAGCTCAGTATGTAAACGCTGAACTGCTGCGTTACAGAATAGATGTGCTTTAAAACTGGGTTGGTATTTTCTTCGAATTGAGTTTGAGCTGGTGCAGGTTGAGTTTTCACGCGGAAGTCCTTTTCATTTTGGCTGGGACTTTAAGGTTAAAAGCCATGGATGAAAACTCGAATTTCAGCGTTGCATGCTTGGGGTTATTTCCAGAAATCTCATACTTTTTGGCATTCTTGTCATTGTTTGATTGCGGTAGTACCTAAGATCCTGAATCAAGTTCAGAATGACGTTTTCGCGAAGTCTCGCACTTGAACCGTCGCACCCCCAAACCGTCATACTGGAAACTACGCAGTAGTTATCCAGTATCTTAGAGATGCACAATGCTAAACCTTTTCGTACCTAAGATCCTGAATCAAGTTCAGGATGACGCTGCAGCGAAACCTCGCACTCGAATTGTCGAACCCCAAACAAACCGTCATGCTGGAAACTACGCAGTAGTTATCCAGTATCTTAGAGGCGTACAATGCGCAGACTTTTCGCTCCTAAGATCCTGACCTTCCTCAGGATGACATTCCCCCCTTTTCCAAAAACGAACAATTACTTCCCAAGATGAGCACTATTTATCATACAAATAGTTCGTTACATTTATTGCCACGTATTGCATTCCATCGCTATCAACATCCATTTACTATGCGCGCCACTTTTGCGCACAAATAGGAAACGTTCGATGAAAGTTTTGAAACTCACATTGTTGGGTATAGGCGTTGCTTCTCTTAGCGCTTGCTCGCAATTGCACCATGTACAACTCAGTGATATTGACCAGACGCAAGGTGAGTTAACACCTATTAGCATCAAGGTGAATGAGTTTGGTTTTGATGCAGCAGAAACCGCGCGCATTGGCTCTGAGGTTGCGACTAGTGAGCGTGCTTCAGAAAATATGGAGATTGTCGCGACTGTTTTGGCATTGATGAACATGGGACCAACTACCGGTAACCCTGTTTACAATGACGCTTATGCAGACAAAATCATGCAGCAAGTCGATGCTCAATGCCCATCTCATAACCTTACCGGCCTAACATCTGTTCGCGAATCCACTAATTTCGGCACTGTCAGTGGCGAGGTGGTTCGAGTTGACGGTTACTGTATCAAGTAGGAATTCATACCATGTTCAAGAAAACCCTTTTACTAGCCATTGCGACTGCATCACTTTCGGGCTGTGTAGGTCTAAATACTGTTTCTCTCACTTCTGTACCAGCCCAGCGTGATCAAGCGGTTACCGCTTCTGCATCTGACTGGAACTTCATTGGTATCAACTTTAACAACGATATTGTTGATGAAGCCGTGACCAACCTTAAGCAGCAATGTACTGACGGAAAAATCGAAGGCGTCATGACCAAACACCAGACCACAGGTTATGTGTTGTTCTTCAAGCGTGAAATCATCGCAACTGGTTACTGCAATAAGGCGTAATGATGAAAAAGTTAATTCTTCTATTACCGTTCTTCTTGGCTGCTTGTAGTAGTAGCGTTCATATGTCGCAGGTGAGCAATGACCCAAGTGTTCATTTGAACAACCCACAAACGGTCGAGGTTGAGACCTCTCAAACTGTCGTGATGGGCTTTGCATTTGATACTGACTATGTGGACGACGCTTACGCTCAAGTGATGCAGCAATGTCCAACGGGCGCTTCTATGGTGAACGTTGAGTATGTGACTGACCACGGGTTTCTACACTGGACCAACATCATTCGGATGAAAGCACTTTGCTCAAAATAACTTTGCCTAAACACTGAGAGCTTTCTCTAAATATTTTGTATAGGCACATCTGATTCCATCGCACTAAAGTAAGGATAGACTTTATGATTACTGACGAGCTAGAAAGCACAATGCCTGAACTAGAGTTATCGCAACTGCATTACTCTACGGATAAGACACTTAAGAGTGTTTGGCTAAAAGCTCGGTTCTTTGTATTGAGTAAAGTCTATCATTCCACGTTTACCCGCATTGCTTCACTAACCAGTAATGGCTTATTCCGCAGCGCCGTTGAGCAAAAGCCACGTCTTCTAGAAAAAGCTCTCAAGCCTTACTTGTTTGTTGATATTCCTGTGAGTGAGCGCATGAGGCTTATTGAGCAGCACTTTAACTTGCTCAATTCCACATTCGATAGTTCCATTAAACAAGCTTTTGGTGAGGGTGGTTTACCACTGAGCGAGCTAACAGACTCAAAGGGCAATCAATTTACACTGATCATCTTTGATGGCGAAATGCGTGAGGGTTCTCTGGGCCTTCGCCTAATCAACGACCTTGGTCAAACGATTTACTCAATCACATTTAACCTATCCACCAGCCCAACAAAAACCATGCACATTGGCGCGTTGAAAGGGCCAAGCGAGCAAGTAGAAGATCGAAATCAAGTCATCAAGACTCTCACTCGTTCTTTCCATGGCTTGCGTCCTAAAGCACTGATGGTAGAACTGGCTTTAATGTTTGGAAAGTCGCTAGGTGTGACAGAGTTTGTTGGGGTGTCTAATAAAGGTCACATCTATCAAGCACTTCGCTATAAAGGCTCGAAGAATAAAGCGGTCACCTTTGATTATGATGAGTTGTGGGCAGAGTATGGTGCTGTGCAACTTGATAAGTATCGTTATGACATCCCTGCATTTCCTGAGCGTAAAGATCCTTCTACTTTGAAGAAGAACAAGCGCCGTTTGTATACCAAGCGATATGCTTGGCTGGATGAGCTGGAGGTTGAGCTTGGTGAAAAGGTTGATGGGATGAAGATTACTACTGTTGAGTTGTGAGTGGAGGCTTAGGTTTAAGTAACTATACTGAAGCCTCGCCCCAAAAGTTGTCATACTTGAAACTACGCAGTAGTTATCCAGTATCTTAGGGACGCACAATGCTCAATCTATTCGCACCCAAGATCCTGAATCAAGTTCAGGATGACCTTCTAGCGAAACCTCACACCCTAAACCGTCATACTGGAAACTACGAAGTAGTTATCCAGTATCTTAGCAACACACAATACACTGTCTTTTCGTACCAAAGGTCCTGAATCAAGTTCAGGATGACCTTCTAGCGAAACCTCTCACCCCAAATCGTCATGCTGGAAACTACGCAGTAGTTATCCAGTATCTTAGGGACGCACAATGCTCAACCTTTTCGCACCTAAGATCCTGAATCAAGTTCAGGATGACGCTATAGCGATGCATCGCACTTCAAACCGTCATACTGGAAACTACGTAGTAGTTATCCAGTATCTTAGGGACACACAATGCCCAATCTTTTCGTACCTAAGGTCCTGAATCAAGTTCAGGATGACGTTTTAGTGAAACCGCACCCCAATCGTCATACTGGAAACTACGCAGTAGTTATCCAGTATCTTAGAGACGTGTAATGCGCAGTCTTTTCGCACCTAAGATCCTGAATCAAGTTCAGGATGACGTTCTAGTGAAACCTTGCACCTCAATCGTCATACTGGAAACTACGCAGTAGTTATCCAGTATCTTGGAGACGCACAATACACAGGCTTTTCGTACCCAAGATCCTGAATCAAGTTCAGGATGACTCTAGTTGAACAACGGTTATTTGCCACCAACCTTCACAACGTCTCATAAAGATCATTCCACTCTGGATTCATCTCTGTAATCAATGCGTCCTTCCAAGACCTTCTCCAAAACTTTAACTTCTTTTCTTTCTCTATTGCATGTTCCATTTCATCATGGACTTCAAAGTAAACCAAACGGGTCACATGGTAACGAGAAGTGAAGCTTGGGAAGTAATGGCTTTTATGTTGCCACACTCTGCCTTTTAGGTTGCTTGTAACTCCAATGTACAGAACCTTTCTATTGATGGAGCTGAGAATATAAACACAGGGAGCTTTCACTGGATTGCCTCAAATAGGTGACTATTTTGAGGTTAGGTCTAAGAAATCAAATGGGAGTAGATTTAAAGAGGATTTCTCGTATTAGTTCAGAGAAGTGCATACTTTAGTAATGCTTAGATGACGTTCTAGCGAAGTCTTGCACCCCAACCCCGTCATACTGGAAGCTACGCAGTAGCTATCCAGTATCTTAGTGCGCACAATGCTCAACATTTTCGTACCTAAGATCCTGAATCAAGTTCAGGATGACGACTGTTTAGGCTTTTGTACTTGAGGGCCAACCCTACTGCACATCAAGCTCCAAACACACGTCATACTGGAAGCTACGAAGTAGCTATCCAGTATCTTAGTACGCACAATGCTCAACATTTTCGTACCTAAGATCCTGAATCAAGTTCAGGATGACGACTTTTCGGGCTTTTGTACTTGGGGTCCAACCCCACTGTGCATCAAGTTCCAAACTCTCGTCATACTGGAAGCTACGAAGTAGCTATCCAGTATCTTAGTGTGCACAATACTCAACCTTGTCGTACCTAAGATCCTGAATCAAGTTCAGGATGACGACTTTTCGGGCTTTTGTACTTGGGGTCGAACCCCACTGTGCATCAAGTTCCAAATTCACGTCATACTGGAAGCTACGAAGTAGCTATCCAGTATCTTAGTGTGCACAATTTTTCCCTACCCCACAAAACTCAAATCAACCGCTTCATAATACTTATTCTTAAGGATCTTCCCTTCCTTAATCATCACGCCATCAGTAGCTACCGAATCCTGATTACAAAACACGATGTACTTATCATTCTTCAATTTGTAATCCGCGCTTACCCCTTTTGCGGAATACACTTCCACAGTTTCTTTAGCCTGCTGCTCATCAAGCGCTGCTTTACTCATGTTGCTAGCGTGCACCGCGTCCCAGCATTGCTCGAATGGGATGTTTAAGGTTTTAGCGACATTCAAAAGTACATCTACCTGACGGGCGGTCGTCGTATCATTTAACGCTTCATGGCCCGCATGCACTGCGCGACCTACCGCAACGTACACAGTGTCGGTAATTGCATCAGCTTGGTCTTCTTTGTTGGTTGCTCGTGCGAGTTCAGTCAACTCTTCAATCATTAGGTTTGAGTGCAAATGGCATAGCTTGTCGCTTTCGATGCCGGTGTTGATTGGAAGGTTAAACAATTGGCGAAACTCAACGATATCTTGATATAGCTTGTTCCAAAGCTCTGGAGTTAATTGAGTAAAGGTTGAGAAGAATTCTTTATGTGCAGTCACGGGCATTTCCAAGTTAGGTGGCAGTTAACAATTCAATCGCTGAGGATCACTTCATCGGTTTCCTTACAGCATTAAAGCAAAGTAAGACTACCATACTCATTTAAGTGAGGCTCTTACAACTAATTGCGATTTACTCGATAAAAATGAGGAATCTTGCAAAGAATCATTAAGTTACAGCAATGTAAAAGAAGATGTATGAATCACCAGCCAACATCAGTCACCTATCACCCTGTTTTAATTGACTTTAATTACTGCTTGTTAGTGGAAATTAACACAAACATCCATTAAGTTAAGATAATAAATGGAAGTTGTATTGGTGATGTTAATGAGCGATAAAAGCAAGCAGAATAAAGACAGTAAATCAGTAATCAAAAATACCGACACAAAAGCTGTACAAAAGGACTTGTCAGCAAAAGCAGATGCCTCAAAAAGAGCCGTAAAAAAAGAACGAGAAACCAAGAAAAAACAAATCTATATTCCGTTGGGTTTAACCCTATCGCTTGTTCTTCCAAGTTTTAGAAAAGCTGATGCTACTGAAACTGATACCTCATCTGCAATTGCGCCTTTAGAATCTCATTCCAAAATCAGTGCCCCTACCGTTCATCACGCTACTGAAACAGAACACAGTGCTTCTGCAACTTCACTAGTTCAGCAGAACATAATCACAACTGCTGATGAAAAAGATAGCAATTCGATTCATTCTCAAGCGCATTCTTCGAACTACTCTCACCATCCAGTTATCTCACATCCCTTTATGAATGTAGGCTACGAGGTAGCGAATACTCATGCTTCCGAACTTCAAGGCTATCAAACTGCCTCACCGCAACAACCTACAGAAAGCACAGTTACTTATCGAGAAGAAACACTAACGGGTAAGTATGGGACTCTGACCGTTGGACCAGATGGACATTACGCCTACAACCTAAATCCAAAGTCGCCTGCCTTTATTCTTCTGCAAGGCCATGAATTAGGTACGGACTCATTCGTTATTCATTTGTCGAATGGCCTGCAGCAAACCGTTGCAGTTCCAATCACAGGCAACAACGAAGCAGCCCAATTTAGTGGCGACCTAGCTGGGGCTGTGACAGAGGATCTTAATGTTAACTCTAATGGCTTAATTACCACCCAAGGCACATTGGCGGTTAGCGACCAAGATCACGACCAAGATTCTTTAGTTGCCGTGCATAACCAAGCAACCAAATATGGTGAATTCTCGATTGATGAGTCAGGGCATTGGCAATACCAAGTAAACAACGCGGGCAATACCGTTCAGGCACTAAGCTCTGGGCAAATGTTGCAAGAGACCATCACTGTTCACTCTGTTGATGGCACTGAGCAACAAATAGTTGTGACCATCAACGGGCAAGACGATACTGCGGTCATCTCAGGTAACGATCTAGGGAGTGTTGTTGAAGATAAGCAACCGCAAGTATCAGGTAAGCTAGATGTTACCGATCCCGATGCAAGCCAACAGCATTTCCAGGGTGGTGATTTGGTCGGTACTCTAGGCACACTGCACCTTCAAGATAATGGTGCGTGGACGTACGATCTAGATAACACCAATCCAAAAGTACAAGCTTTAGGGCAAGCAGCCACTGCCACCGACACCATTACAGTTCAATCGGCCGATGGTACGACTCATAAAGTCACCATTACTGTGAACGGCACCAATGATAAAGCCGTGATTGCAGGTACAGACTCAGGTGCGGTAACCGAAGAATCTCAACTTCAGACCTCAGGCACACTCACGGTAACCGATGTCGATACGGGCGAAGCGCATTTCTCCAATACCGATGTTGTTGGCACTTTGGGCACCCTGCACCTTAAAGACAATGGTGCATGGACATACGATTTAGATAACACCAATCCGAAAGTTCAAGCGTTAGGTAACGGAGCAACCGCTACCGATACTCTTACCGTTCATTCTGCCGATGGCACACCACACCAAGTTAAAATTACGGTTAACGGCACCAATGACAAAGCCGTGATTGCAGGTAGCGACTCAGGTGCGGTAACCGAAGAATCTCAACTTCAAACTTCAGGAACACTGACGGTAACGGACGTCGATACCGGCGAAGCGCACTTCTCCAACACCGATATCGCAGGCACTCTGGGCACCCTGCACCTTAAAGACAATGGTGCTTGGACGTACAATCTGGATAACACCAACTCGAAAGTTCAAGCGTTAGGTAAAGGAGCAACCGCCACTGACATCATTACAGTTCAATCGGCCGATGGTACGACTCATAAAGTTACGATTACGGTGAATGGTACTAATGATACTGCGGTAATTGGTGGCACAAACTCTGGTGCGGTAACCGAAGAGTCTCAACTTCAAACTTCAGGAACACTGACAGTAACGGACGTCGATACCGGCGAAGCGCATTTCTCCAATACCGATATTGCAGGCAATCTGGGTACTCTGCATCTGACTGATTCAGGTGCTTGGACGTACGATCTGGATAACACTAACCCTACCGTTCAAGCGTTAGGTAAAGGGGCAACCGCTACCGATACTATTACCGTTCATTCTGCCGATGGCACACCACATCAAGTGACGATTACGGTGAATGGCACCAATGATGCTGCGGTGATCATGGGGACATCGACCGGCGATGTCCATGAAGGACACACTTTCACCGCACCAGACGGTAGTATGACTGGTGGCTATGTTGATGACCGTTCACCTGATCATATGCATGGAAACATCGGGAAATTGTGGAACGATGAAATTCATACCGATGGCCACCTATCGATAGTGGATGCTGATGCAGGTGAAAGCTATGCCCAAACAGGCGTTTATTATGGTTCACATGGTCGTGTCATACTTCAAACTAACGGGGACTGGAGCTACTTTGCTTCCATCGGCCAAGATGCAACCGGCAGAGCTATTGATCATCTGGGTAAAGGGGAATCACTAACCGATACTGTCACCGTTAAATCTGCAGATGGCACCACACACGATATCGTTATCACCATTCATGGCGATAACGACCGTCCGTATTGTTCTGGTGAAGTGCAACTGAACAGCGGTAAAGAAGATCTTGCTCAAACCATCACAGCAACCGAGCTAATCGCTAATACTGTTGACGTAGACGCCAACGATGCAGGTAAGCTCACTATCGCTAATTTGCATGCTGACCATGGCTCGATTCAAGACAATCACGATGGAACCTTCACCTTCACTCCAAGCCACAATTACAACGGCAGCGTCCACTTCACCTACGATGTGAAAGACGCGCATGGTGGTACAACACACACTGGCGCATCAACGACGCTCTCGGCTGTTGGCGATAAAGCCCAAATCGCTGGCGTTGATACTGGTTCAATAACCGAAAACAGCGCGGGTGTCGACATGTCACCCGACTATGCTCACTCAGGCATCGCCACACTTGGCAATACAACACTCTATGCTGATGGCAAGCTGACCATCACAGACCCCGATGTAGGCGAGTCAGGATTTGAACGCCAAGGCAGCAATGGTTACGACTATCACGGCACCTATGGCGATCTAATCTTACTCACCGATGGCACCTGGCATTACCATGCCGATGCTGGGCATCTATCAGGTATAGGTGCTAGACCCACAACGCGTGGCACTGCAATTGACCAACTTGGTGAAGGGCAAAGCTTAACCGATACGATTACAGTCCATTCAAAAGATGGTACAACACACGATATTGTCATCACCATTCACGGCAGTAACGACAGACCTTACTGTTCATCTGAAGTGGTGCTTGCAAATGGCAGTGAAGATACACGCCAAACCTTAACCACCGCGCAACTATTAGCGAATACCGTCGATGTGGATGCCAATGACGCCGGTAAACTAACCATTGAAAACCTGCATGCTGACCATGGCTCTATTCTAAACAATGCCGATGGTACGTTTACGTTTACCCCAGAAAAAGACTACAACGGCGCGGTGCACTTTAGCTATGACGTCAAAGATGCACACGGTGGTGTAACACACACCGGCGCAACCACCAACTTAGCTGCGGTTAACGACAACCCTGATGTGACGCCTTTAACCGACAGTGTCAGTGAGGGGGCCGATAATCATCACACCCTCAATCTGCTAGTAGGTGCCACAGACAAAGACGGCGACGCTTTAAGCGTCAGTCACCTTGAATATGCCATCGATGGTCAACTTCAGGCAGGGAAAATCCCCGCAGGTATCACCTTAGATACTGATGGTCATACATTAATTGTTGATGCCACTGATCCCGCATTTAACCATTTGGCCAATGGTCAGTCGCAACAAATCGCTATCACTTATCAAGTAGAAGATGGCCATGGTGGAAGTACGCAACAAACCGCCACGCTTACGATTGCCGGGACAGATGATAAAGCCACACTGGTTTCTAATGTCATTCAGCTTACAGAAACACAAGCGCTGGATAGTGAATTTAAATCCTATAGAGGCCAGCTTCAGCTGATTGACCCTGATAGTGGCGATAACACTCAGTTTGTATTTAGCGGGAAGTATTTAGGTCAAGGGTTTGAGCCTGGTCACCTTGATGTTTGGCCTAATGGCACTTATCAATTCAGATTAGATGCTGGTACCAATCGTCATGCGGATGATCTCATTGGTAGCCTACATGCTGGCGAGTCGATGGAACTCCCCTACGAAGTCGAAACCACTGATGGTCAGAAGCTCACCATTATGGTGAAAGTGACCGGTGAAGATAACCAAGCAAAAATTGCAGTGACGCCCTACTCCAGCCTCAATAATCATGTTTACGAAGATCACACTTCCTTTGGCAATACCACCAATCAGCTCAGCAGTGGTGGCACGTTACAGGTCATTGACCCGGATCATGACCAAGCCGGTTTTATTGCACAAACCATCACCACCGCCGAAGGTGGTCGGTTCAATATCAACGCACAGGGTCATTGGTCATACGATATTGACAATGATAAAGTCCAACGTTTAGGCGCAGGGGAAAGCTTCCAGCAAACCTTTACCGTTGAATCTATCGATGGCAGTGCTAAAAAAGATATTACAGTGACCGTTCACGGCACCAATGATGCTCCCGTCGCATCATCTGAAGTACGTTTAGCGAATGGCTTAGAAGATAATAAAATTGTCCTTACCCCAGCACAGCTACTGGCTAATACTAGCGATGTTGACGACAACGATATTGGCAAATTATCCATTGAAAACCTACAGGCTGATCATGGCGCTATTGCATTAAATGCCGATGGCACGTTTACGTTTACCCCAGAGAAAGACTACAACGGCGATGTGCATTTTAGCTATGATGTTAAGGATGCCCACGGTGGTGTAACACACACTGGCGCATCAACGACGCTCTCGGCGGTTGCCGATAAAGCCCAAATTGCTGGCGTTGATACTGGTTCAATAACCGAAAACAGCGCGGGTGTCGACATGTCACCTGACTATGCTCACTCAGGCATCGCCACACTTGGCAATACAACACTTTATGCGGATGGCAAGCTAACCATCACAGACCCCGATGTAGGCGAGTCAGGATTTGAACGCCAAGGCAGCAATGGTTATGACTATCACGGCACCTATGGCGATCTAATCTTACTCACCGATGGCACCTGGCATTACCATGCCGATGCTGGACATCTATCAGGTATAGGTGCTAGACCCACAACGCATGGCACTGTAATTGACCAGCTTGGTGAAGGACAAAGCTTAACCGATACGATTACAGTCCATTCAAAAGATGGTACAACTCACGACATCGTCATCACTATTCATGGCAGTAACGACAGACCTTACTGTTCATCTGAAGTTGTGCTTGCAAATGGTAGTGAAGATACACGCCAAAACTTAACCACAACGCAACTATTAGCGAATACCGTCGATGTCGATAAAAACGATGCCGGTAAACTAACCATTGAAAACCTGCATGCCGACCATGGTTCCATTCTAAACAATGCCGATGGCACATTTATCTTTACTCCAGAAAAAGACTATAACGGCGATGTGCACTTCAGCTATGACGTCAAAGATGCACACGGCGGAGTAACCCATACCGGAGCGAGTACGACACTTGCGGCAGTCGATGACAAAACCATTATTTCTGGCGTTGACCATGGTGTAGCGACTGAAGATGTAGCCACTGTTGTTTATACGAATCCCCATATTATGGACGCTGTTGATTGGCAAGCGCTACAAATTACGGATGTAGACAGCCCTAACACTCAAGTCACGGTCGAATTTGCAGGCAAACAATACACATGGAATATAGGCAGTGACCTAGATGTTACGACTCCTTATGGCAGATTCCAGTTCCACACTATCGCAAGTGGACCTCATCAAGGTGAGCATTCGTGGAGTTATATTGGCGACAATAATAATGTTCACGTTCAAGAATTAAAGCATGGTGAATCATTCACTGAATCTATAAAGCTAATAGCAACCGATGGTACTGAATTTCCTATTACGGTTAAGGTTAACGGCACAGAGGATGGGGTCGTCATCGATTCCAATTCAGAACTGGGTCATGTCGTCGAAAATGCCCAAACAGGCGCTTCAGTTTCCGGCAATGTAGTCGCACACGATGTTGATCTCCACGATACGGTGAGCTGGACACAAACACCAACAGGTGGCATTAGCGGTCAGTATGGCACGTTCCACCTAAGTGCAGACGGACAATGGCATTATGACGTTGACCAGAGCAAAGCGACAAAACTAGGAGACGGCGACGAGTATTGGGAGCACTTTACGGTTGAGGCAGTATCTACTGATGGAAGCCATGTCTCGAAAAGTGTCTCCGTTGTTGTGCATGGCAATAATGATGTACCAACCGTTAGTGGTGAGGTCACTTTACCTTCAGGTACGGAAGATACTTCAATACATATTACACAAGCTGAGTTAATCGCTAATGCGACAGATGTTGATACTAACGATAGAGGTTGGTTACACGTTCAAAACTTGACGGCCGACCACGGCAATTTGGTATCAAATTCAGATGGCAGTTTCACCTTTACCCCCGACCCTAATTACAACGGAACGGTTCACTTTACTTACGATGTTGCGGATAGACACGGTGGTATTGCTCATACGGGAGCAAACACAACGCTTGCAGCTGTTAATGATGTCGCAACATTTACCGGTGACTCCGGCAGCATTGGTGAAGATACAAATCTTCAACACAACATACATATTTCTGGGCAGCCAACCGTTCCAGACGCCCTTGTTTGTCAAGGACACCTGGTTATCTCTGATGTTGATGGGCAAGGTGAAGCCGCATTAGATCTCAAAGGTCAGTCACTTGTATCGCAGGATGGAACCTATGGACACTTTATTGTTAAACCTAATGGGTCTTGGCTCTATACGGCAGACAACAATAGTGTTCCTATTCAAGACTTAGACAATGGGCAAACACTCACAGATAGCATTGAAATCACCTCAAAAGACGGTACCAAGCATTCCATTACAGTGACTATTAATGGGACTACTGATGCTCCTAGTTTGCACAGCCTCACTGATTCTGGCATCCAAAATAGTGGACCAATAGAAGGGAACCTAATTACTGGATTAGGGACTCATGAAGGATTAAGTGGTGCCGCAACAGACACCGATTCCAACGCTCATCTGGTGTTGCAAGATATCCAAATAAAAGACCCGGTTTCAGGTTATGTCGCAGTCAAGCCCGGGCAGCCCCATACCATGATGGGCATAGGCACACTCGCGATCGAAGCGAATGGTCATTATACCTTCACACCGGAAGCAGGTTTTTCAGGTAAAGTGCCAAACATGGTTTATCGAGTAGGCGATGAGGGTGGTAACCCAATAGGCGACTCTTCTCAAAACTCTCTCTCTATTGAAGTCACGCCACGTCAACCTAATACCGTGTCCTTAGCTTTAGCAACTGGCAGTGATAGCGGTTCTAAAGGCGACCTCATCACCAATGACAATACTCCAAGTGTAGAAGGGCATACATTAATCCCTAATTCGAGCGTTGATATTGTTGAGAATGGAAAGGTTATAGGTACAACAGTATCTGATGGAAATGGAGATTATCACCTTAACCTACCGGGGCTCACAGATGCAACGCACACACTACAAGCTGTAGCGACAGATCCATTGTCATCTACACAAGTACACTCCCATCCCTTGGCAGTGGTTATTGATACCGTTGCGACAATATCCGTGAACCCTATCAGCCAAGACAACATGCTAACGGGTTCAGAACATACTCATAGTTTTGATATTTCAGGGAGTGTTTTAGGTGTGGAAGATGGACAAACCATTGAGGTAGAAATTGACCATCACACCTATCAAGGGCAAGTATCTTCTGGAAAGTGGTCTATCGCTGTACCCGCATCGGTGGCTAGTTCGTTGACTGGTGGAGTACATCAAGTCGCTGTTTCAGCAACAGATAAAGCGGGTAATCATGCTGCTATGCACAGCCCATTATTTGTGGTTGACGGTTCCAGTACACCGCCTTTACCGACAATACAAACTCCTCATATAACAGGAGGGGGTGGTGTGGGTTCTCATGTTACTGGTGTTCTCATAGCGCCACCGCTACTTCAGCAACTACACCCTCAGGTGGGTTCTGGCTGGGGGATTCTAGATCCTCATGGACACATTGTTACCCATCTACAAGGTCAATACGGAACCTTAGTCATTGACCCGCAAACAGGGCATGTGGATTATCAGTATAGCAGTGCACCCACGGCAGGACAAAAAGTCCAAGGTGGTACTCATTGGGCTGGGCAAACTAGCAGTGAGCAGCATCATGATGTCTTTCAGATCATGTATCATGATACTCATTCATCAAATGTAGATGTGAAAGTTAACCTCGATGTGACTTATATACATGGCCACAGTGGGCACAATCAAACCTCAACCCATCTTGTTGGTATGTCTGTAACTCCCGTTACACCAACAGTGCAGCATGACGAACCCGCTCCAGAGCCAGAAGTTATTGAAGTCACCCTGTACGCTGATGATGACAATACCCATCATGACCTAATGGCTGGATTAAGTGCGCTTGCGGACGATCATAGCTCTTCGGGAAGCAATCCGTATACGGATATTGTGGGCCTTCATGATGCGCCACAAACGGGTGACTCTGCGATGCCAACACCAGAGCCTGCCCCTGATTTAGATTTACTATTAAATCAGGGTGATGAACTTGCTCATCAGCATCCGGTTGATGCCTTTATTGATAACAATGGTGAAGAGCACAAAGCCGATGAACAGCATGTATTGGATGAAGAGCATATCGAACATGACCTACCCGATGTGATGGATTTACCTGATCACCACCATTAATTGGTCGGGTGTATAATTAACTTAAGACGTAGCATGATTTAATCAAGGAGCAAAAATGAAGACAGTATTTAAATTCGCAGTGATAGCGTCATCTGTATTTCTTGCTGCTTGTGGAGGCAGTGATAGTGATAATTCACCCTCACTGAATGACTTTGATGTTGATTTTCAATCGTTTAACTATGTGAGTACTGGGGTTAGCTCAGAAGCGGAATACAGTGTAGAGCCATTTTCTCAAGAGGTGACCTTATTCGATGGTTCCGTGTACGGCGTGGTCACATATAGAAGCCTACTGATTCAATATGAAGGTGCTGAACTCCCTTCTTATAAAGTCGAAGTGGCTCTTAAAGACGACAATACTGACACAGTACTGGATGAACAAGATCTTAATGTAAGCTCTTCTAACGATGACAAACTCGTATTCGCAGTTGGCGATGTCACTAATGCCGTTGATGATCCACCGCGTTTGATTATCTTCGATGAGCCTGACGATGAAGTAGCGGATGACAAAGCCGCATTGTATGTAATGAACCTAAGAGACACCTCTTCTAATGCAAGTACATACAGCCTCAGTATCGACGGTATACAGGTTCAAACCGGGTTAACTCAGGGCACATTATCCCCTGTCATTGAAGTTGCAGAAGATGCAGATGTTCTTATTACCGTAACAGACAGTATCGGCTCCCAAGATTGTGATATTACTAACTTCGACTGGAGTGTTGATGACGATTGGATTGTGGTGTTCGACAAGGCGAGCTTAGACCAATGTTATAGCCCAGTAGCTATCGAATAACCTTAAAGCACTCGGGAATGACGTGTACGTAGGCATATGAAAAGAGAATATAAACACCACGTCATCCTGATGAAAACTGGAAGCCAGCCCAGCAGGATCTTGGGGAGCACTCGGTTAGTCAGGCTGCTTCTAAGATCCTGGATAGTTGCTCCGCAACTTCCAGGATGACGGTATTGATTACACTATGAGAAAGAGCATTTAAGAGACGCGAAAATACCCCAGTTCGTCATCCTGATGAAAACTGGAAGCCAGCCCAGCAGGATCTTAGAGCGCACATTCTCACTACCCTGCACTCATACGCTCGTCGTACCGGAAATGTTTTATCGGGGACCTTTTCAATAAGAAAACAGCGCTATATAGCGCTGTTTTTATTTTCTCCAACCAAATGAAATCTACCTTTCCCCAAACGCCCTGCTCACATTGGTATAAATAGGTTTCCACAGATACTGGAAGACCGTCTTCTCACCCGTAGTGATGTCCACTTCTCCAGTCATACCGGGCAATATCGTAAATTGCTCAGGGTTATCACGGAAATAAGCCTTCTCCACATCTACGGTCACGTCATAGTAAATCTCACCACGCTCTGTTTGACTGGTGGTTGGAGAGATATTGATAACAGTACCCTTAAGTGCGCCAAATCGAGAGTAATCAAAGGCATCTACCTTCACTCGTGCTGGTTGGCCTACAGAAACAAAGCCGATATCTCTTGGAGAAAGCTTGGCTTTAAAGCGCGCCTTGCCCTCGACAGGTACAATCTCAACAATAGTGCCACCAGGTTGAATAACACCGCCTCTCTTAGTGGTAGGTAGGCTTTGAATCAACCCTTTTACCGGCGAGGTCACTAGTGTATTGCTGACCTTTGCTTGTCCAGAGCGCAATCGCGCGCGCAAAGCTGATAATTCATCTACCGCTTTAGAACGCTCTTTACTTGCCTCGAGTTTTGCTTCAGCAAGTAGTTGATCAATCTTCAAGACCGTCGCTTCTGCTTGGTTTACAAGAACGGCTTTCTTGCCTTTGTCTTGCTCTACTTCAGCTTCTATAGAGGCAATGGTTTGTCTCATCTCCAACACGCGTATTTTAGAAATACTTCCTGATTTTAAACCCTTCTCCAAAATAGCCAGTTCGTTCTGAGAGGCCCTTAATTGACGGATTGCAGCTGGCAGTTCGCGGTCAATACTCTTTAACTGCCCTGCTATCTGCTCACTCTCTTTTTCTAATACAATGCGTTTTTGAAAATACACTTTTTTTGCCGCAGCAAGTTGTGCTCGCTGCTCAGCGACTACCGCAGGGTATGATTCTTCGTACTCTGAATAGTTGGGCTCTCGCTCTTCTATAAGGGCGGTTAAACGTTCAATAGTTAACTTTAGTGATGCCTCTTGCGCCTTCAATTCATCTAAAGCAGATGCTTGGAAGGTATCATCAAATTCTACAATGGAGTCTCCGACTTCAACTAAGTCCCCTCTTTTAACAAAGACTGTTTTTAGTTTGCCGCCCAATTCACTTTGTATGACCTGACGCTCACCCTCTGGAATCACTGCACCTTTAGCTTTGGCAATTTCATCTACTTTGGTGAGTACTGACCAGGCTGCAAACGCTGCCACACATATAGCAATTAACAATGTGCTGTAACCCAGAAGGCGCTTGATCGCCCCTGATTCAATCACCTCTACATGATTATCACTCATGAAGACACCTCCATTGCCGCTGGCGGTTGCGCGCCTTCTTCTTGCGCCTCGGGAACAGGCCCAGCATAAACAAGGTTGCCCCCGTCAAGGATAACCACTTGATCAGCTAAACTGATCATCTCTTTATCATGCGTCGTCATTACCACAGTTGCCGCGCCTCGTTTTGATAGAATCCATTCTTTCATTTCAACAGCAGGGTTATCCAACAGATACATTGGAAAGTCATGCAGCCTAAATTTTGCATCAATAAGAATATTAGTAACCACACCTACCACATCATTGTTCACTAGCGTCATCAACTGAGTGTTGATGCCTTCCGGCAGGGATGACAGCCATTCCTCGCCACCAGCCGCCACAATACTTGCCACTATGTCTTCATCATTACAAGCTCGACTGTCCGCAATGAACTCTTTTATGGATAGAACAGGAAGCACTCTTCTCGCCGGCATATACCCTAACCATTGACGGTACAACAAGGGATCATACTGAGAAAGATTGCTGCCATTCACTTTCACTGAGCCATTTTGCGTGGGTACCAGTGCAGAGATTACCTCTAATAAGGAGGTTTTTCCCGATGCCATTGGCCCTGTAATTACAACTAATTGCCCCGGCTCTATAGAAAAGCTTATTCCTGATAATGCAGGCTTTTGCTGGCTCGGGTAACGCAGAGTGACTTGATCCAACTCGATTGTTGGCGGCTTGTCGGAAAGCGGTTGATGCTGATAAATAAAGTCCCCTTCAACCGTTTGCGACAGTGCAAAGTTCACTTGCTGTTTTGCACCCGCCACTTGTTTAAAGCGTCCAGAGCTGTTGGCGAGCATTTGAGCAGGGCCTGTTACTCGAGAGATAAGCATCATGCTGGCAATAAGGCCACCGGCCGTCATTACTTCGTTGAAAATCAAGTCAATCCCCAGCGCAATCACCGCTAAGGTACTAAGCAAACCCACCGCATAATAAATGGAGGTGTACTTAGCTTGGTGAGCCACGTGATCAAAGCTATTTTTAGATGCCAGGTAGTTGGCCTTTTTGAAGCGCTTCAACCAGTGTCCTAAGTACCCTGTGCTTCTCAAGAACGTCAGCTTAGTGTTGATCTCCATAAGGAGACTGTTTCTTGAGGTACCAGCAATGGTTTGCCTATTCGATTTTTGCGCAATACGTTTTTGGCTTCGTACCGCAAGCAGGAAATACACGAGCAAAGCAACTATAGGAACAACAACAATCCAACCACCCAAAAATCCAATGGCCACAATAAACAACAGAACAAACGGGGCATCAAATAACGCGCCCCCCAAAGGCCCTTGCGCTACGCCTTTTAAGCTTTCTGCATTGGTCAGCCTTGCCATCAAGCTAGAACCATTTGTTAACCGATTTTGAGCAAGCGGTGTGGCAAGAACTTTGTTAATGATTGCCTCTGATATCTCCCTACTAATGCGGTTTGAGATAGTCGAAAGAAGCTGACTACGAAGCACCTTCAAAGACAGAATCATGCTAAACAGTAATAAGGCGCCAATGCCTATTCCCATCACCTCATGCCCGGCATCGCCCGCGATGACATGGTCATAGACTGACATAGTGACAAACGGAATCATCAAGGCAAATAAATTGGCGATGAAGCTAATCGTTAACAACTTTGGAATAAGCGGACGATACTGGTTGAGTTGGTTGCCCAACCAATCTGGTGAGTGTTTTTCTTCAGGATAGCCCGTAATTACAATAAACAAGGAATCTATTGCGGCCTTAGGGGTTGCTGCTTCAACAAACTCTTGGCCTTCAAATTCTTGATAGCCACCTAAAGAGTAACGCCCTACGGTTGCCTGTTCTTTTTGAATTTGAAGCACAGCAATGTGCTCTTGTTTACCAATCGCTTTGTTGCTCCCGAGTACTTGAAACGGGATAGCAAGACGCTCTAGTAAAGTCAGCAAATCATCCAACGACTCGACATTGTTCTGTTGTTGCCATTGCTTGCAAAAGTGCTGGTGATTGGTGTCCGCATCGATCGCTTGTAAAAGACCAAATACGCTCTGAGACAAAGTATAAATCATTGGTTATTCTCCACTTTACTTGGAGAAACACGCTTAGTAGCAAGCTCCAATATGTCAGGGTTTCGACTATTAATGATGAAGCTTCTGCCATTTTTAGAGTAATACTCAATCACTTTAATTAACTGAGAAATTGATTCCAGATCTAAGTCTTGCTCAGGGCAATCTAACAACACCAGTGAGGTAGGCTTAGCCAATTGCGCGGTAATAGCCACAAGCTTAATACTGCCATCGCTGAGGTTATTACCAATCTGCATGCCGACCTTAGTCTCCACACCATTTGGAAGTTCGGCGATAATTCTTTGCAACCCTATAGCCTTCGCTATGGTTTGCGCCGCTTCGTTATTGTTAGAGTCAAAGCCACTCAAGTTGTCTAGCAACGAACCGGAAACCACCTGTGGCTGTCGCACCACTGCGCTAATCTGCGATAAATGATTGTGCGCCTGTTCACTAAGTACAGCATCATTCCAACTGATCGAGCCGGAATCGACACTCTCGACCCCAGCAACGGCTGCCAACAGGAAGCTATTGGCAAGGGTTTCAGACTCGAGTACCACCACATCGCCTGGAGTCACATCAAATGAATACTGATAAGGGGTATTAAGCAACGAGATCTTCGCTTCATCTAACGCGAGTTTCTGGAGTGGCTCAAGGTACGTGCGATTGGATTGAGAGTCTTCATGATCAATCGCATTGAGTAGTTTTGAGACGGCTTCGTTCGACGCTTTAAAGGTGCTGTATTTTAGGCGAAGACCCATAAGCGCACTCATAGGCGCAACTGCACGCCCCGATAATATAGAGCAGGCGGCTAATCCACCTGTGGTCAGCGTGCCTGCTAGTACATCTAAGCTGCCTACCAAAACAATCGCCACCGAAGTGCCCAGTGCCGCTACTTGAATCGCCTCTTGCGCAATGCTCGTTTGACGCTCAGCTTCAGAGCTAGCCAGCCAACGCTTTTGATTTAGCTTGCGGAAAAAATGGAAGATTTTAGCTTCGTTTGCTTGCGCTTTTATCGTTTCGATCTTTGAGAAAATCGATACTACTAAGTCGCTTCTATCCAATTCACTATTCGCAGCATTTTGTGCGTGCGTATTAGAGCGACTAGAAAACACCCACACTAATACAGCAGTGATGGCCCACACGATGATAGGGATAATCACCAGATTTCCACCAACATAGTAAACCAGACCTAAGAATATCAAGACGAATGGCACATCTATCAAACCACTGACAAACCCGCCCGAGTAAAAGTCTTTAATTTGACTGATGCCTTTAAAGCCTTCTTGCAAGGTACCAGGGTGCAGGGCTCTTACCTGCTTAAAAGAGATGGTATCTAGCTTGTGAACCAATATTTCATAAGAACTGCGTTCAGTATTGGTCGCTGCTGCACCTAGCAACCAAGTACGAACAAAACGTAAGAAGGCATCTAGCAGTATCGCAACGCTCGCCCCAGCTAAAAGTAGTGTGGCGGTACCATAAGCTTGGTTAGGTAGAATTCTGTCGTATATCTGCAAGACAACCAATGGAATAGCTAAAGACAAAATATTAATAAGCAATGATGGTGCTAATACTTCTTTAATTGTTTGTCTTTTTCTGGCGCTGGTATCGAAAAAGGAATCCATTTAAGTTCTTACACTCCCTGTAAGCGGTGTTTCATTCAAAAAACGTATAGTTAATCAGTAGTTACATTAAAGAGATAACAATTTTAGTCTAGTCTCTTTAACGCATATTTCACACATTAAATAGCCTTGTTTACCGTTTTGTGTCTAATAATTACGCAAAGCGTCCTAAAGCACATTAAGAGCAATGTACTTTAGGACGAATGATTAAATAATAGACCGCTAATTAAGACCAATTATTAGTCCAGTGTTCTATTGCAGGACTAATAATGATGTTCGACCAAAAGGTCGTGGTGGTGATTAAAGTCATCATGGGTCTGATGCTCTAAATCATGAATGTCATCTCCCATGATTGTTGAACTACTAACCCCATGCTCATCTCGTATTACCTCTGATGATGCAAAAATAAGGTCCAGATCTGCTGGAGTATCAAGAGAGTGAGGGCCGTCGTGATTGTGTTGCACAATACCCACATGAGCTAAATAGGCTTGAGCCCCTGTATGTTCTGGTTGCTCTGTAGCAAGATCATCTAAGGTGACAACTACATTCTCAATAATATTCGTGTCCGCTTCATCCGCCGACGAAAGAGAGGATGGCTGTGGTGCCGGAGCTGGGTTTTCCAACATCATGCTAAGAGTAGCTGGAGCTGAATCTACATGCCCATCATTGGCGGTATAGCCGAACGCTAGCAACTGTCCACTTTGAACTCCCTGAGCTGGTACAAATCGCAAATGATCTAAATCACTAGACAATATTGGTGCATTCGCAGCAACAGCCGATACGCCGCCATGCCCATCATCCAGCTCTAGAACGCCGACGGCAGGGTCTGGAAGTGAGGTAACGGTAATATGATGCAACGCATCACCATCAATGTCTTTAAATCCAAAATCAGCACTACTGAATACATGGGTTTGTCCTGCTTGTTCAGTCATCCCCGGTACTGGTGTCACTGTAGGGGAGTCATTCTCGCCTGAGATCTGAACCTCTACCTCATAAGCAGTGCCATCCTGACTATAGACGGTGACCTTATCTATTAGTGTCTCTCCTTCTTTTAACCCCTGAATAGCAGCATCAGATTGTTTAGTCATGGTGTATCCCCAATGACCATGTTCATCGATATCTAGCTCACCATATTGGCCATGTAAGCCTGTTGCCGCTTTGAAGACTTCCTCGGAAGAGCCGTCAGGGTCACTAATGCTAAGATCTCCAGCAGTTTTGCCCATTGGTGAGTCCTCTCGCACAAGCGCAGATACAGCCACGCTAATTTGCGCTGGATCGTTGACAGGCGTTACATGAAGTGTCGCGGTTTGCTCTGCAGAGTCAGCATGACCATCACTGACTTTATAACCAAAGTGAACATCACCATTAAAGTTTGTCACTGGATTGAACACCAAATGACTAATTTGGTTTTTCGCAATAGTTTGCCCCGACGTAACAGGGTTACCATTAAGTAGTAATTGTCCCTCTGTCGCGGGATCAGGGATACTAGTCAACGAGATTGAATGCAAGGTATCGCCTTGGTCTGTATCTGTGAAACCAAACATGACTGGCCGAAAATTCAACGAACTATCTTCATTGAGTGTCTTAGTGAGTACATGGGACACAGTCGGCGCGTCGTTAGTACCTGTAATGGATACAGTAATATCTTGGCTTGTACCATCTGCTGATTGAACCTTGATAGTGTCAGTAACCTGCACACCTGCTCCAAGTCGTTGCACATTTTGGTTTGCATTATTTAATGTATAGGTCCATTCACCATTACGGTCGACATCAAGGGTTCCATAGGTTCCTGCTACAGTTGTAGCTTGAAAATGCTCTTCACCCCTATCAACATCAGTCACCGTTAGCTTTCCCGTTGCAGTTGCAATGCTATCTTCTGTTACTGCCCCAGCAACCGTACCACCAATTGTCGCCTCCTCATTGCTACCTTGAAGAGTCACGGCAACAGTGTGCTGCGTCCCATCTGCAGAATGCACAGTAAAGGTTTCTGTGACTGTTTCGCCATGAGGAATCGCTTTTATGGCGTCCGGTGTATCCACATGGTACTGCCAGTTACCATCAGCTGTTATTGATAAGTGTCCGTAGGCAGATTGCTGGAAACCCGGGTTAGCACTAGTGCTATCCGGCACGACATTAAGCTCTTGAATAAAGTGAGCTTCACCACTATCTGGGTCTGTAATATGCAGTTGTTCGGCCGTTGTGGTCGTAGCGGATATAGACGGGCCATCAGTTACCGTTGCTGTACTTGTACCAGTAATGGTTGGGGCGTCATTGGTTCCGGTTAGGTGAATCACCAAGTTTTGTGGTGCACTATCACCATGATTATCACGAGCAATAATAGGAATAGTAATATCCTTGTGTTCACCCACTTTTAGAGCATTGTATGCGTGAGGGTCAAAGCTATAACTTCCATCAGGGTTCAAGGTAAAACCTGCAACCTGACTGCCTTGCAAATGGTAAGTCGTGTGTTGCCCTTGCAAGTTGTCACTATCAACATCATGGGCGCTAAGCTGGCCCGTGACGACAGCGTCATCTTCATTTTTCGTAATTTGTGTAATGGCATCAAGCACAGGCACATCATTAGTACCGGTTACGGTAATCACAAGGTTGCGAGTATGACTGCTACCGCCATTATTATCAGTCACGGTTACAGGCACCGTCAGTGTTTCTTTTTCACCTTGCGCAAGGTGTTCGAAGATCGGGTCTTTAAGATCCAAGCTATAAGCGCCGGTGGCCGAATTTAGCGAAAACCCAGCATGAGTGTATTGAGTCTCATAAATCAACACATCCGCAGGGTTATCAATGGTGCGTGAGCCTTGCGTGTCCACATCTGTAGCATGTATTTGTCCTGATAGAGTATTACCTCCCTCTTTTCCGTTTATAGCGGTAATGGCATTTAGCACAGGATCATCATTGGTACCGCGAACTTCTACGGATAAGTCGTACTTAGTGCCATCTTGGGATGTAATGTGGAAGTGCTCGGTCAGTTTTCCTATTGCACTCAGTTGTTGTACTCCTGGTTTATCACCACGAGTCAGGACATAGTTCCAATTTCCATCTCTATCCAATTGCAAATACCCGAACTGCCCACGGATATGGCTATTCGCTTGGAAGTGTTCTTCTGCACCGCCAGTTGGCGTATCTACATCAGTAATACTAAGTTTCCCGCTGGCACTACCCTTGATGTCTTCTTGAGCATAATCTGGTG
Organism: Vibrio breoganii; assembly: GCF_001677275.1. GTDB lineage: Bacteria > Pseudomonadota > Gammaproteobacteria > Enterobacterales > Vibrionaceae > Vibrio > Vibrio breoganii. The sequence goes on from NZ_CP016178.1 coordinate 1,079,217, forward strand.
TTGGATTTGTAATTACCGCAGGGTCATTGGTTGCAGTAACTTCAATAGCCGCCAACGCGCTGGTCGTCGCACCCGCCGAATCTGTGACCTCGTAGGTCACATGCACAGTACCGTGGAAGTTTGGATCTGTTGGGACAAAGCGATAGCCATTGCCACTTGCCTCAAACCTTCCTTTGGCTTGATCACCGGTTACAAGAGTCGGTGTTCCCGTTAAATGCAATTTGTCGCTATCTGTCGCAATGTCAGGATCTTTAACATGCGCCAAGAACTGTGACTCAGTGAATACATGAGTTGCTGTTGGCGCTGCTGTGGTTGATTCCGCTACGCTACCCAACTTAAAGTCAGAAGCGACAGGTTTATCGTTCACCGCGGTAACAGGCAGAGTCGCCGTTACTTTTTGTACTTGTGAATGATGCATGCCATCAGTGACTTCAAAACTGAAGTGAAGATCACCGTGCTGATCTTGCTTTGAACTAAAGATAAAGTTCCCTTGCCCATCATCTCTCACTGTCACTGGAGCGCCATTGGTGTCCGTGATTTTCAAATGCGTAACATGTAAGGTATCACCATCAGGATCGCTTGCCCCAGCCAAAGTGAGTAGCTGTTGCGCAGATACTGTGTGCGTACCAAAATCCTCAGTCTGGCTAGATAAATGGATATCACTGTTTGCCACTACCGGAGGGCGGTTATGTCCCATCACGGTTAGCGTCACAATCTGTGTATCGCTACCACCATGTCCGTCGGTCACCTCTACTGGCACCTTAAATACACGAGTTTGGCCTGGCGGTATTGAACCAAAATGAGCACTGTCAGGCGTGAAGGTATATTCACCTTGAGCATTAACGCTAAAGCCCGCTAAGTTTCCTTGACCATCAAGGAACTCCTTTGCAATTGCGCCCCCCTGTCCATCGGTTGGCGCACCGGAGTGATAAGCAAGTGAGAGTATGTCTTCGTGATCAATATCTGCCACAGTAAGTTGTCCCACTACATGAGTAGTATCCACTTCAGCAATATCAATTCCTTGTTGAATCTGATGTTGCGCATTCTCTATATGTTGATCAACACCGGTGATCTGAGGAGCGTCATTAGTACCGGTAATGGTAACGACTAACGTTGTGGGAGCCGCATTCGGGCCACGAACTGTAAAGGTTTCTGTCAGCGTTTCCCCAACAGCAAGTTGATTGACGGGATCCGTAGGGCTGTTGTGTTGGTTTAAATGATATTCCCAACCCCCATTTGGTTGCAGTTTGACGAAACCAAATGCGCTAGAGCCGTCGGCATGAGCATTGGGCATCAAGTGGTTGGCACCATACACTTCGTCATGCGAGCTATGGGTTCCCGATACATGCACTTGATGGACGGTGCCGGTTACCTTGTCGCCGCCTTCAGCAATAGTCGTGTGATATATATCTTGCGAAAATTTGTCTTGGTCAATAGGGGCCTTAGGTGGGGCAATTTGAGATCCATCACTCCCTGTTCCACGACCTGGAATCAAAGGAACATGGCGTACAACGCTAAATGAAGTTTGCATCTTAGTTGAAGCAATCCCATCGGTAACGGTGTAATCGATCACAACAGGGCCTGTAAAATGGGATGCTGGAATAAAATCATAGCCGCCCTTCCCGTCTTGCCTTAATGTCCCAACACTTGCGTCATGCAGATGAATATCAGAGAGCTGCTGTCCCGCACCCGTAGCGGTTAACCTTCCAATTGAAAGATGATCGCCAGTATCAGGATCCGTTGCTCTATCCAAAAACATCTGGTCGTCAAAGTGTGCTTTCGGGTCTGCAACTTGAGTACCGTGAGTATCATCCAAATACAAGTTAGGCATCGGCACACCGGTCGCTTCAGGCGCATCATTGGTACCCGTTACTCTTATCTCGATAGTATCTTTGATAGTGATACCACTAGAATCAGTAACACTAACCACAGCACTAATAACCTCAACTTGCCCTTCTCTTAAGTGGTTATAAAATGTGGCTGTTGGCTCAAAGGTATAGACCCCAGTATCAGGGTCAATAATCAACCCTGGGACAGGTTTATCGAGACTAAAGTGAAGCATATCCGTAGTATCTTTGTCATCAACATGCAGTTTTCCGATGACCGGTTTACCATCTTCTACTGCAACAATAGTATCCACCTGCGTAACTTCAGGCGCCTCATTCTTGCCAGTAATATCGATGTTAATAGTATGCGATGTGCCATCGATTGACCTAAAGACTACCTTGTCCAGCATGTGCTCTCCGGCTCCCAGAGCCAGTACCGCTGGATCCTTGTCATTTAGGGTGTAATGCCAGTGACCATTCCTATCAATAGAGGCGAAACCATGAGTTCCTGGAATTGAACTCGTCGCTGTGAAATGACTTTCATCTTTATCTGGATCCGATACCGTCAAATACCCTTCTGCCACCAAGTCGCTACCGTCTGTAACACTTAGGTCTTGAGGGTGTGCATTATCCGGAACAATTAGCGCAGGATCAGGAAGCGGATTAACATGCAATGTAGCCACGGCTGATGGTGTACCACCCCCGCCATGTTGAATATTGCTGCTAGTATCACCATCAGAAACCGTGAAACTAAACTTAACATCAGTCCCAAATTTATGACTATTCCAGTTCGCTGACGGTGTAAACAGCCAACCTCCATTAGGGTCTTTAACCAATTGACCTGCGCCTGCTGTTTTCAGTTGCAAAGAGGTCACATGTAAGTCTGTCTCTTGGTTATCTATATCACTCGTATGGGCAAGAAGATCGCCTTCCGAGATGTGAATCGCTGAAGAGTCCTCATCAATGCTGCTCAATCCAACATTGCGTGCATTAGGGGCATCATTTACTGGATTAACGTGGATATAGCCACGCTCTGTTACCACGCCACCATGGTTGTCATCGATTTTAAAGACAACTGGAACCTCACCTGGGAAAGTGTCCGCATTTTCATTACTTGCCGGAATAAACTCAAAGCGGCCCATCCCGTGGTCGACTAAACGACCATATTTAGGGTCAATCGTGGGGTTGAATACGTCAAGTTTGTCTTGCTCAATATCAGAAATCTGTAGTAGTGGATGACCCCAACTAGGATTATCTCGACCTAGAGTAAACCTCAAGTGATTGTCTTCATCCACTTGTAGTGGCGCGACCTGATTAACGCTTGGATTGTCATTTTGTCCACGCACAGTAAAGTGCATATGCTGTTGATCATGCGCACCGTGATTGTCTGTGACAGTCACCAAGACATCGACTTTAGCGTTCTGCCCAATCTGCAAGTGCTGATAGATTTGGGCGCTTGCATCAAAGGTGAAATGACCATCATCACCTAACGTTAAACCTGCATCTTTAGCGGATACGGTTGTAGTGTGTCCGAGCTCATCGGTTACTTTTACCTGAGTGGTAAAGGTATAGGTATCACCTTGCGGATGGTTAGAGTCCTTTTGGTCATCCACATCATTGAAGAAGACCTTTCCTGATAGTTGGGTGTCTTCGTTGACAGAGAGCTGTGGTTGGTGAGCATTGTTACCAGTGCTCTGCATACTTTGCTGATGACTAAAGTGTCCAGGTCGATCTTCGATTTTTAGTACAGATAAACGTGGCGTGTCATTTGTACCTTGGATAGTTAAATGCAGAGTTTGCTTAGTCGTGCCACCATGATCATCTTCTACTATTACAACAACGTCTTGGTCGAGATGTTCCCCGACTGACAAATGCTGCAACGCCCCTGCATCCGTTTTTACTCTAACTTGCCCATTTTGATCAATGCTAACCCAACCAGGGTGCCCCCTTTCCAAGCTAAAGGTATGGTGAGTGTCATCAACGTCAGTCAGTGCTGGGAGTTGCACAAATTGTCTGTGGTTGTTTATGTGGCTACTAGAGTCTTCAGCAAAAGTTTGGGGCACATACGCCGCCAAGACAGGATCGTCGTTAGTCCCATGCACAGTCACTGTCACTTCCTGCTCTACTGGCTTGCCAGATGAATCGGTCACCAAAACTGTAAATGTCTCGGTTGGATTTTGGCCTTGCTGCAGTTTCTGGGCGTCAGGGTCTGAGTTATTCAGTTGATAATGCCAGTGGCCATTTTGGTCTATGGTAAAGGTACCAAACTTCCCGACTCGGGTTTCAGTGCCTGAGGTTGCACCATCAACTGACCAAGTTAGTGTGCCGTCATTGTTGTCATAGTCTGTTGCGCTTAGATCTCCTGCTATAGATGGAGTACCTGCTACAGCATTAGCTGTGCCACCAGCCTCGGTTACAGCTCCTGTATGGGTGCCGCTGATAACGGGTACATCATTTGAACCCGTTACCGTTATCTCTACCGTATGTTTAACAGGTGTGCCTGATGAGTCGGTATCGGTTACCTCAAAGTGCTCAGTAACAACCTCACCTTGGTGAAGCCTATCAGCTGGGCCATTTTGAGTGTTATCTAGGGTGTACTCCCAACGTCCCGTGCGAGCATTGATTACCAACGAACCATATGTACCTTGCCCATTAGTCACCGCCCAGTGAGCAGGGTCGCCTTTATCTGTCTCTTGAGCACTCGAGGTACCGGATACACTTGGTGTGCCAGTTTCTGCGCTCGTGTGACGATGCCCATCAGGGTGAGAGCCAGCCTCGACAACGTTTCCTTTGTCGCCAGTATTAGCAATCACTGGCAGGTCATTAGTACCATTAATAGTAATAGCCACATCATGGGTCGTACCGTCTGCACTCTGTACTGTGATGGTATCGGTGAGTGAATCGCTCGCTTTTAGCTCTTGAATAGCGCGCTGATTATTATTTGCTTCATAATGCCAATGACCATGAGTATCCACAGTTAACGAACCGTACTGTCCGTTAATTGTCTCGGCTTTGAAATGGTCCTCATTACTATCAACATCGGTTACCGCTAGATCGCCACTCGTATGCAGTTGATCTTTCGTATTGAAACCAGTGTCTTCGGTTAAGGTTGCTGAATCTTGACCCGTTATATGTGCTTGGTCGTTACTGCCAGTTACATTGACTGTCACCTGATGTTCCGCGGTTAACCCTTGGCTATCGGTCACTCTTACCGTAAAGGTTTCAGATACTTGCTGCCCTTGAGTTAAAGCCTGGGTTTCAGTTCGACTGTTATCTAGGGCATAGGTCCACTGGCCGTTAGCATTGACCGTTAGATGACCATAAACGCCACCACCAGCGGCATGACCGCCAATTGGATTGATAATACTCCAAGATTGAGTATCACCACTATCGACATCCGTTCCTGTCAGGTGCCCAGTAGTCGTTGCAGAGCCAGTGATTGGTTGACCCGCAGCAGTAGAGCCTTCCTCAATCACACAGCCTGAATCGGCATCACTGCCGTGCAATGAAATAACAGGTCTATCATTGGTACCTTTTACCGTTACCTCTATATCTTGAGTAGTCGTAGCCCCATTGTTGTCAGTCACCAACACATGCAATGTTTCGGTATGAGTCTCACCATGAGCCAGTACTTGAACTCTTTGGTTGGCATTATCTAGCGTGTAAGTCCAACCGCCTGAGCTTGGATTTAAGGTGAAGGTACCGTATTGACCATGCAAATTATTGGTGGCTGAATACTGTAGAGTTGCATGCTGGTCTGAATCCGTCGCGGTTACCTGACCACGCACTAATAACACATCGTCTTCTTTAACTGTTTCGGCCTGTGGATGACTGGTAATAACCGGAGCGTCATTGGTGCCTTGAACATCGACCGATACCTGTTGAGTCACCTTTGCTCCATGCTCGTCTGTCACAGTAACCAACATATGCTCTTGGTAGTGTTCTCCATCACCCAAGACCTGTGAGGCTGCTTTGTCTAGAGAGTAATGCCAAGCGCCAGTGGTTTTATCCAGAGTGAAGACGCCATAGTTTCCTTGTAGGCTGTCAGGGGTATAGGAAAGTTTCGCACCATGGTCTACATCAGTCGCGATTACCTGACCGCTAGCATCTAAGACTTTATCTTCGGTTACAGAGCCGGTCTGCGCATGACTGGTGATCTTGGGCCTATCATTGGTGCCCTCAATATCAATGGATACCTGCTGTGTTACCCTAGCGCCATGCTCATCGGTCACTGTAACCAACATGGTTTCTGTGTGGTGTTCACCCTCCGCAAGATCTTGATGATGCTGGTTATCAAGAGTGTAAGTCCACGTACCCGAACTTTTATTAAGAGTAAATGAGCCATATTGCCCCTGCAGACTATCTGGCGTGTAAGTGAGCACAGAGCCTTTGTCGACATCAGTCGCAGTCACCTGACCGCGAGCGAGTAATACGTCGTCTTCTTTCACTCCCGCTGATTGAGGATTACTGGTGATCACAGGCCTGTCGTTCGTGCCTGTCACATCAACCGTCACTTGCTGAGTGGTCTTAGCACCATGCTCATCGGTGACGGTAACCAACAAGGTTTCTGTGTGCTTCTCACCTTCGGCAAGGTCTTGATGGTGCTGATTATCCAGTGTGTAAGTCCAAGTACCTGAGCTCGGATTTAGGCTAAAGCTCCCGTAGTGACCTTGAAGGTTATCTGGGGTATAGGTAAGAATGGCCCCATTATCCACATCCGAGGCAGAGACCTGACCTTTAGTGAACATAGTGCCGTCTTCATTGACTGAGCCTGATTGTGCTGAACTTGTAATGACTGGCTTATCGTTAGTGCCTTCTACTGTTACCACAACACTTTGTGTGGTGGTTGCACCTTTGTCATCGGTAACCGTCACATGCAGTGTTTCAGTGTGGGTTTCTCCAAATGCTAGGGCCTGATGAGCAGTATTATCGAGTTTATAGTGCCATACGCCCGAGCTTGGATTTAACGTGAAACTGCCATACGCGCCTGTCATTTCAGTTTGTGGAGCCGAATAAGTTAATACAGCACCATGATCTACATCGCTAGCCGTTATCTGTCCTGTAGCGGTTAATACATCATCTTCTTTTACCGTCTCAGCTTGCGCTTTGCTAGTGATTACGGGTTTATCATTGGTACCCTCGACATCAACTGTGACTGTTTGAGTCGTTTTAGCGCCATGCTCATCGGTTACTGTAACCAGTAAGGTCTCAGTGTGATGCTCACCCTCTGCGAGTGCTTGATGAGCAGAGTTATCTAGTTTATAGGTCCAAGCACCCGAGCTTTTATTTAGGGTGAAGGCACCATATTGCCCAGTTAAGTTATCAGGGGTGTAAGTTAGCACTGCATGGTTATCAGCATCGGTTGCAGTAACCTGACCGCGAACAAATAAGGTAGCGTCTTCTTTGACATTTTCATGTTGCACGCCACTGGTAACCACAGGTTTGTCATTAGTCCCCTCAACATCAACCGTGACCGTTTGGGTGGCCTTAGCGCCATGCTCATCGGTTACCGTGACCAAAAGCGTTTCGGTATGATGCTCTCCCTCAGCCAGTTCCTGATGAGCGCTGTTATCTAGTGTATAGGTCCATGTACCGGAGTTTTTATTTAAGGTAAATGAGCCATACTGACCCTGCAGACTATCTGGTGCATAAGTAAGCACGGCGCCCTTGTCGACATCCGTTGCGGTCACCTGACCGCGAACAAATAAGGTAGCGTCTTCTTTTACCGCACCGGTTTGCGCCTGACTGGCAATAACAGGTCGGTCATTGGTGCCTTCAACCTCAACCGTCACCTGCTGTGTGGTCTTAGCGCCATGTTCATCGGTTACAGTAACTAACAAGGTTTCAGTATGATGTTCACCCTCTGCTAAGGCTTGATGAGCAGCATTGTCTAATTTATATGCCCAAGATCCAGAGCTTTTGTTTAGAGTAAAGGAGCCATATTGCCCTTGAAGATTATCAGGGGTGTAAGTAAGAACCGCATGATTATCTACATCGGTTGCTACTACCTGACCTCGAACAAATAAAGTCGCGTCCTCTTTTACCGTTTCGCTTTGTACGCCACTTGTAATTACAGGTTTATCATTGGTGCCAGTAACTTCAACCCTTACCTCTTGAGTCACCTTAGCACCATGCTCATCGGTTACAGTAACCAACATCACGTCAGTGTGATGCTCACCTAAAGCTAAATCTTGATGGCCATTGTTGTCCAACTTATAGGTCCAGGTGCCTGCACCGGAATTAAGGGTAAAGCTGCCATAATGACCTTGTAAGCTATCAGGGGTATATGTAAGCACAGCCCCATGGTCGATGTCGGTCGCGGTTACCTGACCACGAACAAATAGCACGTCATCTTCTTTGACGGCTCCGGTTTGAGCTAGGCTGGTGATTACGGGCTTATCATTAGTACCCTCAACGGTAACCGTCACTTGCTGTGTAGTCTTTGCACCATGCTCATCGGTTACGGTAACCAGCATGTTTTCTGTATGAGATTCACCCAGAGCTAGAGCTTGGTGAGCATTATTGTTTAGCTTGTAGATCCATCGACCTGAACTAGAACTTAATGAAAATGAGCCATACTGCCCCTGAAGATTATCCGGCGTGTAGGTTAACGAAGACCCATGATCTACATCTGTTGCCGTTACTTGACCTTTAACCGCCAACACATCATCTTCTTTCACGGTGCCTGCTTGGGGTTGACTGGTAATCACAGGCCTATCGTTCGTACCTTCTACGTCAACCGTGACTGTTTGAGTAGTCGTAGCGCCGTGCTCGTCTGTAACAGTCACTAGCATGGTTTCAGTGTGGTGCTCGCCTTCCGCTAGGGCTTGGTCGCCTTGGTTGTTAAGGGTGTATGCCCACTTCCCTGTCGAAGGGTTTAATGAAAACAAACCATACTGTCCCAGAAGATTATCAGGGGTATAGGTCAACACTGCCCCATGATCCACATCGGAAGCAGAAACTTGTCCATTTACAAATAGAACACCGTCTTCTTTAGTTGATTCATGTTGTGCTTGGCTGGTGATAACCGGAATATCATTGGTACCTTGCACTGTGACTGTAATATCTTGATGTACAGATACGCCTGCAGCGCTAGTCGCGGTTACGTGCAAAATTTCAGTGTGAGCCTCACCTTGAGCAAGGTTCTGGTGATGACTGTTATCAAGGGCATAGCTCCATTCGCCCGTATCCTTGTTCAAGGTGAATTCACCGTATTGGCCATGCACATCGTCAGGAGTAAATGTTAGTGGAGCGCCTTTTTGCGCACTATGAATATCAACTGTTCCTGATACTGCCAGTGTGGTGTCTTCTACGACTGTTCCAGATTGAGGTAACCCAACCACCGGAGGTGTCAAATATGAATAATCTTTGTGCTCAACTGTATGAGAATTAATGGTTGGAATAGGTGTTAAGTTCGTCTGACCCAAGGTATTCGTAGGCGTGCTAGTGACAGGCTTTCCATAATGATGAGGCTGCGTGAAGTGATGGCTACCGGTGTTTTCAGTATGGTGTGGTGGCTCATAATCACCACCAGCGATATAAGGTGCGGGTTCTGGATGAACTATCTGATTGTCCTTTGTTTCAATTGGGCTATACGTTTGATCTTGCGGTGTATTTACATATTCTGTGTGCGAAATTTCAGAATCAACTCCGTCCTCTGAAGCCTTACCTCCAAAATGATACGAGGGTAGAATGAGGGCGACTGAGCGGGGTACATAAGTTCTTGGAATGGAGAACTGGCGAGTCTTCTTGATTCGACCTTGCTCATTCTGTTTTTTAGCATCTTTAATAACTCGCTTAGTTTTGTCTTCATTTGCCATCAAATATACCGCCCGTAATCATCCGTAAACAAAAAATATGCACTAGCATTGGCGGTGTACTGTATAAAAAAAGGGACTGATATACAGTCCCCTTTTTTACAAACTAATTTTTACATATATGAAAACAAGTGCTAACTAACCGTTTAAATATCAACCTATACCTTATCAGCCTTACCTGCTGGACCGGCTAATTTAGCCAGTAGCTTGTCTATTACGAAGGGCTTTTGCTCCTTGTCTTCGGCGCTCTCTTTTCGACGAACCGCGTCTCGAACCATCATTGCACCTAACCAGCGAGCCGGCTCTGGGGGGAAGTACCCTCTCGGGCCACCTGTTAACGCGCACTTGGCGTAATCGTTGTTTTCTGCCAGCACCATTGAAGACAGGATCTTTCCACCAATGCGAGTTTGAGCTACACCGTTGCCAGAATAGCCTAAGCCATAAAGCACGTTGCTTTGCTGCTTAATATTGCCAAAGAATGGAAACCCCGTAGTGGAGCGATCCGAGCCCCCTGTCCAGTTGGCAGCGATTTGCTCCCGACCTATGTTCGGGAAAAGCGTATCGAATGAATGCTTTAGTAGGCTCAAGTACTTAGATTGTTGATTAAACATCGGCTCAACTTGGTTGTTAAAGGAAAATTGATTGCCTCCCTTTCCTAACATCAAGCGTCCTTCCACCGTGTCGCGATAGTAGTGAACAAAAATGCGTGAATCGACCACAGTTGCGCCATTGGCGAGCTTTGCTTGCTTAAGTTTTTCTGGATTAGGCTTGGTGATCACCATGTCTGAAGACACCACGACTATGCTGTTCTTAAACGCCTTGAACTGCTCGACCATCCAAGCATTAAGGGCCAGTACCACCTTGTTTGCTGTGACGACGCCTTGCTTTGTTACCACCTTCGCAGGCTGACCATAGTCCAGCTTGGTCATCTCAGTGTTTTCATAGATCTCGACACCAAGCTGCAGCGCGACTCTTCGTAATCCACGCGCTAACAACGCAGGCTGCACACTGCCTGCGGCATCCGAAAAGTAACCTTCAATATGCTTGTTCGAGCCAGTATTCTCTTTGAGCTCTTGCTCACTGGCTTTACGCCAACTGTTGATGCCAAGAGCTTCAAGCTTTTCTACGGTTGGGCTCATTGAGCCGCATTGAGCGGAATTGGTGGCGGTGTAATAGGTGCCGTGACGACGCAGACCGGCGTCTATGTCGTGCTCTTTGCAAAAGGCTTCTATCTCATAAATAACTTGCTCAGACTCTTGTACTAGAAACCTTGCTTGTTGCTCACCAAACAGTTTTACCATGGACGGGTATTTCGTTGCCCAAGTCAGCATGCATCCGCCATTAACACCGGATGCACCTGAGCCACAAAAGCGTTTTTCTATAACAACCACCTTAGTCTTTGGTGACTTTTGTTTGAGCATGATGGCAGTCCACAGGCCCGTATAGCCGCCTCCGACAATACACACATCGGCTTCGATATCCTGCTGCAGCGGGCTAGGCTCGTCCCAATTTTCCTTGTGTTTGGCTTCTGCTATCCAATGACAAGGATGCGTTTTTTCACTCATGACACACCTGCTTTTGAGTTAATTTTGTACAAAACGCCGAATTTTAGGCGTGAGAATATAACCCAGAGCGTTTGCCTGGGTTATTTAGTATTGGGTTAAATTACGTTCGTCATCCTGATGAAAATCAGGATCTTAGGAAATGTAATACTTAACTAAGTGCGCTCTAAGGTCCTGATTTTCATCAGGATGACGAGAGGGAGTCAGAACTCCCTCGTCAACTCACCGCTCCAACTTCGCAAACGACTCAATACAAATCGCATCATGACGCCAGTATTCGATATCACAGTCGACGAGGTTGCCGTGTTGGTCGTAGTTCAAGCGTTCTACCATCATGGCAGGGCTTCCAGATGTGGCGCGAAGTGCCGTTGCGGTTTGCCCTAGCAATGAGGTGGTGCTCACGCGGTAACGGGTCTCTAAATACTCAATGCCGTAATGCTCTTTGTATAGCTCGGTGAGTGATTGAGACAGGTCGTGCTGAAGCAAATTTGGCACCATTTCAGGGCGAATGTAGTTAATCACATACACCACAGGTCTATCTTCAAGATAGCGAACACGCTCAACCTGAACAACATCTGAAAACGGAGGCAAATCAAGTAGCTCAGACGCCTGCTTGGTTGCCATGACATTCTTTGACAATGCCAGTTCCGTTCTTGGTATGCGGTTTTGCTGCAGCGCCATATTATTAAAGTTGAGAGTTCGCGTTGGGTCGTAGCGCAATGGCGCAGGTGAGATAAACCACCCACGGCGATCTTCTCGATAGATCTTCCCTTCAGCTTCAAGCAATGACAGCGCTTCTCGTAAAGTCACTCGCGTGGTATCAAACGATTCAGCCAGTTTGCGCTCAGACGGCAGCTTTTGTCTTGGGCTTAATAACCCTGACTCAATCTGCTCAACGATAACGTCTTTAATTTTTACGTACTGCACGGAGTTTCCTTTTCGTTTGTTACAAGCTTATCGCTTACGCCACGCTTGAGTTTTCTTTCCTAGCACTTTGTCTAATACAACGTGTACCAGTTTAGCGGTTGCCGCCGAAATCATGATCATTACCGCCATTGCCGCCGCCGCGCCTGTTTGCCCAGTATCATCCATATTCAACACTGACACAGACGCAGGAATCGTATTGGTAGAATACAAGAATACTACTGCCGAGGTCGTGGTTAAAGCATTGATAAATAAGTATGTAGCAATATCTAGAATAGCGGGTAAACAGACAGGTAACGTCACCTTAAAGAACAACTTGTATTGAGGCAATTTCACCGATGCCGCCGTAGACTCGATTTCAGCAGGGATCTGCTTCAGTGAAGTCACTGCCGTCATGTGTCCAACGGTGTAGTAATGCACGACTGTGTTCACGACCAAGAACGCCATAGTGCCGTACATGACATTAAGCGGGTTATTGGCATCGTTGAAATAGAAGATATAACCCAAGCCTAGCACCATACCCGGTACAGCCATAGGTACCACACTCAGCATCTGCATTGCTTGTCGCAGTGGTCCGAATGCACGTCCCTTCTCAATGCAGTAGGCACCAATGAAGATAACCACAGTACCGATTAGCGCAGTCCAACCAGCTAGAGTCAATGAGTTGAAGTAAGGGCTCCAGCCGTAAGTGCTGAGCTCACTAAAGTTGTAGTTGTTTAGGGTCAGCGCTTTGTTCCAAGGCCAGAAGGTGACTAAAGAGCCGTACACCGCCATACCTAAAACACCCAGCACTGCGATACAAATTACGATGCAATACACAAGACAAGCGTTATCACGAAGCTTGTTGGGCTTGGGTTCGTAGGCAACCGAGCGCGTATCAAACAGGCTCTTTTGCTTCTTCTGCACCCAGCGATCCACAGCGAACGCTAGCAATGCTGGCAATAGCAGTAAGATACTGGTCACCGCGCCCATGGCAAAGTTCTGCTGTCCCACTACCTGCTTAAAGATGTCTGTCGCCAAAACGTTGTAGCTACCACCAATGACCTTAGGAACACCAAAGTCACACACCACTAGGGTAAACACGACAATTAGTGTGCTGATAAGGCCGTACTTTGCTGCTGGCAGAGTCACCATAAAAAAGGTCTTTAGTGGTGAGGTCTTCAGCGATCTAGCAGCCTCATAAAGCCTTGCGTCAGAGGTGCGAAGTGAGGTCGTCAGAATCATCAGCGCATGAGGAAAGGTCCAAAACACCAGACCCATGGTAATACCAATCAAGCCATACACCGACTGACCGCCAAGCCATTCCTTAAGCACGCCTTGATTGCCAAACAAAAAGATCAAACTGATGGCGGGCAGTAGCGAAGGAGCCAATATTGGCGCCATACCCAGCACTTGAAATACAGTCTTAAAAGGCATGCATGAGCGCGTAAGCGCAAAGGCGTAACCAAATGCCAGCACCCCCACAATCACCATAACCAGAAAACCCACGGTTAATGTGTTGGTCAGTGAATACCACAAACTCGGTGATGAAAAGTAAGTAATGAAGTTCTCGAGTCCGACAAACTCACCGCTGGAGTTCTGCACACTCTTTGTCAGCATCGCCCACAGTGGCATCAAGATGAATACCAACATGAATAGCGATAGCACACCCAAAATACCGAGCAGCATGAGATTGTCGCGGCTCAGTTTTTTGGTCCAAAACGTCCAGATATTGGCACTAGGTACCTTTGTGGGTACAGGGTTATGATCCATTGCGCTTGTACTCATGACTAGGCCGCCTCTTGCACGGTTTGTTTCGCGAGTGGGTAGGCATGCATATGCTTAGTGACAAACTCGAGGTAGCGTATTTCATGAAGCTTCAAGTTGAGCTTTCTTGCTTCTCTGACCGGCACATCAACGCCAATCAGTGGTAATTCAGGGTGGCCATAGATGCGGCAGTCAACTCGCATATAAGCACCTTGGAATTCAAGCATTTCAATCAGTACTGTGAGTGAGTTTTCATTGGATTCAGTAAAGAACAGGCTTTCTGGTCTTAAGGCCAATTCGAACTTGTCGCCCAAAGCTTCAGAAACCACCTTGTTTTGCATGTACTTAGCACACTCAACGTCAATCAAGTGATCATGCACTAGCACTTGGGTGTCACTCACTTTCTTCGCTTCAAGGAAGTTCATGCTGCCCACGAACTCAGCAACAAAGCGTGTGGCTGGCTTTTCATAGATCTCTTGCGGCGTTCCTACCTGCTCAATCACGCCATGGTTCATCACCACGATGCGGTCAGCCATTGATAGCGCTTCTTCCTGATCGTGAGTCACCATGACGGTAGTGATGCCCAACTTGCGTTGCAGAAGACAGATTTCTTCACGAAGGTGAGTACGTACTTTCGCATCTAGCGCCGATAGTGGTTCATCTAGCAACAATAAACCCGGAGACAGCGCAAGGGCGCGAGCCAGGGCAATACGTTGCTGCTGACCACCAGATAGCTGACTAGGGTATTTTTTGCCTGAGGTTGGTAGGCCAATGGTTTCTAGCCATTGATTCACCGCTTCTTCTGCTTCAGATTTACTTGAGCCTTGATTGCGCAAGCCAATAGCGATGTTTTCTGAAACCGTCAGGTTAGGGAAAAGCGCGTAAGACTGAAACACAATGCCAAAGTCACGCTTCTCTGGTGGTAAAAAGGTGATATCTTTCTCTGCTTGCTCAATCTGCCCGTAAGTTGGCAAATCTAAGCCTGCAATAGCGCGCAGTAAGGTTGTCTTTCCACAGCCTGAAGGGCCAAGAAAGCACACAAACTCGCCCTTGTTAATGCTCAATGAAATATCTTTAAGTGCAGTGAACTGACCGAATTGCTTCACTACGTTGTTAATCTGTAAATAGGTTTGATTGGTATCCATAACACCCTCCAAATGGTATATACCAACCATAGTTTTATTGCATGACAAGCAGATTACACTTAAGTAGACAAATTATGACAATTTTGGAAGGGATGCAGGGTTCTAGGGAAATGGGTCCTAGGCTCTGGGTAGACTTTTAAAAACAGATGCTAAACAAACCGTCGTCCCCGAGCGCTTCTATCGGGGACCTGTCAATATCAATACATACAAGCAGATGCCCAACCAGAGTGCTGGCCCAGAAAAGACTTGCGACTTGCAACTTGCAGCTTGCGGCTGACAGCTGACAGCTGACAGCTAATTTCTCTAATATATGCATAAACCGCATACACTAATCCCCTTTTTATCATTTGCTTCATGGGTGCTCTATCCTTAGTATTCGCGCCTTTATTTTCGAACAACCTTTGCATATGTTCTCACAATCTTTGACCGCACAATTAGTACGCTGGACACTCGCGCTCAGCGTCAGTTTGCTGGCGGTGCATAACTGCCAACCCATGCTAGATGTACTTGCAGAGCAAGCCATGGCGGCCGGTTGCCACCAGCATGATTCTATAGAGGGTCACATGCACGCCGCCGAACACCACCAACACAAGCACCATCACTAGGAGCCACACATGAGCATTTTTCGTTTCCCACCTGTTGTGTGGATAGGGATTGGTATATTAATCATCAGCCTAGGTATCAGGCAGTCGTTTGGTATCTTTATGATGCCAATCTCAGATTACTTTGATACGGGTCGTGAGTTTTTCAGCCTTGCTATCGCACTGCAAAACCTGCTGTTTGGCATGTTCCAACCCTTCGTTGGCATGGCCGCAGATAAATGGGGTGCTAAGCGCATCATCATTATGGGTGCGCTGGCTTATGGCTTGGGGCTGTTTTTGACCTCAATTACCACTTCTACTGCTGTAGTGTATTTGTCATTGGGCGCCTTAGTGGGGCTTGGTTTGAGTGCCACTAGCTACGTGATCATTCTTGGCGTAGTAGCAAAAGTGGTTCCAGCTCAACATGCAGCTAAAGCATTTGGCTTAACCACGGCTGCGGGCTCTTTTGGTATGTTTGCCATGATCCCAGGCGCACAGACTATGCTGGCGAACTTCGGTTGGCAGGGTGCGATGCAGGGCTTTGCTATGCTGTGTACCTTGATCATTGCGTTTGTTGCCTTTATGAAGAGCAACAAGAAAGCCAAGGTCACCAACGCTCAAGAGCCAAAACACCATGATGACATCACCCTTAAAGAGGCGATAAAAGAGGCATTTGCTCACAGAGGGTATTGGCTGATCCATCTTGGCTTCTTCGTATGTGGCTTTCACGTAATGTTTATCGCCACCCACTTGCCAAGCTACTTGGCGGATAAAAACCTACCTGCATCAAGCGCGGCTATGGCGCTCGCCTATGTAGGTATCTTCAACATCTTTGGCTCATATTTTTGGGGCATGATGGCGGATAAGTTCGATAAACGACACATTAGCTTCGTGCTTTACTTGCTTCGCGCAGCCATCATCGCCGCGTTTGTAACTCTGCCAATCACCGAGTTCAGTGCGACAATATTTGGTGGTGCGATTGGCTTCGTTTGGCTAGGTACGGTGCCACTGACTTCAGGCTTAGTACGCCAAATTTTTGGACCGCAATACATGTCGACGCTGTATGGATTAGTATTCTTTAGTCACCAAATCGGCAGCTTCTTGGGCGCTTGGGTTGGCGGCAGCATCTACGATCATTACGGTTCGTACGAACCTATTTGGTGGTCTACGGTTGCGTTGGCACTGGTAGCTGCGGTTGTGCACCTGCCGATTAATGCAACACCGATTGATCGGAAGGTTGTAGTGGCCAGCTAGATTAGATACAAGGTTATCGTCATCCTGGAAATTGCAGAGCAATTATCCAGGATCTTGGAGAGTGTTGATTTCTGCTATGTGCACCCTAAGATCCTGCTGGGCTGGCTTCCAGTTTTCATCAGGATGACGAACTGGGGTATATTCGTGCTTCTTGAATGCCCTTTCTTATAGTGTCATCAATACCGTCATCCTGGAAGTTGCAGAGCAACTATCCAGATGTATGGACTCCCTCTCCTTGAGGAGCTACGGTCTTAATCCGACTAAAGATTAGCCAAAGGAGCCCATACATGACTAAGCCTAATCTATTAGCTATTGATTTAGCAAAGAATGTATTCCAAGTTTGCAAACTCTGCCCTAACGGAAAAGTCATTTACAACCGCGAAGTCAGTCGAGCAAAACTCAAAGAAATTCTGATAAATGAAAAACAAGCCCTCGTGGCTATGGAAGCCTGTGGCAGTGCACACTACTGGGCTCGATTCGCAATTAGCGCAGGCCACATTGTAAAAGTCATCAACGCCAGAGCCGTAAAAGCATTTCAAACCAAGCAAAAGACAGATAGGAATGATGCTTTAGCCATTGGTGTTGCAGCACAGCAAGAGCACATCCATGGTACTCATATTCACTCAACTGAGGAGCAGGCACTTCAATCGTTAGAGCGTATGCGACACTTGGCTAAGGTTCAACTAGTCGCACAAAGTAACCAGATGCGAGGAGTATTAGCTGAGTTCGGAGTTATTCTACCGCAAGGCCTATCTAAGTTAAGAAAGGAAATCCCTTTCATCCTAGAAGATGCTGATAACTTTTTACCTGATAGTTTTAGAACGGCGCTACACAGGTCATGGTCACATTTATTGTGCCAAATTGAACACTTGCAAGAACTAGATAGGCAGCTCGAATCTTTGGTTAAGTCGCATCATATTTGCAAAAAGCTGATGAAGCTAGAAGGGGTCGGTCCGTTAGGGGCGCTAGGGTTAGCGTTACGATTAGGGCGAGGTGAAAACTTTTCTAATGGCCGAGAAGCATCCGCTAATATAGGGCTAACACCTAAACAGAACAGTTCCGGCGGGAAAGAGCGTATTGGACATATATCTAAGTACAGTGCGGATAAGCGACTTCGTTCAATTTTATTTCAAGGAGCGCTTTCCGTTATCACTCATGTATTAAACCGTCCAGCGACAACAAACAAAGAGCAGTGGTTACAAGCGCTAGTCGAACGGCGAGGAAAAAAGATCGCTGCAATTGCTTTAGCGAACAAAACCGTTCGAACCGCTTATGCTTTATTAAAGAATGATTCGGACTATCAGCCAATTAAATTGTCATGATAGACCGAGCATAGTCAACGAAGAGCGATGTAAGACAGGTAAGACCGACCAGTATGAGCTAGATAAGATTCGAGGCAGTAGACTTGCCGATATCGAGAAATAGCCTACTGGTGCGACTACATTTTAGGGCGAGGTAGCTCCTCAATAAAGCCCGTATATAAGTGCGCATCTATACTTGTTTTCCAAATTCTTTGTTGATTTACCGAGGGGGTCCATATAAGGATCTTAGAAGCAGCCTAACTAATAGTGTGCTCCCCAAGATCCTGAATTTCGTCAGGATGACGTTTGATTATACTTCGCTCTTACTGCTCGAATTACTTCGCTTCAGACTTACCGTCAAACTTATCAGACCATGTTTTTAGAACGTCTGAGCGCTCGTTACCCATGCGGGCGAAGTCCATTTTCGCCATTTTCTTTTGTACGTTCGGGAAGTTGGCGATGGTTGCTTCTACGTCTTTGTGACCTACAACTGGGTACATTTCAATGTAAAGCTCGTTTGCTTCTTTTGAGATAGACCAATCAACTACACGCTTTGCAGCATCAGACCGCGCTACTAGACCAACGGCTTCAGATTCCCAGCCAATACCAGCAGGAGTAATCACATCTAGCGGTGCACCTTGAGTTTTTAGTTTCGCGCCGCGGCTTGCCATAGAAATACCGATAGCAACCTCACCCATACCCGCCTCTACACATGGCTTAGAACCAGAATGTGTGTAGTGTGCGATGTTCTGGTGAAGGTCTTTCATGTATGCCCAACCTTTATCTTCACCCATGTTTTGTAGCCACGCAGATACCTGCATGTAACCCGTGCCTGATGATGCAGGGTTCGGCATTGCGATTTGGCCTTTGTATACAGGGTTAGTTAGGTCTTCCCACGATGTTGGTTTTGGAAGGTCAAGTTGCTTAGCGACTGTTTCATTGAAACAAACAGCGTTAAAGAATGCATCGTTGCCGTACCACGCCTGTTCACCTTGTGGGTCGTTCAACTCTACACGTAGCTTGTCTAGGCCATTTGGTGTGTATGGCTTAAGAATGCCTTCTTCTTTCAATAGCGCCATTGAAGAGCCAGCCAATCCCCACACTACTTCTGCTTGTGGGTTGTTTTTTTCTGCCAACAACTTCGCCGTCATGATACCCGTTGAATCGCGTACCCATTTAATTTGGATATCTGGATTAGCTTGTTCGAACGCATTTTTATACTTAGCAAGAATGTCTGCCTCAAAAGCGGTGTAAACCGTCACTTCCGTTGCTGCAAATGCATTGGTTGCCAGTGTCGCTACTAGCGCCGCTAGAGAGCCCTTAATAAAACGGTTTTTCATCTTTTTATTCCTTAAATATTGATGGTCTGTACCAGATAACGAGACTTAGGTTAGAGCGGTTTTATTACGACTCAATGAACAAAAAATGGCATTTATAAGACGAAATAGAGTAATTATTGACAGATTACACCGTTAGATGAAGGTTTTATGAAATCTGTTTTCTGCCTATTTACTCATCGAACTGTGCCTTGTTAAGGTACAAATATTAATTGGTGTAGTCCAAATGAGAAAAGATAATGAGAAATGAATATCTATTACTGACACCTGGTCCCCTATCAACTTCAGAAACCGTTCGTGAGGCCATGCTTAAGGATTGGTGTACTTGGGATGACGAATACAACAAAGAGATCGTTGAGGTCATTCGTAGCAAGTTGGTAACACTGGCTACCAACCAATCCGGTTACACCAGTGTATTCATGCAAGGTAGCGGTACAGCCTCTGTTGAAGCCACTATTGGCTCGGCGATTCCTAGTAACGGCAAGCTTTTAGTGGTCGACAATGGCGCTTATGGAGCGCGCATGGCAGAGATCGCCGGCTACCTTAATATTGCCTGTGAGACATTAGCTCCTGGCGAGACGAGCCGACCTTCCCTTGATGCTGTTGAAGCGTTGCTTCAGCGTGATAGTGATATTACTCACCTTGCAGTGGTCCATTGTGAAACCACAACTGGAATGCTGAACCCAATCAAAGAGTTAATCTCTCTGGCTAAGCGTTACAACAAGGTGGTCATCCTTGATGCTATGTCCAGCTTTGGCGGAATCCAGATGGATATTGGTGAGATGGGCGTCGATTTTATGATCAGCTCTGCCAATAAATGCATCCAAGGTGTACCTGGATTTGGTTTCGTCATCGCGAAACAAAGTGAACTAGAAAAGTGTCACGGTTTAGCCCGTTCTCTCAGCTTAGACCTTTATGCGCAGTGGAAGTGTATGCAGGACAACCACGGCAAGTGGCGCTTTACTTCGCCGACCCATACCGTGCGCGCCTTTTATCAGGCATTACTTGAGCTTGAATCCGAAGGTGGCATCGAGGCGCGAGAAGCACGCTACACAGAAAACCAAACAACGTTGGTACAAGGTATGCGCTCGCTGGGTTTCGCACCCTTGTTAAATGAAGAGCTACATTCGCCAATCATTACCTCTTTCTACTCACCAACACATAGTGACTATCAGTTCAAAGAGTTCTATAACCGATTGAAAGAAAAAGGCTTTGTTATCTACCCAGGTAAGGTCTCTAACGCCGATTGCTTTCGCATTGGCAATATAGGTGAAGTCTATCCAGAAGACATCAAACGCTTAATTATTGCTGTGAAGCAAAGCATGTACTGGGAGGTGGTGTAATGACTGCGGCAACTGCTTCTACGCATTTTCGAAGTGAAGGGGACGTCAATACTACCCCTGCACGTACGCTTTGGAATGAATCTTTACAACATGCACCCACTCAAGCGCTCCTAAAACGAGATTCTGAGGTGTTTCTGCATCAAGCGATGTCGACGCCTTGTCTCGATTCACTGGAAGGCGCTGATGGTATCTACCTAGAAGATACTCACGGTAAAAGGTACATGGATTTTCACGGTAATAATGTCCACCAGCTTGGCCATGGTCACCCTGCGGTACTGAATGCCATTAGTGAGCAATTGGCGAAACTGCCTTTTTCTCCACGCCGTTTTACCAACGAAGCCGCTGTTTCTTGTGCTGAAAAGCTCACTGAGATTTGTGGTGGAGAACTAAACCGCGTGCTGTTCGCACCCGGTGGTACTTCTGTGGTGGGCATGGCGCTCAAGCTTGCTCGCCACATTACCAAAAATTTCAAAGTGGTTTCACTTTGGGACTCGTTTCACGGCGCCTCTCTAGATGCCATATCCGTAGGTGGCGAGGCCTGTTTTCGTGAGGGCATGGGACCGCTAATGTCAGGGGTGGAGCGCATTCCTCCAGCAGTATCTTATCGAGGTGCCTTGCCGTCTCAAGACGGTAGCGATGTGCATTATGCCGACTATTTAGAGTACGTCATCGAGAAAGAAGGGGGCATTGGCGCCCTCATTGCTGAGGCCGTTCGCAACACCGATGTACAGGTTCCAAGCAAGGCCTATTGGAAGCGTGTGCGAGAGATTTGTGACAAACACAATGTCATGCTCATCATTGATGACATCCCAAATGGCATGGGACGCAGCGGCGAATGGTTTACCTACCAAGCCTATGATATTGAACCGGATATTCTATGTATTGGTAAAGGCTTAGGCGGCGGTGTGGTGCCAATTGCAGCCATGGTAACAAAAGACAAATACAACACAGCGGCTCAAGTATCACTGGGTCACTATACCCATGAAAAGAGCCCTATTGGCTGCGCGGCTGCTCTTGCCACCATCAACACCATTGAACAAGACCAGCTGCTAGACAAAGTACGTGCAGATAGCGTGTTTGTTAAAGCCGAGCTTGAGCGCATGAAGGCGCAATATCCAGTGATTGGAGATGTGCGAGGCATCGGGCTTTTATGGGGCGTCGAACTGGTCACCAATCATGTCACCAAAGAGCGCGCCTTCGACGAAGCCGAAGCGGCTTTATACCAATGTTTAAACGATGGTCTGAGCTTCAAAGTGTCACAAGGTAACGTGATCCAGCTGAGCCCGCCTCTGATCATCTCTCGTGAAGAACTCACTAGTGCACTTCAAATATTTGAACGTGCGATTGCAAAAGTATGTAAGGATTTTAACTATGTCTAACTCACCTGTTTCACCAATCCAAGCCGTCATCTTCGATTGGGCCGGCACTATTGTAGATTTTGGTTCATTTGCACCAACTAGCATCTTTGTTGAAGCATTCAAGACAGAATACGACTTCGATCTAACATTAGAAGAGGCTCGCGAGCCAATGGGACTAGGGAAATGGGACCATATTCAAGCGGTCGGTCGAATCCCTTCAGTAAACGCACGCTGGGTTGAGCGATTTGGACAGCCAATGGACACGCAAGATATCGACAAGATCTATCAAACCTTCATGCCCCTGCAAAAGGCAAAGGTAGCGGATCATGCAGCGCCTATCCCTCATGCACTTGAGGTTGTTCAAGGGCTTAAAGATAAAAACATCAAGATTGGCTCATGCTCAGGTTACCCACGCCAAGTCATGGATATACTGGTTACAGCAGCGTCTGACTACGGCTATCAACCCGATTGCGTTGTCGCTACCGATGATCTTACCCAGGGCGGTCGCCCGGCTCCATTCATGGCACTAAAAAATGTCATTGATTTAGGCGTTAGCGATGTTCGAGCTTGTATTAAGGTTGATGACGCTGCACCCGGTATTGATGAAGGCCACAACGCCGGCATGTGGACCGTTGGTTTATTGCTATCAGGTAACGAAGCAGGTTTAACACTTCAAGAATACCTAGATGCAGATGAAGCAACACTGCAAGCAGGCCGCGATAAAGCACGAGCTAAATTGGAGAAAAGCAATCCGCACTACTTAATTGATACGATTGCTGATTTCCCAGAGGTTGTAGCGGATATTGAGCGTAGGTTGGCGACGGGTGAAAGGCCTTAGGGACGAGTCTAGCTGACAGCTGGAAGCTTTCAGCTGTCAGTTTTTTAAAGCTCTGTTATTCCCGAACGCTTTTTTGGGCCAGCACACTGGTCGGGAATCTATTCGCACTGCTTAAACTAAAAGGTCCCCGATAAAACAACTCGGGGACCTTTTAGGGCTACTCCCTAATCCTAGGAACTAGCACCAAAGCACCAAGTACCTAATACCCTGCATCGCTCTTTACTGCCAGCAAAATTTCCACTAACATGGAAATATCAACTGGAGATCCCCATGCAATTAGAACACGTCGCAAAAGCCCTTAAAGAACTTGGTCATCCTACTCGCCTTTCCATCTACAAACAGGTAGTGCGTGCGGGTCATAAAGGGATCCCTGTCGGTGACATTCAGCAAGAATTAGACATTCCTGGTTCTACATTGTCACATCATATTTCCAGCCTTTCTTCTGCCAACCTCATCACTCAGCGCCGTGAAGGGCGTACCCTTTACTGCTTGGCGCTCTACGAAAATCTCAACGATGTTATCGATTTCCTACAAAACGAGTGCTGCATCGACGAATGTGATTAAAATTCAATCTTCGTATTTTCAATGAGTTAGCAAATTTCGCTGTTATATTTCTAATTTTATCGAAATAAATGATTGACTCATTCCATTATATTTCTATAATTCCAACATATTCGAAATACAGAGTTTACCATTATGAACAACGAAATCATGACTATGGCGCAAGAAGCCGGTCACATGTTTTTATTCTTAGCTGCAGAATTAACTGTGCTATTCCTTGCCATCAGCTACTTGGTTGGTGTGCTGCAAGAGTTTATTACTCCTGAAAAGATCCAATCGATCCTGAGCTCGAAGAACGGCAAAGGGTATTTTGTTGCCGCGCTATTAGGCTCAATCACCCCTTTCTGCTCATGTTCAACCATCCCGTTTTTGAAAGGTCTGTTGCGCGCTAGAGCTGGATTTGGCCCTATGATGGTGTTCTTGTTTGCAAGTCCTCTACTTAATCCGGTAATCATTGGATTGTTCGTAGTGACATTTGGCTGGCAAGTAGCGCTATTCTATTTTGCAATTGCAATGACAGTATCTGTAGTAGCAGGTTATGTACTTGAAAAGCTTGGCTTTGAGAGATACGTTCGCGAAGAAGCATATCAAAATGATGCGGTAGCAAGCTCTTGCGGTACTAGCTGTGATGACACTCCAAAAGCGTCAAGCTGTGGTGATTCGAAGCCAGCTACAAGCTGCGGCGAGCCAAAACCAGTAACCAGCTGTTGTGATTCTTCTGAAGCACAAGTTGAAGTGAAAACTAACTGTGACGGTACGCTAGCAGTAGAAAAAGTAGAGCCAAGCCGCTGGGTACGCATCTGGCACTCAACTTGGAAAGACTTTAAACAAGTATTGCCATACTTGATGTTAGGTATCTTTATCGGCTCATTTATCTACGGTTTTATTCCAACGGATCTAATCGCTAAATATGCAGGTGAGAACGTATGGTACGCGATTCCAGTAGCTGCGGTTATCGGTATCCCACTATACATCCGAGCTGAAGCGGTAATTCCTCTTAGTGCAGCACTGGTTAAAAAAGGCATGGCACTGGGCTCAGTAATGGCTTTGATCATCGGCTCTGCAGGCGCAAGCTTGACTGAAGTTATCTTGCTTAAGTCTATCTTCAAGAACCAAATGATTGCAGCATTCTTGACGGTAATCCTAGGTATGGCTATGGGTGCGGGTGTTTTGTATAGCTACTTGTTTTAAGTAGTAATAACGTTAGGGTGCATATACTCAGATAGGCACCCTCAACAGATCCTGCTGGGCCGGCACACCGGATAGTTGCGTTGCAACTTCCAGAATTACGTAGTTTATAAAGCACGAACCTAACCACAGCGTCATCCTGACGAAAGTCAGGACCTTGGAGTGCACATAATCAGATAAGTACTCACTAAGATTCTGGATAGTTGCTCTGCAACTTCCAGAATGACGTCGTTATAAAGCGAGAACCCAACTACCACGTCATCCTGACGAAAGTCAGGATCTTAGCGTGCACACAATCAGATAAGTACTCCCTAAGATCCTGCTGAGCCGGCACACCGGATAGTTGCGCTGCAACTTCCAGGATGTCGTTGTTTATAAATCGTGAACTGAACTACCGCGTCATCCTGACGAAAGTCAGGATCTTAGCGTGCACACAATCAGATAGGTACTCCCTAAGATCCTGCTGAGCCGGCACACCGGATAGTTGCGATGCAACTTCCAGGATGACGTCGCTTATAAAGCGCGACCCAAACTACTTACGACGTGCCTTCTTCGCCGCCTTGTTCTTCTTTCTATCTTTAGCCTTTTTAACGCCAGCCTTACGGCCCACATTGCCCTCAACACCAAATCCACCTTTTTTAAGTAGGGCCCTTCCTTCGGTAGAATTCATGTAAGTTCGTGCCTCTGCATCGCCCTCATTAGCTGCCTCTTGTAGCATCTGGCGAAGTGGCATTGGTGTTTTCACAGAGCGCATTTCTTTAAACAAGTCGATAGATCGCAATGCAACCACTGATTTGATGTGTGCAACTTTTTGCGAATCATCCGTTTGGGCTACTGCTCGGTCAAAGATCTTGGTTAAGAACGCTTGATGCCCCTCAGCTTGAGCGATCACATCAACCAATAGAGCTTCCACTTCCAATGCGATTGGTAAATCTTCGTAAGACGCTACCATCAGATCGGCGCGCTCTTGCGAAGACAAGTCTTTGCACACCGCTTTGTTGTCTGAGATAAACGCCGCGTAGCCTTTGAAAAAGTTCACAGCTGGTGCTTTCTTTGCTTCCGCTTCTATTAAGCCTGAACGTAATGATCGCAGCGCGACTTCATCTTGTGGGTTTGCCTCATAGCGCTTTATTTTCTCAAACAACTCTAGCGTTAGCGAAGCCTTGTGCTGAACCTTTAGACCCTGCTGAACAAACTCTAAATACGCATTGTTATCAAGCTTGTAGGTTACTGACAGCATGAATGAAAGAGCTTCATGATTACCCTTCATGGCGGATTCCGCTAGATAATCGAGCCCTAACTTCGACTCTCCAATACGGGTAAGATAAAGTCCAAATCCAAGCAGAGCCTCGCCATCTTTATCGAATAGAAGCGTTTTTTTGTAGAGTTCTTTGATCTCTTGTGAGGTTTTGTCCACTAGATGCTTTTCTGCATAAGCATTAGCCAGTAACAACCATGTATCGGTGCATCCCTGAAGAACTGCTTTGTCTGACCAATACTCCAGGTCAAGCTGCCAATTTGCACGCTGTTGCTTGTTACCAAACTCTTTGGAAGAAAGCTTATCTAAGAAATACTTTGCGATGCCATAACTTGATTGGTTGCTACCACTTAACGCAAGAGCAACGGAATCGGCCAGTTCTAGAGAGTGGTTCTCTTGCCATTCAGGCATCTGATTTTGGCTAATGTTTAATAGCTTACCCGCCACATACTTGGCAATGTCATGCATTTCTTGCATCAGCTCGCGCATTCGTGAATGGGACAAGGTGATTTGCGCGACAAAGTGTCCGTGGCTTTCACTGATATGTACTGACTGATTACCCAGATAACGCAATGTGTTCATGCTTTCAATCACCCAAGCATCAATCTTACTTGAGGCCTCAAGCTGCTTGATCTTATTAATTAAATCCCCAGAAACTGGCGGCTTTAGCCCATAAAAACGCCCTAGTTCATGGCACGCAAGCTCAACAAACAAGCGCATCTTAGCCAAACTGGATTGTGTGTCTGATGTGGCATACTTTTCTGCCTGTATTGCTTGGATATACAACTCATTGAGCTCGCTTTGCAAGAAAGCGTAGTTATCAACTGACTGGGTAGTGAATAATGAAGTGTGTTGTGTTTGGGACACTTGGTTGTGAGACATGGTTTAAGCCTTATATTGATTATTTGCGTTAATAATAACCAGATAGGCGACGGATAGTGTCTCGTGCGTGGGGCGTGTGTGATTTTTCAACATAGCGAAATTGGGTTGTACCTAAGATCCTGAATCAAGTTCAGGATGACAGCTGTTTTTCGGCTTTCGACTTTCGGCTTCCAACTTCCAACTTCCAACTTCCAACTTCCAACTTCCAACTTCCAACTTCCAACTTCCAACTTCCAAAATTAACACTAAGCGATAGTCAATTGTTAGCTCTACACCCACGTCATACTGGAAAATACGAAGTATTTATCCAGTATCTTAGCAGGCTCAATACTCTGTTTTGTGCACACTAAAATCCCGATTCAGGCCTAGGATTTAAAGTTGTCATAACTCATTGTCCCTGTAGGATAGTAAGTTGTTAATTTTATTCACCCAAGGATGATTGTGAGCTGGATTCTCTTCACTTTTTTGGCGGCTTTTAGTCAGGCATGGCGCAATGCCTTTCAGAGTCAGTTGAGCAAAACTCTCAATGTCACTGGGGTGACGCTGGCACGCTTCCTGTGGGCGAGCCCATTGGCACTCATTTATCTTGTCGCGCTTTATCAATGGCAACCCACCGATTTACCCACCTTTACTGGTCACTCTTGGTTTTTCTTGATTGGCGCTTCGATTATGCAGATAGTCGCCACTGCACTTATGGTGGTGCTATTTAAGCAAAAGAATTTCGCTATTGGTGCCGGCTTGGCGAAGTCTGAGGCGCCTGTATCCGCCTTTCTGGGGGTACTCTTCTTTGGTACAAGCTTGACATTCCTTGGCTGGATAGGGGTATTGGTGGGAGGCGTTGCCGTATTGATCCTCAGTTGTCCGCAAGGCTTTCGAAGCATATCTATCAATACTGCTGCCCTAGGTTTGGCTTGTAGCAGCGCCTTTGCCCTCACCTCCCTTTGGATACGAGAGGCCAGTCTCAGCTTATCTTTACCATTTCCTCATCGCGCGGCATGGGTGTTGTTTATCGTTATCTTGCTGCAAACCATCATGTTGGTGGGCTATCTGCTAATAAGGGATAGAGGCACTCTCAAGCAAATGCTCGCTAAGCCAAAGCTCGTAGTCATGACCAGTATCGCCAGCTTTGTCGGCTCTTTCGGCTGGTTTAGCGCCATGTCACTGCAAGCTGTGCCTTATGTGAAGACATTGGGGCAGGTAGAGATCTTTTTCACCATGTTGGTTTCTTTCTTCTATTTGAAGGAAAGTATTCCGAGAAAAGATATATTTGCGCTACTACTGGTTGCCGTGGCGGCTGGGTTGGTGATGTGGCAGTAGGTGGGATTTAGTAGACGCATAACCGTCGTCCCCGAGGTGTTTTGCGGGGACCTAATCGTTGTATTTCGTACAAACAGATTCCCAACCAGTGTGCTGGCCCAGAAAAGCGCTCTGGAATGACAGGTTCTTTCGCACTTTTCGTTAAATCTGATCGCTGACAGCTAAAAACTTAAAGCTGTTGATCACAACCTATAACCCCTTGAACCAAACCAACAACCCCCTCACCCGCACATTCCCCAGATAGCTCTAGTTCATTTTGTATTTCGCATGCGCTATGTTTCCTTGAGTCATACAAAATAACAGCTGTTTTATCGCCCGCCTGTAATCTATGGGTTTCGCCGTACTCGGTATAACGAACTGCGCCCACCATAATGTAAACATCGCTCGAGTCATCAGAAGCTTTAAGCAAGCCTTGGATATCATGCAAAGCACCTTCATCGCTTTGTGTTGCTACTTGCCTGTTGATCCACTGTGTCAGCTCATCATAAAAGACGGTGTAGTCGGTCAAGGCCGTATCTTTGCCTGTCAGTTGCCAGATGTCATCGCGGCAGTGGAAACCACACAGCCGGAAATACTCTAAGCCACTATCAAACTGATCAAGTGTGACTTCCGCATTGGCGACCCCCTTTGAGGCTTGTCCCCAGTTCTTTTTCTGGGCAAGTTTACTGGCTTTGCAGTTTCGATGGGTTGCATCGTTAGCAACTGTCATTGCACTGGGGATTAGCTGTATAACGTGCCCGTTGAGCGGCTTTTGCACAGAAAAGCGAATCGCTAGCTCAGGTTCCATCTGCACTATCGCATCCTCGTCAACAGGCAGTTGTAAGGTGTGCGATGAATAAGGATCTACTGTCAGATAGTCGTCGCTTGCGTCAGGAACATAGAATGGAAACAAGGCGCGTGGTTTATCCGATTGATCGCTGACATCAAGTGCGGCGATCTCTCCGGTTTGGTCAAGATGACCCGCACTATTGCCAGCAATGCCAAATCCTGCAAGGCGCTGATGAGTTTTCATATCAAGCCTCTACAGAGTCTGGGTTCGCCAATAGCTGCACCATATCCACCAAGCAGTTGAGCGCAACGGTGACATCTTGCGCATTCACCTGCTCTCGTGGGTTGTGGCTAATGCCTTTCTCGCAGCGCACAAATAGCATTCCGATATCAGTGATGTTGGCCATCACCATGGCATCATGACCTGCTCCGCTTGGTAAAAAGCACGCCTTGGTACCTGTTTGTTTTTCGACAACCTTGCCCCACTGCTGCTGCAGTTCGGCATTACAAGGTACGGCTTCGGCTTGATAAGTAAGCTCGGAGGTCAGTTGCAGTTCGCGGCGCTGCGCGATCGCTTCCAATTGAGAGTGCAGTTCATTACACGCCACTTCCAGGTCGCCTTGTACTGGACTACGAACATCCAACGAAAAAACCACATCACCAGGAATTACATTTACCGCACCAGGCTTCACATTGCACTTGCCTACGGTTGCAACCACATTGTGCTCTAAGCCATAGGTTTCTATGGTCGTTATCATCTCAGCAACACCACATAACGCGTCCATACGCAAAGCATGTGGCACGGTACCAGCATGGCCTGCCATGCCCTTAACTGAAAGTTGATAACGCTTAGCGCCAGCAATACCCGTCACCACCCCAACCGGCAGGTTAAGGTCTTCCAGTACTGGGCCTTGCTCAATATGCACCTCAAGATATGCCTTCACCTCCTGTGGCAATCGCGCGTCTTTACCAGCCAATTCAGGGGGTAAACCAAAGCTCAGCATGGCCTCGCCCATAGCGATATTGTCACGGTCCTTGATGTCCAGCCATGCAGGTTGAAAGCAGCCCGCTGTCGCACTTGAGCCTATAAGAGTGGTATTGAAACGCACGCCCTCTTCATCGGCAAAGGCCACTAAGTCCACATGAAACGGCAGCTCGATGCCTTCAAGTTGCTTTAGCGCTTCTAACCCAAGCAAGATACCAAGGTTGCCGTCGTATTTTCCTGCATTCACCACAGTATCACTGTGAGAGCCTATGATAAGGGTCGGTTGGGTGGGATTGGCAGAAGTCTTTCTTCCCCATTGGTTTCCAACACTGTCTTGCCAAACCTCTAGCCCTGCTAGGGCCATCCAGTGGGATAATTGCTGATGTGCTTGCTTATGCTCTTTAGTGAGATAAGCCCGAGTTAGCCCCTTCTCCATGGCACTAAATTGGGCCATTTCATCGGCTCTTTTTAATATTTCTTCGCCGCTACCTTGCGTCATTATTCACATTCCTTGTCAGCATTAATGGCTGTAATAGTCCATGGCTGCAACTACCGCTTGGCCTGGGATAATCTTAGCTTTGTGTTTGACCAAGATAGATTCCAGCGCAGCAAGAGTAGTCAATACGCACTCTTGGCGAGCGTTGAAGCCCATAGTGCCGATGCGCCAGATCTTGCCATGTAACGGTCCAAATGAAGTGCCAATCTCAATACCAAAGCGGTGCAATAATTCAAGGCGCACCTTTTCACCATCAACGCCTTGCGGGATGTATACGCCCACCACATTATTCATCTTAAATTGCGGGTTACCAAACAGCTCCAGTCTCATAGCGCGTAAACCCGATGCCATGGCATCGCCTGCTTGTTTATGGCGAGCAACCACTTGGTCTGCGCCTTCTTCTAAAAACAAGCGAGCACATTCGCGTGCGGCATACAGCATACTGGTCGCTTCGGTATGGTGGTTAAGACGCTCTGGTCCCCAATAATCCATGACCATAGCAAGATCAAAGTAATTGGACTGGATCATGGCTTCATCACCCGCAACATGGTGATCAGCACGGATGCCAGCCTCAATGTGTTTGCGTCGATTGATGACCTCAGCACAGCGGTCGCTCAGGGTGATTGGCGCGCTGCCAGACGGCCCTCCCAAACATTTCTGTAAGCCAACAGATACGGCATCAAGGTGCCATTCATCGGCTTTAAGATGGTTGCCTGCAACAGAAGCGGTAGCGTCACAGTAGAACAGCACATCGTGGCGCTGACATATCTCGCCCATCTCTTTTAGAGGCTGATTCATCGTGGTGGACGTGTCGCCCTGCACTGTCGCCAGTAACTTTGGCTGAAACTCCTTGATGGCTTTTTCGATAAGCTCTGGCGGGCACACCTCGCCCCACTCGATATCAATGGTTTTCACCTTTGCCCCAACACGCTGAGCAATCTCACACAGCAAGTGGCCAAAGCGACCAATCACAGGGATCAGCACTTTATCGCCCGGCTGCAATACCGATACCAATACCGCCTCAATGCCCGAGCGTGCAGTGCCATCCACCAGCATAGTCTGCTGATTTTGAGTTTGAAAAACACCGCGATACAACTGCTGAACTTGGTTCATATAACCCGTCATGACCGGATCGTATTGGCCAATCAAAGAAGAAGAGAGCGCCTGATGAACCCTAGGGTAAGCGTTGATTGGACCTGGTCCCATCAACATGCGTTGCGGTGGGTTTAGGGTTTCAAAAACAGTGTTATTGGTCATGTGTTTCTCCAAGAAAATAGGTTCCATCACTACGAGGATCGCTGGTTGCAGACGCGTCCCCTTGTGGATTCAATACAACGGCGCCTGCGTGGCCCATTAATTCATTGTGATCAGCGACAGCGGTGACATCGTGTCCCATAAGGGTCAAGTCCGCTGCGTACTCTTGATAAAGTGCTTGCTCCAGCCTGAGATTATTAGCGGAGTCTCCCCAAGTTCTGCCCAGTAACCATCGTGGCTCTGCCACCGATTGAGCGAGGGTTTTACCCTGATAAAGATAGCGACTGAATAGGCAGGCTTGAGTTTGTGGTTGGCCTTCACCGCCCATAGTTCCATACACCATGCGCCTGCCATCATTAAGCTCGACATAAGCTGGGTTAAGAGTGTGAAATGGCTTCTTTCCAGGCTGTAAAGCATTGTGGTGTGAAGGATCAAGAGAAAAGCTTTGGCTGCGTATATTCCACAGGATTCCCGTCTCTGGCAGCACCACACCTGAGCCAAATTCCCAGTAAATACTTTGAATAAAACTCACCATAGTGCCGTATTGATCCGTCGCCCCCATCCATATGGTATCGCCGGGCTTGGCAACGTGAGGCCAAGGCTGTGCTTGCGTTGCCGAGATGTTCAATACACATTCCTCAATCACCTCGTCGGTAAGCCAAGATTGCAGAGGCTGCTGGAGATAGGCTTCATCAGTAACAACGCGGTCACGAATGATGAACGCCTGCTTGGTTGCCTCAACCAGCAGATGCATATGCTCAATCTCCTGCTGTGCCTGACCCACAAGCTTGTCGTAGATGGCCAGAATAAGCAGTGAGGCAACCCCTTGGGTTGGCGCGCCAAAATTAAACAGCTTGCCCTTTGAAATCTCCACACTAAGTGGTGGTAATACCTTAGCCTGATGCTGATGAAAGTCTTCTATAGATAAGGGGCTTCCTGACTTTTGCAGATCAGAGGCGATACTGCGTGCAATGTCGCCTCGATAAAAATCATCAAGCCCGTTTTTTGCTAGCGTCTTTAGAGTGCTTGCCAGCGCTGGGTTTTTCACTGTATCGGCGACCTTTAAAGGCTCACCATTGTTGAGGTACAGCTTGGCAAACTCCTCAGCACCACCCAAGCGCTGCAAGGTCTTCTCACTGGCATTCACTAAGCTCTGAGTGACGCTAATACCATTGTTGGCAGCTTCGATGGCAGGCGTAAGTAGGTGCTCTAATGCACACTCTCCGCCATTGATTTGCAATGCCTTATCCCAGCCAGACACAGTGCCTGCCATAGTAATCGCTGATGCCCCACCACTTTCTGGTAGTAAGGGTTCTATTCGGTATGCCTCTGGGTCAACCGACAGGCTAGCTGCGCCGCAAGCATCGATAGCGATCGGCGCTTCGCCCTTTTTACAAATAAGCCAAAATCCGTCGCCGCCAATGCTGTTCATATGGGGGTATTGCACTGCGACCATAGCGGCAGCCGCGACCATTGCCTCACTGGCAGTGCCGCCAGCATCCAATATCGACTGCCCTACCTCGGCAGCTTTCGAATGTGGTGCTGTGAAGGCGGTTTGAAAACTCATGATACTTCTCCTTCAAGCATTCGTTGTGCCGTTGCGATAAGCGTCGACTCGCTGTTTGGCAGTCCCACCAAAGAAACGCCAGTTGAGCCCTCGGGCAGCCCTGACATAGGAAGGTGCAGCTGAGGAAGACCTGCAAGCCCAGCAATAGAAGTCAATCCCATCAGCTCTGTGCGATATTGTGCAAGAGCTGCGTCGGCGATATCCAACTTAGGCGGCCCCATCGGCGTGGTGGGGATTAACCAAGCCGCCTTGGACATTCGGATGCAGTTAACTAAAGACTGGGTAAAGTTCGCCTGTTCACTCTTCGCTGACAGGTAATCATCTTCGGTGATCGTACGAGCCCATTGCACTCGCTCTAAGATCCTTGGGTCGAGGCTATCGCCATGTTGGCTAAGCCACTGCTCATGGGTTTGAATAATCTCAAAGCCCTGAATCGTTCTAAACATCAAACTAAGAGAGGCAAGATCTAAACCAATATCTGCCAAGAAGCGCACCGGTTTAATGCTGATGCCTGCACTTTCACACCATTTAGTCAGCATTTGCAGGCGATCTTTACTTAGAAACTTAGCGAGGTCTTGGTCAAGGCATAGAGTATCGATCTGGTTTGCTTGCTGCTGCTCTTGATTTAATGCCTCGAAGACAGTCTTCATCAGCGTAAGGTCGCGAGTAAACAGTCCTGCGGTATCAAAACTCTTAGATAATTCAAAGCAGTACTTAAGAGAGAGCGCCCCAAGGGTTGGTCTAAGTCCGTACAAACCGCAATAGCTAGCTGGCACGCGTACCGAGCCGCCCGTATCAGTACCGACGGCAAAGTCAGCATGTCCAAGGGCGACGGCCACTGCACTACCACTTGAAGATCCGCCCGGGATGCACTCAGGTGCGAGCGGATTTACTGGCGTGCCGTAGTGAACATTGGTGCCATTGAGGCTATAGGCGAGCTCATCGGTTTGCACACGGCCAACACAACTGGCTCCCTGCTCAAGCAAAGCTTCGATAATGGGTGACGTGCTTTGTGCCTTTGTATGTGTTGCAAGCCAGGTGGGATTACCCGCACCTGTGGTAAAGCCATCCACATCAAATAGATCTTTAAATACAAAGCTGTAGCCATCGAGCGCACCTTGATGTGATGGTGCTATTTGAAAAGGGCCTTGCTGGCAATAAAGGCTGATATCGCGCTGGTGAGTACTCATCATGCCTCCATTACTTAGCCGCGATGGCAAGATCTTGTTCTGCACTCTTGGCATAGCGATTCGCCATTACTGCGCAGTAGAAGATCTGAATTGGGTGATAAAGCATGATAGGCAATAAAATCATGCCTAGAGACGGATCAGAGCCAAAGATAACCGCCGCCATAGGTACACCTGCGGCTAGGGTTTTCTTGGTACCGCAAAATACGGCGGCCACTTCATCTTCATGGCCGAAGGCACTCTTGCGCGCGCCCCACTGGAAGAAATGGATCATCACCATTAGCACTGCAACACAAACAGCAATAGTGGTTGCCAGCATAGCAATAGAGAAGGTGTGCCAGATGCCATTTGCTACCGAGTCACAAAACGCGTTATAGACAATCAGCAAGATGACGTATTTATCCACTTTGTTGACCACAGCTTTGTGCTTTTCAGCAAAAGCGAGCAGCAAAGGACGAGCCAGTTGACCCACTAGCATTGGCAGAAGCAACAGCTTGGCAATGGATATCACTGAGTCCATTAGGTTCAGCTGTGCACCTTCAAAGCCCATAAACAACTGAATGAGAAATGGCGTGATCAAGACGCCGATAATGCTGGACAAAGACGCGTTGAAGATAGCGCCAGGTACATTTCCTTTGCCCACGCTGGTCATGGCAACAGACGAGGAAACCGTGCTTGGTAATACGAATAGATAGCAGAAGCCAAACGCTAGGGCCGCAGGCATATAGGCTAGAAATAGGTCACCAAAGATCACCCATAGCAAAGGGTAAAAGATAAAGGTCGCGGATTGGATAAACAGGTGCAGACGCCAGTTACTCAAGCCCGCTTTGATAGCACTTGGCGCAAGACCCAGACCATGTAGAAAGAATACGATGGCAACACCAATGCCCGTCAGTTTATCAAGATGAATCGCTCCACCCGTTTTACCAAGATCTGGGGTTATGGTCGCCAGCGCAATGGCGAGTACCATGCCCACTAGAAACCATTCTTTTTTTAGCTTGCTTACTATGTTCATTATTGGGATTACTTCTCTAATTTATTCAAGTTCATCGAGCTGCGAGTAATGAGCGCTGACCTTACCGCTGACCTTGACCGCTTCCGCCCCTAAGTGGCGATATACCTTGTTCACTAGGTAGGAGATCAGGCTCATTGGCGCGGCATAGCTATCTAACGGATTTTGATTGTTCATATGGCAAATCAAGTAGTGAGAAACGCTAGGAATGTACTTCTGACCCGACTGGTCGGTGATAAGCAAGGTGTCATGCTCTGCCAGCAAATCTAAGATCTTGGAAAAGTGGTTCACGCGTCTGCGAATACCGATAACAATGACAAAATCCTCATCAGTGATAGAAGCAATATCCTCTCCGATGGTTTGCCCTGGCGTTGGCAACAATTCAACATTGCCACGGCACTGCATCAACTGTTGTCTAAAGTGCAGCGCCAATGGGTAACTATTGCGATAACCAATGATCTTTATGCGCTTTGCCGACGACAGCTTTTCGGTAAGGTCGGTTAAGTCCATTTCACCAAGCTGCGCCCACAGCTGTTCAAGGGAGAGAAGCTCTTGTTGCAGTTCTTTCTCTTCCACTGGCGCAGTAATCACTGGGGTGCCTTTATCACGCTCACTCAGTAATTCATTGCGTAGCGCTACATGGTCTTCATAACCCAACTTGCGAATAAACCGGCTGACACTGGCCTTGGACACCTCGCACGCTTCAGCAATCTCATTGGTCGACAGCATCAAGATTTTTTCAGGGTTGAGCTGTAGATAATCGGCTAAGCGACGATTATTCTTAGTCAGCTCTGAGTAGTGCCTAGTTATTCGTTCACTTAACGGATTACTAATGGGACTCATGAAACGCTCCTACAAAGAAAGTGATTTAGCGAACTGCAGACAAAAAGCCTTGTAGTTCAGGAGTTTGAGGATTGGCAAACACTTGGCTGCTTTCTCCTGTTTCCCAAACTTTACCTTCGTTCATAAACACTACTTTGTCACCCACATCGCGAGCAAAGTTCATTTCATGGGTCACCAAAATAAGGGTCATTCCTTCCGCTTTTAGCTGCTCTAAAACCTTGAGCACTTCTCCGACAAGCTCAGGATCCAGCGCCGATGTGATCTCGTCACAAAGCAAGACTTTTGGGTTCATGGCTAGCGAGCGAGCAATCGCCACACGCTGCTGCTGACCACCAGACAGGTTGCCAGGGTAAGCATCAAATTTGTCGGCAAGCCCTACCTTTTCTAGTAGCTCTTTGGCTATCTCACGGCACTCTTGCGGGCTTTTCTTTAACACAAGCTTTGGTGCAAGCATGACGTTTTCACCAACCGTCTTGTGCGGAAAAAGGTTAAAGCTTTGAAATACCATGCCAACGCTGCGGCTAAGCAGTCTCAGTTTGTAGTCGTCGTCTTCTACCGACTGGCTATCGACGATAATTACGCCTTCTTCGTAGGTCTCAAGACCATTCATGCAACGTAATAAGGTGCTTTTTCCTGAGCCACTGCGACCAATGATAGAGATAACTTCACCCGCATTGATCTTTAGGTCTACACCTTTTAATACGTGGTTTTCGCCATAGTATTTATGGACTTTTTCAACACTAACGAGTGACATGATTTTTACTCTCCAAGTAGCGAGCTAATAAAGACAAAGGAAAACAGATAACGAAGTAAAGCAGTGCTACAAAAGCAAACACCTTGAAGGGTTGAAAGGTCGCGTTGTTAAGCATGGTTCCAGCCTTGGTTAATTCTACAAAACCAATGATCGATGCCAGTGCTGTGCCCTTAACGATTTGAACTGAGAATCCAACGGTTGGGGCTATGGCCATGCGCATCGCCTGAGGTGCGATGATGTAGCGCATGCTCTGCAAGTAAGTCAAACCGAGCGTGCGGCACGCTTCCCATTGCCCCTTTGGTAAGGCGTCGATACATCCGCGCCAGATATCGTGAAAGAATGCACTACTAAATAGCGTCAAAGACAAAATAGCAGCAGACCAAGCACTGACTTCTATCCCTAGCAGAGACAAACCGAAAAAGGTCAGGAACAGCTGCATCAGTAGTGGCGTTCCTTGGAATATCTCCACATACACCTGAATGATTCGAGTAAAAACCACATTACGCGTGCTACGCAAGAAGGTCAGCAAGGCGCCTAATATGCCACCACCCACAAATGCGATAAGGGACAATAAAATGGTCCAGCGTGCTGCCATCAGTAGGTTGCGTAAAATATCCCAATCAGAAAATTGCATCATTGTTGGGCTCTCCTATAACGATGGGTTTTTGAAGCTTGCCTGCTTCACCATGGCAAACACTTGACGCATAAGCATGGATAACATCAAGTAAATCAAGGCAGTCACTAGGTACGCCTCAAAACTCAAGAAGCTGCGTGACTGAGCAAAGTTAGCTGCAAATGTCAGCTCTTCCACCGAAATCTGCGAGACAACCGCTGAGCCGAGCATCACTATGATGCATTGACTGGTAATCGCCGGATACACACGCTGATAAGCCGGTGGCAAGATAACGTGCATAAAGATTTGGCGATTGGTAAGACCCAATACTCTGCCTGCCTCCCATTGCCCCTTAGGTGCAGCCTCAATTCCGGCTCGTAGAATCTCAGCGCTGTAGGCGCCTAGGTTGATCACCATGGCAATACAACCCGCCTCCCATGCCGTGAGCTTTATGCCAATGGCTGGCAAGCCAAAGAAGATAAAGAACAGCTGCACAATAAATGGCGTATTTCGAATCACTTCTATGTAGCTGGCGCTAAGCAAACGCAGCCAGCGATATTTGTTTATCCGCCCTGCCGCGCATACTGTTCCCAGTAGCAGGCCACCTAACGTAGAAATGGTCGTTAGCTTAATGGTGGCCCAAGCTCCGGTAAGGAGCTGGGGCACATACGGAGCAAGACCTGCAATATCAAGTTGATAGCTCATCAATGGGTTCCTAATTAAGCGCCAAGTGAAGCTGGGAATGGCGCCTTAAGCCACTTCTGAGAGATATTCTCTAGCTCACCCTGTGATTTCGCTTGTTTGATAAGCACATTGATCTCATCCAATAGCTCAATGTCACCTTTCTTAATGCCGATGTAGCATGGAGAATCCTTCAGCATGAACTTAACTTGAGGCGCTTTGGTTGGGTTGCGATTAGCAATTTCTGTCACCACTAGGTTACCCGTTGCAATTAGGCTTACTTGGCCAGATAGGTAAGCTGATAGTGTCGCGTTGTTGTCTTCGTAGCGTTTTAGCGTTGTGCCCTTTGGCGCTAGCTTGCTCAGCTCGATGTCTTCAACAGAACCGCGTGTTACGCCTACCGTTTTACCCGCCAGCTCTTCTGGGGAAGATACGGTTTCAGCATCGCTACCAAACACACCAAGGAAGAAAGGTGCGTAGGCATCAGTGAAATCGATCGCTCTCTCACGCTCTGGGTTTTTACCCAGGCTTGAGATCACTAGGTCAACTTTACGCGTTTGCAGATAAGGAATACGGTTAGCACTGGTCACGGGTACCAACTCAAGTTTCACGTCCATCTGATCGGCCAAGTACTGCGCCATATCGATATCGTAACCCTGCGGCTGAAGATTAATATTCACCGACCCAAATGGAGGAAAGTCTTGCGGCACTGCCACCTTCAACACACCACTCTCTTTAATAGCGTCTAATTGGTTAGCACTAGCCACTTGTGCACTCAGCAGTAAAGAAGCGGTTAACACGGTTTTGATTACAGCCTTAAATACGTTCATATGGTATTTCCCTATAAAGAAATGAAACAATTGGAACAACTGATTAAGTTATTGCAACGAACGTGCCAAAAATTGAAAGTATCGATTGAGGCTAAGTAAATAAGGGCTTGAGGGTGTTTTTTGGTGAAGGTAGGTTTACAGAGATGAAACGGTAAGTGGTTTATTTGGTGCAATGCTTGCGCCATAAGGACGCAATGGGAGGGTTTTGAGTTGGAGTGTTGGGGTGCGCATTGTTGAGTTCGGTAGCACCTAAGATCCTTATATGGACCCCCTCGGTAAATCAACAAAGAATTTGGAAAACAAGTATAGATGCGCACTTATATACGGGCTTTATTGAGGAGCTACCTCGCCCTAAAATGTAGTCGCACCAGTAGGCTATTTCTCGATATCGGCAAGTCTACTGCCTCGAATCTTATCTAGCTCATACTGGTCGGTCTTACCTGTCTTACATCGCTCTTCGTTGACTATGCTCGGTCTATCATGACAATTTAATTGGCTGATAGTCCGAATCATTCTTTAATAAAGCATAAGCGGTTCGAACGGTTTTGTTCGCTAAAGCAATTGCAGCGATCTTTTTTCCTCGCCGTTCGACTAGCGCTTGTAACCACTGCTCTTTGTTTGTTGTCGCTGGACGGTTTAATACATGAGTGATAACGGAAAGCGCTCCTTGAAATAAAATTGAACGAAGTCGCTTATCCGCACTGTACTTAGATATATGTCCAATACGCTCTTTCCCGCCGGAACTGTTCTGTTTAGGTGTTAGCCCTATATTAGCGGATGCTTCTCGGCCATTAGAAAAGTTTTCACCTCGCCCTAATCGTAACGCTAACCCTAGCGCCCCTAACGGACCGACCCCTTCTAGCTTCATCAGCTTTTTGCAAATATGATGCGACTTAACCAAAGATTCGAGCTGCCTATCTAGTTCTTGCAAGTGTTCAATTTGGCACAATAAATGTGACCATGACCTGTGTAGCGCCGTTCTAAAACTATCAGGTAAAGAGTTATCAGCATCTTCTAGGATGAAAGGGATT
This sequence comes from Vibrio breoganii, assembly GCF_001677275.1. GTDB lineage: Bacteria > Pseudomonadota > Gammaproteobacteria > Enterobacterales > Vibrionaceae > Vibrio > Vibrio breoganii. The sequence goes on from NZ_CP016178.1 coordinate 1,119,476, forward strand.
TCCTTTCTTAACTTAGATAGGCCTTGCGGTAGAATAACTCCGAACTCAGCTAATACTCCTCGCATCTGGTTACTTTGTGCGACTAGTTGAACCTTAGCCAAGTGTCGCATACGCTCTAACGATTGAAGTGCCTGCTCCTCAGTTGAGTGAATATGAGTACCATGGATGTGCTCTTGCTGTGCTGCAACACCAATGGCTAAAGCATCATTCCTATCTGTCTTTTGCTTGGTTTGAAATGCTTTTACGGCTCTGGCGTTGATGACTTTTACAATGTGGCCTGCGCTAATTGCGAATCGAGCCCAGTAGTGTGCACTGCCACAGGCTTCCATAGCCACGAGGGCTTGTTTTTCATTTATCAGAATTTCTTTGAGTTTTGCTCGACTGACTTCGCGGTTGTAAATGACTTTTCCGTTAGGGCAGAGTTTGCAAACTTGGAATACATTCTTTGCTAAATCAATAGCTAATAGATTAGGCTTAGTCATGTATGGGCTCCTTTGGCTAATCTTTAGTCGGATTAAGACCGTAGCTCCTCAAGGAGAGGGAGTCCATACATCTAGATAGCTGCTCTGCAACTTCTAGGATGACGCCATGGAAGAGGCAACCTTAGGCTGAAAATGCTCAAAACACGTCATTCTGGAAAGCTCGAATGAGCTTATCCAGAATCTTAGAGAGCACCAGCTTAGATTAGACACCACTCAAAACCATCAGCACTAACTATTGAGCAAGGTGCGCCCTAAGCGCAGACACAGCCTGCTTGGTCGACTCAAACGCAAACCCATTTAAATCTATCTCGTCTAAAGGCATCCAACTCAGGCTTTCAACATCATCATCAGCAACAATGTGCGCCTCATCATCAAGAGTCACGATGAACACCATATCGCAGGTTGTGTAGACCACCTCTTTGTAGGGGTAAACATTGGGAAAGGAAGTAAGGTACTGAAATGACTTAGGCTCTACGCCAATCTCTTCTTTCAACTCACGATTAAGCGCCGTTTCCGCACTTTCATGAGGATCCACATATCCGCCCGGCAAGTCCCATAGCCCTTTACCCGGCTCACGTGAACGAGTCGCGACTAGTATCATGGTTTCTGAATCAGCGTTTTGTTTGATAACCGCAGCCATCACAGCAGCTGCCATGTTTTGGAAAAAAGTAAAGTCGCACTCACCACAGTGAAACTGATTTTTAATCGTGGCTAAGCTCTTAACTCCGCACTTAGGGCAGTAAAGCATTGTTGGATACCTAGAATAAATACATGAAATGCTGTCACTTTATTATTCATAGCAAGGGTTTACAATCTATCAAATGTTGCAAACCCATCGTTTCTGACTTCTTTTACTGACAATCTATTCACCTCACCTAGCTTCTTACTGTATATTCCGCTCACATCATAATAACTTCAATTGCTGAATCCCCATTCTGGGTAGTGATGCGTTTATGGTAGCTCAGTTGATGTACAGCTATGATTGAAGAGTAATACTTCAGAATTTGGCAGTGCTTCATACCCCTAACTGGCTTTTAGCCGTATTGTCGTAATAGGTAAAGAATATGTACTCAATTTTTGATATCTACAAAATAGGTGTCGGTCCTTCTAGCTCTCATACCAATGGTCCTATGCTTGCTGGGTATCACTTTACTCAACTTATTCAGCAGGATGTGGCGAAGGTAACGCGCATTCAGGTGGATTTGTATGGCTCGCTATCTCTAACGGGTAAAGGTCACCACACGGATCGTGCTTCGATTCTGGGCCTGCTTGGCAATCGTCCTGACACCATAAAGATCTCTAGTGCTAACGCTGAAATGCGCAATGCTATTAGTGACGGCAAAATGAATATTGCAGGTCACCACCTAATTGACTTTGATTACGACAAAGACATTCTGTTCCATACCGATAACCTGCCTCTGCATGAAAATGGTATGACTATCTCAGCTTTTGACGCTGCGGGCACACGTGTTGGTTTTGAAACTTACTACTCTATTGGTGGTGGTTTCATTGCCACAGAAGATGAGCTGCAACACGGTAAAAAGACCACAGATGTTTCGGTAGAATTTCCTTTCGCAAGTGCCGACGAGATGCTTGCACAAGCTGAGAAAAATGGCCTAAGCCTTGGTGGTATGGTACTTCGTAACGAACTGGCCTTCCAAGATACCGACGCTATCAATGCCAAAGCGGATCAGATTTGGAAGGTAATGCGTCTGTGTATGGAACGCGGTTTTGAAACTGAAGGCATCCTAGATGGCGGACTCAACGTAACGCGTCGCGCACCTAACTTGCTAAAGAAACTAGAAGCAAATGCCTTGGTTGAAAACGACCCAATGGAGATCTTAGATTGGATCAACCTGTTTGCCTTTGCTGTGAGTGAAGAGAACGCGGCAGGTGGTCAGGTAGTTACCTCGCCAACCAATGGCGCGGCTGGCGTTATTCCTGCAGTGCTTATGTACTACAACCGCTTTATCAAAGAGCTGGATACTAAGCAGCTTAAAGACTTTATGGCGGTTTCTGGTGCTATCGGTATTTTGTACAAGACTAATGCCTCTATCTCAGGTGCTGAAGTAGGCTGTCAGGGTGAAGTAGGTGTTTCTTCATCAATGGCCGCTGCCGGTTTAACAGCGTTACGCGGTGGCAGTAACGAGCAGATCTGTATTGCAGCAGAAATTGCAATGGAGCACTCGCTAGGCATGACCTGCGACCCAATCGGCGGACTGGTTCAGGTACCATGTATTGAGCGTAACGCTATGGGCGCGATGAAGGCGATCAATGCTTCTCGCATGGCCCTTAAGCGCTCTAGTAAGTGTTTGATCTCATTAGATGATGTTATCGATACCATGTATCAGACGGGTAAGGATATGAACAAGAAATATCGTGAAACGTCGCTGGGTGGTTTGGCGATGATTCACCTTGCTCCGCCGTGTGAGTAATCGCTTCACTGCGTGTTGCAGTGGTTCTGGGTTCTGGGTTCTGGGATTGAAGCAGATGCCCGACCAGAGTGCTGGCCCAGAAAACACTTCGGGCATGACGTTGGTTTAGCCTTGTCATGACTCCACTACCTTCGTCATCTTCGAGCGCTCCTATCGAAGATCTAAGCTCTTGCTTGGACAAATTTTTGCTTCCTTTTTCGACCTATAGCGAAAAAGGAAGTCGCCGGGCAAGGCGAAACCAATACCCAACGATAGATCCATAATCAAAAAAAAGGGAAAGCCCTAAGGTTTTCCCTTTCCCATAAACAATGCAATCAATACAACTTAACGATTAGACGCCCAAGCGTACATCAACTCCAGCGCCACTGTTGCTCCTGCCAGAGCCGTCAGGTCTGCATGGTCGTATGCAGGAGAAACCTCCACCACATCCATACCCACAATATTTACCCCAGCCAAGCCGCGTAGAATCTTTAGCACCTTGTCTGAGTTTAGTCCGCCACACACGGGCGTTCCTGTGCCTGGTGCGAATGCTGGATCTAAGCAGTCAATATCGAAGGTAACGTACACTGGCTTATCGCCAATTACCTTGCGGATTTGAGCCACAATCTCATCAGCACTTTGATCATTGGCCTGCATCGCATTGATGACAGTAAAGCCGTGATCTTGCTGCTCATACTCTGTACGAATGCCGATCTGCACTGAGTGCTCAGAAGAGATCAGGCCTTCGTTCGGCGCATGATAAAACATGGTGCCGTGATCATACGCACTGCCATGGGCATAAGTATCCGTATGAGCATCAAAGTGAATCAATGCCATCTCACCATAGTGCTTGGTGTATGCACGCAGTATTGGCAAGGTAATAAAGTGATCGCCACCTAATGCCAGCATGGTTTTGCCACTTTTTAGGATTTCATCGGTAGCGGCTTCTAAGCGAGCGGTAAAGCCTTCTGCATCACCGCTGTCGAATACCAAATCACCTGCATCAATCACCTTTGCGCGATCAAATACGTTAAAATCCCACGGGAACTTTTTTCCTTCCCATGCAAGGTTGACCGAAGCTCTGCGTATCGCATCAGGCCCCATACGTGCTCCGGGTCTGCCTGAGGTAGCTAGATCGAGCGGCACTCCAAGTACCACGAGATCAGCGTCTGCAGACACGGGATCTCGCAGGTAAGGTCTACGCATAAAACTCATAGAGTTTGAGTAAAGCGAATAATCAGTTTTAGTAAACAAATCATCCATTTAGAAATCCTCTAAGTAGGTGTAACCCATTAGGCCACCTTCTAATTCTTCTAATACCTGCTGTTGCTCATCAGCGTGTACGCGTTGGGCGACTAAGTCACGATAGTTGTCGCGGATCTTGTCCACATCGATATGAACATAGCGCATCATGTCTTCAACGCTATCCCCTTCATCGATGCGCTCAATGATCGATTCTCCGTGCTCATTAACCGTTACAACCGCGCTGTGCGTATCGCCAAACAGGTTGTGCATGTCACCCAAGATCTCTTGATACGCTCCCACTAAGAAAAAGCCCATCAAGTAAGGTTTGTCCTTGTCCCAAGCCGGTACTGGTAAGGTTTTCTCAATGCCCTGTCCTTCAACGTACTGCTCAATTGCACCGTCCGAGTCACAAGTAATGTCCAACATCACCGCGCGGCGATCTTCCACGTTCTCAAGCCCTGATAGAGGCAGAACAGGGAACACCTGATCAATCCCCCACGCATCCGGTAGAGATTGGAATAGCGAGAAGTTAACAAAGAACTTATCCGCTAAACGCTCGCTCAACTCATCCAAAATTGGACGATGGAAGCGGTTTTTGTTGCTCATCTGACGGCTCAATTCGAAATAGATTCGAAGTGAAAGCTGCTCAGCCCAAGCTCGTTGCTCTAGGTTTAAAACCCCTGTTGCAAACTGAGAATGGACCTCAGCCAAGTCACTCTGAGTATCGTTGTAGATCTCGATTAAAGCACGCGCGTCACTGCCATCCTGTAGGCTTTCCCAGTTACGCCACATGTTTTGCAGTAGCGTTGGAGCAAGTTGCTGTGGAGCATCAACCGCTTCAGGGTAGTACGCTTCAGTGCCAATCACGTTGGTAATCAATACCGCATGATGAGCCGTTAGTGAGCGACCAGATTCTGAGATAATTGTCGGAACTGGTTGCTCATACTGCTGACATACATCGCCTACCGTACTCACAATGTTGCGCGCGTACTCAATCAAGCCATAGTTCATCGAGCTAGAAGACTGGCTGCGTGTACCATCATAGTCCACTGCCAAGCCGCCTCCGATATCGAAGTACTGGATACCTGCGCCCATAGCTCGTAATTCACAGTAAAAACGAGCTGACTCATTCACACCGTTGCGAATATCACGGATATTTGCCATCTGTGAACCAAGGTGGAAGTGAACCAGTTGCAATGCATCTAGCTGGCCTTCTTTCTTCAAGCGCTCGATAACCGAAAGCACTTGAGACGCCGCCAAGCCAAATTTAGATTTCTCGCCACCGCTTGATTGCCACTTACCTGCACCTTGGGATGCAAGGCGAATGCGAAGACCAAGACGAGGCGTTACACCTAAGTCTTTGGCTTCTTTAAGCACTAGGTCTAGCTCAGATAGCTTCTCAAGTACGATGAAAACCTTATGTCCTAGCTTCTCGCCAATCAGTGCTAAGCGGATGTACTCACGGTCTTTGTAGCCGTTACATACAATCACAGAACTCGCTTTTTGCGCCAAGGCCAATACCGCGAGTAACTCAGGCTTACTGCCCGCTTCTAGCCCCAACTGCTTGGTTTCAAGCTGTGCTTGGCTCTCTAGGATCTCGTCGACCACTTCTTTTTGCTGGTTTACCTTGATTGGGTAGACCAACAAGTAATTATTTGGGTATTGGTACTCGGCTATGGCTTGGTTGAACGCCTGACAAATACCATGCACACGCTGATGTAAGATTTGAGGAAACCTTACTAGAACAGGCAAGTTAAGTTGTTTTTGCTCTAATTGAGAAACAATATTACTCAACGGTACTTGGTGTGCGTTGTCGCTGCGCGGTGATACATACACCTCACCTTGATTGTCGATACCGTAGAAGCCTTGGCTCCAGTAATGAACGTTGTAATCCGCGCGAACACGGTCAAGTTTAGAAAGTTTTTCCACGTCAAATCTCACAAAGACAAGAGGAAGGACAAATGACTCAGAAGAACCTGAAGCCAAAACTAACACGGGTTCATTCGGTTTCGTTTCACCGCCGTGTGGGGCGCATTAACGGATAAAATGGGGTTGGAGTCTAACAAAAGGATTTTGTCGTGAGGATAAATTGGGGAGAAGCTGTCAGCGATCAGCGATCAGCGATCAGCGATCAGCGATCAGCTTCAAGCTGCAAGTTTGCTTCTTGTATACCAGTCGAACTTTAGGGAATTCGTCATGCTCGAACGATTTTCTGGGCCAGCACTCTGGTCGAGCATCTGTTTCTAAAACAGGCCCCCGATAAAAAACTCTGGGACGACGCTATCGAAGGCACGTAAATGTCCTCTACAACCGTCGTTTCCGCATGTTGTTAGCAGGGATCTGGAGGGTGAATAGATCCTCGATAAAAGCACTCGAGGATGACGGGTTCAAAAAGTATTGAGTCTCCACAATCGTCATTCCCGCATGTTGTTAGCGGGAATCTGGTGGGCGAAGAGACCCCCGATAAAAGCATTCGGGGGTGACGTTACAAGGAGCTTAGCTCAGCCCAGTAATATTCCCATCTTCATCAATATCAAGATTCATGAAGGCTGGTTTGTCTGGTAGGCCTGGCATGGTCATTACGTTGCCGCATAGGGCGTAGATGAAGCCTGCGCCTGCGCATAGCTTTAGTTCGCGGATGGGTACGTCGAACTGGGTCGGAGCGCCTTTAATGTTGCCGTCGGTTGAGATCGACATTGGCGTCTTTGCCATACAGATAGCGAGGTTATCGAAGCCTAGAGATTTAAACTGCGCCAGTTGAGCTTTCGCTTTGTCGCTTAGGGTCACTGATGCTGCGCCATAGCCGACTTCCGTTACTGCCATGATCTTCTCTTCTAGCGTCTGAGACATCTGGTAAAGAGGTTTAAATTGAGCAGGTGTTTGGCACTGAGCAACCACCTTAGCAGCAAGCTCAGCGGCTCCTGCGCCGCCTTGTGCGAATGCTTCACATACAGCAACTTCAACAGAGTAAGGCAGAGCCTCAACCATTTGTTTTAGCTTTGCTAGTTCTTCTTCGCTGTCTTGCGGGAAGCGGTTGATAGCAACTACCGCCGGCACGCCGTACTTTACGACGTTCTCGATGTGCCATTTTAGGTTCGCAAAGCCCGCTTCAAGGGCTGCGCTGTCTTTGTCGAACATGCTGTCTGGGATCGGTTGACCTGGCTTTAGATTATAGAGACCAGAGTTGGCCTTCAAACCGCGAAGCGTTGCCACTACTACTGCGCAATCTGGCGCTTTACCAGAAGCCTGAGCCTTGATGTTACATGCCTTCTCAAAGCCCATGTCTGAGCCAAAGCCACCTTCAGTGACCGTGTAATCAGCAAGCTTAGTTGCGATGTTGTCAGCAATGATAGAAGAGTTGCCGTGTGCAATATTGGCAAAAGGCCCGGCATGAATAAGCGTTGGGATCCCCTCTAGGGTTTGCATCATGGTTGGCTCGATGGCCTCACGCATGCTGACTGTCATCGCGCCCGCGACACCTAAGTCTTCGGTGGTCACGGCTTTACCATCAAGGTTGTAACCGATAACGATATTACCAATGCGACGACGCAGGTCTTGCAGGTCACTGGCTAAGGCAAGTACAGCCATAAGCTCAGATGCTGCCGAGATATCAAAGCCATCTTCACGTTCATAACCGTTGATGGTTTTGCCTTCATCGTTCAAGCCTACGTTGATCTTGCGAAGCGCACGGTCGTTGTGGTCAATCACGCGCTTCCACACGATGCTTTGCGGGTCGATACGCAGTGCCGTTAAGCCCGAGCGTGCTTCAAAATCGTCGTAACCATTACGCTGCTCATGATAGATGCGCGCATCTATTGCCGCAGAAGCAAGGTTGTGAGCGGCAGTCACAGCGTGGATGTCACCTGTAAGGTGCAGGTTTAGCTCTTCCATTGGCGCAACTTGCGAGTAACCACCACCGGCAGCACCCCCTTTGACGCCAAATACTGGCCCCATAGAAGGCTGTCTGATACAGGCCATTACAGATTGACCTACCTTGAATAGGCCTTGTGCCAAGCCAATGGCGGTCACGGTTTTACCTTCACCAAGAGGGGTTGGCGTAATCGCAGTTACTACAACTAACTTACCGGTTTTCTTGCTTTCTAGACGCTTAAGCGCCTTAAGAGAAACCTTGGCTTTGTGTTGACCATGAGTTTGAATCTCATCAGCATGCAGACCTACAGCAGTAGCTACATCAGCAATAGGGCGTAATGGGGTAGAACGAGAGATTTCAATGTCCGACAGCATGGCTTCCTCAGGGAGATAAAAGAGACAATCTGATTTTGGCGGGGATAATAAAGAATTCTGACAATAAGTAAAGTGCAAACGTTTGCGCTGAATGAAAAACGAACATTTCAATTATGAAAGGGTCACTAACTGAAGCCTATACAGGCTATAAACCGCTTTTATTTGAATACTTTAGCTAGCCAGCCTCGAATTCCCTTATTGCCCCCAGCAAATTCTTTCAAAATGTTGCTTCCTTTATAGAAAGACTCATTCCATTCACAACGTAACTCGTCAGCCGAAACAGGGGTAAACGAAACCAGTAATAGACTCCCTTCGGTGGCGTAATCATTCGCCAGAGAGTAATCCATTTCTAGCTGCCCTTGAACAAACAGCCACAGGTGCATGGTGAGCCAAAACTCAATGATCAGTGGAGATTTAAACGCAGCTGCATGTTTATTCTCTAAAGACCCATCGATAACGCGTTGCATGGCCAGCAAGCTCTCTTGCTGGGCGTTCAACTGATGCAGTAGCTTTTCATGGTGCAGAGTAAACAAGCCCAATAGCAACTGAAGATCAGAATGTTGCGAATGTTTCAACTTGGAGCGCTCAAACAATGGCGAGAGCTTTTCACACAGTTGCTCAAGTTGCGACGAGTCCACGTTTACAGAAACGGAGTTTGTTGGAAGCTCAAAGCCAACGGCATGAACAGCGGTGAATAAAGCGTTAGGTGTTGTCATAGGGCCAAGGCGTTACGAGAAAAGGCTAACGATACCTCATCTCTTTCATTGTGCCTATGACATCAATGAAAATCGTATCGCCTCACAACTACTTTGAGTTGCCTGAATAGATGAAAGCCTGCACATGTGCAGGCTTTTGACTGAGGTTAGTTAGTTCAAGAACACACTCGGTATCTCATTCGGGTATCGCTCATAGCTTGGCTGGTTGTAATCAATATCTGATACACCAATCAAATCAAGTACCTGATAGAGTGTCTTACCTACATGACCAAAAGCGATCCCTGCATGGTGCGGGTAGCGTTTTTGAATAAGAACGTGGCGGTAGAAGCGCTGCATTTCTGGGATAGCGAATACCGCAATGGAGCCAAATGACTCTGGGTCAATGTCCAGAATGTCACCTTGAGCGACGTAGGAGCGAAGCTTAGTATCTGCCGTTGATTGAAGACGGAACAGTGTCACCTCTCCTGCTTTGATTTGCCCCTCTAGCGTACCGCGAGTAATATCTGGGTCTTGTCCAGGCTCCATCAAACTATGCATGATTTTCTGGAAGCGTAGTTGGGAATTCTTCATGCAGCTTGGTGCGGTATTACCACAGTGAAAGCCCATGAATAAGTCTTTGTCTGTGTACTCTCCCATCTTATCACCCGCTTTCTCAACCATATCCCTTGGTACGGTATTATTGATATCTAACAATGTGGCTGGGTGGTTGGTCGCACAAGTGATCATGTACTCCGACAAAGCACCATAGATATCCACTTCGCAGGCGACGGGTATGCCACGCTCTGCAAGGCGAGCATTGACGTAACAAGGCACAAAGCCAAAGAATTTTTCAAAGGATGGCCAACACTTGTTAGCAAAAATACCAAAATTAGAGGCACCTAGGTTTTCTTTATGGAAGGTCAGTAGTGCAACCTCATATTGAGCAAGTTTAGGAAGCAAATCAGGGTACGGATTGTTGTCGCCTAGCTCTTTCTCCATCTCTGCAACAATGCCTGGAATATCGGAATGACCTTCTGCGGCTTGGTATAGATCAAGCAGGTCTAACTCACTGTTTTCCATCACTTCTACACCAAGATCGAACAGGGCTTTTATAGGCGCGTTACACGCAACAAAGTCATGAGGACGCGGCCCAAAACTAAAGATTTTTAGCCCTTTAAGACCAAGAATAGTGCGAGAGACAGGAACAAAATCACCTATCATTGTTGCGACTTCTTCCGGGGTGCCCACTGGATATTCAGGAATATGAGGACGAATGTTGCGCAAGTTGGCACTGTATGAAGCGTTAAGCATTCCGCAGTATGCATCACCACGGTCATTGCTCAGACACGCAGTTGACTCTTCTGCAGCAGAAACAAACATTACAGGCCCGTCAAAGCGTTGCGCCATTTGAGTCAGCGGACCTTCGGGACCAAAGTTGCCAAGATAAATCACTAGCGAGTTAATCCCCTTGTCTTTGGCCTCTTCAAGCGCCAGCAACATATCATTTTCATTCTCGATGATGGTTTCTAACTGCACAATATCAATATCTTTTTGCTCGCAGTGTTGTACCACATTCTCTCTACGCTGCTTTGAAAGAGAAATAGGGAAACAGTCACGACTGACCGCAACAATACCCATTTTTACTTGAGGAATATTAATCATAATTGTCTCGATTTAATTTTTTGTAGTGAATACTTTATAAATAACATTGTGCTGATAGTGTCTATCTGGCCCATATATACATTCTTGTTTATTATCCATATTAATTTGATTTGGATAACACTGAGTTTCTAAACACAAGCCTGCATGTTTATTGTATATATTAGAGTCTCGACCAATTTCATTATTTAAGAAATTTCCGCTATAAAACTGCATGCCTATTTGATCTGTAGCGACCTGTAGTTCTATTCCAGAATTATTCTCAAATACTCTTGCAACGGGTTTGATTTCTGTTGAGTCAAAACACCAGCAATGATCATAGCCGCCCGCATTTTCTAGCTGCTCATTGGACTGAGATAGCCCCTCTCTAATAGCCATTCCCGTACGCAGATCAAACGGAGTATCCTCGACTGAAGCCTTAAACAGCGGGATAGCTAGCGCATCGACATGAAGGTAATCGTTGGCCTCAATCTGGATGAAATGGTCAAGTACATCCGCACTACTGCCTAGATTAAAGTAGGTGTGTTGCGTCATATTGATAGGTGTTAGTGCACGCGGGAACGCTTGATAGTTAATGCTAAGAGCATTGTCTTCAGACAAGTGGTACTCAACCTTAAACTCAATATCACAAGGGTAGCCTGCGTCACCACTCTCAACCATAGTGCTCAACCGTAAAGACGCACTGTTTACTATTTCAACATTCCAACGCTTCGCGCCAAGGCTCGCGGAAGCACCATGTAAATGATTAGTGCCTTCATTGCACTCAAGTTGATAGTCGTCTTCACCAATAGAGAAGTGGCCGTTGGCAATTCTGTTGGCCCATGGCCCAACAAGACAGCCCAAGTAGCACTTACCGTTCAAATATTGCTCTGGGGTATCGTAGCCAAGGACAATGTTTTTTCTATTGCCACTGATATCATTGGTATAAAAATTAACGATCAAACCACCAAGGTCTGAAATATCAATTTGTGTTCCTTTATTATTAACTAGAGAAAACAATTTATATTCCCCCCAATTGGATACCTTTACGTCTTTCATGTTAGAGTCCTAATAACAAGCTAATGAAGTTATTTTCTTCTATTAATAAGAGAGTTTCCATTATGTTTTTTAAAAACAAGATTGAGAAAAAATGTATTTGTGAACTCTGTTTAGGTAAAAAAATAGCCTCCAAGTAGGAGGCTATTTCAATTCTCAGTGATATCAGTTACTGGCTAAGTTGAACCTTCAATCCAGCCTCTGAAACCTCAACTTCTTGAGCCGGTTTCTTAGCGTCTAGCTCTAGAAGTGCTTTGATCTGTTTCAGCTTTTGTTGGTCAAGCTTATAAAACATCATAAACACAGCTAGAGAAGCAAACATCACTCCAGGAACCACAGTAAACAGTAGGTTTATGGAGTTGACTGCTTCTGCAGTTTGCACTTCAGCGCCACCTATATAACCTGACCATGCCAGTATCCAGCCAACTGCTGCTCCACCTAATGCAATACCAAGTTTGATAGCGAAGAGATTGGTAGAGAACACCATACCGCTTAGAGAGCGATTGCTGCGTGTTTTCTCGTAGTCGACCACATCGGACATCATGCTCCAAAGAATTGGTGTAGTCGCTGTTTGAACTAACGCTAGCACAATGGTGATAGCGAATATCATTGTCACGTTCGTTGGATCAACGGCGTACATCAGCATTGAAATAAAACCTGAGATGACAATTAATATGCGGTAAACCGTAGGTTTGTTGTATTTGCCAAACAGTGGTGACGATAACATCGCGCCAGCAATAGCAGCTAGCATTCCTGCAACCATAAACATGGTTGCTAGGTCGCCACGCCCCATCACCGTGTTTACGTAATACATAGTCGTCGCGCCTTTTAGCACCGCCCCCGTAAGCAACACGATATTTACGATAAACAGTACCCGCCATTGGTCATTCGCTAGAAGTAGCTTCAAATCTTCCCAAACAGATTGCTTTTCTTCCACTTCAGGCACGTGACGCTCTTTAGTATTCGCAAAGCTGACGAAAAATAGTGCAATCGCGATTGCCCCCATGATTGCCATTGCACCAAGATAACCTTTTTGTAAATCACCATCACCAATCACTCCTACCAAAGGTAGCGCAACCATTGCAACCACAAGACCACCAGCAGTGCTTAGAGCGAAACGATAAGACTGTAGTGATGTGCGCTCTTCTGAATCATTAGACAAGGCATTGGCCATAGCACAATAAGGAACGTTGATCGCCGTATACATAAGAGTTAGAAAGATGTACGACGCGTATGCATAGACAATCTTGCCCGTTTCGCCGAAGTTGGGTGTGTAGAAGGCGAACATGCACGCAATGCCAAATGGCACGGCCATCCACAACAAATACGGACGATAGCGACCATGCTTTGATTTAGTTCGATCAACAATTGAGCCCATAAGCGGATCAGTTACAGCATCAATGAAGCGAACTAAAAGGAACATTGTGCCCATGTGTGCAGGAGAAAGCCCATAAACATCGGTATAAAAATAGGCGAGGAAAAGCATCACTGTTTGCCAAACGAAATTACAGCCGGTATCACCTAAGCCGTAGGCAACCTTCTCTCTTACGGACAGCTTGATCGTATTCATTATTATTCTCCGGGTACAAATTAGTTGCCTGTTATTCTTATCCTTATGATTCCATTGTTCATTTGCCCAAACTAGCAAAGGGTTTATGTTATTTGATTAGTGTGAGCAACTTCAGAATTCCACAACAACGCCCAGAAAATACTTCTTTAAAATCATAGCATTAAGACCAAGTTCCGCACGAAAGACCAAAAAGTGACAGAGTTGAGGGCTAATACACATTTAGAAGATTTACCCGCTAAGAAATGAAAAATAACAATTGATCCTTACGCAAACAGGTCATCAAAAAATTCAAATTTCACGCAAATTCATCAACAAATAAACCTTAAATAACTGAGGTGTAACCTAGTGTTCACAAGCCTTGTTATGCCGTTAAGCAGGATATTGCCTCATTTTATAGGGTTCACCACTCCATATCACTGCACAAAAAATCTCCGACTGTTTGTCAATGCTGTGCTTCAGTTGGCAGCAAGAGTGCAAGCAAATTGACTCTAGAAGGGATTTAATAGAGCATTGAGACTTATTCTCAAAACCAATGAATTAGAAAAAGGTCACCATGAAATTTATCAGGATTGTTCTAGGAAAGATTATCTTGTTGCTCAACTTTATCTTCACGCCACGCGGAGTCAAAAGGTCTGAAGAAGCACAGCAAGCAGCCGATGCAAAAGCCAATGATTTAACCCTTTATCAATTTGATGCTTGCCCGTTTTGCGTGAAGGTGCGTCGCGAAATGAAGCGTCAATCCGTCAATGTTGCGCTTAAAGACGCAAAGGGTGACGAAGCCGCACGTGAGGAGCTGTTATCTGGTGGAGGCAGAGTTAAGGTGCCATGTCTTAAGATCACACAGCAAGGCACAGAGACCTGGATGTATGAATCAAAAGACATTGTGGCTTACTTACAAAAAGAGTTTGCTTAACATTGATACTCTGAGCGTTCGAGTCAACTTTAAAGAGATCCGGCATCGAGCGCTCTATTAAGCCTTTCATGCACAATGTTCCTAGCTTTACCCTTGAAACATCGTTGTAAACCAAACATCTAGCGCACGTTGCTTATGCTCAGGGCCGTTAATATGTACTAAGCCCATGTGCTTAGCCTCATCCCAAGAGAGAGTGCCCGTAGCAAGAGCATCCAGTACGTCCAGTTCTGTCACCAGCATGACCTCTGCTTGCGTTGGCAAGATGTCCTTCCCTGTCACTTGAACACTAGGTTCCAACTTTACGTCGCTGTAGTGACCCTTGATCGCCTCAAATAGCGTGAAATCCACCTTATTGGCATAGGGCTTCTCAATGGATGATTTAAAGCTGAACAAGCGAAAGTGATCAGGCTTATTGGCGTTATTGAGCTCACCAGATTGGCGCACCTCAATCACACTCGCAAACACATCAAGAGAGCCTTGTTCAATTGTCATATTGAAGCCCGCACTTTGATGAAGCCCACACGCAAATGTAGTAGCAGAACAAATACACAAAGCGACCACTGTACCGAGTTTTAGCATGTTACCTTCCTCAAGCAAAAGGGACCCTGAGGTCCCCTTATCGTTGCATAGGAGTTACATCTGTTGTTATCGAAGTAGGAGTTAGCGAACAATCAACATGATGTCTTGTGGTGCCATTGGCTTATCAAAGTAGCTCATGAACTGACCAAAGCCTTGGATATCACCATTAGCAAACGTAAACTCACCGCTTTGCATCTTTTGTCCCATCACTTGCTGGGCATTGGCACCGGCCATTAGGACGTCATTTAGGGTGGCTCGAGTGGTATTGATCTCTACGTCCGCATTCTCTAGCGCTACTTCATGCAGCTGTGCAATACCTTGACGAATCTCGATAGTGAAAGACTCATCGGTATCAGAGAAGTTGTATACCAGCGTCATGTTCACATCTAGGGTATTCTCAGCAATCAGTGTCGACGTCATCATGTCGAAGATCTGCTTGCTAGGAAGAGCGGTAAGCACATCAACAGAAGCAAAGCTAATCATGTTAGAGAAGTCACGGGTACCTTCCAGCTCAGCAGCAGCGTTAAGTGCCCAGTTACGCCAGTTAATGTTCACTTGATCTGCAGCCCACGCTTTATACGCTTTCGCTTTAAGCTTACGAGCTTCCATATCATCTTTGTTCACTGTGATTGGGTAAGACAGGATCTCAGCGGCAAAGGTGTAGTTTTCCGCTTCAATGGCTGCATTTGCGGTGTTAATGATGTTGTCGCGACCGCCCATGATCTCAATGAAGGCTTTAGCGCGCTGCTCATACGCCATTGGCTCTAGCTGCCACGGGTCACCCTCGAAGAAGCCGTTATAGCCGACATAGATCTGACGCACAGCGTGTGCCACCGTGCCGTAGTGCTCACCTAACCAAGGGTGCTCAGCAAGGTGCTTAGGCAGTTTAACTACCTCAACCAACTCATCAGGAGTCATACCCTTGTTCATATAGCGAATAGTTTGGTCGTGCGTGTATTGAATCGCATCACGGTACGCTGTTAATACGTTCGCTACCGCTTCTTTTCCTTCAACAGGACGGCCGTGAGAGTTGATCATCACTTCAGTATCAAACTGACGCATGATGTCGATACCCTTGAACCACATTGATGGGTCGCGGAATTTCGTGCCACGAATGGTATGCAGGTTCGGGAAGTTTTCGCCCTGTAACACCTCTGCTGCGTGCAGGATCTTTTGCTCTGGCAGGTAAACGACAACTTCATCTTTGGTTTCAGAAGGAACGTTGACGATTTCTAGTTTCACGCCGGCAATCGTGGTTTCAATCTTGTCTTTGAATACCACGTTTGGCTCGATGAACGAGATATCACCCTGCATAAAACGAGGACCAAGACCATCATTCACTGTACCGTGCTCGCCTTCTTCAACGTGCTTAGCGCCCGTGTATGAAGTGCGGTGACCAAACAGTGTGCCTAGGTTTGAAGACCAGTTTGCAACCGCTGCAGTTAGCCCCTCTTGAGCAATGATCTGTACTTCACCAGATGCTACTTCTTCATCATTGGTCCAAGCACGAACGCCTGAGATATGGTCGATGTGGTTGTGCGAGTAAACAATCGCTTTCACTGGCTTATCGGTGATCTTACGGAACTGCTCTTTGGCCGCTTGCGCCATTTGCACAGACTCGCCTGGATCGACAATGATGATGCCGTCGTCACCCTCAATCATCACAGGAGTATCAAGGCCAAATCCGTAGGCGAGATACACATTGTGATCTACTTGAATGACTGCTTGATCCATCTTACGGCCATGCTTGGTCAAGATTGGATGAACATAATCTGATTCTTTTGTATAAGCTAGAGTATCGCCAGTGGTAGACAACACCTTGATGCGCTCGCCCTTACCCCAGAATAGGTTTGATTTGTGCTCAAATAGCACGCCGTCGTTGTAGCGCGCATCCATATCAACATTCTGATACTGATCTGCGTTGTTAGTTTGAAGTTCTTGACCTGTTTTTGAGGTCGCTTCTACAACGGGTGTGCTTGCTAGGGCATTAGATGCAAAAAGCACAGTTGCTATCGCAGCAGGTAGGGACATTTTTCGAAATGTGTTTGTCATAGGGAGTAATACCTAACTCTATTTTTTAAAATCGAATTTTCGAGGAACTCTCTGAGAACTCTCAGAGGACTCGTTTAAAATGATATTAGGGCTTAGTTACAATCGAATAAATGATGAGTTTCGATATCAATATATCGTAATTACGATATTATTAGTGGTGATATAGAGAGATTTATTATGCAAAACGATATCCCAAACTTTAATTTGCTGGCTGTATTTGCGGCTGTCATAGAGCAAGGTAGCTTGAGTAAGGCGGCTGAACAACTCAATACCAACCAGTCGACGGTGAGTACGGCAATGGCTCGTCTATCAAAGCAGTTGGGGCAAGAGCTGTATTTGCGTAAAGGAAGAGGCATTGAGCCCACCAGCTATGCAAAGAATCTTTATAAGCAAGTACAAGAGCCCATCAGCCAGCTCAACCAGGTCTTCCAATCTCTGGGCTCATTTGATCCTGCGACCGCTAAGCGCCAATTTGTTATAACCGCGCCAGAGCATCTGCAATGGGTGTTAATGAATCGATTTGCCAAAACCACGCCAGCAGATATCACTTTGGAAGTGTTTGATCAGCCTTCAGATGAAAGCAAGATGTACGATGACTTGATGAGTCAGAAGGTTGACCTGTTGATAGATATCTTGCCGCCAAAGCAAGCCAGCATTCGAAGTACAAAACTACTGGAGAACAGCTTTGTGGTGGTATGCAGCCAAGACCATCCTCGCATACAAGGGACGCTGACAGCGGAGCTCTTCATGCAAGAAAAGCACGCCCTACTAGAGAGAAAAAGAAACAGCCTGTATAGCCTCACCCACTACACCAGTATCGACTTATCCAAACGAAACGTGGCCTATCACGGACGCACCCTGTTCAGTAACTTGATGCTCTGTAGCCAAACCGACTGCCTGAGTGTTGTGCCCTTATCACTGGCACTGCAATTCAAAGACAGACTGCAACTACAGGTATTCACCCCACCGTTTGAGCACACCGCTATGAGTACCTATCTGATCTGGCCAAAGCGACTTGATAATGACCCTGCGCATATATGGCTCAGAGATACGATTTTTTCAATATCGAAGAAGATTCAGGTGTACTTGGATAGATATAACCTTGAACACGATTAAGCGACAGATGTGAGACTCGATAGTTAGAAAAAAACGCCAAATTAGATAATTTGGCGTTTAGTTTTGTGCTTAGAAAGTATTTATTCGAAGATCTATTCTACAAAATCTCCATTGGATTCGTTCGATGCTCAATGGCTTTATCATGCTTAGCCATTACAAAGAAATTGTCTATCCAATGTAATATCAATGCCGAATCCTGTGGCTGACCCAGTTCTATAAAGGCTTGTTGGTAATACTGCGGCGTAATCAAGTGTTTGCGTTTCACCACTAATTTTTCAGTAAAGCTAACGCCAAACTCAGGATGCCCCTGTACGGTTAACACATGGTTGTCTTTCACCAACATAAAGTTAGGGCAGAATTCATTACTTGCAATCACTTTGACGCCGCGAGGTACCGTTGTCACCTGATCTTGGTGACTCACAAGCAGTCGGACGCTATCAACGGATAAGTTCATCCATTTTTTCTGAGCGGTGACTTTCACCTCATAGCTTCCCAGGCCCCAGCCTTTATCTGACTTTTGCACCGTGCCACCTAAGGCACGAGCAATCAATTGATGGCCGAAACATATGCCAACAAGGGGACGCCTGAGCACTTCACAGCGAATGACCCAATCAACGAGTTGTAGAATCCAGGGATGATCATCGTACGCATTGTTCACGCTACCAGTAATAATAAACCCATGGCATTCATCGTGATGAGGCAGCTCTCCCTTGGTTGCGTCATAGTTCTGAAATGTGAACTCATTGTTGACCTCGTAAAGCGAAGCCTCAATCATGTCCGCATACTGCCCATGGTCATCCGACAATGGTGAGTCAACATGACCGCACGTTAATATCCCTATCTTCATTGTTCACCTACTTCATTGTTGGCATTACAAATTCACTTTCTCGTTGTCCTTTCGGCCAGCGGGCAGTAACTGTCTTCATTCGGGTGTAGAAGCGAACCCCATCATTGCCGTGGACATTTAAAGGGCCAAATATTGAACGCTTCCAACCCCCAAAGCTGTGGAATGCCATTGGCACTGGGATAGGTACGTTTACCCCTACCATACCAATTTCAACTTTCTCCGAGAAATCACGGGCCGTATCACCATCACGGGTATAGATAGCGGTACCATTACCAAACTCATGCTGATTAATTAGCTGAAGCGCCTCTTGGTAATCTTTAGCGCGAACAACGCACAACACAGGGCCGAATATTTCTTCGTTGTAAATCGTCATATCAGAGGTAACGTTGTCAAAAAGAGTGCCCCCAACAAAATACCCAGGCGCAGAGGCATTAATATCACGGCCATCTACAACCAAAGTGGCTCCTTGGTCCACACCGGTTTGAATATACTCTTTCACCTTGTTCATGTGCGGTTCACTGACAAGTGGCCCCATTTCATTTTCTGGGGAAACGCCAAGACCTGGGCCAACGCGCAGGGTTTGGACTTTCTCTTTCAGCGAGGCAACCAAACGGTCTGCTGTTTCATCACCTACTGCTACCGCAACCGAAATCGCCATACAGCGTTCACCAGCAGCGCCATAAGCGGCTCCCATAAGGGCGTTTGTGGCTCCTTCGAGATCGGCATCTGGCATCACCACTAAGTGATTTTTTGCGCCGCCCAGTGCTTGTACGCGTTTTCCATTAGCACTGCCTTTGCTGTATATCGCCTCGGCAATCGGCGTCGAGCCAACGAAGCTGACTGCGGCAACATCGGGTGCCTCCAAAAGGGCATCAACCACTTCTTTGTCGCCCTGAATGACATTAAATACGCCATCGGGGAGGCCTGCTTGCTTCAACATATCCGCTAGCATCAAGGACACACTTGGGTCTTTTTCTGAAGGTTTGAGAATAAAGCTGTTACCACAAGCCAGTGACACCGGAATCATCCAAAGTGGCACCATCACAGGGAAGTTGAACGGCGTAATACCAACGCACACCCCTACAGGCTGCATCACGGAGTAACTGTCAATCTCACGACCAACATTCAGCGAATGTTCTCCTTTCAGAAGGTGCGGGATCCCACAGGCAAACTCCACCACTTCTAAACCTCGGGTTAATTCGCCCAAAGCATCACTGTGCACTTTACCGTGCTCTGTGGAAATCAAGGTGGCCAACTCATCGGCATTTTCCTCAAGCAAAGCTTTAAAACGAAACATCACACGTGCACGCTGTAGCGGTGGCGTATCTTGCCATGCTTGTTGTGCCTGTTTTGCTACATCGACAGCCGCTAATGCCTCTTCGGCGCTAGATAACTGTACCTGTCCTCGAAGTTCACCATTGGCAGGGTCAAACAAGTCAGCGGTTAGCCCGCTGTTACTTGCTACCGTTTGTCCGTTAATAAAATTGGATACCAAAACTGACATAGGCTTATTCCTTGTAATCAATATTTTGTAAAACGTCTGCTATCAGAGTAAACAGATCGTCGATATGCTGTTTCTCGATAATAAGCGGAGGTGACAGCGCGATTATGTCGCCCGTCACTCGAATGAGTGCGCCTTTTTCAAAGCACTTAGTGAAGACTTGGAACGCTCGTGAACCGGGTTTACCGGCTATCCCTTCAAGCTCAATGCCGGCAATCAAACCGTAGTTACGCAGATCTTTTACGTGAGGTAGACCTTTTAAGCTATGCACGGCTTGTTCCCAGTAATCGGCAAGATCGGCCGCTCGGGTATAGAGGTTTTCATTGCGATAAATATTAAGAGTTGCCAGTCCCGCCGCCGCTGCCACTGGGTGCCCAGAATAGGTATAGCCATGAAAGAGCTCTATAGCTTGACTGTCTGGCGCAACCATCGCTTGGTGAATTTCATCACTCACAAAGACCGCCCCCATTGGTATCGCGCCGTTGGTCAGCCCCTTCGCTGAGGTAATAATATCGGGCTTAACATCAAACTCTTGCGCGGCAAAAGGGCTACCGATACGACCAAATCCGGTAATTACCTCATCAAAGATCAGCAGAATGCCGTGTTGTGTGCAGATTTCTCGCAGACGCTTTAGGTAACCTTTGGGTGGCAGAATAACGCCGGTAGAGCCTGCAATAGGTTCAACGATAACCGCAGCAATGTTACTGGCATCATGCAAAGTGACTATATTGTTAAGGCTTTCAGCCCACCCAGGATCGTAATCGGGTAAGCCTTTACTGAATCCGCTGTTTTCAATGCTTAGCGTATGTGGGAGATGGTCAACGCCAGTTAATAAGCTTCCAAATGCCTTTCTGTTATTAACAATGCCACCTACCGATATGCCGCCAAACCCGACACCGTGGTAGCCACGCTCTCGACCAATAAGACGAGTACGAGTACCTTGCCCAATGCACCTTTGATACGCCAGCGCGATTTTTAATGCCGTATCGACCGACTCTGAACCAGAGTTAGTAAAAAACACCTTAGATAGACCTGAAGGGGCAATTTCCGCTAAAGACTCAGCGAACTCGAACGGTAGTGGGTGTCCCATTTGGAATGTCGGCGCAAAATCAAGGGTGTGGATTTGATTAGCCACCGCCTCGCTAATTTCTCGTCGACCATGACCGGCATTACAACACCACAATCCAGCCGTACCATCGAGGATCTTGCGTTTATCTTCAGATGTGTAATACATCCCTTCAGCAGACACTAGCATCCGTGGCGAAGCCTTAAACTGCGAATTAGCAGTAAACGGCATCCAGAACGCATCCATATTTGCTGAATCATTCGTATCTTGCTTGTTTATCCCTTGCATTGTGCACTCCAACTAAGCATGTTGAATTAACATCGTTTCTTTTACTAAACACAGCAAAACACTCAAACCTCAATATGTAAATGCAATGTTATTAAATAATGAACAAAATTGACTATAGAACGTTTTATTTAGCTGTTCAATGATTGAATTATAAACACTTGCTGGTTTTTTGTGTTTAGTGAGCTAGGATTGTGTTTAGTTTACTAATCACAACAAGCAGAGTTGGAGATTGTGCCCAATGGATACGGAAATAGGACCACGATTTAAAACCTTGAGAGAACAAGCCGGTCTATCGCAACGTGAGCTGGCCAAGAGAGCCGGTGTCACCAATGGCTTTATCTCACAAATAGAAAGCAATGCGGTTAGCCCTTCTGTTGCGTCACTGAGTAAGTTACTCAGTAAGATCCCCTCATCCATGGCGGACTTTTTTGCCATCGATGAGCCAATGCCAGAGCAGTTCTTTACGCGTAAAGAAGAACAACCCGAAATTGGAAGAGGCAAGATCAGCTATCGCCAAGTCGGGCATTACCACGAAGGTAGGCATATTGGCATGCTAAGAGAGACGCTAGCACCCGACGCAGATACCGGTGAAGAGATGTTGAATCATGAAGGACAAGAGTGCGGTGTCATCGTGGAAGGCGAACTAGAGCTTACCGTTGATAATGAGGTAGCTGTGCTGCGCAAAGGTGATAGCTACTACTTTGACAGCATGCGAGCGCACCGATTTAGAAATACCACAAACTACGATTGCGTTATCGTCAGCGCAAATTCACCTGCCAGTTTTTAAGGAAGAAGGTAAATTTATGGATACTATTACTTGGCATGCTAAGGCCGAAGCCCTTAGTTTTCGTACTCAAGCATTTATTAACGGAGAATTTGTTAACTCCGTTTCTGGGGATACGTTTGAAGTCATTAACCCAGCTACCGGGCGTCTACTCGCTCACGTTGCCCGTTGTGATGAGGCGGATGTTAACCTTGCAGTCGACGCTGCTCGCAATGCATTTGAAAGCCGAGTTTGGAGTGGTTTAGCTCCTGCCGACCGTAAAGAGGTTCTCCTTAACTACGCTAAGCTCATTGACGAACACAAGGAAGAATTTGCCTTATTAGAGTCCTTAGACATGGGTAAACCCATTTCAGACGCTATGGGCTATGATGCCCCTGCAACCGCTCGCTGCATTCAATGGAACGCAGAAGCTATCGATAAAGTCTACGACGAAGTCGCACCTGTCACCGAGGGCGCATTGGCGCTGGTGACTCGAGAAGCCTTGGGCGTGGTTGCCGCTATTGTGCCTTGGAACTTCCCGACCGTCATGGCGTCATGGAAGATTGGGCCAGCCCTTGCCACTGGCAATTCAGTGATAGTAAAACCTTCGGAAAAATCCCCTCTTACCGCCATTTTGCTGGCAGACTTGGCTAAGCAGGCGGGCATTCCAGATGGCGTATTTCAAGTTCTTCCAGGCTTTGGTCATGAGGCAGGGCAAGCACTTGCTCTGCACAATGATGTTGACTGCATTACCTTTACCGGCTCAACCGCTGTAGGTAAAAAGCTTCTCAGTTTCGCGGGTGAATCAAACCTTAAGCGTGCATTCATGGAGTGTGGCGGGAAAAGCCCTCATATCATCCATCATGACGTTAAGGATATAGAGAAAGCGGCCGCTACAGCGGCTTCAGCCATTTGTTATAACCAAGGTGAAGTCTGTACAGCGGGGTCTCGGTTACTGGTTCACTCTTCCATCAAAGATGAGTTCATCGAACTGGTTAAAAAACAGATGGCCAATTGGCAACCTGCGGATCCCCTTGAAAGCGACACTCGTGTAGGAGCCATTGTTGATGCTGCTCAGTATGAGCGAGTCTTAAACTACATCAATATCGGACAGTCTGAAGGGGCTACATTGGCATTTGGTGGCACTACCGCAATGAACCACACAGACGGCTTCTTTATTCAACCCGCTTTATTTACCAACGTCACTCCCGAGATGCGCATTTATAAAGAGGAAATTTTCGGCCCTGTTTTGTGTGTCACTAGCTTTGATTCAATAGATGAGGCCATAGCGCTCGCCAATGACAGTGAGTACGGATTGGCTGCGGGTATATGGACTTCGGATATGTCTACCGCTATTAAGTGCTCACGCGCTTTACGAGCAGGAACCGTCTTTGTGAACAACTGGGATGGCGGTGATATGACAATGCCATTTGGCGGCTATAAGCAAAGTGGTAATGGTCGAGATAAGTCACTGCATGCCTTGCACAAGTACACTGAGGTTAAATCAACTTGGATAGAGTTGGACTAACAATAAAGGCCTAGCATGAGCTAGGCCTTTTCATTTACACGTATTAGCTGATCTCTATTTCTCTTGGCGTTGGCGCAGACGGCTCAATTTTAGGAACCACTACAACCAAAACACCATCGGTGAATTCAGCATAAATATCACTCGTGTTCACATTGTTGCTTAAGGTAAAACTGCGTACCATTTTACCTTGGTAGCGCTCCTTGTGAATGTACTTTTCTTGTTGAGTGTCTTTACGTGACTCTATGGTGACCGCAGAAATGGTTAACATCCCCTTTTCACACGACACCGAAATGTTGTCTTTGTCGACACCCGGTAAATCAGCGATGATTTCAAACGCAGTCTCTTTTTCCATCACATCAACATTTGGAGAAAACTGCCAATGATTCCACCGAGGGTGAAAAGTAGGTACCGCATTATCAAACAGTCTCCCGAAATCAGACCAGGCGTCTCTTGGTAGCAAGCTCATAATCACCTCCAACCTTGTCTAGATACCCAATATAAGTTTAGTTCTATTGGTGGGGTGTATTTAAACATTCTCGGTCAAAGTTGATCACTATCAAACTACACAAAGAGGTAAGCAATTGCCGATGAGACCACCTCAGCGTAAAAAGAGTGAGTAATACCAATCACAGTGAGGTAGTGATCAGCCTAGCTGGTTATTTAGTACGATTGGTATTATCTAGAAGGTAGGCGGCGTCGCAGCACTGATTAATTCACACTCGACCTTGCCTCTATTGCGAAATCGGTGCGGCTTACGTGTTTCAAAGTAGTAAGAGTCGCCCGCTTTCAACACACGAGTGTGACTACCCACGGTGATTTCAATTTCACCACGAATGATAACCCCACCCTCTTCACCATCATGCTCAATAAAGTCTGTACCGGTATCTGAACCTGGAGGATAGATCTCTCTGAGCACGGCTAATTGCCGTCCTTCGCGCTTTGCTCCAACCAGCAGCATTTTTATTTTGCCATCGCCAAGATCAGCCATCTGTTCGGCGGTAAAGAAAATATCGTCTTTCGGTTCTACGTCTAACGTAAAAAACTCCCCCATCGAAATAGGTATAGCATCGAGGATCTTCTTCAATGATCCAACCGAGGGGTTCACTAGGTTCTGCTCTATCTGGGAAATCATGGAGTTGGTGACACCACTTCGCTTTGCGAGCTCCCGTTGGGACATTCCTCGCATAGTACGAATTGTTTTTAGTTGTTTCCCTACATCCATGTTTTTCTCCCAGAAAGAACCAAGTACCGAGCAGCCTGAAGGCAGTTTCTATTGCTGACTCATCTTCATCTCAAGCAGCCTGCGCTTCTCGGCTTTTGCCATCACCCACCAAGCGATAAAGGTGGCACAGGAGACCGCTAAAATAGTTAACGTTGCCAACGCATTGATTTTTGGGCTGACTCCTAAACGTACACTAGAGAATACCACCATTGGCAATGTTGTTGCGCTCGGACCAGAGACAAAACTGGCAATAACCAAGTCATCGAGAGACAAAGTAAAGGCCAGAAGCCAACCGGCAAGGATCGCGGGAGCAATCGACGGGAGGGTAATTTGGAAGAAGACTTTCCATGGTGGCGCGCCCAAATCCATTGCGGCTTCTTCAACTGAACGGTCCACCTCTTGCAATCGGGAACTGACGACAACCGTCACATAAGCGGTACAGAAAGTGACGTGCGCAATCCAGATGGTCAACATTCCTCGTTGACTGAATAGGTCAAACACTTGCCCCATGGCGATAAACAGCAGCAATAAAGAAAGACCGGTAATTACCTCTGGCATCACCAGCGGAGCCGTGATCATAAACGCAAAGCCTGTCTCACCTCTGAATTTACCAAAACGACTCACCACAAAGGCAGCAATGGTGCCAAGCACGACAGCGGCACTGGCCGATAAGAAGCCAATGATCAAGCTCAGCTTTACCCCGCCCATCAGCAGATCGTCTTCTAATAATTCAAAATACCATTTGAATGAGAAGCCCGACCAAACCGTTACCAGACGGTTTTCATTAAATGAGAAAATAATCAGAATAAAAATTGGCAAATATAGGAAGGTGAAACCTGCCGCAAGAATTGCCCATTTTAGCTTACTTTTGTAGACCGGAATGTCGTTCATCCTTGCGCCTCCAGTTCACGTTTTTGATAGCGATGGAACCATAAAATAGGCAACATCAGAATGAGTAACATCACAATTGCTACTGCCGATGCAACGGGCCAGTCCCTATTATTAAAGAACTCTTGCCACAACACCTTGCCGATTAATACCGTATCAGGTCCACCGAGTAATTCAGGGATAACAAATTCACCCACTGCGGGAATAAACACCAGCATTGAGCCCGCGATAATTCCCGCTCTCGTTAGCGGCACGAGAATAGTAAAAAGTGTGGTGATAGGTTTAGCACCCAGATCGCTGGCCGCTTCTAACAAAGAATAATCAACGCGCATTAAAGCGGTGTAAAGCGGTAACACCATAAACGGCAGATAGGTATAAATGATACCGATATACACAGCGGTATCGGTGTGGAGTATTTTTAGTGGCTCATCGATCGCACCTGCAGCCAGCAGCACATTATTCAGCAATCCATTATTTTTGAGAATGCCTATCCAAGCGTAAACACGTATTAAGAAACTGGTCCATGAGGGCAGAATTATCAGCATCAAAAGCACATTACGCGTTGATGGTTTTGAGTGCACAATCGCCCATGCAATGGGAAACCCGATAATCAGGCACAGTACAGTCGAGACCAGTGCGATTCGAATTGACTGCAAATACGAAGACACATAAAGATCATCTTCAATAAGGTATTGGTAGCTTCCTACATTCAGCAGCAATTGTAGTTGTTGTTCGGCGTAACTTATTAGCTCTGAATAAGGAGGAATAGAGATTTGGGCTTCAGCAAAACTGATCTTGAAGACAATTAAGAATGGCAACAAGAAAAACAGGAGTAGCCAACCATAAGGGATCGCAAGGAGTAAGCATTTGGGCGTTGGTATAACACGCCAAAGATTGAGTTTGGCTCGTTTCTTCATAATTTTAACACCACGCAGCTGTCCATATCCCAGCAAAGGTTGACTCGCTGCTCCCATGTGGGCATGCCTTTTCTCACACGGCTGGTATTTTGCAATGTCGCTGTGACCAGTTTACCCGAGTCCAATCGCACATGATAAATGGACTGATTGCCCATATACGCAATATCTTCCACCACCCCACTGCACGAATTCGTTGCGTGACGAGTGTGCTCACAAAGAGTCATTTTTTCTGGTCGAACGGCAATCATCACAGGAATACCGGGTGCACCTGAGATGCCGTGATTAATAGTGATAGCGTTTGGTAGGTCAGTCGTTCTTACGGTCGATTTATCGCTAAGGTTGGTTTCTAAAACACCCTCGAAGATATTAACCGAACCGATAAATTTAGCGGAGAATTTGGAGTTAGGGTGCTCGTAGATAGCTTCCGGCGAACCGATTTGAACAAACTGCCCTTTATTCATGATTGCGATTCGACTGGCCATTGTCATCGCTTCTTCTTGGTCGTGAGTCACCATCACACAGGTCACACCAACACTTTCCAAGATATCGACCACTTCAAGCTGCATTTTTTCACGAAGGTTCTTATCAAGCGCGCCCATAGGTTCGTCTAACAGTAAGAGTTTCGGCTTCTTAGCTAGGCTTCGAGCTAGCGCTACGCGCTGTTTTTGACCACCCGATAGCTGGTGTGGCTTACGCTTGGCGAAATCAGTCATTCGAACCAGTTCAAGCATATGCTTGACCGTATTCGCTCTTTCCTGACTAGGCATTCCGTCTTGCTCTAGGCCGTATGCGATATTCTTTTCAACCGTCATATGCGGGAACAAAGCATAAGATTGAAACATCATATTTACAGGACGTTTATAGGGTGGAATTTCTGCCAAATCCTGTCCATCTAGAATAATTTGCCCGGCACTTGGTTGCTCAAATCCGGCGAGCATTCTCAATAAAGTCGACTTTCCGCAACCCGATGCGCCAAGTAACGCAAACAGCTCCCCTTGATTGATGGTTAAATCAATATTATCTACCGCAGGATAGCCGTCGAATTCCTTGGTTAAACCTCGAATCTCTAAAAGTGGCTTTGGCGGTACAGGTGCAACATGTTCATGGTTGAGTTTGGTATCGAGTGACATCAATGTCATGGTAATCTCCAAGCAAAAATGGCGACTCAAAGAGAGTCGCCAACATAGGTATTGATTTAGTTCTTAAGGAAGTCCGTCCAAGCACGGGTCATAGCACGAGATGTTTTATGCGGTAACATCTTGGAGCTATACAATTTTGCTTGCGCTTCTTCCGTTGGATAAATGCCTGGATCATTCAAGATATCAGCGTCAATAAACTCACGCGATGGCGGGTTAGGATTCGCATACCAAACGTAGTTACTCACTTCTGCAATGACTTCAGGGCGAAGTAGATAGTTAATGAACAAGTGTGCGTTTTGCGGGTGCTTCGCTTCTTTTGGAATGGCCATCAGGTCAAACCAAGCAAGAGCGCCCTCTTTTGGAATTGAATACGCGACTTCTACGCCATTATCCGCTTCTGCTGCTCGGTCAGCCGCTTGCAATACGTCACCAGACCAGCCGATAGCGACACAGATATCGCCATTGGCAAGATCGTTAATGTACTGCGATGAATGGAAGTAAGTGACATAAGGACGAACCTCTTTCAGTAGCGCTAACGCATCTTTTTTGTAGTCGTTAGGATCGGCACTGTTTGGATCTTTGCCTATGTAATTCAAGGCAGCCGCCATAATTTCCGTTGGGGCATTTAAGAAACCCACGCCACATTTAGACAGCTTCTCCATGTTCTCTGGCTTGAATACTAGATCCCAGCTATCTACGGGAGCGTCAGCACCCAAAACTTCTGTGACTTTCTCAACGTTATAGCCAATACCGGTTGTACCCCAAAGGTAAGGAACAGAATAGGCGTTATCTGGGTCAACGGTTTCGGCCAAGATCCCCATCAATTTAGGGTCTAAGTTTTTGTAATTTGTCAGCTGAGATTTATCTAGCTTTTGGAACGCGCCGGCTTTCGCTTGGCGTCCTAGAAAGTCATTACTTGGTACCACCAAGTCAAACCCAGTGTTTCCTGACAAAATTTTCGCTTCTAACACTTCATTCGAGTCAAAAACATCGTAAACCACCTTAATGCCTGTCTCTTCTTCAAACTTTTTGATCGTATCTTCCGCGATATAATCAGACCAGTTGTAGATGTTGAGCACCTTTTCCTCAGCAGCATAGGATGTTATAGAGCTAAGTCCTATCGTCATCCCTAACGCGACACTAAAGTATGCTTTAATTTTCTCCATTTGGATCTCCGTTCCTGTTTGCTCTTGTTTAATACCTTTGGGTATAACTCTCGTCGGCTACTGCGAAACGTCGGCGAGTGTGTTATCTAACGCAATCTTTGCTTTTTCAATAAATTCATCGATTTCATCACGAGTGATGATCAGTGGTGGCGAACAAATCATGGTGTCGCCAACGGCGCGAAGTACCACTCCCGCAGAGAAGCAGTGTTCACGACATCGTGTTCCAACATCGAGATCCTTGTGATAGCGCTCATTTGTTGCCTTATCTTTTACTAGCTCAATGGCTCCCACTAAGCCTTTCGTTCTGGCTTCGGCGACCATTGGGTGATCCAGTAACTCACCCCAACGAGAAGCAAAATATGGAGCAATGTCTTCACGAACTCGACTCACAATATTGTGTTTTTGCATCTCTTTGATGTTGGCAATGGCAACGGCGCATGCTGCAGGATGACCTGAATAGGTAAAACCATGAGCAAACTCGGTATCGGCATCAGTGAGAACCTTAGCAACATGCTCCCTAACCATGACGCCACCCAGTGGCAGGTAACCTGAGGTAATACCTTTGGCCATGCACATTAAATCCGGCTTGATGTCGAACGTTTGGCTCGCAAACCACTCTCCCGTTCGGCCAAAGCCACAGATGACTTCATCGACAATAAGCAAGATTTCATACTTATCACAGATGCGCTGAATCTCAGGCCAGTAACTGTCTGGGGGAATAATCACCCCACCCGCACCTTGGATAGGCTCGGCAATAAAGGCAGCAACATTGTCTTCGCCGACTTCCAAGATCTTGGCTTCCAGTTGCTGAGCACGCTCTAAACCAAATTCATTGGCATCAACACCTTGCCCTTCACCAAAGTGATACGGCTGATCAATATGAACGATATTTGGAAGTGGCAACCCTCCCTGAGCATGCATAAACGCCATGCCACCAAGGCTCGCGCCCGCCATTGTGCTGCCGTGATAAGCGTTGTTACGGCTGATAATGGTTTGCTTGTTAGGTTTGCCCAAGCTTGCCCAGTAATGACGAACCATACGCACAACCGTGTCGTTACACTCCGAGCCAGACCCCGTAAAGAACACATGATTCATTCCTTCAGGAGCCACTTCAGCAAGCAGCGTTGACAACTCTACCGCCGGTGGATGCGTGGTTTGGAAAAACAAATTGTAGTAAGGCAACTCCTGAAGCTGCTTTGTTGCCGCGTCGATAAGCGGTTGGCAGTTGTACCCCATATTTACGCACCACAATCCCGCCATCCCATCTAGGATTTTGTTACCGTCTTCGTCGTAGATATAGATACCTTCAGCTCGAGTAATTACTCGTGAGCCTTTGTCATTGAGTGCTTTAAAGTTGGTAAATGGGTGCAAGCAATGCGCACTATCTTGTTCAATCCATTTAGACCCAGTTTGTTGTGACATAACTTAATTCCATTTCTCGTGGTATTAACGGGTGTGCTTTTCTCTATAGCGTTACCTGTGTTAAACGTTCAATAGTAAGAACTCTCTTTCCCAAGAGCTGATGACTTGGAAGTAGGTTCGGTATTCCTTACGCTTGATTGCCACGTAAGCCGACACGAATCGATCGCCCAATATCTCTCTCAATTCGTCACAGTTTTCTAACAATCCCAGAGCATCTTCCAGATTGTGCGGAAGTGAATACGGCTCAGTGGTCATGTCACCGGTACTTTTCTCTGTTGGTGTCAGTTTTTCTTTCATGCCCAAGTAGCCACAAGCTAGCGTCAGCGCCATCGCTAAATATGGGTTGGCATCGGCTCCCGCATAGCGGTTTTCAAGTCGACGAGCTTCTTTATCAGAATTTGGCACACGTAATCCAACCGTGCGATTGTCTTCTCCCCACGCCACGTTAGTCGGTGCGGAATCACCAAAGACTAAACGACGGTAGGAGTTCACATTAGGAGCAAAGAAGGCGATAGCGGCGGGGGTATATTTCTGCATTCCGGCGATATAATTCAGGAAGAGCTCACTGTTACTGCCATCCGCATTTGAAAATAGGTTCTTACCGTTTTTATCCACCAAGCTTTGATGGATATGCATTGAACTGCCCGGCTCATCTTCCATGGGTTTTGCCATAAAGGTGGCATAAACATCATGGCGCAACGCCGCTTCACGCATCGTACGCTTAAATAAGAACACCTGATCGACGCGATCTAAAGGCTCGCCATGGTCAAAGTTCAGCTCCATTTGAGCTGCACCAGATTCGTGAACTAAGGTATCCACGTCTAGCTCTTGCGCTTCACAGTAGTCGTACATATCTTCGAAGATAGGATCAAACTCGTTTACTGCATCAATACTAAACGACTGACGCGCCGTTTCTGGTCGGCCATTACGGCCAATTGGCGGCTCTAATGGGTAGTCCCAATCAAGGTTTTTCTTTACTAGGAAAAACTCTAACTCTGGCGCCACTATTGGCTGCCAACCTTGTTTCTCATAGAGACTTAATACTCTGCGCAGGACAGCGCGAGGGGAAATATCAACGGGATCGCCATCTGCGGTATAGCAATCATGAATCACCTGTGCGGTTGGCTCTTTCGTCCAGGGTACAAAACGTATGGTATTTTGGTCTGGCTCCAGAGTCATATCCTTCTCGGTCAGATCAATCATACTTTCATCATCTGGCCAATCACCGGTTACGGTCTGGAAAAAAACCACTTCGGGAAGACGCATTCCCCCTTCTCGAAGAAATTTTTTCGCAGGCATGATTTTGCCACGAGCGTTGCCTGTAATGTCTGGGATCAGACACTCAACTTCAGTAATACGGTTCTTTTCTATCCATTCCCTAATCGTTTCCATAAATCCTTCTTTTCGTTATTTCTCAACGAATTTATCGATAAGCTCTATTTAGAATTGACAGTAAACTGTACGATTGTCAAACAAATATGTTAATTATTACGTTACTTTTGAGGTGTATATTAACATTTTAAACACATATATGTTGTCTTTTACTAAACATTAAGTCTATGGTTTAAAAGCAACCAACAGGACAAAAAAACAACGAATTGCATGCCAATTAAGGATATGTTGGAAATGAGTGGAGGAACCACAGTGGGAACGAGTCAACTTTCGAATAGTACTGATAACATCGAACAAATTCAGGTGAGCCAAGAAAAGCTCACCATTGAACGATTTATTGAACAGCATCCTGATGTCACGACGTTAGACCTGATCCTGTTTGATATGAATGGTGTTGTCAGAGGAAAGCGTGTTCCGCTCTCTCAGCTCAATAAAATATTAGAACAAGGCATCTGCTTGCCCGCTTCTGTCTTCGCATTGGATATTTGCGGAGAAACCGTAGAGGAAACCGGCCTTGGTTTTGAAAAAGGAGACGGCGATAGAATATGCCGCATGGTGACAAGCTCACTGACCACTACTCCTTGGCAGGAAAACAGCGCGCAAGCTATCGTGACCATGTTCGAACCCACCTCCAATCAACCCTTTTTTGCCGACCCGCGCCATGTGCTAGAGGTGCAACTGGATAAATTCGCATCTAAAGGATTAAAGCCTTGCATCGCTGTAGAGCTCGAGTTCTACCTGCAAGACCTGGAGCATGACGAAGCCGGTAATCCTCAACCGCCACTGATGCCTATTAGCGGCGAAAGGATGACTCAAACACAAGTCTATTCTCTGGAAGAACTTGATGAATTTAAGTCCTTCCTCGATGAGATAATCGAAACTTGCAACGAACAGAACATTCCTGCCGAAAACATTACCGCCGAATATGCGCCCGGGCAATTCGAAGTTAATCTAAAACACACCAATGACGTCCTTTTAGCGTGCGATCAGGCGATGCTACTCAAACGAGTGGTACGATCCGTTGCCAAGAAGCACGGTTTCTATGCCAACTTTATGGCAAAACCTTATACCGAATATGCCGGAAATGGCTGTCATGTGCACATCAGTCTTCAAGATGAACTGGGCACCAATATCTTTGGTGAGAATGAAGAAGTGTTATTGAATGCCGTCGCGGGAGTGCTTGCTCACCTTGAGGATAGCATGGCCATCTTTGCACCAAACGCGAACTCTTACCGCAGGCTTCAACCCAATATGTTTGTCCCCCTTCATTCTACTTGGGGCTGGGATAATCGCACAGTCGCAGTGCGTATCCCCGCAAGTGGAGAGACGGACAAGCGTATCGAACACCGCCTATCAGGCGCTGATGTTAACCCTTATCTAACTGTCGCCGTGTTGCTTGCCTCAATACTCGACGGTATTGAGAATAAACTGACTCCACCACCGCCAATTGAAGGCGATGCAACCTTATTAGAGCTACCAATGCTGCCGATATCTTGGGATATGTCTTTGCATGAATTTGAGAATAGCCAATTTATGAAGCGTAGCTTTGGCGAAGAGTTTTGTAAGGTTTACCTAGCCAATAAAAAACACGAACAAGCGCGCTTCTCAGCGCAAGTCTCTCCTTTAGAATATCAGTGGTACAAATAAGTAAGGACACACAATGAAAGTGAAACACACAGACTCCTACTACGCAGCATCAAAAAATCAGCAGTTTGATTTTCCCACACTCACGGGAGAACATGTTGCCGACGTCTGTGTGATTGGCTCTGGAATCACCGGAGCCACCGCTGCATTAGAACTCGCCAATAAAGGCTTTAAGGTCATAGTGTTAGAAGCAAAACGCGTGGGATGGGGTGCCTCTGGACGTAGCGGCGGGCAAGCCATTTTTGGTTGGGCGTCGGAACAAGATACCCTTGAGAAACTAGTGGGTAAATCCGATGCGAGAAAGCTGTGGGATATCTCTGTTGAAGCGTTAGCGTTAACTAAATCCAACATCAACAAATACAACATCGATTGTGATTGGCGTGATGGAATGGTGCATGTGGGTATGAAACCGCGCCACGATAAAGAGCTTCAAGCTTGGCACGACGATCTTACAGAAAACTATGGTTATGAATCACTCGAAATGTGGGACCAAGATGAGGTCCGCAGCCGAATAGCCAGTAACAAATATACCTCGGGCATGTTCGATAGCAACAGTGGCCACCTTCACCCTCTAAACTACACACTAGGCCTAGTGAACGCCGCAAAATTGGCTGGCGCCGAGTTCTATGAAGACAGCGCGGTGAACCAAATTAAGCACGGTGATCCAGCGACGCTGTTTACCAAAGAGGGAACAGTAAAAGCAAACCATGTCATTTTGGCCTGCAACGCCTATATGAAAGGGCTTGAGTCAAAGCTTGAAAATAAAGTCATGCCAGTAGGTACGTATATCTGTGCCACTGAGCCTCTAGGTGAAGAGGTGACCGGTGCACTGATGAAAGACCATATCTCGGCTTGTGATATTAATTTTGTCCTCGATTACTATCGCTGCTCTGGGGACCACCGCATGTTATTCGGCGGCCGAGTAAGCTACTCGGGTGTTGCACCCGTTAATTTGGAAAAAGCGATGCAAGGACGAATGCTCGATATCTTCCCTCAGCTAAAAGATACAAGAATTGACTACGCATGGGGTGGCAATGTGGCAATAACAATGAACCGAGCCCCCCACTTTGGCCGCTTAAAGCCAAACGTCTATTTCGCACAAGGTTTTTCCGGTCACGGCATTGCAGCAACCGGTATGGCAGGCACGCTTATGGCAGAGTGTGTTGCGACTACCGCAGAGCGCTTTTCGATCTTCGACAAAATCCCTCATATGCCCTTCCCCGGCGGACGTCTATTGCGAACACCGGCGCTACTTTTAGCTATGTCGTATTATAGAGTTCGAGATCTTTTGTAGGGTGCGGTGGGACGACTTTTTATAACGAGATTAGAATACGAGACCAAAGTCAGAGAGAAAACATCATTGATTTAATCATAATATTCTGTTCTCGTTTGTGGTTGTTGGGCAGTTAAACACAGAATAATTTAGGGGTAAATGGCCAATATAAATAAACTAACAGGCACGCAAAAACACGCAATAAAGCGTATCATTTCCAAATAGTTAGAATTTTAAATCTAGGAGAGGCGATTGGAGCGTGCAGCGGGAATCGAACCCGCATCATCAGCTTGGAAGGCTGAGGTAATAGCCATTATACGATGCACGCATCATCGTGTAGACGCATTTAATATGCCATAACGATGAGAAATTAAAAGCCCTAATTTCACTGTTTATGAGCGTTCGCGCGCTTTTTACCCTAAATGAGCAAAAACCATGCGAACACAAGGCGTTATCTGGGGTTCGCCTAGCTCTTAACAGCTGCTTTCTAGTATTTCTATCACTTCATCTAACTGCTTTAGAACCCTCACTTTGTGCAAAAAGTCTTCTTTTGGAGGCAATAAGTCAGGAATCATCGCTACATGGCAACCGGCATCAAGGCCTGCTTGTACTCCATTGTTGGAGTCTTCCAATACTAGGCATTGCTCGGCTTCAAGGCCTAGCTTTTGATAGGCCATTTGATAGCAATCTGGGTTTGGCTTACCGCGAGCGACATCTTCGGCGGTAATCACTAGGTCATAATCCGATAAGTATTCACTATCACGGAAATTATGCTGAACCTCTGGCAGATGTGAGGAGGTCACAATCGCCATTTTTAACCCACGCTGCTTAATTGCCTTAAACAGAGCGTCATAACCGGGCTTGTAAGCAATGCCTTTGTCTCTTAATGCATGGAAGTGCTTATCTCTCACCATGCAATAACGGGTCATATCCATCCTTGAGCCAAAGTGCTCTGCGAGGATGCGTTCGCACTCAGGGTCTTGAACTCCAATGAACTGCTGATAAAAGTCATCGGTAATGCGAAGCCCTTGCTCCTGTGCGGCAAACTGCCAGCTTTGTTTATAGACAGATTCAGTGTCGAAGATGAGGCCATCCATATCAAACAGTACGGCTTTCAGCATTGTCTTTTCCTCTACTCTTTTTAACCAAGCTAACCCGACTATTTTACTCTAGCTGACCACGCATTTAGATCTCTAGTTTAGAAAATTAAGACAAGACTCCAGATAATTTTCTTTGTCATTTGCTAATGACTTCTATTTTCCTACGCATGACTTCAGAACTTAATGGCCAAATAATCCCATTGACACTGCTTTTCCGTTCTCACTGAGATTTAAAGATCACATTCAAGATGAAATTAGGGCTAATTTTAGTGATCTTTAGCAGCTTAAATATTAAACATATTGCTTGTATGTTAAGCGTTATCACAATTTGATACAAATACAAGAAAACGTAAACCTATTTTCATTTCAGACAAAAGAATGCAGCAACCTATTGATTTAAAATATATATGAGATTCAAAAAATAATGAATTTCAATAATAAACGTGAATCAAAGGATAGTGTAATGAAAAAAATAATAATGTTATGCGCTCTAATCATTGGCTTCGCCACCCCTGCTTTTGCTCAGGTTAAGATTGGTATGGTGATTGATGATCTTAGGCTTGAACGATGGCAAAAAGACCGAGATATGTTCGTGAATCGCGCCGAGGAACTGGGTGCAAAGGTTTACGTTCAATCTGCAAACGGTAATGAACAAACCCAGATTTCCCAAGTTGAAAACATGATCTCCCGCGGTGTAGATGTGCTAGTGATCATTCCAACCAATGGTGAGGTCCTTTCTAACGTGATTAAGGAAGCGAAGCGTGATGGCATCAATGTTCTTGCATATGACCGCCTGATCAATAACGCCGAAATCGACTTCTATCTTTCTTTTGATAACGAAAAAGTGGGCGAACTGCAGGCTAAAGCACTTGTTGAAGCACAACCTACAGGTAACTACTTCCTGATGGGTGGCTCTCCTACGGACAACAATGCCAAGCTGTTCCGTCAAGGCCAAATGAACGTTCTACAACCTAAGATCGACTCAGGCGAAATCAAGGTTGTTGGTGACCAATGGGTTGACTACTGGTTAGCAGAGAATGCTCTCAAAATCATGGAAAATGCCCTAACGGCTAATCAAAATGAAATCGATGTTGTTGTCGCTTCAAATGACGCTACTGCAGGTGGTGCAATTCAAGCACTAGACGCACAAGGGCTCGCAGGAAAAGTCGCTATCTCAGGGCAAGATGCTGACCTAGCTGCAATCCGCCGTATTGTCGATGGCACGCAAACTATGACCATTTACAAGCCTATTTCTGCACTGGCAACTCGAGCGGCTGAGATTGCTGTTGAGTTAGGTGAAGACCAATCTCCAACCTCTAACTTCTCTATCAACAACGGTATCAAAGACGTTCCTTCTTTCCTACTAGAGCCTATTCCAGTAAACAGAACCAACGTAAAAACTACCGTTATTGCGGACAAATTCCACAAAGAATCTGATGTTTATACACAGTAAACCCTAGCGATATTTGCGCCGAGCCTAGCTTGGCGCAATTGCAGATTTGTCATCTATTCGTTGCTAAGTGAATAGCACAGGATGGGTCTTGGAATGGTTAGAGGTGCAAGATGTCCTTGTTAGAAATGAAAAATATCGTCAAATGCTTTGGACCAGTGAAAGCATTAGATGGTGTCAGTATTCGCCTAGAAAAAGGCGAGATTCTCTCTTTATGTGGAGAAAATGGTTCCGGAAAATCAACCTTAGTGAAAGTGCTCTGTGGAATATACCCTCATGGAGAGTTCGAAGGCACAATCTCTTATAACGGCGAAAACATACAACCCAAAAGCATTGCAGATACCGAGGCTCTTGGTATTGCCATCATTCACCAAGAGCTGACCTTAGTAAAAGAGCTGTCGATTCTTGAGAATCTATTTCTAGGAGCCGAGCTGACAAAGTACGGGCTTCTTGATTTTGAGTTGATGCACTTTGAAGCCGAGCTTCTATTAAAGAAAGTAAAGCTTTCGGTATCCCCAGAAACAAAGATTGAGGACCTTGGCGTAGGTCAGCAGCAATTAGTAGAGATAGCAAAAGCCCTGTCAAAGAACGCAAAACTGCTTGTTCTTGATGAGCCTACCGCTCCCCTTACAGAATCCGAGACCGATATCTTACTCGATCTGGTTAAAGATCTACGCTCCTCTGGAGTCAGCTGTATCTACATCTCTCACAAATTAGGTGAAGTGAAAGCGATCTCAGACCAAATCTGCGTGATCCGAGACGGTAAGCATATTGGCACTCGTAAAGCGGCAGATATGTCCACCGATGACATCATCACTATGATGGTAGGTCGTGAGATGAAACAGCTATTTCCTAGAGAGCCCCACGACATAGGACAGGTGGTGTTAGAGGCACAAAACATCAATGCATGGGACAAGGCCAATTCATCCATACCGAAGGTGAGAAATGCCAGCTTCACTTTGCGCCGTGGCGAAATATTGGGTGTTTCCGGCTTGGTAGGCGCAGGCCGAACTGAGCTGATGGAGTGTCTATACGGGTGTTATCAAGGCAAACACAATGGGACATTTTACCTCAATGGCGAAGTCCTGAATTGCGCCAGTAGCAGAGATGCGCTGAATGCAGGCATTGCGATGGTGCCAGAGGATAGAAAGCGTCACGGCATCGTGCCCATTATGGGCGTAGGTCAGAATATTTCTTTAGCTGGAATCGACCAATTCCAAAGCCTCGGCTTTCTTGATGAGTC
Organism: Vibrio breoganii; assembly: GCF_001677275.1. GTDB lineage: Bacteria > Pseudomonadota > Gammaproteobacteria > Enterobacterales > Vibrionaceae > Vibrio > Vibrio breoganii. Next base: position 1,158,330 of record NZ_CP016178.1, read on the forward strand.
TGCGGAAGCCAATGCCATCAGCGATTCGATCAAGAAACTCACCGTAAAAACCCCTAATGCAGAAACCGCCATAAAAAATCTATCCGGTGGTAACCAACAAAAGGCAATCCTAGCCCGCTTTTTAATGATCAATCCAAGTGTGCTTATTCTGGATGAGCCAACACGCGGTATTGATGTTGGTGCCAAATACGAAATCTACAAGCTGATGTTTCAGTTAGTCAAAAAAGGCATAAGTATCATCATGATATCGTCTGAGCTACCTGAGGTACTTGGAATAAGCGACCGCGTGCTTGTCATGCATGAAGGCCGAATTAAAGGCGATCTAATTAATGAGAATCTATCACAAGAGATCGTGATGGATTGTGCATTATCTGAAGGAGAAATTGCATAATGGAGCAATCAAAAGAAATCAATGCCATCAACAATGAGAGTTGGCTGGACAAACTGAAAAGCATGAATCTGCAACTGCTCGTCATGGCAGGTGCCATCCTATTCATCATGCTGTTCTTTAGCATCATGACCGACTGGAGTTACTTAACACCAAGGAACATCTCTAACCTATTCCGACAAACGGCAATTACCGGTATCTTGGCCATCGGCATGGTGTTTGTGATCATTAGTGGTGAAATCGACCTGTCTGTGGGCTCTATGATGGGGTTACTCGGCGGCTGCGCTGCCATTATGGATGTGTGGTTTGGCCTGCCACTGCCACTGACCATAGCAATTACCCTTACCGCTGGTTTTCTGCTGGGTGCATGGAACGGTTGGTGGGTTGCGTATCGTAAGGTACCTTCGTTCATTGTAACGCTCGCCGGTATGTTGGCGTTTCGCGGTATCCTTATTGGTATTACCGACGGTACAACGGTAGCCCCAACTTCAGAGGCCATGTCTTTGATTGGTCAAAGCTACCTGCCTAACCTGCTCAGTTTAATTCTGGGTACCGCCTGTCTTGCGCTTTATTTTGGGTGGCAGAAAAAGCAAAACATCAATCGAGCTCAATATAACTTACCGACTAGTGCAACTGGCACATCACTGTTTAAAAGCGCTTTTATTGGTATCGCGGCTCTATCTCTGATTTTGGTGCTAAATAATTATCGCGGTGTGCCAACACCAGTACTACTGCTAACCATATTCCTAATTGCTGGCACAATATTGGCTTCGAAGACCCGCTTTGGGCGTCGCATCTATGCAATTGGTGGCAATATTGATGCAGCAAGACTCTCTGGTATCAATGTCGAGAAAACCAAGCTAAAAGTGTACGCAATGAACGGCTTTTTGGTTGCTATCGCCGGTCTCATACTGAGCTCACGCTTAGGCGCAGGCTCTCCTTCTGCTGGTAACATTGCCGAACTGGATGCCATTGCAGCCTGTGTTATTGGTGGCGCAAGTATGGCTGGAGGTGTTGGTACTGTTATCGGCGCTGTGATTGGTGCATTTATCATGGCTTCTCTAGACAACGGAATGAGCATGATGGACGTTCCGACCTTCTGGCAGTACGTTGTTAAAGGCGCGATCTTGCTATTAGCAGTATGGATGGATAGTGCGACTAAACAGCGTCGCTAGTCACCTGTCATTCATAACAAAGCCCTAAAGCCCGACAGCTTTAGGGCTTTCATTTTTTAATCACCTTTATTGTCATCTCGATATTCTCTCCTCACTGATAATGCCTTCTTCGTCGACGAACATAAAGATTACTTTATCTCGCTGTTTTTTATGACATTGTGCGATAATTGACTATATTTACTTGTACATCCTTATCATTAGGTAATCTCATTCAGAGACTCAATGATTGATTGTTTGAGATTTAGTAAAATCCAGCACTCAAAATCGTCAGTCACTCGATTGCCTCACAAGGTCATGAAAGGAACCATTGACCGCTTAGCATTGAAAATCTCTCTCAATTTAATGGATAAAATAAGAATATTATGGATAAAGAGTATGTGACGTATCGCTTCGATGGCTGGGTATTCACGCCAGACGAAGACAAGCTCAATTATCAAGGTGAAACCTTTACCCTAGACAACCGTCTTTCTAAATTGCTCCACTTTTTTTGTCAGAACCCTAACACTGTCTTCTCTCGTAACGAGTTGATTGATGAGGTATGGAACGGCTCAATCCTTACTGATCAGGTGATTACCCAGGCCATATTCGAGCTTCGTAAAACCTTAAAATCTCCCAATCGACACGCAATGGGCTACATAGTCACTGTGCCTAAGCGCGGCTACAAGTTTGAAATTGAGCATATTGAGCAAAAAGTCGATAAGCCGAAGGTATCTACAGCGACTCGTGTAGAAGTAGAAAAGGAAGCCGCGCCAACGATCAGTGACGCGCCAATACCAGGGCAAGAGGAAGAGCAACAATCCGTAGCTACAACTCCCCCAGAAGAATCTGTAGCCGATACAAAACCTACGCCTGCAGTCAAAAAACCTGCGAAGTCAGAGAAGGCAGCCAAGGGGTCTCCTCTCGTTTACATGCTTGCCGTTGCTGTAGTGATTCTGATCGGGATGCTGTTTGCAGCGAAATCAGCCGGCAGATGTGACATCGAATCAAGTGGCCTCAAACTCGCAAGAGATCCACTACCTTTCTCTTGAGCCAAGATATATTTTTGTCGACTTGCCCGAAGCGCTTAGAGAAGACCCATTTACTATCGGTATTATCAGAAAGCTATTGGATTTCCTCACCGTCTACAAAGACTATCGAATTGTTTATGACGAAGAATACGTACCTAATGCAGCCAATGTTATTACCTTCAATCCCATAATTAATGGTGACCGGAAGTCGTTGGAAGTGGCTTATTTTAATCGCACATCAGACTTTAAGCACTTGGATCGTAGCTATTTGATTGAGCCTACTACTGCCCTGCATTCAACCATGGCAGTGATGCTTGATGACCTTCTCGATGCGTTTAAGATTGATATCGCAAAACCTGTCATCGCCAAGCAAGTGAGTGAATTGCCGGATAACCAAGCAGCTCTGCACCACATAATGGAGTCCCTTGGGCATGGGCTTCTGGCGGAATATGCCGAATCCATTAAAAGTGTTAGGAAAGCCTATGAAATAGAACCCGATAACCACTTGATCGCATCAGATAGATACATTTTCGAGCTTTCTAGTATCTTCGTTACGCAAGCTTCAGCCTCCAAAGCAAAGGTTGAGAAGCTAAATCAAGAAATGAAATCTCAATTAATGAGTATGGAGGCTGCTCCAGATTCATATCGAGTCTATGACGCTCTTGCCGCCTATTATTTAACGTTGGATGAACCACTCAAAGCTCGAGGTTATCTAGATAAGATACCGAATCATCACTACAGTATGTTCTCAACGGTGATCTACGCGAAGATAGAGGAAAGCTTAGGCAATCCAGCATCAGCGGAAGAATACTATTATGAGACAATTCGAGAGTCAGGATCACCCGCTGTTCTCGATTTAGCGAGAAAGTTATTCTTCCACAGCAATCTAAAGGATATCGAAGCTAAGATTCAATCCAACTAAACATCACCCCTCCATATCCGAATAAAACTAGGATATTGAGGGGTTTCATTTCACTTGATTAGACTCGATAGATCACCGCCCAAGTAACCCGTAATTTGCGTTACCCAAGATTATCTAATCATGGCTATCTAGCTCTTTTCTTCATACGCTACATGCATCACAAAGTCGATGGTTTGGCTCGTGATCTGCTGAACGTTCTTTTCCAACATCTTTAGGGTGATTTTAGAGTCGTCATTTTCGAGAACGCCATTGTCATTCACTACAAAGACGCGTCGACCGATAAGCTCTTTGCTCTTTTCATCCACTAGATCAACGCTTGCAACCATTCGAACTGAACGATCTCGAATACCAGTGGCGTATTTAATCGCACCAATTACCGTACCCACAGGAATGAACTCAGTCACACGCAAGTCTTCCGGAATATCTTCAATGTCATACAAAGTCACGCTCACATCCATGGTCCGATTTGGTAACATCTTGGTTTGATAACTTGGCAGTTTGGATGCAATGCGTTGAGACAAGGTATCTTGTAATTTAGTTGCGAATTCTTGCTGCACCGCTCCTGAAGTATGACCATTAACACCGGTCTTATCGATGTTTACTTTTTCGAAGGTAAACTCATTAAATTCAAACTGGTCGGCACCTTCTACAATCCAAGACATGCCAGCATTGCCATCTTTGAAATTGCTTTCTACGAAGTAGTGTTTGGTATCAATATCTTTCATTTCTTCGGTATTTGGCAGCGAACTCGCGCAACCAGTAACAAGCAAAGACAGGGGTAAGAATAGGTGATGTAGCTTCATGGTAACCTCAGTGTTGGAATTCAATATTGTCACTCCCCGTATTCGTATTTCTAGGAAGTCGTTATGCACCTCAGTGCGTTGAGGTGAAGAATTCTATGTGGTTGAGGATTCAATAAATCATTAGCGCATAATATTGAATCAATAATCGCTAAGGTTAATATAAAACGTTTAAATACAGTTGGTTAAACCAAGAATTACAATGATTTTAGTTCGATAAACTTTGCTAACGAAGCCATATTAAACGGCCGATTTATCATATCTAAATAACTTTATGCGCTAGAGGTAGGCAAAGATTGAGCAAGGAAGGGTCAGATGAAGAAGAAGCACAGACGAACAGCCCTAACTCTGCTAAATTAAGGCTGCTGATTTGCGTTGTAATGTGTTCTTGGATGGCTAAGTTTTAAGGCGCGGCGTCTACCTCAACAGGTTGATAGTGCTTCGCTTCTAGGTTCAACCATTCAGGCAATACAGTACCAATAGAAATTGAAGACCAAGTACCTGAAAGGACACCAATGAACATTGCGGTGGAGAAACCTGCCAGCGCAGAACCGCCCATCACCCACAATGCCCCAACCGTAATCAAGGTAGTACCCGAGGTCACCATAGTGCGTGAGAAGGTCGCAATAACCGCTTGGTCGTTGACCCACTTGGCACTCTTATCTTGCTTGGCCACCAGCAGTTCACGAATCCTATCGGCAATGATGATTGAGTCATTCAATGAGTACCCAAGAATCGCCAGAATAGCGGCAAATACCGTGAGGTTAAACTCCATCTGAGCCAGCGCGAAGAAGCCTAGTACCAGTATCACATCATGAAATAGCGCAAACAACGAACCACTCGCCAGTCGCCATTCAAATCGGAAGCAAAGGTAACCCAGTATCGACAAGATTGAGATCATCAATGCCAACCCACCTTGCTCAAATAGGTCTTGTCCTACCTGAGAACCAACGATGCTATTGCTCACTACATCCACCTGATCAGAGTAAGACGATAGCACTGAGCCTACATCCACAGCATCTGAACCATCTTCAGGAACCGAGTAGCGAATTACCCAACGCCCCTCTTCTCCGGCAGAGGTGACACTCACAGACTCTCCCATTTCAGGCTGGAGCTGTTTCATTATTTGGTTGCTCGACAGTGATTTGTCGAGCTGTACTTCAGTGACCATACCGCCGGTAAAATCTAAGCCAAGGTTTAGCCCCTTAAGGCCAATAGCCGCGATAGCAACCACTGTGAGTAGTACTGAGACAACAGTAGTGAAGTAACGAACTTTACGAATATTGTGTTTAAAAAACTTAACCATGATTACACCCTCACTTCACGGCGGGCATCTTGGCCCCAGATTAAATTGATCATCGCTCTTGAGGCAAAAACGCCAGTGAAGATACTGGTCAGAAGACCAAGACCTAAGGTCAATGCGAACCCTTGAATAGGACCATTACCGATGGAATAGAGGATCACTGCGGTGATCATGGTGGTGACATTGGCATCTAAGATGGTAGAAAGCGCACTATCAAACCCGGCATCGATAGATTGAGCAAAGCTGCGGCCTTCTCGCATCTTGTCTTTGATTCGCTCAAAGATAATAACGTTGGTATCGACTGCCATGCCCACGGTCAAAACTAAGCCCGCAATACCTGGCAGCGTTAGAACCGCGCCCGGCAACAGTGCAATAAGGCCTAACAAGCACAGCATGTTGCTACACAGTGCAACGTTGGCCACCCAGCCAAGTCTACGATACCAAACGGCCATAAACAGCAGCGTCATACCCATACCAAATGCCAAAGCAGCAAAACCATTTTGGATGTTTTCAGCACCAAGCGAAGCACCGATAGTGCGCTCTTCCACTATGGTAACCGGCGCAGTCAAAGAGCCCGCTCGCAACAACATTGCCAACTCTTGTGCTTCTTGCATTGAGCCAGATCCGGTGATTCTAAACTGACTGCCTAGCTGAGATTGAATAGTAGCGACGCTGATCACTCGCTCACTACGTTCAGTCACGCCTTGCTCATTGGTTTGGTATTCTCGGTAGACCGTCGCCATAGGCTTACCAATGTGCGTAGCGGAAAAGTCACTCATCTTCTTGCCACCAGCGTGGTCAAGGGTGATGTTCACTTCTGAAAGCCCAATCTCATCCATGCCAGAGCGCGCATTGGTAATATGCTCGCCTGCAAGCACAGGTCTCTTCTCAAGGACAACCGAGCGACCATCATTATCTTTGAGTACTAAGTTTTGACGGCTGTAGGCTGAAGAGCCACTTTTGACCTCATAAAATGCAAGGCTGGCAGTAGCGCCAATCACATTCTTAGCTTGAGCGGGGTCTTGAACGCCGGGCAGCTCGATGCGGATATTGTCCGTACCTTGCCTTTGCACCATAGCCTCAGTAATACCTAGCTCTTCGATTCGGCCTCGCATGATCTGCAAGTTTTGTTGCACGATAGTGGACTGGAGTTCGGTTCGGCTTTGTTCATTTTGAGCCAAACTGAAGCCACTCGAACTTGCACTGATTTGCCAATCAGGGAAGTGAGTGCGTACATACTCCATCAGTTGTTGCTGAGCCTTAGAAGCACGTACATTCACATTGATAGCATCAGCGCTACTTACTCGGACTTGTACATTTCTAATGGAGTTCTGACGCAGATGCGCCTTGATGTCCTCTACTATGGTGGATTGTTGTTCTTGCATCGCTTTATCAACATCAACGTGCAACAAAAATTGCACACCACCACGCAGGTCGAGCCCTAGTTTAATCGGGTTCATACCCATATTAGACAGCCATTGCGGTGCTACTGACTGATACGAGTAGGCAATGGATTCTTCAGAATACTGTTTGTTTAGAATGGTACGAGCGTGTGTTTGGTCAGACTCATTATCAAACAGTAGCGAGATCTGGTTGTCTTGCTCCGTAGCAGACAAAACAGGGATACCCTGATCTTCTAGTGAACGTTTTAAGGTCTGAACTGAGGTAGTAAATATCGCCTTTTCAGGCACTTGTATCTGTATTGCTGGCTTCTCACCAAACCATGTAGGAATGGCACTGAGCGTAAGGATGATCACAGTGGCAACAAGTACGACGTATTTCCAAGCAGAATAGTGATTGATGCGCTTTCTGCTTTTATGAGTTATGGCTTTGTTCTTCATATATAAGCTATCCCTCCATCCCTAAGGACAGAGTAAATTCAATTAATTTGGGCTATGACAGACAGGCGATATCGCACTATTTAAATAGTGGTAGGTTTGAGCTGAGTGTCATTGGAGATTCGCTGTAACCAGTAGATAAAATCTAGCTAGCACACGAAAAATTAAGCGATTGGAACTATGAAGAGTATTGGCCGTTTAGAGCGACATACAGGGCATTACTGTCTTTCCAGCCACCAAGCCTGTGTGCACTCTTATCATGATGAAACGCAGCGCGAGATGCATGCCATTTAGCAGTAAATGCATAGGCGTCATCATTGAAACAAAATACGTTTGGATTTGAGGTGTTGCGCGTTGAATTATTGCTGTCTAATTCTTGCTTAGGAGCAAAAACACTGCGCTGGTTTTGCACAATAGCCAGGGTATTGTGCTGCACGTATGAGGTGCTTGCAGGTATTTCAGAGGTAGGAGCGGATTCTACTTCCAATAGCTGGCTATAAGCCACGAGCTGTTCGGCAGTAAACCCTGGCGCCTTTGCATCAGACGCGAGTGCTTGCATAGGAGCAAGCGCTGCTACAAGTAGCAGTAGAACGAATTGTCTGATAGTAAATAAAGGCATGAAACTCTCATCTGAAATAAATCGAACTCACCATTCGACGAGAGCATCGTAAGCGGACTCAGAGTGACTTACAACTAAAAACATGTAAATTCTCTTGCATAGTGAATTCAAAGAAATTCAGGCCAAAAAATTAACGAACAAAACTCCCATTAATTCTGCAATGATACGAAACCTCTTGGACATAATTCAACCGATTTAAATCTAGCCTAGATGTTTCTTATGTAGGAAGCCGTCCATCAAACGGTAGTTTGCACTTTCGCCTAGATCCGTAAAATCAGCTCGTTTTTCAACCTGAACCGAGCTCTACAGTGACCAATTTTCGACACACCTCTTTTGCTGCACTCTTGTCTCTAAGCGTATTGCCTTCGGCTGCATTCGCTTCGTTTACCGATCCCGTCGATGGGCGATTTGATATGGGTGATTATCTCGCTGATAACGCTTATGGCTTTCTTCCCGTTCCCATCATCATAACCGAGCCTGCTGTGGGTTATGGCGGTGGCGTTGCGGGTTTGTTTCTGCACGAAACCGATGAAGAAAAAGAGACACGTCAGAGATTGGCCAAAGAATCCCTCGATGGTGGTGCGCAGCTAATCCCACCCGCAATGACGGCCGTTGCTGCTGCAGGAACCGAAAATGGCACATGGGTGATAGCCGCAGGTCACCGACGCACTTGGAAAGAAGACAGTATTCGTTATATGGGTGGCGGCGCTATTGGTCATGCAAACATCGATATCTACAATGATTTTGGCGGTCTACTCCCTCCAGACAAAGCCTTTAAGTTCGATACCGAAACCGATTTTGCCGTGTTGTTACAGCAAATACAGTTTCGCCTCCCGAACACCAATTGGCTGTTAGGTGCGAAGCAAACATGGAGTAAATCGACCCTAGAGTCTTCTAATGGCGTGGTTGATAAAACACTGCAATTCATGGACTTAGATGAAACCATCAATTCAGGCTTAGGCTTAGTGTTGGAATACGATAGCCGTGACAACATGTTTTTCCCTACCAAGGGCTACTCTCTCAACGCAGATTATATGTGGCATAGAAAAGAGATAGGTGCTGATCACGATTACGATACTCTCTCTATCGAAGGGCAAGCCTTTGTTCCTATTGGCGAGAAATGGATCATTGCCTTTGCCGGAAGTTACGACTCCATTAGTAGTGACGAAACCATGCTCACTCCTACTTCGAACCCGTACATCGACCTGCGAGGCATCTCATTGTTTCGCTATCAAGGGGATAAAGTGGCCACAGCGCAAACGCAGTTGATGTATCGTATCGACAATCGCTGGACGATCTTAGGCTTTTACGGTGTTGGCCATACTCGCAACGAAACCACCGGATTCGACCTTGGCGGGTGCCCAAGCAACTGCTTCACCTCGAAAACATCATCAACAACCGTTGACGCCTATGGCGCCGGTTTCAGATACCAAATTGCTCGTCGCTACGGCTTACACATGGGCGTCGACTTAGGCTTTAGTGATGAAGAGCAAGCACTCTATTTTACAGTGGGGACGGGGTTTTAGGGATTAGAACCCGGCCCTGGGTTCTGGGTTCTGGGTTCTAGGTTCTGGGTTCTGGGTTCTAGGTTCTGGGTTCTAGGTTCTAGGTTCTGGGTTCTAGGTTCTAGGTTCTAGGTAACTAGGATCCTAGGGCCTAGGACCCTGGGTCCTTAAAAACAAATACAGTCTAAATTTTTGACGGTCGATGATCGATGCAATGACTTTTAGAAGTGGATTTAGTCACAGTCAATCGACACTGAGGTTAAGCGCACCTTTACACTGCTATTCTTGTTCTGCTCAGGTAAACTTGTGCGTATAAATGGAAAATCCATAAGGAAATAGATTTTATCCATGCTAAAAAAGACTCAACACTTAACCATTGCTATTGTGGCTACCACCTTGGCGGCGTGTGGCTCTAATCATAATGAGCCTCTCTATTATCAAAGCGGTGAAAGCCTAAGCTCGTTTGATCAGAATACCTTCGAGGAGTATGTCTCTGAGACACAGGCCTGGATGCGCGCTGAACGGTATTACTTAACGGAAGATAAAGAACGCGAGATAGCGCTGAATTCCCCTAAGGAATACCGTCCCTCCAAAATGAATGGCGAGGCCATCTTACTGGTTCACGGCTTGGGTGACTCTCCCTACTCCTTTATCGATATTGCGCAGCGACTTTCTGCTCAAGGTTATCTGGTTAGAACCATGCTACTGCCCGGTCACGGCACTAAGGTTGGCGACTTAAAACTGGTTTCTGCGAAGTTGTGGCAGCAAAGCGTAGAGCAGCAGATCAAACTGCTAAAGATGGAAGTAAACAGTGTTTGGCTTGGGGGATATTCAACTGGCGCAAACCTTGTGACCAGTTACGCACTGAACGATGACTCGCTTAACGGTCTGATCCTCTTCTCTCCTGCATTTAAAGCTCAGTCTAACCTTGCTCCTATGACCCAATGGGCACAATACTTTATGGATTGGGCTGACCAAGACCCAGAGGATAACTACTTACGCTACGGCTCTTTACCAATGAAAGCGGCGGCCAGTTACTACGAGACAACGCAGCAAGTTCAACAACAGCTCTCAAAGGCGGGAAATTATGATAAGCCAGTTTTCATGCTTCTCAGCGAAGGGGACACTGTCATCGATAAAAGCTTTGCTGTGCAGCAGTTTACAACGACCTTTACCAACCCCAATTCGCACCTTGTTTGGCTTGGGGATAATCCACCCAAAGACCAACGCGTATCAGCCTATAGCATGAACCTCCCTTCTTTTCGGGTTAGTGAGGGCTCACATATGGGCGGGTTGTTCTCACCGGATAATAAAGAATATGGCATCGAGGGCAAGGTTCGCATCTGCGATAATGGGCAACCCATTGAAGATACACTGAAATGCCAGTCTGGTGAGCCAGTTTGGTACTCTTCCTATGGCTATTTAGAACCAGGAAAAGTCCACGCAAGGCTCACCTTCAACCCCTACTTTGACGAGAGCATTGAAGAGTTGGAAAAGGTGCTGTCGAAGCAGTAGCGAGCAGAGAAAGTTAACGCTTACTCACGCGATCAGTCGTACATGAGCTCTTTTGCTTTTTTGCTATCAAACTCTCGCAAGAACTTACGCGCTTGGTAACGCATTGGCACTATTTTCAAGGCCTGCTCAAACACAACCACCGCATAAACCCAGAAGATTGATGCATTTAGAACGAGCACAACAAAGGCACACAGCGGTAAGGCAATAAGCCAACGAGTAATAAAGTTGATATTAAAGACTGCTGTCGTCTTACCCAACGCACGAAGTACCTGACCATGCACTGTGGTATAGCCTTGTATCAAAGGCATCAAGATGTACAAAGGAGCGATCACCGCTAACGCTTGATAGGTGATTGGTGAATGGCCTGGGTAGATTTTGTCTATCACCAAACTCAGGATAAAAGAGGCAAAGGAAATAATCCCAGATACCGCAATAGTGACCTTAATGCTCAGGCTCACATCCGAGTCCAAAGTCTCTAGATTGTTTGAACCGATAGCCTGAGAAATCGTAATAGCAGAAGATACCGCCCACGCCAAAACAAACTGCGACAGCGCCGAAAGCCAAGGCGTTATCATAACGATGGCCGCATACGCTTCAGTGGGCAACTGCGTATACAAGAGGTTATAGGCAGCAAGGCCCATCGCCAACACCATCATGTTGGCCGCAATCGGGAAGGTTTCTTTAAAGTGCAGCCTAACGTTACGCGCAACGCCGTCGCTAGCCTGCTTAAACGAGAGTTTCGAGGTCTTTTGGTATCGCAAACACACCAACAAGAAAAGCATTCTCAGCCCAAGCGCAATCACAGAACCTAAGGCTGCGCCCGAGATCCCAATACCCGTAAAATCACCGAACCCGTAGATCAGATAATAAGAAACCAATGCATTGACTGGCATGGTAAGCAAATAGCTGAGCAGTGGCAGCTTGGTCTTGCCCATAGCATTGAACAGGGCAATGGATACCTGAGAGATGCCGGTCAGTAGCAAGGCATATTTGATCGTAGACAGGTACGCATCGATGTCCGAATACAAATGAGTATCGTGACTGATCAGCTTGATCAGTGGCCATTTGAATACCGTCACCAAAGCGAAGAACAATACAGCAACCGACAGATTGATAATCATGCCAGAGAGGAAAGATTTTGATAACAAGCTCTCTTTACCTGAGCCAAAGGCGCGAGATAACACGTTCTGCGAGCCATTCGCTAATGCATTTTGAACCCCTAGCATCAATGCAACGATGGTACTCGCAATCCCCATTGCCGCCAGAGAGCCCTCTCCCAATGGCGAAATAAGCAAAGTATCAATCATCAGCATGCCCTGCATTAACAAGGCATTGATCGCAATCGGCCAAGCCATCTTGATGTTCTTTTTAATGTAGGTGCTGTTCTTAAACACTGAATGCCTTTTTATATGTTGCAGAGCGTGAGGGTAATATCACAAAGGGTGCGGTAGTGTTCTGCCCTTTGTAAGGTGACACAAAATATCCAGATCGTTGCGGTATTTCAATAGCGAATATTGAAAAGTCATTGCGATCTAAACATTCATTCAATAATTAAAACCATTAAGTTAGCTGATTAGGCCTGCATTCAGTGTCTCTTTAAACTTGTGAGCAAGTGATAAGGCTTGCTCTTTTGACGATAAATGACCCGTTGCTAACTGATAGGCTAGATGTAGCTCATCTTTATGCTGTGGGTAATATTTTCTGGCAACCTTTGTGCAAAGGGCGAGATCCGTATGCCAGCTGCCATCTTGCTCCGCAATGAGATAATAAGCTGAGCGCAAAAGTTTCTTGCCCACAACCCGACTCATTTCCCCCGCTGACATGCGTTCAAACTTATCTGCCATTTGCCCAACAAAATCATCGACATCGCCATTCAGAGCGCGTGCAATATGCAGACTTGGCTTTAGCTGAGGAAATTGACGTGAGAGATCGTTACCCCAAACACAGCAACAGCAATGCCTAAGCCAAAACTGCCAATGGTATTTTTCTTGGGGCTGCAATATGTCCTGAAGAGAGCCAGGGTCTAAATCTAATTTACTGATTTCACGATGTAATCTGGATAATGATAAAGAAATTGAACTCAGGGCTTCATTATCGTTGCTGGTCACTTCATCTTTAAACACAATAGACACATCAAGGTCGGATTCCCCTGTTCTAGCCGTGCCTCTTGGAACGCTGCCATAGAGATAAATTCCATCGATTCTGCCTGGGAAGCGTAGACACAATTCATCAATCACCGCATTCACTACTGCATGAAACCCAGGCTGAATCTTATCCAATGAGCAACTGTTTTCGATATACCCGTGCTCATCGAGCCCATTTTCCTGCTCTGACATGTTTAGTCCTCTCTAGGCATAAGGCCCTTTAGCAAAGTTAGCCGCACACTGCTTGGCGATATCTATGATGCGGCTTCTTGCTGCATCCATTTCTGAATGCAATCCATAGAATAAGACCATCTCTTGCCTTAAGTTACCTAGTGTCTCTTTCACTTTAATGGTTCGAAGTTTCCCTGTATCCACATAGTCTTCGGCATTAGCGATGCTCAATAAGGTCCACCCCTTCTTTTGAATCTTATGCATCAACATATCGTTGTTTGAAATCAGATGCTTATGGTTACTAATGTTTGCGTAGCGCATCTCGTTCAGCACCGCATTTTCTGTCACAAGAAAATCTTCAGTCGCGAGCTGAATAAGGTCAATAGGGTGCTTGGGAATGCTGGATTTTACTGACGTATACGTTGCATACTGATACGTCCCTAAATTTACGCTCCCTACCTTAGTGCTAGGATAAACCTTTCCAACGGTGGGCATAATTGAAAACAGCGCACTGCCACTTTCAATATCCTTAAAGCTTGACTCTCTATCCCTCTGCAACCAATTGATCGATATATGTGGAAACTCATGCTCAATAGCGTCATCGATATCGGATAACAAGCACAAGGGTATCAGATCGTCATGATGCAAAACGATTGAGGTGATCTCTGTTGAAAAGGTGGATAGAGCCACGCTATAAAACTCTTTTGCTTGCCTAGTGAGGTTATCCGCTCTGGAGTACAAATGCTTCGCTTGCTCCGTTGCGAAAAGGGTTTTCCCAACGACTTCAAACAACTCAAAACCCAGTACATCCTCTAATGCTTTTACCCGCTCTCGCACTGTGGCTCGGGTTTTATTGGTTTCTCTAGCCGCTTTGCTGTAACTGCTCAGTTCATACACCGCTTTAAAACATGCAAGCTGCTCTAACGTAATCATCGTTTATCTCACCAAAATTTATGTATGCACAATCCATCCATTATGGATTCGATTGTATCAATTATAAGCCATATTATCCGCTCGTGAAGTGAGACCGCATGTAGGAATCACATTTATCAAATCGTATACCCATACAGTTAGAGTCCAAAGAAATGATGCACAAACTACTAAAGATTACAGCTCTCACTGCTGCTTCATTGATACCGACTTGGGTGCAGCAGGCAGAAGATGAGTCCATTAATCCAGCAGACCTAACTCAAGTGGCCAAGAAGTCAAAGGTAACAGTGAGCTCAATCTAGAAATCGGCGTCAAATTTTTTCTCTAATACTCAAAACAACAAATAAAGGTCTATGACATGAAACTAAAATTACTTGCGATTACTGTATCTTTATCGGCTTTGTCAGTAAGTGCTAACGACAAGGCTCAAGCAATGTATTCAGTACCTGTTGCAGCAGAAGATCAGGTGACATTGAGTAACTGGACACAACCTGATTACAATCACTGGGCATTTCAGAATATCGGCATTCACCCAACGGTAATGGTGCCTAGAGATGGCAATATTTCTGCTCTACCAAACAAACTAGACCCTAGCATCGCAAAACTGAAGTTCGAACATGCTGACGCAAGCTACACAGTTGAAGAAGCGATGATCAACGACCGCACTGATGGCTATATCATTATCAAAGATGGTGAGGTTGTTCATGAAGAGTACTATGGTACGTTTGGCCCTAAAGATCATCATATGTGGGCATCAAGCACCAAGTCTATGACTGGTCAAGCAATCGGCCTTTTAGTTGAGCAAGGTAAGATCGACCCTAATGAGACAGTTGAGAGTTACATAGAGGAACTAAAAGGTAGTCACTTTGGTAAGCAAACCGTTCGAACAGTCCTTAACATGACATCGGCCCTAGATTACAGCGAAGACTATGCCAATATCACTCCAGGAACGATGCACTTTGAGTACTTCCGCAGACTAGGCTTAGTTCCTGCTTATGATCTCATGGCGATCGATCCAACCAAAGACGACACACCTCGCGGCGTATTAGAATTTGCTCCTGAATTTACGCAAAACTCAGATCTTGCGGTAAACTATAAATACGAATATCACTCACCTAATGTAGATGTTGTTGGTTGGCTGATCGCTCGAGTATCCGGGCAACCTCTTCAAAAGTTCGTTGCTGAAAATATCTGGTCTAAGCTAGGTGTAGAGCACGATGCTGGTTTCATGGCGGACATGACATTTACCCCCATTGCAACGGGTGGCTTTACGACAACATTGAGAGATTTTGCAAGAGTCGGGATCGCCATGGCTAACAATGGCCAATACAACGGACAGCAAGTGTTCTCAGAAGCGTGGATTAAAGATACCTTCGCTCTCACTGACGATGAAAAGTCACACATGGATCGCAGCGTGTATAAAGACCGCGATTCAGGCGTTTATGACCAATGGTTAGAGGGTTACAAAAACTACCTGTGGGTTCATGATAGCGAGAAAGGCATTGCGACATTCCGCGGAGTGTATGGACAGCACCTGTACATTAACCAAGAGAAAAACCTAGTCATTGCCACCTTCTCTTCCGCGGAGTCAGCCTCCAACGCGGCAAGAGCGACTAACCTACCAAGACTGGCGGCATTTGAAGCCATCGCCGATCACTATAAAAAGTAAGAACTAAGAAAAGCGTTAGATAACAGATAGCCCGCTTACTCATTGCGCAGTAAGCGGGCTTTTTTACATTAAAAGTCCAGAGCACAATTAGCGCCTGTATTACGGCTAAAACTCTTTAAGTAAACCTGAGTGATAGTCTGAAATATCCAATTGCACATCGTACTCTTCAACCCATTTATCCAGTTGATTTTGCGCGGTATTCAGACTGCTCATGGTAATGGTGTTGTCATCCATCTGCCATAACTGGCGAGAACCTTGATAGCTAAATTGCAGGGCTAACATGGCCTCTTTATTGCCTTGCTCTGCTGCGGCAAGGAGTTTGCGATTCTTTCTGTAGATCAAATTCAGCTGATGCTTCAAATCCCAAATATAAGCCACCTCAAACATTTTGGGATGACTCTTGAGTTTGCGTAGCGTCATACCTACTGCAATTGCGCTGACTACCACTCCCAGTAAGTTCCAATGAAAGTGAGAACCCGCCTCTGAGGGGAAGAGGTAAATCAATGTCTGAGATATAGATAAACTCAGCACCGCTAGGCTGACGATGCAGGCAACAATCACCACGTTTAATCGTGAACGGTATCGCTTTTTATCTATTTCTTTTAACTGCATTTTTGCACCAGAATCCCTGTCTAATTGAGTGATAGTGATAGCTATCAATAAGACAACGAATTATACACACATCAAGAATCTCAAAAATAAAGATTTGTAAGAAATTAGAGCCTCACTCAATTGTGTATGTAAACCTCTATTTTGCCACCAGCCCTAGACACTGATTTCTGTTTAAAATAGCTTAGGCCCAAATGTTAACGCCACCCTAGATTGGGTGGCGTTAGTAATACAGGAGCTTTCTAACTCACAATATTGATTTCAAAGTCAGTATATTAGTGAGTCGCACACTCAGTAAATACCGCTTTGTTTAGACCACCATTTGCTTGCTCAACGGTATCTGCACACATGGTCTTGGTGAAATGCAGCGTTTCGCTAAAGTTGTAACCAATCTGAGTACGAGTGTCGTAGTTACTGAACAAGAAATCACCGTTGTCATGGTTGTAAGTAAACTGAGTCCAAGTCGCGTATGTCTCACCATTTACTGGGTCAACCAAATCTTGTGGTACCAAGTTGCCAGCGTTGTATGTGCTCAACAATTTACCTCGCGTTTGTGCCCATGATGCATCTTCTTTAAACGTAACGTGTTGTGTATTAAACAAACCACGAAGATTACGGTCAGCAGAGCTAATTGAGCTTGGAATATCTTTCGCTTTCAGGTCAGCAAGGTCTACTTTAGCTACATAGTCTCTGTGATCCTGTTGAAGAGGAGCATTCGCCATGACACGCAGGTCACTTGATGTATCACCACGGTGCACTACCATCTTACCGCCTTCGTTCAGCTGCATAAGTGCAATATCGCCCGTTTTATCTTGTATAGAGATATGTAGACCATGCAAAGCACCGTGAAGACCGTCAGCCCAAGCGATTTGCCACTCATTGTTGTTAAATGCTTGAACAGCTTCTTCCGTTGTAGA
Source organism: Vibrio breoganii (assembly GCF_001677275.1). Taxonomy (GTDB): domain Bacteria; phylum Pseudomonadota; class Gammaproteobacteria; order Enterobacterales; family Vibrionaceae; genus Vibrio; species Vibrio breoganii. The sequence goes on from NZ_CP016178.1 coordinate 1,175,842, forward strand.
GTAGGTCTCAGTGATGTAACGAATCACATCAAGGAAGCTCACAGCCGGTGCGCCAGTATCTTTGTAATCTTTAATGAATTCTTTTGAATCCGCCATGTACAGTAACGATGCCGCTAGGCCTTCTGAGTTAATTGCATCTGAAGCAACACCATGGAACACATCCCACTCCATCTGAGAAATCGCATGGTACTTAGTTGTCCAGCTCATTGCATTCTTGTAGCTTGGCGTTTCTGATGTGTTTTGAACATCCACAGGGTTAACTTGAGCCACGTTGCCTAATTGATCGCCCCAATCTAAAGAACGAACCGTTGAAACACCATGTGGTGTATCCAGTGTAAAGCGTGAACATGCGCTTGCTGTGCCTACTGCACCTGCCAATGAAGCTGCTGCCAGTGCTACTGTTGCGATTTTGTTTAGTTTGAAAGATTTCATAATAGTCTCACTTAAATTTGAAGGTTTCCGTTTAGGAATGAGTCTATTATTACTATTATTATCGTATTCCAAAGTCGCTGAGACTAGGTAAACCCCCTCTAAACACATTGGCAATTCAATAAAGGAACTGTATGTCCGTTTCATTAGATCAGCTTCGAGCTTTTGTCGCTACCGTGGACAACAAGGGAATGGCGCAGGCCGCTAGACAGGTTGGGAAACACGTTTCTACTATTCGTGAGCAGATCAATACACTAGAGATAGATACTGGATTAGATCTCTTTATCCGGCACCCTCGCTCACTAGAGGTCACTCCCGAAGGTAAACAGCTTTATAAATCTGCCATTGCGATGCTTAAAGAGTCGGCGCTGTTTGATGCCAATGTTGAGAGCATTCTGCAAGGCATACCCGATAAACTGACCATTGCAGTTGATAGTGGCTTGTTAGATAGCCAAATTGACCAGCTCTTCGCACAACTTTTGCAAACCTACCCACATATTTCTTTGAAGGTGCAAAGCAATGACACCACGCAGATTAAGAGTGCAGTGCTTTCAGGCACCGTCGATATTGGGCTGATTTTCAATACAGTTTATCTCCACGATGAGTTAGCGATGGAAAAAGCCTACTCCTTCGATGTGGTAAGAGTGGTACCCAACAACTGGTCACTACCCGCAGAAGTCGACATAGATGCCTTAAACGATAAGCTACAGCTGAGCCTGTCGTTTTTAGATGATATAGGTATGCGTAATGCCGATGTATCGAGCCATAGATACATGCTATCAAACAGTGGTATTCAAATTTTGAACTTAATTAAGGCGGGTGTTGGCTGGGCTTACTTACCCAGATTTACCTGTGAACACGCAATACAAAACGGCGATGTCGTGCTTTATCAAGAAAGTACTGACAGTATATCTCAATGGGCGACAAACCTTATCTGGCAGAAACAAAGAGCGCTAAACCCTGCAATGGATTTCTTCATCAAAGAAATGAAAAAATTTAAGAACCGTTAGAGATGCTGCAGCCACTTAATCCCGTGAATAAACCCACTCTGAAATATGAAAGAAAAGCGCCCTTGCCAATGAAGCCAAGGGCGACCTTTTATTACTTATCTTCGTTATTTAAAAGCGAATCAAGCTTTACCAAAGCTAAGCAATCAAGACCTCAACCTTATAGGTTTTTCCTGGTTCGAACTCTTCGATCATAGTGGACGATAGCTTCACTCCATCAACACTCACTTGAGTTTGTGTCACATCGGCTCGCTGAATGGTCACCTCAAACGTTGCCCCACGGAAACTGCGAACGGCACTGGCTTTATCCCAATCTGCAGGTAGTTGAGGTTCAATAGATAAGCCACCAGCACAGCCTTTCAGACCAAATAAACCCTCAACAATACAGCGGTAGACCCAAGATACTGTGCCAGTATTAAACAACTGACTCGAACGGCCGGCCGTTCTTGGGTGCTGATAATAGGCGCCGCGATAGTAGTTAGGGATAAACACTGGAAGCTGGCCACGCTGAACATAATCCGCCTCATCTGGACCGGCTAACATCTGCGACATTAGCTTAAATGCACGGTCTGTTTCACCCGCTTGGTAAAGGCTAAAGATATAGAAAATCGCAGCGTGATTATAAACACTGCCATTTTCAGCCGAGCCTGGATGCTTTTGCGTTACACGGCCAACATCATCTCGCATTCCGGTAAAGCTTGGCGCAAGCATCATCACCCCATAAGGCGTTTCGAGTTGCTGCTCTACTTGCTTAATCATCTTTTCACGCTTGTCCGCGTCTGCCGTATCGGCCAAGATTGCCCAGCTTTGCGGATTAAGGAAGATGCGCCCTTCTTCATCTTTACTGGTACCAAACACCACATCATCATCGGTGATACCACGCGCGTACCAATCACCGTCCCAGATGTGCTTATTCACCGCTTCATTGAGCGCGTCAGCGTTGCGTTTGAACTCAGCTGAAAGTTCATCTTCACCGAGTTGCTGGCAGATATCAGACCAAATGTTCAGCGCATAGGCGGCGGCCATAGATAACCAGCCCGATACACCCTTGCCTTTGTAGCCCACCATATTCATTGGGTCGCACCAATCACCTTGCGCGATATAGCTTAGGCCTCGATGATCACGCTCGTTGAACAGCCAGCGCATGGCATCGTTAATACGCTCAAAGGCGGTTTTAGTTTCAGTACCTTTGAACTGCTGAACTGATTGGTCAAAGATGGCGTAATCGTTGGTTTCATCAAGATAGGCACGCAAACACACCGGGAACCAAATACAGTGGTCGGTATGCGGGATCTGATTGATGTATTTAAGCTCCGCTTCTTCGGTGAGCAAAATCCCATCGGGAATAGCCCCTGACTCCTCTTGCTGAGCAAGAGCATGCAGGAACGCAGCGCGAGTCACGTCGGGCTTGATATACACCATACCCATCGCATCTTGGATGTAGTTACGTGTCTGCGGGTCGGTACTTAGACGGTTTACATCGCCATGATAGAACATCTGTCTCGGTAGCCAGCTATTCACAAACTCATTAAGCTGAGTATCTGGCGTATTGATCTCTATATTGCCCTTGCCTTGCGCCACATAAGCGGCGTATTTCTGTTTGGTGTTAGCAAACTCTGCATCAGCAAAGTAACGATCACGCTTGAGCTCAATCTCTGCGTCATCAAAGGCTGGGCCTAACAAGAATCGATAATCCTCTTGTTGATTTGCATCCAATTCCATCTGATATTGAAGAGCTGCGGTAGGCGTTTCATACAAGGCATCGCCGTTGTCCAAAGTGCTTTGCTGAACTCCGGTAGGATTGTGTAAGCCCCCCTCACCTTCAAACACCTCACGAATGGTTTCGTAAGACGTCGGCGCTCGGTCATGAAGGAAGAATGTCTTATCTTTCAGGTCTTTATTCTTAAAGTAGTCGGCCACCTTTTGATACGGCGTTACACAGCTAGCCACTACACCACCCAGATCTTGACGGTATTTCGCCGACTGATTCATCCAGCTCATGTAACCGATGGGGAAGTATGGGTACACGCTAAGCTTTCGCGCACGCCCAGACACGTTCTTCACCTTTAATTGCCACAGTTCGACCACATCATCCTCAGGTAAGCTAAGACACAGCTCTATTTCTATACCTAGATGTTCAATCTGCCATTGGATATCAGACTGTCCCAATGAGAAGCAGTACTTGTCTAGCTTTGCTCTCACTGGCTCATAAGGTGCCGAGAAGATTTCTCCAGATTCTTCATCCTTGATGTAAAAGAAGCGCCCAGGGTGATGTGCAAAATACGGCTGCTCAGGTTGCATGAAGCTCTTTGCTTCAAGGTTTGGAGCATGCATGTATTTTGCAGGCTCTGGCTGCATAAATTGTGCGGTGGCATAACCACGACAATTTACCTGAATCATCATCTTTTTATTCCAAAGAAACCCTGAAGCCCTTGGCATCTCTGTTGGGCTTAAAAGCTCTACTCGCTCGCCATTTTGTTTGGTGGTAATCAACATTTTGCTTAGCCTTTCTTAATAATTTTTAACCCGCTGCGTTTTTAAATCGCTACTCGTTCTTTTAGTTCTATTTGAATGGTCTCAATCTTGTTTGCTGTTAGGTCGTAGTAACGCAATGCCCAAATTGCAATAAAGGCAAAGAACGCAGGTACGATGGTTTGCAGATAGACAATGCTTGATAGTGAAGCGCCATCTTGAATTTCATTCGCGGAGTAACCAACGGCGGCGAGCACCCAAAGCACCGTTGCCGAACCGATAGCGCCACCCAATTTTTGAGAGAAGGTCGCTGCAGAGAAGGTCATTGCCGTTGCGCGGCGGCCTGTTTTCCATTCATTGAAGTCAGCTGCATCAGCGTACATTGACCAAGTAATTGGAGACTTAGGCCCTAGTGCCAAGCTGATTAAGATGTTCAGCACAAACATGGTGATAATCTCTATCGGTAGGTCTGAGCTGTTCATCACCTCACCGTTAGCCAAGGTTTTTTGAATACTAATGACCGTACCGCGAGCATCATCAAGCTTGAGCTCTTCTGTACCTTGGGCAACCACGACTTTATCGCTGAATATCCAGAATGATTTTTGGTGCTCTATCCACTGAATGTGTTCGCCTTCACGTGTTGATTCACCCAGTACTTCAGTCGCTGTTAATGTAATAGCCTCACTTGAAGGGATAGTTACAACGCCTGTTGCCGCAGGTTTTGGTACGAATGCAAACGCTAGGCTTAGAGAACCGACAATCCCCATCAGGATCATCAGAAGCTTGGCTTTATCTGCAACCTTGCGTGTTAGGTAAGGCGTCGCCAGACAACCCACCGCATAAGCCGCCATCTGCAAGCCAATGTACGAACCCATAAGGTCTGGGCGTTCAACAAAGTATTTGAAGTAATACGTTGCGCTGCTGCCACGGAAAACAATGGTCATCATGATGATCATCGCAAGAGCAAATAAGATCACCCAAGGCTTGTTGTTCATTAGGTCTTTGATGTCAGAAATTGGGTTGGTCTTCTGCCCAACAGGCGGTACTACACGCTCTTTGGTGGTGTAGAAAGTGATAAAGAAACACACAGTCGCCACGCTCGCATACAATGCCATGGTTAACTGCCAGCCTCTCGCGTCATCGCCATTGCCGAAGTAGTCGGCAAGCTCAGGAGTGAACGCACCTACTAAGATGCCGGTTGAGTACGCAAAGAAAAAACGCAGACCAAACAGAGAGTTTCTCTCTTCGGTATCGGCGGTAATAACCCCTGCAAGAGAAGAATATGGCGTGCTAAGAATGGTGTAGCACAGCATCATTAGTGTGTAAGTGCCATATGCCCAAAGAAGCTTTCCGCCTTCACCTAAATCGGGAGTACTCATTGTCAGTACTGCCGCGCCTGCCATCGGCAGAGCACCAAGCATTAGGTAAGGTCTAAATTTACCCCAGCGAGATTGAGTGCGGTCAGCGATAGCTCCCATCAATGGGTCGGAGATTGAATCGACGATTCGAGTAACCAAAAACATGGTACCTGCGGCAGCGGCAGATAAACCAAAGATATCTGTGTAGAAGTAAGATAAGTAAGATCCGATGATGATCCAGTAGAAGTTGAAGCCAGAGTCACCTATGGCATAACCTAGCTTTTCACGCAGGCTAAGCTTTGCTGTTCTATCTAAAGAGTTCGACATTTATTGTGCCCTATTTTTTATTATTTTCTGTTATGTCCGTATACACGGCTTGTTTGACACTTTAATGTATTCATCAACTCATTCTATGGCACAATCTCTCTTGAGCATGTCATAAACTATCAAGCGAGCAATAACGTCGATGGTGTCAAATAAATTCAAATTGGGTAAAAACTCGACAGAGTTATTCATTTCACAAGACAACGCGCCGCTTTTTGCCAGCCAGCAGATACGAATGGCGGGGGTGACTCATGTGGCTGATGAATACCTTTGCTCCAGGAAAAATCCGGATCATCACACCTTGCTATTTACCCTCTCAGGCAAGGCTACGGTGGAAAGTGAAGGACAAACTATAAACCTGACCGCCTCTAGCATGGTGCTGCTCAAACACGATGTTGATTTTGTGTACTACAAAACGGACAACCACTGGGACTTTGTATGGTTTATTCTCGAACCCACCTCTAACTGGGCAGGAATGAACTCGCTGCCGCTCTCTTTGGGGAAGGGTCACTACAACGATAACTTAAAGCACATGCTGCACTTGCTGACACTGGATGTGCCATTTGAAACTCGAAAGATCCTCAATCAAGACATCCATCGCTACATTCAAAAATCCATCATTCAATTCGATGCGCCAGATATGGAAGGGCAACTAGAGCGTCTGTTCCTAGAGGTTGATCAGCAGCTGCATTTCCCATGGACCACACAAGTCATGGCAAAGAAGCTGCACATTTCAGAGCCCACCTTGCACCGCCTTTGTAAAAACACCTATCAGCAGAGTCCTAAGCAAAAGGTCATCGAACTCAGAATCAAACGCGCACAGTTCTTGCTACTCAATACCCACTGGCCCCTTGCGGTTATCGCCGAGCAAGTCGGTTATAAAGATGGCTTTGGTTTATCTAAGATGTGTAAAAAGGTATTGGGCGTGAGCCCAGAAAGCCTAAGAAATAGGGCTGAGCAATAGCATCTAACACTGGTAAAATCGCCCACAAGGCTTAGAATGCGGGTTCTATTCAACAGCTAACTAGAGCGATTTTTATGCTTCGTGATTACACCTTCGATTGCCTTGTCACCATGCCCCGCCACGAACTTGAAGAGTTTGGCGCACGAATGATCAGTAAAATGGTGCCAGAAGACGTGATGAGCGAGCTTTTCACTTTTGATCATGAAGAAGTGGATAGCGAAGAGCGCATGATGTCAGCGCGCCTTGATGCAACCCTACGCATGACTGCAATTGCTCTTAGTGAAGTTCAGCAAGCCTTTGATGATTCAGAAAATGCCAAGCAAAACAGCGTGCGAATGACGCGCTTGGTTCTGTGGCACTTCTACGCTATCTCCTTCAACCTAGAAGAAGCCATCACCCTAGAAACCCACTGCGAACAGGTAGAAAAAATCTTAGTTAACCCACCTCAAGATGCCTTCGGTTGGGTAAAAACACTGACAGAGCTGCTGCATACTTACGCGAGTATTAATGCGGAGCAGAATCCTTAATAAAGACGGATCTACGAATATTAAAAAGGCATGGTGACGATTCCCATGCCTTGAAAGTTGCACACCACTTCAACTTTGAGTTACCCCTAGCATCGAGAAGACAATAACTATCTGTTATATATAAACTTATTTGTACAAACTAAACTTCTTCGTAATCTCACGCAGAACATCTGTATCACCAAACAAGCACACACCTAGATACTCGAGATCAGCCTCTTTGGTTTCCCTTGTTCTCTGTTGCTGCTCAACTGAGCCGCCTTCAATCATTGAACTAGTAAAATCGGTAAATTTGATATTGCGACTGATGGCTTCGTCTCTGACTTTTCGAAGCTTGTTGGAGTTATCTGCTTTTAAAACAATGAAAGGGTAATGCGATAAGTTAGGGTGCACATTGCCATCCATATCTTGATAATCAACATACTGACCTTCGCTATCTTCAAGCAGATTAGATAGGCCAACACTTAAGTGCCCTAAGACGTTCAGTGATCTTCCTAGATCCATCTTTTTACTTAGAATTGCAACGTATCGCTTTTGGTTTTCATCTGGTAAATCTGACATAGCACCTTCTTATTAATTGGAGTCCGGAACTTCGAGTAACTAAGTACACACAGTGAAACTAAAGAGTAATTGAACTCCCTTCCCCACCGTCCACATGAATCACTTCGCCCGATATATAGCTTGCACGCATTGATGACACAAAGACGACGCTACCTGCGATTTCTTGCGGTGTCGCCAAACGCTTCATTGGCAGTTTATTTACTTTCTCAGCAAATCGCTCTGGGGCTGCTATTCGAAACTTATCCCAACCGCCACCAGCAAATAACGTTGAGGCAGGCGCTATGATATTAAAGCGAATAGTCCCCGCATGTGCCTTTGATAAAGATTGAACGTAATGGGTAACCGCAGCTTTGATTGCTCCGTAGGCATTGCCATTACTCTCACTCACCGAAGCACTGGTGGAGCCTATAAATGTCACTGCAGGATTGCTCCCTGTCATTACCGGAATTACGCTTTCGATATTACGCACTGATGCCAGTAAGTCAGTATTAACCGACTGCTCCCAGGGTGACCGCATGAGTGCCTAGTTTTTCACCACTCGAGTAAAACCAGCACTTAATACTGCCTCTAGCATCGATGTATTCATCATGCAGCGCTTTTGCTTACCAACAATGCTTAGCTTGGTTGGCTCTTCTCGGAGCATGTTCAAGCTCATATGACGTAGGCATGATAGGTTCTCTGCACCGTGATCTTTGTATATCAGGCATGCATCTTCATTCATGGTGACATCAAGTACCCAGTGCATTGACTCTATGCCCCAATGTTCTCTGACAGCCATAGCAGCTTGCTCTGCACTAAGCTCTTTGGAGCTGATGTAATAACGGTACTCTAGGTCGACAGATTTATCTTTCTCAAGGCGAAAGTTTTCAACCATCACAATGCTCTTCAAGCCTTTCCAGCGAGAGAAATTACCTTCAAGTTTTGCACTGTCAAAAACATAGCATTGACGAGACTCTATACGGCCATGTCCTTGCTCAAGAGAGATGTTATCAGCCACATTGGCTCGCTGAGAAGAGAATGCCTTTTCTATTGCTTGTCGGAGTTTTCCTTGGTTGCTCTTTACGGCAAGCAGGTAGTCTCCACCTTGATCTACAATGGCTTTAGCAATCTTGGTTTGACAGGCCATAGCATCAATTGTTACTAGGGCCCCCTTGATATCGAGCATCTTTATCAGTTCAGGGATCGCTGTAATTTCATTGCTTTTTTGTTCGGTTTTTAGCTGTCCCAGTACGAGCTTGTTGGACGACGCATAAGCACTAATCATATGAATGGTGCTCTTCCTGTCTTCACGATTATATGAGCCGCGAAGTGTTTTGCCATCAATCGCAATCACTTGACCTTCGGTGAGAGTATGAATTGATGACATCCAGTTAATGAAGCACTCATGGAACTGTTCGGGTTCAATGGTAGAGATGATACGAGCTATTGTGTCATCAGCAGGAATACCATTCAAAAACAAGTCATTATGCTTAAACCAATCATGATGACCGAGAATGTATTCACGAATATCGAACCAACCTTTCGCGCCTGCAATCACCGCACATAGCGAGCCAAAAAGGACTTCAAACAGGCAATATGTGACCTTTGCACCTTGGCGTTGGTCGATAATCGTTTGAAAATGTTCTTTGAAGTGGTCAATGTGCATGATGCTCTCCCTAAAAAGGGAGTATATGATCACAGCTAAATGTGATCGTCAAATCGATTGTGATTTTGATTAAAAAACGTTCACGATCTCACCCTGTGCAAGGGGGTAGATATGGGAGGCAAAAAAGTAACTGTCAACTAATTGATAAAAAAGATTATTAATTAGTTCTTCAATGTAGATGTGATGGGATAAGCCCAACTTGGCCAATGCCTCTCTTTTGGCCTATTGATGTATCATAAATATAAAGGGGGCATCTATCGATGGACTCAATTTCGACAATTAAAAATTAGCAATAAAAAAGAGGCTTTCGCCTCTTTCTGTTTAGTCATATATCAGTGGAATAGACCTTATCTAGCAGGTACATCCAGTAAAATCACTTCGCTATCTTCAAGCGCTTCAATGATGATTTCTTTTTGCTTTGTCACTTCTGCGCCATCTCCTTTTTGCATCACGACTTCAGTTTGATTATCAATCACCTTAAAGCTACCTGCAGACGCTAAAACATACATCTGCTGGTCAATCGATTGAGTAAAGCGCATACCTTTTTTAATTTTACCGCCATACACTCGTGCCAATTGATTGATAAACAAAGCATGACCTTTATCTTCCGGGTAACCAGAGACTAACAATGGTAATGAATTTCCATCACTTTCACTGCTAAACACTTTACTTTCCCATCGAGGTTTAACATTCATCTTGTTAGGCTCAATCCAAATCTGATAAAACGTCAGTGGATTTTTACTTAAGTTATATTCTGAATGGCTAATACCAGTTCCAGCACTCATCACTTGCACTTCACCAGCGGGCGTTATGCCTTTGTTTCCTGCACTGTCTTTATGGGTAATAGAGCCAGAGCGTACAAAACTAACAATTTCCATATTTTGGTGCGGATGAGTTGGAAAGCCCGTGCCCGGTTTAACCCAATCATCGTTAACAACTCTAAGTACACCAAACCCCATACGCGCCGGATTATAATAGTCTGCAAAACTAAAGTGATGGCTTGACTCCAACCAACCGTGACTTGCTTTACCTAAACTTTTAAATTCATAATGTTTGATCATTTTATTTCTCTCTTATAATTCTTATATTTTTGATTAGTCGTATTGATTATGATTGTGTGCGTTTTGCGATCAGGTTATCTATCGCTAGACGACCGCCACCTTGGAACATTAAGGCAAAACTAATCACCGCTAATGACAAACCAAATTCATAACCATTGTTACTCATGAATAAGCCGTTTTCTAAATGCACTGTCACTATCGCTACTATCATTGTGAAAGCTAAGACCAAGGCTGTAGGTCGTGTTAATAAACCAACAATGATTAATAACCCGCCAAAAAATTCTGCACTACCAGCCATTAAGGCCATTAAATAACCAGGCCCTAAACCAATTGAGTCCATCCACTGACCCGTTCCTTCAAGACCGTACCCCCCAAACATCCCGAATAACTTTTGTGCGCCATGCGCCATAAAAATACCCCCCACTGGAATTCTTAATACCAATGCTGACCAGTTCGCTGTAGATTGAGTTATTTTATTAAGTAAAGATGTAGACATTTTATTCTCCTAAGTTGTTAGTTGGTTCGTTGTTTTTGAATGTTGAAGCTATTATATTTAAAGCTTCTGGTTATTAATAACGATTAAAACTGAACAACCAATTCAAAAGGATTGAACTAATGATTTCACCCATTACATTAGATGCATTACGCGTACTAGATGCGATTGAGCGTAAGAAAAGCTTTGCTGCTGCAGCCGATGAACTATTTCGCGTTCCTTCTGCTATTTCTTATACCGTCAATAAACTTGAAGAAGATTTAGATCTGACTTTATTTGACCGGAGCAAGCGCAAAGCGGACTTGACGCCCGTTGGTCATTTGATCGTGGAACAAGGCAGGTTGATTTTAGAGGCCACTAATGAACTCACTTATATGGCAAAGCAATCTGCAAGCGGGTGGGAGTTAGAGATACGTATCGCTATCGATAGCATTCTCTGTTTTAAACCAATCTATGCGTTGATTGAACAATTTCAAGCCACTAACCCATGGATTGACATTAAAATAACTGAAGAGATATTTGGGGGGACTTGGGATGCTCTAACTGCGGGACGAAGTGATCTTATTATTGGTGTCGCAGGCGACCTGCGTAATAACAATTTTAAAGCTCATTCTATCGGCGAATTAGAGTTTGTTTTTGCCGTTGCAAAAGACCACCCGCTTTGTCAATTACCACCACCACTGAGCGCAAGAACAATTAAACAATACCCCTCTATTGTTGTCGCAGATAGTTCTAGACAGCTTGCTACTCGTTCAGCCGGTCTACTTGATGGACAACCTCGCATTACCGTGGGCAATATTATTCAAAAAATTGATTTACAATTATTAGGCTTGGGTGTTGGTTATTTACCTGTGCATCGGATACAAGAAGAATTAAATAGCGGTGAGTTGGTCGCATTAACGGTAGCAAAACCAGAGGTAAGAGAGATAGATTTATGTGTCGCATGGCAAAAGGATAATAAAGGCAAGGCGCTCGCTTGGTTTATAGAGCAGATACAAGCATTACCAAGTGAGGTGTTTTTAGGTAAATAATTCTGTGTATTAAAAATAACAAAGAGTGAATTTATTAAAATATTTATTAAACACAATAAGATGAAAAAATAATGTTAATCCGTTTTTAAAACTGAATGCAGACATGCTATTAATTTCTTTAATAACGGACTTTCCCTAGTGTTAGAACTGCAACGAAGACAGAAATTTTTGTCAATAATTAATCTACAAGCCCATGTGATAAAAATAATGATATTGCAGAAAATATCGTCAACAAAAAATATTCTATTAGGTATTTTTTTTGCACTAATCTATGCCACTTAAAAGTAATTAAAAGACCGATGATAAAGACCAAAAAGCCAAATACACCTAAGATAATATGATCCTTAAGATGCAACTCAGGTTTAATGCTAAAAGCGATAAATACGGCAATGGATGATAATCCGCTATAAATAAACAAGTGCCCATAAACAATATTTTGCCCAGTGCCTAAATGCTTACCTACCGAATAGTTATCGACCAAGTCAAAGTATAACCACCATAATGTGATGATGAGTACGAATCCAGAAATAACGGTACCAACAACCGGTATTGTCAAATCTGACTTCCCTAAATTTGCAGCTAACATAATCACCGACTCACCTAATAAAACAATGGCGAATATCCCATATCGCTCAGGTAAATGATGCGACGCAACGGGGACTGCTTTTAATACGCTTCGTCGTAGCAGAGGCGTGATAATTTCAACGCCAATCCCCAAATATAAAACAATATAACGATAAGGTGGCTCAAAAAACACAGAAGAAATGCAAATAGCTAAGCCAATGGCAAAACCAATACCTAGGTTTTTTGCAACAGGAATGGCCTCTGCATTTACCCTTGCCGCGTTGCAATACATTATGATGAGTGTTGTACGAGCTAAAACATAAAATGCCAGGTAGCCATGGTAATAACTATCAAAATCACTATTGATGAATGCAGTCCAAAAAACTGCAAAGAACATAACGACAAAGGTTAAAAAGCGTTGCCACTTATCCCCAGTATCAAAGCGGGTTGAAAATAATGTATGCCCAGTCCAAACCCATAAAATAGGTATGATCACTAATACAAAGGTAAGGTAATCTTCTATTGCTAGGTGGCCATTGTGGACATGGGCAAGCAGATGAGTTGCGGTAGATATAGCGAAAACAAAAATTAAGTCAAAAAATAATTCTAACCAATTTGCTTTTTTAATGGTGTCATGAGACATGAAATGACAAACCTCGTGAATGTATAAATTCAGTTTAGTTAGCTCAATGTTAACTAGGTTGAATCTAGATAAATAACGGGGCTTTTCTTCTTTGATAAGCCCCTGAAAAGTTAAAGACTAAAGTCGATCTCAGGCCCTTCGGGTATAATACCAAACGGATTAATATGCGTATGAGATTGAAAATAATGCTTCTTAATATGATCCATATTGACGGTTTCTGAAACACCTTTTTCGTTGTAGATATCACGGACAAAACGCCATATTGATGGATAGTCAACAATACGTTTAGCATTACATTTGAAGTGGGTATAATACACAGCATCAAACCTTACTAGGGTAGTAAATAACCGAACATCCGCTTCGGTAAGTTGATCGCCTGTAAGGTATTTTGTTTTATTTAATATACTTTCCACTTTATCAAGTGCCGGAAATAAAATATTAAACGCTTTCTTGTAAGCGGCTTGTGTTCTTGCAAAACCACAGCGATAAACACCATTATTAATGTCGCGATAAATCCACGTATTTAGCTCGTCTATTTCCGTTCGTAAATGTTGCGGGTAGAGATCAAGCTGAGGATTTTCAGCAAACTCCTGAAACCCCGTATTTAATAGGCGGATTATCTCGGCGGATTCATTATTGACGATCGTTTTTAATTTTTTATCCCATAAAACCGGCACGGTAATCACGCCTTTAAAGTCTTTATTCGCTTTAAAATAAACTTCCTGTAGGTGATCAAATTGATTAACTCGGTCGCCGGTTGCACCCGCTTCATCCGTTTTAAAAGACCAGCCAGTATCAGGTAAAAAAGGTGCAACCACATCAACACTAATAATATCTTGTAAGCCTTTTAAGCTACGCACCATGAGTGTTCGATGTGCCCATGGACACGCATAAGAGACGTATAAATGATATCGGCCTTTCTCTGCTGTAAAAGGCCCATCTGGCGTAATAGTATGACGAAACTCGGTGAGCTCTCTATTAAACGCACCGTCATCACCTATTTCAGTTTCCCACGTATTACCTGTTTGTTTACTATTACTCATATTTATTAATCCTCAGAGCTAAAACCAATTTTTGCATGGGTACCGTCACAATAAGGTTTGTTCTTAGAGTGCCCACAACGGCATAAATGAACTTCTTCGGCTCTGTTTACCGTTCGCCCAGTACCTGAACAGACCTCAAGGTTGCCATAAAGAAATAAAGGCCCATCTTTAGCGGGTTTTACAATAACCACGCCATTACGACTTGCTAGTGGTTCTGAATCGAGTGTTTTTACCTCGCCTGTTGAAATAAAGGGCATTGCACTATGAGAGCCATCACAATAAGGTTTATTCTTAGAGGCGCCACAACGACAAAGCGTCAGGTTAGTCGAGTTTTCAGGTTCACCATTCATTTGAATAGTAGCCTTTAATGCGTAAGGGCCATTTTCTCGTATATGCAGGGTATTAATCAGCGGGCCTTTGGGTGCTTTATCGTTTTCAACAAAACGTATTGCACCTGAAGGGCAGTTATCAGCAATAGCATGTAATTCATCGCTACTGGCACGTTCAGGATGGATCCATTCACCTTCTACATTTGGGACAAAAACATCAGGCCGATTCAATACGCAGTTACGCGAGTGAATACATTTTTTCGCATCAAAAAAAAGGGTACCACCTTTGGTGCTATGTGCTTCTTCTGTCATATTAGGCTCCTATTCTCATTTAATTTTAAATTGTAGATATCATATTGAAAAATATACATTAATACATTAGTACATTAGTACATTAACACATTAATAACAAATAAAAATCATTCAACTAACTCCCACCAAAAAAATATTAACGTCATGATTAAATCGAAATTTATCGCCTCATTTTCTGGTATTTATTCTTGAAAAATAGCAAGCTTAGCTATTTCTTTAACTTGTGATATATCAGGTATCGCTAAAAAATTTGATGCACTATAAGCAGGTGCTGGATAAGTATAATAACCTTCACCCGATTTTTGCCCGAGCAAGTTTGTATCAACAAAGTGAGTCTTAAGGTATTCTGCATTGAGGCTCATTTGAAGGTCATTATTTTTCTTCCCCCAATAAGAGAATACGTTGTGTAACGTCACCATACCTACAATATCCATTAATCCACATAGGCCATAACCAACCCCGCGGTTTAAAATCATATACGTTCTATCGATATACTCAGGAGTAGAAACACCCGGTGTTTTTCAAGTTTGTTGTTACTGGCGGCTCTTCTGGTATTGGGGCGGCGATAGTTAAGACCTTTTTAGAAGAAGGGGCGCATGTCTATTTCTGCGGGCGTGACCAAACAAAGATCGATACTCTTTTGGGTGAGCTTGAAGAATATTCCCACCTGCATGCCAAGCAATTGGCCGTTACGCATGCCGAGGATTTCAAGGCTTGGGTTGGTGAGATTGGGCGGATTGATGTATTTGCTCCCAATGTCAGTGCACAGTCTTCTGATTGGGAGCAGTCGCAGGGTGAGATCGTGAACGTTTTTTAATCAAAATCACAATCGATTTGACGATCACATTTAGCTGTGATCATATACTCCCTTTTTAGGGAGAGCATCATGCACATTGACCACTTCAAAGAACATTTTCAAACGATTATCGACCAACGCCAAGGTGCAAAGGTCACATATTGCCTGTTTGAAGTCCTTTTTGGCTCGCTATGTGCGGTGATTGCAGGCGCGAAAGGTTGGTTCGATATTCGTGAATACATTCTCGGTCATCATGATTGGTTTAAGCATAATGACTTGTTTTTGAATGGTATTCCTGCTGATGACACAATAGCTCGTATCATCTCTACCATTGAACCCGAACAGTTCCATGAGTGCTTCATTAACTGGATGTCATCAATTCATACTCTCACCGAAGGTCAAGTGATTGCGATTGATGGCAAAACACTTCGCGGCTCATATAATCGTGAAGACAGGAAGAGCACCATTCATATGATTAGTGCTTATGCGTCGTCCAACAAGCTCGTACTGGGACAGCTAAAAACCGAACAAAAAAGCAATGAAATTACAGCGATCCCTGAACTGATAAAGATGCTCGATATCAAGGGGGCCCTAGTAACAATTGATGCTATGGCCTGTCAAACCAAGATTGCTAAAGCCATTGTAGATCAAGGTGGAGACTACCTGCTTGCCGTAAAGAGCAACCAAGGAAAACTCCGACAAGCAATAGAAAAGGCATTCTCTTCTCAGCGAGCCAATGTGGCTGATAACATCTCTCTTGAGCAAGGACATGGCCGTATAGAGTCTCGTCAATGCTATGTTTTTGACAGTGCAAAACTTGAAGGTAATTTCTCTCGCTGGAAAGGCTTGAAGAGCATTGTGATGGTTGAAAACTTTCGCCTTGAGAAAGATAAATCTGTCGACCTAGAGTACCGTTATTACATCAGCTCCAAAGAGCTTAGTGCAGAGCAAGCTGCTATGGCTGTCAGAGAACATTGGGGCATAGAGTCAATGCACTGGGTACTTGATGTCACCATGAATGAAGATGCATGCCTGATATACAAAGATCACGGTGCAGAGAACCTATCATGCCTACGTCATATGAGCTTGAACATGCTCCGAGAAGAGCCAACCAAGCTAAGCATTGTTGGTAAGCAAAAGCGCTGCATGATGAATACATCGATGCTAGAGGCAGTATTAAGTGCTGGTTTTACTCGAGTGGTGAAAAACTAGGCACTCATGCGGTCACCCTGTGTATAACCCCCAGTATATAGAGTGGATTGTGAGTACTTCTTAACGTTTATCAATCCACTCTTTTTACACGATAAGCGCAATTCGTATTGATATACAACGGCCGTTCAATCACCAAGAGGCAGCGCATAGCTATTCTTCAACTCTTTCACTGAGATGTTGGACTGAATTGCGCTGACGCCTTTTACCCGCCTGATTGAACTAATACGCTCAAAGTACTCTTCCAAATCTTTGGCAAGCACTTGAACCATGTAGTCTGCTCCACCCGCAATACAGTGGCACATTGGGATCCAGTCGGTGACGGCTACAAACTCTTCAAACGGCTCGGTGTTTTCTACTTCGTGGTTCCCTAAGGTGACAAGAGTAAAACCAGCCACATGAAAACCCAGTTTTTTACGATTCAACTTAGCCGCATAACCATCGATATAGCCGGTATCTTCCATGCGCTTCCAACGACGCCAACAAGGCGTTTCACTGAGGTTAACTTTTTCGGCAAGCTTGCTATTACTCATGCGCCCGTCTTGTTGAATATGACCCAAGATGGCAACATCTGTGTCATCGAGCACTTCATTGGTTGATTCTTTCTTTTTCATGCCACTTTTAGAAATATATTGCTCAAAACTGTCTTTATACTAGCGCATTTAGCAATTTAATTCCCAGTCAAATCGGTAGACTCTGCGCATCAAAACTTTATCAATTAGGAGTGAGAGGAATGAGCTCTCAGTTAATGCTGGCGTTCTTGCTGTTTTCAACCTCTATCGCAATTACACCTGGGGCAGGAAATATCGCATTACTTGGGATATCAAGTCGTTATGGGTTTGCCGCGACTTTGCCATTTATCTCGGGCAACGCGTTTGGCATTATCATCGTACTGGCAGGGTCTAGCGTTGGCTTAGTGGGCCTGTTTAGCCTTTACCCAGAGCTGTACACGATTTTGAAATACGCAGGTGCGGCTTACTTGTTGTTCATGGCATGGTCTATTGCCAACCTTCAAATAGAAGAAAGCACCACGGACAAACGCTCAGGCTTTATTTCTGGCGTATTAGTTCAAGTATTGAACCCTAAGGGTTGGATTGCTTCATTAACCGTATTCTCACAGTTCATCACCCCAAATGCGGACTACCTAATTCAAGTCGTGACCATCATTAGCGGCATGGTCATAACCGGTGTACCTTGTATGTTGGTATGGGCATATTGCGGCACTATGCTTAAAAAGCTACTGCAATCACCTAAACAGATGATGATCGTGAACCGCTGTCTAGGAGGAAGCCTTGCGCTTGTAGTGGCTTTCATGCTTTATCAGCCTGCATAAATTAAAGTAGATCGTTAGCTTAGGCCTCCATTTTGGAGGCTTTGTTATTTGTCTACGACAGACGTTATGAATGCACCACCAATGATTGAACGGAGTCTCTTATAACCAATGTTGGCTGCAGAATAAAATCAACACTACAGGGCTTCTTGGAGAGTTTTTGCAAGATAAGCTGCACGGTTTCTGATGCCATTTCTTTAAGAGGAATATTGATTGTAGTAATGCCAGGGGTGATATATTGGTTAAAACTCCAATTATCAAATCCTAGTAATGAAACGTCCTCAGGTACTGACAAACCATGTTTGCGCAGGGTTTGCATCGCGCCAAAAGCCATCCTGTCATTCGAGGCAAATACAGCGGTAAACGGTTGTTTTCGTTTGAGTATCCGCTCCATCGCCTTGGCACCGGAAGCTTCTAGATAGTCCCCTTCACACACTAGGTCATTGTTGTATTCTATATTTGCCGATGTTAGCGCGTCTTTATAACCTTGTAGTCTTGCTCTAGCACCTGCTTTGTTTTGTGGCCCAGAAATACAGGCTATTTGAGTATGCCCATTATTGAGCAAATACTGCGTTGCAATCCGTCCACCCGAATGATGATCAATACTAATACAGCTCTCTGAAAGTTCTGGGACATAATGATTCAAGATCACTAATGGGACACCTCGTTTCTCAATTTCCATTAGGTAGTCGTCATCGAGGTCTAGATTGCACAGAATGATTGCATCTACTCTACGGCTCAAAAGGTATTCAATGGATTCTTTTTGCTTACTCGAATCATTTGAGCCTGAAGTGGCAATGATGTGATACCCAAACTGACAAAAGCATTCCTCGATTGATTGGAATATGCTGGCGTAAATTGGTCCACCTAGTTCAGGAACCACAATGCCGATGCCCCCATTGCGGTTAAGGCGTGGTGATAAGCGGGTAAAGCCTCGTTTATAATTGAGTTCTCTGATCGCTTTTTCAATTCTTAGTTTTTTGTCATGACATACATGGCTAGTGCCATTGATGACTCTTGATACTGTCGCAGCAGATACACCTGCACGCTCTGAAACGTCTCGAATTGTCGCCATAGAATGGTTACCTCTATTAAAGTAAAAATGCATCCATTGCTAAGGGCGCTTTAATCCTCTGTGATTAATATTGAAGTGAGAAATTCACTACTCGCGCAATTAAATCTTTTATTATAGATATTTAAATACTACATATTTGCTAATTAAAAAAGTTAATAATTGTAACGACAAACAACCACCTCATTAATTAATAATCTCAATCAATTATTCAGTTTTAATATTAATAATTACAGTCAATAGGGCTAAGAAATAATATCTTAGCCCTATTGTTAAACAGTGGCTATTTACCACCAAGCTTCAAACATTGCGCCAACAGTTAAAGTGTCTTCATCTCTAACGTAGGTTGGATCGCTGTGGTTAATTGTGTACTCGTTATCAGAGTTACCCACAGTCGCGTAGAAGCGAAGCATTGGTCGCGCCGTGCCCATATCGCCAAATGAGATATTCTGCGACAGAGTCGTCTTCCAAGATGAGTTCGTGGCATCAATATCGTCAAACTCTACGACACTGTAACCCATCTCTAACCATGTAGAGTGGACATCATTCCAGGCATAGGTCGGGCGTACAATGAAGTTAGTATTTACGCGGTCTTCGACATCTTTGCCTTCCAGTGATTGGTAGGCTGCTAGGTATTCAACACCCCACTGGTCGTTAAATGAGTAACTACCATCAAAGCTAAACAACAGCGCTGTTTGGTCTTCGGCTAGATCAAAAACACTATCAAGGGCGTTGTTCGAGTAACGCACAATAAAGTTTTGGTCATACATTCCCAGCTGGCCAACAAGTTGGTAAGCACTGCTAGCAGCATCTACGCTACTTCCTGTTTTTTCAGAAATATTGGTCAAATCATCCTTCGATGTAAAACCATAGTTAGCGTAGAAACTAAAATCAGCTTCACCCAAAGAGATACCGTGCAACTTAGAGGTCACCGCATAGCGGCCGTTGTCTTCAACTGAAGCACCATCAACTTGGCCAACCACAGACATATCAAAGCTCACGCCGCCTAGGTCAAGGTTATAGAAACCACCACCTTGACCATCGTGCATCATCCAAAAGTAATCGTTTAGGTCTGTTGCAGGTCGTTGGTGGAAGTCACGTCCAGCCCAGATATAGAGATCCTGTTGAGACTCAAACAGATTAGTAACACCGGCATAGAACTTTTTAAGGCCTACCGCATCGCCATCAGCATCACCTTGCCAGTGTTCAAGCATGACCTGTACATCCCAGATCGCCCCACCATCACTTTCAAAGAATTTACCAAACTGGAACTCTCCACCATTGCCTTCGTTACCTAGACGACCTGTCGAGTTACCTGTGAGTGCGCCATCAGTGGTAACTCGCCCCGCATCATCTGCAGCATATTGCATGCCGTAACGAGCATAACCTGTAAAGACTACGCCATCAGGAACATCGCTTTTGGAAGAAAGTACGAGTGGTTGTTGATCATCTGCATAGCTAGAAGTTTGTTGTTTGGATTCTAGCTCCGCCAAACGTTGTTTTAGTTCTTCCAGTTCAGTGTCCGCAAAAGAAGGTGCTGCGACCAAAGTGGCTGCAACAGCTAAAGATACAGGTAAAAGATTAAATTGTTTCATTATTATTATTTCCCAATTTTTGAATGTGTTTTAGGACGGGAAAATTATATGGAATGAAACACGCGAAAATATTGAAGGCCTTCACAGCTCATTTCCGATTAATAAAGCCGAAAAAATAAAAAGAGCCTCACCCTAGGCTTACTAGGTGTTTAGCCATAAAAAGACAGAGGTAAAGCCTTATTTATAAGTTCACAACAAGACCTGCATCACCTTTTTATGTAACAGATAAACTTTATTTGCATCGCAAATTATGAAAGAAGTGATACTCATGAAACGTTTCATGGGACTTAAAGGGCTCGACCACTCTTTTACTCGACTATCATGTTGCAGCCATAGCACGAGATTTCCCCTAAGCCTCTAAGCACGTTGTGATGACCACAAACTTTTTGTTGCATGAACATTTCCCAAAACCTATCATTCATCGCTTTTTTCACTTCTATCAGTAGGATATTTACATTGGATAACATCAACTTACTGCACCCTAGCGTTCAGAAAATGGCTGTCATTGAAAACAATGAGCCAATGATCTCAATAGCACTGCAGGGGGCTAAGTTGGTTTTAGACCATGATGTAGAACTGGGATATGCGAACGAATTTATAGCGCGAAAAAGCGTAGTGGATAGATTAAAGCAAGCGTCACTTCTTCTTCCCGAAGGGCTCTATCTATTGGTAAAAGAGACCCATAGACCTAAGTCATTCCAGTCTTTTATTTATAATCGAAGACTAATTAAACTGTTCTGCCTGCAAGAACATAAGAACCTTTCATCTGCTCAGGTTCATAAGCTTACGTCTGAATATATAGCACCACCTAATGTCGCCGGTCATCCAACAGGTGGAGCCGTTGACGTGTCATTGATAGACAAAAATGGAGCTGAGATTGACCTTGGTTGCAAGTACGATGAGGATCCAACCGCATCTAGTGGCAAGTGTTACTCCTTCTTCGATGACCTACCACCGAATGTTCTAAAGAATCGAGAGATTCTATTTGGATGCATGGAGTCGGTGGGCTTTGTTAATTACCCATTTGAATGGTGGCACTGGTCTTATGGAGACAAGTACTGGGCCGCTATGAGTGAAGCACCACACGCTCTATTCTCTGCTGTAGATTTTGAGACATAGGCAGTATATTGATATTGTTCGCCCAAGCGCCTTTGCAAAAACACTCTGAACAAAGTGCGCTTCTCTTGGGAAGCACAGCACCTCTACCTCTAATACAAAATAGAAGCCTAACTTTTGAGTGTCAGGGGCAATAGTAAAGCCTAATTCGACTTGCTGATCATCAATGAAATGAACCGCTAAATTATCGTTATGCTGCCAAATGATACCTCAGCTCTATATCAAACTATCTTCAATAGTCTAGATCTGCCGAAAACCAGTTCTGCGGAACCTAACATGTAAATTGAAGGTTTGCCTGTAGCTAGGAATTTCATTGGCATTGCAACCATCGAGCTTCATGTTGCAGATAAACGGTTAGCGTAGTGTTCTAAATCCGTAGCGAACGCCAAATTCTAGACATACAAAAAGGCGTGTCATTCACTTTGTACCTTCGTAAAAAGTGAATGACACGCCTTAGACTTTAGATAGTTTTACTATTTGAATACGATTGAAGAACCAACCATATCTTCGGTTAGCACCGTTAGGTTAGTTGCACCCACTGTACCTACCGCTTTGATCAAGCCTTGCTCGTCTCTTTCCATCGCTGGCGCTTCCGTTGAGATCCCTGCAGGAAGTGGCTCAAGCCCGTCAACCTGACCGTAGAAGATATTGTTCACATATTCAGAGCCAACCATTTGGAATTTCTCGCCTTCAAATTGTCTGAACGCGTTGGTACCTTCGTTTGCAGCGATAGATAAGTTGTTTTCAAATAATGTATCAACAGCTGGGAAGATAGTCTCTACACGAGCATCGTCAGTTAGGCTTACGCGGTGAATCGCATTACTAGCAAAGATGCCTTGAGTGTTATTCACTAAAGTATTGTTCTTAACAACGATATCTTTAGGCGTCCACTGCTTTTGTAGCGTTTTACCGTCTGTAGAGTCCTTGCTTAGTACTTCACCTTTAGATACATCGATGATACCGGTATTAAGAACAAGCGCACCTCGGTATGTACCTTTGCCTAACGTTCCTTCGATGTAGTTGTTTTCAATGATATGGTTTTCATCATAGATTCGAATACCGCCAGAGTTTGGTGTATCGCCAGGCAAGATAACGTTGTTTGTTACGACGTTATTGTGGCCATGTCTTAGAGAGATCATTGAAGTACTGTTTTTGATGGTATTTCCATCAAATGTAATGCCACTCGCTTTAACTGAGATTAACTCGATTTCGCCAGAGCCATTTTTGCCTACATAACCACTAATGTTGTCAAAGTAGTTGTTTCTTACGATGCTTTGAGAATCAAACAGAGAGTTGTGACTATCACCTACTCGGATTGCTTGACGATCGTTACGGTTTGTTCTCACCATCTTAGGGTCAGAGTTTTCGATCAGTTCGATATCCAAAGCAGTTAAGTCTTTGAAGATGTTACCTTCAATCAATGTCTTTTCTAGCTTGTCTGAAGTTGCAACCACAAGCATAGCGCCACGCTTGTACTTACCTTCAAAGGTATTGTTGGTGATCTTGTTGTTCTCGCCGCCAACAGTTACCCATCGGATGTTAGGGTATTTGCCTTTCTCGTCTGCAACGTATTCATAGTCATTGAACTTGTAGATCACAGAGTTGTTTAGCGTATTGTTTTTACCGAAGATCCCAAATACACCCATAATGTTTGCACCATGGCTTTCTGTATTTAGTGTCGCGCCACCGTCAGTGAATACCAAGCTTTCAATTAGGTTGTTGTTACCCTTGATCACAAATTGAGTCGAACCATTAAAAATAACAGAACCTGGCTTTTCAGCTTTAATGGTTACGTTATTCGCAGTTAGCGTAACACTACCTAGGTCTTTATAACGACCTTCTTTGATGCTGATTACGTCGCCATCTTGAGCGTTAAGAATGCTTTCTCGTAGCTCTAAAACCTCTTGCATAGAAGCCATAGCAACGCCTTGGTCTACCATGATGAATGTAGACTGAGTAACTGGCACTGTACTTCCCTGATTTGAAGTACAACCCGCTAATAGTAGTGAACCTGCGATTAATAGAATTGGTGACTTTTTCATAAGTATCTCTTTATAAGGTGTTTCCGTTGAGCGCGAGATTAGCAACATGTTGCATCTATAGAAACTCTCTTTTGCCCAGAAATGTCTACTTACACCAACCTAATTTATCATTTTGTGGACACCTTCAAATAATTTAATAATACAAATGAACCTCAGGCAACATAGGCTTGTAAAAAGCAAAAGTTCCAGTTAGTAAAGCCAGTTATGCAGTGGCAAGCCGTGTAGTACGAAAGCAGAACAAAATACATGTAAGCATATGATTTGGCTGACTTTAACCATCGGAAAATCCGACTATTACAACTTAAAATAGAATCAATTTTCACGCTCTAAGGCATACCGTGAATAATATTAACACCCCACGAAACCATTATAATTGTAATATTTTATTTCAAAGATTAAGTATTTTCAGTATAGGCAGGATAGAAGCGCTAATTGGTAGTATTTTGCGCATTAATGCGTCTATTGTGGCAATCGTGGCATGCACAGTGTCTGTTTTTCTCCCTTGCTTAAACAATCTCACGGCAAGAGCATTTGGCTAAACATCATCCCAGTAGCATTTGTCTTTATCGTTTGTGCTACTGAATTTCTCCGCTAAAAAATCAATCACCACCCTCACCTTTGCAGCAAGATTATCGGTCTCAAGATAGAGAGCACCAATCACTTGCTGCTCCAAACTGGTCGATACTTGATAGTTTTCCATCACAGGTACTAGTTTGCCACTCTTTAGCTCTTTACCAATCAACCAAGTGGGAAAGACCACAATACCACTGCCGTCCACCGCGTTGGTCACTAAGGTTTCCGCGTTATTGCCGTAAAGTGAGCCTGTAACCTCATACGGCTCTAATTTATCCTTACCGATAAACCAGCGCTGCAAGCCATTGGTCCCCTTAAACACTAAGCAGTTATGCTGTTTGAGCTCTTCGGGTGTGCTTGGTACGCCATAAGACTTTAGATAACTGGAACTTGCCGCCATCACATAACATTGCTTTGCAAAACGTTTCATTCTCAGTGAGGAGTCTTGGGGCACACCGATTCGGATCATCAGATCAATCGCCTCGGCGGCGGGATCTACAAAGGCATCGGTCTGCTGGATTTCAACCTTGAGAAGTGGATAACGTTCGAGTAATTCCGTGAGGTATGGCGCTATATGAAGGCGTCCGAAGGCAACTGGAGCACTTATCTTTACTGTGCCGCGAGGGGTATTTGCGCGCTGTTCAATATGTTCAACGACACGTTCATATTGGTTAATGATTTCGGCACAGTGCTTATGAAACGCGATGCCTTCATCGGTCAGTGATATGGAGCGAGTATGGCGGTGCAATAACTTGGTTCCGACTTTCTCTTCTAGATGCGCCATTTTACGAGACACCGAAGATGGCGTCATATCTTGCCGACGTGCCACTTCAGAAAAATTGCCAAACTGGGTGGTCATCAAAAACAATTTTATTTCCAATAAAGACACATCGTAATTCACAAAATTTCTCCTACCAGCGATAAACAAAGATTAAGTTCTAAACACAAAAAAAGGCAAGCTAATACTTAGCTTGCCTTAACCTTTATCTATTATGCAGCGAGAATATTCTCGGCAACGATAAAGTGAGCATCCTCAGCGAAAGACTGAAACTGGTCGACAATCTTTTGCATTTCTTCGGTTTGGATATCACTCAGAAATGCGTCCTCAGATTCAATATGTATTACCTCAAAGTAATCCCATGGTGAGGGTTTATCTTGGCCAAACATGCTGATCCCTTTGAATACTTCGAACGATGACACGCTGCTGAGCTTGTTTACCGTGGGTAAATCGGACTCTTTGGCCCATTGCAGATACTGTGTTTCGTCTGTTGCCGCTTTTAGGTTAAAAAATACGATCAGTGTTTTAGCTGACATGCAGTGTTTCCTTGATAATTGTTGGCTTTGCTACAGGTGCATCCAACACAGATTGTGTTTGTTGATTCGCTAAATAGATGCATAGCAAAGCGCATGCAATACACACCATGGCGGCAATGCGCCAGTAATTCAGTTCAATTGGAGCATTACCGAGCCAGCCCTGAGTATCGATCACCAGACTCATGATCATCTGACCCAAAATAGTCGCTACTGTTGCGATGGCAACACCAACCTTGGGTACCGCAGCAACCATAACGATCATATAAAAGATGCCAAACAGTGCCCCTGCCAGTTGCCATTTGGGAACCGTCAACAGTGTGGCGTCATAGCTAGGTTCAAAGAAAAAGATCAATAAACCGGTAATGACAGTACCCATACTAAATGTCAGTAGCGAGCTCTCAATCACACCCACTTTGGCGCCAAGTTGCCCATTTATCGCCGCTTGAGCGCTAAGCGCCATACCTGACGCAATCGCCAGTAAAATAATTAAGGTCATTGCTGTCCCCCTAAGTAGACAAAACAAAGCGCTAGAAAAATAAACATCAAGCCAAGCACACGCAATGGGTTTGTTGCTTGCTTTGGCATAGAGAACCAACCGAAGTAATCGATGGCAAAACTCTTTGTGATTTGCCCAAACAGGACACAAACCATCGTCATCGCCACACCTAAAATGGGTGTCGATAACGTAAGAATCACCACGTACACGGGCCCCAGCAAGCCACCAACAAGCTGCCATTTTGGAATCGTATTCCAAGCCTTAAACTTTCCTTGCGGTGTGAAGTGGCGGATAATCCAAAGGAGCGCAGTACCAACACCAAAGATGCTCAATGTTGCCCATAGATGACCAACTTGCTCGCCTAGAGGGCCTAACAGGCCTGCCTCGAAAGACAGCCCCATTCCTGCAATCACGATCAGAACAATAAAGATAATGTTCATCGTGGATCAAACAGCGCTACTGCTGAGTGATAAGCATAGGCTTTGCCGTTCGGATAAGAGACAAGCTCTAACTGCATCCCCCAAGGCGCCATAAAGTAGACCCAAGACTCGCCACCTGTGGGACCTTCCGTCATAGTGGTCGGCTCTCCAAGGACTTGAATACCTTGCTCTCTTAGATACGATACTGCGGCATTCATATCCTCAACATAAAAAGCGAGGTGATGACCGCCAATGTCTGCGTTATTAGGCACAGTTTTGTTGCGTTCTACCGTGTCTGCGTATTCAAAGATCTCTAAGTTGATCCCTTTGGCATTCATCACCGCTATTTTGGTGATCTCAGCGCGTGGATTAACATTTAGGTGATCTGTCATCCAATTATCATCTGAAGCGAATGGGCCAAACTGGTACGCCAATTCAAACTCAAAGAGCTCTTGGAAAAAGGTAATCGCCTCATCTAGATTTGGAACCGTGAAGCCGATGTGGTCTGGTTTTTTTAAGCCTGGAATAGCCATTAGAAATCTCCTCGTTCGTGACGAATCTTATTTAATGCACCCATAGTGGTCGCACCCTTATTGAA
Organism: Vibrio breoganii; assembly: GCF_001677275.1. GTDB lineage: Bacteria > Pseudomonadota > Gammaproteobacteria > Enterobacterales > Vibrionaceae > Vibrio > Vibrio breoganii. The sequence goes on from NZ_CP016178.1 coordinate 1,203,162, forward strand.
GCCTGTGTATGCCGATGCAAACACAATTAATTCTTCAAGCTCTGCATAGGTAGCACCTTGCTTAAGCGCCATATCAACGTGGGCTCCAAATGGATTACCTTCCCCCGTTACACTCAACGCCATTTGGTCAATGACGATGGTGATTAGTGCTTTAGTTTTCTGGTCAATTAAAGGCATGCCCCATGCTTCTCCAGCAACGCGCACTGTCATATCGCCCCATACTGGATTGATTGATTTAAGGCCATCAATCAGTGCTTGGTCATCCAGCACTGCATTTTCATATTTCTTAGTCATACTCGACACTCTCGTTAGTGAATCTTGTTCGCTGTAGCGGATGTCGGGCATTATAGAGAGCGAGGGGTTTTGAAAAACTAGCGGAATGGAATAAGACTTATGCAGATCTTGCACAAGTGCTTGGAAAAGGGAAAAGTGGGAATGTAACTGACTGGGATTGGAGATTAGTTATGTTGGAGGAGTACCTCACTTGTAGTTTTTTGGACATTTGCGTGTTGGATGTTTTAGTCATCTAGTGGGCGTTGTTGATCAAATCAGGAAAAGGACGTAGCTATCCTACGGAACTTGCCAGCTAGCTTCTAATGGGCATACCTAGCCCTAGGACTTTATTCATCGCCTTGACATTTGCCAACGCCTCACCAACTTGAGCGTTATAACATCTCAAGCTCAATGTTCCGCTAGTCAGTCCTTTATATCGGGACATTGCCGTCTCAGAGATTGAACGGTCGTGATAGCCAGAGTCAGTTTTCCACTGAGCTAACGAATCGCTTTTAAGTGCATCGACCACTTTATTCCGAGGGTGTCCCTCTTCCCAATAACCAGCATTTTTCCGAGGAGGTATGAGAGGTTTGCAACCCTTATTCTGCAATACTTCATGGCACTTTTTCGTGTCGTAAGCACCATCTGCTGATACAGAATGCACTTTTCTACGAAGCGGATTCAGCAATGTTGGGAGAGCTTCACTATCACCGACATTGACGAGGCTGACTTCTGCGCTAATCACATCATGAGTATCAACATCAACGGCCAGATGCAGTTTACGCCAAGTCCGACGTTTTTCTGCTCCATGCTTTTTAACTTTCCATTCACCTTCACCAAAGACTTTCAGACCTGTTGAATCAATAGCAATATGGCGAACTGAGCCTTTAGATTTGTTCTTGTATTGTACCTGAACGGTCTTTGAGCGCTTGCTAATACTGCTGTAGTTTGGGGAGCGCAAAGGGACGTTCATCAAGGCAAAAATGGAGTCGATAAAACCTTGAAGCGCACGTAACGGGAGTGAGAATATCCCTTTAACCATCAAAGCGGTTTCAATAGCAGTATCAGAAAACTGAAAGCCTCTGCCACGTTTTCCATGGTGTCTTTTGCATTGCCACGCTTCAACGGCTGAGTCGTCAATCCAAAACGTTACTGAGCCTCGCTTACACAAGGCTTCATTATACTCACTCCAATTCACTATCTTCTTCTTCGATTTACCCATAACACCACCATGCTTCTACTACATGGGATCAGATCGCAGGATTTAGAAAAGGTTCAACTGATTTAGTCAACAACGCCCATCTAGTGCATAGAGGATAATATGAGGTAAGGAAGTACTAACTCAGGCGCCCAGTTGATACCACACGTGCTCAATGACACAGACAATCGCTAAACCTCAGACATCAAGCACCCATTACCGACGGAGCACCGCGATCCATCGCCCCAAGTTCAACAAGCTGGTCAGCGAGGCAGCAACATAGGTCAGCGCCGCCGCCTTGAGAATTTTTCCCGCATGCTCCAGATCACCATCGTGCAGGTAGCCGCCTTCCTTGAGGATAGGCAGAGCCTTGCCATAACTAGCATCGAACTCAACCGGAAGAGTCACCAGGTGCACCATAGTACTTAGTGCCATTGAAACAATACCAATCACTATCGTTATCGCTCCCGCTTGCGGCAGACGGGTTAGCATTAGGACAAGCGGAGCAGCCACCAGCATTATTCCGGCAATACGCTCGCCAACCATGGCAGTCTTTACGAGTTTCTGCCGCGCCAGGAACAAAGCCTCTCCACGAGAATCCTGAATGGCATGCCCCACTTCATGGGCGGCTACAGTCACTGCTGTCAGCGAATATCCTGAGTGGTTTTCCGGCGTCAGTCGCACAGCCTTAGCCACCGGGTCATAGTGATCACCTGCAGAGGTCTCCTCTACCACGACGTTACTCAAGCCGGAGCAATCCAGCAGATGGCGAGCAAGTTCACCCCCGCTTCCCTGCTTGCGGTAGCGATCAGCCGGCTGACTGTACTTTTGCATCACATGCTTGACCCACAGGCCCGGCAGGAAGACGCATATCGCGATTATGAGTAATAGGACTATCCAGAACATTTAAACAGTATGCCAAGAGAATTGTGTGACTACGATATATTATACGCATAGAAATGAGCAACAGATGCTTTCCGACAATAGGCTGACTCGAGATGGACAAAGGTGTGTCAGTGGTTTTACTAATTTAGTAGTTCGCGGATTATCTTATGTATGGGAAAGGTAACGCCAAGATAATAGGCGCGGCCTTTTTTGCGTCCGGTTGTCCTAGCGACTCTTTGATAGGACAACGAAATTAATCGCCTTGTTATACCGCTTGGCAGAGGCTAAAATGACCTAATTAAAGACCACCTTAGAGACCTATTATATGACCACTAGAATTTTAGCTGATGTTGCCGCAAGCATCACTGAGTTGAAAGCTAACCCTATGAAAGTTGCAACTAGTGCTTATGGCGAACCTGTCGCTGTACTAAACCGAAATGAACCAGCATTCTATTGCGTACCTGCCGAAGCGTACGAAATGATGATAGACAGACTCGAAGATCTTGAACTACTAGCTATTGCTAAAGAGCGTGAATCTGAAGAGAGCATTTCGGTAAATATTGATGACCTTTAAACTCAACTTTAAAAAGAGCGCACTCAAAGAGTGGAAAAAGCTTGGTTCAACATTACAACAACAATTTAAGAAAAAGCTAATCGAGCGCTTAGACAACCCACATGTTCCGGCGTCAAGACTTTCTGGAGCTGAAAACATATATAAAATTAAGCTGCGTCAATCAGGCTACCGTCTCGTCTACAAAGTTGAAGACGATGTCGTCATTGTAACCGTCTTAGCAGTAGGAAAACGAGAACGAAGCGATGTTTACGTTAAAGCTATGAAAAGGTTAGATAATTGATTGCGAAATAACGCCGGCAGCACCAGCTTGTTTTAAGTTGATTGAGCGAGCAGCGAAAGCAGCTTAAAACAAGTCTGCGTGACTGCCCTTGTTATGCACTTTCATACTCTCTAGTAACTTCTACCTGAACAACCTTTTGAAAAAATCCGACTTTAGCATTTACATCTGTTCTGTAGGCCTTTAGATCATCGTAGTCAGGTGTATTCTTATTGCTGCAGATAAACACATTAACCGACGACAATAAATTATAAGCTGCAATCCTGATTTCATCTTCAGACATTATTTGCACTTGGTTAAATGAGGTCAGGTATTCTTTGTAGTCCTCTGTGTCGCCACAGAAGGTGCTGCTAAGATATGACTGAACCAGAGCTTCAGATTTTGACAAAAAATCTACGTAGATCTTTTTCTTTTGTTCTTGTAGATCATAAAATCTAGCGCGCCTTTCCTTTTCTAGCTCGTGATTCTGATTCCTTTTTAACATCAAGTAGCCAGAAACTGCGGTAATCATCGCGCCAAGGCCAATTTTTAACGCCGTATCGGCAACTTCGATCCATGTGGTGCTCATTTAATACCCTTGCGTCGATGAGGCATAACAGCTTAATAGTGCGACATCTCAAATGCACCTGTCACTCATAATACAAAACTAAGTGCAACTTATTGTTTTTATGAGGTAAAGTTTTGAACCAAATCATTTATTCCCAGAAAAAACGAGACATTGCACTAACTCATTCCCATTATCGCTGTTGCACGCAGATTGTAATGCATTGATAGGTAGACAAAAACTTCATCCCATGGCGACAAAACGAGAAGTATCAGAAGCGTAAACAAGCCTGTTTTCGAGAAACTTATGCCCACGCTCATTAATCCTGTACAGACGTTGATTATCCAAGTTACCTTTTATGCTCTAAGGGCATTAGTTTTTGTATCGCAAAACTTTTGACCCACAAAACTGGCTCGGTATAACGAAACAAACTTTGGGACAAAAAAGAATTACTACCACAGAGCTAAACCGTTCCAAGACTTCGCTTTGATTGCAATTATTAGTGATCGATACATCATGATTAGCTCGGTTATCAAGCAGAATTAACTTAACAGCCAAGTTGTGACAAGCTCGAAGGTTGGAAATAAAGCGAGAGTAGAAAGAGATGTCATTGAGCAAAACAAAAAAAACGCCGATTGATTTGCATCATCGGCGTTTAGTGTGTGTTGATTCGCTTACTTCTTAGTGCCTGCAGCTTTATTTCTCACGATATTACGTAATCGTGCGCTTCTCTCAGCAGAACCCTGACTGGCATCAGAAGGGTTGTTCGTGCGGGTTTTACGGTTTTTGAATGCTGGTTTGCTGTGCATTTTCTGCAATAGAGCATCACGGCTTTTTGGCTCGTATCCTGCTTGCTCTACACGTCGAATCGTATGACCAATCAACGACTCAACTTGTTGCAATGTCAGTTCTTCTTCACGGCTGACAAAAGACACAGCATGACCTTTTTGACCAGCGCGGCCTGTTCGGCCAATGCGGTGGACATAATCTTCTGCCAAAAATGGCATATCGAAATTCACTACGTGTGGAAGGCCTTTAATATCTAAGCCACGAGCAGCCACATCGGTTGCAATCATCACTCGTGCCTTGCCTTCTTTAAACTCATCAAGCGCTCTACGACGGGCACTTTGGGCTTTATCGCCGTGACAGAGTACCGCTTTAATGCCGTCCAGTTTGAGTTCTTTCAATAGCATGTTGGCCGTTTCTTTGTAGTTCACAAAGACCAATACCTGTTGCCAGTTCTTACGACCAATAAGTTCAGACAGCATTTCATTCTTTCTTTCTTGGTCCACTGGGTAGACAACATGCGCGACAGTATCTGCCGTCACGTTTTCTTGAGTGACGGAAACTTTTTTCGGTTGATTCAACATTTCCGCCGCTAGTTTGTTCATTTGCGATGAGAACGTCGCCGAGAACAGCATCGTCTGTGGCTTCGTTGAAACACCAGACATAATGGTTTCAATTGATGAAATAAAGCCCATGTCTAACATACGGTCAGCTTCATCGAAAACCAAGAATTCAAGATTCTGTAGGGAAACATTTTTCTCATCCAGATGCTCAATTAAGCGACCTGGTGTTGCCACTAAAATGTCGACGCCGTTCTTTAGCTTTTGAACCTGAGATGACATTTTCACGCCACCATAAATGGCAGCAACACTCAATGATGTGTACTTGATATAATCTTCAATGCTTTGCGCAATCTGTGCAGCCAATTCACGAGTTGGTGCAAGAACCAGTGCTCGTGTTTGAAAGTGCTTAGTCACTTTGGTCTTGTCTAATAGCTGCTGAATAATTGGCAGAGCGAAAGCGGCAGTTTTACCTGTCCCTGTTTGAGCATTCGCTAAGATATCGTGCCCTTTACGAGCGAGAGGGATCGCTTTCTGCTGAACAGGAGTAAGTTTTTCGTAGCCGCACTCGGACAGTGCTTTCACAATTTCTGGAGAAAAATTCTGAGATGAAAATGACATTGTTGTGTTCCTAAATTAAGCGGCTACGACCACGTAAAGCATAACCAAAAATACGGTCGCAGATTGTAGAACAAACTGCATCGGAACGGCAGGCTTTTTACCAATTCGTCGCAATAAGCTCGAAAATATGACAATTTAATGGCAACAAGTCCTCTAGTGGCCATTTTTTTAAAGTAAAAGTGCGGCTTAACCACTCCCAACGACTAACAGTGTAGTGGACTATCAAATACCGGCAAGCAAAAACTCCTTTGCCTCAATTGCATGCATTTCTAGATATTAAACCGGCTATGTATCGCGAGGGATCAAACACGTCGCACTAAATTTGTAATTGCCATATCAAGCACCAAAGCAATCCGGCAACTTCAAATTCAACCCAGAAAAACCAATACAGATGTTTAGAAAAGCCTGAAAACTGTAAATAAGACCTGGGCTTAAATTAATCTTTCAATGGCTTATGATTGCAAGTTTACCAGCAACTGTTCGCACTGTTTCTTCAAAAGCGTAAGTTCTTGTTCATCCATCTTTGAAAGGCAAAACATCTCTACAGGCACCTGTTGTGCCTGCTGTTTCAAGTCTACACCTGCTGGTGTCAATGTAATCACACGCACTCGCTCATCTTCTTTACTTCGCGTTCTGCGCACATAGTCTTTTGCTTCTAGGCGTTTAAGCAGTGGTGTTAGCGTTCCAGAATCTAGATGAGTTTTCTCTCCTAACGTTTTCACATTCACTTCTTCTTGTTCCCAAAGCACCATCATGACGATGTATTGAAGGTAGGTAAGGTCAAGCGCTTTAAGCAAGGGTTGATAAGCTCTGCCCATTGCATTTGACGCACTATAAAGTGCAAAGCACACCTGATTGTCTAGCTTTAGGTATTCATCTTGATCGCTCATCTTCATCTCGCCCCGCAATTACATTGTGCACAATATACTTGCGCACTTAGATTTTATCAATTAGTATGAACTCAAAATTAGATTGCGCACAACCTAATTGCCATCAATTTAAATTCAAGGATCTCAACAATGACTACGCTATACACTACTTCAGCTACCGCAACAGCAGGCCGTAACGGTCAAGTATCTACTGACGACAACCTACTTTCCGTTGCACTAAGTTACCCTAAAGAAATGGGTGGTACTGGCAGTGCAACCAACCCAGAGCAACTTTTTGCCGCTGGCTATTCTGCGTGTTTCTCAAATGCTCTATTACACGTTGCTAAAGAAATGAAGATTAAAATCAGTTCTGCTCCGACTACCGCAACTGTAGGTATTGGTCCAAATGCAAGCGGCGGTTTTGCATTGACGGTAGCGTTATCTGTTGAATTAGATCTAGACCAAGAGCAAGCCTTCACATTAGTAAGAACAGCCCACCAAGTTTGTCCGTACTCAAACGCAGTTCGTGGCAACATCGATGTAAAACTGTCGGTGAATGGTCAAGCCGTTTAATCCCACAATAAACCGATAGAAAACTAGGCGAATTGCCTGTTCAAAAGAATATTTAATAAAAGGGACACCCTATGCGCGCAGTACGAATTCACCAATATGGTGGCACTGAAACATTGAAGTTAGAGCAGATTGATAAACCAACAATTAATGACGATGACATCCTAATTCAAGTAAAAACCGCCTCTATCAACCCTGTTGATTGGAAGATTCGTGAAGGCTATTTGAAAGACTTCATCCCTTACGCATTGCCTATTACGCTAGGTTGGGATGTATCCGGTATCGTTACTCAAGTAGGCAGCAATGTCAGTCAGTTTTCTGTAGGTGACGAAGTCTTTAGCCGCCCCGATATTGCGCGTGATGGCAGTTACGCTGATTACATTGCAGTTAAAGCAGATGAAGCGGTATTAAAATCGACTAAACTCGATTTTGTACAAGCTGCTGCCCTTCCACTCGCGGGTATTACTGCATGGCAGTGCTTGGTCGATGTCGCCAATATCCAGACGGGTCAACGAGTCCTAATTCATTCTGGTGCGGGTGGTGTTGGTCACCTCGCGATTCAAATAGCCAAAGCCAAAGGCGCAACAGTTGTTGCTACCGCATCATCAGCAAACCTTGAACTATTAACTCAGTTTGGTGCAGATGAAGCGATTGATTACTCTAAAGCACCGTTAAGTGAACAGATTTCACCGGTTGATGTGGTTCTCGATACAATGGGCGGAGAAGTGCAGCAACTATCTTGGTCGTTACTTAAGCCTAATGGCATGATGGTTTCTGTTGTTGAGCCACCAAGTGAAGAGACAGCAAAAGAGCACAATGTACAAGCCGCATTTGTCTTCATACAACCAAGCGCACGCATTCTTACTGAGCTTAATAAGTTGGTTGAATCTGATCAGCTTCGCCCGTTCGTAGAGCACCGCTTCCCACTAGAGAACATTGCTGATGCTCACCTTCAAAGCCAATCAGGTCGTACACGAGGTAAGATTGGTATAGAAGTAAGCTAAGCTTTCTTTACGATAATCTTATTGGTGACTTATCTAAGTTGCTGACAATACACTGCACGATAAGAACGGATTCACTATGAGTAGATGCTTGTAATGTGGTTGATGATTTTGTGGGGTGGTGTAGAAGAAAAAGTGAAGTGCAGAAACGCAATAACTTGCGCTGACTAAATATCTGCACTTCAGGGGAATCCAGTAAGCGAGTCTTGGATAAAGCTCACTTACTGGACGTTTACTCTGTTATGCGTTCGCCAAGGCTATTTTCATTTGGCTAGCAACTTTGTCGACTTTGCCAAGCCCAACAATAACTTGAAGACCACTCTTACCCATTGGTACGACGCCAGCCGCACCTAAGGCAAGTAACGCTTTCTTATCTGCAAGTGATGAATCTTTTACTGTCAGGCGTAAGCGAGTAATACAGTTATCGACTTCAACAATATTGTCTCTGCCACCAATCGCTTCTATGTAGCTCACCGTTAAACCTTCGATACTTTGTTCTTTTACTTCTTCTTCATCATCTTCACCACGACCCGGTGTTTTTAGGTTGAACTTGATGATAGCGAATCTAAAAATAGAGTAATAAAGCACAAAGAACACGATGCCTTGCAGTATTAACATGTACCACTGCGTCGCAAGTGGGTTCTGACTTGAAAGTACAAAGTCTACAAAGCCTGCCGAGAAACCAAACCCAGCCATCCATTGCATACTTGCAGCAATGAACAGTGATAGACCCGTTAGAACCGCATGAATCAGGTAAAGCACTGGCGCTAAGAACATAAAGCTGAACTCTAGAGGTTCTGTGATGCCGGTAAAGAATGATGCCATTGCCGCAGCCAGCATGATCGAGAACGTCTTGTTCTTATTTTTAGCATCAGCGCAGTGATACATTGCCAACGCTGCAGCTGGAAGACCAAACATCATGATAGGGAAGAAGCCGGCTTGATACATGCCCGTTGTGCCAGGGATACCTGTGCCATTGGCAATCGACTGAGCACCACCCAGGAAGTTTGGAATATCGTTGATACCCACCACATCAAACCAGAACACAGGATACAATGCGTGGTGCATACCCACAGTTAGCATTAATCGGTTAAAGAAGCCAAACAAGCCTGCCCCAACCGCACCTAGCGACTGTAGCTTAGTACCAAAGATGATCAGTGAATCGTAAACTACCGGCCATAGATACATCAAAACAAACGCCATTACCATGCCAGCAATAGAAGTCAGGATAGGCACAAGGCGCTTTCCGCTAAAGAAGGCTAACGCTTTTGGCAGTTCAACCGTTGAGTAGCGGTTATAAATTTCCGCTGAAATGATACCGAGCAAGATACCCACAAATTGGTTGTTGATCTTACCAAAGGCAGCAGGCACTTCCTCAATTGGCACGCTGAGCAACTGGGCAACACTACCAGGCTCTAGCAAGGTCGTTAAAACAAGAAAACAGATGAAACCGGAAAGTGCAGCTGACCCGTTCTTGTCTTTACTGAGACCGAAGGCAACGCCCATTGCGAAAAGCACTGCCATATTGTCGATGATGGCAGCACCCGACTTAATCAAGAATGCAGCCAGAACGCTGTCTGCTCCCCAACCGGTTGGATCAAGCCAATATCCAATACCCATTAAGATAGCAGCCGCAGGCAAGGTGGCGACAGGCACCATCAATGCTTTACCTACTTTCTGCATGTAACCGAGAATATTCATTTTGTAGACCTTACGTTATAGATTAAAAAAATTTAGTTATAGTGGTATCTATATCGCCGCTTGAATCTTATTTTCTGATTGAAATTAACTTCTTTAGGCGCAATTTACTCTTTAATTTGGCTACATTTGACCTAATTTCAGCTATCCAGACAAACGAAAAAAAAGTTACTATAGATGAAAATATTTCACCTATGAGGCGATATGGATACCAAACAGTTATTGCTAAGGAACATGCACACTTTCAATATTGCGGTGAAAAACATGAGCTTTAAGCGCACCGCTGACGAGCTGCATTTAACGCAAAGTGCGGTTAGTCATCGCATTAAAGGCCTAGAGAAAGAACTCGGTTTTAATCTGTTTGTTCGAGGCACAAGACAGCTTTCGTTGACACCTGAAGGTGAGCGCTTGTATTCCACCTTATCGCGCTCGCTTTCTAGCATTTTTAATGAAATTGACAGCATTCAGTCTTCTGATTTAACCGGAGAGTTAAGGATCTTAACCGCCCCTGGCTTTGCCAAAGAGTGGTTAGTACCAAGACTGGGACAGTTTCAGAAAGCGTTCCCACAGCTGAACTTGGTGATGAAACTCAATGAGGAAGCGTTGGATCTGGCGACGCAAGAGTTTGATGTCGCGTTTTACTATGGCGATTATCATCAGCCAAACATATACGCTATGCCACTATTTGAAGAGAAGTATTTGCCTGTTTGTTCCCCCCAATATGCGAAACAACATCGCCTATTAGAGCGGGGCCATGAAGGATTAAAAGAGGTGAATTTTTTGCACTCAACCCCTTCAACCGCTTGGCAGCGATGGTTAGATTCGGTCGGATGCGATATTGATTGCCTGAAGCACAGTTACCAATTTTCTCAGCAGGGTTTGGCCGTGGACGCCGCTAAGCACTCCGTTGGGGTTGCGATTGGCAGACTGCGGTTTATAACAGATGCCATTGAATCCGGAGAACTGTTAGCCCCCTTCTCTGCTATGGAGACCAAACAGCACTACGCATTACTCTGTGTAGAAGGCATGCAAGATAGACCGAAAATAGCGGCCTTTATTCAGTGGGTAAAAAGTGAGTTAGAGCAGTAGTTTATGTTATGTGCCGTATGAGGTGTAACGCCACCTGTTGAGTCGGAAGCTTGTTTGTAGTTGGTGATTCAATTGAATAACGACTTCATAAACGTTTCGTTAGCAACAAAGCATTGAACTAGTGTGGAGGATGTTACTCATTCGAACTCCATTCTGCGCAGATACTTCACGTGGTTTTTCCTGATTTTTTCTTTATTTTCACATAACGTTTTGATACCCAATGGGTTTAATAATGGATAACAGCAAAATAGGTAGAATAAGAATACGGGAAAGTTCTGTCTAAAGCCGATATAGCTCAGGTCAGATCCACCATCTTAAAGTTACGACTACGTTAATCACGTATAGTTTTGCCATCTGTACGTTACTTACGTATACTTTGCGTATGAAAAGTATATTTGTCGAATCAACCATATTTGAAAAGTATCGCAATGAATATCTAAGTGATGATGAGTTTAGGCTTTTTCAAGCTGAGTTAATGTCTAACCCAAAACAAGGGGACGTGATTCAGGGTACAGGTGGTTTGCGAAAGATTCGAGTTGCAAGTAAAGGTAAGGGCAAGCGTGGCGGGTCTCGGGTTATCTATTACTTCCTCGATGAAAGACGTCGTTTCTACTTACTGACAATTTATGGCAAGAATGAAATGTCCGATTTAACCGCAGACCAAAAGAAACAACTAAAGGCTTTTATGGAGGCGTGGCGTAATGAGCAATCGTGATCTATTTGCAGAGTTAAGTTCAGCTCTTGTTGAGGCTCAAGAGCATTCCGAGGGTAAACTAACCCTTAAAACTCATCATGTTAACAATATCAGTGAGCTAGATATTTCACCTGATGAAATCGTGAGTATTCGTGAGCAGTTTAATATGTCGCGTGGTGTGTTTGCGCGTTTGCTGCATACATCATCTCGTACACTAGAAAACTGGGAACAAGGGCGTAGCGCACCAAATGGACAAGCGGTAACCCTTCTAAAATTGGTTCAGCGTCATCCTGAAACTCTGTCTCATATCGCTGAACTATAAGCGCTTAAGGATTTAAGATACTGTTTCTAATCTGATAGAAACGGTTTAGCTCAGTAGTCGTAAATCGTTTATGTACAAAAACGTATTTCATAATCACATAACTAATGACATAAAAAAGACCTGAATAATCAGGTCTTTACACTAAGAGTTTTGAGTCATTACTACTTTACTAGAGTGATGCCCTTGCTCGGGTCAATGTCCTTGTACAGGAACTCTCTCGTTGGTGCATAGTGACGCACTAGCACGTTCCATTCTTGACCCTCTTGTAAGCCATCTAACGGAATATTGTTAGCTCCGTATTTCTCTTCATCACACCCAAAGTATACAGTGTATGTACCATCTGCATTTGGCTGAGCTACACCACTGTTGGTGCTTGCATCATCATTGAACATGAAGCCATCTTCGTTGTAGACGGTGAATGACCAGAAGCCTTTGTTTTTTGGGTCTTCAAATGTCACTGAGTGACACTGCGTTGACTCAAAGTTAGGCGAGTATTGATAGATGTTATCTTTAAACGTCGCCCCACCCCATCCGTAAGCTGCACCTTGGATGCGCTTTTCTGCAGTTGTGTACTCTCCTGTACCGAACATCTTCTCAGAGTCAGCAACACCTTCTACAGCAATTTCAGTCAAAATTTCTTTCTTCACTGGCTCAAGTTTTGCTGCAAGCGTTGGCAAGTCGTAGCCACCAAAGATTGGGTAGTCATCTTTTGAGCCCGCTTTGATCACTAACTGATCTTGCAGCTTATTAAGCTCTGCAATTTCTTGTTTATCATGAAGGTTTGGAAGGTAAGTACGAACAATCACGAACATGAATTTTGTCGAGTTTGGCACTTCTAGCGTTTCATTACCCTTGGTGTAAACCATGTCATAAGTTTGGTGGTTTTCATCAGTAAACTGCACCATTACAAAACGGTCACCAAAGTCAGGTAGCGTCACTGTCGCGCCTTTTTCCGTATCAACTACTGCAGTAGAGTAGATAGTGTCACGGTTCATGCGCACGATTGGCTGTTCTTCAGTCAATGGTGGCGTACGGAAGTGTCTCCAGCTATTTACGCCATCTGTTGCTTTTGCTTCAGTTACTGCAAAGTACTTAGAAGTTTCAGCTTGAATATAGTTGTCTCGATTAACATTCACTTCAGCAGAGGCCATATTTGACATGCCTAGGATACTTATCGCGATTGGTGCTAGTAGAAATTTTTTCATCTATTCAATACCTCAATTCTTTCTAAGTAAAATGCAACCACTGTATAAAAACGGTTGATTCAAATTTTATGCTTATCAATGAATTACAATCATTGTCTCAGCAAGTACGAAAGAGTTTATGGTGTACTGAGGGGAATCACAAATTCCCATTTACAATATCAATAATAAATGAAATGCATATCATGGCATTCTTGATATATATTTTACGCATACCGAGATGGTAACAAGATCCTAGAACCCAGGGCCCAGGATCTCGACTTTATCTACGCCCTACGCTTTTTGAACGTATGCCATCCAGCACTTAAAATGGTTTTGATCACCACTCCAAGCGCACTTAATTTAGGGTCGGTATTTTTGCCATCAGCAATACGCCACATTTGGTGCTCGTACCATACCAATCCAACCATCGCCATTTTATCGAGCGCAGGCTTACCCGTAGTAGGAACGGTCAAAGGCATTCCATAGTGAGGGTCTTCGATTAGCTTGTTGGGAAAATCAGGGTCTACAGCCATGGTTCGAGCAATACCAATAAAGTCAGTGGCCGATGTATTCAATGCTTCATTCATTGCTGGCGCCGTTCTAAAGCCCCCCGTCACAACCAGCGGCGTGCTCACCAAGTCTCTCACCTTAACCATATAATCCATAAAATAGGCTTCACGTTTTATGGTGCTGGCTTTCACGGGCTCACTTTTCTTCTTAGAACCCATCATAGACGGGCTTTCATAAGTACCACCGGAGATCTCGATAAGGTCGATACCATTTTCACTTAAAGCCTGCACCACCTGCATCGACTCTTCTTCTGTAAAGCCGCCTTTCATAAAGTCAGCGCTATTGAGCTTGATCCCTACAGGGAAATCATCGCCAACCTCTTTACGTATGGCGCGATACACTTCTAGTACAAATCGAAGTCGATTTTCTAATGAACCACCCCATTGATCATCTCGCTGATTGTGGCGTGATGATAGAAACTGACTTACTAGATAACCATGAGCGCCATGGATTTGCACTCCAGTAAAACCCGCACGCTTTGCAAGCTTGGCACTAGTGACAAACTTATTAATAATCTCAAAGATTTCCGCTTCAGTTAATGCGCGCGGAGTATTAAAGCCTTTCTCCAAACCACTACCCAATGAAATAGCAGAAGGCGCTACCGGCTTATCACAAAGAAACTTGGGAATTTGCTTGCCTGGGTGGTTGAGTTGCATCCATATCTGCGAGCCATTTTGCTTTCCAGCACTCGCCCACTCAGTAAATAGCGACAAGTCGCTTTGCTCATCAAGAACCACATTCTTAGGTTCACCAAGGGCACTTCGATCCACCATGACATTGCCCGTAATGGATAGACCAATCCCGCCTTTAGCCCAGCGTAGGTATAGGGTTGCTATACCCGAGGTCGGGTTATGCTGCTTATCTCCAAGCTGCTCACTCATCGCTGATTTAAACAGACGATTCTTAATGACTTGGCCATTGGTAAGGGTGAAAGGTTTACTGAGATCGATTGAATTCATGCTTGCTCTAACAATTAGATAATCTTGGTATGATGCGTGCAGTATGCTCTATTTTGTACATACTTCCGAGCATAATAAGCAATGTTTGAGCTTGTTGGATAAGTAGGTAAGAAGAGGCTAATAAGTGTTTGCGACGATCAAATTTGATGTCTTAGATAAGAAAAGTCAGCGAAGGTTTCGCTGACTCGATAGCTGAAGCTTGTTATGTTAGAGCGATGCTTAATCTTCTGATTTACGATCAGCGGCTTTACGTTTGTTACGCTCTACTTGGGTTTTAACGAAACCCTCTAGCTCTTTCTCGCCCCAAGCTTGTGCTTGTGCTTCAGTTTCGAAGCCCATTTCTCTCTTAGAAACAGTTGTTCTGCGAGATGTCACTTGGCGAACAATCTCGGCACACCAGCCATTACGCTTTTCAATAGTGCGTACCGTGAATTTTTTACTATCAGACATATGTAATTCTCTAAAAATCTTTTCATTACTTGGGTTAAAAAGCTCTTCCCAAGCGTATTGCCAACACAAGCTAGCTTGGTTGAACACTATAGATGGCATTTATAGATAATACCATCTATTGGAAGGGCGCCATTAAAACATAGAAGCCTGCTTTAATGTATTTATTTATCGGGTTAACTATTCGCCAATCTGGAAGATTCGCCAGAACTCTAAAGCGAAAATACATTAATGAAATGAATTCGATACATTTCTTTCACTATTTGCTACTAAAGTCGGGTCGGCAGTAACCAAAAACCATGCGTGTAAAATTGCATAGTTACGAGTTGCGCAAACGTTTGCGTCATGATAGATTCCGCGCCATTAATCACCTGATATTGATATCACTTAGAGGCAGTATGTTTAAATTGATAAAACAAGCATTGATTGTAATGGCAACGTTAACGATTATTCCTGTGGCAAACGCAAGCGAAATGAAAAGCGTCAGCGTTGAATCTCACGCAGCGCCAATGCAACCGATCATGATTCAAGGCCCAATGCCTATTGAAGCTGAGTACTTTGCATCACTACTGACTGATGTGAGAATGGAGCAAGCAGGTAATGCTAAGTTTTACATAGGCAATTTGAATGGCTATCCCATTGTTGTTGCTCAAACGAGTAAAGGTCTAGAAAACACGGCAGCAGCAACAGCTGTCGGTATCGAACGCTACAGACCACGCGCTATTATCAGCCAAGGAACATCAGGCGGTCACGATCCTTCTTTACAAGTGGGTGATATCGTACTTGGTAAGCGCTCAGTAAACTCTAATAACTTCAAAACACCTAAGCTTGCGGCTGGCGAAGGTTCTGACTCTATGAACTGGATCCCTATGGATATCATGGCTTCAGAAGAAAGCGCCGGTGAAGGTGATGCAGCGGTAGACGCTGAGAAGATTCGCTACTACATGGGTAACAGCGAGCTACTTGCTTCTGCACATGCCGTTAAAAGCACTTACACTCGCGGAAAAGTCGTCGAAGGCACAATTGGTAGCGGTAACTTCTGGAACAATGAAATTGACCGCATGACATGGCTACACACCAACTTCGGCACAAGCGTTGAAGAAATGGAAACGTCATCTGCAGCAATGATTGCTGATGCCTACGGCATTCCATTCCTTGGCGTTCGCGTTCTATCAAACAACTTAACCAACAATGGTAAATACGATCCTTCAACAGCGGCTGATTGCCAGAAGTTTGTTAAAGAGATCATTCTTCACTACATCTCAACGTTGTAAGTCGACAGAAGAAATGACCAACACCTCGCACTATACGGGGTGTTTTTTTATGTGCGATGTGGTCCCCATCAGTACTGTCTATTCAATGAAGAAGCTCAATAACCACTTACCCAGTTTGATATAATGACGTTATTCTCTTCTTGATGGCCTTCCTATAGTCTCTAAACATGCCTATTTGTATCAGGTTGGTCTATTTATAGAGACTGCAAGGTTTAACAGAATATCTTCTATTGCAATGCCATTGGTTTACCGACAAAGTAGTGGCCAGTTGATCTCATCTATTGAGACTTAAACCGTCCTACATCTATCACATCAGGTCTCTTAAATGTCTAAATCAGACTCTTCTACAACCAATGCAATTATTGATAACTTTGTAGCGCCAAAGTGTCTGGCTAGGCTAGAGATACTGTATCAAGATGATGACATTTTATTGATTAACAAGCCGAGTGGTTTGTTAAGTTTATCAGGCAAAAATCCGCTCAATTGGGATTCGGTGCACTACCGTTTAGTTAACGGTCAAGACGCTACTGAAGTAGAAAAAGCAACACCTGCATTTGTGAATGCAAAACTGCCTCATCGACTAGATCTGGGGACTTCTGGTGTTATGGTGGTAGGGCTTAATCCTGCGGCATCAAAGAGCCTTAATCAGCAGTTTCAGGCACGTACAGTGCAAAAACGATACCTAGCCATGTTAAATGGATGGGTTGAAGCCGATAGCGGCCAAATATCAGCCCCTATTGCTAAAGATAAGACACTGTTTCCCCGTGTAAAGATTTGCCACGATACGGGCAAAAGCGCCATTAGTGACTATCAGGTCATGGGTCGCTTGGCTAACCCTCCTAGAACGCTGGTGCAATACACCCCTGTTACGGGCCGCACCCACCAACTGCGTATTCATAGCCTTGAGTTCGGCCACCCTATAATGGGCTGTGACCTTTACAACAGCGCAGATCTAAACAGTAGCCATGACCAACAAAGCAAGCCTAAAGCAGAAGAGTTCTCTCAACGCTTAATGCTGCACGCCAGCGACATTTACTTCACTCACCCCACCACTGGTGAGGCTATGCATGGACATAGTCCAAATCCGTTTTAAGCTATAGCCGGCACACTAATTCCTTGATTCGGGGTTATATTAAATTTAATAAAGAAAAACCGACTACCAATAAGTTAGGTAAATTTGTGTCATGTGACCCCTTTACAATGGAACTAATCTAAATCCAATTGACATTGAGTAAGTACATTCAATGCAGAACGGTCACAAGAAATGTCTACCCACTGATCTTCAAATTGAGCCAGTGATGTATCACTCGCGGTATAACCCCAGATCATATCTGCGGTGACTCTACCTTCTAGGTCTATTTCATTGTCTTTGTCTTCTACTTTAACTTCCTTAACCCAATATTGATTTTGAGTCGAATAGCCATCTAGCTCAACCCAAGAGCCGTTTAATGTATCCACTGAGATACCATCTTCAAACTCTGTGGTTGCATCAATGATAAAATCAAAACCATTGATCGTCGCGACACCATCGGCGTAGCTCGCTTCGCCCTCAATAGAAAATTCCAATTCACTAGAATCAAAATCGAGTTCACTTTCAAAATCCACTTCCAAAGCGTCGAGGGTGTCAGAGGTCTCTGATAGAGTGACTTCAACCAGCGCGCCAACCACTAAGTTAGCTATCGAGCCGTCATCAAATTGAGTCGCACTGCTAATATTGATAAGTGCTCCACCGGACAGTTCGAACTGCGTATTTGAGCTGCTAACCCACGTCACAACGCCTTCAATCTCCAGTCCTTTTAATTCTTCATCATCTTTAGGGTCCACTTTTGACGCAACAAATATTCCATTGGAGAATTCACCGTACACCTCAACCCACATCCCCAAGGCAGGAGCGGTTCCATCAACAAATGCATTGCTATAATCGACGTTAATTCCACCAAGAACAAAGCTCTGGCTGTTGTTATCTAAGCTGGTAATCTTCCCTTCAATTTCGGCAAGGCTCGCGTTTGATACCGAGGTGACATTGGTAATATCCCACGACAAATCGGGTAACGCATACCCAAATATCATGACCCAATCATCACTCAAAATGGAAGAATCATCATATTCAACCTCAATGCCATTTACGATTAGCTTGCCATTTGTATTAGACGTTACGCTTCCAACATTAATAGGTAGTAGATAAATCGCTTCTAAATTATCTTCTAGTACCACGACCTCTACCATTTGCCCTGTGGTTAGTAGTGATATTGACAATGAGTCATCTAAATATTGAAGTTGCTCAGCCCCTAACTCTATTTGTCGACCGTTCACCTCAAACTGATTGTTTTCCAGAGAAACAGATTCGACCATACCACGTGCGGTATAAGAGGTGGTACTTCCTGATGTCCCGCTAGAGTCCCCGTCAGAACCGCCACAACCGGCAAGAAAGAATGTACTTAGGAGCCCGCAAACTGCCATCGTGATTTTCATGATTCTGTCCCTTATGAACGCATGTATTCTGACCAAATTATAGCTCATCTATGAGCTACTATCGGGGAGCATCTAATTAAATTAGTTGAGACGGAGGGGACACATTCTGGAGCACCAGAAGTGGACCCCAATGGTTGGACACATAAGCTAATTCCTTAAGTGGTTGATCCAGCTCATGCAGCGTATCTCTGCCTACCGAAGTAGACTTCATCAGGGGTTAGGTCATTGAGGCCTTGATGGTTACGCTCCTCATTATAAAACACCATGTAGTGGCCGATTTCAAGTTCGGCTTCACGGGGCGTGGTGTAAGCTTTTAAGTAAACCTCCTCATATTTCAGACTTCGCCATAATCGCTCGATAAAAACGTTGTCGATCCAACGGCCTTTCCCATCCATGCTGATCCGTACGCTATGGTCGAGCAACTTCTGTGTGAACTCAGTACTGGTAAACTGGCTGCCCTGATCTGAGTTGAAGATATCGGGTGGTCCGTAGTGTTGAAGCGCATCTTCAAGAGCATCAATACAAAAGCCTGTATCCATGGTGTTCGAGAGGCGCCAAGACAACACCTTACGGCTGTACCAATCGATAATGGCAACCAAGTACAGGAACCCTTTAGCCATCGGAATGTACGTGATATCAATAGCCCAAGCTTGGTTGGGGTAAGTAACTTCGATGTCACGCAATAGGTAGGGATAAACCTTGTGTGCTTTGTTCGCCAGTGTCGTTTTTGGCTTGGGATAAATCGCTCCAATGCCCATTTCACGCATGATCCGAACGATACGCTTGCGATTAACCTTATGGCCTTTTTTAGCCAGCTCAGTTCGAACACGCCTACTGCCCATGAACGGATACTGAAGGTGAATTTCGTCAATCATTCGACGCAATTCAATCTCCTCAGTAGAAAGTCCGATGGGTTGGTAATAAGCCGTAGAGCGAGCAATATTAAGAAGCTCGCACTGGCGCTTTATCGGTAGTTGGGTGGATTTATCCAGCGAACTCTTTCGCTGTGCTCGATCTAACGACCGAGCACTTTCGCCAAAAAATCATTTTCCATGGTCAATTGACCGATCTTAGCGTGAAGTTTGTCCACTTCTTCAGAATTGTCTTTGCCCAACTGACTTTCAGAGGCAAAGATCATGGCTGCATTTTCAAGCAGCTCTTTCTTCCATGTTGAGATCTGGTTGGGGTGCAGGTTGTACTTCTGTGCTAACTCAGCGACAGTTTTATCACCTTTAGCGGCAGCCAATGCCACCTTAGCTTTAAATTCGGGAGAGTGGTTTCTGCGTTTTCTAGTCATAATCTGCTCCAGTATTTCTGGGTACTATCAAAACAGATCAATCACTTAAAGTCATGTCCGAAAATCGGGGACCACTTCTGTCTGACCGTATCGGTCATAATTCTTCTATTTCACACGTATTGATGTCAGTTAGTTTTTGACAATGCGTGCTGCTCTACAATGAATGCGATCGCTTCATCATTTAAGCAAGATTTACTGACATATTGGCGCTGCTTACCCATATGGAGGATAAACCCTAGATCGCTCTGTTGAAGTTGGTCGATTTCATTCCAGGCGATGTTATTGGTGTTATTGCCATTTTTATAACTCATACCGCTAGAGTTCACTTGAAATGTCACTTTACTGCCAGCGCTCGCACTGAACGTTTGGCGCCACAACCACCAACCTCTCTTAAAATAAACACTACACGCTTCAATAACACTCAACACAATAAAGAACCAACCCACATAGCCGTTAGGTAGTAGCTCAAACTCTAATAAAACCACACCAAAAACTAGAAAAAGAACCACTTTTAGATAGTCTTTTAGAACATTAGGAGGACGGCTAGTTTCATCATAACACTCAGCAAAAAAGGTCTTGTCGAGCGTGTACTCTGTGGTGAAATCAAAATCTTTAGACATATGTGGCTACTTTAAGGCTCTCGGTGAATGAGTATTCTATGTTGGAATCTCGCAACTGGAGCATTGTATAGCTTCTTGGCGCTTTTCTTTAGCTATTTTGGTCTTCTTTTAAATCAAAAACACTTAGGGTCTGTCGTATTCAACGGAACAAATCGGTCAATATTGTGGTGCGGTGAATCAACTTCCCAGGCTATTTTCAAAGCGTGATAGGCAAATAACCCGGAGGAGAATATGAGCTACCCATGTGAGCCAGTTCGTGGCGGGGCGAACATGAGTTACAACCTTTACTCTACTAATTTTTATTGCACCGAAATTCATTTCAAACGATACTGTAATGCTGCGTTGATTTTACCGCACTAACTACCAACACGTAGTTTTAACTTGATGTTAAATACACAGGTACTCTGGGAGCAAGGAACCATACTCTCTGATAGCTTCCAAACCACGGAAGCTAAACACCCTCAACCAGACCCACAATGGATTGAACTAACAGTAGCAAGCCCAAACAAAACAGAGTTAACCTTCGCATCTAAGCAGTGTATTGCACTCTACTTAGAACTCAGAGAACACGAAGACATCCAAGAGAACACTGAAGCACAAGCAATGTGTATTCAGTACCGTGAAAGCGAGACACATCAGTAGATGTTTAAAGGGGCATTCTATTGCCCCTTTATCAATATATCTCCATCTATCACTTTCCTTTGTGCGAGCAAAGTGAATGGGTTCAGTCTGTATCTAATCAGAGAAAGTGTGACTGTATGCAAGGATGATCTTCTGTTCAGCGCCGTAATCATTGTCAGTCACAATGCCTAGCAAGTTGATAGAGTCTTTCTTAGTGAACTTGTACCCCATACCTGCGCCAAGCCAGTAACCAAAGTAGTCATCAGAGCCTACTGAAGCGCCTGCGAATGTAATCACGGTAAATTCTTCTGTGACTGGCTTTAAAGAGAAGTAACCAAGGTAACCACCGGTACTGTCACTAGGGTGCAATACGTATGGGTTCGATGGGTCAAAGTCTGGCTCACCCTCATTCAGTGGTCTTTCACCATCGGTGTAGTTAAAGCCTGCCATTGGGAAGATCTGCCAACCCGCAGGTTCTATACCGAAATATGAAAGGGGTACAAATGTCCCGACGCTGTAGTTGTTGAAGTTGGAACCGTCTTCATATTCGCTCTTGCCGAAGTTGAAGTTCACAATACCAAAGTTAAACAACCATGAGCCGCCTAGCGTCCACTCTTCACTATCTGGGTGATATCTGAGGTTGATTTTCTGTGCGTCACTGAGGCCAATAGAGCCGGAGATCGAGTATCCAAACTTTTCAGATTCAAAGTTGTAGTCGCCCGCTAACCCTAGTTTTGTCACCACGCGAGTTGGGTCATCGACGTGCTTATTCTCGTTGTCGTAAATATCCTTTTTAGACTCTGAACGACTAGAAGTACCCTCTTCTGTCGTGTTTGAGGTATCTGCGAGCACACTTGTGGCATTCAAACCAGCAAAGAGAATAATTAAGCTCGTGGATAATTTACGCATTAGTGGGCTCCTGTGAAGATTCACATGCTCATAGAAAATAAAGGGAAGAAGCCAGCGGAGATTAGGCTCTAGAGAGGAACAATTCCGAGAATTGATCTCGCATAGTGTAAGGCATGAAGTTAGAAGAGACTAATTCTTTGTATTTATATGTGCTATTCACTTTAGATATGTTGCTTTTACGAGGTTGACGGCTGGGAGAGTGCAAATATACCGTCGTCTGCGGGGTGTTTTATTGGGAGCCTATTCATTGGTTGGATTGTTTAGGCCCTCGATAGAAGCGCTCGGGGGTGACGCTAATTAGGTGTCGATGGTGAGGATGTGTTTGGCTCAAATACAAAGAAACCGTCGCCTCCGAGGTCTCTTATCGGAGACCTCTTCAACTTCACGGCTGGTTAGACCCTCGATAAAAGCACTCGAGGGTGACGCGTATCAGGAGTTAGCACCTTCAACACAAAAAACCATCGTCTCCGAGGTCTCTTATCGGAGAACTCTTCTACTGCCGGATTGCTTAGACCCTCGATAAAAGCACTCGAGGGTGACGCGTATCGGGAGTTAGCCCCTTCAACACAAAAAACCGTCGTCTCCGAGGTCTCTTATCGGAGACCTCTTCAACTACCGGATAACTTAGACCCCCGATAGAAGCACTCGAGGGTGACGATACAGCAGACTCAGGTAGGACGTGTTTTTAATTGAATTAGGCCACCTAAGCCGCTTCAATATTCGTCGTCACATACGGTAGCCACGCGTTTTGGTATAGCTCCTTCGACTGAAAGCGGTAACGCTTGATTTGCGAGCGTTCGATATCCGTAAAATCACGATCTTCAATGGCGGCTAAGCGCTCTATTTTTTGTACTTGCTCGTAGATACTATGCTCATAGCCATTTTTCACATCAGCAATATCTTTAAGGTGAAGCTGAACCTCTGCAATAATGTTGGTTTTTGGCAGTTGCACTAAGACATTCAAGTCACGATAACCAGACTCGGTTGGCTTTTTGAAGCGGTTCTTCACTTTTACAATCGTCGCTTCACGCTCAAGTACTTCATAGGCATTCATCAGGCTGGAGATATCATTGGCGACTATGGTTGCGCGTGCTAAATCAGTGATTCGCTCCGCTTTGCCACCCAGCTCGTATTGCACTTTTTCTTGTGCTCGTTGTTGTGATTTAACACCTGCGAAGTAGGCTTCTGATGAGGTCAATAATGCTGTGCTTTTACATAAGGTTTCTAGCTCAGATTGAGCTTGGTGCGCTTTGCTATAAAGCACGTCAAAATCGGAATAAGGTTGAAGTGGAGAAACGTCGTGATTTGGGATGCCGTAAAGCCCACTCAAGCTATATTTGAATTTAGCTGAGCACACTTGGCCTTGATTGTTGTTCGATCTAGAGTTGTCGTTATTTGGTGCTACTGGGACTGCGGCGAACGCAGGAACACGAGTCAGTACTAACAGAGATAGTACTGCGGCACGCAAGAATAAGCTCATTGGCTCTCCTATTTTGTTTCGACTCAAAAACGGTATCGTAAAAAGACTGAGTGAAGACAAAATGTGCGTCTGATTAAGATATTGGGACAGAAGCTAAAAATCCAATGGCTTTTTTGTTTTTGTGTTTCTAAATGTGAATACAGTCACATTGAGATGAGTTTTTGATTACGTAATAAAGAGTGCAAGTCATTGAAATAAAGATAAAATTAGATGGATAACAACGATTCTACTTCCCTACCTTCTTCCAAGCTACCTGTTACCACAATGCCGTACCTCAGATAACCCCATTAGCGCTGTCACCGCCTATTCGTTAATCACATTATTGTTATACATTAATACTATTTCCAAACATTCATCAGTCTGTTTATTTTATTTCTAGTGCAGACGGTTTCATTGAAATCACTCGCACCGACATGAGGTTCTTACACTATTCATTAATTAAAAAAAGCATAAATATGAAACTACAAACAAAAACTCTAATCGCTACTTTTTTGGCAACCACTCTATCCTCACACGCATTCGCCCAATTGGACCCAAACAAAGCTCCATCGGAAAACTTCGATTTGACCCATTGGAAACTGAACGTTCCCATTGAAGATGTTAAACCCGAGCGTAAAGGCTTGGTCATGGAGGTTTCTGCTGCTGAGCTTAACGAGGGTTACACTCATCCAGAATGGTTCTACACCGACCCGCAAAGCGGAGCGCTAGTATTTGTTGCACCGAACAAAGCGATGACTACGCCAAACTCTAGTAACGCTCGCTCTGAGCTGCACGCTATGCTGGCCGACAATCCAGAGATTGGTACCTATGAGCCAGCAAATAACTTTGCTGTAGCCTCAAACAAAAATGCTGAAGACTATGCGGCGGTTGGCGGAAAGCTGAGCGCTGAACTTGCGGTCAATCATGTAAGCTTAAGTGGCGATCACAGACACAATGACTCTTTCTCAGTGGTAATAGGACAAATACATGCTCGCCACAACGAACCACTAAAGATCTTTTATCGTAAGCTACCGGATCACGAATACGGCTCGGTTTACTGGAACTACGAAAACAATGCATTGGGAGATGATTACCACAAACGTCTCGATATTTCTCACAATGTGTTTGGCAAAGCAAAGCTACGTTTTGGCCAAGAAGACCCGCAAGATGGGGTTAAGCTGGATGAGAAGATCTCTTACACGGTCAATGTTGAAGGCGACATCATGCACCTTGAGTTTATTAAGGATGCAGATTCCGATAATCCGGTGAAAAAGACGTTCGCAATGAATATTGCTGAAGGGAACTATCTAGGCAATAAATATGATGCCGGTTATGCACAGTCACTCTTCTTCTACAAAGCAGGCGCATACAACCAATGCAGTACTGGGGTAGTGCGTTGTACTAACAATGGTATGGAAGCTGGCGACTATACCAAGGTGAGCTTTTACCACCTAGAACTCGACCAAAAGTAAGACGCTTCGCTAACGCTGTATAGTCAAAAAAGGGATCTCTATGGAGATCCCTAACCCTTTGAATCTCGCTCATTTCAAATAGGGTGTCGTTTTCAAACTGTGCTTTAGTAGTAAGTGTTGAGTTGTTCATAATGACCTCTGTGTAATAAGTTGATTTGCGTCTTAAGTTGAGGCTATTTTATGGGCGATTTGAAAAACCCAACAATTGCATATGGCGGATGCGACACGACGGAGGAATTTTGTAGTGGTGGTGCCGAGATGGAACTCAATTCGGTGATTAGAAAAACAAAACAGGGGCCTCATATGAGGCCCCTGTTTGCTATCTGCATGCAGATCACGAAGTCGGATCTTGGTAATAGAGTCTTTTACTCTTGGTTACCGTCAACCGTAAATGATTCTTCAATTCTTCGTAGTTCTTCCTGCTCTTTAAGCTTCGCTTCTTCTTGAAGCGCAGCTTTGCGTTCATTCATTGCCTTCTTTTCTGACTTAGTCAAAAACTTCACAGCTTTCTTGTTGGTCAGTGCATAGGCGACTACGTCTTCACCTTTTTCACGGCGTTCATTGACTCGCTGTGAGAAGCGCTCGTTATCACGTGCTTTACGCTCAGCTGAACTTAATTTGCTCATGTTTCATACCTATATTAAAAATTCGGTAGGCCTGTTGCTACCTTCAAGTAAACAAATGAGAGGTCATTCATATAGCTGATGGGGCGATTTTAGCATAGATACTGGTGCAAATAGTGATATGGCGGAATTGAATAATGACAGAAAGGAAGGGACCTCAGAGAGAGGGTGAGTCACCTGAGGCCTTCTGGGGGATCAGAACTACTACTGTTCTGAGTTTCTCTGCTAAAAGAAATCGTTGTTCCCACAAGTAAGTCTTACGCTTGACCGCTTACTTAGGGAGGCCAACCTGCTGGTAAGAGACAACAAGTCAGCCTATTGACTGATACCAACTCAAGCACAAGCTTAAGTTGGTAGATGAGCCCAAAGGCTCTTAGTGACGGACGCGAGAGCCGGTGAGCTCTACCGCACGTAACTGAGCAATGGCTTTCGCTAGTTCAAGCTGTGCTTGAGCGAAATTAATATCCGTATTGCCTTTATTGATGTTTTCGAGTGCTGCACGTTTTGCTTCTTCTGCACGAGCACGGTCAATATCTTTGCCATGCAAGGCGGTATCTGCCAAAACGGTCACCACATCAGGTTGCACTTCCACTAAGCCGCCAGAAACATACAGCACTTGCTCTTTTTGTTTCTCGCCAGTAACGAATACCGTTACCCCTGGCTTAATTTTGCTAAGAAGTGGTGAGTGACCTGGGCGAATACCCAGTTCACCGTCGGCTCCTGAAACCGCAAGGGCATGTGCAGGCCCTGAAAACAGCGTACCTTCCGCACTTACGATGTTAAGTTGAAATGTATTCTCTGTAACTCCGATAGCCATAATGCACCCTGCCTCTTAGATAGATTTTGCTTTTTCAAGCACTTCGTCGATAGAACCACAGTACAAGAACGCTTGTTCTGGGATATCGTCGTATTGACCGTCTAGCAAGCCTTTAAAGCCAGAGATAGTTTCGCTTAGTGGAACGAACACACCTTTTTGACCGGTAAATACTTCTGCTACGTGGTAAGGCTGAGTTAGGAAACGTTCAATCTTACGAGCACGAGATACAGTTTGCTTATCTTCTTGAGAAAGCTCATCCATACCTAGGATAGCGATGATATCTTTCAGCTCTTTGTAGCGTTGCAGCGTTGTTTGTACGTGCTGTGCTACGTTGTAGTGCTCTTCACCTACAATCTGAGGATCAAGCTGACGAGAAGTAGAATCTAGTGGATCGATTGCTGGGTATAGACCAAGCGCGGCGATGTTACGAGACAATACAACTGTTGCATCCAAGTGAGCAAAAGTGGTTGCTGGCGATGGGTCAGTCAAGTCATCCGCAGGTACGTATACCGCCTGGATTGAAGTGATAGAACCTTGGCGAGTTGACGTGATACGCTCTTGAAGCACACCCATCTCTTCAGCCAGTGTTGGCTGGTAACCTACCGCTGAAGGCATACGGCCTAGCAGTGCTGATACTTCTGTACCCGCAAGTGTGTAACGGTAGATGTTATCGATGAATAGCAGTACGTCACGGCCTTCATCACGGAAACGCTCAGCCATAGTTAGACCTGTAAGCGCGACACGTAGACGGTTTCCCGGTGGCTCGTTCATTTGACCGTAAACCATGGCCACTTTGTCGAGAACGCCCGCTTCCTTCATCTCGTAGTAGAAGTCGTTACCCTCACGAGTACGCTCACCTACACCGGTAAATACTGATAAACCTGAGTGAGCTTTCGCGATGTTGTTGATAAGCTCCATCATGTTGACGGTTTTACCTACACCCGCACCACCAAACAGACCGATTTTACCGCCCTTAGCGAAAGGACAGATAAGGTCGATAACCTTAACACCGGTTTCTAGCAACTCAGTGCTGTTTGCTTGGTCTTCATAAGAAGGCGCTTCACGGTGAATTTCGTAGTTTTCTTTCTGGCCAATCTCACCACATTCATCGATAGGTTGACCTAGCACGTTCATAATACGGCCTAGTGTCTCTTCACCTACAGGAACTGTGATTGGAGAGCCTGTGTTCTCAACTTCAAGGCCACGACGAAGACCGTCTGAGGTACCCATCGCGATACAGCGAACGATACCGCCACCCATTTGTTGCTGAACTTCTAACACTAGCGAGCCTACATCGTCGCCTAATACTGTTAATGCGTCATAAACGCGAGGACCGTTATTGTGGCTGAATTCGACATCAACCACCGCACCGATCACTTTTACTATTTTTCCAACACTCATGTCTAAATCCTCAAATTCTTTTCCGAACCCTATACCGCTTGGGCGCCTGAGACGATTTCGCTCAGTTCTTGGGTTATGGCAGCCTGACGCGCTTTGTTGTAAACCAACTGTAAGTTGTCAATCAGTTGGCCGGCGTTGTCGGTGGCCGCTTTCATGGCTACCATTCGGGCTGCTTGCTCACACGCAATGCTCTCTACAATGCCTTGGTACACTTGCGACTCGATGTAGCGGTGTAACAATTCAGAGAGAATGTCTTTTGGTGCTTGCTCGTAGATGTAGTCCCAGCGACGTGCTTCTCTTGCATTTGCGTCTGCTTCTACATCTGACGGGTGTGGCAGCAATTGTGCTGTCGTTGGCTCTTGCACCATGGTGTTAACGAACTTGTTGTAAACCAAATACAAACTGTCGATCTTACCTTCGTCATAGTGTTCCAACATGGCGTTTACTGTGCCTAAGATGTCTTCCAATTTTGGAGAGTCACCTAGACCTGCAGTTTGCGCTACGACGTTGCCGCCGCGTTGGAAGAAGCTAATAGCCTTAGAACCGATTAAGGTGGTATCAACCTCTACACCCTTCGCTCGCCACTGTTGCATCTCTTCAAGCACCCTCTTGAACAAGTTGTTGTTCAAGCCGCCACATAAGCCGCGGTCAGATGAAATGATGATGTAAGCAACACGCTTTGGCTCACGTTGTTGAAGGTAGGGATGTTGGTATTCCAACGAACCCGATGCGACGTGAGAGATAACGTGACGCATGTTCTCGGCATAGGGGCGAGTTTGCTCCATATGGTCTTGAACTTTACGCATCTTACTTGCCGCAACCATCTCCATTGCACTGGTGATTTTTTGAGTGTTACCAACACTGCCTATCTTGGTGCGAATCTCTTTGGTATTTGCCATTATCTGCTCCTATTTGTTTCGATTTCCAGTCAACAAACCGGAGCTTACAGTGACTGCACTGAGACAAAGCCTTTCAGTATCTCGTGTAAACCCGCGTCAATTTCGTCGTTGTAATCACCCGTTGCGTTGATTTTTGCCATCAACTCAGGGTTTTGGCCGTTTGCGTAAGCCAACAACTCTTGCTCGAAATATCCAATCTTAGAAAGCTCGACATCACCCAAGTAACCCTTCTCTGCAGCGAAGATAACTATCGCTTGAGCGGCTACTGACATTGGTGCGTACTGTTTCTGTTTCATCAGCTCAGTTACACGCTCACCATGGTCAAGCTGCTTACGAGTTGTCTCATCTAGGTCAGAAGAGAACTGAGCAAACGCTGCCAATTCGCGGTACTGTGCAAGTGCGGTACGAATGCCACCAGACAGTTTCTTGATGATCTTACTCTGCGCTGCACCACCTACACGTGATACTGAGATACCTGGGTCAACCGCTGGGCGTAAGCCTGAGTTAAACAGTTGAGTCTGAAGGAAAATCTGACCATCAGTGATTGAGATTACGTTAGTCGGTACGAACGCCGATACGTCACCTGCTTGAGTTTCGATGATAGGTAGAGCGGTCAATGAACCTGTTTTACCTTTCACTGCACCTTTAGTGAATTTCTCTACGTACGCTTCGTTTACACGAGCTGCACGTTCTAGAAGGCGTGAGTGGAGATAGAAAACGTCACCAGGGAATGCTTCACGACCCGGTGGGCGTTTAAGTAGTAGTGAGATTTGACGGTAAGCAACGGCTTGTTTAGACAAGTCATCATAGATGATCAGTGCATCTTCACCACGGTCACGGAAATATTCGCCCATGGTACAACCTGCATACGGAGCAAGGTATTGAAGTGCTGCTGATTCAGATGCTGAAGCCACAACGACGATAGTGTTTTCTAGAGCACCGTGCTCTTCTAGTTTACGCACTACGTTGGCGATGGTTGATGCTTTCTGGCCGATAGCCACATACACACATTTAACACCAGAGTCTTTCTGGTTGATGATGGCATCGATTGCCATTGCGGTTTTACCCGTCTGACGGTCACCGATGATAAGCTCACGCTGACCACGACCGATTGGCACCATAGTATCAACGGCTTTGTAGCCTGTTTGAATGGGTTGGTCTACTGACTTACGCTCGATTACACCCGGAGCAATCACTTCTACAGGATCAAGCTGCTCATAACTTACAGCGCCTTTACCATCGATTGGTTCGCCTAGCGTGTTTACCACACGACCAAGCAGTCCGTTACCTACTGGCACTTCCAAGATACGGCCTGTACCTTTTACTTTCATGCCTTCAGAAAGGTCGGTGTAAGGGCCCATTACTACGGCACCTACAGAGTATTGCTCAAGGTTAAGTGCTAGTGCGAACTTGCCACCTGGTAGTTCAATCATCTCGCCCTGCATAACATCTGCAAGTCCGTTAATGGTGATGATGCCATCACGAACAGAGACGATGGTACCTTCGTTGCGAGCTTCAGTGCTCACATTAAATTTCGCGATACGCTCTCTGATCAGATCGCTAATTTCATTTGAATTTAATTGCATATCTGTTACCTATCTCGCGTGAAGTTGACTAGCTAGTCGGGTGATTGATGTGTCTACTGAACCATCAATGATTGTTTCGCCTGCTTGGACGACAATCCCACCCACCATTGTGTTGTCTAGCACTTGCTCTAGTTCAACTCGACGCTCTAATTTCTTCTCAAGTGCGGCAGTAAGTGCCGTAACTTGCTCTTGTGTAAGCGATTCTGAGCTTGTGACAGTGACAGGAATAACACGCTCATGTTCATCCTTAAGTTCGGTAAACAGTTCAAACAACTCTCTTACAACCGAAAGACGACCATTCTCTGCCAGGACTTTGATTAGGTTTACGACGTGTTCGTCTACGAGTCCTTGGCAAACCTCAATAATGATGTCGGCCAGAATTTCGGCTTGCTGTGTGCCTGCACCTTCTGCTGAAGAAATCTCACCCGCGATGGTTTCTTCTTCTGCCACAGCTACAAGAATTGACAGCATTTGTTGCCACTCTTGTAACTTGTTCTCACTCAAAGCAAAGTCGAACGATGCTTTGGCGTAGGGATGAGCAATAGTTGTGTACTCTGACATATTGCCTCCGCTTAGATTTCGCTTATCAATTGATCAACCAGAGCTCGGTTCGTTGCTGAATCCAGGTTCTTACTAATCAACTTCTGTGCACTTTCAATTACTGCGTCTGCCATTTTCGCCTGAAGTTCCTGACGTAATTTTTGACGCTCGCCTTCTAGTTCGGCTCTACCTTGCTCCAAGATGCGTGCTTTTTCTTGTTCAGCTTCTTGCTGAGCTTGGCTGATGATTTCACTGCGGCGTTTATTGCCTTGTTCAACCATTTCAGTCACATTGCGTCTTGCATCTTCGATGAGTTGAGCACCATTCGCTTTCGCTATTTCTAGCTCTTTCGCTGCATTTTCTGAGTGGCGTAAGCCTTCAGCGATTTCTTTTTGGCGCTCGTCTAACATCGCGGTGAGAGGTGGCCATACATATTTCATACATAGCCAAACAAAAATCACGAATGAGATTGCTTGTCCGAGCATGCTTGCATTTAAGTTCATACCTTCCTCACTAAATCTTGATTACTTATAAATCGGTCTTTTCAAAGCTTATTAATTGTTGAATTAAGCTACTGCGAAGATGATGTATAGACCGATACCCACACCGATCATCGGTACAGCATCCACAAGACCCATCATGATGAAGAATTGAGTACGAAGCATTGGAGTTAGATCTGGCTGACGTGCAACACCCTCTAGGTATTTACCTGCTAGGTTACCGATACCAGATGCGGCACCCGCTGCACCAAGACCAATCAGTAATGCACCTGCTACATATAAAACTGCGCTTACGATATCCATTTGTATCTCCGATATATAAATTTGTTAATTAAATCTGTGTTAATAATTAATGGTGTTCTTCGACTGCCATTCCTAAATAAACGATAGTCAGTACCATAAAAATAAATGCTTGTAAGAAAACGATTAAGATGTGGAATAAAGCCCATGGAACACTCAGTGCCCATTGCATCCACCAAGGCATTAATGCAATCAGGATAAATATCATTTCACCTGCGTACATATTTCCGAATAATCGTAAACCTAGTGATATTGGTTTTGAAATTAACGTAATAAGTTCTAAAACAAGGTTAACTGGGTATAACAGTGGATTATCAAATGGTTGAGTTGTTAGCTCTTTAATAAATCCTTTCAGACCTTTATTTTTAAACGTATACGTTAATAGCAGAATAAATACACCCAGTGCCATCGACATCGGGACGTTCACATCCGCTGTCGGTAGATCTCTAAAGTGTGTTAGTCCCATAGCGCCGGTAAGCGATGGCACCAAATCAATTGGTAGTAAATCGACTGCGTTCATTAACAGCACCCAAACGAAGGTGGTTAATGCCAGTGGCCCAATTAATTTATCTTCTGCCTGAAAAATTTCTTTTACTAGATTGTTTACAAATTCAAAGATGACTTCGATAAGGCATTGAAAACGACCCGGAACGCCACTTGTTCCTTTAGTCACAACGTATCGAAAAGCGCCAATAAACAGTAAACCAGTTATCCAGGACATCAACATAGAGTCTACGTTGAATGCCCAGAAACCATCACCTGTAGTTAAGAAGGTTAAGTGATGCTCTATATACTCGTGAGCGGTAGTAACATTTTCCATACTACGCATACTCCGACTTGTTAGAGCCGATAATAAATGGTGTTAAGAAGTACCCAATCATTGTCACAATGTATGCTTCTATAATTACTGGGTTGTCCAAACCGAAGAATCGGAAGGCCAGAATAAACATTACAAATGTATAAATGAGTTTCACTACACGACTCATTTGCATAAGATCGCGCAAGCTATAATTTGGGTTTCTTTGCACTTTAAGGCTTGCATATATAAAACCGATCAGCGGTGGTATCATCGCAATAACGACACCTAATACTGCAGATTCCATATCTATTTTATTACCAAAAAACACTTCAAATAAAACTACACCGATGGCTAATACTACTTGGCAAAGAATAACTCTTTTTGCAGCAACAAGAATGTCCCCGCTGATTCCATCCAGCCTCATAATTTAACCTCGTATTTAGCAGTAACATTAATATAAAAAACAGTCGAAAGTGAACTCGTTCCTAGAAACTGACTCTTGGCTACTCTTTATATTTCCCCACGAAGGTTAGCTATATAAAACTTATTGGCTATCGCTTCGATATGGATAAGTTACGCCTAAAGTTCCGTGATCAAAATACCAAATACCGACATCAATCATTTCATTTTTGATAACTGCGTCATTTATTTATGAAAATTGAGCAACTGACACTAGATGCGTTCATTTATAGCGCTTGTAACTGCAACCAGGTGCACAGCACTCTTGATTGATATCAATTTAATTATTTATTCACTATAAATTTGCAAGGTAACTATTCAAAACTGAAATGGTGTGGAATATAAGGAGTTATTACTACTTTGTTGTGCAACCCAAGCAATAGAAACTGATGGAATATCAGAGATACCCTGCAAAGACCTTTATTTACAATTAATATGAAACCAACTAAATATAGATACGTAGATGTTATGCAAGCCATTTATTATTAATAATAAATATAATAGTAATACAGTGATCTTCTTCATACATTAAGGAGTAATTCGATGATAATATGCCGCCGCTCACACCTAATACTATTAATGCATCACTAAGGTAAATCTATGCACAGCAGTGCCAGCTTGAGCCACCCTCAATCTCAAGACAAGTCATTGGAAAACGTATGTAAACGTCTTCTTCAGGAAAATAGCTTTCACAATCAGAGTGAATTACGAGAAAGCTTAATCAAAAATGGCTTTGCTGGAATCAGCCAATCAACGGTTTCACGTCTTCTGACTCAACTAGGGGTTATCAAGGCGCCAAACGCCCTAGGTAAAAAGATTTACTGCTTAGCACCAGAAACCAGCGCCATACAGTTTGATTCATCTATTGCTTCTCAGATCGATTCCGTTGCAGACAACAAATCTATGATTGTAATAAAGGCAAAGCCTGGCAGTGCCCAGCTGATCGCTAGATTGATTGATTTTGACGCAGACAAAGCCATATTAGGCTCCATTGCCGGTGATGATACTGTGTTAGTTATACCCAGTGATGTGGAAAATATAGAGCAGTGCAAACAGGCGGTGCGAAACATACTAGCACTGAGCTGACCTTCTCTTTCAAGAACCAGTAAGCTTTAAACCAAAAAACCCTAGAAATGGACTATCCACTTCTAGGGTTTTAGTTAGAGCATGATTTACTTGGCTACGTTACCTGCGACATTCAGGGCATCCCACGTACGAGCAAATGGAGGAGCGTAGCAGAAATCCAGATAACCCAATTGCGATGTGGTCATCTTAGCTGTGATGGCTACAGCGAGAGCATTGATTCTGCTTACTGCGCCCTTCTTACCAACGATCTCGCCACCCAAGATTACTTTGGTTTTTGGGTTATAAATTAACTTCACCTTAATGTCTTCTTGACCAGGGTAATAGTCGGTTTGATTTTTGTCTGAAATCACAGAGATCTTGTGCTCAATGCCAGACTCTTCGGCTAGTGCCTGAGTGACACCCGTACAAGCCATCTCGTAATCTAAGACTTTCAAGCACGAAGAACCTAGGAAGCCTTCCAAATAAACATCTTTACCTGATAGGTTATCTGCCATCATTCGAGCTTGCTTATTCGCCGTTGTAGCAAGCGGTAGGTATACCGACTGGTTCAAAGCAATGTGGTGAGCCACAGCGCAATCGCCTACAGCGTAAATGTGCTCGTCTGCTGTTTGGCCGAACTCATTCACCAGCAGTGCACCTGTTGGATGTTTGTCTAAATCAAACATCTCGGTATTCGGCTTAAAGCCCAAAGACATGACGACCACATCTGCAAATACAGAGCCTTTATCTGTGATCACTTCGTAACCACCAGCTTCAGCATCTCGAATGGCTTCTACGCTGCAATCAACTCTTAAGTCCGCACCCGCTTCTGTAATACTTTGCTCTACGGCAGACACCATATCTGCGCCAAACTGGCGGCTCATTACGCGAGAGGCGCGCTCAATGATAGTCACCTTCTTGTTTAAATGGTCAGCGGCGTCAAATACCTCAAGACCAATAAAGCCGGCACCAATGACACAGATATTTTGATTTTTCTCTTCAGCAAAAGCTGCCTTTACCGCTAATCCGTCTTCTTGACTGGTAAGAGTAAAGACATTTTCTGGGTTATATTCACCAAAACTAGGCACTATCGGTCTTGCGCCGGTGCAGATGATCACTTTGTCGTAATCAATACGCTCTTTTTGTCCATTAGCTAATACTTCCACTTGTTTGTTGTCTCTATCAATAGAGACAACTTCAGTAGAGATTCGCAGATCCAGGCCTGACTTAATCGCCTGCTCTGGCGTACGAGAAATCATTCGCTCAGTATCATCAAACATGCCACCAGCGAAGTAAGGCAAGCCACAACCGCCAAAAGAGATATAGTCACGCTTTTCGATAACAACCACTTCATCACTTGGCTGATTGCGTTTGTATTTTGCCGCAAAACTCATACCCGCCGCGTTACCGCCGATCACCACTATTTTCATACTAAAACCTTAACTAAAAAGGGTGGCCAATATGGCCACCAAATAGAGTATTTCTTTATATTTATTAAAGAGACCGATTAAGCTATCGCTTCCTCTGGAGTCTCAGTACCTTTGGTTACTTCCGAGTTGTACACTTCTTTATCTAGTGTGCCGTTCTTCTTAGCCGTCAATACACCAGACAACATAGAACCAGAGATATTCAAGGCAGTACGCGCCATATCAATCAAGGCTTCGATTGAGACTAGGATAGCCACAACTGTGATATCTAATCCCATGATAGTCAGTACCGCTACTGCAGCGAAGGTTGCACCGCCGCCCACACCAGCAATACCGAATGATGCAATCGCGATAACAGCAACTAGCTGAACAATGAAGCCTAGGTCTACTGGAATACCCATGACTTGCGCAGCCATGATAGCTAGCATTGCTGGGTAGATACCTGCACAACCATTTTGGCCAATACTCGTACCGAACGTTGCTGACATGTTGGCAGTTTCTTCGTCTACACCTAAAGTGCGATTTTGCGTTTCAACGTTAAGTGGGATAGCCGCCATGCTTGAACGAGAACCGAAACCAAACACCAATACAGGCCATGACTTCTTCACAAACTTCATTGGAGACAAACCAGTGATGGAGACCATCGCGATGTGCACTAGATACATTGCAAAGATTGCTGCGTAGCTTGCAACTAGGAAGCGGCCCATCTCTGCAAGAGCAAATAGGTCATTTGTCATCATGAACGACGTCATCAGAGCGAACACACCGTATGGCGTTAGCTTCAAGATTTCGCGAACCATAGACAGTACAACTTCTTTAGCAGAGTTAATGAAATCTACGAAGTTTTGCACTTTCTCAGGGCGACGCTTCTTAACCTGTAGGATGCTGTAGCCAAGGAACATGCCAAATAGAACAGTAGATAGCGTTGATGTTCTTTCAGAGCCCGTCAACATATCAAATATGTTCGCAGGGATGATGGATAGAGCAAGCGCTGCTAGACCATTACTAGACATGCTTTCTTGAGTTGAAATCAGGCTGTCACCACGAGCTTCAATAGCGCCGTTGGAGCCAACAGAGGTCACCATAGTATTAGCATCAATACCAAAGATATAGATACTTGCAACACCAATGATGGCTGAGATCGCTACGGTGAAGATCAATAACCCAATGATTTTTGGTGCTATTTTAGAAAGTGCGCCCGCACCATCTACGTTCATCACAGATGAAACCATAGCCACAAATACCAATGGGATAACGATCATTTGTAGGAGCTTGATATAGCCTTTACCAAACACAGAGATGAACTCGCCAAAGCTCGCCACTGCACTGTGATCAACACCAAGAGATAGCTGAATCACACCACCAAATAAAAGACCTCCCACCAATGCACTGAGTACGCGGTAGTTAAATGTTTTCTTTTGCTTTTTAAAATTGGACAGTACTGCGTAAAAACCTAAAAACAGTACGGAAAGTACAATAAATTGGAAACTCATAATTAAATCCTATTTAGGCTTTCGCTATTTGCGATGGGCAATAGCTTCGACTTCGACAAGTGCATCTTTAGGTAAGCGAGCTGCTTCTACACAAGAGCGCGCCGGTGGGTTATCTGTGCCAAATACTTCGGTATACACTTCATTAAATGCAGCAAAATTCTCCATATCAGACAGAAAACAGGTGGTTTTTAAAACGGTCTCTAGACTGGCCCCACCGGCTTCTAATACTTCTTTTAGATTTAATAACGACTGTCTTGCTTGCTCTTTGATGCCGCCTTCAACAAACGCCATAGTTTCTGGGTCTAGAGGTAATTGACCCGAAGTCAGTACTAACTCGGAATAAGCAGTACCTTGGGCATAAGGTCCGATTGCAGCTGGAGCATTAGGGGTTGAGATAAGTTGTTTCACGACTTTTCCTTAATTTAAAATTTCAGTTGTTTCTGATTTGAATTCTCTGAGGAACTTATAGATTGCCTGACGAGTGATCCCTAGCTTCTCTGCCACTTGTGTTGTGGTCTCTTTCAGCTCAAAAATCCCATTATCAAACAGGTGTTTGGTAATCGCTTTATTACGTCCTTTTGGAGTCACACTCGGGTCGCCATCCACTTCATGAATCGCCTGCTCAAGTGCTTGATAAATCACATCACCTGCAGAGGTGCTGAAATGTTCGTTCTCCAAGAAGTTGCTCACTGACACATCAGGCATCAGTGTTTTCATGATCTCTGGGAAAGGGTGAGACAAGTTCATGTTGATACACAACATGCCAATCGCTTTGCCATTCTCACCGGCCAACACGCATGTGGTTGATTTCATCATTGCGCCATCACTACTCTTAGTGAAATAACATTTCGGTGAAACCTCTCCTGTTCGCTCAAACTCGCTCCACATGCGCAGACCAAGGTCGGTTATTGGGGAACCGATTTCACGCCCGGTATGATGCCCATTGACGATTTTTACTACTGAGTTTTCGAGGCTCTCAAAAGAGTGAATCAATACTTCGCAATGTGGCCCAATTAAATCCGCAATAGTGTCTGCAATGCGAAAATAGTGTTGAAGGCTTTTCTTGTCTTCTTTTGTAAACTTAACTTGTTGTACGCTCATCACTTAGGTTTACTTCTATTAACTCGGTAGGCACAGAATACTCCTATAGGGGTAGATGACAAAATCACACCAAAACACATTAACTAGTTGTTTTTAAACAGATTTACTGATTTTATAGATTTAGATCAAAAAATATTAGAGAACCACATCACACTAAAGTGGTAGTTTGAGTTTAATTTTATTAACTGCGTCAAGGTTTAAAAATGTAAACTTAAATTCCACCACCGGACTGACACAAAATAAACGAGATCTTGCTCAACATTGGCGAAAAATGGAGCTATAAAAGATGGATTTAAAGACTAAAGAATTGAGGATGAAGGCTCATTCACCGCTGGTTAATTACTAGTATCTTTAACGGAAAAATAACTTTCAAAGTCATATTGTTAGATAGATTTCGCCTAGAATAAGCAATGTGGCTATTTTAGAGATAAGGAATTTCAAGGGAATGATTAAACGACCGCTAGCCTATGTAGGTATTACCGCACTCGTTTGCTCTGGTGTGGCGGTTTATTATTTTCAACAAACCACCTCTTCTGATACCTATCGTAGCGCAGCCAACACCGTAAAACAGACCTATGAGCAGGAACTATTCACCCTCTCGCCCTATAAGCAAGGTCATTTTGGCTTACGCATGTTCCGACAAACGCTAGATCCTAAGTACCTAGTCGTGATTGAAGAAGACATCGGCATCATGTCCATCAGACTGAACCAACTCTCTGCCGACCTTCACTCCAAGCAAACCATGAATCAATACGCCGAGCAGCGCCTAACGCAATATCAGCAAGGTAAAGATGAGCGCAGTAAAAGACGACTGGTCGCCACAAAGGACAAGCCAGAATACTTTTATCTAGGCTTAGATCTACTGAGATATATGGCTCGAGTCGATGACTATGGTCTAAAGCACAAAGACGATAAGAAGCTAAGAAGGCATCTTGAGCAATACCCCTTCGATGAATTGTTTACTGACAAAGCGATGATAAGAGCATGGGCAGCTCAACTGGCCAATCAGGTCTATTGGTTGAAGCAATTGGGGATGGGCGATCACGTCACTGAATTTACTCAGGCGCTAAAGGATACCTACCCAGATCATGAAGATTATCGATTGTCTCTGCAGCAGTATGAAAACAAGCTCTATGGTATGACCCATATTGTGATTGCGGACTCGGGCTACTATCAAAGCCAAGTCAACGAAGCGGATCATGCTTGGATATACGACTACTTTCGACAAAACATTGAAGACATCATCACCTACACCAAGCAAGATGTTATCGCTGAGGTGGGTCTCAGTTTCCTACTCGCAGGGCTTGACGATGATCCTGTCGTCTATAAAGCTCGAGAAGCCATCAGACAATCTATCGATGAAACCGCAGGTCGCATCCCCTCGGTTTCAGGAAACCTCGATTTTAGCTACGGTGAACATCGCAATGTGTTGGCCATAATGCTACTGGACTGGCACTCGCCAAACCCAGGTCCTAATACCTCTACCAACCCAGACTTATTTGAATCTGTGCCTTTTGGATTGATGCATAAAAACGCCGATTAACCCTTCCCTTGCGCACTTCAAACCGCCTTATGATAAGCACTGCTTATTAACGATAGTTGTTTCATGAATTAGTCGTTGCTGCTTGCCGTTGTTATAAATACGCCAGAAAAAGTATCGAGCAAGGTTACTACAGGCTTTGCTCTGAACTCGCATCATAAGGTAAGCACAATGAAACATTTACTGCCGATTGCTCTGGTAACCTTTTTAATAGGTTGTAACTCCTCTAGCAATGACAACGCCTCTCAGCAATTACCGCCATCGCATCTTCCAGATGTAACTGCTCCTGAGCGTCCTAACCCTGGCGCAGGTGAGCCTGGACATTTACCGGGTGATTTAATCCCAGATAGATTGCCAATCGATTGGTACATAGAAGCGTCGGCTCGTTACGGAATGGCCGTGGAAGACCTAGATGCGGTATGTCGCTACACCGGCGAGCATCCACAAATGGCCATTCATGTATCCTGCGTGTGGGAAAATGAAGAACTGACTATCGTGCATTTTGTGTCACGCCATACCAGCGAACTTGAAATGCTCTATGAGCACGCGTTTATCTGGGTGATCAATGATAAGCAAATCGACAATGGCTATATCTGGCCTATGGTCAATCACAATGCAGTGGGCTTAGCGGATAAACACCTTAGCACTCAAGGTGATAGTGTAAGCTTTAACATCGCCACGCACTGCGCCAACGATGAATGCATTAACATCAAGCACACACTGACACACCAATTGGACGGCCATCAAATCCTATCCAATGGTATACCGTACGAT
This sequence comes from Vibrio breoganii, assembly GCF_001677275.1. Lineage (GTDB taxonomy): Bacteria > Pseudomonadota > Gammaproteobacteria > Enterobacterales > Vibrionaceae > Vibrio > Vibrio breoganii. Next base: position 1,243,731 of record NZ_CP016178.1, read on the forward strand.
CTGGTCACTGACTTTGATATGGATACCTACAAGGATTCAGAGAGATTCTATTTCCGTGCAGATTTCACCGACCTAAATACAGGCGCTAAGCACAACAATACGTTGCATCTTTTGGATGACTTCCCGGCGCTGATGTACAAGGTTTTGGCTCCAGCGTTTGGATATTAATGGCTAGCCTCTAGCCTCTAGCTTCTAGCTTCTAGCTTCTAGCTTCTAGCAAAAAAGAGTGGAAGGCCAATAGGCTTCCACTCTTTTTTTGTTTAAAACTGGATCTTGTTGCTGAGCTCTCCCACCCCTTCAATTGATACCGAAACAACATCATTGTTTTTCAGTGCCTTGGTACGGCCTGGGGTGCCCATATAAATGAGGTCTCCCGGCTTTAGCGTAAAGTACTGGCTTAAGTAGCTCACCACCTTAGCGGGGCTGTGAATCATGTTTTTGGTGGACTCTTGTTGTACCACCTTGCCATTCAAGCGTGTAGTAAGAATGACATTGTTGTAATCCACTCCACGGGTAATGGTGGCTCCTATTGGGCCAAATCCATCTGCCGCTTTTGACCGTAGCCATTGCAAGTCTCTGCCTTGCCAACCTCGCTCGGTAATATCGTTACCCACTGTCACACCAAAGATGGCATCACTGGCTTCGCTTTCCGTTACGTAGCGAATCTCTTTGCCTATGACCAAGACAAGCTCTCCTTCAAAGTGCACATTGCTGGCTCCTTTGGGCACCATGACGGGTTCGCCAGACAGCACTAAAGAAGAAGGGAGCTTGAGAAACAGTGGTGGTGGTTTGTTTGAGGGCGACGATAAATGGCTCGCAAAATTCATCCCCACCGCGAACACTTTCTCAGGCTCGACCGGCAGAAGTAATTTCACGTCACTTTGTTTGATAGCTTGCGTCGAGAGGGTGAATTGACCGAAAAGGTCACCCTCGACGGAGTAGATGGTTTGTTCTTTTAGCTGTCCATAGCCCGTTTGCCCTTGATATTCATATCGAACAAACTGCTCACTCGCGGCAAAGGTGGTTGCAGCGAAACACAGTCCGCTGATCAATAAAATCCATTTCATAAATACCCTCCTGAAGACGTTAACTTTACGCAAAAGCTAAGAGTCTCGATCATAGTTGAGTATTTAATTGGCGGAGGAGTATTTAATTGGCGGAGGAGTATTCTCCTACTAATACCGTTATAGGGGTTTCGTCTATCAATTCGTTGACATCACCAAACGCGAGAATGGTTTGGTTTAGGTCGTAAGATAAATAGAAGAATGCACTTATTATAAGCAGGGCAGCGAGTAATATCCCTATTCCTTGCTTCAGCACAAAAGTGAAGCCTGTTTCATAACGCATAAGCATCTCAATCCTTTGAATTTGCTAATGAATACACGTTTGATCTTAAGCGTTTTTGTGTTGAAGGATTAGCGATGAAAAACGGTTTTGTGAGATTTGAGATGAGCTTGAGTCAAAACTGAAGGCACGGTCACGATCGGTACATCAAACAAGCCAGTTTGCGTGATCTGGGTATATGCAAACTGGCCTATAAGTCCAAGATATTAATTTGCTTCACTACCTTGTTGCAGGGTAAATGTTGTTTGCGGATCGATCTGAGAGAACAGTTTCTCTACCTGTTTTATGGCATCAATAGAGGTACTCGATTTACGATAACTCAGGTAAACAGGGCGTTTCCACTCTTCTATACCTTTCACCAAATGCAGTTGGCCCGCGGTTACAAACGGTTCTACCACTGATTTAGGTAAATAAGCCGTGCCGCCTTTCTCCAAAATGAAATCCAACGCGATTCGGCCTGTAGAGGTTCTCAAAAAAGGTGCTGGCGTTTTAGGATGACGCTCCGCGTGCTCTGAGGCGAAGCGAGTCCCCCAGTCCACATACACATAACCTTGAGAAAAAGCTGCTTCCGCAGAATTTGGTGAGGTAGAGACAAGCATTAGCTCTAAATCCGCAACCTTGGTACTAAACAGTTCATCTGACTTTAATGGGTCAAAGACGAAGGCAATATCTAGGGTACGTTCCAGTAAGTTTCGGTTTAGCTGCTCCCGCGACAGTGACTCCGCAATAAAGCCATATCCGGTAAATGAGTCGGTTATGACGCTCAAGCCATTTTGCAAGTAGGCGTCCCAAATGTTGGGCGTACCCGCAAGTGTTAACTGTAATGCCTTACCACTGTCCAAAGAGAGCTCAAACTTCGCTTGTTGTAGGGTGTTTACCATAACCTCGGCATACCCGATCAAGCGCTCCCCTGCACTGGTTAACTTAATGGCATTACGATCTCGAATAAACAGCGTGGTATCAAAATACGATTCAAGCTGCTTTATCCGAGCGCTCACGGCAGCCTGAGTAATATAAAGATTCTCAGATGCACGACCAAAGTGCCTCTCTTTAGCCACTTCTAAAAAGGTTTTAAATACCTTTACATCCATAACGTTACTCTCTCATTGGGCCCTTTGTGATTGGGGCTAGCACCTACTAGGGTGCTGTTGACCTACACAATACCGCTAACAAATAGTCTAAGTACATAGGGTTATGCCGTAAAGTTGAAGTTATTTTCTACGACAAATATCCCTTATCTTGTCGACAAAAATTATTCGCTTACGTTCACGGGCAGATACGACTACATTGCGCACAAATTAACCGTAACTGTAGGAATCGAAACCATGCGTATTGCAATCTTATCTCGCAATGAATCTTTGTACTCCACTCGCCGCCTTAAAGAAGCAGGTGAAGCGAGAGGACACCAAGTAGATATTATTGATACTTTGCATTGTTATATGGACATTACTAGTAACAGTCCAAAGGTTCGCTACCAAGGTGAAGACCTGCCTCATTACGATGCGGTCATCCCAAGAATTGGTTCTTCGATTACCTTTTACGGGACAGCAGTGGTTCGTCAATTTGAGATGATGGGAACCTTTGCTGTTAACGAGTCTGTTGCTATCAGTCGTTCTCGCGACAAATTGCGTTCATTGCAATTGTTATCACGTAAAGGCATTGGCTTACCGCGCACCGGGTTTGCAAGCAAGCCTGACAATATTCCGGACGTAATTAAGAACGTCGGTGGTGCTCCAGTGGTCATCAAGCTTCTGGAAGGAACTCAAGGCATTGGCGTTGTATTAGCAGAAACCAACAAGGCCGCAGAAAGCGTTATAGAAGCGTTTATGGGCCTAAAAGCGAACATCTTGGTTCAAGAGTTCATTGAAGAAGCTAAAGGCGCTGACATTCGTTGCTTCGTAGTCGGCAACAAAGTAATAGCAGCAATGAAACGACAAGCAGGTGAAGGCGAATTCCGCTCGAACTTGCACCGTGGTGGCACAGCGCAGCTTGTACGCTTGACCAAAGAAGAGCGTCAAACGGCAATCAATGCCGCTAAAGTGATGGGACTGAATGTGTGTGGTGTAGACATTCTACAATCTAAGAATGGCCCGGTGGTGATGGAAGTTAACTCCTCCCCTGGTCTAGAAGGCATCGAGAAAGCAACTGAGAAAGACGTTGCGAGCATGATCTTCGACTTTATTGAAAAGAATGCCAAACCAAACGCAAACAAAACGAAAGGAAAAGGCTGATGAGCAAGGCACTTACTATTGCCGGTGTAGATATTCTGCCCGGTGAGCAATGCCAGATTGATGTACCCGTTGCCAAGCTGTATACCGATACAGAACTGTCACTACCTGTACACATCCAGCGTGGTAAGCGCCAAGGGCCAACCGTGTTTGTCAGTGCCGCGGTTCATGGTGATGAGCTTAATGGTATTGAAATCATCAGGCGCCTTATCTCGGCTAACCTAAATGTCATTCGAGGCACCTTAATCTTGGTGCCTATGGTGAACGTTTATGGGGTGTTGAACCAAAGCCGTTATCTACCGGATCGCCGCGACCTCAACCGTAGCTTTCCGGGTTCAGAAAAAGGCTCAATGGCTGCGAGATTAGCGCATACCTTGATGGAGAATATCGTCAAGCACTGTGACTACGGCATTGACCTGCATACTGGAGCGATTCATCGCTCCAACTTGCCACAGATCCGTGCTGACCTTAGTGATGCAGAAACAAAAGACCTAGCAGAAACCTTTGGTGTGCCGGTGCTTCTAAACTCAGTATTGCGAGACGGTTCTTTGCGGGAGGCCGCAACGAGTAACAACACTCGAATCTTACTGTATGAAGCGGGAGAGGCCCTGCGCTTTGATGATCTATCAATTAACGCAGGTTACCAAGGCGTGCAAAACGTATTGATGAAGCTAGGCTTGATTCGCAAGCGCCGAGTAAAACGCAAGATTGAGCCATTTATCGCTAACAAAAGCGAATGGCTACGAGCTAGCGGCAGTGGCTTCGTCAACGAGATGTTCGAGCTTGGAGAGCAAGTGATTAAAGGCCAAACGTTAGCCGAGATACACTCTCCGCTGGGCGAGTTAATCCAAAAAGTGGTTTCTACACGTTCTGGAATCATTATTGGCAAACAGAACATTCCTTTGGTTCAAGAAGGCGATGCGATGTATCACATTGCTTACTTTGGACAAAATGATGATGGTGTTGCAGAGCATATAGAGCTTCTGCAAGACACTTTAGGTGAAAGTGATAATGGATAGATTGATAATCGGTAATCTTGAACTGTGTAGCTTGCCTGACTTAGGCATTGTTGATCTTGAAGTGCGAGTGGATACGGGTGCAAAAACCTCATCCTTGCATGCGGACAACATCCGTAAATTTCGCAAAAATGGTAAGCCATACGTGGAATTTGATCTTCACCCAGACATCTACAATCTGGACAAAATCGTAACCTGTCAGGCTAAGGTCATCGATTCACGTAAGATCAAATCTTCAAACGGTGAAGCAGAACAACGCTGCGTAATTAAGACCACGTTCGGCATCGCAGGGCACAGTTGGCCAATCGAAGTAACGCTAACTAACCGCAAAGACATGTCGTACTTAATGCTACTGGGTCGCGAAGGTATGGGGAACAAAGTCTACGTTGACCCAAGCCGAGCATTTACACTTGAGGTCGAAGAATAATCCTATTCTTCAACACAGACTGTTTAATCTAACGATGAGCGAGGATAGCCCTTAGGTCTACCCTCGCTAACGGTTTAATCCCATCTAACGTTTAGAATCCTTAGCCTCTCAGTTACATTGCTTCCAATTTAGCGGCTTTAGGTAACTTGGTTACCTTCAAGTCGTCCAGAATCAGCAATACGCAAGGCACAATAATAGAAGCGAGCAATGTGGCAGAGACAAGCCCAAAAGCGATACTCGCTATCAATGGAACCAAAAACTGAGCTTGCGTGCTAGATTCGACTAATAACGGAAGCAAACCTGCAAATGTCGTCAGAGAAGTAATAAAAATGGCTCTAAATCGATCATGAACACCTTCACGACATGCGTCTAATAAGCTCATCCCATCTTCTCTATTTTGTTTGATAAAATTCACAAGCAAGATATTGTCATTCACCACAATACCCGCAAGAGTGGCAAAACCCACCAAACTTGGAATGGTCAGATCCAGTCCCATTCCCATATGTCCCCAAACTACCCCTATCCAACCCATAGGAATAGCCAACAACACAGCTATAGGCTGCACGTAACTTTCGAATAAGAAGGTAAGGATGAGATAAATCCCTATCAACCCCAATATGAAGAATGTTATCAGTGATGACCCAGTGTCTGCGCTCTCTCTATCTTGTCCTTGAGACACAAAACTGACGTCTGGGTATTTCTTCTTAGCGTTAGGGACAAACTCACTATTAAACTTCAACATGATATCCCTAGCATTAGCGATGCGTGTATTGATATCCCCTTGCACGGTCACTGTATTAACGCCATTGATTCGATTAATTCTGGAAAATGTTTGCACCTCCTTAAACGTCGCCACACTGGATAGCGGAACTAACGTGCCATTAGTGGCGGTAATCGTAAGGTCTTTTAATTCCTGTAAACTTGCCTGATGCGTAAACTCATCCAACCTCACTGAAATATCGATGGTTTCTCCGTTTTGAAATACCGTTAGATCTGTGCTTCCCTTCACCGCACTACGAAGGTTTTGTGATAGCTGGGAAGCATTTACTCCCATGACACCCGCTTCATCTTTCAAGCTCACCTGTATTTCTGTTCTTCCTGAACGCAGATCGCTCGACAAATTAAAGGTACCGTCAAAGCCTTTTAACCACTTAATCAGCGAACGGCTCACTTTGTCTAGCTGCTCTAAAGAATCTCCCTGCACTCGAATATCAATCCCATTTCCAGCAAGGCCTCTTTCTTTGTCGGTAAACTTCATTGAAACCACATCGGGCAGGCTTCCTACCTTCTTCTTCCATTCCTGAACGAGAGACTTAATGCTCTGCTGTCTAAATTGAGCAGGCAGCAGATCGGCACTGACCGTCGCCATGTGAGGGCCGGATTCATTCGCATCAACATTGGTGTTGTACATGATCGTTTTGTTTTGTACTAAAGGCTCTGAATCGGGATATTTCTCGGCATACGCTTTACTAAGCTTATCTAAAGCATCAGACACCTTTGCTACAATCGTTTCTGTCTGAGACAACACACTTCCCTGCGGTAAAAGAATTCGAGCTTGCAAAACATCGCTTTCCAACGATGGCATTGCCTTGAATTTCAGGAGCCCTGCAGAGAGTGAAGCCGTCGAAACCATAACGATCATCATCAATATCCCGAGAGTGAAATACGGCGCTTTCATTGCCTTTACGGAAAGGGGCACAAATACCTTATCTCGCATCTTTTCAAAGGCCATAATAATCTTGTCCCGCATCGGACTGGATTTAGATGTAACGTGGCTATGAGCGAGGTGGGATGGAAGAATAAGAAAGGCTTCAATAAGACTCACTAATAATGTAATCAGCAAAATAATAGGGATATAGCGAAGCACTTCACCCATCTTTCCACTAAGGAACATCAATGGCCCTATTACCATGATAGTGGTTGCAAACGAAGCGAGCACGCCAGGTAAGACTTGTTTCGTACCGACAATCGCAGCTTCAATGGGAGGCAATCCTTTCTGTCTTTTCGCCGCAATATTCTCTGCAATGATCAAAGAGTCATCCATCAGCAAACCAATCGCGACAATTAGCCCAACCATTGTCATCATATTCAGGGTGTAACCTAAAAGATGCATAGTGAATATGGCACCAAGAAACGAAACGGGTAATCCCATGGTCACCCAAAAACTAAATCTGATATTGAAGAATGCCCATAACACAAGAAATGCTAACGCTAGACCTTGCACACCATTGCTGGTTAAAATTCTTAAACGCTCAGTGATGTTAATACTCGAGTCTTGAGTCACATGAAGTTCAATGCCCTGTGGAACTTGTTTTTTCTCATTCTCAATAATCTTTACCACGGCCTCTTTCACGTTCAGAGTATCTTGAAAGTACGTTTTAGATACTTGAAGAAGTGCCGCTCTTTGCCCTTGAAACTGAATGACATCTTCGTCAGATTCAAATTTCTGTTCTATCTTGGCAATATCTCCCAATCGTACTTGCGTTCCCAACTCACTGGATTTCACGATAACATTCTGAAAATCTTCGACTGTGCTACCCAGTTGGTCAAAACGAACACTAATCTCTTCCAGTTCATTGCTGAACACACCTGCAGGCGTACTAATGCTTTGTTGCTGAACTAGGTTTGAGAGATCTGAAATACTTAATCCATACTGCTTTAACTTCCATTGAGAGACTCTGACCTCTATCTCTTGATCAGAGAACCCACTGACAGTTACTTGTGCAATCAAGGGATTGGCTTTTAACTTCTGCTTTACTTTCTGAGCATACAAGTAGAGGTCTTGATCAGACATATTACCGATGATGGCCACACTGGCCACGCTTGCGACTCTATCCAGCTTAGCCACTGTGATTTGCTCTACTCGATCAGGAAAGTCATTAATTGCATTCACTTGTTGCTGAATATCTGTGGTCAATATATCAATATCTTCACCACTCTCAATTTCAGCATTGGCAATCGCTAGATTTTCTCTAGCGTCACACGATAGCTCCTTAATGCCACTGAGTTGATCAAGAGACTCCTCCAAGGGGTAGCACACTTCTTCCATGACCTCTGATGGCGACGCTCCGGGATAACTGATCCGAACCGCTATATCTTTTGTAGGAGTGATAGGGAAAGTGTCTTTTTGCAATTTTGGCAGAGCAAATGCACCTAACAACAAAATAGCAATCATCAATACATTGGCAGCTGTCGCATGTCGAGCAAAGTAAGCAATCATGATTTACCCTCACTTTTGCTGATCTTGTTCTCTTTAAACCCAACTTCTTTTTCAAGCCACTTTTCCATATTTGCATCTGGTATGGGTTTCAAAGCCATGCCTTCAACGGCAGGGACCAGCTTACTCAGCACTACAAGGTCATCAACGGCCACACCCGACTTAATCACGGCCACCTGCCCTTGCACAAAATCTATATCCACAGATTGCCGTGTTAATTTCCCATCTTTAACTATGTAAACCAAATCATTATGAATTGCAGTCACAGGGAGGACGATTTGATTCTTCATCACTGGAGCTTTAAGAGTAACCTTGATGAATGTATTGCGAATGAGCGGCGGTTTTTTCCCGGGAACGGCTTGTTGGTAGGGGGCATCAACCTCTACAACAATACTTTGGCTTTGAGTTTGTGTATCTATTTGCCCACCCGAACGACTCACCTTGCCATCCCATGAAATAACTTTGTCACCTGCTTTTAGTTCTAGAGTTGCTTGTAGATCTTGATGGACATCATGACTTAAGGGATCCAGATTCGAAGCTCTTCGCAGTGGACGCATTTTACCGAGAGGAAATTGAGCGCTGACCTCTACAGCTTCAATTCCATCAGCCTTAAGCATCAACTCACCTCTATTCACATATTCAGCCAATCCAACTTGCTTGTCGGTAATTCGAATATCAAAAGGCGCTTTTACTACAGTATTTACAAGGTCCCGCTTGGCCAATGCCAACTCAGTTTCCAAAACCTTCTTCTGAGCTCGATTAATTGCTAGGCTATTTTTTAATGTCTGCAATTGCTGCTGGCTACCCAGTAACTCTCTCGTCGCTTTATCTTTTTCCGCGTTGGAAATGTGCCCCGTCTTGCTAAGTTTTACAGAGCGATCATATTCAGACTTCTGCACTAGAAAGTCTTTCTCTGCAATCTTTAACGACTCTAAAATAGTTTTGTCTGTGAGCTTAGACACTTCTATTTCAGCCTCCAATCGAGCGACTGTAAGCAAGTAAGAAGAAGGGTCAATATGCAGAATTTCACTCCCCTTGTTAATTATCTCGCCAGTTTCAAACCGCTCAGATACCCAAACTACAGCGCCATCTAATTCTGATTGAGCCTCCCACTCTTGGGAAGACTCTGTAAGACCATATCCAACCGCAGAAGGTTGAATATTACGAGGTATCACTTTTAGAACACGCACAGATTTCTTAGTAGTGGTTGTATTGGATTGTGGTGGTTCAGCCTTCATCGTCGGGGCCAATGCCAACATGACCACGCCCAATAAAACAGGAGGCAAAAATATCGCTCTTTGTACCCAACTATACCTAGCCATGATCACTCCCTTGCAGACTAAAATAAACATTAGACTTAACTAATATAAGGTTAGCATAACGTCGTTGTAGTGCCTCATGGCTGGTATGGGAATTTACTTAGCTTTACGTTTTAAGGGCAATAATTTGAAGTGGGTTACATTTGAAAGTGGATTGCATCTGGAACACTGCAGGTAACCAGTATGCGACGATGAAAAAGTGCCCGTCGCACACTATTGAATATGTGATGTATTAGCCTGCCAGTAACTCTTCTGTTTTCATCAATAGACTCATTTTCGGAAACACTCTCTCACAGCTATGCTGATGACAAACAGGATCCATATCGGCGATGGCATCTTCGACAATCACCACGTTGTAATCTAACTCAAAGGCTTGCCTCGCTGTTGATTCAACCCCAACGCTGGTGGCAATGCCGGTGAAATAGACATGCGTAATCCCCTGCTCTTTAAGTTGCTCATCTAAACCCGTGTTAGTAAATGCGCCCCATGAGTATTTTGTTAGGTACTTGAATCTAGGTTTGTTGCCAAGGCGTTTAATCACGGAGCCCCAAACAGGCGCAGGTGACGCTTGATCACTTTGGGATGCTTGTTGTTGAAGCTGCGTGAGTCCTTTTGCTCGGCCTGCCACGTTAACAATAAAAACAGGTAGCTCAGCTCGTTCGAATGCCTCACATAGAGCGATACTGTTCTCAATGACTGCCGTTGCTACTTCTGCTGGCACCTTATCAACAATACCTTCTTGTAGGTCGATGACGATAAGTGCTGAATGCTTGGTAATGTTCATGCTCGATGCCTTATTGCTATTCTCTTTTCAAATCAGAATACACCCAGTGCGTGCTTTTTGTCTTCGGAACATTCGTACAGGTTGTCTTTAACGTCCTATTTCGGTGCAGTTGCACCAAACAAAAAACTCGCAATTACCACCTAGAAACACTTTAACCACAGTCAGTTACAAAGCTAATCTTGACTCTTTAAAAGTGCACAGAACTTGGCAATCTTTTCACTTAAATAAATGAAATAGTTGGGCTTTTAGTAGAAATGGCATCGATTGTGCAATGGGTTAGTTATATCCATTTAGTTCCAGAGGACGCCATGAAAAAACTTACCACCGCTCTAATCATTTCATCTCTATTTAGCTTGAATGCCATTGCCCAAGAACTGCCTAATATCACCATCTTAGGAACGGGCGGCACCATTGCTGGCTCTGCAGAGAAATCAACAGATGTGACCGGCTATAAAGCAGGAGAGATAGCGGTATCTACTCTTATTGAAGCGGTACCTCAAATCGTCGATGTAGCTAACGTAGACGGTATTCAAGTTGCTAATACCAGCAGTTCAAACATCGATAGTAAGATATTGCTTGAGATGGCAAACACGGCTAACTCTTTATTGCAAAACGATACCTCAGGCGTGGTCATTACCCACGGCACGGATACCACGGAAGAAACGGCCTTCTTCATGGATCTAGTCAATCAAACTGACAAGCCTATTGTTGTGGTTGGAGCTATGCGCCCAGCAACGGCTATTAGTGCTGATGGTCCAATGAACCTATTAAATGCGGTTAAGTTAGCTTCTGATGAGAGTGCTTATGGAAGAGGCACTATGGTGCTTTTGAACGATAACATTGGCGCGGCTTACTACACCTCTAAAACAAGTTCTATTTCTCTAGATACCTTCAAAGCACATGACCAAGGTTTCTTGGGAACCTTCGCAGGAGGTGAGCCTAAGTTCTATTACGAGCCAGCAAAAGTCATGGGTAAGCCAACATTTGATGTGTCTAAATTAGAGACCTTGCCTAAAGTGGATATCGTATACAGCTACCAAAATATGGGACCTGAGATCATTGATGCTATCGTAGAGTCTGGAGCAGACGGCATTGTCGTTGCGGGCAGTGGTAATGGCTCTGTTCCTTCTGCGGTTCGAGAGAGAATTAGCCAACTAAACGAAGACGGTTACCCAGTAGTGCTTTCTACACGCACAGGCTCTGGCTTCGTTACGGCTAAATCACACGCTATCGGTTCGGGAGTACTAAACCCTCAAAAAGCACGTATCATGCTAATGCTTGCCCTAACTGAAACTCAAGATGTGAAAGAGTTGCCAGTTTACTTTGGCACACAAAGCTAGCTTCTATTAAAGAAACTCACCAACCCTAGAATTACAACTAGGGTTGGTTTATTAAACTCTTCCTAACTATTCAACAAACCATGTTATTCCTAGCACTTGAAGGGCACATCGGTTTAATTATTCAATTAGCTCAAATACCCACGACTTCAAAGAATTAATTTAGAGCTACTGATATATTCCTGCTAAACAACCTACAGGAAGTATCAAATTGAAAAAAATGATTACCACTCTCATCGTAGTCAGCGCTCTAACTGCCTGTGCCAATGAGAACGCGCCAAAGCCACAGGAGCCTGTGTGTGCAGAGACGATTGGTCTGGTTAAAGAAACCAACAATTACTCTACTGACTATTATGTTGAAAACAGAAATAACGAGAAGCTAGCTAAAGGCCTAGTAGAGGTGCGCTATCGACCAGATTCAGACAGTGGTCTCTCAGCGGTACAGCGATTCCAGTTTGAGCTAGAACCTGGTGAGAAAAAGTTACTCAGTACTTGGGAAGAAAAAGCGTACCCGAAAGGAAGCTTTTTACGTTGTGGCTACGAGAAATAGAAGCCAAATAAAGACTAGTCTCTCGTTTCAAAAATGATTAGCTTCTCGCAGATTTCGATACTCATAGCATGATTAATCCCATACAGGGGTGATGAAAAAGGTGACATCGATTATCCTAGTTACCATGCATAATGAATACGACGGCAGCCTTATGGTTGCCGTTATTGTTTAAGAGGATATATGGACGTTACCTTTACAAGAGTCACCAACCCGCAGCAAATAGATATCGTTGTCGACCTAGCCAATATCATATGGACTGAGCATTACACCCCCATCATAGGGGCGGAGCAAGTGCACTATATGCTCACTCACATCCACTCTCCTACGACAATCACTACTGAAGTAAAAGATAGCAATATTCACTATTACCTCATTCACAAAGACGGTAAACCTGCGGGCTATGTGGGCGTAAAGCTACAACCAGAGCAACTGTTTTTAAGCAAGATTTACGTGCTTTCTAGTGAGCGAGGCAATGGGATTGGCGCACTATCGATTAACTTTATCAAGGACTTAGCCAAGTCGAACAATTTGAATAAGATCTTTCTCACCGTCAATAAATACAACGCCCACTCCATTGCTGCCTATCAGCGCATCGGCTTTGAAATAACGGAAGAGATCGTTGCGGATATTGGAGGCGGTTATGTCATGGATGATTATAAGATGGAGCTAAACCTCTAGGGTCTGTTGACCTTTTGCAATAAAACCGAAATAAACAGCCACTACTATCAGCGTACGCTGAGGCATAACTATGCCCTCATAATATCAATCGTCAAAGAGAACAAAAAATGGCAAAGCCCTTATATGTATTTGATATGGACGAAACGCTAATCAATGGCGATTGTGCAATGATCTGGAATGAATTTCTCCTAGAGAAAGGCGTAGTGCAAGACCCTAGCTTTTTGGCAGAAGATCAGCGACTGATGGAGCTTTACTCTCAAGGAAAACTTGATATGGACGAGTACCTTGAGTTTGCAATGGCACCGCTGCTACACCTGTCAAAAAAGGACGTTGATGCTTTGGTTGATGAATGTGTAGAGACTCATATCTTGAGTAGACAGTTTGATGAGTCTAAGGCTTTAATCCAGCAACTAAAGGCCGATGGCATCGATATGCTGATCATCTCAGCCACTGTGGCATTTGTAGTGGAAGCTGTTGCCAAACGCATTGGCATTAAACACAGCTTAGGCATTGATCTTGCGGAAAGTAACGGTAGATATACAGCAAAGATAGAAGGTGTGCCTAGCTATAGAGAAGGCAAGGTGACGCGCCTTGAGCAGTGGTTAACTCAAAACAAGCAGTCCTACTCAGCTATTCATTTTTATACAGATTCTATTAATGACCTCGCTCTGTGTGAGCACGCCGACCACGCCTATCTAATCAATCCTTGCCCTAGCCTTGCTGCTTTGCCAAAGCGAGACAACTGGACAACCCTCAGCTGGAAATAATCTGAGCACAAACAAAAACCCCAAGCGTTAGGCTTGGGGTCATTTATTTAGCTATCGGTTAGCTGCACTATGGTCGCTAGGTTATCAGTCAACTCGGTAGCTGATATCCCTTGCAGTTCAATAGTGAAAGACTCTTCGCCCTTTTCCACTGTGATGAATGATTGGGTATTGTCGCCGGTTATAGTGCCTTCTAGTTGGGTTAGTAACGCATCCAACTCCAAAGGCTCTGAGATATCGGTAAACAACTCACTAAGATCCAACTTATCACCTTCTGCAATTGAGAAGTCGATGATAGTGTCGGTTTCATTGAATACTCTCAGGTCTGATGGCGTCCATTCAAATGTATCGGCACCTAGACCACCAGTCATGATATCTTCACCCATACCGCCAATTAACGTGTCATCACCCGTACCACCGAGCAGTAAATCATCGCCAGAACCGCCGGTTAAGATGTCATTGCCACCTTGTCCGAATAGAATGTCATTGCCTGAACCTCCATCAAGAGCGTCATCTTTGTGAGAATCCAGAGATTGGTCAAACTCCTCAATATTTGCAGAGATATAGTCGAACATATCTTTTGCTTCAACGTCAGTTTGGAAAGCGCCAGTTTGCTCTGCTACATATTGCTGAATGGCCGAAACACCTTGGCCTTCTATGCCAGCAAAAGACACTGTATCACCAAACAAGATATCAACTCCGTCACCAGAATTAATAGTATCGGAGCCAGGATCTAGAGATGTTGCCTTTCCTAGGATGGCATCTTTAAGATCATCTACATCAACGTTGGCATCTACCTGCCCAAAACTATCAAACTTAAGCAATGTTGCTTGGTCAACACCATCACCAAGACCAATAGCCTCGACCGCTGAAATTGCAGCCAAGATAGCAAAGTAATGCTGACCTTGTTTCACTACCTCGGTGTTGTCGCTCCAGTTATCCTGGAATACAAACTTCTTACCATTGCTGTGTAGGCTAAGATAACCAACCGTCTCACCAGTATAAGGTGACACAACATTGACTTGGTCATTTTCGATAGAAGACTCGATGACAACCCGTCCATTCCAACTCACTTCCTGACCAAGTACAAAATTGTCGGGCAAGATATCAGCTAGAGAATCCACTTCCTTACTATCTTGATCGTAACCTATTAAGAACTCAGTAAGCGAAGCATTCTTAAGGCTCGTCGCCCTTGTTGGCTCACCATCGGTAATGAAGAAGGTTTGATTGGTCGCTTCGTTACCCGCCAATGCTAACGATTCAAACCACTCAATCGCAGTTTCAAATCCCGCCTCATAGTTAGTTGATGATTCCGCATTAAGTGCTCCAACTTTCGCCGCAAATTCATCTTTAGCGTCTTGTGCTGAAGTCTCAGACAGATCGATAGACACAACTTGTGCCGCACCAGTTGCAAACTCAGACAGCATCACATTAACCTTGCCAGAGTTGTCTTCCTTAGCAACGTCCACTATCTCATTGAATGCGGCAATTATCTGAGCTTTCGCCTCATCAATAACACCTCCCATGCTTCCCGAAGTGTCTAAAACAAAGGCTATGTTGTAGTTTTCACCAGCGACAACTTGGAAGTCTTGCACATCGCCAACGATTAATTCGTTAGCCTCTGTTCCTTCAATGTTGTCGGCACCATAAGACGCGGTTTGAACTTTATATTCTGAGCTCTCGATAATAAGAGGTAGCGTTGCGCTAGATGAAGCTGTTTCGCCTGTGCTCGTTTCTGTAGCGATTGCTGTGAATACTACATCGTAGTCTCCAGCCTCTGTTACGTTAGCTTTAAGCGTTGCAATATCAAGGCCTGTAATATCCACCTTACCATTTGCATCAACAACGACTTCATTGCCGTTGGTGTCTTTGATAATTGTGCCTTCAGGAAGACCTTCTAAGGTGAGGGTTAGCGTCTCACTGCCATCAGTATCCGTAAGGCCCGCACTCAAATCCCATAAGTCTACAAACTCACCCTCTACACCCTTAGCATCTGAAGATTCAAGGATTAGATTATCGACGATGGCACCATAACTATTAGCATCTGTCGATTGGAGGATTAATCGGTAATCCCCCTCTTGATCAGACGGTAAGGTCACCTGAATGTTTCGCTCCCAAGAATTATCCATGGGACTGAACTCATACAAGGTTATGGCTTCATCCATAACTGGATTGCCTTGATCATCCAGTCTTACCCAAAGGACATTTAGGTCACTATCGCCATTTTCCCAACGACGCGCGGCTGCATCAAAAGTGAAGCTATAGTAACGACCCTCTTCTACCGAAATATCGGTATAAATCGAGTTGTCGCCATTATCAGCTTCAACTTCCAAAACAAGGTTACTATCACTAGCCCCAGATCGGTAGGTAGACTCTCTACCAATCTCAACCTTATTGTCATCGTTCGCATACCAAGTGCCTAGGGTGTTATTACCCAGCACTTCACTCACATCAATATCCGAACTCCAAGACTTGCCATTAGGTAATACAGTATCTTGGAAGTTGATTGATGCTTCCGTTCTTTCTTGAAGAACCAACAGGTCAGGTTTATCAACTTCAGGGGTAATATCAATCGTAATTGAAGCCTCAGAGCTCTCAGAGTTACCATCGCTTACTGCAAAATCAAACTGGGCATAGTTTGGTTTTTGATCACCAAACCCTGAATCTGAAAAACCATCGTACCCAGACTCGTTAGCATCAGGAATAAACCTTAGGCTACCTGCGTCAATGTCAGCTTTTGATATAGAGTCATTAACACTCGCTTCCTGCCAAGCACCATTAACGAACACTTCCAGTGTACCATCAGCAGGTAATGTTTTGATGACCACTGATAGGTCTGCATCAGCGGTATCAATGTCGTCTGCGTTGAACTGATCCCAGTTGAAAATAATCGCGGTGTCTTCGGTTCCTGTGATTGAGTTGTCAGAGGCAGTTGGAGAGTCGTCGAAGCGATTCACTATAGAAGTATCAGTATGATCAGTTATGTACTTACCATCATTGGCTTGTACAGTAATATCCAGCTCAGTTAGGTTGAGCTGATCATTATTAATAGCCACGACACCGTCAGCAGTAAGCCTTACGTTGTTTCCATCTAGTACAAAGTAATTGTTACTGTTGTTCAATAGTGCGTAGGTCAGCGTATCCCCGTCAGCATCTGAGGCAGTGAAACTCGCAATGACCATATTCTCACTAACAGCATCTTCAGTAACATCAATTGCAGTGACCGTTATCTCTGGCGCGTTGTCTTTAATACGTGTGATGCCTGAAGTATCGGTGCTATCTGACTGGTAAATGCCGTCGTCCGCTTGAACGGTGATGTCCAATGACTCTAGTTCTAGCTCATCGTTGTTGATGGCTGCTACGCCTTTGTCTGTCAGAACCACATTGGTACCGTCTAGGACAAAGTAACCCTCGTCATTGTTCAGAAGCGTGTACGTCAACTCATCGCCATCCGCATCCGAAGCCACGAAGGTCGCAATGACGGTGGTGTTCGATACTGACTCTTCAGTGACATCTTTTGCTGTTACCGTGATTTCTGGAGCGTTGTCGCTAATGCGCGTAATGTCTGAGGTATCGGTGTGGTCTGATTGATAAGTACCATCATCGGCTTGAACGGTGATGTCCAACGACTCTAGATCTAGCTGATCGTTGTTGATGGCTGCGACACCGGCGTCCGTTAGAACCACAGTGGTACCGTCTAGGACAAAGTAACCCTCGTCATTGTTCAGAAGCGTGTACGTCAGCTCATCGCCATCAGCATCTGTTGCCACAAAGGTCGCAATGACTGTGGTGTTAGATACTGACTCTTCTGTCACATCAACAGCAGTGACTGTGATTTCCGGTGCATTATCGTTCACACGAGTAATGTCTGAGGTATCGGTGTGGTCTGATTGATAAGTACCATCATCGGCTTGAACCGTGATGTCCAACGACTCTAGATCTAGCTGATCATTGTTGATGGCTGCGACACCCGCATCCGTTAGAACAACGTTAGTGCCATCCAGTACGAAGTAACCCTCGTCATTGTTCAGAAGCGTGTAAATTAACTCGTCGCCATCGGCATCTGAAGCCTCGAAGGTCGCGATGACGGTGGTATTAGATACTGACTCTTCAGTGACATCCTTCGCTGTTACAGTGATTTCCGGTGCGTTGTCATTAACGCGCGTAATGTCTGAGGTATCAGTGTGGTCTGATTGATAAGTGCCGTCATCCGCTTGCACCGTGATATCCAACGACTTCAGGTCTAGCTTATCATTGTTGATGGCTGCAACACCTGCATCGGTCAGAACCACATTGGTGCCGTCCAGTACGAAATAACCGTCATCGTTGTTTAATAACGAGTAAGTCAGATCATCGCCATCGACGTCCGAAGCCTCGAACGTTGCTATCACTGTAGTGTTCAATACTGACTCTTCCTCTACATCCTTCGCCGTTACTGTGATTTCTGGAGCATTATCGTTCACACGAGTGATATCAGAGGTATCGGTGTGGTCTGATTGATAAGTACCATCATCCGCCTGAACCGTGATGTCCAGCGACTCTAGATCTAGCTCATCATTGTTGATGGCTGCCACACCGGCGTCCGTTAGAACGACGTTGGTGCCATCCAGTACGAAGTAACCTGCATCGTTGTTCAGAAGCGTGTAAGTTAACTCATCACCATCGGCATCTGTTGCCACGAAGGTCGCAATGACGGTGGTATTAGATACTGACTCTTCAGTGACATCCTTCGCTGTTACCGTGATTTCCGGTGCGTTGTCATTAACGCGCGTAATGTCTGCAGTGTCAGTACTGTCGGATTGGTAAGTACCATCATCCGCCTGAACCGTGATGTCCAACGACTCTAGATCTAGCTCATCATTATTGATAGCGGCCACACCGGCGTCCGTTAGTACGACGTTGGTGCCATCTAGGACAAAGTAACCGTTATCGTTATTTAGTAGCGAGTAAGTCAGCTCATCGCCATCCGCATCCGAAGCCACGAACGTCGCGATGACGGTGGTGTTAGTGACTGACTCTTCCTCTATGTCCTTCGCCGTTACAGTGATTTCCGGTGCGTTGTCATTAACGCGCGCAATGTTTGAGGTATCGGTGTGGTCTGATTGATAAGTGCCGTCGTCCGCTTGAACGGTGATGTCCAATGACTCTAGATCTAGCTCATCGTTGTTGATGGCTGCGACACCTACATCGGTCAGAACCACATTAGTACCGTCTAGGACAAAGTAGCCATTATCGTTATTTAATAGCGTGTAAGTGAGCTCATCACCGTCGGCATCTGTTGCCACGAACGTCGCAATGACGGTGGTGTTCGATACTGACTCTTCCTCTATGTCCTTCGCCGTTACTGTGATTTCTGGAGCGTTGTCGTTTACACGCGTAATGTCTGAGGTATCGGTGCTGTCAGATTGGTAAGTGCCGTCGTCTGCTTGAACGGTGATGTCCAATGACTCTAGATCTAGCTCATCGTTGTTGATGGCGGCCACACCTGCATCGGTCAGAACCACATTAGTACCGTCTAGGACAAAGTAGCCATTATCGTTATTTAATAGCGTGTAAGTCAGATCGTCGCCATCCGCATCTGTTGCCACGAACGTCGCAATGACGGTGGTGTTCGATACTGACTCTTCCTCTACATCCTTCGCCGTTACTGTGATTTCTGGAGCATTGTCGTTTACACGCGTAATGTCTGAGGTATCAGTGTGGTCTGATTGGTGAGTGCCGTCGTCCGCTTGAACCGTGATGTCCAACGACTCTAGATCTAGCTCATCGTTGTTGATGGCCGCAACACCCGCATCCGTTAGAACTACATTGGTGCCGTCCAGTACGAAGTAGCCATTATCGTTATTTAATAGCGTGTACGTCAGATCATCGCCATCCGCATCTGTTGCCACGAACGTCGCAATGACGGTGGTGTTCGATACTGACTCTTCCTCTACATCCTTCGCCGTTACTGTGATTTCTGGAGCGTTGTCGTTTACACGCGTAATGTCTGAGGTATCGGTGTGGTCTGATTGATAAGTGCCGTCGTCCGCTTGAACCGTGATGTCCAACGACTCTAGATCTAGCTCATCGTTGTTGATGGCGGCAACACCTGCATCCGTTAGAACGACGTTGGTGCCATCCAGTACGAAGTAACCTGCATCGTTGTTCAAAAGCGTGTACGTCAGATCATCACCGTCCGCATCCGAAGCCACGAAGGTTGCAATGACAGTGGTGTTCGATACTGATTCTTCGGTCACATCCTTCGCCGTTACCGTGATTTCCGGTGCGTTGTCGTTCACGCGCGCAATGTTTGAGGTATCGGTGTGGTCTGATTGATAAGTGCCGTCGTCCGCTTGAACGGTGATGTCCAATGACTCTAGATCTAGCTGATCGTTGTTGATGGCTGCGACACCCGCATCCGTTAGAACGACGTTGGTGCCATCCAGTACGAAGTAACCTGCATCGTTGTTTAAAAGCGTGTACGTCAGCTCATCGCCGTCCGCATCCGAAGCCACGAACGTCGCGATGACGGTGCTGTTTGATACTGACTCTTCCTCTACATCCTTCGCCGTTACTGTGATTTCTGGAACGTTGTCGTTAATGCGCGTAATGTCTAAGGTATCGGTGTGGTCTGATTGATAAGTGCCGTCGTCCGCCTGAACCGTGATGTCCAGCGACTCTAGATCTAGCTCATCGTTGTTGATGGCTGCAACACCCGCATCCGTTAGAACCACATTGGTACCGTCCAGTACGAAGTAGCCATTATCGTTATTTAATAGCGTGTACGTCAGATCATCGCCATCCGCATCTGTTGCCACGAACGTCGCAATGACGGTGGTGTTCGATACTGACTCTTCCTCTACATCCTTCGCCGTTACCGTAATCTCAGGCGCGTTATCGTTCACACGAGTGATATCAGAGGTATCAGTGTGGTCTGATTGGTGAGTGCCGTCGTCTGCTTGAACGGTGATGTCCAATGACTCTAGATCTAGCTGATCGTTGTTGATGGCTGCGACACCTACATCGGTCAGAACCACATTAGTACCGTCTAGGACAAAGTAGCCATTATCGTTATTCAGAAGCGTGTAAGTCAGATCATCGCCATCAGCATCTGTTGCCATGAAGGTCGCAATGACGGTGGTGTTAGATACTGACTCTTCTGTCACATCAACAGCAGTGACTGTGATTTCCGGTGCGTTGTCGTTCACACGAGTGATATCAGAGGTATCAGTGTGGTCTGATTGGTAAGTGCCATCGTCCGCTTGAACCGTGATGTCCAATGACTCTAGATCTAGCTCATCGTTGTTGATAGCGGCCACACCTACATCGGTCAGTACCACATTGGTGCCATCTAGGACAAAGTAACCGTCATCGTTGTTTAATAACGAGTAAGTCAGATCATCACCGTCGGCATCTGTTGCCACGAACGTCGCGATGACCGTGGTGTTCGATACTGACTCTTCCTCTACATCCTTCGCCGTTACTGTGATTTCTGGAGCGTTGTCGTTAATGCGCGTGATGTCTGAAGTATCGGTGCTTTCTGATTGATAAGTACCATCATCGGCTTGCACAGTGATGTCCAGAGACTCTAGATCTAGCTCATCATTATTGATGGCCGCAACACCCGCATCCGTTAGAACGACGTTGGTGCCATCCAGTACGAAGTAGCCATTATCGTTATTCAGAAGCGAGTAAGTTAGATCGTCGCCATCGGCATCTGTTGCCACGAACGTCGCAATCACTGTAGTGTTCGATACCGATTCTTCCGTCACATCAACAGCAGTGACTGTGATTTCTGGCGCATCGTTTTGCGGCTCAACCGTCACCACTACTTCTGCAGAAGACTCCAATCCATCTTCGTCTTTGATGACATAAATAATCTTCACTTCGCCATTAAAATCTTCCGCAGGCGTAAACTCAACTTTGCCGTCGACAATCTCAACCGTGCCTTGTGATGGGTCGGCTAATGTGACGTCTTCCAGAGTAATTTCATCGCCATCGATGTCTGAGTCATTCTCAAGTACATCGATAACAACAGGTGTGTCTTCTTGGATTGATATGACGTCGTCGACTGCGTTCGGTGCATCATTGACCGGTACAACAACGACAACGGCAGTTGCGCTATCTTCGTTGCCACTGCCATCTTTGATGGTGTATTCGATTTCAGCTTCGCCATTGAAATCTTTGGCTGGCTTGAAGTAGTAGCTGCCATCTGGATTTTGGTGAACAGTACCTTGGTCTGCGGGTACGGAAATATCGACGATCTCTATATCATCAGGATTAATAAAATCGTTTTCTAATAAATCTAGGGTGACGTTCTGGTCTTCTAGTGTTTCTAAAAGGTCATCAACCGCGGTAGGAATAACAATTTTATCATTTTGAGAGTCAGATTCGGAATCGCTGCTTGGCGGTAGGATAGTGTTAGCATCACTGACGAACTGTGTGATGGCACTTTCTTGTTCTTCGGTGAATAGATAGCTTGAAAAGCCTTCAGTATCAAAAGTAGTTTGCGCAATAGTTTCAGCATTATCACGATCAACAGCGCCTGTTGCTGTTAGGCTTGAGCCCGATGGGTCACCTGAGCTTGGTTCTGAGCCTTCCAATTGAGAAGGATCATCGCCTTGTTTAACATTATTGATGACGTTTTCGGCATCAATATTGTTCAGCGCACCGTCTTTAGCCTGAGATATCTTTAGTTGACTAACGAGATCCTCGGAAACCGTAACGGCATTGTCACCAACAGAAAGGACAACCTCTCCATTTTGCGGAGTATACCCTTCCGATGCCAACTTTAAATTACCATTCGCGTCGATAACTAACCACGCGTCTCCAAGAATCACTTCTTGAGCAAATGAGATACTATCCATGTCTTCTCCCGCTAAACTTCTTTATTAGCTTTTGTATGTATATTGTGCAGATCCTTCGCACTTGTTCGAAATTTACCATGCAGCAGTCAATAACTCTATTGTAAATTTCTATTAACAAATGATTTTTATGAAAAATGCAGCATATGTGCTAGTAGACGCAGTGATTTATGTCAGACAAGTAATAACCGACTCATAAATCCATAATCAGAACTAATATTGCGATGTGACTTATACAGTTTTTGTTACGAGGAATTTGCACAAAAAAATCACATGCAAGGTTTGGTGAAAGCAGATAAATGAGGGGAAAGGTTCCGAATTAGATAAGATCAAAAAAGCCAGCATCTAAAATGCTGGCTTGAGACAAATTCCGTTTTTGGTATCACACTAGTTTCATTTCTTGAATAATATCGGATGCAATTTCCGGTTTAGTACTAGTTGGCTTTTCGTGAAGATCAGACTTTAGTTGTCCTTTACGGTTACGAAGGCCTGTTTCTAGCTTCTTAAGTGCCCCAGCAATCGCCGGATACATTACGTCATTATTTGACTTCGCTGAAACTCTTACACCTTCATAGTTGGTGAAGATCTCTACCTCGTGTTCCCCATGTTCTTTGGTGATAATGATATCGCAGCTGATTAGTTGCGGAAAATGACTTGCTACCTTATCGAATTTCCCTTCAATCTCTTTGCGTGAATCTTCGGTAATTGATACATGATGCGTCTGAACATTTACTTTCATTGATTATACCTTTCTTATCACTCTGTAACTTAAACGTAGCAAACGACTGGCACTTCCACCAACAAAACTCCAAGACATCTGTGATTGGCTTCCCTGATATAAAATAATCTTAACTTTACCCCTTGAATATCACTTCACTAGACAGAATATGTTTGTCACCAGAGATCGCCGGTCTCTTCATTTCTATCTACTGAGCCTCAAATCACCCCCCCTGCAAAAGTGTAACAAAACATATCTCTCCTTTGATTCCCGTAAGTGATTACTTCAGAAGCGATAAGAATATCGAGCGAGTTCAAAAACGGATCACATGTCGGAATTTTTCGACTATCTTTGATTCGGTTAATGAACCGTTCAGCCCTTGTCATCGAGCAAATAGTCATACTATATAAGGGAAATCAGCCACATAGTTGACAAGAAAATATCCGTGCTCAAACATAGAAATGAGCATCGTTTTATCGAAGCCAACCGCGAAGAAATACTTCGTAGGCTCATATAAACATTGCTATTTTTTAATCAATACTTTGCATAAGGAAACGCTAGACCTGCGGAGGGCGTCACAAAATGAACAAATTTGTGAAATGACAATCGTGATCTTTAGTTAATTGTATTACAATAAGCTTTATAAAAATTTTATTTGTTCCCCCAAACACATTTTACGGGAGTTCGTATGAGCAACGACAAAGCGCTTGATGCTATCAGAAAGATGAAGCTTGAGAATGATACCTCAGCGGGTAACTTGGTAGACCTTCTACCGATCGAAGTTCAAAAAAGAGACTTTGACCTTTCTTTTCTAGACAACCTATCTGAAGCACGTCCACGTCTTCTAGTACAAGGTGCAAACCTAGCTGAATTTAAAGCGAAGGTTAAAGAAGACCCTTCTTTCTGCATGTACGATGATTTCATCAAGAACTCTACTGAGAAGTTCTATGAAACAGCACCATTCGAAGAGCCACAGCCATACCCTGCAGAAACTGTAGGTAAAGCATCTCTTTGGCGTCCTTACTGGCGTCAAATGTACGTTGACTGCCAAATGGCACTTAACGCGACTCGTAACCTAGCAATCGCTGGTGTCGTTAACGAAGACGAAGACCTAATTGCTAAAGCTAAAGCTTGGACTCTTAAGCTAGCTTCATACGATCCAGATGGCGTAACTTCTCGTGGCTACAACGATGAAGCGGCTTTCCGCGTAGTTGCTGCTATGGCTTGGGGTTACGACTGGCTAAACGCTCACTTCACTGACGAAGAGCGTGAAATCGTTAAGAATGCACTGATCACTCGTCTAGACGAAATCATGCACCACCTGAAAGTGACCGTTGATCTACTAAACAACCCACTAAACAGCCACGGTGTTCGTTCTATCTCTTCTGCTATCATCCCAACGTGTATCGCGCTTTACCACGATCACCCGAAAGCAGGCGAGTACATTGCATACGCACTAGAATACTACGCAGTACACTACCCACCATGGGGCGGTGAAGACGGCGGTTGGGCTGAAGGTCCTGACTACTGGAACACGCAAACAGCATTCCTAGGCGAAGCATTCGACCTACTGAAAGCCTACTGTGGCGTAGACATGTTTAACAAAACATTCTACGAAAACACAGGTGACTTCCCACTATACTGCATGCCTGTTCACTCTAAGCGCGCAAGCTTCTGTGACCAGTCTTCAATTGGTGATTTCCCAGGTCTAAAACTGGCTTACAACATCAAGCACTACGCAGGTGTTAACCAGAAGCCTGAGTACGTTTGGTACTACAACCAACTTAAAGGTCGTGATACTGAAGCGCACACAAAATTCTACAACTTCGGTTGGTGGGACTTCGGCTACGACGATCTTCGCTTCAACATCCTTTGGGATGCTCCAGAAGAGAAAGCACCGTCAAACGATCCATTGTTGAAAGTATTCCCAATCACTGGTTGGGCTGCATTCCACAACAAGATGACTGAGCGTGAAAACCACATCCACATGGTATTCAAGTGTTCTCCGTTTGGCTCTATCAGCCACTCTCACGGTGACCAAAACGCGTTCACTCTACACGCATTTGGCGAAACTCTAGCTGCAATCACCGGTTACTACGGTGGTTTCGGTGTAGACATGCACACTAAATGGCGTCGTAAAACGTTCTCTAAGAACCTGCCTCTATTCGGTGGCGAAGGTCAATACGGTGAGAACAAGAACACTGGCTACGAAGGTCACCAAGATCGCTTCTGTATCGAAGCTGGCGGTACCATCACAGACTACGACACAGAATCTGATGTGAAGATGGTTGAAGGTGATGCGACGGCTTCTTACAAGTACTTCGTTCCTGAAATCGAGTCTTACAAGCGTAAGATCTGGTTCGTACAAGGTAAAGTATTCGTAATGCAAGACAAGGCAACGCTTTCTGAAGAGAAAGACATGACTTGGCTAATGCACACGACTTTCGCAAACGAAGTGGCTGATAAGTCTTTCACTATCCGTGGCGAAGTAGCGCACCTAGACGTGAACTTCATCAACGAGTCTGCTGACAACATCACTTCAGTGAAGAACGTTGAAGGCTTCGGCGAAGTTGACCCATACGAGTACAAAGATCTTGAAATCCACCGTCACGTTGAAGTGGAATTCAAGCCTTCTAAAGAGCACAACATCCTTACTCTTCTAGTTCCTAATAAGAACGAAGGCGAGCAAGTTGAAGTGTCTCACAAGCTTGTAGGCAACACGCTAGAACTCACTGTTGATGGCGAGACAGTAACTATCGAGCTGTAATAGCTTGATATAATCCCCCCAAACGCTTAAATCCCAGAGTGACTCCCCCTCACTCTGGGATTTTTTTATGCCCCATCCCTAATTTCATACACATCTTCATGCTAACCCACCCCACCAAATCCCATTATCGGGATTGAAGTTCTTAATTTTTTATATTTACGGAATCAATAGCTAGGCGTACTATTCTTCTTGTCGGCAGGGAATGCGGAATATCAACTTTAAATTAATCTATAAAGGTGAACGTATGAAAACCCTATCAACACTATTAATTACAACTCTATTTGTCACTCCTGCTGTATTTGCAGCGAATCAAGACACGACTCAAATCACAGACCAACAAACCACAAGTTCGTTTATGGACTACAGCCAAAAAACTGGCGGTGGATACACTTGGGAAGATCCTAGTGATAAAACCGGTGGCAACTTTGCTTGGGTAGACCCTAGCGAGAAAAGTGGCGGCGGCTATACATGGGAAGACCCTAGTGACAAAACCGGTGGTAGCTTTGCATGGGTAGACCCTAGCGAGAAGAGCGGTGGCGGATACACTTGGGAAGATCCTAGTGACAAAACCGGTGGTAGCTTTGCATGGGTAGACCCTAGCGAGAAGAGCGGTGGCGGATACACTTGGGAAGACCCAAGCGACAAAACCGGTGGTAGTTTTGTCGGCGATGAAGACGGTAAACGCAACGGTGGTCGTTTCTCGTAACCCTTTACACTCGATTTTCTAGGCAAATAAACTCGCACCCTCAGCGTCTGTAATGTATTTTTATAACAGATACTTACAGACGTTGTATGGAACATGGCACGTAACCTAGATGACTTCTACCTATTTTGTCAGGTAGTAAAACTTGGCAGCATGAAAGCCGCAAGTGAAGAGCTCGAAATTCCTCTTTCGACTATCAGTCGACGCATTGCTTACTTGGAAGAACAAGTAAGGTCTCCCCTATTTATCCGTTCTAAAGCCAGCCTTAAACCCACTAACACGGGCAGGCAGTACTACGAACGTCTGTCTTCTCATTTTACTAGCCTTTGCGATGAGCTAGAAAACATCAATAGTGATAAAGACGATGTGTCTGGACGGGTAACCATTGATTGTACTGACTTTGTTTATCAGTATTTCATTAAAGATAAAATGGAAAACCTGCTTCGCAAATATCCAAAACTAAAACTCAAGTTTATTCCTGCTTCTGATACCTCAACTTTAGATCCTGACGCAGATATAGGCGTATTGGTGGGAGATCTTCCCGACAGCAATTTAGTCGCAAAAAAACTAATGTCTATTAACGTCAGAGTCGTTGCTTCGCCTACGTTTTTAAGGTCACCTCCAACAACATTGGCGCAACTCAAAGAGATTGATTATGTTGGTCACCTTCAGCATCAATCAATCACTGGCTACAACAAGAAAACACATAACCTCGAAACGGTTAAACTCTACCCAAAAATATCCTTGGCCAGCGCTGAATCCGTAGTACAGATGGCGGAAAATGGCTTGGGGTTCGCCTTTGTATCTGAATACTTTGCAGAGCAAGCCCTGAAAAGAGGTAGCTTGATCGAGTGGCTGCCCGACTATGATTTCTCTCATCGCGATATCTCCTTGGTGTATCGACACAGAACGCGTAAAACCAATGCCCAGCAGGTGGTCATCGAGGCTATTCTCGCCGAGTTTAAAGACTACAAAAGTAGGCTTACTCAACAATAAGAACAGATAATTATCTCCATCACAGAAACCATGGAAAATATAAGGATATTCTCTGATGTGAGAGCTTTCCTACACTCTTTCTTTGTAAAAGTGTCTATTATTGAAAGTGTTACTAAAGGAACAGGGTGCCGTTATGAAATACAAACATATACTAGTCGCACTAGAGCTCGCGGAAGACAGCAAGGTGCTTATTGATAGAGCTGCCGTTCTGGCAAAGATACTCGACGCTGAGGTTTCATTTATTCACATTGATGGATCGCACGGAGAGATTTACCCAGATTTGGTGGATATCCAGGTGGATGAACAAGAACCTCCCATCAAACGTGCTTCTCTAGAGCAGTTGAAACAACTCACAGAGTATACCGACCAGCCGATCAAGCACTTCCTCATTGGAACAGGAGACCTAAGCGATAAGCTTCCTGACACCATCGCAAGTTACGGCTGTGATCTCTTGATCTGTGGGCATCACCATGACTTCTGGAGCCGTATAATTTCCTACTCCAAACACCTGATTCACAACTCACCAGTAGATATCTTAGTTGTGCCATTGGGTGAAAGTAACTAGTTTCATTAATCTAACTCTACAAGCAAAAAGCCTCTGAAGTCAGAAACTTGAGAGGTTTTCTTTTATTCATCGTACCTTAAATACACGAAATGAAAGAGTTCACTTCCCAACGAAATGATGAATTGAATATTAAATTGCCAATAACAGCTAAAATCTTAATAGACAGAGCAGTCATCGTAGCAATCTAACTTTTACTCTCAGTCTTCATAGCAATCACTTGCTATCTTGCTTTCACAATTAGCTAGCTGCGAGCAAAGGATTAATTTGATGAACTTTTTATTTAGAATGATTACGGGGCAGTATAGGCTTATATGGCTATGTGCTATCGCCTATTCGGCACTCTTCAACTTTTCATTCTTCAAGCACTTCACCGATGCCTTCCCTACAAGTGAGGGAAACACCGGATTCTTGATCAGTGTCGTCGTATTTTTGATTGCCGCTCATGCTCTCGTATTTTCTATCTTAGGTGGGCGACTGTTTACCAAGTTAGTCCTAATAATTGGCTTCTTGATTGGCGCCTCAGCCGCCTATTTTTCATGGACCTACGGCATCGTCGTTGACACTGTGATGCTACGAAACATCATAGAAACAGACAGCAGTGAAGCATTTGGTTTGCTCTCAGCACAGCTTGTTATTGTGATGCTGTTAGGGGCTCTAGTACCCGCTTATCTTGTCTACAAAGCACCTGTGGGCTATCAAGGTATTCTTAAAGAAATACGAGCTAAGCTGTTCTCTATCATGCTCGCAGTTGTGATGATTGCAGGGGCCTTGGTGCCTTACAGCGCAAACTACGCCTCATTCTTTCGTGAATACAAAAGCGTTAGATTCTATTCTGCGCCTCTTTTTCCTCTCTACTCGGTAGGCAAATACTTTGGCAAAAGCCATGTCAGCCCACTTAAGCCTGAATCGGAAATGTTCAATGTGGCCCCTGATGCCAAGATAGAGCATAGCGATCCAAACCAACACGACCTGATAGTGCTGATTGTGGGAGAAACAGGGCGCGCCGATCACTTCTCTTTGAATGGCTATAAACGCCAAACTAATCCAAGACTGAGTAAACGCAAGGGTGTTATCAGCTTCACTCACATGACTAGTTGCGGCACCTCCACTGCTGTGTCTGTGCCGTGTATGTTCTCTCCCGATCCCAGAGATGAGTTTGACAGTAAGTCCATCTACAACAAACTCAATGCCTTAGACGCGCTACATGAAAATAATGTTGCTGTACTTTGGAGAGACAACAATTCCAGCTCTAAGGGGGTTGCGGAACGCGTTGATTATCAGTCATTTAAGTCTTCTGATCTCAATACCATCTGCGACCCTGAATGTAGAGATACTGGAATGCTGGTTGGTCTGGATGACTATGTCGATAAGCACCCAAATCAAGATATCGTTATTGTGTTGCATGCGATGGGCAGTCATGGACCGGAGTACTTTAAACGCTACCCTCAAGTCTTTGAACACTTCACTCCTGTATGTAAAAGCAATCAATTGGATAAGTGCTCAAGCGAAGATATAATCAATGCCTACGATAACACCATGCTATTTACTGACTTCTTCATTGACAGCAGCATTGATTGGTTAGATCAGTATTCAGACAGATACAAAACCTCACTGCTTTACGTTGCCGATCACGGTGAATCTTTAGGAGAAAACGATATCTACTTGCATGGAATGCCGTTCGCCTTTGCACCAGAGGCTCAAAAACACGTTGCGGCAGTCGCTTGGCTAAATGACTCATCGACCTTCAAGTATCAAGATGTCATCAAAAACAAAGACGTTCCCTTCACCCAGGACAATTTTTACTGCTCGGTATTATCGCTACTCGATGTCAAAACAAGCTATTGCCCTCATGAGAAATCAATTTTCTTCGAGCATCATGAAAAGCAGTGAAAGTAATGGGCAGTAATTTGTTGATTTCACCGTGTTTTTAGCCAGAGAGCGCTAGATAGGATTGCGCTTGATGGGTTTAACCATTCAAATGAGAGTATGAGCATCTCTATAGCTTGATTACACTCTCCACTGAACCTCGCCCCATAATTGATTAAGCCACAATTATGGGGCAGTTCGACCTACAAAGTTAACGCCTTGAGCGTTTTTATGGTCTTCTTGACCTTCATTTCTTATTGAAAAGTCCACACCTGAGACTCCCTTTGCCCTAGCTAGTTTGCTGGGGCTTTTTTTCATCTCAACATCCTAAATCTAAATTATTCATCTAGATGATGACACTCTGACTAATTGCTCTCAAAACAAGCCTAATTGACCATATATACGCACGATTCTAATACTCCAAAAGGAGTAAATAGAACAAATTTCACTTTAATTCTTACTCCCTTTCATACATCAAAACCAAATAAAACAATCACTTAACTAACACCACAGATTAAGTGAGGATTCAGTCATTCAAAGTGCATTGTTTGATTCTAAATTACCTCGTTAAAGTTGCCTCACTCACTGACGAGGTGAGTTAATTTTTAAGTCAATTCAAGCGATACGCCACTGTTTGGCTACCTATTTTAGAATTTAGAAAGTGATTTAGTTATGAGCATAATTTCAGATTTATTTAACTTATCACCATTTATAGCTTTATTTATTACTCTCTCTTTAGGTTACCTAGTAGGTAAGATCACTATTGGACGCTTCGTTCTTGGTGGTGTTGCAGGAACACTATTGATGGGCGTAGTTGTGGGCCAATTTGGTGTAGACATCGACCCAGGCGTGAAGAGCATCTTCTTTGCTTTATTTATCTACGCTGTTGGTTATCAGGGCGGAGCACAATTCTTCAAAGCCCTTAACTTTAAAACCATTAACATTCTGCTGTCAGCAGTAGTGATGACGGTATCAGGCCTTTTATGTGTCTTGGCAGCAGCATGGCTGTTTGACCTAGACCGTGGGACTGCTGCAGGCCTTGCTGCCGGTGGTTTGACTCAATCTGCAATCATAGGTACTGCTGGTGATGCGATTGGACGCCTTGGTGGCTTGACCGAAGAAGCTAAACACCTAATGCAAACCAACGTTGCTGTGGGTTATGCGGTGACATATATCTTTGGCTCACTAGGTCCAATCCTAATGGTAACTTGGGTATTCCCAACACTGATGAAGTGGGATATCCGCGCTGAAGCTATCAAAATGGCAGAAGCGAATTCAGATGGTCAGCAAGCTCTAGGTGAAGGCGAATTTAACGCTCTAACCAAACTAGAAACTCGCGCTTTTAAGATTGATAGCGAAAGCTCTCTTAAAAACAAAACCATTGCCAACATCAATCAAGACTCAATCAATGCCCGCATTGAAATCATCGAGCGAGATGGCAAAGAACTTGATGCAGATAGATACAGCGTTGTTCAAGAAGGTGATGTTCTCGTCATCACTGGCACTCGAGATGCTATCTACAAAGTACAACACGCTGCCATTGGCGAAGAAGTAGTGCTTCCAGCTGACTATCAAGTCATCGAAGAAAACCGCCAACTTATTGCAGACAACAAAAAGCTGATTGGTCGCACACTAAGCGATATACGTTCAGAGGCCAATGATGGCACTTACCGCGGCGTTTATGTCACTGACTACATCCGCGAAGGCAGTTCTATCGCAGTAACTCCGGATCTAGTGGTTCAGAAAAACGATGTTATTCAGCTAACAGGTTCAGCTAAAGACATTAACCGTGTTGAGAAAAACATCGGTAAACGCATGAACACAAGTGCGATGACAGATTTCGTTATTCTTGGCATGGGTATGGTTGTAGGCCTTCTAATTGGCCTAATCAGCTTCAAGATTGCGGGTATCCCAGTGACCATTGGTTCTGGTGCAGGCTGTCTGATCTCTGGTTTGCTTGTCGGTTGGCTACGTAGCCGCAACCCACATGTTGCTCAGTTCCCAACATCAGCTGCAGCGTTTATTCGTGACTTTGGTCTAGCAGCATTTGTCGGCATCGTTGGTCTAGAGGCTGGTCCTCAAGCTGTTGATACTATTAAAGAACACGGCATGAGCCTACTGTTTCTAGGTATGGCAGTAACCATTATTCCGCAAATTATTTCGTTCTTCTTCTCTTACTATGTGTTGAGAATTAAGAACCCAATTGAAGCACTAGGATGTGTGACTGGTGGCCGCAGTGCAAACCCTGCATTCGCAGCCCTAATGGAAAAAACAGGTAATGCAACACCAGTATTTACCTTCACCGTCACTTATGCGGTAGCAAACGTTCTGCTTACGCTCTGGGGACCAATTATCGTCGGCATTATTACTGTAAACGCCGGCATGTAAATAACCCAATTATTCAAGACTGATCCCTGACCATGAACTCAAGGGAGGGGATCGTCTTACCCAAACAAAATTCAATTAAGGTAATTCAAATGACTACTGCAACTACAAACATCGATTTTTCTAAATTCGCAGACCTAAGCCCATTCGAGCTAAAAGACAAACTTATCGAAGTGGCACAAACTGTTCCAGACCGTGCTCTTCTAGATGCAGGCCGTGGTAACCCTAACTTCCTAGCAACTCTGCCACGTAAAGCGTTCATTCGTCTTGGTGAGTTTGCTGTTGCTGAAGCTGAGCGTAACTACGCTTACCTAGGTGGTGATTTCGGTGGTATCCCCGATGGCGTGGGTATTGTTGAGCGTTTCGATACGTTTGCTAAAGAGTACTCAAACGACAAAGGTGTTCAGTTCATCGAGCGCGCACTCAGCTACGCAAAAGATCGTCTAGGCATCCAAAAACAAGCGTTCCTAAACGAACTGGTTCTTGCTTACCTAGCGTGTAACTACCCAGTACCACCACGTATGCTAGTGAACATTGAAAAAGTGGTTAAGCAGTACATCGCAGAAGAAATGTACGGTCCAGTTCCAATGACCACAGACTTCGATCTATTTGCAACGGAAGGTGGTACGGCTTCAATGACCTACACATTCCAAACTATGTTCAACAACGGTCTATTGAAAAAAGGCGATAAAGTTGCGCTAATCACGCCAATCTTTACTCCTTACCTAGAAATCCCAGAGCTTTCTGAGTATGAACTAGAAATCGTTGAGCTACGTCTTGATGAGACTACTTGGCAGCTACCAATGTCTGAAATCGAGAAACTAGCAAATACAGACATCAAACTACTTTGCGTAGTTAACCCTGCTAACCCAGCATCAGTGAAATTCTCTGATGAGACTCTAGAGAACCTAACCAACTTTGTGAATGAGCAACGCAGTGACCTATTCATCATCACCGATGACGTATACGGTACATTTGCAGATGATTTCGTTTCTCTATTCGCAAAACTACCGTACAACACTCTTTGTGTTTACTCGTTCTCTAAATACTTTGGCGCAACAGGCTGGCGTTTAGGTACCATTGGTATCCAACACAAAAACGTATTTGATGACGCACTACGTTCTTTCAGCGAAGAAAAACAATGCCAACTTGATGACCGCTACAAAACACTGACTCCAGAGCCACGTGATATTAAGTTCATCGACCGCATTGTTGCTGATAGCCGCAGCGTAGCCTTGAACCACACTGCTGGTCTGTCTCTTCCTCAACAAGTTCAAATGGCAATGTTTGCTCTAACTTGCCTAATGGATTCTGAAGGTAGCTACAAAGCAGCATGTAAACGCATCATTCGTGAGCGCTACACAACTCTATACACCAACATGGGTCTAGAAGTTGAAGAGAACAAAGACCGCGTTGATTACTACACACTACTAGAGCTAGACACTCTAGGTGGCAAACTATACGGTCAAGAGTTTGTTGAATGGTTCAAAGCAAGCGGTAAAGGTAAAGACTTCCTATTCCGTCTAGCACATGAAACTGGTGTTATTCTGCTTCCAGGTAACGGCTTTGATACTGTACATGCCTCTGTTCGTGTATCACTAGCTAACCTTACTCACCACGAGTATGAGCTAATCGGCCGCGCTACCCGCACTGTACTTGACGAGTACTTTGCTGAGTTTCAAGGCTAATTCCTCCGATTGAAGATTAAGACAGCAAGCCTCGGATAACCCGAGGCTTCATTTTTTCATGAGGATACAACAATGACAAATTCACTCTCTTTTAATGCTTATGCTTCCTTTGCGCTGGCAGTGTTGGTGTTGTCGATAGGGCAACAAATACTCAAAAGGGTCCATATACTGCGTCACTACCATATTCCCGCGCCTATTATTGGCGGTATCGTGCTCGCGGTTTTCGCTACCCTACTACATCAAAATGGAACCACTTTGAACTTTGCGCTTCCATTGAAAACGCCCTTCATGCTGATGTTTTTTGCCAGTGTCGGTTTTTCGGCCAACCTAGCTTTGCTCAGGCAAGGTGGAAAAACACTGATCGCTTTCTTGTTCTGCGCCACTCTATTCATTGTCTTTCAAGACGTTGTTGGGATTGGTATGGCTGAGGCATTGGGTCTTGACCCCCTACTTGGTCTACTTGCAGGATCCATTACCCTCTCCGGCGGACATGGTACTGGCGCAGCCTGGGCTGATATTTTTGCTGATGATTTTCATATCAATAATGCGTTAGAGATCGCAATGGCATGTGCCACCTTTGGCCTTGTGGTCGGTGGCATTTTAGGGGGCCCATTAGGTAACAGGCTCATCCAGAAGCACTCACTCGCCAGTGAAGAAAATGCTTCTGTGAGTGAGAAAAAAACCACAACTAAAACAGTAGCGCCTTCAAGAAAGATGAAGCCAAAAGTGATCAGCTTTGGGATCTTGCTCGTTACTGGATTACTGGCCCAGTATGCATTCGAGCACATCAGTGCACTCGACAACCCAGTACTGAAGTTTGTTCCTAACTTTGTCTACGCCATCGCTTTTGGGGTCATTGTGGGGAATATCCCATTCACGCGGAAAAAGCTTAGCCCTATTGCTTTTGATATTGGACAGGTTGGCGGTATATCCCTTGGACTCTTCTTGGCAATGGCCTTGATGGAGCTAAAACTATGGAACCTATTGAGTCTAGCGACACCGCTTTTGGTGATTCTATTTAGCCAATTGCTGTTCACTATCCTGTTTGTTTATTGGATAACATTCCGAGTGATGGGACAAAACTACGACGCGGCAGTCATGTCTGCTGGGCACGTAGGATTTGGTATGGGCGCAACACCGACAGCTATGATGAACCTAAATACCATCACCTCGCACTATGGAGCGTCGACCAAAGCCTATTTTGTCGTGCCTCTTGTCGGAGCATTCTTTATAGACATCGTCAATCTGGTCATCATTCAGGCCTATATTGCTGTGCTGGGCTAGCCATTGAATAGTAGTTCTGGCAATGAGCTAAAGCTATATTCTAATCAAGTAGGGTTCGGTACAAATAAAAGCATCTATCTAGGAAAGCAGCTTCACCAAGGCTTTGCCCACGGCACTGGCACTAGTTGGGTTCTGTCCGGTGATCACTCTCTCGTCCACAATCACTAGCTCTTGCCAAGGCTGAACCTTGTTGTAGCGGGCAGCGCTTCGCGCTAAAGACTCTTCTAGTAAGAATGGGATATCATTGATGGTGCCAAAGTCGATTTCCTCTTCTCGAGTAAAACCTGTCACCGATTTCGACTGCAATAGCGTTTCGCCATTACTTAGCTTGATAGGTAGCAAAGCACCGGGACCATGGCACACCGCTGAGATTATGCCACCACCTTGGTAGTGTTTTGCGGCAATGCTGGCGAAGTCTTCATTCGTTGCCAGGTCTGAAAGCAGGCCAAATCCCCCCGGATAGAAGATAGCGTCATAATCTCCGATGTTCACCGCAGATACTGGGATCGTATTGTTGACGCGGCTCTGAAAATCGCTGTCAGCTAAAATATCTGCATTAACACTATCGCCCTCAATATCAGTGCCATAAAGAGGCGCTTTGCCGCCATGTATAGAGGCAATGTCATAGTCAAAGCCAGCAGCAAGTATGGCATGCAGTGCATGAGTCAACTCTGGCGCATACGTACCATTGGCTTGGTCAGTGTCACCTAGTGTCGCGTGGCTGGTAACGGGAATAAGTACTTTGGTCATTGTCTATCCTTTAGAGCTAAATGAAGTGCTATAGCATTAGATAGTAGTTGCTAATTGATTGGTGTGTAATAGCATTATTCAATGCTCTGCTCAGTAAAGAGCACAATGACCCGAGGAGTTGGCATGGATAGCATCATTAGAAACGCAATTGCATTGCGCAAAGAAGGGAAATACTCACAGTCTAGGGAGCTACTTGAAGGTCTAGTACCCGATGAGCTCTATCAAGGACAGGCGCACCTGCATATTGCTTGGTCCTATGACAACGAAGGAAAAGAGCAGTTGGCCATTTCCCACTATCAACAAGCGTTACTGGGTAAACTGACTTCAATAGAACGCTTCGATACGCTGTTTGGTCTTGCCTCTACGTTTAGGAGTCTTGGTCAATACAAGAAAGCACTTTACTACTTTGAGCAGACGATGAGCGAATACCCCGATTCAGTAGAGGTGCAACCCTTCTACGCAATGTGCTTATATAATCTTGGAGAGCACAAACGAGCGACCTCATTGTTGCTGGAACTACTGGTTTCTACCACCAGCAGTGAAGCCATCAAAGAGTATCAACGCGCTATATTGCTCTACGCGAAAGATTTAGACCAGAAATGGTCATGAGTAAAAAATACAAAACATCACTTCACTTCACGTCACGTCACGTCACGTCACGTCACGTCACGTCACGTCACGTCACGTCAAAATACTGAGCAATCTTTTGATACGGCATATCAAGCTCTAAACCAAAGTGAGTCTTCACTTGCTTAAAGTAATCAGACTCATTGGAGAGCTTTATCTCCGTAATCTGCTCACCTTTCTTAATCTTCAAAAGATCGTTAAGCAAGGTAACTGTGCCTTCTTCGGTCGCTATCGACGCGATACCGGCAGACGTAAACACTGAATTGGGGCTTGTTGAGGTAAAGTGATTGCCGTATTCAATATCACCGGCGCACACCTCTTCCATATCGAAGCTATAAAGATTGAGCCAGTTATCTTGGTCTTTTACCTGCAACATGGTGCCGTATAAATCATGAGCGACCAAACGGAAGGTTTGTAGATCGGTACAAAGCTCAGTATCCATTGTTAGAGGAAGCGGATGCCTTGGAGTTTGCGAACCAAAGCCCACATCCACCAGCCATTGCTGGCCATCAAGTGTAACCAATGAGACTTGGTGCCCTCGCCCTGTTGGTGCTCCCGACAGGTGCACTCGACCCAACAGTGCTCTTGCTTCAAAACCTATTGCTGATAAGACTCTCAGCATCAAACCGTTCAATTCAAAACAGTAACCACCACGCTGATGAGTAACAACCTTATTGAAAATTTCATCTGCGGTAGTCTCTATCTTTTTGCCCGCAATCACATCAAAGTTTTCAAAGGGTACAGCTCTGTGCTGAGCATTGTGCAGTGCCTTTAAGCCTTGCACTGAAACCTCGGGTTGCTTCGATAAGCCAATTCGAGAAAGGTATTGAGAGAGGGTATCTGAGTTCATTAGCCAAGTTCCTTATTGTAACTAAAGAGCAAGTTAACACATTCTTGTTAAACCCAGCGACACTCTCGCCAATACTCAAAAACCTCAGTACCATATAAGGAAAGTTTAACCCATCGGAAAACCAGTATGTCTCTTCCTCCTTGCCCAAATTGCAGCTCAGAATATGTGTATCAAGATCAGAGCAACCTAGTGTGCCCAGAATGCGCCTATGAATGGAACCCAACTCAAGACGCTATTGAAGCAGAAGCTTCAGCGGTACGTGACGTTAATGGCAATAAGTTAGAGCAAGGGGACAAAGTCACCATCATCAAAGATCTCAAGGTTAAAGGAAGCTCTTCTGCGGTTAAGATTGGCGCCAAGGCGGTCATTAAGCGCGTAACCATAGCTAAAGACCACCAGCTCGACTGCAAAGTTGAAGGTTGGGGTGAAATCCTAATTACTGCGAAATATGTGAAGAAGAGTTAAGCCTGTCAGACCATTTTCAATGAGCCGATATGCTCTGCTTTCTAGTTAGGTTGTAGAGCAAAAGTTGCAAAGTCTATTTTTTGAACAACACTCTATCCAATGCAATGGATATCAAGGAATATGACATGCGACATTTTCTGACACTCTGCGCGATGCTCTCTATGAGTTTGTTCATCCCTTTAAAAGCGATAGCCGCTGGGCACTATCAGGTCGATTCAAAGATCTCCACCGTCAGCTTTGCCACCATCAAGAAACAATACATCGTTGAACCTGCGGTTATTAGTGGTGTATCGGGCAGTCTTGATGACAAAGGTATGTTGGAAGTGATGGTGCCTCTCAAGAATTTGGACACTGGTGTATCGATTCGAAATGACAGGCTCAATGAGCTCTTTTTCAACGCTGCAACCTTCCCTGATGTGAAAATATCAGCTCAGGTTCCAGCTGAGTTGATGAAAGGCGATAGGGTTGTAACGCAAGCAACCATAGCTGCAACAGTTACTCTATATGGGAAATCTCAAACTCTAGACTTTATGCTTAATATCGTAAGAGTTGGGAATGTAATTTCGGTATCGAGCGTCAAACCTGTCATCGTAGATGGCACAAGTTTTGGTATTCCCAAAGAAGCCCTGCAGGCCGTATCAAAGACCGTGGGTGATATAGCGATATCCTCCACCGTCGCGGTAAACGTTTCTTTGGTGCTGATACAGTAGCTATTACAAAGAGTAATTTAAAAATAGCGCCCACTGTTTTATACATAGTAGGGCGCTATTTTTGTCTGACTGAAAAACTGGATTAACTACGATTTTTCCTTTTGAAATGGCACCAACAACTGCTTGCCAAACACATTGATAAGCGCACCGATGACGATTAGTCCCCCTCCCATGTAAGTCCAAACAGACGGAATCTCGCTAAACACCCAAACGCCAAGTAATGCAGAGAACACGATCTGCACATAAGAATACGCAGACGCTTTACCCGCATCTTGGGTTTGCATTGCTTTGGTTAGGCCGTACTGACCTATCTGAGTAAAGATGCCGACGAGTACTAGCATGATAGTGATATACAGACTTGGCCAAACAAAATCCTGCCAGATCAATAGGGTAGAAACCGGAAGAGCCACCATAGGGAAATACAAAATGATGACAGAGCTGTCTTCTGTTCGGCTTAGCTTTCGTACAATAACGTAGGCAATGGAGCTTCCAAACGCGCCGCAAAGAGCAATCATTATGCTAAACATAGGCAATTCACTACTATCTCCGCCCATGTTCGGCTGAACCATAACGAACAATCCCAGTAAACAAAATGCAATGCATATCATGGTGGACTGCTGAATACGCTCTTTAAGGAACAGCACGCCAAGTAGGGCAGTAAACACAGGATGGACATACTGCAATATAGTGGCTTCAGCCAAGGGTAATGTGGTGACTGCATAGTACACACACATTAACGCGCCTGTTCCAACCGCACCACGTAGAAACAGCAGAGGCTTGTTGTTGCCCAGCGCGGATATCCCCTTTCGCTTTACGTCGATGTAACTAATGATTAGCGACACCAATGCCCTAGCCGCCACAATCTCAAATACAGGAATGCCATAGTTACTGATGTACTTCACACACGCCGACATGAGCGCGAACCCAAAAGCGGAGAGAAGCATAAACCTAACCCCAACAGGGATTAGTGAGAGAGAAGAAGTTGGCATAGTAGTGTCTGTTAGTCTTGGGGGACGAGAATCATATCCTAGTTTAGGATACTCGAGCTAAGTGATTGTGATTAATTGGGAAAATAAGTCGGGGTGGAATGTACGAACGGGCTATGAACTGTCATCTCCGAAGTCTTTTCTGGGCCAGCACACTGGTCGGAGATCTCTTCAACTGTAGAGCTCATTAGATCCTCGACCGGAATGCCGGCCCAGAAAAGCACTCGAGGATGACCGAGTTCAACTACAGATCTCGATATAACTTCATATAGAATGCACTGATAGCAAGAGCAAGCGCCATAACGGTTAGCATAGTAATCGGCACCACAAGTGAAAAGCTCGGTGTAAGGTACATGGCACTCATGGTCATTACCATTAGTAAGTTAACACCTAGTACTTTTTGCAATGCTAGAGCCGGCTTTGAAGCTATCTTCCAAATCAAAAATACATTCACAAAATAGAATCCAGCTAGCTGCCAAAGCTCTGTAAATGATGGCAGGATAAGCACATACTGGGTTAAGAAAAATGTCCCCCAACCCGCAACGCCAATCACAGTTTGCCCGATTGCGTTGCTCGGCAAACTCACTATCACACTCGCAAAAATCGCACAGACCAAAGGCATCATGTAAGCGCCTGGAATTGGCAAATACCACCAGATTGCAAGACCAGTTAGAAGTACACTAAGCGATCGAACCACATTACCCAGTCGTTTATCTAAAGGTAAGTCAAAGGCACTGTACTTGATCTTCGGGATCGCGTATTTCACTGTCATTTGGTCTAGCCATTTGCCTAGATCATCACGCCCATTCATGGGATTAGAAAGTGCTTTAGTCAGTAGGCTGCTTCCATCTCTAACATCTTGCACGTCCACCGAACGAGCTACCTTTGGCGACTCAACTAATACTTCAAGGAGCTCAATGGCACGGATAATCACGCGCCAAGCGCTTCTCTCATGTCTTAGTCTGTGGCTACCATTCAAAGGCAGATCCAATATTGCTTTTAACTTGCTTAGATTCGTTTTTTGCTGGCCCGCCAACTCTTCGTCACGTTCAAATTTACCCAAAGAAAGTTGGCTCAGCTGTGCCTTCAAGTTTTTTGTTGTTGGTACCAACAACGCAAAGAAATCGTCTTCTATCTTTTGTGGCCAAATAACACTGAATATCACACTAAAAACGAACAAACCCAGCAAGGTTTCCTGAATCCGTAATATCGCTATATTGAAGGTTGTAACACTATCAAACGAACCCATGCAGGCAATGATGGCACAAACAGTAAACCCGATGGTAAAGGCATATCCAAACTGTTTATGAGAACCCATGAACGAACAAAAGCCCAAAAACAGCGTAAACAACACAATAAATGCTAAGTGGTCTTGCGGAAACAGTGCCAACAAAAACATCGCATAGCTTATCCCTAAGAACGTACCTAACACTCGATTGCGCCCCTTCTTCACCGAGTGTGAATACGATTCGTTAGCTGCAGCAACCACTACCGCAATAGCTGCCCAATAAGGTTTGTCCCATCCGAACCATAACGCTATCGAAATAGACAACGATATAGCCAGAGCGACTTTGATGGCTTCCTGAGTCGAGCGGCTCAACACAGTTGACCCCATCATTGCGGATTTTCCCCTTTGATGATCTTCACCGATGCAGTCATGCCAATACGCAGTTGAATATCTTCAGGAACATGAGTCAATTTCACTTTCACTGGGATTCGTTGTGCTAGACGAATCCACTCAAAGTTAGGATTCACAACAGG
Organism: Vibrio breoganii; assembly: GCF_001677275.1. GTDB lineage: Bacteria > Pseudomonadota > Gammaproteobacteria > Enterobacterales > Vibrionaceae > Vibrio > Vibrio breoganii. The sequence continues at coordinate 1,285,362 of NZ_CP016178.1, forward strand.
TAACAAGCTGTTTCCCGTAGAGCCATCTTGCATCGAGATGCCGTAACCAACACTTTTGATTTCCGCTTCTAACACGCGGTCAGATTGAGTCAGTAGCGTAACAAAGGAAAGATCGCCCTCATCGACACCTTGCAGATCAGTTTCTTTGAAAAAGCCTTCTATCCAAAAGCTGTCTTCATCAATAAGCGCGACTACCGGAGTATTCGCGGTAACTTGAGAGCCTTCTCGCAATTGCAAGTTAGTGATGTAGCCATCTGTTGGTGCATATACCTTAGTAAATTCAAGGTTCAGTTTTGCCTCTTCAACAGCGGCTTGCATCACCTCTAGGTTTGCCTTCGCTGTCTCTACCGCATTGCCTAAGTTATTTAGAGTCAATACTGGTACAGCTCCAGGCGCTCGCTTCTCAAGGCTGACTGCTCTTCGCTGCTCATCACGTGCTTTTTTAAGCAAAGCACTGGCTTGCTTTTTGCTTGCCAATGTTTTGTTCAGAGAAGCCTGATAAACACTCTGGTCAATCTCAAACAACAGATCACCTTTCTTCACTTGCACGTTGTCATTAACGTGCACATGAGTGACCTGACCTGTCACTCGAGGGGTAATCTCAACGATGTATGCTCGAACCTGACCATCTCGCGTCCATGGATTTGAATCATAAGTAGAGTAAAGTGTGTAACCTACGAAGCCAGCCACAGCGACGAAGATTAATGTAGTGATATAACGCATCATCATGCTTTACCTTAAACTAAATTCCAATAACGACTGATGACACCTACAAAGATCACCACCAGACTCAGCTCAAAAATCGCAGGTACAGCAATGTATCGGTAGATACCGACCTTGTTACCCACGAAAGAAAAAATTGTTGTTGCTAGATAGGAGACCAATACCGCCAATAACAAGGGCGGGAAATAAATCTCTCCAATAACCACTTCACTCGGCATAATTTCCAACCTGTAGCTCTGTTCAATAGCGCTAAGATACGATGGATTTGTAATAGGTTGTTAATCTCAGATGAAGGACAGAACCCGTCATAATCTGAAACAAAGAGAGAATATTGCATTCTTTTAAAGCGGATTAGTGGTCATTTTTGGATTTAGTTGTTACTGTTTTAAATACGATTTAGACCGAATAGACCTGTATATGAATTTCAGTCTCGAACAACTGCTTGCCTTCGTAAACGTTTATGAACAACTCTCTTTCAGCAAGGCAGCCGTTAAATTAAACAAGCACAGAACGACCATTGGTCAAGTAATTACCAACTTAGAAGACCAGTTAGCAGTTACCCTGTTCAACAGAATTGGGCGCTCAGTCGAACCCACAGAAGATGGACACCTGCTGTACCATTACGCCAAGCAAGCCATTGAACAGGCAAAAACCTTCGATAAGGTGGCTCTCAGCCTTTCGTATGGTGAATTGGAAAGTATCAATATCGCATACTCAAATATTCTGCCTCAAAAATTACTGGCTGACATTCGAGTGCAATTGGCAAAAGACTTTCCGAGCATGCGCGTGAACTTTAGCGCAAAAACCAAATCTGAAGTCAAAACTGGCTTAACCAACGGCGATATACACTTTGCGCTAGTAAATATTCACGAGAGCACTGCGATACATAGCTTAGATGCGACCTTCCTAGGGAATTTAGAGTTTCTACCTTTTGTTAAAAAAGACAGCGAAGTCACCAAGCTATCCTCAGACAAAGTGTATGGTGAGTTGCGTAATCAACGACAATTTGTGTTAACTGCATTGGTTGATGACGGGATGAAAGACAAGATCTTGCTCTCTGCTGACCATGAAGAAATTGACCAGCTTTCGCTTATTGTAAAGTTAGTGCAAGAAGAACTGGGCTGGGCATTGCTACCTAAATCACTAATGTCTTCAGACTACGTCAACGCAAATATGCAGCATGTCAAAATGGATCAAATGAAGCATGGATTCAAGTTTGGTTTTGCCCTGTGGTGTCCGCACTCTAAGCAAATTGCCACAGTGAAAAAATCAGTACTCATGGCGATAGATGCGTTCATCAATGAGCATATTATCAAGCAGATTTAACGTCGTTCAAAAGGTGGCTTATTGGGAACCTGCTGACTCCTGTAGATGAAGAGATCCCCGATAAAACACTTTGGGGATGACGAATGTCGGTCATTGGTTCGAAAGGACTGACTGCTTCGTCGTTACCAAGGTGTTTTATTGGGAACCTGCTGGCTTCTGAAGGTGAAGAGATCCCCGATAAGACACTTCGGGGATGACAGAAATCGACCATTGTACATAGGGGCTAACCTCCCCGTCGTTACCAAGGTGTTTTATTGGGAACTTGTTGGCTTCTGCAGGTGAAGAGATCCTCGATAGGACACTTCGGGGATGACTAAAATCAACTATTCGTACGGAGGAGCTAACTTCTCCGTCGTTCCCAAAGTGTTTTATTGGGAATCTGCTGGCTCCTGTAGATGAAGAGATCCCCGATAAAACACTTTGGGGATGACAATAGTGAACTTTAGTTTTGGGTACCTAACTCTCTAGATCCTACTACTCGAAATCACATGTAACATGATATTAATCACACTCCCGTCTACCTCACTCTAGATCCTAGTCACACATTCTCCGACTACTCCTCGCTAATTAATCAATGTTGGTTATTATTCCCATCGATACGTATCGATGAGTTTAAAATCGACAATAGCGATAACACAGAAGGTCGCAAAACATGAAGAAAAGTACCCTAATTAATTCCGAGATTTCATATCTAGTTTCCACTCTTGGCCATACAGATGAAATCACAATTTGCGACGCTGGTTTGCCCATCCCAGATGAAACTCAGCGAATCGATCTTGCACTGACACACGGTGTGCCCTCGTTTATCGAAACGATCAAGGTGATCTTATCTGAGTCTCAAGTTGAGGGTGTCGTCCTCGCGGAAGAGTTCAAGGTTGTCAGTCCATCTCTTCATGATGCCTTCCTTAGTGAAATCGAAGCAGAACAAGAGCGCTGTGGAAAAAACATCACTATCACCTACATCTCTCATGAAGCTTTCAAAGACCAAACGCGTCAAAGCCGCGCTGTGGTCAGAACTGGCGAATGCACACCCTACGCTAACGTTATTTTCCAAGCTGGCGTCGTCTTTTAATCCATTGGTTTAAGGAACTGGTATGAATCAAGCCATTCTACAACTAGCCGACATCGAGAAAGCTTTCCCTGGAGTGAAGGCTTTGGATAAGGCGAGCCTTAATGTTTATCCCGGTCGTGTCATGGCACTGATGGGTGAAAACGGCGCAGGCAAGTCCACTTTGATGAAAGTACTCACCGGCATCTACAGCAAAGACTCTGGTTCTATTGCTTATCAGGGTTCAACGGCCTCCTTCAAGGGGCCACGAGACTCTCAAGAAGCAGGCATCAGTATCATTCATCAGGAACTCAACCTTATTCCTGAGCTGACTATCGCAGAAAACATCTTCCTTGGTCGCGAGTTCACCTCTAAGTTTGGTCGAATTCAATGGGATCAAATGTACCAAGAAGCTGACCAATTATTAGCGCGTTTGAACGTGAAACACAGCTCAAAAACGCTATTGGGCGACCTTAGTCTTGGCGAGCAGCAGATGGTCGAAATTGCCAAAGCTCTGTCTTTCAAATCAAAAGTCATCATCATGGATGAGCCGACCGATGCATTGACCGATACTGAGACTGAATCGCTGTTTGCAGTTATCAGAGAACTTCGCGAGCAAGGCTGTGGCATCGTTTATATCTCTCACCGATTAAAAGAAATCTTCCAGATCTGTGATGACATTACTGTACTTCGTGACGGCAAATTCATTGGTGAATGTGAGGTTGCTAACACCGATGAAGATGGCCTGATTGAAATGATGGTTGGTCGAAAACTGGAAGAACAATACCCTCGCGTTGACGTTAGACACGGTGACACCTGCCTAGAAGTAAAAGGGCTAACGGGCTCTGGTGTGCATGACATCAGCTTTAACCTTAAGCGCGGAGAGATCCTTGGGGTGTCCGGTCTTATGGGCGCTGGACGCACTGATCTGATGAAGGTGATCTACGGTGCCCTTCCAAGCGAGCGCGGCGTGATCAATCTTAATAACCGAACAATTAACCCAGTGAGCCCTCAAGATGGCTTGGCCAACGGCATCGCTTATATCTCAGAAGATCGTAAAGGCGACGGGCTGGTCCTTGGGTTGTCTGTTAAAGAAAACATGTCACTAAGCGCCTTAGACAAGATCACCAAGGGCGGGCGCATTCAGCACGATGCAGAAGCCATTGCGGTTGAGGACTTCATTCGTTTATTCAATATCAAGACGCCTACTCGCGAACAAATCATCGGTAACCTATCTGGTGGTAATCAGCAGAAAGTAGCGATAGCAAAAGGCCTAATGACTAAGCCAACGGTGCTGATTCTCGATGAACCCACTCGCGGCGTAGATGTTGGTGCCAAAAAAGAAATCTATCAATTGATCAACAAGTTTAAAGCCGATGGCATGAGCATCATCTTAGTCTCTTCTGAAATGCCCGAGGTGCTGGGTATGAGTGACCGCATTCTAGTAATGCACGAAGGCCGAATCAGTGGCGAGTTTGAAGCACATGAAGCCGATCAAGAAAAACTAATGGCATGCGCCGTGGGCAAAAAAATTAATGAGGTAGCAGCATGAGTAGCAATGCTATGAGTAAGACAAACACCGAAACACACGGTAAAAAACTGTTCAGCAAAGAGTGGCTAATAGAACAAAAATCATTGATAGCACTGCTGTTTTTGATTGTTGTTGTGTCGTTTCTTAACCCGAACTTCTTTACTGTCGACAACATCTTAAACATCCTTCGTCAAACCAGTGTAAATGCGATTATCGCGGTGGGTATGACGCTGGTTATTCTTACTGCTGGTATCGACCTGAGTGTCGGCTCTGTGCTGGCGCTATGTGGTGCCTTCGCAGCAAGTTTGATCGCACTGGAAGTACCCGTGTTCTTCGCAGTACCTACCGCACTGGTTGCAGGTGCGGGTCTAGGCGCAATCAGTGGCATCATTATTGCTAAGGGTAAGGTGCAAGCCTTTATTGCCACGCTAGTAACGATGACGCTCTTGCGCGGCGTGACTATGGTGTATACCGATGGTCGCCCAATCTCTGCAGGCTTTACAGATACCGCTGATGCATTTGCATGGTTTGGTACTGGTTATGCAATGGGCATCCCTGTTCCGGTGTGGATCATGGTTGGTGTATTTGCCACTGTTTGGTACCTACTTAACCATACCCGCTTTGGTCGCTACGTTTACGCTCTTGGTGGTAATGAATCTGCTGCTCGTCTTTCAGGTATCAATGTCGATAGAGTAAAGATTGGTGTTTACGCTATTTGTGGTTTGCTAGCAGCACTCGCAGGCATCATCGTGACCTCTCGTCTATCTTCAGCTCAACCTACTGCGGGTATGGGCTATGAACTCGATGCCATTGCTGCGGTAGTTCTGGGTGGCACCAGTTTAATGGGCGGCAAGGGACGTATCATGGGTACCTTAATTGGTGCACTCATCATCGGCTTCCTAAACAACGCACTTAACCTTCTAGACGTATCTTCTTATTTCCAGATGATAGCCAAAGCTGTGGTCATTCTTCTGGCAGTAATGGTAGACAATAAAAATAAATAACACCCTGAGAACAAAGTGGTCACGGATTGTGGCCACTTTAGTGAACCTCTCCCTACACAAGGAAAGCATAATGAAAAAACTAACAACTCTTATCTCTGCCGCGCTCTTGTCGTCGACTATGTCTGTTTCAGCACAGGCTCAAGACACACTAGCGATCGTGGTTTCTACACTGAACAACCCGTTCTTTGTCACCATGAAAGATGGCGCTGAAGCAAAGGCAAAAGAGCTAGGTTATAACCTTATCGTTCTGGACTCACAAAACGATCCAAGCAAAGAGCTTTCCAATGTAGAGGACCTTACTGTTCGCGGTGTTAAAGCTATCCTAATCAACCCTACAGACTCGGACGCTGTATCCAACGCTATTCGTATGGCTAACCGCTCAGGCATTCCTGTATTGACATTAGACCGTGGTGCAAGCCGAGGTGAAGTCGTCAGCCATATCGCATCAGACAACGTTGCTGGCGGTGAAATGGCCGGTAAATTCATCATGGAGCGCGTCGGTGAGAAAGCGAAGGTTATCCAGCTTGAAGGTATTGCTGGTACTTCTGCGGCACGTGAACGTGGCGAAGGCTTTATGAAGGCCGTTGACGGCGGTGGTATGGAGCTACTTGCTAGCCAGCCAGCTGACTTCGACCGCACCAAAGGCCTAAACGTTATGGAAAACCTACTAGCGGCAAACCCGAACGTTCAAGCTGTTTTTGCTCAGAATGATGAAATGGCACTGGGCGCACTACGTGCCATCCAAGCATCAGGTAAAGACGTGACTATTGTGGGCTTTGACGGCACTGACGACGGTATCGCAGCCGTTAATCGCGGAATGCTATCAGCAACGATTGCACAGCAACCAGATATGATCGGCGCTCTAGGTGTAGAGACTGCAGATAAGGTTCTTAAGGGCCAAGACGTAGAGCAGTACATCCCTGTTCCTCTAAAAGTAGTGACTAAGCAATAACCCTTTCTATCCAGCCCTTGCCTCTCCACCAAGGGCTGGACAGATACGCCTGAGCTCTAATTCCTAGAGTTCATACTTATCTGTTTATATCTGTGAGGACCACCAATGAGCAAATTAGTCGTTTTGGGTAGCGTGAACGCTGACCATGTTTTGCAGGTTCCATCGTTTCCTCGTCCCGGTGAGACATTGCACGGGCGAAGCTATCAAGTTATCCCTGGAGGGAAAGGGGCTAACCAAGCCGTTGCGGCCGCTCGTTTAGGCGCTGATATTGCTTTCATTGCTGCCGTGGGTAATGACGCGTTTGGCCTTAATATCGTTAAGAGCTTTGCGAGCGATGGCATTGATGTCTCTGGTGTAAAAGTCACTTCTGACTTTCCGACAGGCATTGCTATGATCCAAGTATCCGATAGCGGCGAAAACAGCATCTGTATCTCAGCCGAAGCCAACGCTACCCTAACCGAACAGTCGATAGAGCAAGACCTTCCTAGCATCGCCTCTGCTGACTACCTCTTGATGCAATTAGAAACGCCAATGTGTGGCGTGACAAAAGCCGCGCTGCATGCCAATTCACACAATACCAAGGTTATCCTCAACCCTGCTCCAGCTTGCCCTCTGTCTGACGAACTTCTTGAACAAGTCGACATCATCACCCCAAATGAAACTGAAGCAGAAGTACTGACAGGTATTGCAGTTACAGACCAAACAACGGCACAATTAGCCGCAGATGAATTGCACAGCAAGGGCATCACCACAGTGATGATCACTCTTGGTGCGAAAGGGGTTTGGCTGAGTGAAAACGGCAGCGGGCAACTTATCGAAGGTTTTCGCGTAGAAGCTACCGATACTACGGCGGCGGGTGATACCTTTAATGGTGCTTTGGTGACTGGCTTGATTGAAAACAAGTCCATGCACGACGCCATCATCTTTGCTCATGCGGCAGCGGCAATCTCAGTCACTCGATTTGGCGCGCAAACTTCTATCCCAACGAGACAAGAAGTCGATGCATTTTTACAGCAATAACTAAAGGACGTTACATGGCTTCAATGAAAGACATCGCTAAATTAGCCGGGGTTTCGACCTCGACGGTAAGTCATGTGATCAGTAAACGACGCTACGTCAGTGAAGAAATATCCGAGCGAGTTAACAAAGCCGCCAAAGAGTTGAATTACTTCCCTTCTGCTTTGGCGCGCAGTCTGAAAATGAATCGCACTAATACCATTGGCATGTTGGTGACCAACTCCACCAACCCGTTTTTTGGCGAGGTGGTAAAAGGCGTTGAAAGACACTGTTATGAGAAAGGCTACAACCTGATCTTATGCAACACAGAAGGCGACCATAACCGCATGCGCGAATCTATCGACACCTTAATGCAGAAAAGGGTCGATGGCTTGATACTCATGTGTCCTTCACTTGAGGGCGAAAAGTTAGAGTCTTTTGAGCGTTCTCCTAACATTCCAGTAGTGGTGATGGATTGGGGCACCATGAGCTTTGAAAGTGACAAGATCCAAGATAACTCTCTGCATGGCGGGTATCTCGCCGCTCAGCACCTGATTGAGCACGGTCATCGCAATATCGGCTGTATTACCGGCCCAATGTCTAAGTATCAAGCGCAGAAGCGTTTTGAAGGATTTAAGCAGGCACTACAGCAGGCCGATATTGACCTAAACTCGCAATGGGTCGATGAAGGTAACTTTGAATGTGACGGTGGCTACAACGCCATGCAGCGCATTCTTAAGCAAGACAAACTGCCAAGCGCCGTCTTCGTATGCAACGACATGATGGCGATGGGGGCGATTAATGCCGCGCATGAGTTAGGCATTACTATACCCGAACAACTCTCCATCATTGGCTACGATGATTTGCACATCGCACGATTTATGAGCCCGGCACTGACCACCATTCATCAGCCAAAATTTCGACTGGGTAAGGCAGCAGTGGACGCTATTTTGCAGAAACTGAGTAATGCTGATGCACCACATAAAACGGTACAACTAGAGCCTAAATTGGTAGAAAGAAACACCGTGAGAACGGTTGTCGAACAGTAGATTCGGTACCCGTCGTTCTTGGGGTGTTTGATTGGGAACCTTTTGGCTTCTGCAGGTGAAGAGATCCCCGATAAGACACTCCGGGGATGACGAATGTCGGTCATTGGTTCGAAGGGACTAACTTCTTCGTCGTTCCCAAGGTGTTTTATTGGGAACCTGTTGGCTACCGAGGGTGAAGAGATCCCCGATAAGACACTCCGGGGATGACGAATGTCGGTCATTGGTTCGAAAGGACTAACTTCTTCGTCGTTCCCAAGGTGTTTTATTGGGAACCTGATAGCTTCTGAAGGTGAATAGATCCCCGATAGGACACTTCGGGGATGACGAATGTCGGTCATTGGTTCGAAAGGACTAACTTCTTCGTCGTTCCCAAGGTGTTTTATTGGGAACCTGATAGCTTCTGAAGGTGAAGAGATCCCCGATAGGACACTTCGGGGATGACGAATGTCGGTTGTTGCTACGTAGGGACTGACACAGCTTCCACTTATACAGTCGCCCCAAATACCACCAAGTGTAGGCTCGTCATTGCCGAGGGCTCTTATCGGCAATCTTAGAGTTAGCGTATTCCTAAATTCCCATTAACAGCATGCGAGAACAACAGGATTCAGACCATAGAGCCATAGCCCTCCCCACAACCTAGGGCCTAGGCCTCTAGAACCCTTTATATCTACCCCGTAAACACCGGCTCTTCCGGATACCTAACCAACGTCTTCTCCGGTCTCGCTAACATGTAGGCCAAGGTCAAAGGTCCAATACGGCCGATGATCATCACTATTACCATAATTAACTTACCGGGCTCGGAGAGTTGGGCTGTTAAGCCTGCGCTAACACCTACTGTCGCAAATGCCGAAATCACTTCAAAGATAACCATCTTAAACGGCGCCTGCTCGGTAATCATCAATGCGAACATGGCCAAGAATAGCAAGATGCCACTGACCACTATGATGGCCAGTGAGCGCACTATGATTTGTGAGCCTATGGTTCGATGAAATAGAACCACATCTTTCTTTTGTCGCAGGAAGCCCCATGTCGCCACAGCAGCCACTACGAAGGTAGACACTTTAATACCACCGCCTGTCGACGTTGAACCCGCACCCACCAGCATGAGTAGCATCATAAACAACATAGCAGGAGAGGTAAGCGAGGCGAGGTCAATACTGTTAAAGCCTGCAGTTCGAGCGGTTGCCGATTGGAAGAAGGCGGCTAGCCATTGCTCTGAAGTGGAAAGGTGCCCTAGCGTTGCTGCGTTATGCCGCTCAAGTAACCAGAACATCAAAGTACCAACAATGAGAAGCGTTGGCGTACCCACTAGCATGATCTTAGTGTGCAGTTGAAGGTGCCTAAAGCCTTTGTGCAAGTTAGTCGATAGGTCGCCAACTACGGTAAAGCCTAGACCGCCCAAGATAAATAGCGCTGCTAGAGTGCTAATAATCACTGGGTCGCCAACAAAGCCTACCAAGCTGTCGGAAAATAAGGAGAAGCCAGCATTATTGAACGCAGATATAGAGTGAAATAACGCGTAGAACAGTCCAGTGCTCCATCCCATCTCAGGCACCCACCTAAAGCTAAGTACTAGGAACCCAACAAATTCGGCCACAAGTGCGAAGATAATGATCTTCTTCACTAAGCCTCGTAAATTGATTCTGCGGTCTTGTCCAAGCGCTTCCTTTGCCAACGCTTGTTGTTGCAACGACAATCGCACACCAAACATATACAGAAGTACAGCAGATAAGGTCATCTGCCCTAGACCGCCAATCTGCATCAGAATCATTAATAGGATTTTTCCGCTCAGCGTAAAATGCTGCCCGGTATCTACCACACCGAGGCCCGTCACACTAATCGCGGATGTTGCCGTAAACAGAGCATCGGTCATCGACAGACCAGATACAGAAAAAACAGGGAGAGTGAGCAACACAGCAGAAGGAAGCAAGATCATCAAGAACGTAAGTACGATGATCCTAGGCTCTCCCCCTTTACCACCCTTTCGTTCTGGGCCAAGGGTATAGACTCGGCTTTGATGAATTCTTGGGATCATAATGCGCGCAGATTTTGAGCAAGCTCGGCCTCAGGGCCGACTACGATAATGACATCACCTATCTCAAGGCTTTTCTCGAAGCTAGGTGAAGGGATGACCTCTGGGCCTCGTTTAAGAGCGATCACACTGACGCCCTCTTCACGGCACAAAGACATATCAGACAAGGATTTTCCGAGTAGATTTGAGCTGACCACGACCTCGGTCAACGCCAAGCCACTGCCAAGCGGGTGGAAGTCTTTAACTCGTTTATCGATCATCTGGTTGGCGATACGAATGCCCATTTCCTTCTCAGGCATGATCACACGGTCGGCCCCAACCTTGGTTAAGATCTTGGCATGAAATTTATCGTTGGCCTTAACCCAAACGGTCTTACAGTGCGCTTCTTTGAGTACCAAAGTGGTTAAGATGCTGGCATTGATATCGCTACCGATTGCCACCATCACCATGTCATATTCTTCCAGCTTTAACTCAGCAACCGTTTCTTCTTGTGTACAGTTTGCCACTATCACTTCGGTGGAAAACTCGATGGCGCTCTTTACCCGCTCTTCATTCAGATCGACAGCTAGCACTTGTGCTCCTGCTCGGCTTAATTCTTGGCACACTGATAAGCCGAATCGACCCAGTCCTATCACGGCATACTGCTTTTTCGCTGATCTCATTTACTTCCTCCAATGACAGTATTTTGGCCAAACAAAAACTGTTGCGATTTGAAGTATAGTAAACATCTGATTTACATAACGAAATATCGAAAAATTAAAAGATAGTTATCGAAGTTAGAAGATAAAAGGAGAAGGTATTTACAGTGTAAAGAAGAAAGAACCCCTGCCTATAAATTAGCAGGGGGATAATGTCTGCCTAGAATCAAGCTCTCGCTAGCCTTACCTGCTTGCTAATTAAAGAACTCAAAGCACTCTTGCTTGTTTTTGATATTTTTTGCATAAAAGAAAAATCAGGATCAACAATACCACTGGATTGTAGGTCTTGTAGCATGACCATCCAAAGCTTTGCTGTCATCTCTGAGTCCGCTAACGCGCGGTGAAAGACGCCATCGTGGTCAATCTTCTTATAGCGAACCAAGTCACCCAATTTATGGGTCGGCGCATCTTGATACAGACGTCTTGCGATCAACATAGAGCAGGCAAATTGTCCTTGGTACTCAATGCCTAAAGGGGAGTATTCTGCGTCCAAAAAGCGTTTATCAAAAGAGGCGTTATGCGCCACCATGTTGCTCGCTCCAACAAATGAGGCAAACTCACGCATCACTTCGCCACAATTTGGCGCAGTGCGAAGCATGTTGTTGGTGATGCCAGTGTACCTCTCAATAAAAGAGCTGACTCGAAAGCCTGGATTCATAAGCTGCTGAAAGGTATCCACAACCTCACCATTGACCAGTTTAACGGCACCGATTTCAATAGCACGGTCGCCCATATTAGGAGACAGGCCAGTGGTTTCAAAGTCGAGAACAACAACAGATTTTGCAGAAGAGGGCATAAATACTCTGGAATATAGGATGAAAACGGCAACATTCTAACACGATAAATCAGCAGTTTCTGCGGGCTATTGCTTGGCAAACGCATTAGCGATCAGTAGGGTAGAAACAAAATCAAAACCAAGGAAAATCAATGCACGTAGAAGCAGTACAGGGACATACCTTTATCAACGATGGGTGTTGCTATCAGAATCACACCTTTGAAGCACCGCTTAACTACAGCGACCCACAGTCTGCAAAGCTATCAATCTTTGCCAGAGAGGTTCGCTTAGTTGGTGATGAAAACAGCGCTAAGCCTTGGTTGCTATTCTTTCAGGGTGGACCTGGTTTCCCTTCGCCACGACCGAACGGTCACTCTGGCTGGTTAAAAGCCGCCCTACAGCGATACCGCGTTCTGCTACTCGACCAACGTGGCACTGGACACAGCAACGTTATCACTCACCAAACCATGGCACACCTTAGCAGTGCTGAACAAGCTGAGTACCTGACTCATTTTCGAGCCGACAATATAGTGCGTGATGCCGAAACCATCCGCGAAAAACTCGGCATTGAGAAATGGGCAACGCTAGGGCAAAGCTATGGCGGCTTTTGTACACTTGCCTATCTTTCGCTATTTCCAGATAGCCTACTACAGTGCTATGTCACTGGAGGGATCCCCTCTATAGATAGACCTATCGACGATGTCTACAAAGCAACATTCAAACGTACTGAGCAAAAAAATAAGGCGTTCTTTAGACAGTTCCCATCGGCACAGCAGCTTTGTCAAAAAATTGCTGACCACCTTGTTAACAACGAAGAGTGTCTACCTAACGGACAAAGATTTACCGTCGAGCAATTCCAGCAGATAGGTATCAACTTTGGTATGAGTGATACCTTTTTACCTACCTACTACCTGTTAGAAAATGCATTCGTTGACGTTAATGGCACAGAAAAGCTGAGCTATGAGTTCTTGAACGCCATGCTTTCTGAGCAAGGGTTTCAAACCAACCCTATCTACGCCATTTTGCATGAATCCATCTATTGCCAAGGCGCTTCTTCACAATGGAGTGCTCATCGAGTTCGCCAACAGAATGAGCAGTTCAACTACCAACAAGGTCAGCCCTTCTATTTTACAGGCGAGATGACCTTCCCTTGGATGTTTGAGCAATATGCCAATCTCAAGCCACTTCAAGGCGCAGCTACCCTGCTTGCTGAGAAAAGCGACTGGGGAGACCTATACAACCCAGAAGTGCTATCAAGCAACAAGGTTCCTCTAAGCTGCGCAGTTTATGCCGACGATATGTTCGTTGAGATGGCACTAAGCTGTGAGACGCTCAGCAAGATACCGAACTCTCAAGCATGGATAACCAATGAGTACGAACACAACGGCATACGTGCTGATGGTGAGCGTGTACTAGAAAGGTTATTTGCGATAGGAGATCAAACTGCGGCAACGTTAGTTTGATTATAAGAACCTAGATCCTAGGTTCTGGGTTCTGGGTTCTGGGTTCTGGGTTCTAGGTTCTAGGTTCTAGGTTCTAGGTTCTAGGTTCTAGGTTCTAGGTTCTAGGTTCTAGGTTCTAGGTTCTAGGTTCTAGGGTCTAGGTTCTAGGTTCTAGGTTCTAGGTTCTAGGTTCTAGGGTCTAGGGTGATATGACCCCGTAAAAGTAGACACGGGGTTTTATTTTACTAGTTCGAAATCATTGGGACTAACTCCACCGAGTGTCCCATGTTTTCTTACTGAATTATAATAATTAACGATATAAAGTCGACTTTGAGTGATCATTTGCTGGCGAGATATCTCTCCAACGTTACTCATCCACTCTTTTTTGTACTGTGCAAAGAAGCTCTCTGCACACGCATTATCCCAGCAATTTCCTTTCCTAGACATACTCACGGTAATGTTCCGTTTGTGATGCCAAAGCAATGTATTCTCAGCCGTATATTGGGTTCCTTGATCTGAATGAAATAGTAATTTGTCACCGTCCGGCTTTCTGAGCTTCCACGCTCGATTTAGTGTCTTTATGACTAAGTCAGCATTGTTTATTTTGCTCGTTCCCCAACCAACAACTTTTCTTGAGTACAAATCAAGAATTACACACAAGTATTGCCAACCATCCCGGCACCTAACCTGAGTAATATCGGATACCCAAACACGATTAGGGTCAGCGACTTTAAACTCTCGATTCAGCAGATTAAAAGCGTTAATGGTATTTGATTTACTTACTGCGCGACCAAAGCTGCGTTTACAAGCCCGAGAACGATAGCCCATAGCTTGCAGTAAGCGTTGGACCCTCGCTTTGCTGCACACAAAGCTGTTTTCAATCGCAAATTTCCAAAGCTTCCGATAACCAGGAATACAGTGCTGCTCGTCGCTGGTAGCCTTGAGAAAATCAGATAATGTACGATTCTCTACAGACCGTTCACTAAGTTCACTGTTCAACCACTTATAATACCCTGAACGAGAGACTTCAAAGAGATGGCAAAGCCACTTAATCGGTCGCTTGGCACTATGGTGCTTAGCTATAAACTCAAACTTTATTCTTTTCGGCTGTCGAAGTAGGCCTTCGCCTTTTTTAGCATGTCATTCTCCATTTCAGCCCTTTCAAGCTGCTTTTTAAGACGAGCGACTTCTCGCTCTAGCTCAGCTAAAGAATGCTCTGGACCTTCGTTCTTAATTGGGTTTGAAGTTTGCTTAGATGATGTCAATTTGCGCCTCCATTTACTCAAAAGCCTAGGATGAATACCTAATGACTTAGCGACTGAGTTTACTGTATCTGGAGACTCTAGTGATTTTTGAACTGCGTTTCTTTTAAACTCGTTTGAAAATACTCGTCTTTGTTTTACTTGCATGACACCTAATCCTTAAATTAGGTGTCTACTTTATTGAGGTCGTATCAGGGTCTAGGGCCTGCTCCATCTTGATATAAAGTAATACAAATTGTCGTTAAACTGCGCCTAATTGCTGTAAACTCCTTTCATTGTGATGCCTACTGGGTCACGCTATTCACTCATAATTAGTGATAAAGTTTGCCCTTGAAGCACGTTAAACCCTACCATTTAAGCGAATCCATTACCTTGTAGAACTATTCAATGGCCTACGCATCAAAGCGTTTTCTTCTATTAAGCCGACTTCAACAAGATGAAGCTAAAAAGCGTCGTCTGTTTATAGAGAAATACTTAACAGAGACTGAGCCCCACCTTTTCTTGGAAACCGAGAGTTGGGAGCAGTTTTGCCATCAGCATTGCGCGGCTATGCAATTAGATAAACCAGCGCGAGAGGAGTTTGCCAAATGGTGCTTCGACTTTAAGATGTGGCAAGGTGATCTGTTCGTGCTTGCACCGCAACGCGTCAATGAAGAACACGCGGTTAATAGTCGAGTTAACTATTAAGGTTAAACTATGAGTATCTATTTTATTTAATGAGATGACAATATAATAAGTCGCAGCATAAAAGATCACAAAATAACAGGAACACTAATATAAGTTATGTTCCGGTTAAATTAATAAATACGATTAAATCGTTATCTACCGCGATAAACCAACAAGAGACACAACATAAAAGACAAGCAAAAACAGACAGTTAAATTAACAACCAAGAAATAAGGCCTACTTTTACTAATAGTGAGATTATCGCTTAATAAGATTACTTTCCATTTTTAGATATTATATAAAACCAATTTCATGGCTATTATCACTTCCATCGAAAAGAACTTAATTAAATATTTACCGGGATGGATAAATCATGAAAAAATTACTAATCGCTACTGCTATCGCTGCAACCATGGCTTCTTCTTTTGCATCGGCACAAACTCCTGTCATGTTTTCAACGATCGACATGAACGCACCACAAGATAGCTCAGTGCAAGGTGTGCGACTTTCAGTACTGCACGGTAAAACCTCAGAAGTTAAAGGTGTTGATATCTCTCTATTAGGTATGTCAGAAACAGACCGTACTACTGGCTTGAACCTTAACCTATGGTTTGGTGCAAACAAGGTAAACCAAGAAATGAAAGGTCTCTCTTGGGGTTGGTTCAACTGGAACACAGGTAAGGCAACCGGTGTTAACTTAGGTCTAGCAAACATTACACACGATGTAGAAGGCTTAAACTGGTCAGCAGTGAACTACTCAGATGGCCAAACCATGGCAGATGTAGGTCTAGTAAGCCTATCTAATAAATCCAATATCCAAGTGGGTATCTTCAACAAAACCAAAAGCATCGATGGTGTTCAAATCGGCCTAATTAACTGTGCCGATAATGGTTTCTTCAAATGCTTCCCTATCGTGAACTTCGCGAAATAAAGCACTAACTACGAGTAGTTCTGAGATGTTTGCCTAGCTCATCTCAGAACTTTCTCTTGATCCTATTAAATTTCGCAGCTTCCGAGCATAATCCTTTCACTGAAATATCTCGCCAATTTCTTCAATGTTTCTTTGGTTTTATCCTAATTTATCGTTGTAAAAGAAAGATTTATCTACAACACTTATCATGATTACACTCACCTCTGGGTCACAACAAGGAAGATAACATGAAGATATTGACTGCCGGTACGCTAGCAATTGGCTTAACACTCTCTTTCAATACCATGGCAACCAATGCCCTAGACTCTTTGAGTATTGAGTCAATCAAGCAAAACATGACTACAGAACAAATTCAGAGCGTATTGGACGACTGGAAAGCCGAACAACTCTCTTTGGTTGAACAAAAAGTTGAGGCGATGTCAGACACTGCCCCTTATATTGAACGAAAAAAGTATGTGCTGCTGCGTATTGACCAGGAATATAACAACTTGAACAAGGCATTAGGCCTATAAAAAATGCCACACCCTAGGTGTGACATCTCTGTTGTCTAATCTCTGTGCATCACTAGCTGTTAGAAGACGGCTAGTGATTACTGATTTTGTTGCAAGGCCTTGGCAAAGGCTTCGTCAGCACCCTCAATACCATAGAACTTAGCCTCATCTCGTATGCGTAGCGCTTCTTCTATATCACCTTCACTCACGTATTTGTTAATTTCGCTAAAGTAATAGTCTGCTGATTTGGCTCTCTCTTGACGCTCTTGCTTTGCCTCTTCACTGTCTAACACGACGGAATCAAGAGTTATGCTAATCTCACCATACTCCGAGTGCTTAACTTCTATATCATTGATATCCAGCACTTCATCCCTCATCTCTGCCTTCAAGCGGGCCGGATGAATGGCATGGCTATAGGACTGAAGATTCTCGGGTGTGGTGTAGAGAACCATGTGAGAAAACTCTCTGTGTTCAATGCTGTTGACTTCAAACTTGTAGGTGAGCGCGTCCCCCTTGTAGGTATCTGGTCGTTGATACTCAAACTCAGCAAAATCTACCGATTCAACGGGCTTCCATTCATCGTCCAAAAAGACAATATTGGGAGCAAAAACACTCTTGTTTATTTCACTACTGATTGAAATAGAAAACCCTGATTCACTCTTAGGCAGATTTACTCCGATAACAGGGCTATTAATCGTTTCATTGGATAATCTCTGTGTACTCGAGGTTACATCAAACTCATATTTACCTAGCTTACTTATATCTGTAAAAGTAATCTCTGAGAGTTGTGAGTGACTTTCAAAGTTTTCTTGTTCCAGAACCTCCGTTGTTTGACATCCTAATGCTAGCAGGCCAAATAAAAACGCAGTTCCTTTAAATATCTTATTCATAAAAATTACCAGAGCAAAAAACAACAAAGTCCACAATGCGAAACATCGTGGACTCTTCGTTAATTTATTAGAAATAACAAACCAATTAAAATATTATGTTCTTCTTTTAGATTAATTATATTCAACACTGTTTTCTACACTTTGAATAAAATAATTAAAGAAGTATGACATATATCTCTTACCACCACGCTTCAAACTGAACGCCAAACGTCCAAGAATCCATTTCTTTTGATTGTGTTGCTACGTGTTTACCAAAGCTTTGCTCTTCCCAGTTCGTTTCTGACTCTGCATAAGTCGCATAGAATCGGATATGTGGCACAGTACCAAAGTGTACTTTTTGAGATAAAGTGGCCTTCCAAGATGTGTTGCTATCATCAAAACGATCACTGTTGACCAGTTGGTAACCTAGCTCAACTTCAGTTTGCAGGTACTTGTTCCAGTTGTATTTCGGACGAATACCCGCTGCAAACCAGTCCTTTCCGTCATCGGAAGCGTTATCCATGCTGATGTTCTCGTAGGCAAGAGAGTACTGACAGCTCCAGTCTTCATTAATGGTACAGAAACCGTGGTTCATAATACGGTAACTCGTACCTGGGGTAGTTAGGTTTAGCAGCTCACCTTCACCATCATGCCAACCGCCAACACCGATGCCACC
This sequence comes from Vibrio breoganii, assembly GCF_001677275.1. Lineage (GTDB taxonomy): Bacteria > Pseudomonadota > Gammaproteobacteria > Enterobacterales > Vibrionaceae > Vibrio > Vibrio breoganii. Next base: position 1,303,833 of record NZ_CP016178.1, read on the forward strand.
ATTCATCTGTACCGTGAAGATATTGTAGGTACCAGCAAAGCTTGCTTTGTGGTTAACGGTAAACATGTAGCCATCACGATCGTAGTTACCTGCTCCTACGTGCTTCTTAATGTCGGTATCGTCGATAATGTACGCGTAGTTAGCACCTAGTGTCAGGTTGCCGCCTAAGAAATCAATGCCATGCACACGGAACTCAGGCATTAGTACCGCAGATCGTCGCGTGCTATCAGGGTTATTGACGTCGTCATAAGCCACATTGTTATAGACTGTCGCAAAGTCCATTAGCACACTGCCCGCTTCGATATCACGTAGTCCGAAACCACGGCCACTGTTATCCCAGTATTTAAAGTCCAGCATATCATCGGCAATATTTCGCGTGTATCGTTGACCAGCCCAGATACTCGTTTTATCGCTGCCTAAGATGCCGTACATCTGCCCCCATGCTTGCATAATGGTAAATGAGTTAGAACGCGTTTCAGGGTTGTGCCAGGTACCCATCATAAAGCCAATTTCAGCGCGCTCTGGACCGTTTTCATACATGTCGTGACGCACGCCTAATTCTGCCCAGTCATCCTCATTACCTAGGCGATATTTATTGGGTGCGCCTTCAGCACGAATATAATCTGGGTGACCATTGCCTTTTTCCCCATCTGGAGATACGTGCATGCCAGCACGGGCATATCCAAAGAAATCTGTTGAGGCTTGAGCGCCAAAAGAAAAACAGACAGCAAGGGCAATAAGAGACTTATTTACAAAGTTAGTTTTCATTGTTTATCCATTATGTTTAGGTATAGAGAGTCCCTAGCCTTGAATAATATTCAAGGCTTTGGTTATTTATTTTATTATTATATTTTTGAGGTTTTTATATTCAGAGATTTTTTTAGTTGTTACGCCACCTTATATTTGCCAAAACAGCTTCAAGATTCCCACCAGTTGATATATTAAATAACCGATCAAATTCACAATTATCATTTAATACTATTTCTTTCGCAGGAATACTAATTTCAACAAAGCTATCTATATTTTTTAATTGACCACTTATATCTACTTCTCTATCAATATCTGAGTCTCCGCATTGCACAGAAACCAATACTGGTTCAGTAGGTATATTCTTTATTTTGATATCAAAGGTTAATGACCCATTCTCAATATATTGAGAAAGAGACTCTTTCGCCCCGCCTGTTGCCATAACATAGACATTGGCAGTTTTACCCTGAAACTGTACTTCCATTGCATCTTGCTGTTGCATGTAGTTATAAGGTCTAGTGCTAAAACCATTGAACTGCATTGGGTTATTGCGAGAGATTTCAAAGCCATTATCTTCTCCTTGCAATGATCCCATCAACTGAAAGTCGCCAATGGTAGAGCGAACACCATAGATATGCATAGACTGCTGCTTGCTGACTTCATCGCTCGCTAACGCATCAACAGACAAGTTATCTAAGTCGGTGCTCTGTAAGTTATTAGAGTAATTTAGTCCATAGCCGTAGCTAAATAGCGGCTTATGCTCTCCTTGTGGATCTTGCTCATTAGCGGGTACCTGATAATTAGGAATATGGCTCGCCAGTTTGCTAACACGAGCGCTATTTCTGTGGTTAGGCCAACTAAAAGAAAGCGTTCCTTGGAAGTCATAGTTCACTTCGCCATGCTCATCCCTAAGCAACACATCCGTCATTCCCAACCCTTCACTTCCAGGCAGAAACGCCGCAACAAAGGCATCAGATTTAGCAATTTCACTATTGAGATACAAAGGTCTGCCACTATAGAAGACAGAAATCACCTTTACCCCTGCCTTATGGAGCTTGTCGACAAGCTCACAATCGGCACGATACTTACGTTTTAGGGTGGCAAACTCTAGTGATTGCCATTCTTTGATATCTCCCATCATCTCAGCATAAGGGTCCTCACCAAACGCCACGATAGCCACTTGCTGTTGAGATAAATCAGTCTCTAGATATGGGTCAAAGGTAACGCAATCAGAGTTCAGCTCCGCTTCTAATGCCATGCGCAGTGTAGTTGCGCCAGGAAAATCAGAAAGCTGGTTTTCATCTCCCTGCCAAGTGAGGTTCCACCCACCTGACTGCTTGTTAAGATCATCTGCTGCACTGCCTGTCAGTAGCACTTTTTGGTCGCGCTTTAGGGGCAGTAGCTGATTTTTGTTCTTAAGCAGTACCAGAGATTTTCTTACCGCTTCACGAGCCACTTCTCGATGTTCAGAAGCACCAATCAACGACTGCTTTCCAGCAAGTAAGCGCTCACTAGGTTGAGATTTATTCCATAAACCTGCACGCATTTTTATGCGCAGAATACGTGTAACGGCATCATCAATTCGCGACAGTGCAATGGTGCCATTTTTAACATCGCTGACCGTTTGATGGTAAAGATCGATCCAGTGCTCCTCTTCAGGAACCATCAGTACATCGTTGCCCGCATTGATAGCGTATGTCGCATTACTGTCACTGCACTTGCTGACTTCAGAGTGACCGTGCCAATCGGTAACGACCACCCCATCAAACGCCATTTTTTGCTTTAGCACGTCGGTAAGCAAATACTTACTACCGTGTATCTTGTAGTTGTACTCTGGGCCAGACTCAGGAGCATGATCGTAGTTGCTCTCCTTGCTCCACGTATTAAATGAAGACATCACCACTTGAGCACCGGCTTCCAAGCCGCTGAAATAGCCCATAGCATGGATATTTCGCAGTAGGTCTTCACTGTAGTCGTTGATGCCACGGTCTACACCAAATTGCGTGCCTCCGTCTCCGACCCAGTGCTTCACATTTGACAACACCTTGTAGTCACTTTTCAGCTCCGTTGCATTGCCTTGTAGACCCTTAACCATGCGCCCAGCGTACGCATAAGTGATTTCAGGGTCTTCCGAGTATCCCTCATACACCCTGCCCCATCGCAAATCGCGAGGTGTGGCAACCGTTGGGGCAAACGTCCAATCTAAGCCTGTAGCCGCAACCTCGATAGCCGTGATTTCACCTATCTTTTCAATCAAATCAGGATCGCGAGCGCAACCTAGACCGATATTGTGGGGAAATACCGTCGCGCCAAACACATTGTTATGGCCGTGCACGGCATCCGTTGCCCACATAAAAGGAATGCGAAATGGACGGTCAGCAAACGCCTCTTCTATGGCTAGCCAAAACTCATCGGCTTTATCCGCCCACTCTTGCGCTGAAGAGTACTTATTCTCGTTCGGCCATGCACCGCCGCCATTGAGTATTGAGCCCAGCTTGTACTCTTTTGCCTGCTGTGGGGTCACACCGCGCAAGTTGGGTTGAACCATCTGCCCGATCTTTTCCTCTAGCGTCATCTGCGCAACTATGTCAGCAATAGTCGCTTCCATCGCAGGGTCTTTGGCAATGGCCGAATCTATCTTCGGCCAGTCTGAGAAGTAAGGTGTCTTCAAAGTGTTCATCAGCTACCAATCTGCCTTAACTACACAAATAAATGACAACGAGTGAAATGACCTGGTGCCACCTCCACCGCATCTGGTAAGTACTCACTGCACTCAGCTTTAGCTTGTGGACAGCGAGCGGCGTAAGGGCATCCCTTCTTCTCCGGTGACCACATTGGCGTCTCCATTGAGCGATGCGTCGGGAGCTTCTCATGAATACTACGACTAGGATCAGGCACTGCTGCCAGTAGCAGCTGTGTATAAGGGTGCTGCGGGTTCTGCGTAATATCTTCCGTAGAACCCCACTCCACCATATGACCGCAATAGAGCACAACCGTATCTTCGGCGAAGTAACGCGCTGTCGCGATATCATGAGTGATGTACATGAAGGCCTTGCCCATTTCATGTTTCATCTTGTTCATTAGGTTAAGTACACCAATACGGATTGACACATCCAACATCGATGTCGGCTCATCGGCTAGAATTACCTTGGCACCAATAGCCAGTGTTTTAGCCAAAAACACACGCTGACGCTGACCGCCAGATAACTGGTGCGGGAACTTATCTAGAACCTCTTTCGCCGGCGTTAAGCCCACTTGCTCAAGGATAGAAACAAGGCGTTCTTCCATCTCCTGCCCTGGCTGAAGATCATGATAGATCTTCAAAGGACGCGTTAAGTGATAGCGAATAGTATGCAGTGGATTCAAAGAGCTGAACGGGTCTTGGAATACCATTTGTACGTCGCGGCGATACGCATCTAACTGCTCAGCATCGGTGATTTCATCAATGTTTTGGCCGTGGAAGTAGATACCTCCTTCTGTCGCATTGTGAATCTTGGTCGCAATCTTGGCACTGGTACTCTTACCGCAACCAGACTCTCCCACCACCGCTAGACAACGTCCTTCACGAAGCTTGAAGTCCAGTCCATTTAGAGCGCGAAGGTATTGCTTAGGCCCAAAGAAAGACCCGCCCTTTTTGCGAAAATCGATAGTAAGGTTCTTAGCCTCAAGAACCACTGGATGAGCTTCATCCAACGACTTATTAATTTCTGGATTGATAGCGTTCATTTATACCGCCTCCTCAACAATCTCAATCTTCTCGCCTTCTATAGGCAACGGATGGTGGCATGAAACCCAACGATTCTCGCCAGCGCCTAGCAATCTTGGTGGCGTCGTTCTACAAGTTTCCGTCGCCTTGAAGCAGCGTGGGCTAAAGCGACAACCGGCTGGTACATTTTTCAGATCTAACGGAGTACCTGGGATGCCCTTCATTTCCTGAAGCTCACCATGCAAAGTAGGGAAAGAGTCTCCTAAACCAAAAGCGTATGGGTGCTTAGGCTTACTCAGGATCTCTTTTGACGGAGCAAGCTCCACCAGCTGCCCTGAGTACATGATGCCGATGCGGTCACACAGCTCAACCATCAAGCTCAGGTCGTGAGTGATAAACAAGATAGAGAAGCCAAACTCTTCTTTGAGTTGGTGGACTTTTTGTAAGATCTCGCGCTGAACAACCACATCCAATGCCGTAGTCGGCTCATCCATGATCAATAGCTTCGGCTTTAGCGCTAGCGCCATTGCAATCACCACACGCTGGCGCATACCACCAGAGAACTGGTGCGGGTAATCGAACAGACGCTCGGTCGGAATATCGACAATACGCAGCAACTCTTTTGCCTTCTCAATAGACTCTTCACGGCTTTCTACTAGGCCATGCGCATCAAAGATGTCATGGAATTGGTATTCGATGGTCTTTACTGGGTTTAGACAGTTCATCGCACTTTGAAATACCATTGAGGTATCTTTCCAGCGGAAGTTACGCAGCTCTTCTTCATCCATCTTTAGTACATCATTGCCATCAAACAAGATTTCACCTTCTGAGATCATTGCTGGCGGACGGTGCAGACGCATTAGTGAATAGGCGATGGTGGATTTACCACAACCAGACTCACCGGCTAATCCAAGGATCTCGCCCTCACCAATGTGAAAGCTGACATCGTTGACCGCGCGAACGCGGCCATCAAAGGTGATGTAATCTACAGACAAGTTTTTTACTTCAACTAACTTTTTCATTACGCCTGCTCCACAGTCTTCATTTTTTCAGCTTTTGCCAACTTTGCCGCTTTCTTCTCTTCGCGACGGAAGCGCGCCATGATGCGTTGTGCTTTCAGTTTCGGGTTTGAAATCTCATCAATAGAGAAGTTGATTAGCGCTAAGCCAATGGCTACAGAAGCAAGAGCTATACTTGGTGCTGCAATCTCCCACCATGCTCCAATACGAATCGCTGATGTTTGCTCTGCGTTGTACAGCATGCCACCCCAAGTCACCGTCAATGGGTCACCTAAGCCGATGAACTCTAGCGTTGCCTGAGTCATGATGGCGTAGATAACCGTACCAATGAAGCACGAGGCTAGAATCGACATCATGTTCGGCATGATCTCAGCAAACAACATACGCTTTTTGCTCTCACCCATAACTTCAGCTGCATGAACGAAGTCTCTGTTTCTGATAGCCAGAGTTTGCGAACGCAACACCCTTGCTCCCCATGGCCACGATGTCGCGCCGATAATAACGGCAATAACCAGTGGCGATACTTGGTCTAGGAACGACGCCAACACTAGCATTAGCGGTAGGCTCGGAATTACCATGACCAGGTTAGTAATGAAAGACAGAACGTTATCAACAATGCCGCCAAAGTAGCCTGATGCAATACCAACAATCATTGCCATCACAATCACAAAGGTGCCTGCTGCAAAGCCCACCATCAGTGAGATTCGGCCGCCGTAGAGTAGCTGAGCCCAAACATCACGTCCCATTCGGGTCGTTCCAAGCAGGTTATCTAGGTTTGGCGCTTGGTGTGGTCTCGCTACACGCCCTGTCGGGTCGAACTGGGTCAGCAATGGTGCAAACAGACACATCAAGCAAACCGTAGCTACGATGAATATACCGATAGCCGCTTTTGGGTTATCGAGGAAAAACTGTTTAATTAATTTAAGCGTTTTCATAGTGATGAATCTCTTCTCTTAATCCAATTGAGTACGTAGGCGTGGGTCTAATACGAACAGTAAGCAGTCAGCTACGAAGTTCGCTCCTAGTACCATCACTGTCATAATCAGTAGGTAACCCTGAATCAGTGGGTAATCACGCGCCAGCATGGCTTGGAACATTACTTGGCCTAGGCCTGGATAGTTAAAGATGATTTCGATAATCAACGAGCCGCCAAAGATTGCGCCCACTGACATTGCAAAGGTGGTGATCATCGGCAGAACCGCATTGCGAGCGCCGTATTGCATCATCACTTTTTTGTCTTTCACACCCTTGGCCCACCCCATCACGATGAAGTCTTCACCCAATTGGTTAATCATGTTTGAGCGCATGCCCATCACGTTACCCATACCCAGAGCAACCATACACAACAGCGGTAGAACCAAGTGGTAAGCCACACTGCCAACAAACTCAAAGCTCCAACCTGCGTCAATAGAAGGGTTGTAGGCATACCCTGTTGGGAACCAACCTAGGTTTGAGGCAAATAGGAAGTACATACCAAGCGCCATTACCACTGCAGGCACAGATGAAACAACCACTGAGCTAACCGTAATGACTGAGTCAGTCCATGTACCACGTTTCCACGCTACGTAAATACCCAGCAAAGTCGTGATGGTGTAAGAGACAAGTAGGTAACAACCAACAAGTAGTAGAGTCCAAAGCATGCCGCGACCCAGCACTTCAAACACTGGTTGGAAGAAGCGAGTCGATGTTCCCCACTCACCCGTTAGGATCGAGCCAACATAAGTGATGAACTGCTCGAACAATGGAGTGTTGGTTGAGTAGCCATAAAGCACCTCGAGCGACGCGATAGTTTCTGCACTAATCTGACCGCCGTTCTGAGCCAATCGCGCAAGGAACGATTGGATAGGGTCGCCTGGCATAAGCCTCGGCAAGAAGAAGTTAATGGTCACTGCCGCTAAAAACGCCAGTAGATAAAAGCCAAGTCGGCTAAGAATAAATTTCATTTGAACCTCAATACATCAGTTTCAATATGGGGAATACCACTGTGGGTATTCCCACCTTCAATAGGGTTAAACAGTCAAACCACTAAGTTCTTGGTTTAATGTGCATAACATGAAGAAGCTTGTTTGATTCAAATGGCGCTGGGTGTGCAACTGGGTTCTCAGCATTAAAGAAGCCTGTAAAGCGAGAATCGTTGTACGAATACCAGATCGCGTTGTAGTAAAGCGGTACCTGAATCGCGTTTTCAGCGTAGATGCGCTCAATATGCGAGGAAATCTCACGCTGCTTTTCAGGGTCAATGGTAGTGCTCAGCTCCTCGATCCATGAGTCCAATTCAGCGTTTTCGTAGTTGGTCATTGTTGAGGACCACCATTGTCCGCTCTTAGCAAAGCGAGAGTGCATGGTGTAGTCGTAGAACTTCCAACCTGAAGAAGCGATACTGCCTCCACCAAAGGTCACATCAAAGTTTCCACCGCGCCAGTTTTGGCTATAAGCCTGCACTTCTGGAGTGATTAAGTTCGCGTTTATGCCCGCTTCACGCAGTCCATCGATAGCAATCATGGCGTTGTTCACCATTGCAGACCAACCACTTGGTACTTGCATCAAGAAACGCAGCTCTGAGCCGTCTGGGTTTTCAACAAAGCCATTACCCGTCACATCTTTGTAGCCAGAATCCGCTAGATATTTCTTCGCTTCAACAATGTTATAATCGGTATACTTAGCCCAGGTCTTATCGGCCTCTGCATCACGCCAACTCTCTAGTGAACTCGGCAGGTTAGACGCTGAGTTGCCTAGTTCTACATAACCGTAAGCGCCTAGCTCCTTCATCGCTTCTCGGTCCATTGCCAAGTTAAAGGCCTTTCTAAAATTCACGTCGTTAAACGCTTTTTTTGCACCTTCATTTTTGGTTTGGAAGTTCATGGTGATGCGCACACCATCACCCGATGGGAACCAGTATTTGTTACCCTCAGCTGCGTTCACAAACAAGCGTTCAATGTCAGGTACAAAGATGCCATTCCAGTCTGTTTCACCCTTTGCCATCATCTCAAGTGCAGCGTCACTTGAAGAGTATTGAGGGAACTCTAGGCATTTCACCGCTAGCTCTTCATTCCAGTAATGTTCATTTTGACACTGGATATACACCTGCGGAGTAAATCGTTTTACTTCGGTGAACGGCCCAGTACCCACAGGGTTTCTAACCACTTGCTGAGATGGGTTTTCGATGTCCTTCCAGATATGTTCAGGAACGATCTTTGTCATTAAGATATCGTACTGAGAGAACGCATTAGCTTCGGCCAGATAAATCTTGATCTCGTGATCGTTTACTAGCTCAACCTTCTCTACTGAAGAGCTCAGGCCCGTTACGTCAATGCCTGGGTTTTCACGAGTGTAATTGAAGGTAAACAGTACATCTTTTGCAGAGAACGGTTCGCCATCAGACCAAGTCACACCCTCACGCAGAGTTACAGTTAGTACCTTAAGGTCTTCGCTAACCTCATAGCCGGTTGCTAGCCATGGGTACTCTTTAGTGTCATCCAATAGGTTAAAGATGAACAATGGTTCGTAAGCAAACTCAGCCGAGGATAAACCGCCCAGCCAAGGGTTAAAATTGTGCGTCCATGCAGTTGTAGATTCACTCAGAATTTTCAGGTTCGGAGTGTCAGTGTCTTTAGCATTTACAGCCACAGAGAGGGACATAGAGGCAAGTGCTAAACCAATCAGAGTCTTTTTCATTTTGTAGGCCTTCTATTTTAGCGCGTTATTATTCATTATTATTTTTTGGGGACACCCAGAATTTGCTCGAAATGCGATGTTGCCCTGCATTCAGTTTTGTAAGCAAATATGGGACATGTGTACGTGGTGAAACAAGGTTGCTGTGTATCCTGCAACATTGCCTTGCATCCTTTTGGTGACTGTCTTCGCTGGCGATTAGAGACGTACCATTTGTGCCTCGTAATTCGACCTTAGCATTCACACCTGAAGTCTCTTGCAAGGTTTCACGCTCTTGGTACCAGTTGCTCACTGCGAAACCGGTTTCAACAACCCATGCAGGGCTATCGAGCTCAAAGTCGTGGTGACGAATAGACTCGCCATTTTCCAAAACTTCGATCTTCGTAATTACGCGAATTGAACCACTGCTCCACTCGACCTTGAGTTCATTGTTAGCAACATCAACTTCGTGGTTAAACAGACGCGTTTGCCAATTTGCACCCTCATCGAAGCTAAATGCCAAGATATTGTCACCAAAGCTGAGCATGTTGCTGTATTGCAATGCACCAATATCCGCGCCAAAGCAGGTTGAGTAAGCAAATTTGTTGTATTTATCCACTTGGAACTGTGGCTCAATCTTTCCTGCAAAGTGCACAATACTGTGGCCATTAATACGCTGAGCGATAGAACGCGCAGCCGGCATTGGGTAGATTGTTTTAGTCAGTTTTTGCGGAAGTTCTTCACACTGCCAAAACTCATGAGACTCATCCAATAGCAGAGGGAAGAATGCTTTGAATGCCCAGTACGGTGACGTTGGAGAGTTATAGCCCTCACATACATTCAGGTTTGGGTAGTCGTAGCCACGGCTCATCAGGCCGTCTGCAGTAAAGATTGGCTTATCTTTCCACTGACGAATTTGTCTCGCCCATAAGCCTTTAACCTCACCCATTGGCATTGATTTCACATTGGCAACCGCCGCTGCGCCCCAGAAACCAGAAGTAGCAAAGCGGTACGTTAGAGAGCGACCTTGAGCCAAGCACTCGCCTGTTTCTGCAAACCAGTAAGAAAAGGGTTCACAGTAAGCTTCTGCTCGCTCAAGAAACAACTGCTTAAGTTCCGAGTCTGTATGGTCTAAAACCGTTGCGTACAATAGGCTGTAGAAGTGGATAGCAAAGCCGCCATAGTGGTCAATATTTTCAACCTCACCATCGCCATACCATCCATCACCAAGATAAAAATTCTTTAGTTTATTTAAGTATTTAGCTTCAACATCGATATCCACTAAATCGGCTCGCCCTACCTTACGCAGACCTGCCTGAACCAAAACGGTGAAGAACAGCCAGTTGTTTTGCGGCATTGGACAGTTTTGTATATTCGCAAGCCAAGTCGCTAGATTGTCTTGTACTTCAACAGATAATGGCTCCCAGCCATGCTCAGGAAGAACGGCAAGCAGTAAACCAAAAGCGGCCATTTCAACACTGCGTTGATTGATGCCCTTTGCAGGCCCCCAATACTGTGGGTCTTCTGGGTCTGTACCTTGAGAAATAATCTTGTGATAAAGAGGCCAGTGGTCAAACTTACCGCCCCCTTTCACCATTGGAATAATTCCCCATAGCGGACGTGCGATGCCCTCTAGGCCACTGGCGGACATATCAAAGATTGCGCCACCTTCATCAAAATCAGGATGTGTTCCTTGAGTTTCTAGATAAGGGAGCATTGGTTCAAATAGGTCTAATACAAGCTGTTGGAAATCTTGCTTAGACTGCATTGGGTTTTCAGAAAAACGGGAATAGTACGGCATTAATAATTCCTCTTAATTCCAAAAGAACTGGTTGTGACCAAGAGAGCGCATCACCGCCTCAAAGTAGTAATAATCACCGTAAGGCAACATACCATCAGCCAGATAACTAGTTTCTGGTCCCTTCCTCATCTTGACGAAAGACGCAGCGCCCGAAAGTAGGCCCTCAGCGTGCTCAACTTCTGTTAGGTCGTGATGAATACGTAACGCCGTTAGCATTTTTTCAGCAAACGCGTGGTATTTAGCGGCTTCTTCTAGGCGACCGGCTTTTTTATACACATCAGCCAAGATATAGATACCAGATGCAGTTACTGCGCCAGCAGATGTGTCTTTATATTGAGTTTCGCTCGTTGGTAGGGAGTAATCCCACAACGGAATGTAATCATCAGTAATATGTTCAATCACATAGTCTGCTAGCTTCGCTGAGATATCGGCATACTCTAAGTTGCCCGTGGTTTCAGCCAATTGAGCAAAGCCATGCACAGCCCAAGAATGACCACGGCTCCAACAAGATTCATCAGCAAAGCCTTGTACTGTTTTGCCTTCAATAGGTTCGTTCGTCTTTGGGTCGAAGTTAAACGAGTGATAAGTACTAAAGTCATCACGTACAAGATACTTAAGAGTGGTGTCAGCCTGTTGCAACGCCACTTCTTTAAACGACTCGATGCTGGTTTCTTTGTGAGCCCAAAGCAATAAACCTAGGTTCTGCATGCAATCAATGATGATCTTGCCTTGCACAAATTCAGCATGACCAGGGTTGTTTGGTTGAGCGTTCCACGCGGGTAAATAACGACCATTCCAATTGAAGCGATTACGCAGAGCTTCAGCTGCACGCAATGCCTGAGCTTTTGCTTCACTGCAACCTGTAAGTTTGTAATCAGCAACCGCAGTAAGGCTATATAAGAAGCCCATATCGTGGTCAATCCACATAGGGGTTGCTAGGATCTTCTCCATCTGCACACGTCTCATTCGAGCGCTGTTCTTAAACTTCTCTTCACCAGTCAAGCTGTAAGCAAGCCAAAGCTGACCTGTCCAAAATGAATCTGTCCAGAAGTACTCATCTGGGTAGTGCCAATCGAAGTTGGGTGCACCATTTCCAATCATAGGGTTACGGGTGCCAATACGAGGTAGGTTCCTTTCAATCGAGGCTAGGATGTCCTCTTGAACCTGATAGCGATTATTTTTATTTGTCATGTTCACTCTTTTTATTCAGGAGCCAAATTATCAACTGAGGCGATTATGTATTAGTTGAAATGATAGTGCCGTGAGCAAAATCACAAGATTTAAATATCCCACGCGTGTGAAATATTTCACGCATTCTAAAGTTAGTGAAATTTCTCTTAAGAACGTTTACTATGAGTTTTCCTTAAGCGTTCTGTACCTACTAAAAATGAAAAAAGTGACGATAACTGACTTGTCTGAAATGACAGGTATATCAAGAAGCACCATTTCAAGAGTGCTTAATAACAACCCAAAGGTTGACCCTGAAGTGCGCAAGAAGGTGGAACTTGCCATTGAAGAAAGTGGATACCTAAGAAAGGCATCCAAGGTGAAATATGATGTGCCGATCCGCTCTGTCACCATAGCCACGACGGTTTTGGTGGATACTCCCGATCCGTACTACTCCATCATGATTAATCAATTCCAAGAGCAGTTTCTGCAAATGGGGCTTCAGCCTCAGCTAATCTTGCTCAATGCCTCCATGGGTGATGAGCAAATACTAGAAAAGCTATCAAGCTCAGAATGTGTGTTAATGCTAGGCCCTGAACTGCCCGTTGTTGCCAACGCACTCAAGGATAGAAATATCCCAGTAGTGATGGTCAACGGCTTTGATGTGGATATGCGAATATCCAGTATCTCTCTCGATTATGAATTGGGAGGTGAGCTTGCAGCTAAGTATCTGGTTAATAATGGCCACAAAAATGTAGCTATGTTGACCGCCCAAACAAGGCCTTCTATTCGCAAAAGAACCTATGGTTTTGAGAGAGCGGCACATGAGTATGGTGCTGAAGAAGTCACTGTGATTGATATCTTGCAATACTGCCAAGACACCGACCAAATTGATATCTGCAAAAGTATAAAACTCGGTGAAGCCGGTGCCGACTTTGGAGCTAGTAAGGTATTGCCTCAGATATTAGATAAGGGGCTTTTCAACGGTGCTACAGCGGTATTTTGTTTGTGTGATAGAACTGCTATTTCCCTGCTTGATGAGCTAGAAAAGCGCGGAATTTCCGTTCCTGATGATATGTCGGTAATGGGGTTCGATAACCTATCCATAGGTAAGATGATCAGTCCTGCGTTGAGTTCGATCGGCTGCGATCACAGACTAACCGCGCAAGCTGCAATACAACTTCTTATTCAAGAGTTTAATGAGAATGTAAATGTTGCCAAGCGGGTAAACATGGGCGTTAAGCTCTTCCCTCGCGACTCAGTTAAGTCTCTGTAACTAACCCTGTTTTTGCCACCACAAAAAAGCCCACTCGTTTAGCAAGACGAGTGGGCGTCAATATTCTAAACCTCATAGCCCTCAACGCCTACATCAAGGCTTTAACTCCCCCTTCCCTAGCCCTAGATCATAAAAAGCCAACTTCCTCTTAATTATTCACCCTAAAAGCTCACTATTTGCTCAATAAAGGCACATAATTAATAGGGGGAATATCCGCTGGGGTAGCACGATGAACAAACCAAGAAATGGCCCTTCTCCGAGTAGAAGGCGCTTTTTGCGTGATGCGGCACGCACGGCTGTTGGAGTGGCTTCTGTAGCGACACTCCTAGGTATTCAATCACGACAAAGCCAAGCCGGTGGGTCTGGTGTGCCTATTCGTCCGCCGGGAGCACTGCCTGCAGGGGACTTTGAGGCGGCATGTGTACGATGCGGGCTTTGCGTTCAAGCTTGCCCTTACGACACTCTCAAGCTGTCTACCCTAATGTCCAAGTCTGCTTCTGGTACCCCTTATTTCACCGCTCGGGATATCCCATGCGAAATGTGTGACCACATACCCTGTGTTGTTGCTTGCCCAACGGGTGCTCTTGACCCAGCACTAACCAATATTGACGATGCCTTGATGGGAACAGCCGTACTTATCGACCATGAAACCTGTCTCAATTATCTTGGTTTACGCTGTGATGTTTGTTATCGCGTTTGCCCGTTAATCGACGAAGCCATTACCCTTGAGTACCAACGAAACAACCGCACGGGCATTCACGCCAAAATGATCCCTACAGTGCATTCAGAGTCGTGTACCGGGTGTGGTAAATGTGAACAAGCTTGCGTGCTGCCAATAGCGGCGATCAAGGTGGTACCCACTGAACTGGCTAAGGGTGAGTTAGGACATCACTACAAATTGGGCTGGAAGGGTGATGAAACCATCCCCGTGCCGAGCCTAAAAGAGATGCGGGAGAACAAGTAATGGCTAAAAACCTCGCAAAAGATGCTGGTAAAGAGGCAATAGAAGCACTCGGGTGGTGGCAAACACACCGTTTCCTTATCTATCGCCGTTTGTGCCAAATCTCAATTATGGCCTGTTTCATGCTTGGCCCAACACTCGGCATACTCAAGGGAAATCTCTCATCCAGCTTACTTTTGGATACCATCCCACTTAGCGATCCATTGATTGTCTTGCAAACCCTAGCCACAGGACACATCCCTGAAATGACCACCTTTATTGGTGTGGCGATTGTGGTTGTATTCTACGCAGTGCTAGCGCCAAGGGTATTTTGCGCCTGGGTATGCCCGCTCAATATGGTGACAGATCTGGCGGCTTGGATGAGACGAAAACTCAACCTAAAAGCCAGTTATCGCTGGCCATCAAGCCTTAGATACTGGCTGATCCCGGTGATTCTTATTGGCAGCGCCATTTCTGGAACCACCTTGTGGGCGTGGGTAGATCCCGTCGCGACGTTGCACCGAGGATTAGTTTTTGGCATGGGTGCGGGCTGGATCCTCATCGTATTGGTGTTTCTGCTGGATCTTGTTCTGGTGGAACACGGATGGTGTGGACACTTGTGTCCATTGGGCGCAACTTACGGAGTGATTGGAAGCAAGAGCACGCTGAGAATCACGGCAACAAACCGAGAAGCCTGCACCAAGTGTATGGATTGCTTTTACGTCTGCCCAGAGCCAGAGATACTAAAGCAGCCTCTTAAAGAGGGGGATCGCAGAGTGATGAGCCAAGAATGCATCAGTTGCGGTCGCTGCATTGAAGTGTGCCCCACAAAGGTATTTGAGTTTAAACCACGCGGAGCACAACAGATTCAGGTAAGCACAAAGAGCCCCAGCATCACCAAGTGAGAAGTTAACACAACACTGGTTAAGACGACCCTCAGCTTCTGATAGCTAGGGTTTTCTCGCTTTGGCTCGAACAATAAGTTAAACCCGTGCGCAAGTCCTATCCCAATTAGCAGAGCAACCGGGCTGTGATACGCAAGCAGCCCAAGTCCAATAACAACCAGAGATATTACGTTGGACGCCACCAGCGGCAGAGAGTCAGGCGCTTTTGCGTCGACACATCTTCCCCACACAGCACCCGCCATAAAGAGGGCAATGCCCGCGCTGTACATCAAGAAAGGCATCAAGAAATGAAAAGATGAACCCTCTGCCGAAAAGCCAAAAAGCAGCGGTAAAAAAATGAAGGGAATCAGTCCCATGTAGCCAAGAATAGTAGTCATGTCTTTTGTTACGCATCCAATTGCTAATAGATCAATTACTTACCAGTCTAGTGCACCCACACAATCTGTAGAAGAAAGTCAGCATCCCTTCCCTACTCAACTACAGTTTACAGTGTAAAAACGTCTTCAGCCCATGTGGCAAATGATCACTTGTTTGATAAAACTGGTATCAGTTAACAGGCTCTGTTTAAAGGGAAATTAAATGACCAACCCGCTGGTGCAGCTTCAAAACGCAACTAAGCAGTTTATCGATGGCAAGGAGACACACAGCGTTCTGAATGCGGTGGACTTTTCTCTAAGCCGCGGAGAAAGTATTGCTCTAACTGGAGCCAGTGGTAGTGGAAAAAGCACCTTGCTTAATGTTATCGCGGGGTTTGAGTCCTTAACCGACGGCACCCTCTTGCTTAATGGCATCGATGCAAAAACGTGGCACGACCCACAATGGAGCTTGTTTCGTCATCAGCAGTTAGGTGTGGTATTTCAGCAATTTAACTTACTCACTCCGCTGAATGTTGCGCAGAATATCGCCTTTCCGCTAAGCCTCAGCAAACAGAAATGGAACCCGTGGTGCGATCATCTGGTAGCAAAACTGGAAATCGATACCCTGCTCAGCAGACACGTCGCCTCACTCTCTGGGGGTCAGCAGCAACGAGTTGCTATCGCTAGAGCATTGGCTCACAAACCATCATTACTATTAGCCGATGAACCCACAGGCAACCTAGATCAAAAAGCAGGGTTAGAGGTGATGCAATTGCTCACCGAGATCGCCTCTGAAGGCGACTGCGCAATAGCCTTGGTCACGCACAGTCTTGAATGTGCTGAATTTATGCAACAACGCTTTCATCTAGCCAACGGGCAATTGCATGAATCGCAATAGACTCAGACACGCATGGGTAGTGTTGAAGCTGTTTGTGGCTCACTATCGCCAAGCCCCTTTGCAAGCCACGGCAATCTTGGTGGGCATTATTCTTGCTGTCACCCTATTCGTGGCAGTTCAAGCCATCAATCTCAACGCCAAGCGCAGTTACAGTGAGTCAACGGAGCAGCTCAGTGCACGCGCGCAAAGCATGATTATTCCTTTGTCAGGGCAAGACACCATCCCTGAATCACTGTACTTCGAACTGCGCCAATCTGGCCTTAGCGCGTCCCTACCCATAATTGAGGGGAGAGTGCGAGATGAGCAAGGCCGCCGTTGGACAGTGCAGGGCAGTGAGCTTATTGCAGCCATCACATCAGGGCTGCATTACAACCAAGATAACACGCAAGTGTCTCTGTTTAATGGATCGTTTCCGCTGCCAAGACTGTTAGCTGGCGAGCCCATTGTGATGATGAGTGAGGCACAGGCAGAGCGAATGGGAGTTTCATCACAGCTTGTACTGGACGATGTGAGCGTCGAGGTCGTAGTGCTGCCCGATGAATGGCAACTCGGTAGTCGGTTGCTGATGGATATTGGCTTCGCACAGCAACTTCTCAATAAGCCTTCCAGGCTCAGTTATATCGCCATTTTTAAGCCAACCTCAAACGCCATTACAGACCTTATTCAAGGCAAAGCGCAATGGGTCATCAACACCCAAGAAACCGATCTTGATGCCCTTACAGAAAGCTTTCATTTAAATCTCACCGCAATGAGCCTGCTCGCCTTTATGGTTGGGCTATTTATCGCTTATAACGGCGTGAAATACAGTCTACTGAAACGCAACCGCTTGTTGGTACAGATGAGACAGTCCGGCACTCTAGCGTCTGCTGTTTTGATTGGGCTATTAACTGAATTATTCATACTGGTTGCCATTGGTTCCAGTGTTGGCTTTATCCTTGGGATCCAACTAAGCCACTGGCTTCATCCAACGATCGCTCTCACCCTTGAACAGCTTTATGGTGCCACACTGCTTCCTGGAACTTGGCTGTGGCAATGGTGGATTCAGGCACTGCTACTGACGTTAATCGCAACGTCCATCGCCTGCGTTCAACACTTCAAGCAGCGCATAAATCAGCCCCTTTCTTCGCATGGCGGTTTCTACCAACTGCCAGAAAACAACCAGGCTACCAAGCTATTTATGCTTGGCTGCTTATTATCAATCATCGCATTACTAGGCTTGTGGTTAAGCCAGCACTTTCGCTTCACTATGGCTTGGCTCGGTCTATTTATTGTCTCTATTCCCCTCTATCTGCCCAAAGCGCTTCACCAACTTGCACTATGGAGTGAGAAGCGCACACAAGCAGGTCTCATTCAATATCTGTTTGCTGAATTAAAAGAGCTGATAGCACCGCTGTCACTCGCCATGATGGCACTGCTGCTGGCGGTCACCGCCAATATAGGAATGAACACTTTGGTCGGGAGTTTTGAATACACGTTAAAGCAGTGGTTAGAGCAGCGACTGCACGCCGACATTTATGTCAGTCCCTCACAAAGAGAGATGAGTAATGTCGAAAAAAGGCTAGAGAGCTTTGATGGCATCAGCACTGTGTACAAACAGTACTACGTTGATGATACCACCCAAAACGTACCAATCACGCTAGGGACAAAAGATACCGCCACACTAGAACAAACCATGGTATTCAAGTCATCTGTCGATGACTTTTGGCAGCGCTTCTACGCAGGCGAACTCGCCGCTATCAGTGAGCCAATGGCAGTAACGCTGGATTTAGACTTAGGTGATGCATTGAAGCTAGATAGTCTTCCCAAGCATGCCCTGAGAGTTGGCGCGATATTTCACGATTATGGTACGCCTAAGGGAGAAGTGCTCATTGCCCCGACCCTGTGGTTTGAGCAAGGCTTTACTCCCATCCCCACCAGCTTAGGGGTTAAAGTACATGGCGATAAAGATGCGATGTACCAAGCATTAGAAGAGCAGCTGCAGCTCCACCCTAGCCAGCTCTACGACCAAGCCCAGATAAAGTCTATTGCGCTAGACATATTTAGCCGAACATTCGCTGTGACCAGCGCACTCAATGCGGTGACTTTGATGATTGCCGTGATTGGCTTATTTAGTGCCTGTTATATGTTGCTTGATGCGCGCAAGGCGGCCATTGCTCGGCTTTACGCGCTAGGGGTTAGACGTCGAAACCTGATGGCTATGATGATAGGCCAGATTGCTGCGCTAGTGGCATTTACGCTCGTTATTGCACTGCCGCTGGGAGCCATTGTTGGCTACGTGCTAACCGACATTGTCACCCTGCGCGCCTTTGGTTGGAGCCTAACCTATCTATGGTCTTGGGGGGATGCTATGACGGTGTGCGTTATCACCCTTTTAGTGGCAATCGTGGCGACCTTTTTACCTCTGTGGCGCTTAGTCAACCGCCCCGTAGTCAGTAGCCTACAAAGCGAGGTGCTGTGATGAAGAATTTAACTGTGCTTGCCTTAACCTTATCATCAGTATTGCTTATAGGCTGTGAAGAAAAAGCGCCCGAAAGCCTAGGCAACTGGCTGGGACAAAGCGAGCAAAGCTACACGTCAGTGCTCAAAGGAAAATCGCTTGAATTTCCTCGTGACCATAACGCTCACAGCGACTTCAGACATGAGTGGTGGTACTTAACCGCCAATCTAACCGATGACCAAGGCAAAGCCCTTGGCATACAGTGGACACAGTTTCGTGTTGCGGTAGATCCACAAGAAAAATCGGCTAATGGCGCTTGGCACAGCCAGCAAATGTATATGGCTCATAGCGCCGTCACCACAGATAACCTCCACTATGCCGATGAAAAATGGTCACGGGCACATCCTGAATTGGCTGGCGTAGAAAGCACCCCATTTCGAGTATTCATCGACGATTGGCAGTGGCGCTCATCCACTCAAGAACTGTTCCCAGCAACGCTCAACGCTAAGTCAAAGGCGTTTAGCTATTCGCTCACGCTGACAAGCTCAGCACCCTACCAAAAACAAGGAGATCAAGGGTATAGCGCAAAAAGTGCCGATGGAAGTGTCGCCTCTTACTACTACAGTCAGCCCTTTATTGAGGTGTCAGGTGAGGTCACTATTGACGGTCATCGCCGTAAGGTAACTGGTCAAGGTTGGATAGATAGAGAGTGGAGTTCGCAGTTTCTTTTAGATAATCAGCAAGGCTGGGATTGGTTTGCACTTAGGCTCAGCAAAGAAACCAGCTTAGTGGTTTTTCAATTAAGAGACTCAAGCACTGGCGAGGCAAGCTATGCTCATGCGAAGTTAATGCATGAAGATGGCAGTGGGCAAACTTTCTCAAAGGATGACATAACACTTAAAGCCATAGAGCAAACCACCATAGAAGGTCGCCCATACCCAACCACTTGGCGCGTTCAAATTCCGTCACAACATATCGATTTATCGGTATCAGCACTCAACCCTATGGCAAAAATGCCCCTTACAGTACCCTATTGGGAGGGGCCTGTGAGTATATCGGGCAGTCATTCGGGTAGTGGGTATATGGAGCTTACGGGCTACCGCTAAGCAATAGCCTCTCATGCTTCATACTACCAGCCTACTCCTCGTCATTGCCTACCACTTGCTTACCTGTGTCCATGAGTATATCGACAGGAGACAGTATCACCCCTTTTACCGCTCCCTTGGAGGCTTCCCTTCCAAGGTCCTGACTCTTATCCAGCAGTTCATCTACACTGGCAATAACGACAGGAGCGTCTTTACGCAAAGCTTGCGACTCTGCTAAGACAGCAGGAATAGTCTGTTCACGATATTGCTTAGACTCGATTAATAACGGGGGAACGACGGTCTCTCTATACGCCTGAAGTTCTTTTTGAGTGCTGGGAATCACCGTTTCTCGATATAGAGTTAACTCTTTCTGTATCTGCGGTATTTTTTCATCAACAGACGCTAGTGTTTTATTAGTGCTTTCAATAGCCTTAGTTGCTTGATCTGCAATTTTAACCATCTCAGGAAGCTGCTGATTCACTGCATCTGCGATTGCTAGCCAGTCATCTATCTTTAGCTTTCCAGATAACTCATCTAGTTGTGTGACCATCACAGGAAAGTGCTCAATAACCTGGTCGACTTTGTTGATGACAGAATATATGGAGTATCCTAGATAAAATATTGATACTGCCAGCGTAGCCTGCACGCCTGTCGCTATTGCACTTTTCATACTGTTCCTTAGTTTAGAATGCGATGATCAAATAGTCAGTCACTACACTGAGTGTGATTCTTCCTAATTCTAGCAAACACCACTAGTGCCCCCCATCCAATGACTTGTAGCAACAGTATGAAATACTGGGATACAACCTGAGAGAAGTCAGCGCCCATCTGATTAAGCTTCAAGAAACCTTGAATGGCAGGAGTACTTGGGAACAGGTTGGAAGCCCAAACCAAAGGCTGTGGAATCGACTCTAGTGGCCATATAAAGCCCGCGCTAAACACCAGTGGCATTGAGCTCATTAGCACCAACACCGTCACTAGTTCTCTGCGAGGTACTATCATTCCAAGAAACAGACCTATCATGCAGGCAGAGAGCAAAAATGGCGTACCAAACATGAAGAGTTCAAATGGATTGGCAAGGCGAGATACGGAGTAGTAATCAAAGCTCCAGCCAAAATAGTAAGCGCTCAATACATAGTAGAATCCTGTAAAGCAGACCACACGAGCCAACAATCGAGCCCATGACTCTCGCTTAGCTATGGTGGCCCCAACTATGCCCACGCCCATTACCAATGTCTGCTGGAGTATCAATACAAACACCGCCGGCACAACATAGTTAATGTATCCGCCGGTGACATTGAAGGTGGGTTTCATATTCACATCTATAGAGGCATGGTGTTTGGCCGCGCTCTCAATAGGCTCTCCCTCCATCACCAAACGCGCTACCTTTGCCTGCGCCGCTAAGGTGCCTCCAGCTCTAGCTAAGCCTTCAACTATGGTGCCGTAAACGAGAAAGTAAGACGCATCACCGGCAAAGGAGAGTGTGGGGCTTTTGCCCAACAGCAGGTCTCGATAGAAGTGCTCAGGGATCACGAGAACGCCTCTTACGTCACCGTCTAAAAACTGCTGCTTAGCATGCTTTATGGTATGCGCTCTATCGACGATATGAATCTGAGAGGTGGCATCAACCATTCGCTCTAGATCGTAACTAACCTTGCTCTTGTCCAAGTTCACAACGGTAATATGTTGCTCATTGGGTGTTTGCTTAGCGTACGGTAACGGATACAAGAAGGAATAGAAGACAACCCCTCCGAAGATAGTGAGTACTACCACAGGGTTGGTTAGAATCGCTCTTAACTCAAGCTTGAATATCTCACGCCAACTCATGCTTCAGCCTCTTGTATCTTCTTCGGTGCAAGCTTCATCAGTACAAAAATCAGTAGCAGATAGCCAAGCATAGGGACCAGATAATGGAGTGTTTGCATACTTGACGCGCCGTAGGAAACTTGGCTTATTTGAGCCTCTATGTAGTGGCTTATGGGTAACAAGCTGCGCCAGAATTGAGCCAGAGTAGTCATATCCGTTACCGGAAATGTAATGCCCATAAATGCAAAACCGGGGGCGGTAAATGCACCAGCAAAGCTCAATGCTCTAGCCGCATCATAGGTAATAAAGAAAAACACACAACCCACAAGCATACAGGCAATCACGGTGGCCAGTTGCGCGGCAATCAATACCATGTAGCCCCCTTGCATTGGCCAGTCTAGCCATGCATAAAACCACAACAGATAACCCACACCCAATGCTAAATACAGCGGTATGTAGCAAGATAAAGTCTTTGCCATACAGGCAAGAACCCCTTGCTCGGGCCACTGCTGTAATAGCCCTTCTCGCTTATGCATCGCCAAGGTCAAAATGGTGCCAACCACAATGACAATCTGCCAGATGGCAGGAATGATCGCTGAAACCAAAAACTGCGCGTAGTTGCTATTGAGGTTAAACAATGGGGTGATCTGCGTGCGCACGTTGACCGCTTTCCCCAATGCGCTCTTGACGGTAGCGCCTCCTGCTGACAGGTTCTTTAGGGTCTCTATTTGCGCATCAAAGGTGCCTGCCGAGCGTAGCACAGCCGAATTTACCAACTTACCCACCAAGATGTACTGACTGTTGTAAAACACACTGACTTGCGGAGGATTTGAAAGGTAAATATCGCGGTCAAAGTCACGAGGGATAACCACATAGGCGTAGATATCGCTGCCGCTTAACGCCTTTTTAGCCTCGTACTCACTTTGAAAGTGAGTACTAACCTTCAAGGTATCACTGGCATCTAGGTAGCGAACTAACTGCTGTGAAATCAAGCTTTGCTGATGGTCAACAATAGCAATCGGCAGTGAGCGCGCTATGCCCTGCGAGAATATCCACCACACACTAATGGCCACCAGCACCGGCACCCATGTGATGGAGGCGAATAGCCATTTATCTCGGCGCAGGCGCTGCCACTCAGTGGCAATAAAACCAAGCATGGGGATTACTCAGTCTCGTCTAGCGTTAACACAACACTCATGCCAATGCGAAACTGCTCTGGCTCTTCAACTGGGCGAGCTTCCACTTCAAAGGTGCGCAAGTCAAATCCTTGGCTACTGTCTGTAGCTCTCCAGGTTGCAAAGTCGCCCATGACGGAAATGTGCGCAATGCGAAAGCGAACGTCTTTATTCAGTGCTGGTACAAAGGCGCTGATTTCAGTTCCCTTTTCAAAATGCTGTAACAGGTCTTCGCGGACATTGAATACCGCCCATGAATCCTGCGTATCAACGACGGTTACTACAGGGAAGCCTTGCGGTGCAAGTTCGCCGCTGTGAAGCAATACCTGAGATACCTCGCCATCAAACCAGCTCTCAATTTTTGTATCCGCAACGTATGCTTCTACTTCCGCAACCGCACCTGCAGCCATACGTTCCTTCTCACTGGCGGCTTTCTTGGTCTCAGTGCGCGCGCCCTCTTGTGCTAAAAGGTACATTTGGTAAGCCGCATTCTGGGTATATTTTGCCGCCTGCCATTGGGTAAAGGTCTCATCACGTTTTTGCTCTGCCACTACCCCATCTTGATAAAGGTTATCCACTCGGCGATAGGTCTTTTCCATTAACTCTGCAGCAGCCTTCGCTTTGCGCCACTGGTCACGTGCAGCCGCGATTTGTTGAACTCTCGCTCCATTTTCCGCTTCTTGTGCCAACGCGCCCGCAGCTTCTTGTCCGGCTTTTGCCTGCTCTAACTTAGCCTCAATTTCAGGACTATAGATGGTAAAGATAAGGTCGCCTTTCTTGATGTTATCGCCACTTTTTACGTTGATGGTGTCGATGCGTCCAGGCACTTTAGAAGAGATACTGTATTGCTGTGCGGTCATTTGACCCTGAATGCGGATTGGCTCAGGCTTATAGGCCTCGTAAAAGCCATAACCGACAAGGCCTGCAAGGGCAATCGCAACCACTGCGATTGGTTTCTTAGTTGACATTGTTTTCTCCTTGATTGCCCGCTGTGCTTGAGGATGAGGCTGTAATCGAACGACTTTCATATTGATCAAAGGTGTTCATCTTGCCACTGAGCGCAAGAAGTTTATTCAGTGAAATAAGGTAATTAAAACGAGCCACATGCTGCTGGGTTTGAATGCTGGCTAAATAGAGTTCAGCATCAACTACATCCAATGAATTTGATAACCCCTGACTAAACATCTTTCTACGTAAACGAAGATTTTCTTCAGCGAGATCAATGCTGGTCTCTAAACCCTGTACTTCTTCCAACGACTGCTCAGCTTCCAAATAAGTCTTTTGCACCAATACCGATAAGTCTTGCTTAGCTTGGGCTCGCAGATGAGAAACTTGCAACACGGCGCTGTGGGCCGCTTCAAGCTGACCAGAACGACCACTGTTTTCTAACAGTGGAATACTCACACCAACCCCAACGAACCAATCAGGGGTTAGCTGAGCCGCTAAAGAATCATCCTCATACAAGCTGTAATCACCATACAAATACACATCAGGGTAGTACTTCCCTTTTTGTACATCGGTAAGCCCTTTCGCTTGTTTTTCTTTGGCATCTAAAATAGACAAACCGGGATAACTCGCCAACGTTTCGTTGGTAAAGGCGCTTAATGGTGGCAAGTTATTATTCACAAATAGTTCACTGCTAGGGTTGACCGTTTCTGATTGATTCAAGATTTGAGTCAGTGCACTCACAGCAATTTGTAAGTCTCTCTCAGATTTTTTGCGATCGACTTGCGCTTTCGCTAACGAGGCATCAGCTTGCAGTTTCTCAACACGAGCTATCTGCCCTTGTTGCTGCAGTTTTTCAGCAAATTCCGCATGTTGCTCTAAGCCTTTTTCAACCGATTGATAGGTTTGCACCACTTGTCTAGAGAGCACCACACCAAAATAGTACTTTGCTAGGTCCTCATATCGCGCTTGACGCTCCATTTCTAACTGAGCGCGCGCTTCATCGGTTTGAGCTTCAGCAATCGATTGAGCTGAAATGATCTTCCCGCCGGTAAAGATTGGCCACACCGCTCTTATTGATGAGGTAAACACATCTTTTTCAGCAATGGTTGAATAAGAGTTGGCAAGAAAAGGAATAGAAATAGGCGGCAATGCCGCGGGAGTGGTAATGCTATCGGCTAACTGCTCACCGCTTAAGGTGACATCATCATCAAGGCGAGTGTAATTTGCACTCAAGGTAACCGATGGGAGGTTCAGACTTTTCTTAGCACTTTGTAAGTTCTGGTAGCGATCGACATTCGCCTGCCCTGCCGCTAACGAATTATTTTGCTTTTGCACCACTTGCCAAGCTTGAGAAAAAGATAACTCTTGAGCATATATAGGCAGTGCAACACTACAGGCTAATACCGTGACAATACGTTTAAATTTCAACTTCACACTCTTCCTTGTGGTGTTTACACCTCAAAATTAGAGCATATACTCTAATTTATCTCAGGTATTAAAACAACGAGCCATACAGATATCTGATAAGTGTAGTTGGTTATTACACAATCTTGCGTCAACAAAAAGCGAAAATGTATATTTTTCATGCAATTATACAATTATAGATATCAATGCTGTGACCACTATACGCTCCTCATTCGCAATCCGATCTTAAAAGTTAAAGTAGAATCCGACCTCCGTATAACTAGAATCTTGCACAGGTCGTCCTGGACGCACTCGGTACTCACCCTTTGTGTATCTCACATATGGTGTAACGTAGGGAAGATTCAGTGTCACAGATACATCCATGCTATCCCTCAAGCTCTCATCATAGGGATGATCGCCTAATAACAGGTCAAAGTTATAGCTCGCTCCAAGGCTCAACCACTCTACAGGCGTATAGTCCACCGCTAATGTGTTGTTCCATTCTGTCTGCTGACTCAGTTCATAAGCGAGCGAACTATCGTCAACGAAGGCCGGCAGGTCTATATTGTGGCTAGGGTTACGGTACTGAAGCGAGGTATCTAGATAGGCAAACACGCTGTTACTTAGTGCTTTGCCCGCCAAGAATCCAACATCGTAGATATGCGTTTGATATTCAAGCTCACTTCCGTCTGATGCCTGCGCTGTTAATTCATCGCCAAAGCCATAGCGGACGTAGGTCTCGAGATACCATGTATCTATAATTGTTGAGTAAGAAGCGCCAACCTCAAGGTATCTGTCTGTATCAATATCAACAGAGGCAGAAAAGTGCTCTGTAAAATCATAACCAATACCGGCAACGCCCAAATACTCGCCATCATATTGAGACGCTTGCAGATTCACGCTGACATCCTCAAGTGCAGCCAATGCATTTGAGGAAAAAAGCATACAGATAACCATTGACCAAAAAGACTTCATTCAAACTCCATCAACAAGATACAAAAAAGGCTCTGCAGATAACCATCTTTAGAGCCTTCCTAAGCTAGAATTAGACCATTAACCGCTAATGCGATGTGCCTGTATTTTTTGCTTTACTCGTTGAGCCTTGCGCTTCAGTTGCTGTTTATCAATGGCGCTCATGTCTTGTAGACGCTCACCATCAACTTTGATCGGCTTGCCATTGATGATCACATAGTCATTGCCTGCATCACCCTCGACGTAATACGCATTGTGGCCATCAAGCTTCACAATCTCTGCAATCACTTTGGTTTCACGAATGTTGTCGGGATCCGTGATCGTAATGGTGCCGGTACCGTCTGGTTTCATCTCGACTTCAGCAACGGGAACGCCATTGTTGGATATCGTGTAGATCTTCGTCCCGTCACCCTCAGTTCTCGCTAGCTCACCTTTCCACTGCAACGTAGGGTTCTCTTTTGGCACATCGTTTTCAAAGCTGCCGTCATTTATTGCAATGGCGTCTTTTGCTGCTTGAACCGCTTCTTTTACTTCATCAATTTTTTCAGTATCGCGAATTGGGTTTTCCGCAGGTGGCACTGGTGCATCATTGCCGTACTCAGGATCATATCCATATGCTTCAACCACATCCTGTACCTTCTCTTTAGCCTGTTCAGCACGCGTTGGCTCTGAAGAAGAACATCCGGTAATCACGGCCACAGAGAATAAAGCAACTAGAGTTAAAGACTTTTTCATATTTATTTCCAAATAGTGTATCGACTTGATGACGCTATTTTGCACAATTCGTGAGTTCATAAAAATAAGGCAAAGTACAAACCTGAAATTTCTAATATAAATATCTAGATCGATATCATGCTATTTCTCTCTCTGACAAAGGAAGAATAGTTTTTACGCTCGAGACTCTGCTAAAGTGAGCTTAACTAAACGAATGGAATAAAAAATGAAGATAGGAATCATTGGCTTAGGTGATATTGCACAGAAGGCATACCTTCCTCATGTTACCCAACTACCCAACGTAGAGTGGATACTCTGTACTCGCTCACAGCCTGTGTTGGACGAACTGTGCCAACAATATCGAATCAAGCAATCGTGCAATGATTATCAACAATTGCTCGCACTTAGAGTTGATGCGGTAATGATTCATGCGGCAACTTCCGCGCACGCTGCAATAGCAAAGTTCTTTCTTGAGCGCGGAATACCGACGTTTGTCGATAAGCCTTTAGCAGACAATATTGCCGATGTTGAGATGCTTTATGAAACTGCGCAGAAGCACAATGTGCCTTTGTATGTGGGCTTTAACCGTCGACACATCCCTCTCTATAACCAATACATTCCTGAGCTTAACAGGCACGATGTAGGGGAGCTTAGGTCACTGCATTGGGGAAAAAACCGATACGATCTTACTGGGGATATTCGCACCTTCATCTTTGATGATTTTATTCACCCGCTTGATAGCGTAAACCTCAATGCTCAGTCTACTCTCGATGACCTGCATATTACTCATCAGATGGAAGGCAATAAGCTCGCACGTATTGATGTGCAGTGGCAGGTTGGCGACACTTTGCTACGTGCCAGCATGAACCGACAATTTGGCATCACCCGAGAGAGAGTAAGTGCCTGCTATCAGAATAAAGCATACGAATTCGACTCTTTCGTTTCAGGAAAATGCTGGAAAGAAAATCAAGAAACGAATGTGAGCCTTAAAGACTGGACGCCGATGCTCGAAAGTAAAGGCTTCCATCATATGATGACCCACTGGTTAGAGGTGGTGAACTCAGGGCATCTAGACGCCACTATTGTTGAGCGAAATATCGCATCACACCGCCTTGCAGACGCGCTATGTGAACACATAACACAACAAGTATCACGCAAATAAAGGATTATAGCCGTGACCATAAAAAACAAACTTAAGCTGCTATTAGGGACTTTGTTCTTTTTCTCAATAGCCAATATCGGCTTCATTTACTTTCTTGAATCCCGCAGCGAAAACAAACTGCAATGGGTTATCCATACCAATGAAGTTATGCAAACCTCAGGGGATTTACTCAATGCTATTTCTGATGCAGAAACTGGACAAAGAGGCTATCTACTCACAGGGCAAAGCTATTATCTGGAGCCCTATTTTCGTTCTCGAGATGAGATCAAATCCATCTGGGGTGACTTAAAAAGCCTCACATCGGACAATCCACAGCAGCAAGAATTGCTTGACGAGTTGGTTGAGGATATCGACAGCAAGCTTGAAGAGTTGGCGTTCAGCATTAGCCTCTACAATGAGCAACCTGCTGAAGCGATAGAGATGGTGCGTACCAATGTAGGCAAAAAGTACATGGATAACATTCGCCGCAATCTGTCTTCATTTAATGCCGAAGAAAAGCGATTGCTAGAAGAGCGCAAAGGGGACTATCGAGAAGCGCGTGCTTACATCACTATGATGATAGTGATAGAGACCATTGTGATGCTGTTTTTGGCCTTTTTTACTGTAGTGACGGTTAACCGCACTCTGTTTAATCCACTGACCAAGCTGATGGATGCAACACAAAAAGTAGAGCAAGGGAAAAGGCAAGATGTGGTGGATTACCTTCCTCGAGATGAGATTGGGTATCTCATGGGACGCTTCTACAAAATGAGCGAAAGTATCCACCAGCGCCACTCCGACCTTCACACCAAGGCGCATACCGACGAACTAACAGGCGTCTATAATCGGATAACCTTGTACTCTGATATTGAAGAGGCGATTGCGTATAGCCAACTAGACGAGAAGGTTGTAGCGCTGTGCTTCATCGATATGGATGGATTTAAGGACATTAATGACCAGCTTGGGCATGAATATGGAGACATACTATTGCAAACTGTCGCGCAGCGACTCAAAGAAACCGTGCGCAGTTCAGATCGCGTTTATCGCTATGGCGGTGATGAGTTTGTGGTACTGCTACCCATGGTTCGATACCAAGAAGATGTCTCACAAATTGTCAGTAACTTGGTTGATAGTATTCGTAAGCCTATTTCACATAAGGGACAACACATTGACGTTCGCTTCAGTATTGGGGTTTCTGTCGCGCCTGCAGATACGTCAGATCCTTCGGTGCTAGTGGATAATGCAGATAAGGCTATGTACCGTTCCAAGCAAGCGAAACAAGGCAAAGTCGAGCTGTATAGCGCCTAACTCTCTTTCTATATCATCGTCAAAGGCCAGCTCAGCTGGCCTTTTTTATATGTAAACCAGTATCTAGCTTCACACACAAGGATACGTATTTAAATACACGTTAACTGCCTGTAACATCTCGTATATTTTTGACTCTCTGTATAGTTGCGACCATCATTATAGGAGTCACTTTTATCAAGGATACGGACGTTAATGAAAAAGTACGCGCTGATTGCCTTCATCGTTGCCTTCTCAGGCTGTGCTTCTTTTGTCGGGTTAAACTTTGAGGAGCTGTTTGGCCCCGAAAAAGTTCAAGACCGAATGGTCGAGCATGACTTCTCACAAGCCCAATACTTTATCGATGAAGTACAACCCATTCTCGACAAGCGCTGCGTGGTTTGTCACGCCTGCTACGATGCCCCATGTCAGTTAAAGCTCACCTCTCCTGAGGGAATAGATCGCGGCGCAACCACCGCATTGGTGTATCAGGGAGCTCGCCTAACCGCGACCAAGCCCACCCGCCTGTATGAAGATGCTCACTCTACAGAAGAGTGGCGCACACACGAGTTTTATCCCGTGCTCAATGAGCGCCTGCAACGCAGAGATGCCAATATTGAAGCCGGTGTTATGGCGCAGCTACTTATCCAAAAAGAAGAGTTTCCTTTACCTGATGACGTAATTTTGGACGACGATGATTTTGACTTTAGTCTAGATCGCACCTTTGTTTGCCCTACCTCTGATTCAATCCAAGCGTACAAAGAAGAACAGCCGCTCGGCGGTATGCCTTATGGCATGCCAGCACTTGCTAATGATGAGCAACAAACCCTGCTTGCGTGGTTGCGCCAAGGGGCAAGTATGTCCAAACTTCCCCCTTTAACTGAAGAGCAACAAAACGCGGTGGATAAATGGGAGGCGTACTTCAATCAAGATGGCCTAAAGCGTCAACTCAGCAGTCGCTATATCTATGAACACCTATTCCTGTCTCATCTTTATTTCTCCGATCATGAAGAGAAGCTGTTCTTTAATCTTGTACGCTCATCAACGCCCCCTGGCGAGCCTGTAAAACGTATTTCCACTCGCAGGCCTTATGGCAACCCGCAAGTGGATCGTGTCTACTATCGATTGATCAGAGAGCGTGAAACGATTGTAGATAAGACCCACATGCCATTCGCTCTTAATGCTGAACGAATGGAAAAATGGTTGAAGTGGTTCGACAAAGAAGACTATACCATCACTAAGTTGCCAAGTTACCAGCTAAAAGTAGCCTCCAACCCCATATTAGCCTTCGCGGATATTCCCGTGGATTCTCGCTATCAGTTTCTGCTTGATGAAGCGCAAAATACCATTATGGCCTTTATCAAAGGACCGGTATGTCGCGGGCAGCTTGCACTCAACGTTATCAATGATCATTTCTGGGTATTCTTCACCAACCCAGGACGAGTTGATAATAAAACGGCGACCACATTCCTTCGCTCTCAAGCAAAGAATATGAAGCTGCCTGGGCAGTTGGATAGCAACACAACGCCACTGTTCAATTGGATCGAATTTTCTAAAGCTCAGTCTGTCTATTTGACTGAAAAAACCAACTTCATGAACGACTACTTCAAGAATGGAGAGCACCTAGATATTGATATCATCTGGGATGGCGGTGCAGAAAAGAACCCTAATGCGGCACTGACCATATTCCGACATTTTGACAGTGCTACCGTCGCTAAAGGTCTGGTTGGCAATCAACCCAAGACAGCCTGGGTTATAGATTACTCATTGCTTGAACGCATCCATTACCTGTTAGTGGCTGGCTTTGATATCTACGGCAACTTTGGCCACCAGCTTATCACCCGTATGTATATGGATTTACTGCGAATTGAAGGGGAAACCAACTTTATTGCCTTGTTGCCTAAAGAGTCACGACACGACATTTTGTCTAGCTGGTATGAGGGCCAATCTATCGAGTTTACCGACTACCTAACGCGCAATGCTAAGCCATTCGATCAGGAGTCTGGGATTGAATACCGCACCAATGACCCTAAGACTGAATTGCTGACTCTGCTAACAAATAAAGTGTCCCCAATACTCGATAAGCGCTACGAAGTCACAGATACGCCGTTAAAACGAGAGAGTGAGGTAATGCTGCAAGAAGTGAGCAGCTTTGTTGGCGGCGGAATAGAGTACTTCCCACAGCTGATCACTATCAACATAGAAGCAGACAATGGCAAGCAACATGTGTTTACCTTAATTCACAGCAACGCACACACCAACATCTCTAGCCTGTTTAGTGAAGACGATAATCGTAACCCCGAAAAAGACACCTTTACGCTCGTAAACGGCGTCTTAGGCAGCTATCCTGCCGCATTCTTGAGCCTGCAAGAGCGTGAAATCCCCGAGCTAATCACACTCATTCGCGAAGTAGAAGATGATGACGATTACGAAGAGCTGTTGGATCGTTTTGCCATAAGACGTACCGACATCAAATTCTGGCCGTTCAGCGACAAGATTCACGCTTGGTATGAGAAAGACCAGCCCATTGAATACGGCCTGCTGGACTATAACCGCTTTCAGAATCGCTAAGGTATTGTTCATTAGACCTTAGGGGGCATATACCACGATATGTGCCCCCCAAGATTCCGCTGGGCCGCCAATCCGGATAATTGCGCTGCAATTTCCGGAATGAGGTTATGAGCTAGATTCGGCACAATGCCCTCAAAACCAACAACAACCGTCATCCTAGAATTTACGCAGTAAATATCTAGGATCTTAGTGAGCACTTGGCTTGATTACTGCACTCTCTAAGGTTCTGGATATTTGCGTTGCAAATTCCAGAATGACGTTATTGTGTAGGATTCGGTGCAATGTTCTTAAAATCAACAACAGCCGTCATCCTAGAATTTACGCAGTAAATATCTAGGATCTTAGTAAGCACATTGCTTGCTTATGGCATTCTCGAAGGTTCTGGATATTTGCGTTGCAAATTCCAGAATGACGTTATGGGGCAGGATTCGGCATTGTGCTTAAAATCAACAACAACCGTCACCCTAGAATTTACGCAGTAAATATCTAGGATCTTAGTGAGCACATAGCTTGATTACTGCACTCTCTAAGGTTATGGATATTTGCTCTGCAAATTCCAGAATGACGTTATGGGGCAGGATTCGGCATTGTGCTTAAAATCAACAACAACCGTCACCCTAGAATTTACGCAGTAAATATCTAGGATCTTAGTGAGCACATAGCTTGATTACTGCACTCTCTAAGGTTATGGATATTTGCTCTGCAAATTCCAGAATGACGTTATGGGGTAGGATTCGGCACAATGTCCTTAAATTCAACAACAGCCGTCATCCTAGAATTTACGCAGTAAATATCTAGGATCTTAGTGAGCACATTACTTGCTTATGGCACTCTCTAAGGTTCTGGATATTTGCGTTGCAAATTCCAGAATGACGTTATGGGGCAGGATTCGGCATTGTGCTTAAAATCAACAAAAGCCGTCATCCTAGAATTTACGCAGTAAATATCTAGGATCTTAGTGAGCACATAACTTGCTTATGGCACTCTCGAAGGTTCTGGATATTTGCGTTGCAAATTCCAGAATGACGTTATTGTGTAGGATTCGGCACAATGCCCTTAAAACCAACAACAGCCGTCATCCTAGAATTTACGCTGTAAATATCTAGGATCTTAGTGAGCACATAGCTACCACTTATAGTTTGATAATCAAGAGCTATAAAACCCACAAAAAAGGGCACTTTACAGTGTAAAGTGCCCTTCTCGAAACTTGTATTCTATCAAGCTAGCTGTTCACAGCCTGCTTAGTGCTTTTCGCATCTTCTGGCTTGTCTTTTGAACCCAGTTCAACCACTTGTTCTTTCTCAGATGGTTTAGTGTCGCCGTTGAATTTTCCGCCGCGCTCTATGCTTAGGTCGTCAGTGTAGATAGTGCCTTGTACCTGACCATTTTCTAAAATTTCGATTGAGGTTGCATGGCATGAGCCTTCAATAATGCCATTCACAATCACCTTACCAGCGAAGATATCACCGATAACTCGGCCTGATTGGCTAACGATTAGAGATTGCTCAACACTGACTTGGCCAATGACCGTGCCATCAACGTGCATATCACTCTCTAGCTTGAATTGGCCTTCGACTTGGCAGCCTTTTGCGATGAGAGTTGTAGCTGATTGCTTGCTCGGTTTTCTATCCTTTTGACCAAAGAGTCCCATCTAATACCTCGTTCTTTTTCAAATAATGTTTCAAAGTTTGCTGCGCTCCATTCATGGAATGCCAATGGATCCAGTGCGCGGCCTACAAAGCGAATTTCATAGTGAAGGTGTGGGCCGGTTGAGAAACCCGTATTGCCTGAATAAGCAATAAGCTGTCCTTTCTCAACAAATTCTCCAGATTTCACCTTAAATTTCTGCAAGTGAGAATAAGATGTAGAGAACCCGTAAGAGTGCTGTAATCGCAGGAAATTACCCGAACCTGTTTTGCTTGGTCTAACAACCTCAACAACACCATCTGCAGTAGCATAGATCGGTGCCCCTGTGTTCACGGCATAATCTATACCACGATGTAGGGTTTTTCTGCCCGTTTTAGGGTGAATTCGATAGCCGTAATGTGAGGAAACTCGCACGTCGCCTACTGGGGAGCCGTTCGGTATATTATTCAGCATATAGAGGCGTACAGAAGAAGTTACCGCGGCTGCATCAAGACGGCTTTCTAATTCGCCATCTTTTTCAGCAACGCCAAGAACCACTTCCAGGTCCCCTAACCTATCGGAAACCTGCTGCAATCGCTCTTCGCGTGCACCTAGGTCCCCTTCAAGCTCTACCTTCAGGTTTTGCAGCTGTTCAACTTCTTCGCTTAACTCTAAAGAACGGTTTTGCAATTCAGTCTGCTTCAAAAGGGCGAAGTCGACCTCATTGTTCAGATAGTAAATAGCAGCGCCACCCGCAATAATTGCGGCAATAAAAAAGTAGCCAAAGCCCTTAAGGCATTGTTGTAATAATTTACCCATCTGGAAATGACGAGTTCCATCGACAGTGGAAACTGTGACTATTACATGCTCTTTCATTCGCACCTTACTAACTGTTTAATTTTTAACCGGACGCGTAGTTTACTCAAAATGACAGGATCAGCAAGTTTTACCTGTCATTTATGGCGGGTTAGGGTAATTTCAACGAATTTAGGAAATTAAAACTCTTTGTCTGCAAAGCCTGTCACTTCATCGATACGCAGTGCTTTACCCAGTTTAGTCAGTGGGTGAACAACAACAATGCCCTTAACACGGCGCTTCAGTTGGCCCATGTCAGCTTGTTCTTGCTTAGTGATTGGACGAGAAAACGGCTTATCCGATAGCTCTTTACGTTCTTTGTTTAGATCGTAGCTTTCTTTGTGCTTAAGCTGTGCAACCTGCTTTTCTAGCTTAGTGATCTCTTGCTCAAACTGAGTAATGATGCTTTGATCACGACGAGAGATAGCAGCCGCTAGTTTGTGTTTGCACTTATCAATGCGGTTGTTCAGGTTTTGAATTTCTTTCTTTGCAGACATTTGCCGCTCCTAGTAAAAAAACGTGCCGTCATAGGACGGCACGTTAAGTGGAATACGTGAAGTATATAGTGTGTTTGCCACGGAGACGACAATTTGATTAAGAAAAGCTTAGGATTCCGCTTGTTTGCGTATCGCTTTGAGTAATACCGAGGTATCCATGCGACCTAAACCTTCAGCAGAAAGCGCTTTGTAAGCTTCAGTGCTTGCTTCTGTTAATGGAAGTTTAAGATCGTGTTGTTTCGCTTCTTCTAAACAAAAGCCAAGATCCTTGATCATCCAGTCAATGGCAAAGCCAAAGTCGAACTTATCTTGCGCCATAGTATTAGCACGGTTTTCCATCTGCCAAGATCCTGCCGCACCATTCTTTAGACAATCCACCAAGGTATGAACATCCAAGCCAGATTTCTCGGCCAACAACAAGCCTTCAGACAGACCTGTCAGAGCACCCGCTATACAAATTTGATTCACCATCTTCGCTCTTTGTCCCTGCCCTGCTTTGCCCATCAGCACAGAAGATTTGGCGTAGGCATCAAACACTGGCTGCATCGCATCAAAGTCAGATGGGTCGCCGCCACACATTACAGTGAGCACGCCATTTTCAGCACCCGCTTGACCACCAGAAACAGGAGCATCAATAAATCTTAGGTTGGCTTTAGCGGTGGCTTCTAGCAGCTCTTCCGCAAGGTTGGCTGATGTTGTCGTATGGTCAACCAAAATAGCGCCCGCCTTCATGTTGGCGATAGCACCGGTCGCTGAGGTAGTGACGCTACGAACATCATCGTCATTGCCGACGCACACCAAGACTACATCGGCATCTTCAACACACTCTGCTACAGTCGCGACGGCTTGCCCTGCATACTCCTTGGCCCATTGCTCTGCCTTAGCAGTGGTGCGGTTATAAACACGAACCTCAAAGCCCGCCTTAACCAAATGACCCGCCATTGGGTAACCCATGACACCCAAACCTAGAAAACTGATTCGCATTACTCACTCCTTTTATACCTGCAACTGCACTCAGATTAACACGTAGCGGGGAAAATGAACGTTCCAAGGGTGAATACTTTGATTTAATAACTGCACTTTAAGTTAAAGGGTTTCGTAAGAGATGACATGCATGGAGGATTCAATATGAAGTGGATATTAATAGCGCTCGCTTTACTCATCTCACCCCTCACAGTGGCAGGCTATGGCACAGGAGGCGTCCCTTCGGTGCCTTGCTACATTGATGGCAAATATAAAGGCACCATTGCCATCAATGAGTGCAAGCGCCTCGGCGGAGAAATTCCGGGCGAAAAAAAGAGCAAGCCTTAGGCCTGCTCTCTTCACTTGTATCTGGTTGAGAATGACTTTTTATAAAGCATTCTCAATCACACATGATTACAACTCAGCGTTATGGTAAACCTGCTGAACGTCGTCACAGTCGTCTAGAAGGTCTAGGAACTTCTGGAATTTCTCTGCGTCTTCGCCGGCTACTGGAGTGTGAGTTTGTGGAACGAAAGTGATCTCTTCCACATCCAAAATTAGCTCAGGGAAAGCACCGATTAGTGCAGTCTTGGTCTTGAAAAACTCTGTATGCGGAGCAAAAACAGTCACAACACCGTCTTCAACTTCAACGTCAGTCACATCAACGTCGTCCATCATTAGTGTTTCAAGGATCACTTCGTCATCATCACCTTTAAACTGGAACACAGCTTGGTGATCAAACATGTGAGAAACAGAACCTTCTACACCAATTTTAGCGCCTGTTTTCACGAAGCATTGACGTACGTCTTGGAAGGTACGGTTGCCGTTGTCCGTTAGGCAATCAACGATAACGCTAGTGCCACCAGGACCAAAGCCCTCGTAACGTGCAGGTTGGTAGTCTTCGCCACCACCCCCGGTCGCTTTATCGATAGCTTTATCGATAACGTGCGCAGGAACCTGGTCTCTCTTCGCTTTTGTGATTAGGTGCTTTAGAGACAAATTCATGTCTGGATCTGAACCACCGTTCTTTGCACACATGTAAATTTCTTTACCGTACTTAGAATAAACCTTAATTTTTGCGCCAGCTGTTTTGGCCATTGAGGCCTTGCGCACTTCAAAACTTCTTCCCATCGGGATCTACTCTCTAATTCTATGTGTCTCAGAAAAAGTCACACTCATCGGCCAGCCAATGAGTGATAAAAACTACCCTAAATTCATCATCTGTCGATACTTCGAAACAGACTCGTCAAACCAAAGCACGTGTTGTTCGGTCTTAAGCTTGCTGCGTTGCTCTGAAATATCTAATTCAGTGCCCTGCGAGTGTTTGACCTTCCACACCAAATAAGATGCTTGTTTGTCCAACTCTACGCGGTATTTATCTTCAGCAGGAAGATCAGAAAGATTTATCGACATGTGAGGTTTTTTACTACGAATTCGTGACGCGTAATATAGCACAAATCTGAGATGAGAAAAAACGCGTTAATTTACACTGTAAATAGAAAGTTTGAAGTTAGGCGCTGGTGATACCAAAGACAATAACAGAAACTCCCCCACCAACAGCAACGCATGCGGTCATAACAGGCGCCACTCGATACCAGAGCTTCTTGTCCCCTATCGCCACCACCATGCCCATTTTAACTAGGGTATTCACTGACGCGGCGATAATAACGCCAATAGACGCAACCATAACACTTAACGACTCTGTGCTCTGACGCCCTAGAGCAAGGGAAATAGCATCAACATCAGTAATACCTGATAGTGCCGACAGCATAAGCACGCCCGCATCCCCAAACCAATTGGAGAGTACATGGGAAAGCAGGATGATCACCGCTAATACCGCACCAAAAAACAGCGCCGAACGCAAAGCAAGTGGATTGGTCTGCTTATTATTCTGCTCCACATTATCCACCTCACAACTGCGCCATATCCACCAAGCAGGCACATACAGTACGATCATCATGAGTAAGATTATGGGCCAAATCAGCATTACCAGATCAGGGTTTATTACCGACAATACAACCAGTAAGCGTGGGAACATAGTGCCGCAGCAAAGCAAGATGCCACTGGCGAGTAACGGGCTAATATTGGCTTGCTCTCGAGAGAGCTGAGAAAACTGCAGGGTGAGAGCGGTAGAGGAGCTCAAACCTGCAAACACAGAAGTGAATAGTATCCCTCGCTTAGCGCCACCAATTTTTATCGCAAAATAACCAACAAAGGAAATGCTGGCAATGAGCACCACCATCCACCAAATCTCATAAGGGTTGAGGGCATTCCAAGGGCCGTAAGATTGGTTTGGCAGAAGGGGGAGCATCACAATGGAAATAAGGAGTAAGCGCAGCGCTGCATCCAGTTCGTACTCTTGAAGCTTTTGCAGGGCTTGGTGAAGTTCTTTTTTATTGTCCAGTACCACAGCGGTAAGCACCGCCGCCACCGCCGCTAAGACTGCTTCACCAGAAACAGCAAGGCAGCCAATGATAAAGGTGATTAGCAGGCTCACTACGCCAGTGATGCTGATGTCTTCACTTCGCTTTTGCTTCATCACAAAGGCAATACAGGCCAATAAGACCAGCGCAATCAAACCAAAGCCGATAAGTAAGGGCGAGTAGAGACTGGCTAGCGTTGCTATCAAGCCGCCTAGCAAGCTCACCAGCGAGTAAGTACGAATACCGGCCACACGACTGCCTTCAACCCTATGTCGCATTACCCAGCCTCTCTGAGTACCGATTATTACGCCCAATAACAGAGCAATGAACAGGTTCCAGATGAGGTGTTCATTCGTTACAAGATCACTAATGTTCATAGTCCACCTTTGTAATAGGGGCTGTTGATCTTTTGAGGTTATTTTTAATCGCAAAAGGTCAACAGACCCTACGCACACTTATGATTATTTTATGCCAAGGGAGAGATTTTTCTTTGACCTAGGAGAAAAGAAACGCATAAAAAAACGCACATACCCTTGTAACGAGTACATGCGTTCTTGTGTCGTATTTTAAGTTGAAAATAAAAACAATACGACAGAGTAATTTTTGTCATATGCCCATTGCTGAGCGTACTAGTCTCGCGTGGAATTAGTGTAGTAACCCCAACTCGCGAGCCTCTTCCAGTGTCAATCCGCTTTCCCTGATTTCGCGCATTTGTTCTATTCGGCGTCTTGCCTCTGCAGATTTTAGCTGTTTATTCGAAGTGGCTTCGGGGGTGGCGTTCAATTCATCCCACGAACCCGCGAGACCTTGCATCTCTTCTCGGCTGATAGAATTAATAGACATCACTTTGCTCCTGAAATAACAATAAAATATAAGGCGTTTTTGCCTTGTGATATACAGTAGAAGCGGCGCTGGTCATGTATGCGCTAAGCTCCTCTGACCTCTGTATTGATAGCAATCTAGCAATCTTGTGTTAAGAAAATTTGAATCGATCTGTGATGGGGTTATCACCGCCTTTTTTGTTTTGTGGACAGCGTCTGTATTTGGTCACATTTTAGTCAATATTGATTTACACTTACAAATAATAATGCTCAAAAAAGGAACGATTCTTGTGACTCGGCTAGATCAATGGCAACAACAGTTTTCGCAGTGCCACAAAACGCGGAAGCATGATCAAGTGAAGGTTTTGGCTCAATTGATCAATGATCCTCCCCAAGAATTATGGGGGCCGGAATTGTCGATCGAGCAGAGTCAAGGGCTTGGCTGTTGGCTTGATGGTTGTGCTCGTATGTATCAACATCACTTAGAGCAGGCAGAGCTTGAGGCGGCCTACTCTTATCTGTGTTTAGCACAAGGTCGATTGGAGCAGGTGATCAGCCGGGCTGAAGTGGATCAAAACATTCGTTTATGCTGCTGTCGTAGGCTTGAGCAGGTCATGGTATTGATCGTTGAGTTTTGCAAGAAGCAACATGGAAAGGCGTGGCGCGCTGAGTTAAGCAATCAAATTGAATCACACGTTAAGTTCTTAACGCTTTATCCGCTCAATGAAGCGCCGATCCCTGTGTTGAAGCCCTCACGAGGGGCGAATAAATCCGCATAGATCTTGGGTTTACAAGATCTATGCGGAAGCATGA
>NZ_CP016179.1 GCF_001677275.1 Vibrio breoganii
TCATGCTTGCAAGTCTCCTTGGTAATCCAGCATAGTTTCAATGATATTCTCGGCCCATCTCGACGCACTTTGCAGTGCTCGGTCGTAAGCGGCGTCTGCGCCAGTGTAATCACTCTTCTTGATTGTAAATATGGTGCCGGCTTGTTCCGTGCATCGCTCGAAGGCATCTTCGTGATGTAGCGCATAAGGCACAACGTCGTTACGTCCAAACACAGTCTTAAGGTCTTCTTTTAATGTGGTGACGATTAGTTCGTTGTGCTTATTGTTCTTTTTATTAAGGTGAGAAGCGTCCTTGGCTACGAAGCCTTTGATAAAGCAAAGGTTGTCCAGGTTATAGTTATCTCCTTCGAGTTCTTCAGATATTTCATCCAACTTTCCAATGAACTTCATTGAAGAATCAAAGTTCGCGTAAGTCGGTGGTACTGGGATAAAGATACCGTTCGATGCTAGGAGGCTATTCTTCATGACGGTATCCATGTGAGGTCCGGCGTCAAGCAAGATGATGTCGAAATCGTATCGTAAAGGGTCTATGACTCGCTTTTTAAGGAGTTCATAAGGCTTGGTGTCGCCACAAACCTCGTCACTTGTTAGTGCTTCAGTGATGAAACCGTCCGCAGTGCCACAAGGTATAACCGATAGATTTCGCTTGTTTGTAGGCTTAACTACGCGATTAAGCAGTTGGTCTCGGCTAAGTTCTTCGGTCATTGAAAGCACGCTGGTGTAGTCAGTGTCACTCATGTTCAAGTTTGGTGTCTGGTTTTCAGTTGAGGTGCCCTGCGGGTCGAGGTCGATAATGAGCACTCTAAGTTGCTTTAGAATTAGTGAATTCAACAGGATGCATGCGTCTGCAATCATGTTTGCGCTCATTGATTTACCCACACCACCTTTTAGATTGGCGATTTGTGCTACAAAAGCAGGGAGTTTCTTATGTCTGTGAGGTTTCACGCCGAGTTCTGATGCGATATCAAAGCAGTTATCTAAAGTGAGTTCGTATGGACTTGTAGGGCTTTGGCTTTTGCGTTTGAACTCGTATCCCTTTTCGGTCATTTTTTCCATAGTTGCGTCAAGCTTAGTCTCCGATACTGTTTTCTTGGCGTGGCTAAGGAGTTGACGTAACTGATTTTTTGAAAAGGTTAATGGTGATCTTTCATCGTTGTACTCTTGCTGAATGCTCGCCCTTTCTAATTGAATCAGGCGAGCGCGTTTGCTCAAATTCTGTATTTCACGTAGTTTCATAATAAATTCACCCTTCCTGCGTAAATGCCTAATGCATGTAGTATAGGTTGGCAAAAGGAAGAAAAGCAACAAAAAAGAGCAAAACTTCCTTTTTTGTGTAATACCTCGCACTTTTATGGGGG
The DNA here is from genome assembly GCF_001677275.1 of Vibrio breoganii. Lineage (GTDB taxonomy): Bacteria > Pseudomonadota > Gammaproteobacteria > Enterobacterales > Vibrionaceae > Vibrio > Vibrio breoganii. The sequence continues at coordinate 1,359 of NZ_CP016179.1, forward strand.
TGTTGGGTGTCATGCTCGCATGGAAATGGTGTGGGATTTGCGCATCGTGGTCCATTTCTTGCCAATAAAAAACACATTAAAAACATAGGGTTACATGATGTTTTTCAATAATTTCCACCTGGAAATGGTCGGGTTTCCAATGGTGCGCCTCCCCTATTTGTGAGCTTGTGTTTGTGAGCGTTTGAGTTGCAGTGTAATGGTGTGAGTTGCAGTGGTGTTGGGTTTTTAAAGGGGGGTGACATGTCTTTGTGTGTTTATTCTCTCTTCATACTTGGGGGAATGTTTGGTTCTTACGAGTATAGAAATGGAATACAGAAAACTTTTACTGGCATTGATGGTTGCTGGTCTGTTGGGCTGTGGTGGCGGTGGTTCTGGCGGTGGCGGTGATTTGGGGTCAGGTGATGATGTGGAAGATACCGTACCTGAGTTGCCTGATGATGAGAATGAGGAACCGACTGATCCACCAGAAGGACCTACTGAGCCGCCGGAAGAACCGAGTGAGCCTGATGATGAAATAGGTGCTGTAGCAGGTTGGGATATTAATCAATGGAAGATTACGCTTCCAGTTAGCGAGTCTTACTATAAAGAGCATTTTGGAGTGGGTAGCGACTTAAATGATCGCGACTCGGCAGCAGAATTAATTCCTGCTGATTGTGCTGGGAAAGATACACTGACTGCTGATACTACCCTCCCCTACTACGTATCGCATGAAGGTGGCCGTACTCACTTTATTGCCGACTTGGGTGATGCAGGAGTGGCGACAACTACAAATACGAAATATACGAGATCCGAACTTCGAGGCTTGTATCATTATGATACGGAGAGTCGTTGCAGTGCTTCTGCACAAAACTGGGCTATCCCGGATAAAGCCAATCACAATCTTTCAGCGACTTTGCGTGTTGAACAATATCCGAATGTGTCTGAACCTAAGGTGATTGTTGGTCAGGTGCATGGTTACCGAATTAAGCAGGCTTTGATTAAGTTGCAGTGGGATGGGCCATCCAAGGACTTTCGAGCGATTATCAATAACGACTTTGAGCTGGACGATCAGTTATGCGATGCATCTAAGTGTCAGCCGTACAGCTTGCGTTTTGAAGAAGTGCCAGCTTATGAAGACTTCAACTACGAGATTGATGTAAACGCTACAGGTATTGCTATTACTGTGAATGGCGTAACTCAATCTGTGGCTTGGGGAGAGAGAATTGAGTCTGGTGAGGCGATGTCTGTGTTAAATCCGGCGTGGGCTGATGCGACGAATGAATACTACTTCAAGGCAGGTATTTATCCACAAATTGAGCCTGAGTTGAATTCAGGGCATGTGTTTGATGTTTCGTTTAGTCGAATTGAGCTGACGCACGAGTAGCATTAGGCGCCCCTAGGGCGAGATTTAAAGTAGAAAAGAGAATGCCCACTTTGGTCGCAAAGACAAAAGTGGGCATTTTACTATTTTGGAAACGGAACGTTGGCGTGTTCAATGGCCGCTTTTAGTTCGTGCGGAGGGTGTTAGCTTTTCATTATGAGTTTGGCGGTCTTCTTGACGTATAGCGCAGTGCGCTCTGAAAGTGAATGCGAATCGAATTGCTTTGCTTGAGCGCCGCCCCTGCGCTTAAAGAGTTTTACCGGTCTGACTTGCTTGAGTTGCGACATTTAAACTTATCATGCTCGCATGGAAATAGTGTCGGAATTTGCGCATCGTGGTCCATTTTATGATGATTTTTTCTTTATTTAAAACAACACGTTAATGACTATTTTCAAAGAATTTCCACCTGGAAATGGGCAGATTTCCAATGGTATCCCTCCCCTATTTGTGATTTTGTGTTTGTGGGCGTTCAAGTTGCAGTTTAATGGTGTGAGTGTTGGTTGCTGGTCTGTTGAGCTGATGCACAAGTAGGATTAGGTACTCTTGGGGGAAAGATTTAAGGCTGAAAAGAGAATGCCCACTTTAGTCGTAAAGACAAAAGTGGGCATTTTACTATTTTGGAAACGGAACGTTGGCGTGCTCAATGGCCGCTTTTAGTTCGAGCAGAAAGCTCTCGGGTTTCGTGAACGATGTAAAGGTTAGAACATCGTGTAGACACTCCCTCCATTGTTCAGTACCAGAAAACCCTGGTTCCCAAAGATTGAATCGCTTCAAAATGGGTATCAACTTTTCATCTCGATCTTTGCAGGCTTCTTTATGTAAAGCATACTTCAGAGCATCTTGGAATTCCTTTTCAGGTAGTTCTGAAATAGGTCCAAGGCAATGATGAGGCGCTGGCCACATTATGGATTTCGTTTTTGAGCAAGAGCCCTTGAAGTCCTTGTGAGTCCAATTCCAGATTAGATTTATATCTTTTGTTGAGCGTTCAGTCATTTTTCTTGTCCTTATAGATTCGTAAGAATAGGTATCAGCCCCATAGGGAGATACCGTGTATAGGGCAAAGACTTGGTTGATAATTTGAATGAACGCCCAAAAATAGTACCGGGATTAGTGGCGACCGATGATTTCGTTGAGTTGTTGGCGGATGAAATCAAGCTTTCGTTGTGTCGCGGTTTTCTCTTTCGTGATGGTAACTTTGTCGCTTGTAAGCTTCGCTATCTGTTGTGATAACTGGAGAGACATGTGGATATCTTCCGGCTTTAGGTCTTGTCGAACCATCCTGGCGACTTTGGTGAGATTATTGAAGCGGCACTCTTTTAAGCACTGAGAGTCAAAATAGAACTTACCATTGTTTGGGTATAACACATATGTTCCTTTGTCAGTGTTGCATAGCCACCAGTACGAACTTTTCATTGTTGAAATAGCCTCTTTTATTAGTATTTGAATTCTTGGGGAATGTCCCCAGCGATATTTTTTGGCGCGAGTGGTTTTCGTAGCCCATCCCTTTTATAGCGATTGAGTTCAAGGATGTAGCCTAGAATTTTGCCGGTAGCGAGATAAAGCGGCATTGGGATAGCTTGGAAAACACGCGTAGTGAAAAAGATGGAGCGAGCGAGTTCAGGGCTCTCTACAATCTCGATGTCGTTCTCTCTAGCTACCTTTCGGATATGAAGAGCTAGTTCGTCTACGCCTTTGGCGACGACGTAGGGCGCGTTCGACTTATGTTTGTCGTACTTCAAAGCGACGCTATAGTGGGTTGGGTTGGTGATGATTACGTCTGCGGTTGGCACGGATTCCGACAATGCGTTTTTGTTGTTTTGCATTACCGCTTGCTTGATGCGCTGTTTAATTTCAGGTCTACCTTCTGAGTTTTTGATCTCATCTTTCACATCTTGAAGTGACATTTTCATCTTTTTAAGGAATTTAAATTTTTGGTATGGAGCGTCAATCATGCCAAATATGATGAAGGCTGTGATTAGCGAGAATACATGCTCTTTGATGACCGAAAAAAAGTAACCAAGTGAGTTACCGAGGTAGCCACGAGAGAGGTTGCTCATAGCGCCTAGTTCAGTGCTGAGTGTGGAGTACAGCAGGTAAAAGACGATGCTGATCTTGACGATATTTTTGAATAGGTCGACTAAAACCTCATGACTAAAGAGTCGCTTGAGTCCTTTTAGTGGATTTATCCGCTCGGCCTTTGGTTTAACGTGGACGCCTCTAAATTCAGGGCCACCGATAATAATACCGCTAATGAATGCTGCAAGTACGCCGATAACAAGCATTGGAAGGAATAGCCAAAGTATCTCTATAGCTATTTGATTTAACGGAATGAAATTTTCAATCCTAGATGTGTTGCTTCGCTCGAACGTGAAACAGTACGTCATGAGTCTTTGTAATACTTCTTGGAATCGCTCGACGGTACTCATTGTGTATATAGCGACACAAGAGAAAGTAATCGCACTGATTAGGTCTTTGGAGCGGGGTAACTGGCCTTCTTCTCTGGATTTTCTAAGTTTCTCTGGAGTGGCGAGTTCGGTTTTGTTTGAGTCGGCCATCTATCTAATATCGAGTAGGAAGTTGATGTGTTCATTGAGAGTGTCAGACATTGAAAAGAATACGTCTCCCATGCGGGTTACTGTTGCTGTTAGAGCCATTATTCCGAGTAGCATTGTAAGCGGAAAACCCAAAGCGAATATGTTTAGCGACGGGGAAATTCGAGTGAGAAGACCGAATGTTGTGTTACACGCGAACATGACGGAGATGGCCGGAATGGACAGTAGCAGCCCTTGAGCAAACATCCAGCTGACCATTTTTATGAGAGCCGTGATGTTGAGGTTGTAGACCGAAGTGCCGACAGGGATTGCATCCATAGAATCCTTGAGTGTTGCTACCATGAATATATGACCATCTACGCTCAGGAATAAGAGAGTTATACATATAAGAAGGATTCGACCAATGATAGCAACGGAAATGCCATTGGAGGGATCGTTCATGATGGCCATCGCAAGCCCCATCTGCATAGATATAATTTGACCTGCTGTAATGAACAGTCCAAAGAAAATTGAGAAACCCAATCCAAGCATGCCACCAATCAGTAGTTCATTTCCGGCACCTAAAATTGTTGCTACCGAAAAGGGTTCAAAAGGCACGTTGATGTTAGCAAGAGGGGCAAGTAGTAGCGCAAGTGAAAACGATAGGATCAGGCGCAGTTTGTACGTTATCGAACGGTCGCTAAAAATGGGCGCTACCAGCATGAATCCAGTAACTCTTAATAGTGGCCAGAAGAACTTGCCAAGCAGGACTAGGAACTCATGGAGCGATAGGGTGATCATCGTAGCGATATATCGTTAATGTGCGAGAAGGTGTATCCAAACAAATCCAGAACTTCAGTGCTGATATAGTGCCCACCAAAAGCAATCGCGCCAAGAATGGCAAGTAGCCTCGGAAGGAAGCTTAATGTGTTTTCTTGGATCTGTGTAACCGCTTGAAAAATGGCGACAAGCAATCCAACCGAAAGACTTGGTAGGATGATTAGGCAGACGACTTTCACGACGACCCAAAGTGATGAACTGATGAGGTGTACGGCTAATTCAGGAGTCATTCTACATCCAAAAACTCTGAGTAAGGCTTCCGATAATCTTGTTCCAGCCATCGAAGAGTACAAAGGCGCATATTTTCAGTGGTAGGGAAATGATCAGTGGCGATAGCATCATAAGTCCTAGGGACATCAATACGGTTGCAACGATCAGGTCTATGGCTATGAACGGTAGAAAAATCATGAATCCGATCTCGAAGGCGGTTTTGATTTCACTGAGCACAAAGGAAGGTAGTAATACTAGAAAGGGAATTTCTTCTCGCTCTAGGTCTGCTGGTTCTCCTGCAATCTCAAGGGTTCGCGCTAGGGTTTCGGCGGAAGTTTGATTGAGCATGAAGTTAGTAACGGGTTTTTTTGCGATCAGCAGGGCTTCTTGGAAGGTCACATCCTCATTGATGTATGGGGTGTAAGCATTCTCATAGATGTCATTTCCAACAGGTCGCATTATCAGTAGCGTCATAGCCAGGGCAATACCTACCAAGATTTGGTTTGGAGGGCTCTGTTGCAGGCCTAGTGCTTGTCGAAGTAGGGAAAAGACTATGATGAAGCGTGCGAAAGAGGTGCACATCAAAAGCGCTGTAGGGATAAATCCGATCAGCGTCATCATGATTAAGATTTGTATCTTTGCGCTGTATTCCTGGCCCGTGTCGGTGGTGGTAACAGTGAGTACGCTCAATCCATCCTTTGCAAAGGATGGAAAGGCTGCAAAGAGCCCCCCGAAAATCAGGGGGAGTAGCAATAGTAGTTTACGCATTGTTAACCAGTTTTGTGATACGAACACCGTAAGTGCCATTTTCTTCAACGATTTGGCCGTAAGCTTTCGTTGTGCCGTTAAGTTTGATGTTCACTGGTTCACCAACTTTCTTATTTAGCGAAATAACGCTACCTGGGTGAAGTTGCTTCAGTTCAGTTAGGTTGATTTTCTTACAATCTACTTCGATCGACATTTCAAGGAAGATGATGTCGTCGTTGGGCTGAATGGACGATTTGGCGTTGCCAGCGGTGTCTAGTCCGCTTAGGTTCAAATCAACATCAGTAGAAAGAGAGTTGTCTGGTAATTTCTCATCGGAGAAGTTTAGGTCGTCTTCGATGTTGAGTTCGCTGTTGTCTTTTTCGGTGTTCATTTGATTTTGATTCCAAGGTTGTTGTTTTGGGTGATGATGCTGCCCGCGAGCATCTGTTGATCTTCAAGTCGAAGCGTAATGTTGTGAGGGTAGTCATTTAGCGGAATGAACTCGCCAAGTCCGTTCTCTTTCAATTCAGCCAGTGATAGTTCTTTTGTATCGAGTACAGCGCTCAGCTGGACTTCTATATCCCCTAACGTCTCATCTGTTATTGATTGGTCGTAGCCGTCAATTAGTTCCGCGCTCATTTGTGCTTTGAGTGTTTCGCCGATAAATACATCCACAGCAATCGTTCTGTCATCGCATGTAATCAGTACACGAACGCCAATATCGGAGGGTGTTGAGTTGTTGGTTTCTACATTAGTGGCCTTGAAAACGTTACTTGCGATGGCGATCCCAAAGTTCGACAAAATATTCGTGTGTGAACGGGTGATGCTGTTGCTTTTTCCACTTTCAATGTCTGTGGAGTTAGTGTGCATCTTAAGTGCGGCGTCTAAGTCGGAGTGAGAGAGGGAAGTAATAAAGTTGCCTTTCTCAGTGTGAATACCAACGGATTCATTGCGACTGGATAGTTCATTTGGCTGTAGTGCTTGGATTTCGATTGAGCACTCTTGGGCGTTAGTGATGCCACCAGCAAACACAGAGAGCTGTGTTTTAGCGTGGTTGAACTTCTTGATGAGGGTCTTTGTGATCCTCTCTGTAGGGTTGCCTAGCTCGTTTAGGTTTACTTGTCGCACGTTACACCTTGGCGTTGAAGAATTAAATGACTTCGCTTGTATAGCAAGAAAGCGGGGGTGCAACGCAAAACGAAATAATCTATGGGAAATATCTCGCAAAATTCCGCGAAATAAAAAAGCGGTGGTTGCGGTACACCATAAGATTCATTGCGAAATAGCGGGAGTATCAATTAATGATTCGAATGGATGATTTGTTGGGTGTCCATCCTCAGATGCTTGCAATGCGAGCGGAGAGAACGGCGGTAATTGCTTCAAATATCGCGAACGTAGATACACCTAACTACAAAGCAAGAGATATAAGTTTTGAGGCAACATTGAGTGGCCTTAGTAGTTCTGTGCCTGACATAGAGACAGAGATGCAATATCGAATGCCTTTTCAGAAAAGTAGAACAGGCAATACGGTTGAATTGAATGTAGAGCAGGCGAAGTTTGCTCAGAACACGGCGGAATACCACCAGTCACTTCAGTTTTTGAAGTCAAAGGTGAGTGGTTTGAATACGGCGATAACGGGGCAGTAATGAGTTTAAATGCAGTTTTTGATGTAGCAGGCTCAGCTATGGCGGCTCAGACCGTAAGGTTGAATGCAGTATCGAGCAACATCGCAAACATGGATTCTGTTGCAGCTACGCCGGAGGAGGTTTACAAGCCTCTAAAGCCAGTGTTTGTAGCTGATTACACGAATATGGTTAATGGGACAGAGCAAGCTGCTGTGCCGGTTCGAGTGGCTGATGTTATCGAGGTTAAGTCGATGGCTGAAGGTCGCTACGAGCCTAATAATCCGCTCTCTAATGAGCAGGGTTATGTGTACTACTCCGGTATCAATGTTGTGTCGGAGATGGCGGACATGATGAGTGCAACGAAGGGCTTTGAAGCTAATGCATCAGTCATGAGTAATGTTAAGTCAATGCAGCAGTCATTGTTGCGCTTGTGGGAGTAACTAAGCAGTGATTTCAACTGTTGGTAATTATGCGACTGATGTCAGTCAGCAACAAAGTGGTGTTGTGGCGCAGAACAGCACGGCAAGTGGCGTTCAGGATATGTTCATGAAGCTGATGGTCGCTTCTATGCAGTATCAAGACCCGTTAGATCCGCAAAGTTCAAGCGAGTGGGTCGCTCAGATGAGCCAGATGGCGATGATGGAGAGTAATGAGAATCTTGTTCATATCTCTCAGGCTAATCAGGTAATGCTGGATAACCTTCAGGTGTTAAGTACCACGACTTTGGTCGGTAAGACGGTCGATATTCGCACGGATACCTTTAAACCGGATGGTGAGGGTGTTTACAAGGGTTCTGTTGATCTGCAGGCATCATCTAACACGGTCACCATTGAGATTTTAGATGAGACGGGAGAAGTCGTTAAGTCTATTCCGTTGGGTGCTAATGGTGCGGGCAGTGTCGATTTTGAGATTGATGCAGAAGATCTTGAGCTTGATGGTACGTACACAATCGAAGTTCGCCTTGATGAAGGTCAGAACTATAAGCCAGAAACGTACTTCCAGGGTGAGATTGAGTCAGTAGTGATACCGGCAGATGGCACTGCTGTGATGGTTGACGTGGCTGGTATTGGCAAGTTGCCATTTTATGAATTACACAAAATTAGTTAAGGGTTGAGTAATGTCTTTTAATATTTCAATGAGTGGCTTAAAGGCCTTTAAGCAAGAGTTGGGTGTGCATGCGAATAATATCGCAAACGCTTCGACGGTGGGATTCAAAGGTGCGCGTGCTGAGTTTTCTGCTGTGTATAACGGTAAAGAAGGCGGTGGTGTTTCAATTTCTGGTATTACTCAGAATCACGATACGAGTGGCTCAATCTTAGGTACGGGTCGTAGCTTAGATGTGGCGATCGCAGGTTCGGGTTTCTTTGTTACAAAGGACTCGAATGGCCAACAGCAGTATTCACGCTCCGGCATGTTTGGAATGAATGCAAATGGCTCGATGGTAGATTCAAACGGTAATCTTCTGCAGGGTTATTCTGTAGATGGCAACGGCAATATCATGCAGGGTACGATCACTGATATTAACGTATCAAACAGTGCGCTTAATGCTCGTGCTACAGATAACGTGGATTTCTTGGCTAACTTAGATGCGAATGCTGAAGACATCGACATGGTGGCTACACCATTCGACCCAGATGATCCGAAAACGTACACAAACAGCTACACGACTCCAGTATACGATTCGCTTGGTAACGAGCACATCGTCACTCAATACTTTGTTAAGACCGGTCCGAATACTTACGAGGTGATTGCGCAAACTGATGGTGCGACGATCGGTAATACCACACTCAACTTTGATACTGACGGCAGTCTGCTGGCGGGTGGTAACTTCAATGCATCTTTCCCTGCACCTGGCGCGGATCCGGTCAGTATTGATTTCAATCTCGATAAGATCACGCAGTTTGGTTCTTCGTTCACTGTTACAGACAACAGTGCGAACGGATATACCAGTGGTGAGTTTAACTCTGTGTATATCGAAGAAGATGGTTCGGTCATAGCTACTTACAGCAATGGTCAAACGCAAGTACAAGGTCAAATCATCCTAGCGAGTTTCCCGTCTAATGCCGGTCTTCAAGCCGTTAGCGGTACATCTTGGCAACAGACATACAGTTCTGGGGCTCCTATCTTTGGTACTGCGGGCGTAGGTGTGCTGGGTAACTTGGTTGGCGGCGCTGTTGAGTCTTCAAATGTAGATACTACAGAAAGCATGATCGGTCTAATGGAGACGCAGCAGAACTATCAGGCAAACACTAAGAGTATCCAGGCTCAAAACTCTATTGCTCAAACGCTAATGCAGGTGTTCTAAGAGTGGATCCAATCTTCTACAACGTAGTAAGCGGGGCTGAGCGCACAATGTACGCTCAGCATGCCCGAGCTAACAATATCGCCAATGCTTCGACTGTTGGTTTTAGGGCTCTGATGGAATTCACTACACCTCAGACAATTGAAGGTGATGGATTCGAGGGTTCGGCTACAACACGTACTAACTTAGCAATGAATAGCTTTGCGGTTGGCGCCATGATGAAGACGGATAACCCGTTGAATGTGGCTCTCGATAATCAGGGGTTCATAGCGGTACAAGGTTTGGAAGGGGAGCCAGAGGAATTGTATACCCGAGCGGGGGATATGGTTCTCAATGATGAGGGTGAGGTGACTATCGGAGGTCGCTCTGTTCTTACTGAGGATGGTCCCTTGGTGTTGCCTCTCTATCAGAGTATCCAAGTTTCAAATGATGGTGTTGTGAGTGTCGTTGCGCCTGGTGATGCTGATGGGCAGGAGGTGGCGGCGCTTAAGCTTGTCAATCCGACGAATTCAGAAGTGACTTTGGATCGTTCTGGGCTGTTTCGGAGTTTAACGGGCGAACCGTTGGATGCTGCAGATGATGTAACTATGCGCTCTGGTTTTCTTGAGGGATCGAATGTATCGGTCATTGAAGAACTAACTGGCATGCTCAAGTTGAGTCGTCAGTTTGAAGTCAACGTGAAAATGATGGTAGCTGCGCAAGATATTGGACGCGCAGGTAATGAAGTGATGCAGGCTTAACGCCAGATAAATCGGAATACACAAATAATATGAATACTTCTCTTTGGGTCGCAAAGACTGGCCTAGAAGCACAAAACGTTCAGATGCAGACGATCAGTAACAATCTTGCGAACGTGAATACGATTGGTTTTAAGCAAGATAGAGTTTCGTTTGAGTCGTTGTTTTACACCATTCGCAAAGAAGCGGGTGCAGAAACCAATGAGCTGAATCGTCACCCTACCGGGGTGCAGTTGGGTTCTGGGGTCAAGGTCGCTGGTACATCTAAGGTGTTTACTCAGGGCGCGATGATTCAAACGAATCAAGAGTTGGACATTGCTGTAGAAGGTGATGGCTTTATTGAGATTGAGGTGGGTGATGACACTTACTTTACTCGTAATGGGCAGCTTCACGTCAACTCTGAAGGTCAGATTGTCAATTCATCTGGCTATCCACTAGCGGCGAATATCTTTGTTCCTGAGGATGCGGTTGGTCTGAATATTTCTGAGGACGGTGTCGTTTCTGCGAATATTCCTGGTGAGGCTGAGCCTGATGAATTAGGTCAGATCACAATCGCACGTTTTATGAATCCTCAAGGTTTGTCTGCTATTGGCGGTAACTTGTATCGCGAAACAGCGGCAAGTGGTGAGCCAAACATTGTTGACCCTGGCACTGAGGGTGCTGGTTTTATCAAGCAGGGCATGCTTGAGGGCAGTAACGTAGATGTTGTTGACGGTATGGTTCAGATCATAGCTACAAGTCGCGGTTACGAGACAGGCGTAAAAGCTATCTCGGCAATCGATGGAATGCTTCAGTTCATCACAAGTCGCACTTAGTAGTAGAGGTTAAACATGAAGAAGCTGTTGCTCATACCTATTTTGTTGCTTCAAGGGTGCGTCACGATTCAAGAAGTCACAAAGACTGTTGAGCCAGATAGTCCTAATTACGCGCCACCAGCTATCAATTACATGATGGAGAGGCAAAGTTCGGGGAGTTTGTATTCTGGCCGTGGAGGTTTGTCGCTGTATCAAGACAGAAGGGCGTACCGAGTAGGTGATGTTTTGACTGTGAATCTTGAAGAGAAGACTCGTTCGGGAAAAACAGCATCAGCTTCTTTTGCAAAGAAATCCAGTGCAGCGTTAAGCGCGCCAAGCGTGGGTACTTATACGCTTGACGATTTGGCTGCTGCGATTGATGGCTCGCGTGCATTTGATGGTTCGGCCTCGGCCTCGCAAAACAACTCATTGACGGGTGCTATTACTGTGATGGTTCATGAAGTAATGCCTAATGGTGTACTGAGAATTAGCGGTGAGAAGTGGTTGAGCTTAAATCAGGGCGATGAGTACATCAGATTGACCGGTTTAGTGCGAGTCGATGATATTAATGCCGACAACACGCTGAGTTCAGAGCGTATCGCTGATGCGCGAATTACGTACTCGGGTGAAGGGTCTTTGGCAAATGCGAATGAGCCGGGTTGGTTCATGAAAATACTTAACTCTAAGTGGATGCCTTTTTAAATGAGAAGAAGAAAAAAGCCGGGTGCATTTACAAACAGACTCTTGGTGCTTTTTGCGGTAGTTGCGTTATTTACTGCACTTACAAACACAGCGAATGCTGAGAGTAGGGTTGGAGATATAACCTCTGTCTATGGGGATCGAGATAATCAGCTAGTTGGTTATGGCGTTGTTGTGGGTCTTGATGGTACTGGCGATAAGTCATCACCTTTTACTCAGCAATCTGTTGTAAACATGCTGAAGAATTTTGATGTGCAGCTTGGATCGCGAGCGAACCCGAGATTGCGCAATGTTGCGTCGGTGATGGTAACTGCAAATCTAGGTGCCCATTCGGTGCCAGGTCAAACTCTGGATGTCACTGTGAGTTCAGTTGGTGATGCAAGGTCGTTGCAAGGTGGTACGTTGCTGATTACTGAGCTTAAGGGTTTGGATGGTCATGTTTATGGTATTGCTCAAGGTAACTTGGTTGTCGGCGGTTATACAGCGTCGGGGGCTGATGGAAGTAGCATTACTCACAATATCCCAACGGTGGGTCGAGTGCCGAATGGCGCAACGGTTGAGCGTTCTATGCCTGAGTCTCCAAACCAGAAGACGATCACTTTGTCTCTTACGAGACCTCACTATCAAACATCGGTAAATATTGCGAACAGAATCAACGAGCAATTTGGCGGTGAGATAGCAAGAGCAGTGAATAAGGGTGTTGTTGAGGTCGATGCGCCTTTAACTCCGAATACTCGTGTTTCTTTTTTGTCGCTAATTAATGAATTGGTGGTCAAGCGTGGCGTAGATGGTCCACAGGTAGTTTATAACTCGCGTACTGGCACTGTTGTTGTGGGTCAGAACGTAACAGTAAGTCGAGCAGCCGTATCGCAAGGTGGTTTGACAGTAACGATTAGTGAAGACCCATTCGTTTCACAACCGGCAGTGCTGAGCAAGGGTGAGACAGTGATGGGTACTATTAGTTCGGTTTCTGTCCAAGAATACGACTCAGGCATGATGGTGATCCCAGAAGGCGCAAGTCTTCAAGATTTAGTGGATACAGTTAATGCAATGGGCGCGACACCAGCTGTACTTGTGCAGATACTACAGGCACTTGATCGTGTTGGAGCGTTGAACGGGGAATTGATCATCATATGATTTCTCCAATCGCGTCTGTGGTTATAGACACGTTGAATGGTGAGAGTGTTGGCCATGCTGAGGTTATCACTCCAAATGCGAAAGCAACATTGGCTAGTCCGCAGTTTGTTTCATTTGAAGAAGCGTTGCAGCTGTCGAATCAAGAGCGAGCGGGTCGTTCTGGTTCGGTGCTGGATAATACTGAATTGCGTAGTTTGCAGGGGCGGGGCGACAGTCCGGCGAAAATTGCTAGGGTGGCAGTGGAGTTGGAGACTGTTTATATGCAGATGGTATTTAAAACTATGCGAGATAGCGCGAAGGCGTTTGAAGATAAGGATAGTCCTTTGAGTTCCGCTAATGACGGTATGTTTAAGGATGTGTTGGACCAGCAGATGGTATCAAACATGAATAGAAATGGTGGAAGTGTAGGTTTAGCTGAGAGCTTGTACGTCCAGATGTCACGAAATTTTGGGAATAAATAATGTCGAACATTTTTAATATTGGTCTGTCGGGTATGCGGGCTGCCAGTATCGGTTTGGGTGTGACTGCTCAGAATACTGCAAACATCAACACAGATGGGTACACGCGTCGTCAGGCAGTTTTTAGTTCTGTAAATGGTGGCGTTGGTGTTGGTGGTGTTCAAATTGGTGGTGGTGTTAACGTTGATAGTATTCGCCGTGTAGCGGATGAATCAGCAAACGCAGTTATGCGTGATGCTATTACTACATTTGGCTACAGCAGTGCTTATCTCGGAAAAATGTCTTCATTAGAGAAGTTGCTTAATGCTGATGGTCTTAATTTGGATGAAAATCTAACGAGTTTATTTACCTCTTTGTCACAGGCCTCTGTCGATCCAGCAAGTGGTTCATATCGACAGCAAGTGCTTCAAAGTGCGGATTTGCTTGCTACAACGGTTTCATCTGGTTATTCAAGACTGACAAGTCAGATTGATGGTTTGATTCGTGACTATGATTCGGTTCTAGAGTCAGCCAACGCAAACTTATCAAAAGTAGCGGAACTCAATAAAGCTATTCGTGATGCTGGCTCATTGGGGCATGACATTAGTGGTTTGCAGGATTCAATGGATTCTGTGATTGCTGAGTTATCAGGCACGCTTGATGTCAAAATGATGCGCATGGGAGATGGCACGATTGAGTTGTCACTCGCGTCTGGTCAGCCTTTGGTGATTAATGATAAACACTCCGTCCTAAGTCGTGATGTTTCTGGTGGCGGTCATTTTGCTACAGATCTTGTGGTGGACTTTCCAGGTGCGACTTTCAAAAGTACAGGCTCTATCGGTGGTGAGTTGGGAGCATTCTCGGATGTGTTGGCTGACCAATACTTACCGCTTAAAGACTTCTACAACGAATTTGCTAAAGCGATGGCTGATGAATTCAATGCTGTCCTTGCGTCTGGTACCGACCTAAATGGTGCGGCAGGTGCGGCGTTATTCGAGTATAACCCGCTAGATCCGGCTGTGAGTTTAAAGATCACAGATATTAGCATTCAAGAGCTGGCGTTCTCTACGGACGGTACGATTGGTAATGCCGATAACATTAAAAACCTGACTGACATTGCCAATAAAGCATTGCTGGGAACAATGACGCTTTCAGATGCTTATGTAGGTGAGGCGACTCGTGTTGGTGCTGATACTTCAAAATACATCTCTCTGTCGGAATCAAATCGCCTTCAATTGTTATCTGCGATGACAGCAAGGGATGCTGTCTCTGGTGTGTCTTCTGATGAAGAAGCGGCGAATTTAATGATGTATCAAAATGCCTATAACGCAAATCTAAAAGTGCTTTCTACAGCTCATACGATGCTAGAAAGTGTCTTGGCTTCATTCTAAGGAGATAGTTCATGAGAGTAACAGACAGCCAGTTTATGTATACAACGCAACATGCCTTGATGAGACAGAATATTAAACTGAATCAAGTGTACGAACAGATCACAACTGGCAAGCGAATCAATCACATTTCTGATGATAGTGTGGGCTGGAATCAGATTCAGCGTCTCAATCGTTCCTTGGCGATGAATGAAGCTTACAAAACGACTATTGGCCGTGTTGAAACGGAATACATGCGCTACGAAACAGTTGTTAAGCAACAAGAAGAGATCGCACAGCAAATCAATGAGTTGATCATTCAGGGGCGCAACGGTGCGCTGGATGCAGAGTCGCGTGAAGGTTTGGTGATCGAACTTGAGGGGCTTAAAGAAGAGATGATTTCTCTTTTGAATACTCAAGTAGATGGTCGTTACATTTTTAGTGGCACAGATGAGGGTTCAGCTGCGATATCCGATGTACCTCCATACAACCTGTTGGGCAATGACGACAGACGTCAAGTTCAAGTGTCAGAAACGAAGATAATTAATGGCAACTTTGTTGCGAGTGAAGTCTTGGGTACTAGTGACATTCTAAATCAGTTAGATGCAGTAATTGGTGAGTTTAAGAACCCAACAGCAGATTTTGAGCAGATCACTGGTGATGGTTTGGATGCGGCGATTGATTTTCATCACTCGGTCCTATCAACCCTTACGAAGATTGGTGCGACCGGAAATACGCTAGATCGCCTTCTTGAAGCTAGTGAGGATATGGGTGTATTTACGGAGAATATGCGTGATGGCCTGGAATCGTTAAATATGGCGGATGCTGCAACCCGTCTTAATCAGACTGAGTTGATGTTGCAAGCTACGCAGGCAACATACATGAAGTTGGTGTCCAACTCGCTCTTTAATTACATCTGATAAGGCTTGTTGATGAAGAAGTATCTATCGCTATTCTGCTTGGTAAGTTCGCCTGTAATTGCGGCCGATCTTGATCAGGTGGAGTGGGGCTACGAAGAGCGCCCGTATTTTTGCTCTCTGTCAGCAGAGTTACCTTACAAGAGTATTCAGGCAGAGCTGATAGCAATGCCTGAGCAGCCGATTACTTTGAGAGTTAATACGCAAGGGGCGTATCGCTTTGGGGGAGGGGCGAGAGTGTTGGTGGAACCGGTCGAATGGAGTTATGGGCAAAGTGAGGTTTTACATGACTTTGCTTTGGACTATCAAGCCAGAAATCGACTTGAATCAACTGATTCTGTCAAAGACGCGCTTCATATGATGTCGTTGGGCAGTCAGTTGGTTGTCGTAGGTCCAGATAGAAAAGATGCGTTTGTACCGGTCGGATTTTCCGAAAAATCGAAGTCTTTTGAGCAGTGTTACACAAAATTGCCACAAATTTCCTTCACTACTGGCCGAGATGCGGAAGTATATTTCGCAAGTGGAGCGGAAGCCGTAACTTCCCCGCGTGATATTGAGTTGCTAGAAAATATAGCGCACTTGATTGAGTACGATGGCGGTGTCGTTAAGGTGTTGATCGATGGGTTTACGGACTCGTCGGGCGATCATATTGAAAATTTGGAGCTGTCTCGTAAAAGGGCAGAGCATATTGCAGTCTTCCTTGCTGATCGTGGTGTGGCAATAGATAGTATCGAAATCCGATCTCACGGTTCACGAAAATTACGTTACAACGAGAAAACTCGTAATGGTCGAGCAAAAAACCGCAGGGTTCAAATACGTTTAATCAAAGGCTAATTGTAGAAATGCAAATCCAAACACTTGGCAATATGGGCGCGTTGCAAGCGTCTATGTTGCAAAAAATGCAACTTCAATCATCTATTGCTGCAAGTTCGGTAACCTCCCATCGGAAGGTGGAAGGTTTAGATTTTGCGTCAATGATGAAAAACGGAATTGGTCAAGTTGACCAGCTACAAACAGTTGCAGCGAATAAAGTTCGTGATGTTGAACTGGGCCTTAGTGATGATTTGGTCGGTGCGACAATTGCTAATCAAAAGGCTGGTTTATCGTTTTCTGCGTTAGTGCAGGTCAGGAATAAGATGGTTTCGAATTTTGACGAAATCATGAAAATGGCAATCTAATCTCTGTAAACTCTGGAAAGAATATGGAACCCAACTCAAAAGCTGAGGAAGGCGCAGCGAAAGTAGCTGCTGCGTCGAAGGAAAAGTTATCAAAGTTTTCTGAATCTGCAAAAAATGTCTTTCAAGACGGGAAGAAAACGACAGCGATTATCACGGCGGTTGCATTAATATTTGCGACCGTCATTGTCATTATGCTTTGGTCAAGTTCTCCAAGATATAGACCTTTGTATTCGCCTACATCGAACTACGATAGTAGTAAGATTCTAGAAATGCTCGATGAAAGTCGTATCGATTACCAGCTGTCACCATCTGACGGTAATGTGATGGTACTTGAGAGTAAGGTGTACGAAATCCGCAAGATTTTGGCGGCGAGAGGCCTGCAGGAAGAGATTCCAGTGGGTATGGAGCTTATCACCGAGAACTCTAGTCTGGGACAGTCTCAGTTTATTGAGGAAGCTAAGTATCGTTACGCTCTGGAAGGAGAGCTTGCTAAGAGTATCGTTACGTTTCAGTCAGTAAGCTACGCTCGAGTACATTTGTCTGTACCTAAGACAACAAAGTATGTAAGAAACGCAGATACTGTGCAGGCAACGGCGTCTGTAATCGTAAACTTGGTTGATGGCCAGGACTTAAGACCAGCGCAAATCGACTCAATCATTAACTTGGTTGCGGGTTCTTCTGCTGCGCTAAAGAAAGAAAACATCTCAATTGTTGATCAGTTTGGTCGACTCCTTAGTGACGAATCAAGCGTAGGTGACTACGTGATGTCTACGTCTAAACAGCAAGATTATCGTGCTCAAATGGAAAGTTACTTGCGTACGCAAGCTGCTGACATTTTGACGCCTATATACGGGCCTTCAAACTTCCGTGTTCGTGTGAATGCAGATATCGATTTTACTCAAAAAGAAGAAACTCAAGAGAGTTACGGTGACCCTGTAGTTCGTAGTGAGGTGCTTTTAGAGAACCGTGGTGCTTCACAGATGACTCTGGGAGTTCCTGGTTCACTGTCTAACACGCCACCTATTACTGATGCTGATGCGGTGAGTGCTCGTGGTGGTCAACAGACGCGTTCTGAAGTTAAGCGTGATTACGCTGTTAGTGGTCGTGTAGTGCATAAGAAGCATCAAAATGGACTCGTTCAGGGCTTAACTGTTTCTGTTGTACTGAATGGTGAGTTCATTGATTCTGATGAAATGCCAACAGAGCTAGTTGAGATTTCAGACCTAGTGAAGAATGCGGTGGGCTTTAGTGGTGAGCGTGGTGATCAGTTTAAGATTAGCCAGTTACCTTTCCAAAGTGTGGTAGAGATCGCGAAGGTTGAATTGAAGTGGTACGAACAACAGGATGTTGTGACGCTGGCTCGCTATCTAGTGTCGCTCATTCTTGGTTTGGCACTGGTGTTCATCGGTCTTAAGCCTCTTGTGCGATTCATGATAAACGGCACGTCGAAGCCTCAATCAGAAGTGATTGAAGGTAGTGCGGCTGAAATGGCGAATGATGAAGCGAAGATGAAGCAGGATGAGTATCTGCGCTCCTTGGGTATCAGTAGTGGTGGTCTAGGTGCGTTTGATATTGACCTACCTGATTCAGAGTCACCAATACAAGATCAGATACAGCATGCTCAGAAACTTGTAGAGCGTGATGCTGATAGAGCGATAGAAGTCTTCAAAACGTGGATGGCAACAAAATAATGGCGACAGAAGAAGTAAAAGAATACCAAAGTGTTGAAAGTGTCGCGATGCTCATTCTGGCTCTAGGGCCAGAGTTGGGCGCTAAAATCATGCGTGGCTTTGAGCACAGTGAAGTAGTGAAAGTTACGAAGGCGATGAGTTCGCTTCGTGATAACAAAGTTATTGATGTGCAGGCTGCGCTTGCTGGGTTCTTTCAAGATATTCGTCAAAATGCGGGTATTGGTGGTGGTACTCGTGGTTATGTTGAAGAGGTCTTAAGGCAAGCTCTTGATGGAGATTTGGCTAAGAACTTGATTAGTGAGGTGTATGGCGACGATCTGAAGCGTCTTGCTAAAGATCTGGAGTGGATTCCTGATGAAGTTTTGGTACCGCGTCTAAACGAAGAGCACATCGAGATTCAGGCGTTATTGATTTCGTGCTTAGAGCCATCCCATGCCGGTCGTATCTTGAATATGTACGATGAAGAAGCGGCCAACCGAATTATGCTGAAGATTTCCACAACGGATATCATCACTAGTTCACAAGCTCAGACGTTAAAGGATTTAGTTGAGCGTTGTAAGGAAGCTTATAAGGCAGCTTCGGCCCAACCGGTTGATGGCGTCAAAGTGACAGCAAGCATCATAAACCACATGGAACGCAGTCATACCGTATTCTTGGATTTCATTGGCGAGACTAATGAAGATCTTAAGCAACTTATTGAAGAGTCAATTATTGATTTTGCGTTGGTTCTTAAGCAAGAGAGTGATGTATTTGATGTCTTAAATGCTCACGTCAGTGTGGATACTTGGGCTTATGCGCTTAAAGGAACTGCAGATGTTGATCGTGAGAAGATTATTGGTACCTTCCCAAGTCGTATTGCCAATGAGTTGAAATCTACTATCAGTCGTCTAGGTCAGACACCGAAAGGTCAGGTTGAGAGAGCGCGTAAAGAAATCATTGATGCTGTGCGTAAGTTGCAGCAAGACGACGAGATCGTGCTGACATTCGGTAATGAGGAGCGCATGGACTAATGCTTCGTCCAGGAGCGCTTAACGGCGTAAGAACACAGACGGCCACACGGCCGTCGAGTGTAGGGAAAAACAGTCGCGTTGCTAAAAATGCCGCCGTCTCACAAGTCGGTGGTGTAGCTAGTGTTCATGCGGGCTTATTGCCTAGTGCATTGCCATTCGGTGATTTCAGTCAAAGACCTCGCTTATTGGGTGAAATGACAGATACGCATGCGGTTTTCAGTAGCTTAACAGTCGCCTCATCGCTAATAAAAAATGCCGCGCGTGGTTTGGGTTCTATCGAGCGTTGCTTGAGTCATGAAACTATGACGCCAGAGCTTGCCAACAAGATGGATATGGAAAAAATAGCAATCAACGAATGTGTGAACACGAAAGTGTTTGGGCGTTATGTGCTTGATTCAACTTTTCATCCATCGACTGGTCTAATCGATTACGTGCGCTTTACGATTCCCGGTCTGTCGCTATCTCGTCATGAGTTGGACTCGGAGGTCGTTACGCTCTATCTAGCTAATCGTCTGTTTACCCTGAGATTTGAACGTACAGAGCGCACTGAAGATAAGAAATCGCGGTTCGTTTACTTGTTCGGTTTGGATAACTTTGAGCTGACTTTTAAAGAGAATGGCGATTTTGTTATTGGTGTTCCTGATGAGGTCTGGCGTACGTGGGATGGTCAGGTGGCCATTCTTGGTGAAGGTAAACGATATGCTCAGGGCCAGCCTATACAGGTAGGTGTGCTTACTGAGAGTGTTACTGTAGAAGATGTTCTGGGTCTTAGTCTCGCTGATGAATCGCGAGTAGCGGTCGTGAGAAGGACAGAAGAGCATCTGGCTAATAGATTTGCGCTGGTGGGCGATATGATCGCTCAGAACAGTGAAAAGGTTTCATTATTATCTGATCGGTTCTCGCGACTTGATGAGCAAGATGTGCGAGATATGGTGGCTCAGTTTAATGAAAACCCAGCTCAGGCTATGTTTGAAATAAGCATGGGTTACCGAAATGCTAGTGGCTATCTGATTAGAAACCTATTGGCGCCTGAGAAATAAACGAAATCGTGTCGTATCATAGTATTGAGAGATACTAGTGAGTGATACGAACATGAAAAGTAGCAGTGTAAGAGTCGGTTCGACTGTTCCAACAATTGCACTTCGTCGTACCGATGGTGCACCAAGCGTCAATAATGCCGGTGGTAAGCAGAAGCGCAGTCACGAAGAAAATATAGATACATACGAGTATGAGTTGGTGCGCAATGCAGCATCGACTGTAGTTGTTGATGAGTCTATTGATACAGAGCGAGTGCAGTATTATCGAGATATGCTCGTCTCTGGACAGTTAGATGTGGATTTAAACGAGTTGGCAAATGCCATTTTGGGTAAGCATGACAAATAGTGAATTACTGAAGGCGTTTTATTCGTCAATGAAGGAAAGTGTAGAGACAGCTGATCGCCTGTTTACAACGTTGGGGTTGTTGCGTCAGGCAGGTTTGGAAATGGACTATGAAAAGACTCAACGGCTTAATGAAGCGGTTGGTGAGTTGAATGTGAAGCTGGAAGAGCAGGCTCAGTCGAGATACTCAATTTCTCAGAAGCTGGGTTGCAGCGGCGCGCGTTATAGTCAGCAGTTGATTGAGCGTCTTAGTGGTGAAACTCAGAAGCAGGTCGCAGACATGGCTGGTCGCCTTGAGAGTGTGCTAGGAGACTGTAAGGTACGAATCGAAGATCAGGTTGAGCTTATGCAGCGACAGCAAGATTCAGTAAAAGAGCTGATTGAAGAAGTGGCTCTCGATATCAAAGCATAAGTTGTCATTCATCACTCATAGTAGATAACTTATGGTAATTAGACAGTTGAACGTTCTGAGTGGGGCATTAGCTCTGCTCTTTTTTTCTTTTGGGGCGCAGTGTGCTTCATTGATGACCACAGAAGTTGAACGTCAAGTTCATGAGTTTGTATCACAGCAACTTCAAGATGCATACCACCAGCATTATGTGGACCATCAGATAGAGTTTGGCTTTCCAAGTCGGGTTCAGTCGGAAGAGTGCCCAAAAGGGAGCGTTAGTGTTAGTTTCCCTCCAAATATGCGTAGCGTAAATTCAGCGGTGATGGTGTGTGCTGTTACGGAGAAGCGCTCTCGATTCAAGTATAGAGTAAAGCCAATGCTTTCAGTGTTGGTTCCTGAAGTGAACATTCAATCGGGTATAGAGTTATCACCAGTCCAAGTGGGCTCAAAGGTGGTGGAAACGCGTGTACCTAATGACTTCCTATTAGACCTAAAAGAAGGTCAATACAGGGCAAAACGCCGTTTGAATGTTGGTTCCCCGATTCGTTTATCACAGTTAGAGACAAGGCCAACGGTTGTGTCTGGCCAGGTCATAGAGTTTGTGGTGACTCGCGGGTCAGTGTCCGTAAGAACGCGTGTTGAGGTCCTGGAGGATGGAATGATCGGTGAGTTTGTGTGGGTTCGTAATGTCGTAACAGGTACTACGTTTCTTGCTCGCGTTACTTCGGAAGGGTCGCTCGATGTTTAGCTTTGTCACCTTCCGGTAGTACCGACTTGAAAATCCTCAAAGAATCTTGTTGCTCGTCTAGATTTTAACGTCACCAGAAGATTGATCATTTTCCCACTGTTTGTCTTCGTATTCCCACTGTGCCCAGTCATCCTTTAGTGTTTTAAATTGCTTGTCTAATCGCTCCGTCCGCTCATCAAGTAGAGCTTTAGTTAAAGGGCGTGGCAAAAACGAAATCGCAAACTGCAAGCAGAGTAGAGCGAACGCAGAGCTAAGTTCTTGTCGATAGAGAAGGTAGATTGTTGCGGCGACTATTATAAGTACGATGTATCTGGCGTGGCCGGTGTACTTTATCGCAAGGTTAGAGCGGACAACTAGTTCGTCGTCGGTCATTGGTTTCGTCTTGGCGCGCCAGTATTTATACATGCCTTCTACTTTATCGTTATATGGTTCGAATAACTATATCCCAGACTTGCTTGTCGTTGCCATCAAAATGTTCAGTTGAGCAGTGCGAGCAATAAACAATCCTGAGTGTTTTCTCCTCGGTTCCAAATTGCACTAACAAAGCCAGTTAAGTTATAGGGGCTGGAGTTAGTGTAGTGGTGAAGTATGATTTTCAAGTAGAGCGATTTAAGTACGCGGGGATCGGTGCGCGCAGTATTGGTGGTTTGCACACACTGATACTTATGAGGCTGGCGTTTATCTTTCGTTTGGAGGGTGGCAGCGGGCGTTCGGGCAGTGCTGAAGGTAGTGATATCGCTATAGAGATTGGTTTTTACTTAGCTGAGTACGAGTTGGCGAGACTCGGTCTAATACCGCGCATCGATGCAAGATTTTTCGAGTCGATCATTCCGTGGTCAAATTTCAATCATAGAGATACATATAAGACGCCGTGGGTCACATCGGACATTCCGGATTGGGCGTTTGAGTGTGCAGCTCAGTTGCATCCGGCTTGGGATAAGCTAAGTCAGGGTGTTAAGCGACTAATGGCGCGTAATACGTTGCAGATCCTCGATAGAAACACCCAGAAGCCAGTTGATAGGGTTATTTGTTACACCGAAGATGGAGCGTCGAGTTTGGAGGAGATTACCTCTCGAACTGGCGGGACGGGTCAAGCCCTTCGCTTGGCTTGTCAGCATGGTGTACCTATCGTTAATGTTGGTAATTCTGCGCATAGAGCTGAGATTGAATCTTATATTGCTGAGCGCGCGATGATCTGGAAGGAAGCCTACGGTATAGATTTGATGCAAATAACTGAGTCTGCTTATTGGGATAGTCCGACGGGTGGTAAAGTCGTTACTGGTGATGCGATAGCCCATTGCGAAAATGGAGGCTCCAACGTTCTTGTGCACAACGCCAATATACACAATTCTTTCGGTAGGGGGTTTGCACTGTCACTGTATCGCCGGTACCCACAATCGTTTGTGGTAGATAGTGCGACTGTTAAGGGTGACAAATCCAAGTTAGGGACACTAAGTGTCGCCAATGTAATTTCTCCGCAAGGTAATCCTTTTTCTATCATTAATATCTATGGTCAGCCCTTTATGAACGCTGATCCTGGTGTATGTTGTCTTGATTATGCGGCGTTACAAAAAGGCCTGGATGAAGTTAAGCTTCGGTATGGATCTGACTCGATAGCTTACCCAATGATAGGTTCTGGTTTGGCTGGTGGTTCGTGGTTGACGATATCACGAATGTTGCGTAAGACATTTGAGGGTGTAGATCATACCCTTTGCCGATTTTAAGTTGTTGTCCATGGACTTTGGCTTTGCAGAAAATGCGAGATGTTACGCAGTGTTCATGGTGTTTTGATTTTATGCGATAAAGGTAAATTAAAGTGCGAGCACTAATTTTTTGACGGTGCTTATCGGTATGCTTTATTTAGAGAGTAAAACGCTGGGTCACAACAGGGCGTTCTTGTCTGTCTTGTGGCACTTGGGTGATGTTGTGGATAATAAACTGGTTCTCACCAAGGCTTCTATAGCAAATGTGTGGACTATTTCTAAGTCAGCCAGACGAAATATATCTATTGCCGCAGGTGATCTTGGTAATGTTAAGTTGCTGTCTGTCGATTCTGACGGCGATGGAGAGAAAGAGCGGATAAAATCAAAGGCTGTATCTTTGTTTCGCTCAGTGGAGGTTGGTAAGTATTGCATTACGTTTGAGTTTATTCCGGATCGTCTTCAAGCCCTGGGTGCTCTGCGGGAGTTGTTATTTCAATACATTCCAATTCATGCATTGAGGGGGATTAGTTCAAAGCATACGTTGAATAGTTACTTGGCGTGCTTGTATATGCTGAGAACCAGTCGCTCGTATGTTTCAAATATGTATCTTCGGACGTTGATGGGGTATGTAGATGTTGAGAAGGTTGATAATCACGCGCTGTTTCGCAGTGCGATAAAATCAGCGAGAGAGGATATGTTTGCTTTGCCTGTCAAGCCAATCGAGTTACTGGCTCGTGATGGCCGCTGTGCAGTCACGCATCGTTGGAAAGCGGTTGGATTTAGGGTTCGCTTTGTTGAGAAATTGCGTAAATTGGCGTGATTGCCTGGTGAATGATGCAAGGTAAGAGAATGAGTGGAATTGGTAAGAGAACACCCTTATAGCAAAAAATGCTATAAGGGTGTTTGTTTTTACTCAGATAAGAGTTCTCGAGCTTCGTGCAAAGTGACAAATCGGTTATTCGTATCAAGGATGCCGAACACTAGGTTTTCGACTGCGCCATTGACCTGCATGACCATATCAGCAACTTCAATCATGTCGAAGAGTCCGCTGTTCGAGCTTCCTGCTTCGATTGTTAGAGCATCTAAAGTTGAAGGTGTGTGAAAATCAGCTTTATCACGTTGCGCTTCAGCGTACGTGGCATAATCGTCACCGTTGTATCCAACCAGTTGATTGTGGTATTGCAATTTAATCGGTCTGGCGTCGATAGCGATACGCAAAAGCGGTACGCCATCGCAGATATCCGAATCGGATAAGTCATCAATTCCATTCACTTCGTATCCAAATTCATCTTGATTTAACTCAAAACCAAATTTGGAATAGAAGTCCACCAGCTTCAATATGTATTTTGGCGAACGGTGTTGATCGCAAGCCTCCAGAACAATGTTGAAGTTGAGGTAGTCACAAATCTCACAGATTTCGTTCATTCGCGCAGTTCCAACGCCATTGCCCAGTTGTGTGCCGGCATGTAGATGGTAGATGCTTAACGCATGTTCATCTAATCCCAGTTCCACTTTGGCCAGTGTTTGTAAGTGCACTAGGCGAGTGATGCCTTTGCTAGGCGTGAACTCGTCGCGGATTCGAGAAATGTCGTTTCCAGCTGCAAGCTCCAGTACTAAATCAGAGGGTAGCCATCCCTTATCCATAAGTTTCTGGATAAGTGCGGTGTAGTTTGCTTTCTGAGTCATATTGCTTCTCCTGATGTTGTGTAATCAACTATGAATAAGCTCGTTATTGAGCAAATCAGGGGGTAGTAGGTAAATCGAGAGTTTAACTGTAAAGAGATTGAATCTTTTGCTGGTCGAAGTCTTGTTGGTTGCACGAAAGTAAAAAAGCCCCGACACTCAGAAGAGTGCGGGGCTGGTTGGTTAAAACATAGAAAGGGTACGATCGTTGAGCTCCTCTTGGAGTAGCTCTTTTTTGGACTTGGTAGGTTTACGTTTGGGACTGGATTGCTTCTTCTTAACTTTAATCATCGCTGACTCAGTTGGAGTTGAAACATCTTCGCCGAAATCCATCGAAAGTTGTTCAATATACCAATACTCATCATCAACTTTATCCAGCGCTTGTTCTGCGTCGAATTCAGCTTCAGAAAAGTTTTCAAGAACAAACTTCTTGTATTCCTCTTTGTCTAAAATCCCAAGTTCATCCTTGCGAGCAAGAATTTCCTCAAGAGACCGGTTGCCACTCAGTTGTCTTCGCTCCCACCACTGTCGGCGTGTCGCCATTAGGTGGTAGGTGTACTGCTTGCCTTTAGCAATGGTTATTGCGCCGCTACGAAGGTAACTCATAGCTGCGCTTAAACTACTGTCTAGAGGGTTTGGGTACCTGTATCTCGCAATATCAGAGAAGTAAAAATACATTTGCTCTCTATCAACAGATAGCAATTTAGATGTCTCTAAATGCATTGTTGAATAGTGATATTCGATACCGTCACTTTTGCGGGTGCGGGGTACTCTGTACTGGGCGTCATTTTCCCATGCCTGTAAATCTACAAACTCAGCCATGACATCGACTAGGCCTAAATTCTCCTGGTTGTCCGTCCAATCCTTGCCTACATATATGTAGTGAGGAGCGGGTTGTGGGGTTCTAGGGACAGGCTCCATCGTTGTCATCTCCTCCAAGATCTCTAGATCTCCGTGATTTCGAACTTCATCCCAGACCATAAGGGCCTCATTGGGGTGATCGCTGAAATTGTGAAATGACCATAGGAAATCAAGTTTCAAGACTGTTTCTTCATCCACATGTTTGAACTGCGGCCTCGCCATCTCTCGGTTATAAGAGGTGTCTTCTGCATAGCCCCATTTTATCTGGAGGGCTAGGTGTGTGGCTCGCATTTCTTCGATGTAGTCAGCAGTAACTATGGCCTTGAAAATCTTACGACACTTAGCGAAATTGTATAAATCGGGCTGGATTTTTGCGAAGCCAAATTTATCGATTCCTCTATTGATGTTTACTCGCTCACTCCAGTCATAGTGACGATAGGCAATGAAATCCCTGATTCGACTTAATAGCTCAAGATGTTTGTATTCATCTTTAACGACTAAGTTTGTCATGGACTTGTCTTCAAGGCCTACTGCTTGGCAGTCCCAACAGCCGTGCCGGGATTGACAGGGCTTGGACTTAGCTTTCTCTGTACTAGCAGTAGCGAAGAGGTTGCACTCGCCCGCACTATCAGCGTATATCTTTGATATCGCTTCGTAGTTAATGGGTGATGGCAAGGTTTTGCTCGCATCGGTACCAGCGCTTCCAAGAATTGTCCAAATGTCTGACGTAGTCATGTGTTTAATTGGATAAAAATTGTAGCGGTTGGTGTTTCCCTCTTGCGAAATTGCCAAGTTGTCATCAGAGCCGCCATGTTTAGCAATGCTGGCAGCACGAAGTGTGCCTTCCTCATCTCGAGAACCTAGGCAGACAATAATTTTGTCTGAATTGGTTATCCCAAGTCTTTTGCATGCTTTTCGAATGGCTCTGCGTATCGGCAGTACCTTTCTATCCATGGCGCACTGGCGCACATTGCTGCTTACTGTTGTCGGAAGTCCACGCCCACTGCAAATGCGACCGACTAGGGTCTCAGAGAAGTTGGGTTTGGCTAGGACCATGTGAGTGTACTCATTGAAGACCGAATCGGAGAACAATCCATCCCAATTCTGCTTGGCAGTATTGGAGATTTCAGGCATCTCACTTAGGGTATCGCTGTGAACCAGAATTGATTTAGTCTTGGGTTTAAAACCTTCGGCGTACAATTCATAGATCGCATATGAATACAATAACGCTAAGACATTTGAGTCTTTGCCGTTA
Source organism: Vibrio breoganii (assembly GCF_001677275.1). Taxonomy (GTDB): domain Bacteria; phylum Pseudomonadota; class Gammaproteobacteria; order Enterobacterales; family Vibrionaceae; genus Vibrio; species Vibrio breoganii. The sequence goes on from NZ_CP016179.1 coordinate 28,962, forward strand.
CTCCACCCGATTTGACATACAGCGCCATCACGAATTAATGACTTAAAGCGGTCCACTATCGCGAACATGCGTTCGGCTAGGGTGCCCAAGTGTGTGAGTTCTACTTCCTTTCTATCTTCAGTGACGTACGTATAGTCATTGAGAATAGAGCTATTTAGGGCGCGTTGGCGCCATTTTAAATATCGGGGGTCGTACTCATTCGACTTGTCCTCAGTACAAAAGAGTTGTCTAGCTCTTTTGAGTGGGGTTAGGTCATCGGTACCATTTATGATTTCATCAATGCTGATTTCCTGTTTTTCAGGTTCACCTCGCCATTGCTTGACCTTCTCCCATACGCAGTTTTCTTCATAGAAGTTAACTGCGGTATACACTTCATCGAAATGCATAGGGTCGTAGTCTTGCTCGTCAGGATCATGTCCCGAGCCACTGATTAGTAACCTTTCTAATTGTGTTTTATCCATTGTTGTATTCCTTATTTTCCTTTACGAAAAGATGCGCAGATGCGCGTTTGATCCACTTTGGGTTCAGTCGGAATATGCGATTTGTGCGGGTGTTGAGTCTGTGTTGCGGTTTTCTATAGTGGGTGTGTTGGCTGGCGAGTTTCATGTGAGTGATGGATGTAAATGCTATGTGGCTACATGAATAAATCGTGAGAGGTGTGTGAGGTGGTGTTTTACAAAAGTAAGAACAGAAAGTATTTATTGAAGAGGGCTTATTGTGAGTGTTGGATTGAAAGAGAATGCGAGTGCAATTAGAAAGCAGTTGCTAGGTTGGAATGGTGCGTTGGCGTGTTTGTTTGGGGTTGTATTCTTCCTATATGGTTTGTTTGATTACTACTTGGCTGTTGATACCGGTCTGAATCGGGTTTTGTACCCACTCGGTATTGTATTTGTGGTCGGTGAGGTGGTTATGCTCGCTTTGCATTTGGTTTACGGTCGTAAAGGAAAGCGCAAGACTTAAGCGCGATAGAGTCAGCATTGACTGATTGTGAAGGCTGACTTTCGCGGTGCTTAAGTTCTACTTGGGTTGCTTGGTGAGCGATTCCAGTAATGAGATGCTGGATAATGAAACGTTCTTGCTGTGTTTTGCTAGGTGATAGATGCGAGTGTACTCATCATGCTCTCGAACGCGATGTATAAGTGTGATCAGGGTGTTTGCGTGGTCTTTATGGGCGCGCAGTACCTTTATTTGATAGCTTGTTCTCGTTTTATAGAGCATCGCCTTGGTGACGACTTTATTGCTTTCGTGAAGCTCAGCTAATGCTTGGTCCACTAATACATCAAAGTCCTGCTTAGTGGTCCCGGTAAGGTAACTAAATTGAATGTTGCTTTTAAACTTTCGGTATATGGAGAGCATGATTTTAGTGTGTTTCTCTTAGTCGTTGTTCAATTGCATCAACAATGAATTCGTTACGGCCAACGCGTCTGCCATTTTGGTCAATGTGGTCATCCATTGTATTCACTACTTCAAGAGGAATGGATACAGACTCAATGACGTTCTTATTGAGTATTGGTGTTGTCTCGATTTCAACAAATACCCAAAAGGCGTTCTTGTATTCGTTGTTAAGCAGGTGTTGTTGAATTGGTTTCTTGCGGGGTGGAGCTTTGCCTTGAGAAACTAGGTGGTTGAGATGTGCATTAAGGTAGCGTCTTGCGCGAACAAGCGTTTCATTGATGGTAATGCCTTCGCATTTACAATCGATAAGGTCTGGAAATCGAGCAGAGTAGGTATTGTCGAATTTTGATTTTTGAATGCCAACTAGATAATTCATTTTTTCAGTCTTCATAGCATGAGGTTGTCAGTGCCACATAGTGAATAAGTGGCACTGTATATCGGTTCTTTAGTTCTTCTCTTCTTGTCGTACTGGCTGATTTTGTTTGCGAGCCAGTTCTTCTTGAGTGCGTTTCTGTTTCTGTAGTTTATCTATAACCATTTTAAATTTTCTCTACTTCATTGATTTTGTAGTCAACTGGAATCTCATTGAAACTCAATACAATCAAGCCAGGAGCGTATGTTCTAGCGAGTTTGGAGAATAGTGGGCGCATGACGTTGGGTACCAGTAAAATGGCAGGGAGTCGTTGGGCGCGCATGTTCTGCAGCATGCTAGGCATTTTCGCCATCATTGATGTTTGAAAATCTTCATCAATAGGGATGGCGTCTAGTGGAGTATTGGGATCAATTCCTTTCGCATTGTTAATGTAAAGGTGAACCTTGTCGGTCAGTTCTTTGCTGATGGTGTAAACATTCAGCAACTTATCTAGCGGTGATATGAGAGCCATGATGGTTCTGCTTAGTGCTAAGCGGATATCGGACGCGAGTATAATTGGGTCTTTCGTTTTTTCGGCGCTTTCAATTAATGTATTCGCAATGGTTCGCACGTTTTTGACCGGGATTTGGTCGGTCAATAGTTGGCGGATTACCTGCATTTGTAAGTTTGGTGTGATTGATTTCCCCAAAGTTTCTGCAAGTTCGGGGTGATCTTGATGCAGTCGCTCGTTGAGTGCCTTAACGTCATCAAAGTTGAAAATCAGTGGTAGATATTCACGACATACCTTAGAGATGTGAGTCGCGATAACATCGTGAACGGCAATGACGGAGAATCCTTTGGCGACAGCTGCAGAGCGTTGGTCAGGCTCTATCCATAGGGCCGGTAGATTCATTGCAGGGTCAAAACCACGGATACCATCCAGAGATAGGTCGCCAGGTGGTATGCCAACAACCATTAAGTGATCGGGAAAGACTTGGCCTTTAGCGATGAGGTTGCCATCAATATGAATAGAATATTCGTTGTTCTTAAGAAGGTAAGAACTGCGAATTGCCACCTCGGGTATTAGGAATCCAACAAGTTCACTCAGTGTTTTTCGACACCCCATAATTGATCGCTGGAGAGGTTGGTTGATTTCTTCGGTTGTGAGTTTCACAAGCTTCAATCCAAGCTCAAGAGATACAGGATTGATTGAGGGGATAACGCTCCAATCTAGAGGTTGTAAGTTGCCTCTTACTTCGACGGCTTCGGTGTTTGCTGGAGCAACGGTCTGCTTTTGTGTATCGCTGTCAGCGAGGAACCAGCCGATAGTTAAAAGTAAGAGTGCGAAAGTGACAAAAGCTAAATGAGGCATGCCAGGGATAATTGCAATGGCAAGCATAATGCCGCCGCTCAAGAAGAAGATTGAGCGATCACCGGTAATTTGGTTAAGTAGTGTTTCTGAAAGGTCAGTTTTCCCGTCCGAGATTCGAGATACAAGGACGCCTGCTGCAATAGCTAGTAATAAACTAGGGATCTGTGCAACAAGTCCATCACCGATAGTCAGTAGGGCGAAGGTTTTGAAAGCCTCGCTTGCTCCCATTCCGTGTTCGATGGTGCCGATGCCAACACCCCCGATCAGGTTTATAACCATGATCGCCATTCCGGCGATCGCGTCTCCCTTCACGTAGGCTGCTACCCCATCAAAACTACCTGAGAGGTCAGATTCTTTGAGTACGTTCTCGCGTCGTCGGGTTGCCTCTTCTTCATCAATTTGTCCGTTTTGAGAGGCGGTTTCAATTGCCATTAGTCGAACGGGTAATGCATCTAGACTAAATCGAGCACCTACTTGAGCTATTCGCTCGGAGCCTTTGGTCACTACCATGAACGAGATGATACAAATGATTATGAACGATATGGCACCGACAATGTATGAGCCTCCCACAATCACCGTACCGAATGCTTCCACAACGCGACCTGCAGCGTCCGTGCCTTCGTGGCCATTACCGAGAACGGCACGAGTTGAGGCTACGTTAAGGCTTAGCCTAAGGACGGTGGATAAGAGAAGCAGTGTCGGGAATACGCTGAACTGCAGTATGGATGTTACGTTCGCACAACGGAGCAACACCAAAATCGACAACGAAATATTAAACGTAAACAGGATGTCGAGCATTAGCGGCGGCAGTGGAAGGATGATCATAGCTAAGATCAGTCCTAACAACAGCGGGAATGCTAACTTTGGTTGTGTGAACAGTTTTGTTGAAATCATTTTTAAGTGGTGACCAGCGAGATTAACTAACGCGAGATAGTAAGAGTATTTCAATTGGCGTGTCGCTAAAGGTCCAATTTTTCCGAGCTACCTCGAAAAAACGAGGGGTTTAGAGTTGAAGAAGACTTGCTCAGATAAAAAACAAAACTTTTTTGAGATGAAATCATTTGTCCTGCCGTTAAGCATGGGTGAGACAAATAATTTTAGTGTCATGACAATGGAGAATTGATAAATGACTATTGGTGTTAATACTAACTATGCAGCGTTGATTACACAGAACCAACTTGCATCTACAAACAAAGCGCTTACTGACTCAATGCAGAAGCTTTCTACTGGTAACCGTATTTCATCTGCTAAAGATGATGCGGCTGGTCTACAGATCGCTTCACGTTTGGAAGCTCAGTCACGCGGTATGGAAGTTGCTTCTCGTAACGCTCAAGACGCTGTTTCTTTCCTACAGGTTGCGGAAGGCGCACTGGATGAAGTTTCTTCAATCCTTTACCGTATGAACGACCTAGCTCTTCAGGCATCTAACGGCACAAACGGTGCGAACGACCAAGCGGCTCTTAACCAAGAGTTTGCCTCTCTGTCAGAAGAGATGGCGAATATCTTAGAAAACTCTAACTATGGCGGTAACAACCTGTTCGGCGCTGGTGGTGCTATCTCTGGCGGTACGATCGATTTCCAAATCGGTTCAACAACTGCTGAGACTCTAACTTTCGACGTTACTAACGGTGGTACTTCTACTGCGCTAGGTGATCTACTAACTTTCGTTGGTACTCCAGGTGCAACTGGTACTGGTGACATCACTGACGCTGCAAATGCACAAGCTGCAGTTGACGCAATCAGTGGTGCCGGTGGTGTTCTAGAGAACGTTGGTGAAGTTCGCGCTACTTTCGGTGCAACTGTCAACCGTCTTGAGCACGTTACTGGTAACCTTGCGAACATGCAAGAAGGTGTGACAATGGCTAAGTCTCGCATCATGGACACTGATTTCTCTAAAGAATCAATGGAAATGAGCAAGCAGCAGATGCTAATGCAATCTGCGAGCCAAATGCTGAACACTTCTAAAATGGTTCCTCAGCTAGCAATGTCGCTAATCGGCTAAGCTACTTCGAACCTGAAGTAATCAAAAGCAGGGTCTTAGACTCTGCTTTTTTGATTATGACTCATGTCGAAAATCCTCAAGGTAATCCCAAAATCCCATAAAGTTTTCTTTTTACATTGCACCTTCGAGAGATGGGTGTGATTTCAAAAAGATAATTTTAGTAATAGAAAGGAGTGAGCAGAATGAATCAGATAGATGCTCAAGGCATGGCGGCTCAGTTCGCTATGTACGATATTGCAGGAATTGAAGCGCGCAACGCATACAAGCTTGATGTGAATACTGCATTACAGGCTGCGTTACGTGATATGCGCTCAGGTATGAATTCGCTAACGGACTCTCTTTATAAGTTCACCCGTCCTGGTACTGACTTTATTCAGCGTTCCGTGAGTTTGGGTTCGGAGGATTATTTCTCGGTAACGACCTCAAGTGATGTGACTAACGTAGATATTGATTTGTTTGTTGAACAGCTGGCGGCTCGACATCAGACAGGTTTTCCTACTGCGGTAGGTGATGTGAATGATGAATTTGCGACTGCTGACGGTGTCATCTCTGTTGAAATCAATGGCGAGACCGTTGATATTGACCTTGCGGCGATTGATAGTGACGGTGATGGTTCTGTCTCAATGGCGGAATTTGCGTCTGCCTTCAATGCAGAGCTTGATGGTAAGGCGACAGTTTCTCTAGTTCAATCTGGTGGTGAAATTCGTATGATTTTCGCTTCGGATGAAGAGGGTGCTGAAAACAGTTTTACAATCACTGGTGATGGTAATACGGGTATTGAGGCAGAGTTGGCTGCGATGAATGCAAGCCCGATCACAGAAGGTCGTGATGCTGTTGTATGGCTTGGTGAGCAAGGTTCTGGTCTTCGTCTAACTAACTCTTCAAATACGTTTGAGAACCTAGTGAGTGGCGTGAATGTCAGTATAACTCGTGCTAATGAGGCAGGCGATCCGACAACAAAACTGCGAGTGTCGGCTGATTATCAAGAGACGCGCTCTGCACTGAATGAGTTCATTTCTCAGTTTAATACGTTCATGTCGGCAATGGATAGTATCACGGCCACTGGTGGTGATACTGAAGAGCGTGGCTTGTTAGCAAATGACTCGACGGTTCGAGGCATAGCTCGCAATCTCGAAAGCCTTATGCGGGGCACTTTTGAGGGTGTGTCACTATATCAAGTAGGTATTGAGATTGGTCGTGATGGCAAAGTATCAGTCGATGCAGATCGATTTGATGATGCGCTACTGAATATGGATGTTGAAACAATCTTGAATGGTCCAGATGGTCTTTTCAAGTCATTGGAAGACACTATTAAGGGGTATTCCAACTCTTCAACTGGTGATATTCAACGCAAGCTCGATACTCTATCTCAAGAAGAGAAGCGCCTAAACACTGAGTTCGATGGAATTCAGCGTAAATACGATATGTATTACTCCCGTTACCTTGCTCAGTTTAACCGAGTCAACACGGTAGCGATGGAGATGGCGAATATTGCTTCGATGTTTTACTAAGTAGGTTAAGGGTAGCAATGTTATTAAGTCAGTTTGAAAGTGGTCAAGACGCTTACACGAAGACTCAGGTAGAGGGTGTGACATCCGTATCGTCACCGATTGAGTGTTCAGCAATGGTGCATCAAAAGATTGTTGATGAGCTTAATGTGCTTGTCGAAGCAATTAAAGATCAGGATATCAAACTAAAGACAGTGAAGTCGCAACGAGTAATTGAGTTGATTGCTGGTCTAGATGCGACGTTGGATTTAGACGCTGGTGATTTGGTGGTTACTCTGCATAAATTGTACGAGCATACGATTCAATTGGTCTCTTTGGCTTCAATCCGAATGGATGTTGCTTTGATCACAGAGGCGCAGGAGTTGATGGACGGCCTAATGGTTGGTTGGGAAGGGGCGATGAATAACGCTCAGTCACAGAAGCCAGTCGGGATTTAGGGCGTAAAGTGTTAGATAAAATCAAAAGACTGGCCAGTATCTACGCTCAGGCAGTTAAAGACCGTGACGTAGATAGAGTGGAGTCTTGCTCGCAGGCCTTAAAGAAGGTGCTAATGCATCTTAGGTCACGTCCAGAGCAACGAACTTCGGACGTTGATGCTGTGGTATATCAGTTGAAAGTGATTCACGGCAATGCGTCTCAATTTTTGGAAGAAGAAAAAATGCGTTTGCGTGGTTTGATGGATTCGTGCAGTGAGCACGAAGATCAAGAAAAACTGTACGCTCAGAATGTAGCAGGTTAGTGGTATGCAAATTACAAGTTCGTTCAGTCGTTCTTTGGTTGAAGCTGATACGGAGACTGCTGTATCGACAAATGATGTGCTTGGCTCAGAAGAAGAGCAGATGGAGTTGACCTTTGAGGTCGTGCTTCCGCGAGTGCCAGAAGGTGCTGATGAAGACGTTGTTGATTCAAGTCTGCGCTCAATTTACGGTGAGTCGCATCAGATGGTTGAAGATGTGCCAGAGGCAAGTCTTGAGGAGTTAGAGTACCTTGAGGGTGGGGATGAATATGTCGCTCCTATCGTCATGGCATCGGAGCGACCGAGGGAATTGCGTGCTAATGATCGTGCAGTTGAGCCTAAAGTGGCAGTTGATGCTGCGATACGCAGATCTGAAGGGGTACAACCTACTCCTATTCAATCAGTTCAAGCGCAACCGCAACCGCAACCGCAACCGGTCGCGCCGGTTGAAGCGTTAGTTAAAGAGACTGCGACAAACAGTTTGCGTCTCGTTGATGGAATGCTTACGGGGTCTCGTGGTGCGGATTCGCTGGTGGCGGTGCAAACCTCACAGCCAAATGGCGGAAGTCTAACCGTTGCTCGCTCGGAATTTGTATTCCATGCAACGCCAAGTGATATGTCGAATACTTCGCAACTGACAAGTAAGTTGGCGATGGTATTGGGTGACAAGGTGAATCTGCAGGTGGCGGCGCGTCAAGAGTCAACAACGATGCGTTTAGATCCGCCTGAACTTGGTCGAATTGATGTTCGTCTAAAGATGGACGGTGATAAAGTCTCAGTTCAGTTGGTGCCATCGTCTGCGGTGGGTCGTGAGATGATTTCACAAACAATCGACAAGTTGCGTATTGAATTATCATCGGCTTACGGTGAAGTGAATGTGTCGCTAGGTGAGTCCTCTCACGATCAGTCAGGTGGTTCGCAATCGTCCTTAGAGGGTGAAGGCTTGTTCATGGCTGACTCATCATTGAGTGCCGGTGGGGAGCAATCTACACAGTCTAGTGAGAGTCAATCTCGCTCGTCATCACTTGGGACGGCATAGCGCTGTAGTATCTAAATGAAGTCCTCACTACCAAATTCAGTAATAAAAGTGAATGTCTGTTGCGGCTCAGTAGAGACTGCAGATGTCACTTTGTTTGTTGATGGTGGGGGCGTTTCTCGTCAGATTCAAAAAAAGTTGTTGGAAAGTGTGCGTTCGTATCTGCTTTCGCAATTTGTGGGTATGACAGTTCAAATTTGTTGGGTAGATAACGCTGTTGATGAAGGTTTGGCTGATGAGTTGAATCGTCGTTGGGAGCTTCGTATTTTATCAATGTCCCACATCTCCTTGGTTGGGTTGGTATCAACCCTTAATGTTGCCTCAAAGGGCGCGTTGGTTGACTCAAAGCCGGTGACCTTTGTTCTAAGTCTAGCGATAGATTAAACCTTTCTTGCAAAGTCAGACTTCCTGGCTGAATCCTTCTATCCAACTGAAAACTCTATTTAATGCTGACCTAGATGGCGAGTAGCGATCTAATTCTGGCGTATCTGATTGTTTCCTCTTCTCTGGTTGTTCCTAAGTAACTCCGTATTAGAAATCATGAAAATTAGGAGTAGCCGATGTCGAAGGGTGTCGTTGTTGGAGTGCTATCAGCACTGCTTTCAGTTGGGATGGCGTATGCAGGTTATCAGTATGCAAATCAGACCAACCAAAATGAAAATTATGAGGAGCCCAATGCGACTCATGTTGTAAAAGGTGTCCTTGTTCAGATCCCTGCGCAGTACAGTCGTTATCAGCTCTTGAGTCTTGATTTAGCGGTAGTCGTCCCAGAATCAAGGATTGCTGACCTCGAAATGAACGAAATGTATGTACGAAACGCCATCATTATGCATCTGACTGGTAAAACAGAAGCATTCTACAAGGTGGATGCTTTCGAACCGTTACTTCAAAGCGATCTAAATGCCCTTCTAAGTGGCATGCCATCTTATCAAATCCAAGAAACTTTACTGTTAAGGGTGGTACGACGTTGATGCTCGCCATGGGTGATTACGTTCAAACGGAAGACTTGTCGAGAAAGGAATGCGAGGCCATAGAGGCTCGCGTTCTAGATGAAAACTCAAATCTGGTTAGAAGTTTACTGAAGCCATACAGATATGCGCTCGATGAAGGGACGCTAGAAGATCTTACTCAAGTCGCCTTTATGGCCATGGTAATTGAGCTTCGTAAATTCTCGCACGTGGATAGTGTTGAGTTTAAGAAGTCAGCCACGGTTCGTATGAGGGGAGAAATCATTGATGAACTTAGGCGTCGAGATTTTGCAGAGCGAAATTTAAGAACGTTAAGTAATTCAGTTAAGAAAGCGGAGGGTGTTCTAAGGCAGCGCTTGGGTAGGGAGCCCAATGAGAGCGAAGTCTGTGCTGCGCTAGCGATATCCATTGATGATTATCGGGAAGCTAAGAGTTTGGAGATGATCGCTATGGATATTGAGTTTGATGAGCGCGTTTCCGCCACTGACAGCGTGGAAGATGAACAAAAAGAGTTTGTAGCTGATGCATTGAGTCGTCTTGACGATCGCTCACAGAAGATGATCTACCTGCTTTATGTAGGTGGTCTTGGTTTAGAAGAAGTCGCGCTGGTTATGGGTACATCGAGAGCTACCGTTGCGAGAGTAAAAGAGCTCGCTATCAGCAAAATTAAGCACCTTTTAGGGGAATAAGAAAAATGTTTCGTATTGTCGGTTTTATCCTGATGTCGTTGATTGTGTTTGGTGGGTATATGGCACTCGGCGGTAATCCACTTAACATCCTTAAGCCAGTCGATCTCATTGTTATTTTTGGTGGTGGCGCTCTAGGCATGGTCATTGCGTGTGAGATGTCTCAACTGCGTTTAATGGCAAAGCAAATCAAACAGGCCTTTCAGTCCACTCAGTACACTCAAGAGTATTACATCCAGTTGCTGCGTCTTTCGTATGAACTGGTCAATGTAGCCCGCACTAAGAACACTAAAGAGTTAGATAAGCATGTAGAAAGCCCTGCTGAGTCAGCCATTTTTAGTAAATACGAGCTGATTACTAAAGATGAAGATGTGAAGAATTTCATTGTTGATGGTTATCGCTACGTGATTGGTGTTCAGGCTGATGCTAAGAAGGCAGGCCAGGTGCAACAGCATTTGGATGAAGAAATATCGGAGCTTGCCGATCAGTATGATACCCCAAGTAACAAGATGACCATGATGGCGGATTCGCTTCCGGCGCTTGGTATTTTGATGGCGATTTTGTCTTTGACGATCGTCATGTCAAACCTAGACCAAGATATTTTGGTTATCGGTCAATTAATCGGTTCTGCACTGGTAGGCACGCTGACTGGTGTACTCGGTGCTTACTGTTTTGCGCTTCCGTTGGCCAAAGCTATGGGCGCAGTAGCGACCAGTCAAATCCAGCCATTAATGTGTGTGCGATCTACGTTGCTTGAGTTCACCCGTGGCGGCTCTGCACATCTGTGCGCAAACGCGGCAAGAAAGCATATCCCAATCGACATCAAGCCATCTTTCGATGAGCTAGAGCAGGATGTTGCGGTACTGCAAGACATCTACAGCGCGTCAAATGACTAAGGCGGTGCACGTGTTTGTAACTAATAAGATGGCCGAGCGTAAGTGCGCTCGTGAGGGGGGCAAATGGCTCTCGTAAAGCGTCGTGGTGGGCAGATCGCAGGGGGCGGCAATTGGAAGTTGGCATTGGCCGACCTGAAAATTGCTCTGATGTGCTGCTTTATCACTTTTTGGATTCTGGAATTTAAAGACTCAATAGATCGTGAAGATTTAGTGTCAGTTATGGATGTTGAGGCGTCTATCGCTAACTCGATTACGTCCATTGATTTAGAAGCAATTGCAACGACCAACACCAAAAATCAACAGCGGTACATTGATGACTCATCGGTGCTGGCTGGTGAATACAATACTCAGCAGCAGTTAGAAGTGTTAGCAAAAACGGTTGAAGAAAGCCTTGGTGAAATGGGTACGTCAGATGCCATTGATATTCAGGTTACTCCTGAGGGGTTAAGGTTAACGTTACGAGATGGTGAGCACGGCCAGATGTTTGAGACTGGACGTTCGCGATTGACGCCGTACTACGAGGACTTGTTGTTAGGTCTGGGGCCTGTACTGGCAAGCGTTAGAAATGGCATTACGGTTTCTGGTCATACTGATGGTAGTCGCTTCATTGGCGCGCGTCGTACCAACTGGGAGCTATCGACTGAACGAGCAAATACAGCGCGTTATTACTTAAATCGCTCTGGTGTGTCTTCTCGTAACATCGTCCAGGTTAATGGTTATGCAGACACTATGTTGGTGAATAGGGCAGAACCAAGAGCTGCTGAGAATCGTCGTATAGAGATTTTCATTCTGACAAGAGAGGCGAGAGAGCGTCAGTTTAGAATGTTTGATGTGGCAGATGGTCGAACTCAAGACTTAACGCAAGAAGATGTTGCGGATTTGACGTCTGCGGCCTTCACAACGGCTAACGATAACCGTCCGGTTTCGACGTTTGATGCAATGAGAAGAGCAGCGAGTGTGGGTAATGAGTAGGCGTAGTCCAAGGGATCGATTCGTTTCTGCTTCAGAGCTTGGCAAGGTAGTGTTTTGCCCTAAAGCCTATTATCTGGACTTGAATCGTAAAGAAGAGCAAACCAAATCGTCAGCAAGAGGTGAGCGAATGCACCAGGAGTTGGCAAAAACTGTAAAACGTGAGCAGAGTTTGTTGTTGCGCTTCTGGCGCTGGCTAGTGCGTCTGTGTGGAGGTGGTCAGTGAATCCGACCCAGTTAGCTATGGTGACAGATAATGTCATTCAGTTTTTCTTTCTGTCTACAGTGGCGTGCGTGTTTGCGTTCTTTGTATTCTTCTTTGTTCGCGCTGTTTTGTTTCGTTTGTGGCGTTGCTTCGTCCCGTATCCAGATACCAACTTTGGTTTCAAAGGTGCGCTGGTTTACTCCGATGATTCTCCTTCGGCGAGAGTGTTTGTAAATCGCAAATATGAGCTAAGTGCCAAGCCTGATTTCATTTTCAAGGTTGGCCCTAATCAGTATGTGCTGGTGGAGTATAAGTCGGGTAAGAGGCCGATGAGTGAATCGGATCGAATTCAGGTCCTGGCTTCGGTAATAGCAGCGAGGCAACAATATAATATCACCAAAGCGATAGTGGTGACTGGACTTGGTAGGTTTGAGGTGAAGGACGCGAAAAAGTCCAACCGAGCGATCTACCGACAACTGAAGACGCTGCATGTTATTGCTCGTAGAGTGAAGCATCATAACAAGAATCCAAGTGGTAACGTGAATTCTTGTGGTTCTTGCCGTAGGCGAAATAAGTCGTGTGACGGTGCCTTTTAGCGGTATTTAGAGTAGCAAAATTAATAGAAAGCCAGTGACAAATGGATTCATGTGTCGCTGGCTTTGTCGTATCTGGACAACGTTGAACAGGACGGCGACCGTCTTGTCTTTAGCTAACGCAAATTCGATACATGACATGCCCGTGAAGCCTATCAATTCGTCATATCTACAACAGAATCTTTACCGATTGTTCTTCCTGAAAAGATATTTGCGTTGAACGCAAATTAATCCCGCGAACGCGGATACTTTTATTTTAGGAGAAAAAAATGGAATTAGGTTTAGGTCAAAAGCAAGCGCAGGTAACAAAGCGATTTGGAGAAATGTTTCGCTGTAAGGGCATGCCTGCCGGAGTAGCGAATGTTTCGTTGCTGTTGGGTAATGGAGAGCGTTCAGGAAAGGTAGTTTCAAACTACTACTTTGAGTGGGAATCGCTTGCAAGGGCGTTTGCGTACATTCACTACGGTCTTGCACGTCCACTGTTTTTGTTTGGGTCGCATGGCACAGGCAAGACATCACTTCCTGAGCAAATCAGTGCTCGTCTGGGTCGAAACTTCAGCAAAGTGACTGTTGGGCCCTCCACGGAAGCGTTTGAATTAGTAGCGCAGCGAGTGCCTTCGGCAGATGGTGGGATGACCACCGAGTTGGGGTTGCTTGCAAAGGCTATGGAGCAAGGCGATGTGTTCATTATTGATGAATACGATTTGATGCCTACTGCAGAGCAGAAGAATCTCAATGACATATGCGAAAACGGAGTCGTTTACCTTCCTGATGGAAGAATTATCCGTAGTCATAAAGATTTTAGAATCTTTGCAACTGCAAACACCAACAACACAGAGGATCTTGATCTCAGTGTTAATGACCGTTTTGCGTTCATGCGCATGGATTATTTGCCGGCGGATGTTGAATCGGAGTTGGCGTATGAGCATTGGATGCAACTTCATAGTGTGTTTAGTAATGGGTCGAAAGCTGACTGGAAGAACCATGTGAGTCCTCAACTGGATGAGCTGGTGAGAAGCAGAGTGAACGTCATGATTAAAGTGGCGGAAGGGATCCGTGAAAACAAGGCGGAGAACGATGACTCATTCTTTTCAACGATGTCAATACGAGCCGTCTTCGGGTGGATCGATGAACTCATGCTAGCAAGGCGCTTTGATTTAAACAGGGTGGATAATGATGAACACGAAATGCTGCAAGCGTTGCGTCGAGCGTTCATTAATGGTTTGCCGATAGAGGAGCAGGAAGAAATTGTTCAACTGTTCCAACTGAAGTCAGATCTTAAATCAATCATGTAAAGACCATGGCACCCGTTACGGCGGGTGCTACAAACCAAACCTCGTAAAGAGAATTAGGAGTTATAGAGATTATGAACAAACAAGTTGATCAGACCAACATCGAGGACCATTGGGTAGGAAGTTTTGTTCCTGAAGGTTTCACGGTGATTAGATTCAATTGTTCAAAGGTAACGTTTACTCGTAAATGGGACTTTGAGGAGTTGGGTTTGGAGGCCGATGTGGCAGCCAGAATTGGCACTTTGGGTCGTAAGAAAATGATCGATCCAAAGATACCCGCTCGGGTTCGCAAGGTATTTGATAATACTCGAGCGTTCCTAGAGTCGGTGGGCACTAAGATTGGGGACTTCTACGTCTTTCCGGTTGATAAGGCTCGTGATGTAACGGCTCGCATGGAGGGGTTTCAAGCGGAACTCCATAAGGTGAAGCAGTACATCATACAAAGCTACGACGGATTGATTGAGGATTTTGCTCGTGAAGCGGAAGATCTGCATCCAGGTATGGGTAAAGTGATCCGTGAGCAGCGTTTCTCATTAGAGTACGTGGAGCGACAAATCTACTTTCATTGGGAGCGTCCAGCAGATATGCAGTTGTCGGCGGTGAATACCATTTTTGAGGACTTGCGTTCTCGAGTAATGGATATAGAGAACCGATGGTTAGATTCTGGTGGTGGTGTTATTCGATTGAATGCCCACACAAGAGCAACGCTGATTAAGCTGCGTGATTGGTGCTCATCGATGTCGTTGTGTCATGCCCAGATGGGGACGATGGTAAACAACATCAATGCGGTTATTGACCAGTTACCAGCGACGTTCATCAGAGCTAATAGTTATCCGAAAGAAGATGCCCTTATTGCTCAGTTGTTCAATCAACTTCGTCATGCGAAGAAGATTAAACAGTTGGAGCGAGGAATTCGAGAGGAGGATATCTTTGCTGATGCCTTGGGCGTAACCGATCAAGAGGAGGCTTCGCAGTCAAATCTAGAGGCGACGTTCGGACTGGAAGTGGCAACTGAAGTGTCTGCACCCTCGGAATTTATGGGGGTTGATATGACGGAGTCGAGTGTTGATTCGGGTTTTGTAGGAAATCCAGATTCACATCAGGCTCGTGTTGCGGTGCCAGAGTATTCCATGTTTGGAGGGGTGCAAGAGACAAGTGTCGCAGTTGAACCTGTAGCGGTTAAGCAAAAGCCTGCTCCAGAGAAGGCGCGTGACACGGAATTTGGTTTTCAAAAATTCTTCTAATCCTAGGTAGATGATTAACAAAATGAACATTCAAGCAGTAGCTTGGGTGTTCATCTCAAACAGTCTTTAGGGGCTGTTCGAGATGAATACCTTTTTTCTAGCTCCGCTAGAAGAAGACGGCGACCAATTAACGCCGGGCCATGTTGGCATTTGGATTTTTTTAGCAATAAAAAGTTTGGAGAAAGGTATGAAAACAACACACAAGTTTAAATGGAATAACAACGACCTACGTGTCGCGTTCAATCAAGTAAGTAACATCGCTAAGTCTAAGGGTTCAGATTCGAAGATGTACGATGTGATTCAGTGCCACATCAGTGATGGTGCAGCACAATTGGAGTGCATCGGTCCTCATGGAACGATCTTCTCTGATTTCTTTGCTGTTGACAGTAAAGAGGTATTGAATTTTTCGTTCTGCGTGGTGATCCCTAAGTTTAGAGGCTTTGTGGATTCTTGTAATATTTATAACGAGTCAATCGATGTAAATATGACGTACGCAGTTGATGATGCTGACACTGTAAAGGTGACTGGTAGATTCAAGAAAAAAACAGTCACTATGACCTCACCAGCGCAGACAATGCCTAGTGAGAAAACCTTTTTGAATGAGCCGGATTCAACGATTAGAGTGAATCGCAAGGATCTGATTGCGTCACTTACCGCTATCGCTCCTGCGTGTGCTTCGGGCACTACCAAAATGCCGAGTCTGAGAGGTGTGAACCTCTGGATGGAAGCAGGGCGTTTGAGCATGGTGGGTTCGGATACCCATATACTCATTTATCGTTCAATAGCAGTGGAGCATTTTGAAGGTGAAACTTCAGGGTGCGTTATCGTTGCAGGTACCGCGCAGTTGCTGTCGCAGCTTCTCAATTCTTATGTAACAGATGAGATTGTTGAGATTCAGTTCAGTATGACCAAATTGGTTCTGCGAAGCCCTTACGGCTTAACTGTATCTTTGAAGCTGATTGGTGAGCAGTTGGTGCCAGCGAATCCGATAATCGGGAAGACCAGAGACCATAATGTGGTCACGGTCGACCGAGCGGAGTTGCTAGGTTCTTGCAAATTGCTTGGGCGCTCAAGCCCGATCGCTAAAGTTTCGGTTGAGAGTGATAAGCTCAGATTGGAACCTAGCTATCACGGCGATCTCCGAGGGACAGATCAGTCCTTTGAGTCGGTTGCTGAAATGGCACTTGAGAATCAAAATGGCGCGAATCTGGAGGTGGGCATTGCCCTACATCAGTTAATGTTGGCTCTAGCGGTAACCAGTTCAGAGAGCGTGTCTTTGGGTGTGCTCTGCGGAAACTCTGCAATGACGGTTCGTTGTAATGACGATAAGACCTATATTGCCTTGGTTATGCCTTGTCGCCTGTAGGGGGGTGTATGAATGAGTATCAAGCAAGGCTGAGTAGAACTCAGTTGGTGGGAGAGCTTATTGATCAACTGGACGTTGCAGACGTTGAGACCTTACGTAAGGTTGCACAGAATGTGTTTGGCTATCAATTCGAAGTTGAGGTCAAAGACGATTTACCGTCGTTCGTGACTAAGCGAAAGCCGGATAAATACTGTGCATCTGGTGTAGGTCGAGTAGGACCGTTGGGCAAGTACATTCAGTTGAAGGAGCCGCGAAATCAGAAAGCATTACGAATCGCTAGGAAACTAGTGAAGAGTGATCTGAGTCGTGCGTCTTTTGATACTAAATTACGCTTAGCTCTCATTGCTGAGGGGTGCGCTTTATCACAGCAAGAGTTCTTGGTGCTAGCTGCCGAGACTTACGCTGAAGGTTAGCGTTCAAAAAGTTGAAAATCCATTTTGGGGTGTGTGAGGATAATACCAAGCCACCCCTAGACTTGAGCCTTAACCGGCCATAAGGACTATTTATGTTAAGTGATTTGTTTCGAGGTCTCATGATGCTGTTGGGGATAATTGCACTCGTGTCGTACCTAAGTGGTCATGACGTGAATGCAACGGTGGGTAATTCAGTGAACGCTGTATTGCCGATATTCGGATATCTGTGGTCACAGGTAGTTAATCTTATTCAGTCAGGCATTTAGGAGATAAATATGGTGTTAGATTTCCTTACATCAACAGGCACAAAGAATCTGGTGAAATACTGGAATCAGAACTGCCCCAAAAAGAAGCAAGGTGATAAGGCGGCTTAAGAGTTGTCTATCAAACTTATAAAAAGGTCAGCATTTCGCTGGCCTTTTTTCTTGCCCGGAAGAAAAACACAACACTGGCGTTGATAAGGCACTGGTTTCGCTATTTGGGGTAATTGGACTTATTTATAGCGGTGTCGATGTGTTTAAAGTTAAGAAGAAATTAGTTTTGGTTGCCTTGTTAAGTGGGATAGGTGCGGTATCAACTGCAGCCAATGCCACGATATTGTCGGCGGCCGAACGAGCTCAGTTACAGCTAGAGTTTACCGCGGCTACACAGACTAGCGGTAGCGATTATGTGTACACGCCAGATAGGGCGTCCTTTACGATTATTGGCGGCAGAGTTAGTGGTTTGGATCGCTGTAATGGTGATCCGAAATTTACGATTACCAATGCGTTCACTGACGGAACCTTTAAGCGAATGTGGGATAACGCTCAAGCTGCAATATCCGGATTGGCTAGTGATTTGCCTGCTTATCTGGTGGCGCTCTATCTAGAGAAAAGTAATCCCCATTTGATGGGCCTTTTAAAGAATGGCATGGATTTGGGTATGGAAGACTATCTCTCCGGTATCGCGTCTTGTGAGGCGATTGGTAATGCGATTACCGACTCTTACCCTAATGATGTGAATGAGTGGGCGAGACAGGAACGTTTTGAGCGATTCATATCGAATTCGACCTGTGTGCCAGATTCAGATGGTCAGATTGATTCAGATGAATGTTATAGCAATACCGCTCCACGCGGTTATTCGAAGTCGGTTGAAGATATCTTGCGAGAAGGCAGGGAACAGGCGGGTAAGCTTGGTATTAACTGGTTTGGTGGTAAGGCTGGTGGAGAGAGCACAGACGATATTATCGTAGTTTCAGATTCTATGAGGATTGGTCAGTGTCTAATGCGTGGCATTAGCGTTCCTAGGTGTAAGCGAATGACCCCAGAAGAAGTCTCAGCTGAGGGGGATGTGCCAAACCAAACAGATTTAGAAAAGTGGTTAAACAGAGACGGCAAGGAAACGATGCATGCGGCGCGAGTTATCTTGGGTGAGCAGTATCTGAAAATCTGTGATGGTTGTGAGAACTTCAATGAAATGGGTGTGGGCTCAGAAGAGTACCTAAAAATGCATCACAAGGTGGTGTTTGAAACGCTAATGCAACTCTATCACCGAGCGCCAAGTCAGTTGACTGATGAGCAGTATAAGTCAGTGAGTGCTGTTGGGGTGATTGATGTTACCTATGAGTATTTTGAGGCATTGAAGTCTCTTGAGTCTGATAAGGACATGCAGGAGCTGTATATGTCTGGTCTAGCGTATGACGTTTCTTATCACAGAACTATCGCTCAGATGGGTCTGATTAGGCAGTCGCTAATGGTTACCCAGTTACATGACGCGTCTCAGCCTGATGGCGGTCACATGAGCGAGAAAATTCAATACTTTATCGATATTTTGGATTATGAGCGAACGCGCCTGATTGAGAATGCTCAAGGTCGAGGTTATTCGCCATTCAAGTATTCGAGAATGCTATTGGATGTGCTAGGTCCTAAGTCTGTTTCACTTCTAGGTAAATAACTTATGGTGGTAGTTTCAGATCCGACAGCGCTAGTGATTTTGCCAACGGCAATGACGCTGGCGGCGGCAGTCTTCGACTTAATAGCCAAGCTTAACCTTTGGTTACTTCCTGTCATCTACGTGATAATCGTTGAGTCAATGAAATCGCGCACCATGGGTGCAGATGAGGGTGTTGCCCAACTCTATGCGATGAAGAAAATAGAGAAGACACTATTGTGGTTCTTCCTGGTGATCTTCTTGTTCATGATTCCTGTTACGAGCTCGCAAGGAACCCGCTTGGCGGGTTTTGCTTGTGGGCCAGAGATCTCTTCCTTTGCAACTCCTGATAATCCAATCGAGCGTTCGGTAAGTAACCCGACAGTGAAACTCCCTGTGGGTTATGCGTTAGTGAATAATCTAAGTCAGGCTATTGGTGGTTCACTGTCAGGGATGATGCCTTGTGGGGCGTCATCAAGGATAGAGTCTACCAAAGTAATGGAAGCGATCCGTATGCCAGACAATCACCATACGCCAGAACTCAAGGTCTTTGCTGAGAAATGTTATTTCAATGCAAGGAGGAGATTGGCAAATGCAGTTGATCAGGATCGCGTATTCGCAAGCTATGACCCAACTGATGTAAAGGCTGGTTTGTTCTTTGGGCAAGCAATGAAACGTGTCTATACAGGTACGTTTACTAACGACGGTCGAAGGTATGAACCGCTGACATTCTCAGTACATCGTGACGCATACACAGGGCCGACAACAGATTTCTATATTGCTAGACACGCTGACGATCGCTTGGTGAATGAGCATCGCGTCTTCTGTGATGCAGGGTCAAATTACTACCGCAGTATCATGCACGATATGTTTTCCTCAGAATTGGAGCGTGAATACAAACTGGTTCATAACTATCGCTCCGCCTATCCAGATCGTACGGGGTACTACGTGACCCCAACGGAAACTAAAGATTACCTGTCGGAAAGTATATTGTTGAATCACTCCACGGTGTCAGGGGAATTCAAAGAGAAATTCTTAAAGACCGTCTCAGAGCTATTCGTTATTAATCCTAAAGAAACGGCCCTGGATGTATCACTAGAGCGCTTAAAGCCCACTCAAATGGGTGACCACGTCAGTGAAGAGCTTCTTCCTGTCTACGATCATCATTTCCTCAAAGAATTCGTGGTGACCCTTGGTGCTGCCCTGGCGGGATTGAAGGCTACTTTGTTGGAAGAGTCATTCTTTGCAATGGTTCCTGTTGCTTTGGTCATGCTGTCCGCTGTGGTCGTTGTAGCCTCGCCTCTCATGCTGGTCGTCTCTGGTTACAAAATGAGTGTTCTTTTGAATACATGTGCAATCTTGTTCTTCGCAGCAACCGCGCCATACATCTTAAATATTGGGTATGCGATGGGTTCTACCCTCCAAGCGATAGGGGATAGTGTCTACGGTATGTCCGGCACCACCTATGATGCGCATGGTTTGGTTTTCCAGTATATGGGGGCGATGACATCGATAGTAATTATGTTCGTTTGGGCCGGTTTCTGCATGATGATCGGGATGAACTTAGGTGGGTTCTTGAATGCCTTGTTGGGTGAGCATGTACTAGGTGCAGGTCGAGAAGCCTTCAATATGGGCAAGAAAGGCCTAGACGTCGCTGCTAAAGCGTTCAAGAAAAATTAGAGAGTAGAGGTAACATAGAATGATTATTAGTGAAGCTTCTGCTTTGTATTTGATTCCATTTGGAATGACGTTAGGTGCTAATGCCTATGAGCTACTGGCTCAGACAAACCTGTATCTGGTGCCGATTATATTCATCATTATTGCTGAAAGTATGTCGTCTCGAGCGCAAGGTTTGGATGAGGGTAGTCCCGCGTCTTTGGCTCTAAGGAATATTGAGGTTCGATTGCTGTCAGTGTTCTTTATTCTGTGGTTGTGCGTGATGCCTTTGTCATCCGCACCAAGCTATGAGTTCAAGAAGTATTCGTGCGCTGTAGATAACTCAGTTATGCAAGGGGCAAGAACGGTTGAGGATGTTCGTCCTGCAACCGATCTGACTATATTCGGTAACCACAACACAAGCCTAATGTTTGGATTGGTGAATAACATTAGCCAAGCTCTGAACGGCGCGCTGATTTCTCAAATCCCATGTTCGCAAGGCGCAGACTTAAGTTACCTGTCGAGGCTGGTTGATTTGGCTGTTCCAGGAAATAGAACTGTACGAGCGCAAGCCGCTACATTCCATGAAACGTGTTATGTGCCTGCTGTGAAGGCTTTAGAACGAGCTCAATCAACTAACTCTATGGGTTCAGTGCCAAGGCCGGACGATAACTCGTTAACGCTAATGGCACAGAAGCAATACTTTGGCTTCAATTCACCACAGATGAGAATGATCTATCAGAATGCACTTCAAAATGGTGCTGTGTCTGAAATGTATATGACGGTGCCTGAAAACTGGCTTGGTGAGTCTACTCCAGGAAGTCTGCAGTCCTGTGCAACGGTGGCCGGTGAGTTGGATGATGCTATCTATCTGAGTCTGGATGAGTCGTTTGAAGCTGGCGCTAGTATTGGTAATGACGGTACTGGCGGTGGTATGGGTACTACGACTGTTGATGTGCAGAGGATCCTTAGAGATTTCTTTAATCTCTATGGGCAGGTTACTGATGTGGATGTTCGAAGAGAACTGACACAGTTGGGCTATGTAAACTCGCTTGCTGATAGCTCTTTGCTTCAGACGGATGAAGGTAAACTGTTAGGCCAACAAGCATCTGCGTGGACAAAGAAGAGTGTTGATACGCTTACTGATATAACGACAGCGGAAAGGGTTGCGGGTATTGGTTCGGCAGGTCAGGCGTTAAAATCTGGGCTTCTAAATGTTGGTGGCGCTTACTTCGCGGTTAAACAGTCAATCATATCCTCTGGTGCTATGTACCTAATCCCTTTGGGGGTCAGTGTAATTCAATCAGTGATATTGGCTATGGGAGCATTGATTATCGTGCTGTCAGGGTATAAGCCAAAGGTCGTTTTCTCGCTAGCTCTAACCTATTTTACGATTACTTTGGTGCCGTTTTGGCTAAATGTCGGGGTCTATCTGCAGACCATTTTGGTGTCATACGGATCTCAACCAGATGTGGAGAGCAAATATTTCAGTAATGAGATTATTGGCTACATATTTATTCTTGGTACTCCAGCTCTGTGGGTGGCAATAATGCAAACGGTCGGTAGTGCGGCGGCTGGTGGGTTCGCATCAGTGGCGAGTGCAGCAAACTCCATTGGTGAAAATGCTATTGCTGGTGCTCAGTTGGGTACGTCCCAAGTTAAGAAAGGTTTTGCGGCGGGTGAGGCGCAGCAGAGAAAAAGTGAAAAAGAAGAGAAGATGAGGTTAGGTAGGGGAAATACCTAGCGTTCTAATCGATATTTGGGGTGGTGCTGTTTAGGTGCCACCCTTTTTTTATCTGCGTTCAAAAAGTTGATTATGTTGGTGTTACTTCGGTAATTTGGTTCAAGAGAAACAGGGAGGAGGTTGGGCGGTGCTGTATCAGAATGAGGTGGTTCGGTTTTGTAGTAAATCGGCGGTGTTGTTTGCTCTGCGAGATGCTAAGCAGACTGAGAAGCTACGACGCATGAATGGCGAAAAAGCCCATTTACAGACGGTGTTTATGGAGTTTGCGGATATTACCGAGGGAGCTTCGGGTAGGGAAGGTCGGTGGAGTAGTAAGGTGGTGTTTGCTCTATCGGAGAACGAGTTAATACAGTTTGGGCAGTGGTTGTTGGGTCGATTTAAAGGGCAAATAGAGATTGGTCCGCATCATGGGAAGATTTTGTACCTTGAGAGTAACTTGGAGAGTGGGACGTTTGGCGTAAGGCTAGCAAACGGGAAAAGGAGTGATGGGGGAGTTGTACATAGTGTGTATCTTCCACAGACGGTTGTATTTCGTGTGATGCCGTTGGTTCTAAGAGCGTTGTCATCGCTAACGTTACTGTCTACACAGGAAGTGTTGATTATGTTGCGAGGAATGCCGTTAGCTTCAAGATAAAGAAATTTCACGTGTCGTGAAATTGTCGGATATCCGACTTACTAATGCCGTAAAGGCAATGAAGGAAACACTTATGGCTCAAAAAGAAAAACAAGGCACACCAGTTACGTTTTGTGAGAAGCGTAGAAAGCGGATGTTTAGAAAGGTTAAACACCTGTTTAAATCGCAAGTGGATGCTGAGCCCACTTCACGCTTTGAAGCGAACGGGTCGCGCGTTATTGAGTACCTCGATTGTTACTTTGGGATGTTGGGTAAGCCTAACATTGATGAGTTGAGTGAGGAGGATGTCGTGCTCGTTCAGAATGGACTTAACGCTGAATCTGCGGATTATTCTCTAGCCTATTACGTTGGTGAGATCATCAAAAGCTACATTGCAAAAACAGAACCTAAAGTATTTGAGGGTCTTAAATGCAAGTGTGTTTGTGGTGGGACGTACTCTCTTAACAGAAATCACTGGAACTATCGTTGTGATGAGTGCGGCTTGCTAGGTCGCAGTGACATGAATGGTATTCCAGAGAGTTTACCTGCTAGTAAAGAGGTGCGTGAGCGCCGAAATCAACTGCATAGACGTATGGAAACGATTCTAGACAGTGGCTTTGTGCCGTGGTTTGCATCGTATGGTCATTTATATGACCTGGTTAGTTACCATAGTGGTATTCCAAAAGGGTACTGTCATATCGGTTGGTTGACAACGGTGGAACAGGTTGAGTCTTTTGATGCAGGACTATCTGCAATACAAAGACAATCAGCGTCTGCTTCGTTGGGTCTTTCGGTTTCTTAGAGTGAGAATTTTAGGAGGCTGATATGGCTTTGAGAGTGAAAAGGTTGCATAAGGTTGATCTGCATGTCGTTAGTAGTTACATGGCGATTTTGCTAGATCCAGAGTCATTTGATGAGGTAGCGGTTGAGTCTGCTAGTTCGTTTATGGCTGGAGCGTATATACCTGCCGGCAGCGTCTTTGGGTTTCAGGAGATGATGCTCAAGGAGTCAGAGTCAGTGATTAAGCATCGCTTGACGCCAGGGCGGAACAGACCAAGGCCTTTAGGTGAGGTTAAGGATGTTCTTTGCTGGGTGTTCTCTGATGTAAATCAGGATCATGCATTCTCGTTTAAGAGTTGCGTTGAGACTGTTTATAGCTTGAATGCTGAGATGATACGTGGGAGTTATGCTCTCTATATATCTCGAATAGTGAATTCTAAAGCAGAGGAAATGGACCATCGCGTCCCTTTGTTTAAGAAGGTGCTGTCTTATATTAACGATGATGTAGATATGTCTTCTGGGGTGTTGAACTCCTCGGAGATGGCTGCAGAGTTAATGATCTAAACTTAACCCTACACATTGTGTAGGGTTTTCATTTTTCTATTAAGGAGTGGTTGTATGGCGCGAGTTTCGTACACGTTACATGAAGACTTGAATGGTGATGTTGGTATTTTGGAGTTTGAATATGAAGACACATACGATCTCCCGGAAAGTATCCTAATGTTCCCAACTGAGACCGAAGCAGAACTGCACATGCATTTCATGAGTCAAGGCTGGTTCTACAATGGCTCTTACGACAAGGTGCGAAATCACTTTATATTTGGTGGTACGGAAGAAGGAATAGCGCGTGTTGCTCCGTCGCATACTTATCATCAGCAGTTTAGGGAGTGGCTGTATAGCAAGGCTAGTTATTATGTCGATTCGAAAGTTGAGAGCGGTATCGTAGATTATGTTGGGGAATATGAGATAGATACCTACAAATATGTAAATCTGGCAAAGATGCGACTTGTTCCGGTTCGCTCAGATTCTTATTTTCTATTTAGTTTTGTGAAATCTCGTGGGCCAGTCATTTTCGCCCGGTTCAATGTCAGTGCCCAAGAGGCT
Source organism: Vibrio breoganii (assembly GCF_001677275.1). Taxonomy (GTDB): domain Bacteria; phylum Pseudomonadota; class Gammaproteobacteria; order Enterobacterales; family Vibrionaceae; genus Vibrio; species Vibrio breoganii. The sequence goes on from NZ_CP016179.1 coordinate 53,800, forward strand.
CAGGCGATCGTTGACAAGCATACTCAGTTCAAAGGTCATTAAGTCCTTGGGTTTCTGTGCAGTCAGGGCAAAGGTAAACCCAGGGGCCGGTGAATGGTGAGCACTCGGCCACGATTGGTTTTTGATTAATCATGGCTTCAAAGTCAACGACGGGCATGATGATGCAGGGACTCCCGTCGATTTCAAACTGGCATGAGCACTCGGTGCATTTGTATAGTTTCATTGCTTCCCCTTTTCTCACTCGGTGTGCTTGCATTCAGGGAAGCCGGTACACCCGATAAAAGATTTCCCTTTCTTTGGTTTAATGATTCTTAGGTCTTGAGAGCATTCCGGGCACGCCTTATGGAAGGGTTTCTTGTTCAGTTCGGGGAATGTTTTGTTGCAATCGCCGCACTTGAAGAAGTTACCGAATTTGCCTTTTAGAAGTGGGATTTGCGCACTGCATAGTGGGCACTGAGATTGTGGTCTTGGTGCTTTCAGATACTTCTTAGGAATGTTCAATCCATGCTCTTTAATGCGCATGGTTTCGTTTCGGATGAACTCATCTAACTCCGTCCAGAAATCTTCACATTCAAGCTTTAGTTCGCTGATCAGTTTCTGCTGATGTGCCCAGATCGCAGTTGTGTTCGGGCTAGTGATCGATGTTGGTAACATGTCATAGAGTAGGTAGCCGTTTTCGGTTGGGGTTATTTTCTTAGTTTTATTGCCTTCAGCTAAAAGAATACCGTTGTCAAAAAGCTTCTTGAGGATGTCACTTCGGGTGGCAGGAGTGCCTATTCCGCCTGTTTCTGTTGTGTTCGAGTCTTTGTCCAAAAGGTATTGCTTAATCTTTGGGTCAGTAACGTACTTACTGGTGTGCTGAAGATCTTTGAGCAGAGTCTCTATGGTATATACGGGTAGTGCTTTGGTTTGTTGAGCTCCGACATTAATGTCATCGATGGCGATGGCCTGTCCTGCGTAGAGACTGTTTGTATCAATGTCGCTATTATCTTCCTCTTGGGATTCCTTGATTTCATCGGAGTCCTGATCGCGTGAGAATAAGACTTCCCAACCTAGCTCAATGACTCGCGAGCACTTTCCTTCAAAGGTATAGAACTGCTGAGCTTCGGTTTGTACCAATATTGAGTATGTTGTGATCTCACGCTCTCTCTTACTCATGAACTGAATCAGATAGTTACGGCAGATCAGCGCATAAATAACCTTCTCATTTCTCGAGAATTTTTCATACTGCGAGACGTTTCCTGTAGGGGCTAAGGCATGGTGAGCCGTGGTCTTGGCAGTGTTAAATGCTCTGCTTTTAATGCTTGGGTTTACCATATTGGCAACAGAGGTATATGCAGGAATGGTTGCAAGGTTTGCAATGACCTGCGGAGCTTCTGCGTGCTTTTCGTCGGTTAGATATCTGGTATCACAACGGTTGTAGCTGATGGCTAGTTTCTCGCGAAGGGTTTGAGTAATAGCAAGGGTCTCATCCGGTGATAGTCCATAGAGTCGAGATGCTTCAATCTGCAAGCTGAGAAGGTCGAACGGCAGGGTAGGGCTATCTTTGGCGCGTTTACGTTCAATTGATTCGATTGAAACGGTTGCTCCTTCAAGGCTCTCTGCGAGTCTTTCAATTTCTTCTTTATTGAAAAAACGCCCTTCATGATCTAGCTCTAAGCCCAGTTCTTCCGCGGGGTTGAGTTTTGCAAAGAGGGGGCCGGCAGGTGTATCTGTTGCGATTTTTAACGTGTAGTAATACTCAATCTTATGACTTTCACGAGTTTGCATTCTACGAACGCACAATCCAAGTATGGCTGACTGCACGCGCCCAACGTTCAGCTTTAAGGATGTTTCAGCATTCTGTTTCTGTGCTTGTGTCGTTAACAGGCGGGTCAATTGGTATCCCAATCTTTGGTCCGCAACTGATCTCGCTGTTTCGTCAAGGTAGAGCCCTATGAATTCTTCATTTGGTCGCAAATTGTTGATTGCGGCTCGAATGGCGCCTGGGTTGTTGTCGTTAATAAGGGCGCGAAGGATGACTGGAGGCTTGCGTGAGCATGAGTTAATGACGTTATCAACTATAGCTTGCCCTGCAGCGTCTGGGTCACCGGCATGCACGATCTCTGATGCCTCACTAATCAGTTGTTGCACTACTTTCAATTGCTTAGATGTGCGCGGAATTGGCTTTAGTTTTACTGGCCAAGTCATTGGGAGATCATCAAGAGACCACCGCTTATAAGCGGGATTATGGTCCTCAGGATCCTGAAGGGCGAACAGATGGCCACTGCACCAAGTAATTCTGTAATTCTCCGCTTCTAGGTATCCATTTTTTGCTGTTGCTTGATTACCTAGCGCACTAGCAAGTGCCGTCGCTACTTCTTTTTTCTCGGTGATATAAAGACGCATAGTTTTTGGGCCCAATTGAAAGTGTGAATGATCGTTGTAGAGGAAAAGGTGATGTGCTCGTGAGTAGTTGGTTTTCAAAAGTGGGTATGAATACGAGGTGGTGAGGGCCAAAAAAGAAGCATGACAAGGTAAAACGTACATTGGTTCTGCACTAAGGGTCAGCATGTAATCCGTAGGAACCAAAAAATGAGAATCACATTAATGGCTGGGGTAGTGGCGCTGATGCTGTCCGGTTGTTCGACTACTGCTCTGTACGATTTTGAGTCATTCCCTGTCTTCAAAGGGGAGGCTTCCAGTGAAGAGCACGCAGATGTACCGCTAGCTGTAAATTTGTACCCGCAGGTGGAGAAAGAATTCTTCGAGGTGTCATCAGGCGCTTTGACTGTGTTGGCGGCAAATATGCTGGCAGACAAGTTGGGTGTGGAGTTCGTTGAGTGGCATCACTCTTTGAACCCATATGAGTTTACACAACGACGCCATCAGGTGTTCGACTTGGAGTACGAGAATCCACAAGCAGGGTTCTTGGCGCTTTTTGATCGTTCTGGGCTGTTGCCGTTTTACGATTCGAAAACTAATACGGTTTTCGTTCATCCGTACTCAATGCAATTGTCGAATGTAAATCAGTCGACTGTATTTACTCCGTTATTCGATCAGGCAAGAGCTGGAAGAAAGGATGTAGAGGATGCACGAAAGGCTCGTCTAGCTGCGTCGTGGTTGAAATATAACTATTACGAAGGTTACACGCTTCATCAAACCATCTCGGCGTGGTCTAAGCATGCTGGGTACAGTTCTTTAGTTTGGTATCTACCGCGAGAAAAATATGCGGATTTACTGGACTATCAATTTGCAGAGTCGGATTACGAAGTAGGCCGAAACTCTCTTCATGCTATTCAAAATCTGATTAGGACGTCTTTGCAAGAAACTGAAAGTGACTTGCTTGTATCTGCTCATCATGAGGAGGACACGAATCGCCTAATTATCCATCCATACCATTCTACTGAGCGACTGGTCACGTTTGAGGTTGAGCCAACATCAGTCAAATCCAACCTGCTACGAATGGCTGACTTCTACGGGTACACATTGGAGTACCTGGCGACTGATTATGCTGTGACCGTACCTTACGTGACTGTCCTTAGTCGTTTTATGGGTGAGTCAGTGGGTGTTGTTGCGGAGGGTTATCCGGTGTCAATACAAACAATTGAATCATCCAAGGTGATTAGGGTGCGAAACAAATGAATTTTAAATTAACTAAAACAGCGGTCTTGGCGATTGCGTGCTCTGCAGTGCTTAGTGGTTGTGCTTCGCAGGTCAACGAGTATGAGAAGGTGATGATCCTTGAGTCGTCCATTTGGCTTGATAAGCCAGCTCACTTGGAGTTGGTTGAGTTAGCCTCTGTGAATCCAAGCGTGCTTGAAGTGGACAAAGACGAAGTGTTGCCGCAGGAAACTCTTGTAGAACCAAACGTGGTTCATGAGGAGCATCCATCTGAGGCGTTGTCGGGTGAGCAGCAATTTAAGCATTTTAACGCTCAACTAAAAGAGGGTAAACATGCCTCATATATTGCGGAATCGGCCACATACATTATGGCGGTTGATGAAACCTACGATTTCGCAATTTATGAAACAGAGACATATGCAGAGGCATTGCACCGTTGGTTGGGTGACCACGGTTACTTAACTGTTGGTCAGTTACTTGATCTTAAGCAGGTATCTGTATTGCGTGGTCGTGCAGATGCGACATATCAAATAACCAGCTCACTGCCTGATGCGATTGATTCGCTGATTGATAAGGCGAAGGGGCAGTTAGTGGTTCATCGCAAGGGAGAGTTAAGTCAGGGCGATGTTGAATCGTTGCACTTCAGTGTTGAATTAGATGCTGAGTCACAGACTGCAATTGTGACTTCATCAAAATTGCCGGTGACCATGTTCCATGTTGAGCCTGGCTCCTTGATTGAAAACTTCGAGCGTCTAGGTGAGCACTACGGTTGGAAGGCGAGTGAAGATATGTACTTGGCGCGTCAATACCAAGTGCCATTTGGTTATCCGGTTGTGACAGAGCAGGGAAATGTTAAGCGTGCGCTTGAGCAGATGCTATCGGGTTTTTCAACACTAAGAGGTGCTGTCGTTCCGTCAGTGCGTGAAATCTACGTTCTAGAGGAAGTGCGTTAATGATTAAGAAGTTATTTTTAGTTAGCGCAATTGCCGCTGCTGTGTCTGGGTGTGGTGCGCTTAAAACCTACGATGAAGTAAATGAACATGCGCGACTGAGTGGTGTAGAAGTTTTGGAGGTTGTGGAAGCCACTGAATACTCGAAGGTATTCACGATGGACCGTCCTCCGATGTTAACGGCAAAGCTTATTGAAAAGTCTGAACCTGAATGGCTGTCGGAATCTGTAGATTTGATTGCGGAGCAGTTTCCATTGAACTTGGTGTTAAGGGATGTGCTTGGTGATGATATCCGTATTCGCTATGGCCATGGTGTCGATCCAACGACGCCAGTGTCTATCTATTTCGAGGGTACAGCAAAAGAGGCGTTAAACATTCTATCGGTGTCCTCGAACTACGGTATTGATTATACAGGGGAGCTTGTAACTGTTGATAACGAGGTTATTAGGACCTTCTTTATACCTGCAGTAGCAGGGACAATGAGCTATCAGTTGGGCTCAAGTGGCGCAGGTTCGTCCGGTGGTGGGGATGCCATGTTAAGTGGCAATGTGTCTACAACAGGTTCCGGAGATGGTCAGTACTCATCGATTGGTGCAGACAACTACAGTGCGATTGAGCATATCCGCACGGGTGTGGAAGCGTTGCTTGTTGGGCGCTCTAGTGATGGTCAGGCGATAGAAGAAGGTTCGGTTGAGATTGCACCTTTGTTGAATTCTATTGTCGTGAAAACCAACCCAAGATTGATGGCTCAGATTGAGAAATACATTGCAGAAAGTGTTGTGGAACTCGAGCGCGAAGCGATTCTTGAAATTGCGGTAGTCGAATACGTATCAGATGGTTCAAGTGAAATCGGAGCAGAACTTGAAGCTGTTCTTAATACAGGTGGTTTCGTTGGTGGGATTACGGCACTCGCACCGAATTTAGGAACGTCGCTGTATGGTGAGGGGTTGAATCTTGGCTCTTCTAAAGGTGGTTCGGCAGGTACGAGTGCGCTGATTCGTTACCTAAGTAAGTCGGGACAGGTCTCGGTCAGAACGACTCAAAGAGTGAAGGCTTCAAACTATCAAGTCCAAGAAATCGATATGTCAGAGAGTCAGGAGTACATCAGTGAAACTGAGGTGACTTATGCGTCAGACAGTGCGGCCTATCCGACAACCAGTATCTCTAAGAGCATAGTTCGCGATGGTGTGAAGATGCTAGCGAACGTGACCATCAAAGAAGATGACATTTACCTGCGTTTGACGGGTGTCCTGAGTAAGTTCCTGCGTTTTGATGAGGTTGCTATCGAAAGTGTGACCATTAAATCTCCGCAGGTTCGTCAAGCGCGCTTCAATACATCGGGTAAGTACAAGTTCAATGAAACTATTGTTGTCACTCATATGCGTCAAGAGAGTGTGACTACTTCTGAGGCGAAATTCGCTGAGACAACAACGGGTAAGGCGTCATCTAAAAAGGTGATTGATACGTTGGTGTTGGTGACTCCTCGCCGTGAAATGGTTACGCATTAGTAGCGGGAGTTCTTGATGAAAGTTGAAACGGGAATAGTTATACAGGCAGTGGCCGTCACGAGTGGTGGTCAAGAGAAAACTCTCCTGAAGAAGCTAAGGGCTACTCATAAATTGAAGTATGAGTTGGCGCTGTTTCGCGATGATCAGGTTGTTAGATATGCGAGTGAATCTCCTGGTTTAGTTGGAGTGGAACTGGTTATTGATTTAGTTAGAGATCAGTTTGGTGAGTCCGTTGTTGGTGATGGCTCGTTCACTGTTATCGCTGAAGATATGCATGGTAAACCGTGTGTTTTCTTGCACAAGAATTGGGTCTGTATTTCCTTAAAGCCGGTTGTTGAGGGAGAAAGCCCAATAACGATAGGTGAAGTGTTCTCATTCGCTGGTGTGGATACGGGTGATGTGAAGGTGCGCTTACTGTCGTCTCCAAGAGAGATAGATAAGAACGCTTATGCATTGTCTGGTTTTATGCATGAAGTGAAAGTCCAGCAGAAGCGAATTCTGTCAGCTGCCGGTGTGGGGGTTGTCTTAGCGTGTTTTGGGTACATTTGGCAGGAAGTCACAAAGGTAGAGCAACAGATAATTCGCCAAGAAAAGATTGTCTACGTTGACAAGTATGAAGGGTATAAGAATGTCATATCTGAGGGTGTTGTACTGAGTCATGGTGTCGTTCCTTCGGTGGAGGCGATTACGATGCTCTCGGGTCTTCCTGATGGATGGCGCTATGAGGGAGTGACTTATTCTCGGGGGTTGGTTTCTGCGGGAATTGTGAATGCTGGGGGGTCGGTTTCTGAGCTTGAGCATTTCAGGTATGCGCAAGTGCGCCCTAGTGATTTGAGCGTAAATGGTCAGAGCGCAGGGTATGCGCGTGAGGTTCATAGCAGTCCCTCGCTCAAGCAGGATTGGACGACAAATATTGTAGCGATCAATGAGTTAAGAAATTCTGTAATTGATGTTTTTGTCGCGCTTGGTGCCAGTGTTATGTCGAACTCGGAGGTATCTAAAGGTTCGTACAGTGAGCAGAGTTTCATGGTGTCTTTCGTTGATGTACCTGCATATACGCTCATCAGTGGTGTGAAAATTTTTGATGGTATGCCGATTGTATTGCGCTCAGTGAATATGACAGAGCGTGCCGATAGTCGAGTCTCAGCCGAAATCGAATTCGTAATTTACGGGGTTAAATAGAAAAATGGATAAAAAACAAAAGAATCAAGCCGCGGTGCTTGGGGTAATGGTATCTGTGCTTGGGTATTTAGCCTACGACACGTTGTTCGATGGAAGTGTTGATCCTCGCGCTCAGAGAGCGGGACTTGCTGTGCAGAATACAGAGGATAGTGGGCGAGTGCTGGTTCATACCGTTGAGGTTGAGAAAGAAGTTGAGCCGCCAGCGGTAATGCAATTTGTAGGTTTACCTGAGTTGTCTGCATCTGATGCTGAATTGCTCTCTTTGAGTCAAGAGTCTCGATTGCTAGAAGCGAAAATCAATCAGGCGAAACTGTCGAACGAGTTAAGAGAGTTGACCGGTTCAAGTCAACGTAAGGTATTGCCGGCCGAGTTGGGTGGTCTAGTGTTCAATTCCCCGCGTAACCCTGGTGTTGAGTCTGGGATGATGCCACCACAGCATCCAGTCCAAGCGATACCAGCTGCTCCGTCTGTTGTCGATGTTAAGCAAGAGCCAAAGCAAGGGCAGAAGGACGATAAGTTAACTACTGAAGAGATCGAGTCTTTGTTCGCGCACTTAAAGGTAACTTCGGTCACATCGCGTAATGGTGCTAGTGTTGGGTGGATTCAGCTTGGTGAAAGGCGAATTCAAGCGGAAGAAGGGATGACGTTTGGTGGTGTGTTGGTGAAAGATATTAGTAGCACATACATTGAGTTTGAGCATATTGATACTGAGCATTCACGTAAGATTTTTGTTGGTTACACGCCACAAGAATCAAAGGATGCTACGTCGTCTACACATATTGAATCGGGTTACATGCCCCCTATGCATTACTAAGGGCGGAAAGATACATGCTTGATTACATTAGCAATCGAACAATCATAGATAGAACGATAGAGTATGGTGTTGCTTATATTGGTGAGCACGGTGAAGTCTGCACGTATGACATGGAGCATGATGGTGTTCATGACTTAGCTGAGTTGCTCCGAAATGATGCGTCGTTGTTTGGCGGTAAGTATTATGGTCAGTATCCAGAGATCAAGGTGCTCGATAAGCAATCGATAGATGAGCGTATTAAGCAACTGAAGATGGAGTTAGCGTCCAATCGTTCAGCATCAAATCGAATTAATGAAACTGAGGCTTCTAAGAAGCTGCAGCGTTTGCTAGAAAATGCAATTGAGCGTGAAGCGTCAGATATTCACATAGTTAATGTTCTAGGTCAGAGGACGGAGATTGGTTATCGTATTTTCGGTGATTTTGTACCCGTTAGTGAGCAGACAGCAGAGTATGGTGAGGAGGTTATTACTTACGCGGTGATGAACCTTGGTCAAGGGCGAAACTATTCAATCGTAGGGCGTGCTGATGTTACGTTTGAGATTGAATTAGAAGAAACCGTGATAGTGAATGGGCGCACCACTACAAGGACGAAGTTAACGAGTTGGCGTCTTAGTCAGCTTCCGGTAACAAAAGGCTCCAAAGTGACAATGCGTTGTGTTGAAGCGGGTGCCGGTTCGATTCCTACATTAGATCAGTTAGGTTTGGCGCCAGGGCAAATAAGAGCTGTTGAATCGTTAGCTAAGAATGCTCAAGGGTCGATGCTTGTTACGGGTGAGACGGGGTCAGGTAAAACTTCGACCATTAACTCAATTCTAGAGTATTGCATCCCAGATAATCGCTTTATTCATACGTTAGAAGATCCACCTGAGAACGTAATGGTTAAGCCCAATGCAGTCCAAACACGAGTGGATGAAAGTGTGACGGATAAGGACGGATTGAAACCAAAGGGTTTCACTCAGTTAGCGAAGGCCCTGCTCAGGAATGATACCGACTGTGTGCTGTTTGGTGAGGTAAGGGATGCTGATGCGGCGAAAGAATTTATGCGAATGAGTGAAGTAGGTAACTTTGTTCTAGGTACAATTCATACGAACAATGCTGTGTCTGCCATTAGTACCTTGGTCATGCAGATGGATGTATCTCCGTTCCAGTTAGGAGCGCCTGGTGTGTTAAGGGCTCTTGCGCATCAGCGATTGGTGAAGCGAACGTGTCAGTGTGCGTTGAAGCACTCGGAAGTGATGGCGCTTGGCGATGTGCCAGAGGTGTTGAAGCAGGCAGTTGCTAAAGTGGAAAGCCTAGATCTCAATACATCTAAGATTGTGTACGCCAACCCTGAAGGGTGTTCTATCTGTGATGGTACGGGTTATAAAGGCCGAACTGCTTTGTTTGAATTGGTGCTAGTGAATGATAAATCGCGCGCGTTCATCCGAGAGATGGATTTGACGGGTTTGATAGAATACATATCTTCTATAGGTTGGGCTTCGGTTCGTGAGCACGCTATCCACAAGATTGAAAATGGCTGGACGGATGTTATGGCGGTTGAGGCTAAGGTAGACAACCTGATCCCAGTCGAAGAGCAGGATATCTACGCAGATACCTTTTAGGTGATGTTCTAGTAAGTGAAACCGGTGAATGGCTATTGGCGATTCACCGGTTTTTGTTTAGGAAAGTGAGTTAGAAGTCAGTCTAGGTGCTACTTCTATCGCATAGAGTCGAAATAGCACGATGGCGAGTGTAAATAGAAGAGGTCCGTAGACTAGGCCTATAAGCCCAAAGATATGTACGCCACCTAGAATGGACAATAGAACCATCATAGTGTTCATGTGTCCCGCGCCACGCATAAGAAGTGGTCTCACTAGGTTGTCGATCGCGCCTACCACCCCTACAGACCAAACGGTTAACAAAAGTGCTCCTGAGTAATCCTGTGTCAGTAATAAGAACAGGATTGCAGGGATTAATACAATGGATGTTCCAAGGATTGGAATGAGCGATGCGACACTTATGATTGCACCCCAAAGCAGGCCTTGAAATCCAACCGCATACATTCCAACTCCGCCGGCGAATCCTTGAAGTAGTGCTGTGGCCAATGTGCCAAAAATAATGGTTCTGGAAACGTGTTTCGTTTGGGTTAGCAGCAGTTGTTGTTGGCCTTCGGGTAATACTACGAGTGTTTTGATGTTGGTGATGATGCGCTCGTGATCTCTCAAGAAGAAGAACAAAACGAAAATCATGATCAGAAATGCTATGACGGCATTGGTAAGGTTGGCGAGTAAAGTTCCGCCGTACTGAAGAGCTTTACTGCTGATAGAGGCGCTGTATGTGAGGATGTGTTGATTTATGTCTTGGATGGTAAGCGGTTCGAGCAGTACGTACTCGTTCAGCCACTCGAGATGTGTTTGAGACCAATCTGCCGAAATTACGTTCTGGAGTCCGCTGCTAACCGTCCACTGATAGATGTCGTGTGATGTGGTGAATGCCTGTTTGGAGATGATTAGAGAGGTGAAAACTAGAGGCGTCCATATTAAGAGTGTTGTGGCGATGCATATTACGAGTGCGCTCATGTTCGTGCCGAATTTCTTGGTGAGCTTGCCGTGTAGAGGTTGAGCAACAAGAGAGAGTAGGAACGCTATCACCAGTGAGTGGATGAACGGAAATATGAGGGCAACACAAAAGAGCATGGCTATTTTTAACCAGAAGATCAGAAAGTAGTGCTCGGTTTTCAAATTTTTCAGATTCATAGTGATTCATATAGTTGGGAGAGAGGGTAGCGGTTGATGGTATCTGTGGCGGAAAAGGTTAAGCAGGGGAAGAAGGATAACTTCGAGGTGTCTCGCAAAATCAAGTAGAGCCAGAAAAATACGCTGACAGCAGTTATTACGCTTGGTGAATCACGTATCCACGAGCATAAAACTTGTGGAGTAATTTGTTGTGAGAAAGAAAGGTTCTAAGTTTGGGATGTTAAGTTTGGCTACGGCGGTTGCATTGGTGCTACCGGCAGTAGTTAGCGCTGGGGTTTGGGAAGAAAGGGCGTTACTAGAGCGCTACGTGAGTCAACTTGATCGGATGAATGAGACATTGTTGGTTCAGGCTGAAGCGTCTGCAGACACTTCGGCGCGTTTGCAGATGGACTATGAAGCTCTGCGTGGTGATGTGGAATTGATATCGGCCAAAATAAAGCATTACTTGGAAACTCCACAAAGAGACTTTAGTCGAGGGGCGGGTGATGGTTCTAAGTAAGTGGTGGTGGTCAGGTCTGCTTTTGTTGCTGCCAGGTCTAGTGTCGGCAGAGATTGTTGTGTCTCCAGGTGGAGTCTCAGCGCAGCAAGCGTGGGATCACATATGGCCTGGGACGTTTAATTTTCTTTCAACGTCTATAGCTTCGTTTGTTGTAGCAGTAGTCCTAGTGTTTATGGGATGGGTAATGACGGGTTTGTATCTGGCATTTATCGTTAAGGGTCAGATAGATCTTGTTGATGCAGGAACTTTGTTTATCCGTTGTATGACTCTGTGCATGATGATTCTTTGGTTTGTGACGTAGGTGAAGGTATGAGTTTAATTGCTAAGCTGATGATGTCATCGGGCCAAAAGATAGATTTATTGGCTGACATTGAGGACTTGTTAAAAGAAGGTACTTCGATAGTAGATGTTGCTAATGACTTGGTGGCGTTCGGTGCGGGTGCAGAGAAAGATATTGGTCAACGCTTACTGGATCAGGTCGGCAACGGTAAGTCGGTCGCGTACGCTTTTGAAGGTTATGTATCTGACATTGTGGTTCAGACTTTGCTAGCAGGTGAGCGAGCGGAAGATCTTGCGGGAGGGTGTAAGAACGCCGTTACTGCGATTCAGAATACAGGTGGTGTGGCGGGGTTGATTGCTTCGAGTTTAGGTCCTCCGATAGCGCTGTTTTTACTGATCTTCGGCGTAGTAATCGCATTGGCGGCCAATATTTTCCCTACTCTGGAAGACATGGTGCCAATGAATATGTGGCCAGGGTTTAGCCGTAACTATTACTTGTTTGTTAGTGATGTGGCAGAGAATTGGCTAATGTATATGGGGATAGCGATAGCGACTCCTGTTTTGTTTATTACATTCTGTCGAAATGGTACCGGTGGAATTAGAGAGCTTTTGGATAAAATGCCGTTCTTTGCACAATATCGTTATGTTATTGCGTCTCAAATCATGTTCACAATGTCAACGTTGCTGCGAAATGGTGAGTCTATGGCGGATGCGTTGCGGTTCTGTGAGAGTGGAGCAAGTCGCTATCAAAAATGGAAAGTTGGTCAGATCAAAGAGAGGATGGAAGAGTCTCGGTCGGCGTCTATTGGTAGTTTGTTAGACGTTCAATTGCTCCATGTTAGGCAGTTGAACAGACTGAGAATTACCGGTTCGCTTGGTGGAGGTAATGATGAGCGTCTATTTAGAGCGGCGGAGAATCATACAGGCATGTTGTCCCGCCAGATTACAGCGTTTGGCAAGACGTCAAAGATTTTGGTAATGGCGTGTAGTGTGCTTTTGTTGTTGCTCTTGATTGGTTCGATCATGTTATTGGTAATGACGATGCGTTCGGCTATGTAGAAAAATTAATTATAGAAAGCCCAAGTGCAGTTTCTCGCTGCGCTTGGGCTTTTTGTCGTTTAGAGGGAAAGCAAAAAAGAAACGTAACTAACTTGGTGTGTTGTTGGAGTGCTCATATCGGTAGCTAGTAAGCATATTCGTCTTATGAGTAAAACAACATATAGAGAGTTAAAGATATGAAAGAAAGCATGCAAAAGTTGTTCCTGAAGTTGGGAGTTATGGCGACGATGGCTCCGTCTTTGGTGAGTGCTAACCCTATTGGAAACGTGAATCCTGACTATACGACACCAGATCACGATTACTTGGGCGTGTTCAGTAAGATTTTCAAAGATTCGTACACAACAGGTACGACTGTGATTGGTGGTGCGATTTTTCTGGTTGTCATTTTTGCCGTTCTATCGGCGTTCTGGCAGTACAACAAAGGTAAGAAGGAATTGGGAGATGTGGCCACGATCGCTGCAGTTGGCGGCATAGTTATGACAGTTGTGTTCGTATTGATTAACGCAGGTAGTTCAACGTTAGGTGGTTCATAAGTATGGCTAAAGACGAAGGTACTGTCAATGTCGTGATCGATCAGTTGGATTTTGTGCCCAACGCATTTCTCGGTTTCACTAACTTTGAGTTCATTGCGACCATTTGTGGGGCGTCGGTGGCATTTGTAATTCCTTTGTCACCATTGTCTTCGTTGATTTTAGGTAAATCAATATTTGGCGTCATAGCTGCGATGGCTCTTGGGGTTGTCTTTGGGGTGTTAGCGGCGGCTAGGGCGGAGACTCTTAAAAAGGGTAGGCCGTCCTACATGATTTGGAGTGACCTGAGAAGAAGGTTGCAGATTAGGGGAGTCCTCGGCTGGAAAGCTAAGTTCGGTTTTGTCGAGACCACCGCGTGGGATGTTTTGAATGAGCGAAAATAAAAAAAGTAAGGCCGCTGGGAAGTCAGGTGCTTTGCCTGCGTCAATGGTTCGAGCAAAGGATGAAGTGGCAAAGCATATTACAACACTGCGAGTAGCTCTGTTGTTTGTTTGCTTGACCTTGTGTGTGTCTATCTATGCGAATGTGACAGCGCTACAGCGAATCACGGTCTATATACCACCAGATTTATCTTTTGGGGCGGAGATGGAAGTTGGTGAGGTAGGAAAGGCAAATGTCTTTACGAACACTGCGTACTTGTGGATCGAATTCAATACATGGATGACGTCTGGTGACGCAGATGCAGAGCGTAATACGCAGGTTTATCGTGAATATTTCTCCCGTTCATTCCTATCTGTTATGCGAAGTGAATACGCTAGAAAGCGTCTAAACGGCTCACTGGATAGGCAAAGACGATTGACGTTGGTGCCTGGGACAATGGCAGAGGCTGAGCAACGTGTGGTTCCGGTCACAGCGAATTCATGGGTGGTCTATCTCGATGTGGTGGATGAAGAGTGGTATTTGGGAACTCGAGTAAAAAATTCGAAGGTTCGATACTCTCTGTTGGTAGAGAGAGTGGAAACTACTCCAAATCGCAACGCGATAGGTATGCAAGTTGTGGGCTTTAAAGATGAGCCACGTTTATTGGCGGAGAATGGTTGATGTCTTCAGTAAGGTTTTTGATTGTTGCGCTAGTAGCGTTTGGTTCTTGTCTGGTTACGGCTGGCACTGAATTTGTCGTCTGGGATAAGCGTCCGATAGTAACGGAATTGCATGTTGGTGAAGAGCGACTCGTCTATTTTGGGGATGACGTGTCGGTTGGGTTGCCGTCTGCATTGCGTGAGCATTTGCATGTGACATCGGCAGGAGGTGTTCTCTATCTAAATGCTTCATCTGTGTTTCCAAAGTCACGCATTATCGTTCAGTACATAGCAACCGGAGAGCAAGTATTTCTAGATGTAGTTGCTTCTAAGCGGGGCGATGCCGAGAAATTAAAGTCGCTGAAGGTGATCTCTGAAATGCAGTATGCGCAACAGACAGCTGTCGAGCAGGAGAGATTCTTAGCGTCTGCGGATGTGTCAGTGCAGGATCTGGTTCGTTATGCCTCTCAGGATAGCTATGCTCCCACTCGTTTGAAGGTGCTAGATCCGCGTGTATCGGTAACGGATATGAGTGGATTGGGAGAGTTGGATATATCTCTGATGTTCATGGGTGTATCTGCTGGTATGTATGAGTTAACACCTCTGAAGCAGTACCGCACGGTCAACTACTACCTGACAGCTATAAAGGCAAAGAATACTACGGCAAGTAAGCAATACATTCGCTATTCAGATGTATACCCCGATGTGGTGGCGGTGTCGTCACAGCATCCTTGGGTTGGTTCTCGTGGTGGGTTGGATGACACTACCTTGATCTACTTGGTAACGAAAGAGCCACTGCACAAGTACGAGGTTTATACCAAATGAATCAAAAAGTAGTTTTGTCTGTTGGGTCACTCGTTTGTTGTGGGTTGATCTTATATTCGGTTTTGGGTGGAGATTCTTCACCAAAGGAATCTGGTGTGCAGGAACCGTCATTCATTGGGGTGAATGACAGTGTTGGTGCTATTAGTGATTCGACGTCAGATACGCTGAGGACTTTGATTGCAGAGAATAGGCAAAAAGAGCAGCAATATCTGCAGTTGGAGCGTCAATTTAGAGAGCTTCAAACTAGTGTAGAAGTCAGTGGAAAGCAGCAGGGTTCAGTGGTTGGTGATGGGTCGTCAAAAGCAGAGTTGGATGCCTTGAAAAAAGAGATGGAACTGCTTAGAGCTCAGGTTGTTGAGATTGAGGTAGGAAGCGTCTCTGACGGCTTATCTGAGTCATCAGCATTGCCAGCGCAGTTGCCAGCAGTAACTCGCGAAGAGAGTGAGGGGGAGCGGGCGTCAGGTCCTTCGTATCGAGATTTAATTCCAAAGTTAGTGCTACCAGGTACGAACTTGAAGCCGTCGGGCAGTGAAGGAGTGTCGGACGGTGCTTCATTGAAATTGCCTGGGCAGGGTGGATTGTTTGCTAATGATGACGGTCTTGTGTGGTTGGATCCTACAGATGCGCAGGTTACTTATGACAGTAACGGTAATGCAGTTACTACATTCCCAAGTCAGGCATTGAATGCTCAGAAGACTGAAGCGGAGCTTGTATCGGCGGCCAAAGAAGAACCAACGCAAATACCTTTTTACACCATACCGCCAAACTCAATATTTACTGAGGTAACGAATGTAACTGCGATTATTGGGCGTGTGCCACAGGCAGGGACAGTGGTAGATCCGTTCAGGTATTCATTAACACTTGGCTCTGAAAATTTGGCCGCAAATGGGCATCACATGCCTTACTTGCACAGTATTGTCGTTTCCGGAACGGCAACAGGCGATTTCACAATGAAGTGCAGTCGAGGTTCTATAGATTCATTAACGTACATCTTTATGGATGGCACGATTCATTCAGAAACGGCTTCTTCAGCAGATCCTTATGGTTACATCACCGACGAATATGGTGTGCCTTGTATTAGTGGTCACTACATAACGAATGTAGATGAATACCTAGCGAAGAAAGGTTTGATGGCTACAGCTGTTGGTATTGGAGAGTCACTGGCGGCAGGTCAGTTAACTACGACGGGGTCTGGTGATAATGCATCAACCTCGCTTACGGGTTCCGAGTTGAAGTATGCAGGAGCTAAAGGCTTATCTGGGTCAATCAATGAACTATCTGACTGGTTGGAAGAGAGGCAGCAGGGTGCGTTTGATGCAGTGTTTATTCCTGTTGGCGAGAAGTTTAGTGTGCAGTTCGACCGAACGATAGAGATTGACTATCGAGTGAATGGTCGCAGGTTGAATCATGGTTCAAGTGTGGGTGTAAGGTAATGAAGTTTCCTAAGTGTTTGTTAGTAGTGTTGTGTGTTTCTTTGATGGCGGCATGTTCCAGTGGGGCGAAGAAGAATCAAATAATCCCAGAGTCGGACGTAACGGTGAAGGAGGTTATGCAGCGAACGTCGGGCGGAGGAGCGGGGCAGGTTTCTGCTCGTGGAGTTTTGGTTAGGCCGGCAAGTGAAGCTGAGTTACTCCAAGTTAATCATGTGGTGAATCATGTAGGTCATGCTAGTTACCGTTTGCTTCCGAATCCCACTTTGCATATTTACTTTGCGCCACAGATTGAGAGTAAGGGTGGTATGCCGAAGCCGGCATGGATGAGTGAATTCAAGATGTACGACCGCGATCATTATGCTTTACCAGGTGAGTTGTCGTTGAGTGGGGCTAACTAATGAGTGCGTTTGGTGCGGGTGTAGATGCAGTAAAAGAATTCTTTGGCGCAGATGAACTATTTAGTAAGGAGGATCTGGCGAAGTTGTATACGCGTGATCTGCCTTCGTTCGCTGCGAAGTTGCCATACAATGGCTTCGATTCTGAAACGGGAACTTTCATTCTTGAGGATGGAGTCTCGAGAGCGTTGAGTTTCACCATAGAAACAATTTCCACTGAGGGACGTTCAACGGAGTATCTCTGTCAGATGCGAGAGATGCTAGAAGACCTCTATATGGCCTTTGATGCAAAGGGTGATTCTGAGGGGCAGTGGGTTATACAGGAGTTCATCTACGATGACTCATCTGTTGAATCGATTATGACCAGAATGGAAGACTATGTAGCGCCTATAGCCAAGGGGACACAGTTCACTAACGAATATCTGAAAATGGTGCGTCACCATTTAGAGGGGTTACGTGCAGTGGATGGAGGTATCTTCACCGATAAGGAAGTTACAGGTGAAAAATGGGGTCTTAAGTTACTTAAGACCAAATACATTATATATCGCCGTGTGGTGCCGTCTGAGTCAAGACTAATCGATAGTGGGAAGTATGACCCTGCCAGAGAGGTCAATCAGGTTTTTGAAAGCTTGAAGATGAAGTTCAATCAAGCTGGCGTTAGCGTTGTAAGGGATTCATTTAATGATATTTATGCGTGGTTGTTTGCCTTCTTTAACCCACAGCCTGACACGGTGGGCTTTAAGACAAAGGCGGATTACTACAAAGCAATGACAAAGCCTGATCCTGAAATTATTTCGGGTCAGATATCGGAATCATTGTTAGTGGATTTCCCAAAATCCAGTATTGAAGACAACTGCTGGTATTTCAATGGTAAACCAACCAGATTCCTGAGGTTTGGCGGTCTTCGACAAGCCCCTCGTATTGGTCAGTTAACGGGTGAAGTTGCGAGTGGTGCAGCCGGCAGTACCACCGTGCGCTGTATGAGTGATTCAATGCCAAAGGGGACGGTGCTAACTAAGACTGTGGTGATTACGACTCAATCTGAGTTTGAATTGCGAATGCAAAAGGTTATGAAGTCCTCAAATGGTGCTACTGCAGAAAGTGAGCGCAAGTTAGCCGATCTTCAGGCAATGAGAAATTCTGAAGCGGGTGCTCGAATGAAGGTGCTCGTGACTATGGGTGCTTACATCAGTGGTGATGATCTAGATGAGTTAGATGAGAGTCAGCGTAGAGTGATCACTGCAATGAATAATAACAATGTGGTGCTCTATAAAGACGATGTTGACTCGCTGGGTCTGAATGCTTTTCTAGTGCATTTGCCAATGAATTTTCACCCACTGGAAGACAAGAAGCGATACTACTTGCGCTCGATGCTAGCGCAACATTCAGCAAACCTATCGTTTGCGTTTGGTCGCTCTGAGGGCAGTGGCAATCCAGTGATATTTGGGTTCAATCGGGGCGGTAGTCCGATGTTTGTAGACCCGTTCAATCCAGAAGAAAAATCAAAAAATTCAATGGGTTATGTCGTTGGCGGACCAGGCAGTGGCAAGTCAGTCAGCCTGTGCAATATAGCCTATTCAATACTTGGGATGAAGCGCCATCGGCTCTTTATAGTGGAGTATGGAAATTCATTCTCTGTGGCAGCCCAGGATTGGCGCGCTAAGGGTTTGTCGGTAAAAGAAATGGTTTTGAGTAAGGGCAACTGCCCTTCGGTCGCACCGTTTGCGTCAATTGATCGTGTCTTGGATGATGAAGATATTGATAAGCATGTGGGCGACGTTAACTCGGAAGAGGTTAGCGCCAGTAACGATGAAGATGAAAGCGCTATTGATCATGGTGGTGTCGATACATTAGGTGAGCTTGAGTTACTTGCCTTCCTAATGATTACAGGCTCGGACCCGAAGGAACGTGAGCGATATAACAAGGGCGATCAGAGTTTGGTAAGAAAGGTTCTTATTGAAACTGCCCGTCGTAACCGTGATGCGGGTCTCTCAGAAGGGTTGGGTAAGGCAAAGCCGACAATTACACAGGATGTAATTGATACGTTTCGACTGATGGCGAAAGAGCCTGAAATGAGTCCTCGTCAAAAAGAGGTGCTTATGGAAATGGGTCAAGCTATGGAGGGGTATACCACGGGTTTTGCGGGTCAGTTGTTCAATCGTCCTGGCGAAGAGTGGCCGGATGTTGATGTTACTTTGATTAACTTGGCAACGCTTTCTGCAGAGTCAAATAGGCCGCTACTGAATACGTTCTACACGTCTTTTTCACAGATGATCACTGCACTTGGCGAAAGTACGCAGTATGACGAAAGAGATGTTGTGTTTATGACGGATGAGGCTCACTTACTATTGTCGAATGACATGCTTTCACAGTTGATTGTTAGGCAGGTGAAGACAGCTCGTAAGCTGGGGATAAGCTGTATTCTGGCCAGCCAGAATGTTTCTGACTGCTCGGGTGAGGCCGAAAAATTGTTGAGCATGCTCGAGTGGTTCTACTGCTTGAATACGACGGTCAGTGAAGCGCGTCTTGTTGCTAAATATAGAGAATTATCAGATGAAAAGGTAGATATGATTGTATCTACAACCAAGCAGGCTCGAGCGTACACCGAAGGTGTCATCATCTCAGACAAGAATGAATATCTGATGAGGTTTGTTCCACCGAGTCTAATGTTGGCCGTCGCTATGACGGAGAGTGCGGAAAAGGCAGAGCGAATGTCTTTGCAAAAAGAGCACTCGTTGAGTTGTGAATTGGAGGCGGCTTACATGGTCGCGAGTAAATTAGACAAGGCACGTGGAATTCCAGGTGTGCTTGAATTTCCCGGTCTAGAAAGTGAGTCGTAATAATGAATAAGTTTATAGTTTCTTTGTGTGTTCTGTTTAGCGCGAGTGCGATGGCATCAACTGTAACGGCGTATGATCCGCAAGTATATTTGGACGACCAGTATGAGGTGATACAAGAGCATTTTTCTGGTTTTGATGTCACAAAGGAAGAAGGTTCGATTGTTGTAACTATCCCTACCGATAAGGGGTTCGCAGTTGGAGGTCATACTTTGACTCGTTCAGTCCGAGATAGGGTAAAGCGCCTTGGTGTATACCTGAATGAGCACAATGAATCGTTGATAAACGTGTATGGCCATACTGACTCAACCGGCAGTGCCACTCGAAATGAAGAGTTGTCATTGCAGCGTGCAAACACGGTTGTGGAGCAACTGTTGGCTGTATATGTAAACCCTTACCGTATTACCGTGAAAGGCGAAGCTGCGGAGGTTCCTAAGTGTACTAATGCAAGTGAGCGAGGAAAGGCGTGTAATCGTCGAGTAGAGATCGAGATTACATTCTCACAAATGCGTTTTTAGGGGTTGTCATGACGTTCATTGGTTTAGTTGGTTTGTTGTCAGTTTTGGCGGTTTCGACAGCGAATGCTGCACCTCAGGATTATTGGCCTGAGCGAGTAATATATTTTGTATCAGACTCAACCAGTGAGCGAGAGATCCGAAGTGGTCGTCATGCGGCTCGCGGAGCTGAGTTCGATGTGCTTCGTTTGGATGCGGGGATGGCAAGAGTAGCTGAGTTGGAGAGGTCAATTCCAGAAAGCGTAGTTCTCGCTGGTGATGAGGCGGTGTATCAATTTGCCAAAGAAAATATAGTTCCTGAGTTGCTTCAAATAGCCCCTGATATTATGGAATCTCAACACTCTACGGCGCTAGCTCGTATTTATGGTGTTGAGCGTTTGCCTGCAGTTGTTATCGATGGAGAGTTTGTTGCTTATGGTGTGTCTGTTAGCAAGGCAATTCGTGATTTCCAGTGGGCGAAGTATAAAGAGGACGGTGACTTATGATGAAGCTGAAGAGTCGAGTTGCTGTAGCGGTTCTTATGTCATTTTGTACTGTGTCTTCTGTAGCTGCGCTGGATTATGCTCATGTTCTTGAGAAGGCTCAGGAATTAAAAGATAGTGATTTCTATGGTTATCTAGAGAAGGCTAAGGAATACAAGGATGAGATGGAAGAGCGTTTTGCTCCTGTATTGGATGCGGCGTCGGATGTAAAAGAAGCGATACCAGACGAAATCAAAGGGGCGTTGACTGAGGCTCAGGTTCGTCAACAAAAAGATCCTTGGGATATAGAAGATGAATTGATGCTAGCTATAGATACGATGGCGTCTCCATTGGATTTCTTGGACTGTGTAGATCATCGTATTTTAGGTTTTTGCATCAGCTTGAAGACAAGTTGGTGGCCAAAGTTGTACTTCACGACCATACAAGAAAACTACTCGCGAGATAGTCATATTGAGGTCAGGAATACAATTCGAGATGTTCAGATTGGAGATATTTTCTCAACTGATACGCAGGATAAGGCATCTCCTACATCAGCAATGGTTGGTGGACTAGCAAGTAACATTGCGACCGGTCTAGGTAACTTTATATCGTGGTTGGGTGACTTACTTTACAGTCCAAGTAAGGATCAACCGAGGCAAGGTGAGGCTTCATCAGACACATCATTCGATGAGTCCGGCTATGTCTTCAAAGAGGTCATGGTGATGGGTAGTCCTGAGAATTTGG
Source organism: Vibrio breoganii (assembly GCF_001677275.1). Lineage (GTDB taxonomy): Bacteria > Pseudomonadota > Gammaproteobacteria > Enterobacterales > Vibrionaceae > Vibrio > Vibrio breoganii. The sequence goes on from NZ_CP016179.1 coordinate 75,188, forward strand.
CCATTGATGCATACATGTCACTGATCACTTTTAACACCTGGTGTAGCTCCAGCAACATGCCTTGGGTGCCTTACTTTCATTCATCTCAAGATGTGCTGTCTTGGCGTTGGATGGCAACGAGTGAAGTGTTGTCGATGGGCTCTTATGGCGTAAAGCAATTGGCATGGGATGATATAGGTTCGGGCTATGGCTCAACTTTCCCACGAAGTGGGTATATTCAACAACGAGACCCATTCAAGGCTAGTGTGGTAGCAGCGTATCGAGGGTTTGATATTGTAACGTCGTACGATGAGTATACGAGTACAGCTGGTCTTCATGTTTCCAATACGATGGATAAGTGGGCTTCAAGCACTTGGCAGAGAGATGGTTATCTTACATCGGAAACGTCAAATAAGAAGAAACTGCAGATGATCTACCCATTTCAAGGTGAGATGTGTACTCGCTATAAGAATCGCAACTCTTTGTTTGATAGTGATATGAAGAGGTTCATGGATGGTAACGCTGCTCAGAGTGCTGCTTTTAAAGGGTATAGAGCGTTCAGGTGTTGCCGAAAGCGAGGGAATAAGTTCTTAACTAATGTCATGTTGAGAGATGGGAATTTATAAGTAACATCGAATTCATAAGTATTGAATAAAGAAGAGCGGGCCTTTGGCTCGCTCTTTGCGTTTAGGGGCGTTTTCATTAGTGGTGATAGATGTTCGCACCTGCCTCGACCTTGGCGTACTAGATAGCGAAAACCAATAGTGGTTATTTCAATGCTACATAAAGTAGGCAAGGAGCAAAAAATGGAGTTATATCGGTTAGCAATGTTTGCTAATACCTTTACCAAAATAAAGGGTATTAGCTTAAAAGTTGGTGATGAGGTTCATAGTGATATGAAACAGGTGGTGATTCCAAAGCCTGTGGAGGGTTCGGAATACTTGTCATTTACTTACTTGGGTAAAGAAGCCTCGAAGCTGAGATGGTCCAATTTCACGGCGCTAGACAAATTACAGAATGAGCAACAAAAGCAACTTGCGTTCTGGGCGGAGAGTACTCGTCTTGATAGGAAGTGGCAGGAGTTGTGGCCTGGTATGAGATCTAGTTATGAGAAGGTTTCTCGTCAAACATTTGATGAGAGTGCGTTCTTTGAGTTGGAAGATTGTGATTTTGTGAGGGGGTATATCTATCACCATGTTCGTTGTGCGTCATTAAATTATGACCATGGGCGATGTACTCGTGACTTTGATGGAAAGTTACGTTCTTTGTTGGGGGTGGCGCGCTTTAATCGTATGCGTACGCTTCTATCCATAGTTCCAAAGCTTTCAGTGACGCGAGATTCCGTAACTTGGTCGGAGTATATGATTGAGTTTATGGGTCATTTGCCGGTGGAGTTAGGTGAGTATGAGGATTCTGATGGTGGCGAATCGGAAGGTGATGAGCAACTACAGGATGATCAGCAGGGCGAGAGTGATAATTCTCAAGCTGGCGGGTCTGAAGGTGATGAGCAATCACTGGATGAGCAGCAGGGAGAGAGTGCTGATTCTCAAGGTGACGGATCGGAAGGTGATGAGCAATCACAGGGTGATCAGCAGGGCGAGAGTTCTGAGGCGCAAGGTGTAGGCTCGCAAAACAGTCAATCATCTGGTGGTGATCTGATTGGTGGTGAGCAAGCACCCGATAGTGAGGCTATTGCTGCGGAAAATGGGATAGCAGTCCCAACACCGCAAGAATTGATGGACAGCGAGAGCGAAATATTGGTCGAAGCGGTAAATGCCAATGCTGATACTGATAGTTTGCTTGATAAGTTCAAAAAGGAAGTCAATAAGCTCAGTCCGGACTTAGAGGTTCAACTGCGAGAAAAAGTTGATGATGAGCGGGTTCAATACACGCCAGCAGTAACAGGTCTTCAGAGGCAAGCTTTTGTGTCGGGAAATACTCTTCGTGAGTATATGTCAGAGCAAAAGCGAGTAAAGAGTGCATTGATGAAACATCGTCAGTTTGTACTTTCGAAGAAGAAAGAAATTTCTCGTAATGGTAAGCGCATCAATACAAAGCGTGTTGCTCGTTTGAGACAAGGGGATGTGCGTGTCTTTTCACGGACGTTGTTCTCAAAGGGAAACACAAGAGTGGATGGTCACTCGGTTGTGTTGCTCGATACCTCTGCGTCAATGTCTTCTTGTAACCTGATTGCTCGTGCGTCTCGTGCTTGTCATGCTTTGTTGGGTGGTCTAAACGCCATAGATGGGATGTCTACGAGTTGTCTTACGTTTGGCGGTACAGGAAACCGTATTGTCCATCGCGTAAAGGAAGAGCGTGAAAAGGTTACCCGAAAAATGGTAGAGCGCTTTGAGGCGATAAGCCCGGCAGGTGGTACACCGTTGGCAAGTGGGTTGTGGTCTGCGATGGCGGATGTAGCTCTCTCTGATAAAGAGGTGGGGGACATTTACATTGTGACTGATGGTTACCCTAACGATGCGGCGTGTGGCTTTATAGAAACCAGAGAAGCAGTAATGGCTCACAAAGAAACAGGTGGGCGAGTGTATTGCATTCAGATCTTAAATGGTGAGTCAACGAACGCGTCCTATGATGCAGCGTTGAGTGCATTATTTGGAACTGGTTTTGTGCAGATTACTGATCAGAGTGAGTTGTCACGGTCATTGCTAGAAGTAAGTAAGACTGCAGTTGCAGTTTAACCAAGCAGCGGTCTTCGGGCCGCTGATTTATCTTAATCGATGATAAGGAAGAAACGATGGTAGATTATACCGAAAGAAACAACGCAAGGGCCGATCTGATTGCTCGATTTGGCTGGTTTTCAATCCTGGCTGGGACGACAAATCTAGAGAAGTGCATTTCAGGTCATGATAATGGTAAAGGTGCACGCAATTTGGACATTTGCCCAAAGTGCGGAGAGCCTGACTTCTATCTGATTAAGGGTGCTGATGTGCATGGCTGTGGACGTTGTTGGAAATGCTTTGCCAAAGGGGTTGGTGATGAAAACGGAAAAAAGTCGTGGGACGGTTTTCGTATTGTCGGACTAGCTAATGGCTTAAGTTTTCCAGATGCCGTTAAGATGGTTGAAGGCTATATCGGTTTTGAGTGGAATGGTAAAAAGGCGAAAGCCACCAAGCCAATCAAGCGGATTGAGCCAAAGGTGACGGCTATCAGTCCAGAAGAGGAACAAAGACGGATTGAGTGGAAAAGGGGTATGATTAACGACCTGTGTAAAGGTGCCGTCGAGTTTGGCGCGCCAGGTTCAGAGGTTGGTCTAATGTATCTCGGGAATAGAGGGATTAAATCCTTCTCTTCCGTAAGTCCGAACAATCTGTTTTTGCATCCAAGCGTGCCGTATATTGTGACTTTTGAGAAGCCACGAGACGGCAAGTTGTCTTCTGATGATGCTGAGATCTTTGAGTGCTGTAAGCAAAGTGGTGTGATGGAGAAGATAGATTATCATGATCCTAAAACCAAGGTGCTGCCAAAGCGAATACATATGGGTTCATACCCTTGTATTTTGCAGTTGGTGAGGTGCTCACAGGCCTTTAGTGGTTACTCGATACAGCGTATATATTTGACTCAACAGGGTCAGAAATTGCGATTCGAGCCACACCACAAAGGGTTAGGTTCTAAGTTGCAGTTGTCGATACCTCATGAAGGTGGAGGCGCAAACTACTTAGATCCACCGACTGAGATCATGGCGATTGCAGAGGGGTTTGAGACATTAGCTTCAGTCAGACCTTATACTGATGCCTCATGTGCTTGTACTATTAATGCGAATGGCATTATTGCTTTTTGTCCTCCTAAAGGGGTAAAGGTGGTGCTAGTGCTCGAGGATAAAGATAGATCGGAGACAGGAGAGCGAGCGACGGATGCTTTGAGAGAGCGTTTAGCCCCGCAGGGTATTGTTGTGGTTCGTGTGGCGATACAAGTTCCCATTCCGCCAAGTGCGAGAAAGGGGATAGACTGGCTTGATGTGATGAATTCACACGGAGTTAGTCAGTTGCCTCAGTATTTCACTAATACTTCGTCTGTTAAAGATTGGTCTGTTTATGCCAATAACTAGCGTGTCAAAGATAGCGACCCTTCAATTGAAGGTGTCGCTGTTATTTCTAAGGGTTCTGCGTAATAGAGCTTTTAGCAATGATGGGTACTTATAGTCCGAATTAATCGAGATAATTAGAGATGGAACAGAATCAAGCGCAAAAGCACATAGTTGAGGTGGTAGCCGGAGATGTCATTCGCGAAGGTGATCGTCGTCCAACAGTCTATGTGGTTCCGGTTTACTGGCGTGTAGAGCTTTGCGAAGAAACGCTCTCTTATCTCGGTTCGAAACGAAATAAGCACTATCCAGAAGAGATTAAGACTGGGGTTGGTCGATTGGATGTCTTGGTTTCACGAAAGGTGGTATCAGAAGAAGATATGCCAGCTTACGCTGAAGCGGTAGCAGCGGTATATTTGTATCACCAGGCGGGCGTTAATGTTTTTGGTATGGATCGTGAAAGTGGAAGGCCTCCGAAGATAGCGACTCAATTGGCCTTATCTCAACCTTTAGCGCGTTCACTCGTCGCTAAGGACCCGTATGAGACTAAGGCTCTTCAACGTGATGGTAAGAGTTATCTTTTGGCGCATTTTGATTTTGCTGCTGCGTATTTCTATGGGGTTTCAATTGGTTCATCCGATCCTGATTCAGGTTGGGTCAAAGAAGGTCAGCGAGATGAAGATGGATTGTCAGCGTTTGGTCGTGTGTCCGGTAATTATGTTCGACGTCGTTTGAATATTGACACCGATCTGGGCAGGTTGAAAATTACATATAGGACGGTAGAAGAGTTTTTTGCAATGCCGTTGGTGAAAGAACTGATTGAGGTTAAGGGGCAGGTTTATGCTCGCCCTTACGAGTCAGTGCATGAGCAGGTGTTAAAGGCAACCAAGCATGTAGAGAGTGACAATCCTCACTTGGTTAAGTTGCGAAACAAATTTGGGAAGAAGGCGAAGAGTCTACTGTCCGAGAATCCACCGACATTTGTGGATTTAATTCCAACAGCGGCCAGGCCAACAACATTTATCGTGTTAGGTTTTAGGCCGTTGTACGCTGAAGAAACAGCAACCCGTTTAATTAAGAAAGGGTTTGCCTTATTCGGTTAGAGGTTATGTCCAGTGGGCATACTTTACCCTCGCGAGAGGATATCTCTAATGCAAAGTAAGGAAAGTAAATGGATAAATTATTTATCTACATCGCGGATGTGGTTTGGGCGATCATTAGCGCTGCCATGGAATTAGCTAACGGTATCTTTAACAGTATTGTTGGTTTTTACCTGTCAATGTCTAGTCACTATGACAGCTTGGGTCTATCTGTATGGGCTAAGATCGCAGTTACGGTGGGAGTCGTAGTGCTTCCGGTGCTAGCTGTACTGGTGTTGTATTGGTCGTTCTTTAAGGTATTGGCCTTGTTTGCACTTCCGTACATGAAAATGCGCCGTGCATTAAGCGGCATTCCTGTTCGTAAGATGTTTACGGTTATTCCTGAGTTTTTGCGTTCGCAAGTACGTGAAACTTTGGATGCTTGGCAAGTAGCTAAGGGAGCTGTAGAAAACAGTCAGTCTAAAGCTGGTGATACATCGGTTGAAGCAATGTCGTTTGTGGGTTGGGGTAGAGACCTTATGCGCAAACGTCGAACTTCCCGAAAGGCTAAAGTGGAAGAGAAGGTTTCGCCTTCTAATTCTTACAAAAGCTGGTCATCTGGTGAGCGACCGCCTAAGAAGTAAAAGTAAATGCCAAGCCCTATCATTTTTGATGGGGCTTGTTCATTTCTACTGTTCGAGTAGCTATGATCCCTGCCTTTTAGATTTCCAATTTTCATCCTTTAGCTCGCTCTTCCTCTATAAGTCGCTTGTTTAGTCGGGCGTTTGCTCGAAAGGCTAGAACAATGATCGGTACTAGCCATATAGAGGCGGTAGAAGCCAGGTTCCCAGGTGAGATCATCGGCTTAAAACCTAGAGTTTCAACAATCGCATTGATAAAGCTTAAGCAAAATTCAATAAGGTACATAGTGACTATCTCCCAGCTCGTTGATAAACACGGTTAGCGTAGCTGTTCGCCAAACGTTCAAGGCACACGGTGAACAGGTAGAACGCCAGTAGGATTCCTAGTGCTTTCCCCATTTTGATGTAGAGTTCCATCGTTTCCGCATTGCTGATGGTTTTATTGTTCAGGCTCATGTTGCCGTGCTCAATAGCGGCGACGCATCCTTGCCATAGTGTAATTAGTATGAATTCAATGAGTTCCATAATGTGCTCCATTTGTCTGTGTTTGTTTACTGTAAGAAATAACGCAATCTAAAATCAAACTTTTGAACGCTAGGGTGTGGTTTGTAAGTCGGTAGCGCGCTTTGTTTATTGAGAATATCGGATGGCAGATTCAAGCCGCAACTTTTTGAACGGTGATGCGTCGTAAAAGAATCACGACATGATGAAGCGGTAGGTATTCGGTGCCGTATCGAGAGCAGTTAACATTGATTAAGGATCAATTGAAAAATGAAACTGTTCCATAAAATTAAAACGGTGGTACCAGAATCCCTGATCACCAAGGCGAATAACCATTACCAAATCAAAGTGTTTTGGACTGTAGAGTTTAACGAAGACCTTATTCCTTTTTTGTCGAGTAAGCGTCGTGAGCATAACCCTGAGCTGCTGCAACGTGGCGTGGGCTCTCTGATCGTTGAGGTGCCATTTACTAAGTTCGAAGAGATGGCAGAGGCGATTGCTTATGCTGAAGGTAATGCGCAGTTATACCTTGTTGAGAAGACAGGCCAGAATGTGTTTGGTGTTGAGGGTCGAGGTGTTAAACCGCAGAAGCTTCAACTGAAATTGTCTGTATCTTCTCCGTTGATCGCGGATTTGATTAAGCGAGAAGACACGTATGTGTCAGTGCTACAGAAATCACCAAAGGCTCACTTGTTAGGCTTGTCGGATTATCTAGCGGCATACTTCTATGGAAGTGAGGTAGAGGTTTCAGGCGAAGAGGATCAGACTTGGGCAGACCCATACATTGATGAGTTAGAGACGCCAGAATACTTTGGTGCTGTGCGCTCGAATGCTGTTCGTCGACTTTTGGACATTAACACTCCAATTGGCATTGTCCACATGACATATAGAACGGTACAAGAGTTTCTAAACATGCCTCTGAACAGAGAGTTGGTGGAAGTGAAAGGTCAGGTGTTTGGTCGACCATATGAGTCCGCTGTTGAGAGAGTAGTGATGGCAACCTCCGTGGTGCCGCCGGAAAACGATCACATGAAGAAGCTGGTGCGTAAGTTCCCAGATAAGCAGCCAAGAGCGCTGTTTTCTAAGACACCACCCACGTTTGTTGATTTGTTTCCATTACAAAATGCAATCGAACCTCACTTTATTGTGATTGGATACCGCGCTCTATATGCGCAAGAAACGTTGAAACGTTTGGAAGAAGGTGGTTTTACATACCACAAATAAACTCCAGAGGTCGCGTGAGCGGCCTTTTTGAATCTACGTCAATCCTGACGTCGATACCCGATTTTGACATCTCCATTTGGGAGTTGCGGGTTAAATTCAAAACGGTGCTGAAGAGCATTTGGGGAGTGGTATATGTTTGTAACGGTGATTTTTTTCTTCGTAGGTTGTTGGTTGTTGGGTGCGGGTGCTTCAAAGGCAAAAACGGCGCGTAAGGTAGCCTGGGATGCCAAGAATTATCCCAAAACGGCCGAGGCGAAAGCTAAGGCTGAAACGGAAGCGAAACTTGAGCTTGATGAGCTTCGTCAATTTAAGGTGGCGGCGATGAACGCTGAAGTGGAGTCTGAAGCGGAAGCAAAGGCAAAGGCTGAGGCGGAAGCTATGGCTGCTAAAAAAGCCAAGGCGAAAGCTAAAGCGAAAAAAGCCAAAGCCAAAGCGAAAGCGAAAGCGCAGACAGCAGACACAGGCGTTAATTACGACATTCCTGCATTTATGCGAGATGCTGTGATGAAAACTCGATGGGAAAACGGTGAGTTCTCCTATTAATAACCGAATATAAATCCCTCTCAAAAGCCTTGTGCTTTTGAGGGGAGATAGTCAAAGAATGATTAGTTAAAAGGTCGTTTTTACCTAATTATTTTTAAGGTGCAATGCACCAAAATGCCGACTCCCGTCCGGCAGCCACATTGGTGGTCCCAGGGGCTCTTAATTGAGTATATGGCAACACGAAAGGGTCAAACCTTCGCCCTTAATTGGGTATACGACAACATCGTTCCGTAAGAGGGACTTAAGGCTATGACATAGAAGAGAACTTAGAGGTGGGTTCAAATCTGGTCATAGCCTTTTTCATTGGTGCTGAGTGCGGTTATCAAAGCGCGGTTTTGATAACGGTATTTGGGCAGTTCATTGCTCAATGTTAACGACGGTAAATCGTCATCCTCGTAAAGAAATTAAGGAATCAGTATGAACAAAGCAATTTTGGAAGGTGTAATTGAGTCAATAGACAGGCAAATAGGTTCGGTGGATATCACTGTACTGACAAAGGTTCGTATTGAGGTAGGAGCCGAGTCATCAGTGTCTGAGATGCCAGTAGATTGCTGTCTTTTGGGTCAGCATGCTTACGATCAGGGTCTCTTTGAGGTAGACAGTGTAGTCAGCCTTAAGGGGGTGATTTCTTTTGTCAAAAATGACAAAGGAGAGTGGCAGCAGAAGGTGATCGTAGATGACGGTGGAGAAATGGAAGTTAAGCCTAAAGGGGCTCCATTGACGACCGATACTACGGAAAAGCCTAAGCAAGAGTTGCCTATCGTTGAGATGGCCTCAGTGTCAGTCGAAGAGCGTATGAGAAAGCGAGGTAAATTACCTAAGCAACGTGAAGGTTCGGTGGATCTGACGAAGTTGGGTGGTTCGGAAACTCAGACGCAAGCGCCGGTGAGTCAGTCGATACCAGAGCCAGCTGCTGAGCAGGTGGCACCACAGTCGGTATCAGAGCCAGTTGCGGAGCAGTCTCCACCTCAGTATGGGGAAGTGCCATCAGCGACAGAGGCCGATTATGAATTCGGTATGCAGTGCGCTGATGAAATGTCGTACTCCGAATTGTCAGGCGGAAAGGCGGAGCGCGAATTTAATACTAACGTTCCTGCCCCTAAGTCTGAAGCACCTGCGCCAAAGGCATCCAATCCAAAACTCAAACGAGCTATGGGCTCAATGGGTGATCGATACGCAAGTACCGATCCTATTGAGCAAACTCAAGAGGCGTTCGCTAATGCAGAGCCGGGTATTCCGGTGTTTGTGAGGCAAGAGAGCAACGTGCAATAACCCCAAAACCCGACTGTTGAGTCGGGTTTTTTATTCGGTCAAACACAGGAATTAAGTCGGTATTGCTGGTGCTATGACTACACAGTTGTAGGTATATCCACATAGGGGGGGAGAATCAACCCCAACGCACTCCGAGCCAAGAGTGTGCGAGAAGATTGAGCGCGTGCCCTTTGCTTGAATCTTTTCTTTTTTCTTTCTTTCTCTTTTTCTTGTCGGCGGTGGTCGGCCAGTGTGACTGAGCGATGTGCAACTATGTGGATATACCTACATTCAAACGGTGAAATGAGATCGCGATACGACATTTCATCCCCTATACCCGAAAGTCTGTGATGTCTGCCTCCTTGGTTATCTGAGATTGGCCGTTGCATTAGTACGCTTGCTCGGGTCATCAATACTTATATTGTGAGTGTGTTATGAGTGATGTTTTGAAGCAGTTGATTGAGAGAAGTCGCGAAGGCGACCCTCGAGCTGTGCAGATTATTTTGCTAAAGATGAAGCCGCTGATCCATCGGGTGGTCAGTAAGTACAAAAGCCGTGACTCCCAAGACTATGATGACCTCTATCAGGAGGCGTCACTGACGCTGGTCAAGTGTATTGAGAAGTTCGATCTGACCTACGGTGATGAGTTCAAGCCAGAGCGATTCTTTAGTTACGCTCGTGTGTCCATGGATCATGCCAGCATCTGTTACCTGCAGCAATTTGATGTCGTGGCCATTCCTCGTCGCCTGTGGCAGATCCGCAACCGTATTGAGCGTGAGAACCCTGAGGACGTCAAAGAGTTCTGTGAGAAGTACGATATTTCAGAGAATCGCTTCTACGATGCTAAGAGCTTAATTGCGACCTCATCAAGTTCGCCAAGAACGGTAGAGTTTGATGCCGCCGGTGCGGAAGTGCCAGAGTCTTTAGATTCGGAATTTGTCGAGCGTCTGGTTGATACAGCACTCTCTCGTATTCTTAAAGATCACATTGAGGATTACCGCCAGTATTTCGACGATAAGGCGCTGAAAATCTTTCAGGCGGTCTACATTGAAGATAGAGAGACGAATGAAATTGCAGATCAGTGGGGTGTGGAGCCGGGTCGAGTGAGATACATTGCACTGCAAACATTGCGAGATGTGCAGGAATTGTTATTGGACTTAGGGGTTAAGCCAGCGGATTTCGTTTAATTCGAGCGTAAAATTAGCGCATTATGCCTTAGCATAAATATGCTGAATAAATGGGTTATTGTGGCTTTTCGGAGTCCAATAACCCATTTTTTTGTAGACCATTGTTTGTGGTACTATAGTAAAATTATACACACAACACATCTACGGTAATCGGGTAGCATTTAGAGATGGTGGTCTCTTACTTGATTACGGAGGGCGAAAGATAATTATGTCTAGTAAGGTACCTACCAGTAAAGTGTCGCGGTTTCTCACCGATGCAATAGTCCAAGGGCGAATCATTCCACCTGGCGAGACTTTTTCAGAGCGTCAGTTGGTTAATCGTTATGGGTTCAGTCGAGCGCAAGTCCGCGACATACTATTAAAGCTGGAAACCCGTGGTGGGCTTCTTGACCCGCATGGTTCCAAAAAAGGTAGGGTAGCCACTAGGTTGTGTCACACTCAAAGTAAGACATTTCTGGCGTTGCTTGAGGTTGTGGTCAACCGCCGTTACTTTCTGGGTTCAGAAGTCTCCGCTCAAATGAGAGAGCGTACCGAGCAAATAATTCAGTATCTTCGTTCTCTTGTTGAGAAGGCTCAGCCAATCAAGCACCTTCTTGACTCTGGAGGTGGTCTTACTCGAGAACGCGTTAAAGAGTTAAGGAAACAGAAGCTCAGTGCATTTGACGCGGAGCAAATAGAGATAAAGGCGCAGGTCGATGCCGTGTTCGATGAGTTCATGAGGGCGTATCAGCTTGTCTACGTATCCGTATTGAATGAGTGTGACTGTATTGTTCGTCGTAAATTCTTAGAGTCTGCGTTAATCAGTCTTCGTCGCTTCCGTTATGCTGCTTATGATGCAGGCGTGTTGCCGGTTCTAGAGTTAATGACAGATTTGATCGAGTCATTAGAGAGTCATTTGGACGGTGATCAGGTGAGCCAGCACGTCTACATGGATAAAGTGTTGGATGGGATCAGAGAGCGCTGCGTTAGGTTGTACAGTCAGGATACAGTCATAGAGCGGAAGCCTTATGTTGAAGGTAAGGATGAAAAGGCCTTCGCTCAGTTGTTGGAATTGTACATGAGTGGTATCTGGTCGGTGGGTGAGAGCATTCGTGAAAGCACACTCATGACTCAGTTTGAGATTAGTCGCTTTCCGATGCGTAATACACTGTTTCGGATGGATGGGTACGGTTTTGTCACTTTATTGGGCAGGCAGGGCACTGTCGTCAACGGATCAAATGGACAAGCTCTTGATTACGAAGAGTTATTAAAGATTGTAGTGGCCTCTCAGGTGGGGTTCACTGAAACGGAACTAGTGTCTAAGGCCAGGGAGCTGCAGGAGGCTATCCATGACGTGTCAGGGTATTATCAGGGTGGTGAAATTGGCCAAGACTACGTGCGCAAGCGTATCGCTCAGAGTGTCGCCTCTTACTTTATCGTGATGATACGCCAGGGGCGCTTGAAGTTATTCAGTGATAGTGTGCTTCTGGTATGGGCAGACGGCATTCGAGTGGCTTTAGAGGGTGCGACAACGGCCTCGAAAGTCTTCGAGGTTTTAGGCGCAACAGAGAAAATGTTTAAAGGTTTAGCGGAAGTCTCACCACGCAACATGTTGGCGCTGTATAAGCTCGTTTGATACAAAGGTCCGGGTGGTCAAAATTTAGTAGCCAACCTTACTAAGAAATTAGGGGTTGGTTTTTTATAGGCGAGCGAAATCGAGCTGAGGGCGCAAGGCTTTCAACTTTCTTTGGATGTGAAAGTATGGAACGCTATCACGCAGTTATTAGCTACGAGAAATAGAGTTACTCATTCCAGTTCTGTTCAGGCGTTATGGTTCGCACAGCTCATTAAAATGAGCGCGTGTTTTCTCGTGGTTGTGCCTGTTGGTACCGGTCCTGCCAGCAAAGATAAACTGAGCCTAAGGCAGTAGGGTTCAGGTCACCACGTTGGTAATCTAACGCGTGTGCTATCGGTGCTGTTGAGACCGAGGAGCTAATTGCATGAACTCATTCGTGGGTAGTGCTTGTCCTTTGTGTTTTAAATCATGGTAATTCAATAGGAACCCTTCAACGCGATTGTTTTGGGCGGCTACAGTGAACTCATTATCGGTTTTCGTCAGCATTTTAATGATGCTGCGTGACTCGTTGTAGTAACACATTGAAGATCGCTTGATCAGTGCTCGGTACTTCTTTCCTTCCTCTTTGGGGAGATTCGTGAAAAACAGTGGAGACACAATAAAGAGACCGTACTTCGTGTAATGGATTGCTGAGTCTTTTTTGTTGAAACTCATTCGCCCATCGTCAATCTCTTGTTGGATGTAACCAAGCATTCCACTTTTCACTTCTTTGTCTGCGGCCAGTTTTCGTGCTTCACGACTCTGGGAGACTTTAAGCCAGGGCGGAACGTTCTCGTTACCAAGAGGGATGAGTTCGGCAGTTTCTTTGCTTTCATCACTATCGGTGTCCTTATCGTTGCTTTGTTGAGGTGGTGCAACGGTGGATACTTCTGGTGAAGGTGTTGCCTGCTTCGGCGTTTCGGCAGGGCCAAATGATGGGATAATCATATCGACATCATCATCAACAGCTTGCTCTTTTGGTGGGGTAACCACTTTAGAGGTAGGCTTTTTCGCTTTGGACGTTTTTGAGGTGGTGTCCGCAGCTGGAGGTGGTGTTGATTTGGCGCTCTTTTGTGCTTTAGCAGTTTTTGCGCGTGTTGGCGCACGAAGACCTGCAGGTTTGCTCGGTGCTTCAGTGGTTTCCAGTGTACCAATCTCGCGAGATGGCGCTGGCTTGGGTGGTTCGAGATCGAGAGGCTTCTCAACAGTAGAGACTTTAATGCCATGGTCTGACGAATCATCCATTTGGTTGTGTTCGGGCTTACTTTCTAGAGGTTGATTGACATAGATTGCCTCATGAAGCTCGCCATCAATTTCTTTCGTTAAAGGTCCGCAATTTAACGTCCCTAGCGTCTTTTCGCTGAATTGTACGTGTGCACCTTGTGTCAGCGTGTCAGCGTAGTCGAAGCCCGGAAAGAATTCGGCTTTGAAGGCCAAGTAGGACAAATCACGTCGAGTTTGCTTTCGTTCTGTATAGAAGTCGGCCCACCACAATGAATCCCCAGAGGGTGCTTTCAGAGTAACGTTATTGTCCAGCAGCAGTTGGTAGGTGTGATTAGCTTTAGGAACGCTGACGCCTTTTTGTTGCAGGAGTCGATTGGCAATCTCAACTATCTGTGTTGCTGAAGCGAAGACAATGTTACCGGCACGCTCAACGTGGGACATTTTATCGCTGTGTCTTTTGTTAATGATTAAGTTGTACTTGCTAGGGTTAGCCAAGATCTCTTTAAAGGTGTTGAGGTAGGCCAAATGCAAGGGTTGGTCAGCTTGCGATTGGCTAGTTGAATGCAACATATGCGGTTGGTCATTGTTCTCAAGGAAGACTTCAACACTGGTTTTATCGCCTTGAATGACGCTGTTGTGGACAGCGCTATCGTGTCCATGATCGGAGCTGATGGCATGAAGCATGTCGATTAACAGGGTGTCGCTGGAGTCCGAAATCCACTTGATTGCGCGATGGGGCACGCAGTCTAAAAGCATGGAAGGGGCGGCCAGTTCGTGGCTGTTTTTATCATACGCATTCGAGCCAGCTTCTTTACGACGCTGAAAGCGATAGGCTACTTTCTCTTTTTCACTCGGAATGTGTCCATACATAAAGCTCCAATTCACCCAATTGTCTTTCACAAGCACTTTAAAACTCACGTCAGTAAATGCTTTGCCGGCATCGTGCATCATGGCTGATACAAATACTGCATAAGTGAAGGCTGGAAGGAGCTGCTGGATCTTTTCCTCATCTTTATCAGGAAAATAGTTGTATTGCATAGAGGCGCGCATCGCGTAGAGCGCGGTTTCTAGAGTGTGTTCAAGCAAGCCATATTTGTACGAGTGGTGATTGCTCTCACTAGCAGGTACAGCTTGAAAACGAATGGCGAGATGCTTGATGACATGCATGTAAAACTCATTCCAGAGTTTGTCATTAATGCCGGCGCACTCTTTGATTTGAAACACCAATTGTTGTCGGTATTCGGTATTTAGAAGTGAATCCGCATCAAGAAAGATCAGTTCGTCCTTATGGCCTGCGCCACTGACTCTTCTCTCTTCCTGTTTGGCACTGATGGCCACTACGTTCGACTTCTTCTTCTTAAAAAACATATCCCGATCCAATGTGTTGGTACTTAATGCGGAGGGGGATATCGACCATTTCGACCATAAGAATTCAGTGACAGACCAAAAAGGGAACGCGACAGAGCGTGGAAACTGTGATCGCGAGACTAAAAACAGACGAATTAATCGTATTTTTTTGGCGATACATGACTTAGGCCAGTGTGGCCAAGTGTAGCGCGGTAGATTGGAGGCATGCATTGGTAGTAGGCACAGACATCATCAACAGTATTGTTTGGCATGGCGCTCCCATTGAGCGTTCAAAATGTCAGATGGCTGACCTTACTTATACGCAGGCTTGTGCTTTAGGGGAGAGACTTCGTGAGCGTTTAGTGGCGAAACCTTCAGAGCGATTTAAATCGCAACGACAGGCGGACGCGCTATCGAAGTTGCTAAAACGAAGTGGAGTGCGCCGACTATTAAGTCGAAGCTACAAGATGGCAGGTTTGACCCCAAAGGGTCAGATAGCCTTGATTGAGGCGTTGGAGCGTAGGGTGACGCCCGGTGATCTGGATAAAGGAAAGATTAGCGCGCCTGATGTGGCGGGTTATACCGAGATTCCTCAGTTGACCGCACTTGTTGCTCAGACGTTGTTGGTGTTGACGATTGTAGGTATTCGCACGGAGGAAGATTTATTGTCTGTACTGGATGATGATTACGAAACGTGCGCTCGTTCTGCGATTAAAGAGTTTGGCTTAAGAGAGCCGTCAAAAACAGGTTGGTCTAGAACCTACCTGCATACGATGGAAGTGGCTTTCTACGGTGTGGTGCGAATGATGCAGATATCACCACCAAGCCCAAAGGTGGAAGCGTGGTTGAATGATCAGTCGCGTGAAGATTTGAATGATTATTGTCAGCGTGTCGTCTCAATGGTTATGGAAAGCCAATTCAGACCATTTGACGGGAGTTAATACGTGAATTTTGATTGTGGCGAAAAAGATCGCATTGCAAATACGGCGTTAGTATCGCTGTTAAAGTCCTTCTATTTGAAGAATGTTTATCATGATAGTGAAAATCGATTTGGCATAGGTGCTGCATCGGACCTCATTAAAGTGGTAGTGCGCGCATTAGATAGCGGCGTGAATGTCTGGAATGAAATATCAGAGATTCATAAGGAGACAAAAAGCGGAGTAGTTTTAGTTGATGAACGGGCTACCCAGTTATTAATAAAGTCTTTGGAAGGAAAAGTGACATATGAGTATTAGTTCACTACAACGTCGTGTCGCAAAAGCGCATTCATTCGAAATTGATGGTGGCGTCATATTACGTGCGGTAAATGAGTGTATTGAAAAAAATTCCCATGAACATCTGGCTGAGATGATTGGGTGTTCGGTTGAGCAGGCGAAAGAAATATTATCGATGCCTCACTCTGTAATATTGTTTCATGCGCTAGATGAATTTTATTCGTTGCAGTCTGTTGCTTCATCTTTATTTAAGCAGTCGAGTGAGAAGAGTCGCACTGAGTTCTTTGTGAAATATGTTGAGTTTATCAAGATCTACAAAGAGACGGTTAAGCTAATTGGGTTGAATGCAAGTATCGATCAGGTGCTTGAGATGACTTGTCAGAACATTTTTAAACGTCGAGACTGGCCGAAACTACGATTCGTTTTCGCTACGGAAATTGAGGCTATCTACAAGGGCCACCAGCAGCGTAAGAAAGAGGTGCTGAACAAACGCGAAGGCGAGATTGAAGTGGAGTGGAATGATCGAATCAAACACTCTAAAGGAAGGAAGTTAACTATCGCCGATAAGGTGCGTATTAGTAATGCAGAGGCAGGTTTGTCTCCAATGCGCTCAACGATGAGTGATGCAGAATACGTCATCAAGATTGCCGAAGAAAGCCTTGTGGATATCGTACAGATAAATCAACTAGTGTAGTAGGAGTCAACAATGGCTATTCAGAAAACGGTTGTGCTTGAAGAAGATAGCGCAGACGCTAAAGCGGTAGAACCGCAGATCGACATTACCATGACGAAGGCTGAGCAAGACAGCATTGGTATCGTTCTTCATTCGAAGGACGCGCTAAAACTGCTTAACTCAGAGACCGTGTCTACTGGTAAGAACAAAAAGACCTTCCTTCCAGGGTTGCAGTGGTTTGACACTCGCCTTACGAATGTCGTTAACAGTGCAGGTAACGATGATCCCTTTGCCGATCAGTTGCTTCTTGATCTAGAGCGTCAGATTGACACTTTAGGTGAGACGATTGTCGCGAAGACCGAAGATCTGCAAGCGAAAATCAAAGAGTTGTTTGATTACAATGAGGCGACACTTAAGAAGAATGTCTCAGCGCATATTGCTGAGGTGAGTGTTAAGTTGAACTACCCATTATCAAACCGCATGTTGTGGGTCATTAAGGCCGTTGATCGCATGTTGTTCTTGGTCTATCAGGCAGAGAAACACAACATCATCTACACCCGTGCTGCGAAAGAGTATCGTACCGACGCGAAGCGCATGGTTCGTAACTTATTCCGAAGCTTGAACAAGTTCAACCATACGGGCATTACTCGTACCGATGTAGCTCATGCGACAAAGCGTACAGAGATTGCTTACAACCAGAACAAAGACATTGCGTTGACACTTCCGGTTCTGCTGATGGAAGAGCGAGCGGATTGCGCTCCATACGTGGCCACTCGTCACGGTGATCGCTTGGACAAGAAGACTCGTGAAATGATTGTACGTTTGTACGCTGATGCCGATCGCCAGTCTCACGAGGAAATCTCAGAAGACCAGTTGATGAAGTCAGAATCTGATGCACCAAGTCGTGGATTGGATGATGCCTTGGCGAGTGAGGCGGCTCCTGATTTTGCTGTCCAGTCAGTCAAATGATCGTCAGTATCAGAAATTAATTATCGAAAAGTTGGGTAATTTTTAGCTGAAATAGGTGATGACAAAAAGCGTAACTGGAGTGATCTAGTGCGCTTTTTTGCATTTTGGCGAGGACGAAAAGTGTGGTTGACGGTGGTTCGAGGTCAGTTTGAGTCATTTGTGAATGACGCGAAGTGTGTTTAATGGGTGTATAGCGAGGACGGAAAGTGTGAATAAGTCGTATTGGGCGAGGACGGAAGGTGTGAATGAGTAATAGTGTCATAGGGGTTGAAGGGTGATTTTCGGGGTGGCTCCCTCTATATAATATTTATAGGCTAGATATCTTAGTTAGGTTGGGAATTTTGAGAGCCATTTTAACAGGGTCAGTTTTTTGATATTTGGGTGAGATGGTTTTCAGAAGTGTGGCAAGATGGATTGTGGCGGGGTTGGTTTGGACTACCTAGGGCACAGTTGAGAATTGGTCGAGTTGAATAGAAGGTTTGGGAGTGAAGATTAAATTGAAGTTCAGCTGGACAACATGAGTGAGTGATACTCGTAGAAAGGTCGGTCCTAACTCGCGTTGCGAGGACGGCGATGCGGTGAAACGCTATTTTTGT
Source organism: Vibrio breoganii (assembly GCF_001677275.1). GTDB lineage: Bacteria > Pseudomonadota > Gammaproteobacteria > Enterobacterales > Vibrionaceae > Vibrio > Vibrio breoganii. The sequence goes on from NZ_CP016179.1 coordinate 93,249, forward strand.
TACCCGCATGCTTTTACGAAGTAAGAAATAGTCCAAGAGTTTTTTGGATTGAAGCCCTGCAATTATGTTGCAGGGCTTTTTGATCTTGCGGGGCGGAGGAGTGGTGGGTTGATTGTGCGGGGTTTTAGTTGCTTGCCTGTCTTGATCTTTTTTTGTGAATAGATGTGTGAGCGGTGTCAAACATTGCCCTAATGAGTGGAGTTCATAAATCTACTATAGGTACTAGCAATGAAGGCTTTAAGGGCTTTAAAAATCGTTTTGATGTGTGTGGTGGCTCCGTTTGCTGTCGCTTCACAGCCAGTGCAGCTTCATGGGGAGCTGAATGGGTACACTCGTGTGGTTATTGATGCCAACTATGAGCAGAAGAACCCGCTTCAGAAGGTGGTTTCTTTAGAGTTACCAAGTTCCATCCAGAATGTCGGTCAAGGCATTAATTTTGTCATTTATTCGACGGGTTACCGTTTAGCGGATCTGGATGCTGTATCTCCAGAGGTGCTAGAGCTTCTCACGTTACCGGTGCCTTTAGTGAATACCACGTTTGTTCAAGTGACTGTTGAGCAGGTGATTGACGTATTGATTGGTCATGGTTTTGCGATTGAGGTTTCAGATGCAAGACGTGTGATCACTGTGGTTAAGAAGGTGTAGTCATGCGTAAAGAAAAGATGTCTCTGAAGGATTTGGGGGTTGAGGATGATTTGGCAGTGGAGTCATCTCAATCGGTTGATGTTAAGAGCGATGATGTTGTTGAGCCTTCTGTGTCGGAAGAGTCAGAGGTTGATAATGGTGGGATTCAAGGTTCGGTTGAAGACGGTCTACTGGCTGAAGATGATGAAGTCGTAGTAAAGAGCCCTGGTAAATCTTTAGTGAAGCGTGTTGCGCTGGCTTCTTTATTGGCGGTGATTGTGGTGGGGGGCGGTTATGTCACCTATCAGGGTGTTAAGCCTATGATTGAGAGTTTCACCTCGTCAGGTGAGCCTGTGGTGGTGTTTGATGCTCAGGGTTCAATTCAAGCTTTGACGATTGATGTGAATAGCTTGCGAAGTGACATGAATGCGTTAAATGCGTCAGAGCGTTTAGTTGAGCTCGAGGCGGCGTCTGCGCGATTGAAGCAGTTGGAGTTGCTGTTTGGTAATACGGTAGCTCAGTTGCAGGGGGTTTCATCTGGTTTGCAGGAGTATCGAGATGCCAATGATAAGGCGATTGCTGAGTTGACTGAGCAGTTGGCGAGTGGCACTAAAAAGCATGAGGCCTTAGAGCGTCGTGTAACGAATATGAATCGCACGTTAAGTAGCCTTGAGGAGCGATTATTTGCAGAGCTAGAGAAGCAGCTGAGTGATGTTTCTCATTCAATAGCGCCACCAGCACAAAAAAACAAAACGGGTACTTCAGGGGCGACTACAGCCAGTTCTGAGAGTGCGGAAGTGTCAGTGACATCATCTGTTCCAGAGGTGACACGTTTGGGGCCGTTATTCTTGAAGCAGGTGGTTGATATTGGAGGTCGTAATATCGCTATCATCACTGATGGGTTGTCCGGTTCAATTCAGTTGGTGAGCGGCAATTCTTTTGGCCACTGGTATGTCAGTGAAGTGAATAAAGAGCATTTGGTGGCTCGTCATAAGCTGGATGGGCGAATGGTTAATCTGGTGGTGTCCGAATGAGAAAGGTAAGTGTTCTTCTGTTGGGTTTGCTGTCAGGTTTCGTGGTGGCTTCGGAGCAGCGTTTAGTGGCTCCTTTGGAAGTTGAATCAATTCGCGTAGTTGATAGTCAGTTAGGTACTTCGAAGGTGGATTATCGCGTTGATGGTCTGGAGATCGAGTTGACGGCTGAAGATAAGGTGAAGGCGAGAAATTGGTATTTATCGGAGGAGGACTGGGCGAAGTATAAGTATGCGATGCAGTACACGCCTCGTGGTCTTGTGAGTCCTAATTTAGAGCCGCCGATCGTACTGGGTGTCATGGCAACGAATGATCGTGCTCGCACTCGATACGCGAACATTATGAATCGCTTGGAACTGGATCGTCAGGAACGAGAGATTGCATTCCAGCAGGCGGCGAATGTTTTGTTGGCTCAAATGAAGCCAGATGAGGTGGTTGAGTTGTCTCCTATTCAGCAGCAGTTTGGTCAGAAAAAGACGGCGCTCAATAGTGTGTTTCTTGATGCATCGTCGTGTGATGTTGAGTGTAGGCGCTTCCTAATGCGTTCGTTTGCTGGCACATCGAGTACGACACAGCTCACTTATTACTATTTCAATGGTAATGAGTCGCAAGCTAGAAGTGTTGTACTGGCGTCAGGAGTGTCGTCTGCGGATATTGAGCGTAAAGATGTGTATTTCCTTGATGGTTCTGAGTTGATAAAGCGTTATGAGAGTAAGCACAATGTACCGTTTAGGGTGTATCAGAATGGTGAGCAGACAAGGGTATTTGAAGTTACTCGTTTCTAGTGTGCTGTTTGTTGGTTCGATAGGGGATGTGCACGGTAGTGAGAAGTGTATCCCTTATTTTTTTCGGCATGTAGCGGCTCAGGAGTCTATACCGGCGGACAAGTTCTATGCTCTAGCGCTGCAAGAGTCCGGGATGAAAATGCAGGATGGATCGTTTGGCCCTTGGCCGTACGTGATAAACCACAAGGGTAAGGCTTTTGTATACCCTGATTACCAGGCGTTGGTGTTGGGTGCAAATGAGTTTGTTGGGAAGGGGTATTTGACCTTTGATGTGGGTTACTTTCAGGTCAACTGGCGCTGGCACTCGGAGAGGGTTAAGAGTTTGGCCCACTTTGCACATCCAGTGGTGAATGCGAGGGTGGCTGCTCAAATATTTCGGGAGCAGTACCGTAAGCATGGGGATTGGTCAGTGGCGGCGGGTCGTTACCATAATCCATCAAATACCAATGGTTTTGCAGACCGATACGAATCGAGTTACCGCGATTGGGTAGTCAAGATAGGTAGAGAATACCGTTGTTAGTGGGAGTCCGTTGATTTTGGGGATTCTCTAAAAGAATTACCTCAATAAGTATTGGGGGTTGTCGGGAAGTATTGAATGAAAAATGTAGTTCGTGTGTTGTTGTCTATTGTTGTGGTGTCCTTTGGGGCGACGGCGTCAGATTCGGTTCAGGTGTTGAATTTGGATATTGAATCGCAGCACCATCGTATTACCGGTATGGAAGATCGTATGGATGAGATTAATCGTGCGTTCCGTCAATCTGTTGCTGATGTAGGTGTGATAGGCCGAAAGGATTTAAAGGTGTTGTCGATTTCTGAGGAGAACTCGGTACCTTTGGAAGATTTGGTAGAGGATATTGATGCTGGAGTTGCGGCTGAAACTATTCAGGCTGAATTTGAGAGGCGAGAATTAGCACAGCAGATAATGGACGGTAAGATTACGGTTAAGGATATTGAGCGTTTTGTCGTTTCTAATATGTATCCAGTCACCACTAAATTACAATCTAAGCGAGCGTTGTCTGATGTATTGTTATTTGATGAAGAGAAGAGTGCGATAGTTCCTGAGTCATTTGTGGTTATTGGTGTCGATGCATATTCATTGGATTGGTTGACGGTGAATATTGAGGAGGTGAAACGTTTAGGGACGTTGATATATGTTTCTCAGATTGACCGTCATGAGGATATGTTGGCATTAAGGCAGTTATTCCCGGGCTTTGATTTTGTGCCGGTGGATGTGTATGACTTAATGAAGATGTTGGGTGTTGATCATTATCCGGTTCTGGTTACAAAGGCTGGGGCTTTTCAGTAGTCAAAAAAAAGCCAGATCTCAATATTCGAGGTCTGGCTGGGTAATGACTAAATACTAAAGAGATAATACAAAAATTACATTAAGTTCAAATACTAAAAACACATATGAGAGCAAAGAAAGGATAGGGTCTTTGCTTTCGGGGTGAAGCATAACCGATTTTTTCTTGTCGCAAATGGGGTGTAGTATTATTTGCGGGGTATCTCGCAAAGCTCTGCTGGTTTAGGGTTGCTTGTCGGTAATGGCGGGTTTTACTCTGTCAATATCGAAGTCCTCAGTACGCCAATTCCCTTGTTTGGTGCTGTTAATAGTTATGTAGCAAATACCATTCTTTAATATCGTCAACGTGGCATTGTGTTCAACGATGCACTCTTTGATGAACTCTTTTACCTCGATTCCTATTTCTTTGATTGATTGACTGTGCGTTAGGATGGCAAAGCTGTAGTCGATGGCATCTAGCAGAGCTTCTGTGAGCTCTAGCATTAAGATTGGCATGCAAGATTCATCTTCGGGATAAAAGTCCTCTGTGATGTTATAGATACTTAGTCTGAGGTTTCTGTGCATGTCGTTATGGTTGTGGTCGATGGTGATAACGATATGGTATGTCTGAATCCGGGGTGGTGGGAAAATTGGGTGGTGTTCTAGGATCGTGCTCGCAAAAAGAAGATGCCAAGCAAATAAGGGTTTAACCGGTCCCCTAAAAGACAGGCCGGTCTCAGACTGGTTAAACCCTTTGGCTTTGCATTAGATTTGCATCCACTAGTGTGAATAAAGAAAAATAAAAAACACGCTGATGAGGTAATTCTATTCTTTATGGGTGATGTATGGGAGGTTGGAATCTAACCTTGCATAGTTGCTTGTTTTGTCTTCCCTTTGTGTGCTTACACTCTCATTGGTGTGAATGGGTGGTAATGAATGGTTGGTGGTGGTTATGTGTGTATAAGATTGTGTTACCCACTGATAGCTAAAAAGTTACTAACAGGCGAGTGAGCTTCTTGGAAAATTCTCGGGGAGTATACGAAAAGTTATCCACACTAGCAGTAATTAGTGGCTCTACTCTTATTGAGGTGCAGTGTGCTTGGTGGGCTGTTTAGGTTCTTTTGTGGGTCGCTTAAAGGTGGTCATTTATGAAACTGCGCTTTGCTTTTATCCCTAGAAGTGAAATATTTAGACTCTTTCGTGCTAACAGCACGCAATACAGCAAATGTGGGTGCAAACATACATTCCGGAGCGTCTTCGTTGGATTGTCCCTGTAAGTTTAGATGGTGGTTATTTAAACGGAGGGTGAGTAATGAAAATTGTTGGGGTGTTGGCGGGTTTGTCAGTTCTGTCGGTGGGTGGTGCGTATGCAATGGATTCGCATACAGGCCCGTTATTGCCGTTTGAGGGTGTTGTGCCACCAGCGATAAAGACTTTGTGTTCCGAGAAAGAGACGGTGTACTTTAACTGTGAGACAGGCCGTAAGACCATTATTTCGCTGTGTGGTGACTTGGGTGAGCGAGAGGGGGAGTTTGCGATTAATGAGCATGCTCCGTCATCTGATGCCTGGTTGCAGTATCGCTACGGTACTGTTGGTCATATCGAGTTGGCTTATCCGGAGGATAGGCGGTTGTCTGCTTTTGAGTCGGAGGAGCACTTTGCTCGCTATACATCGGCATTAACATCGGTGAGCTTTGATACTGGTGATGCGCAATACGATCTTATGGATTTGACGGTGCTTGAGGTTGAGCCCAATGAGCGATTTACCAACCTTGATGTGATTGATGGAAGAACCGGTGTGCAGGTAGAGTTTGCTTGTCGTGCTCCACGCGATGATATTGAATCGGAGCTTTATGATATGACGACAGCTGCGCGTGTTATTCATAGTGCGAGGCATTAGCGTTTAGTGACTTTATTGTGCTTGTGGTGATGGTGGTTCTAATGCGAGCATGTGCGCCGAATTTATAGTTTCAAATGAAATGTACGGTGTGCGGAGATTGAATGCCAAGCGATAACAATGAAAACCTTCCAGCGTTCAAAGAATACTTGTTACTTAAGTTACTGCAGACCTCGTGTATTTTTGCCTTACTGGTGGTGGTTGTCTTCTGTAGTTATTACTTTGAGATTCAATTGCTCATCGATGTTTGGTCGAAAAGTTTGTTGTTGATGTTAGCGACCATAATGACCGGTATGGTGATGAAAGAGCCTGGTGTGGGTGAAGTCCCTGTGACTTACTTGTTTGGTCTGTCGTTGTTTCTGGCGACACCTTTCTTTGCGGTAGCTTGGGGTTTGTATCGAAATTTTGTTTTGCCGACTGATGGGGATATGGAAGTTACGATGGGCTCGCTCTCTCTGGGCGTTTTTGTGTGTCTAATGATTGTGATATTTGGTCGTAAGTTGGGAAGTGAGCTTTGTCGTTCCAATGCGTGATTTAAGTGGAGGGTTATACGGCTTATAGGCGGTATAGGTAACCACTTAATGTTTGAGTTACTATCTTCCCTATTGTGTTTGGGTTGATGTAATTTGGTCCTTCTGAGCGGCTTTTATCATTTTTTCCTGCACAAGTTTAATTCCTTGAGGGGATATGCCGTGAGGTTTACGGCGCTCATCGTGAATGAGTCGTTTAATGGCTTCATCGATGGGCCAGAGTCGCTGTTCTATGTCTGCTGATTGTGAGGGAGTGAGTCTAAGTCCAAAGCTATACTCATCAAGTGCTTGTTTGAATGCTTCGTGATAGCCAAGCTTTGAGATTGGAAAGCCTATCAGTTCGTCGCGTCCATTGGGGTTGTATTGATAAATGCGCCACTGTGGTGAGTAGCATACTTGCTCTTCCCCGTTCTTATTGATGCCTACTTTGCGATGTAGGTATAGCGTAAAGTTAGTTGCAAGCGCTGAACGCGATTTGGTTGTGGTCGGTTTGGTGAGTTTTCTTGCGACTCGGTTATCGGCTTCTTGTTGAATGAGTGACTGATTCAATGTTTCGGCTTTTTGCAGGATTTCCATTTCAGATAAATCAGGCATCTTCGAGAACAGCATTCGCTTATAGTGTTTCTTTCCCGCAGCGGCCGATACAATGATGTTAAATCCTCGTAGTTTCTTGGTTCTGGCACAGATGATGTCGTAAATCGCCATGTCTTGATTGTGTCTCTGTTATTAATGGTGATCGTTGAGTGGTACTGCTTAACAGCCAAGTTCAATCTGCATAGCTGACATTAGTTTTCGGAAAGTCCGGCTTCATTCTAATCAATCTTGCTCAAACTATCTTTGCGTTAATGCCCAAAACGATTCTTGCCGTCCGTGCCTTTGATGAATCCAAGGTAGATGGTCATGCCAATGGAGCCTGCATAAGGTACAAGGTTGAGTGCACACCACCAGCCATTCTTATCCAGATCATGCAGTCGTCTTACTTGGGTTGCTACTGACCACCAGACCATAGCTATGAGGATGGTTAGGGCGATGATGCCTGGAGCTGAATCAAGACCGTACGATGCGAATGAGTGGGCTTCGTGCATATTCTTAAATATCAGTCGCAAGGCTATGATGATACTTATATTGAACGTGACCATTATCCAGTAGTGAAGTCTTGGTGCGCGTCCTGAGAAAGAGAAGATTTTCATTATAAGTGTCCGTTATTTCATGGTGTGAGGTTTCATTCTACTGCGAGAAAATCATCTAGTGCTTCACGAAATCTAAAGTTTCAAAATGCCGTAACTCACGGTAATAACTCTTTGGTAGTTAAAGAATGCCGACACGCGCCAGAACTAATCCTGTTTCTCATACCGATAGACGTAAAGCAATTCTGCTTACGTTAAAAACTACTGATAGGTAGTTAAGGATGATGAAATGAAAAATATGAAAAACACTCTAAATCTTATTCTGGTTGGTCTGTTCTCTGTCCTATTAATGGGATGCGCCACCAGCAACTCTTCTAGCAAGTTAGATGGTCGTATGGTGACAACGTTAAAGCTGACACCTGAGTTAGTGAATGATGATGGGGTGATTGTTATCCCTATGAATTCTCAACTCTTAAGTGAGATGGGTGTGGAGTTCGCTTTTATGGAAGATTATTTCGTGAGTCCATATGATGCGGATCGAGTTGAAGGTTTGACGCCTGAGCAAATCGTGGATATTTATGCGATGAGCTGGGATGTGACAGGCTTGCATAATAATTATGTAGTTCGTATCGAGCTGAGTTCTGAAGAAGTGTCAGAGTTTCTTGATGGGCGCCATGAGGTGTTCATTTGGTACCATGCTGTTGATGCGGTCATGGTCGGGCATAACCAAGTTAAGGTTGTGGATGTTCGCGATGGTCGAGAGCCTTTGGCTTCTGTCTATCGTCGTAACTAACTAATAACGGACTTCTCTTTTTTGAGGAGTCCGTTTTTTTTGGTATTTGGTGGGTTAGAAAGGACAGTTTTGAAACTCTGAGGGATCTTTTATAGTTGGTTCTAGAGGTTCTAGAGGTTCTAGAGGTTCTAGAGGTTCTTGTGTTGGTGTGTTTTCAGTAAGGTAGGCTGGTGGCTCGCACTCTATAGAGAACGAATCATACTTCAGCATCATTTCTAGATCGCATTCGTCTGAGGGTTCTCTGTATGAATTCAGTAGTGAGTCGATTTCTTCCTTAGCAGTATGAGTAAACTCGTCGCATTGATCTGCGTAGTACGGTTCGTATTGATTCGTCTCTTCTGATGATTCTATGTAGGACTCCATTAGTGAGTTAATTTCTTCTTCTTCCATCGGTGCGGTGTCGATAGCTGACGCTACATGGTAATCCTCGTATTGCTTCAATATGGCTTGGTAATAAGGGTCGTGAAGCATGCCTAAGAGCGCGTTTGCTATCTCATTGTGTCCAGCTGGCGTGTCACCATTTCTATAGCCACGGTGCTCACGGATCTGAAATTGGAGTAGGTCTTTGTATTGGCCGTCTCTCGCTATATGAATAGAAGATCTTTCGTCTTTTGAGTGGTCGTTGGTTTTAATGCTTAGAATGAAGTCACCGTGTTTAGAGTGCCTTGTACGGGAGGCGATGCAGTGTCGCATTTCAGAGCCCTCACGCTTAATATCTGTTGCTATGTGTAATTCAGTCACCACGCCGTTATCGAGGGTGCTGTTTAGGTGCTCGGTGATCTCCGTTAGTCTTGCTTCACGGTCGTGCTTGGATAGAAAATACGCGCTATAGAGGGCGAGTTTACCTAGTAATTTCTTGGTGACTTCTAGGTTGTCGATATTGTCCATTAGTGGGATTTGATAAATGTGTAGGGTTCCCTGTGGTATTCCGTGTTTCCTATCCATATATCGTGGAGCGGTATAGTAGTATTCGAACATTTCAGGCATGTGACTGTCTATCCAGCCTAAGGTTTTTGCGATGGGCGCCAGTGTCTTTTGTTGGCTCTTGAGTGCGGTGTGTATCACAAAGCCTAGTTCACGGTGGCTTCGTAATAGTTTGTTTAACTTTATTAGGTTTTTGGGGTTGTTTCGCTTGCAGTTGTCGATACCGGAAATCGTCTGCACTTCAGTGAGTGAAAGTCCGCTGTCGGCATAGCGTAAGTACGTGGTTAGATTAGCACTGTTGAGCATGTGTATGGCTTGATAAAACCCATTGGCTGTTCTGTTGGTGCGTGTCCACCAGCGAAAGAGAGTAATTGATTGCTCTCTTAATGTGATGTCTGTTTCTAGCGTGTAGTAACAGTATGTGGCTTTTCTAATGTAAACAGATTGGGTAATGCGGGGTGGATTGGTGCGTTCTTTTAGAGGTTTCCAAGTCTCAATATGTTCGTGCAATTTAGTGTCGTGTAGGCCGATAGGGTAGGCGTTAATAGCGGTCTTGATTCTAATACCGGTGCTTAGGTAAATGTCATTCTTGATGTTATCAAATCGACGCTTATAGGTGTGAGAGAGTAGCCAGCCTGATACATAGTGGGTTATTTCATCTGGGTGATGAAAGTCGGCAAGGCCGTGTTGCTTGATGATCTGAGTAAACCGTATGGCTTCGATGGTATTCATTACGCTGTTTTTGTCGATGGGTAGATTAAGGTTTTTGCTTTTTTCAAACAGGCGTGTGATTGAGTGTGTGGCTGTCTCATAGTTTATTACTTTCAATACAGGTCGGTACAAGAAGCTTAAAAAATCCTGTGAGTAGTGAATCCGGCCTTTGCAGAGTGCTACTTGGGTTACATTGATGTCGAATGCTTTGATGATGGAGTCAGCGGAGTTGAAGGGTTCATTTATCCCGTCTTCGTACTTTGGGTTGTGCAGGAAGTAGGTCACAAAGTTCAATTTGCCCTTGGTGGCGCTGTTGGTGATGTGGTAACCGTTTTTTGTGATCACATTGCGTGAGCCAAAGCTTGCTTCTTCGCACTCATAGTCGAACCCTGAGATTCTAGATTGTTTGAAGTTTGGTTCGGTTGGTTGTTCAAAACAATTACTCGATGACCGTGTTTCACTAAGAAAGATGTCCAAGTCTTTGTAGCGGTAAGGGATAGGTAATCCAAGTGCTTCAAAAACGGCGCTGGCCACTGCGCCACCAGCGACTACGGTAGTAGTAGAGAATACGTCTTTATTGTTCTTGAGTACCTCGCAAATCTCTTTCTCATAATTGGGAAATTCACGTTCTATGATGATCATTACCTTATCAGCAAATTCAATGCTGGTTATGTCTTTCTTGAAGTCTTGCATGCTTGTGTTCCAAACGGTTAAACATCTGTCTATTTTCCTATGGGGTGGTCTTCGCTAAAGCGGGGTGACTGTGGGATTGATAGTGAGCAGTGTGATAGTAAGCGGTGTGATACTTTGCGTTATGACCGGATTTTATTGGTATAGGGGTAAGGTTTCCTTGGGGTTAAGCGCGACAAATAAAACACAAGATAGGGTGAGGCGAAATAAGCTAGGGAATACCGACAAGTAATCAGAGGTGTAAGTTGCCGAAGAATAGATACCGGAAGTCACCAAAACCAATCAGGGTTACTGTTTTCGGAAATCGCGAGAAGTAAGCAGAGAGTGTGGGGTGTGATATTAGATGAAGTGAATCACCTTCTACTTATTAAGGTTGCTTTGTTGGGGTGCTTGCTTATGAAATCATGTTTGGAGGGTCGATATTAATGCGAACATTAACAGTAAAGGATGCAGAGGGTAATTTTGGTGAGTTACTTCTTAGTGCTCAACATGAACCTATCAAGATCAGCAAAAGCGGCGAAGGTGTTGCGGTGGTTATGTCTGTTCATGATTATGAGGAGTTAGAGGCGATGAAGGCTGATTACCTTCAGTATTGCTTCGAGGCTGCAAAGCGAGATTTAACTCAAGGAAATCTTTAACTATTAATGAGGTCTAAAAAAGCCCGTATTGCAAAGGCAAATACGGGCTAATAAGGGAAAGTAGTTTACGAGGCTTTGAGTTGGTCGTAGTCTGCTTTTACTTGGTTTAACTGAAGTTGCAGCTGGGAAATTAGTTTGCTTGTCGTTTGTGTGCCGTAAGGCGTATCGAATAACTGGCCTTTTGATTGAAAGCCGGTGGCTTGCGCTATTTCCACTGGTTCGATACTGGATTCTATTGCCTCCCACACCTCACTAGGAGTTGATTTATTAACGATCGCTTCATCAAAGGTATGTAAGCCGCTGCCATCATTGCAAAGTCCAAACTGCACGTTAAATGAGCATATATCCTTGATGTTGATATGAATATCAAACTGATCAGTGAGTCCTTTCACACTAAAGTCTGCATCACCCGCACCCGCGCCGCTAATGTCGAACTCACCTTTGGCAATTGCGTTTCTAATGTCAATGAAAAGCTCTAGGTGGTCTTCCGACAAATGCTTGAACCAAATAATTAGGTTGGTTGCGCATTGGTGCTTAATTCGCGTGGCGTATAAGTTTTCGTGGAGTTGAGTTGCTGTTGTTCTAATGTCGTGAACGTTCTTATTGATGGTGTTTGTTATATCGCGCTCGTCCTTACTCTCAACGTCTGATGTGGAGGCAATCAGGTACTCGGTGAAAGGGACTTTGTAGAGTTGGCCTACCTTTTCGATCTGAGTAATATCTTCATTGGATATATTGAGAGCGAGCTCTACAGTGCTCTTGATTGGGGCGAGTAGGCCGGCTTGCTTGTCGATCTGGATGGTATCGAAGAAGGCATTATGTGATTTTTCTTGCAGGTCGAATATCGCGTTATAGAGTGATGTAGGGAACTGTGTGAAGGAATTAGCTTTAATGCGATTGATAGTCGTGATGTCATCGTTTGTTAGATTCAGAGTGATATGCGGCATGCTGTTGTCCTTGCTGGTGGTCTCATTGAGCTTTTAGATTACCAGTCATGCTCTGTCGCAAAAGTCAGCGACTTGTGGTGTGCATTGAAGTCTAGCCATTGTGGTTATTAGGGCGTTAATTATTAAAAGTGTTTGGTGTATCAGTCCTTATTGTAGTCCTGTGGTGGTGCACTGTAATTCTGAATAATCAATATGTTACTTTGCAAATTTCCATGAAACCAATTGTATTACCCTTGTGTGTTTGGGGGTGTAGTATTGCGCTCATTAGCAGTGTTACATAATGGTTGTTGGGGTGAGAAAAATGACGGGTATCAATAAGCAGGGTTCAAGTGTGTTCATTAAAAGGTTGTTGGCCTTTAGGGAAGAAGTTTGGGAGGAAATACACCCACTACAGATGATAGCAATTCTGGAAGTTTTGAGTTCCCCATCGTATACAGTGAGTGCGCAATACATGAGTGATAAGTACGGAATATCTCAAGCCTCGGCAAGCAGGCACTGCAGAAAGTTGACGCACAGGGCATCACCAACTACGGATGGTTATGGGCTTTGTGAGTGGATCTTTGATGGGTCTGATCACCGTACAAAATACCTCTCACTTACAGCTAAAGGCCGAGAGACAGCGGGGTATCTTGGAAGGGTGTTCATGTAGGCAAGGCGTTTGGTAAGTGTGCCACCTTCTGACACGATGGTATCCAGGGAAGTGATTTCGCTAAAATGCCACCAGCGCTGAGGTGTTGTTGGTGGTTTGAGATAAGAAAAAACCAAACAAGCAATGCTCATTTGGTTTTTGGATGGTTAGATTGCAGCGACAGCATTTTTGTAATGCTTACCGTAAACCTCGATAATTTCTTCCTTGGTGAAACCCCGTACAGCAAGTGACTCAATGGCCTCTTGTGGATCAGAAAGTAGAAAACACTCGTAGTTGTGCAGTTCATGCAAAATGATCTGTTGTCGAGAGTAGTCGCGTTGCTGTTGTTGTTCAGCTTCGCGGTACAGCTTTGCCAGTTCAGTTTGGTAGTGAGGCATGTGTTCAATCATGCACACTAGACCGCCCTCATCTTGCACGTAGTCTTCTTTATTACCAGAGAAGCCAAGTTCTTCAGCTCTCTCAAGCTGTTTCATTAGTCGATAGTTACTAAAGGCATAGAAAGCGCCGTATGTTTCCATTAAAACGGTTTGCTTATCGCCTATGTACGCTTCAATCGTCTTCATTTTTATCTCCCAAAATCGTTCACCGATGATTGTGTTGGCCTCTATTGGCTAACAGTGAAGGTATGGTTCTTCTATTGGGTTGAAGAATGTGTTGGTGCGGTAAAGGTCGGGAACAGTCTTTGGATAATTCCGTGGTGTTTGGACAAAAAAAGATATGAACAAGGAGTGCTGGCTTTCTTGTCGGTTATAACGCTATTCATTAAATATGAATGAGGTAAATCGAGAATGAAATGTATTAAGGCGCTTCCGAAAGATAAAGCAATCAAGGTGGTTGCCATTGCAAGTGTGGTAGTGGCGTGGTTTCTATTACTGTTGACGGTTCTAGCCGCTTCTCTTGGTTTTAATAATGGATTTAAGACGTTTGAGGAGGCTGAGTCGATTATTCGATGTGGTGTCTACAGTGCAGTGGCCATACTGTTACTCCCTGCGATTACTACAGCCCTGTGTTACCGATTTCGTCGCGAGTAAGTTTGCTCGTGTTAAGCCGATAAAGACTCTGCACAGCTAAATTGCGAGTTCGATTTTCTCTTACAGAAAGCATTAGGTGATTTCCGCTTAGTAAATGCCGTGTGGCGCATGTTTAAAGACTGTAAGGAAAATGAGATATGGAATATTTAGTTGAGGTTGCCAATCGTACTGGTCTGGGTAATGAAATCAGATCTCAGTATTTTTTGGTTCTTGATGAGAGAACTCAAGGGGGTGCATGTTTGTCATTTGCATCCCTGATGGTGAATTACGCTAGTTCTCGTAATTTGTCCATTAAGACTAGATTCAGTCATGCTCTGACCAAGAGTGGTTACTGTTTTACTGAGGTGTCTCTATTGGATGGTGCGTTTGATGTTCATTCTAATGATATGACGGCATTCAGACTGTCGGCTTCATTAGGTTTGACGGTTGAATTGCCAGGTTCGTCTCCACGTCAATATAACCTAGTTCAAGACTTCTTAGTTGATTCGACTAAGGGTTTACCGATTAATTATGGTTCGCTGGTGGTTCAGTACCATCATCATAATTGGCACTATATTTCGATGCAGCAAGCGTTGGAAGATGTGGCTGAGTGTGGGTTTATAGCTCGTAAAAGTATTGAACGTAAGAGTTATGGTTTTGCGAAGAAATACTTGCAGCGTCAGAGTGCGATTTTGCAAGGTATCGTGCGATTTGAAGGTGGTGACAAGGGCGACTTTCACGTTCTTGGACCGTTGTTGACAGAAATAGATGAGCAAATTGCTCTTTGTACTGAAAAGCAAATGCAAGTGCAGATCAGCTAAGTGGTTTGGATGGAATGAGGGTGTATCCCTTGTTCCATTTTTTCTATGTGGCTGTGCTATCTTATCGATATTAAAGTGGTGAGAAGGAAATGTTGACGATGGAATTGGATCTTACTGGTGATCAGGTTGAGATATTGTTGCGATTAGTTCTTAGAGAGCTTAATGGTATTTGTGGTGACGTAGAATACGAAGAATTGAGTAAGGTAAAGAGGGCTCTAGTGAGTGGATTGGAGCGTTCGGCCAGCACTGAAGGTGTTGTTGAGCCGTAAAGGATTCTGAACTGGATGTTTTTGTGTTTCGGTTTTTGCTTACATGAGCCACGAGTGATAGTTCACTCAGTGAATTCGCTACTCTAGTGAAGGGAGAAACCACCAGCGGTTAACAGTGTTCGATCACGCTGAAGCAATTATTTGGAAACCATTATTGGTTCTGGGAGGTGATTGCTCAGGAACGTCTTTACAGTAAGACATACTAACGACATTTGAATCCCAAAAAGGATAGGCGAGATTAATCCCGTTGCTGGGTTAATGGAAGTGGAATACGGCATTGCCATATTCCACTTTTTTAATTTAAACGGTCGTGGTTTTGCGGACTTGAACGTCTGGCCATTAACACTAGTGAGATAGGCAACGCGATTGCCAAAAAGCTGATAGCGGCACCTGCTAGTATGCATTCTGTTAGTTCGATTAAAGTTTGTGACATAATGGAATCCTACAAAGTGATCGCCCCTTCATGCTTTATGTATGATATTCCATAATGCTAACTTCTATTACGCTGTAAACATACTTTTCGTTCTTTCATATTTCGCGGATCTGGATTCTAGTGTGTCGCGGCCTTGTAAGCGCAAGTGTAGATACCTTGATTGGCGTAGCCTGAGTAAATCAGAGATATTGTAGTGTCGCCATTAATACAGAGAGTGATCAGGGATTCGCCCAAACGACCCGCAGTATGAATCCTCTTCCAATACCATAGCTTCGTTATTCTTGTTTTTTCCCATTCCCATAAGGCTTTTCCAGCATTTAGGAAAAATCTGCAAAGTTATATTTCTGGAAGTTTTCATCTCGCTGATAGTTTAGATTGCCAGTTGCTTACATTGGTAAATGGGAAACTTAGATGAAAAAATTGCGGTTAGTGCCAGTTCTTATATCGGTTCTTGGTGCTTTTCATGTCTCTGCGAATGAACTTAAAATTGATGTTATTGCAACATCACATGATTCAGCATCGACTATTGGGCATCTTACATATGGGAATATTGAAGGCTGTGTGTATGATTCGAAATCAGACAAACATGATGAAATCACGTACATGAATATTGAAAATAATGAGGTGGTACTTAATATACAAACACCCATTGGTTTCTTTGATGAAAGCCTGCCAACCACCGCAGTTATATCAGGTGGTGATGGTGCAAGACACGAACCTATAACTATTGATCTCACGGCATCCAATGACGGTCGGTATGGTGCAGATTCGGGAACTCAACCGGAGGTTGCAAAGCTGAGAGGTCTTTTATTTGCCAAGAAAGCGTTAGTTGATCAACCTACGGTTTCTGTGCGTCAAGGGATGAAGTCCACTCAACTTGAGTGGCATTTAGATGAATCGATTATGTATTCGTATAACAAGTGCGAAGAAAGTGTAGTGCTAGCGAATATGGGAGATGGAAAGTAGTTGGAGTGATCGCCTAAAAGGCAAAAACCCTAATCTCATGGTGAGAGAATAGGGTTTTGTGTTTTGGTTTAGCTGTTTGTTATTTCTGGAATATTTAAGGTTCTTAAGAATTCCATAGCAACGTAATTGGCGTAGTCGTCATACACTTCGTAATGCGAATAATCACCCAATTCTGGTCGTTTATCTAGGCATTCTTCAGTGGTATCCCACGCATCTGTTAGAGACATTTTAAAGTTTCTCGTCACATCATCATCACTTTCAAAATCTACTTTTTCTAAAGGATGAATGGTCGGTACGATTATCCCTGTAGAGTCGATAAAGAGCCCGTTGCTGTGAATGATGTATTCATGTCCCGTTCGGACAATCTCAGCGTCAGCAATTATCGAATACAGGCCGTCGACAATGATCTCGCTTTGAACTTGCTCGAAGTGTGCAAGCTCTGCCATCTCCCCAGTGTCTTTGAGAGGGTAATTCTTAACGAAATCCTCAATGCAAAGTAGTGGGTTGCTTACAGCTTTCTTTTCTTCAGTCATCGTTATTTTTCCTTAATGAGTATTAACTTCTTAGAATTTGCCCAAGGGCATGCCTGACTAGGTATGCCTTTTTCGGTTGTCTTTGGGTCGTGTTGAGTTGCTTGTGTGGATAGGCAATACAAGCTCTTAAAATGGTTCGTCATGTTCGTGAGAAGCGGTTACTTGTCTTAGTAGGCATGAATGAATGATAAGAGGAAGTCAGAATTCATATGATTAAATCGAGAGAAGGTCAGTCCATCCCTAAAGTGGTATTTCAAGTTCGTGTAGGTGATAAATTTCATACGGTATCTAGTGAAGATATTTTCAAAAACAAAACGGTAGTGGTCTTCAGTTTGCCTGGTGCTTATACGCCCACCTGCTCGAGTACGCATTTGCCGAAATACAATGAGTTAGCTGAGGAGTTTTATCAGCATGGCGTTGATGAAATTGTCTGTATATCGGTTAATGATACGTTTGTAATGAACGCATGGAAGGAAGATCAGGACGCAGAAAACATTACGGTAATTCCGGACGGGAATGCCGATTTTACTCGTGGAATGGGAATGCTGGTGGATAAGAGCGACTTAGGCTTCGGTCAGCGTTCGTGGCGCTACAGTATGCTTGTCGAGAATGGTGTGATCACTAAGATGTTTATTGAGCCTAATGAGCCAGGTGATCCGTTTAAGGTGTCTGATGCAGATACTATGCTTGACCATATTGCTCCGGGCTACGTTCCTAAGCCGACTGTTGCAATTTTCACGCTCCCAAGTTGCCCTTACTGTGAAAAAGCGAAACAGGCTTTGGTCGCTGCAGGCCTTAAATATGAAGAGGTAGTGGTGGGTGTTGATTTGAGTCGCAGAGCTATGCGTTCGATTGTCGGTGATACGACATTCCCTCAAGTGTTTGTGGGTGGGGAGTGTATTGGTGGTAGTGATGAACTAGAGGTTTACTTAAATCGCTAATACTGTCTCATTGAGATTTTCAAATGGAGTGGCTAAGGCTACTCCATTTTTTTTGAAGAAAGTTTTACTTAGAAAAAACCTTTAACGAGGTTGCCCCAAAGTCCTTTCAGGGAAGATAAGTTATCTTTGTGCCTGGCATCCTGCTTCAAGTAAGTAAAGTACCAAGTACCTTCGAGGCATTGGCGCGCTTTGTCGTTGTAGATCTTACTGTAAACTTCAGCTTGAGCTTTCTCTTCGTCAGTGCCGAAAATTAGGTTTCCAATGGGAAGGTTGGGGTCCATTTCGTCTCGCGCTTGGTTGAAACACTTATCGGAAATCTCATTATGTTTGCGGGCGTATTTGCGTTGCTCGAGGGAATTGGCGGAGTAAAACTCTGCTGCACTTGCTGAGTATGCTGCGATGGCATGGTAGGTGAATGCGGTTATCAATAGTGTCAATGCTAATAAGAGGTAGTGAGTGAGTTTCGCTTTCATGCCAGGCCTTTTCACGTGGGGGGTGTGTGAGATGCGTGTATTTTAAAGGTTGGCGTATGATGTGGTAGGTCTTTAGCTTTAGATTAACTATAAGCCTGAGTTATGAATGATGGACGGAGGACCCATTTTGGCCATTCCGTTTTTGTATCTGAGGTGGATAGATCAGAATTTATATCCGACAGTGGCCATTAGCATTTCGTTGTTTGTGCCTTTGATGCGTTGTTCTTTGTAACTTGCGTCCAATGCTAGGTGCTTCTTAACTGTCATGTTAAGGCCGGCGCCGAATTCACCTCCGAAGTCGGTGTCTGAAACGCTCATTCCATTGCCTGATAGATTGCTTATTGCGAGCACGCCACCAGCAACAAGATAGGGGTGCAGGGTGATGTTTTTGTCAGATGCGATGTCATTGCCTAGCTTTAAATCGAAGTTTGTTTCAAATACACCGAGGTCGATGTCTGCATAAGTCGGTTGGTAGTACGCCCCGTTGTAGTATGCGGTTTCGAGTCTTTGTGTTCTGGCTGTGTAGGTAATGCCAGTGTTGAATGTGATGTAGGGATTGATTGATTGGTCGAACTGTATTGCTACGCCATTGAGGGCGGAGTCGCTATTTTCCATATTGAGTCGAGCGTAACCTACGGAGATAGAAAAGCTATTTGTGCTGTCAGGTGTATTTTGGTTAGGTTTGGTGTTGTCTGCAGTGCTAGCAAATGCGCTGGATGAAACGGCGATGATGGATAATGCAATAAGAGACTTGTTCATGTTTGTTGGTGGTGTCTGATATGAATGTGAGGTGTTGATACTATCGAGAAAACGCAGTGTATTAGACTGCGCAAACAAACATTTCGATTAGAGTCTATTTGAAGTGCCTCAGCGCACTTTAAGGTCATGATACTGAGTAGCCATAACACAGTGCCCAAGTGCAAACTCCAATTGTGGATCGAAGTCGTTTTTGTCCCATTCAGGGGTACCTGGGAGAATGGCTGTGAATACCTTGATTTCCAAGTCTGTGCTATCAGGTAGATTGTATTCATCGGCGTATGAAGGGATGGTTTTTGATGCGAATAGCGCGTTTAAAGCATCTAATGGACTGTTACCTTTCGCTGAGTAGCGAACTTTATCTGCTTCAAAATCCAATGCTGCAATAAAGGTAATTTCTGGTTCACTTGTTTTAGCGTTCGTCATTCGATTCATTTCCCTTTGAATGATGGTATTGGGTACCACCATATCAAAGAACTGTGGATGGGAAAACGGAATTGGGGGTGGGGTGTTCTGTTTCATGCTCAAAAAGAAAACCACACAAGCTAAGCTTGGTGGTTTTTTTGTTAGCGTCCGTATTTGATACGGAGCTGTCGCGCTGGGTGGAGTTGTTCAAACTCCTGCCATAACAATTCTTGGTCTCTTTCAAAAGCTGCAACTTCTGCCGCCTCTGCTTTTTCCTCGATGATTTGTTGAGCTAGTTCAGCGTTAAAATTTTTCATAGTAGCTTCCTTATTAACCTTTCGGTCAAGTTATATAGCTCGGAATTGAGCTTACAACCTTATTAGTACAGGTGGCCGTCGCGCAATTGTGTGTTGGGTTCTAGAGGTGTGTGAGGGTGTTATTGTTGCTGGTGGTGCTAGTAATTATTTTGTCTGAAGATGGTCTTGAGTGCGGCTTGTTTACCTTAGTTAGTAGTGATGGCCAATGGTGGCTTTCTATATCAAGTTGATAGCTAATTAAGGAATTTTGAATAATGGAAAAGAGTGTTAAGGGTTTGATTATAGGTTTAGATGCGGCGGGTACTGGGTTGGAAATTACGGAACTGATAACGACACAGGCCACTGCGTTTAAGGAGATGAAGGCAAAGATTGGTTGCAGTACGCTTCAGTTGTTGGAGTTTGAGCATCCGAGTCTTGGTTTGTTGTCTGTTTATCTTGATGAGGAAGGTAAGTTAAAGACCGGTGACGATAAAATGTTGGTAAGTATGTTTCATGGCTGCGGTCAGAAGTTTGTCGGTAGTATCGCTGTGTTTGGTCCTATTGATTACTCTAATGATGAGAGCCCATACACTGATGTGCCTGATAATTTGACAATAGATACTGCTGAGCATGAACTTATGTGTGGAAGCGGAGTTGCAAGTCGAACTGATATCTACAGAGCTTACGGACCAAGCTTTGCTTAGGTGGTAATGAAAACAGAGATAGTCATTGGCTATCTCTGTTTTTTTTAATGGAATGTGATCGACTGTTTAGTGATGGCGCTAATGTAGGAGTGAGAAAACTCAAGCTTGTTGATATTGCACAGCCATCGAACATTTCGTTTCAGAGTTTTGTCATTTGAAAACAGTTTTACG
Source organism: Vibrio breoganii (assembly GCF_001677275.1). Lineage (GTDB taxonomy): Bacteria > Pseudomonadota > Gammaproteobacteria > Enterobacterales > Vibrionaceae > Vibrio > Vibrio breoganii. Next base: position 113,655 of record NZ_CP016179.1, read on the forward strand.
GTGTCGATGTTTTGCATGTTGGTAGCGAGTTCTGCTCCGAGCATAAAACTCAATCCCATATCAGCCGATTGCTTGTAGTTGGGGCATCCTAGCTTCCGAATTCTCTCAGAGCAAACCTGGCTAAGAATTGAGGTTGTGGTTTGGTTGTTTTGATTGTGGGCAAAGTAGGCGGTAATGTTCTTATGCTCACGAACATACTCGCACACCTTTAGTATGGCGTCTGTGCCGATCGCGTCAGCATCAATGAGAAAAATACTCTTACTCATCGGCTAAAATCGTGTCTCATCTCGGCCATTCTGGCGCTTTGCATTTCAACGATCGACAGTCGTTCTTTTGTGGTTTTGAGTTCCTTTGAGAGGTTTATTATTTGAATAGTTTGCTCCTCGTGAGTCGTATGTAAGCATTCCAGCTCTTCCATTACACTGCCGGCAATATCAAAGATTTGTGAGGCTGAATCTTTAATGGCTTGTTTGGTGGAAGTTGGTTGTGAGTTTTGCGGTTTTACGCTGAGCGTCTGCAGGGTATTAGCGATATTTGCAAGCGTGGCCAGTTGTCTCAGACTGTTGGCGACGTTCGGATTGCGAGATTGAGTCATGCGTTAAATTCAGGTGTTTCCGAAAAAAGAAACGGAACCCAGCAAAGCTGAGTTCCGTATAGTTTAGTAAGTCACTTCTGTGCCAAAATCTTCAAGAGATTGAATTTTTGCACCACCAGCGTATTTGTGTCCACCGCCACCAGCGCGTTCTAGCATGGGTAGAATGTTAACGCCTTTGTCTTTGTGTCCTCGCACTGAGGTTGTAAATCCATCAACTCTTTGAGTCATTAGGATTACTACGTCATGGTCTGGATACAGAGCGTGTAGTCGAGCAGCCTGCACTGAGCGCAATGCCAGTAGACTGTGAGCGCAAATGCATTTTACTCCGTCAATGATGACCTCGTATGCTGTGTTATCTGCCGCGGCTAACAGTTGCTCTTGATAGGACGTTAACGTACGTCCTTTTTCAATCAACGACTCTTTGCTTAGACTAATAGCTTCTTCAGCACCTTCGATGGTCATTGGGTAACTCTCAGCTGCCAGTACAATTTCTTTTGTGTTGGGCAGTTCGTGAGTCCACAAATCGTGGTCGTTTATGACGTCAATATACCAAGGTTGCTCTGCATTGGATTGTCCAAACAGTTCATCCCAAGTGATTTTTGTGCCACAGCGACTTAGATCTAAACATCCTGTTATCAGTCCATCATTGTATAGATCAATAATGTGCTTATAGGACGTTTCGTGATGATCGTAGATACGAATGTCGTATTCACGCCCAATTAACGTCAGACAGTCTTCACGTTCCATTGTGAAGTCGGTCATAACGATGATATCGGTACCATCTTCAACTTTGCTCATGATCTCGTCAAAATCATAACCATAATTGATGCCAACGGTCGTGACTTTACAGCCGGCTTGCTCGAAGTAGTTTTTAGCAAGTAGGCCAGAGAACGTGCCGTCAACGTCGATGGAGTGGTGTAATACAGCGACTTTCTTCATTGTGTAATTTCCTTTATTTATCTGATTACAGAGGGTTAATGAATCAATGATTCGAAGGTCTGTATTCCAGATAAGGTATCTATGCACTAAGGGTTACACTTCAAAGATGCTTTGCGTTGATTGCGGGAATTATCTGCGAGGTGTTTCTCAAATCTATGGGGTTCTGAGTGGTGTCCTAGGCAAGAAAAATGACCTCTCCACAAATGCAGATAGCGATTGATTCCCCAATGAGCCATTCGTGGTGATTGCTGTTAATGCTTATTGGGTTTGGGGAGATGTCTCGTAAGTTACTACTAGGCGTAATACTTGGCTGGTGGTTTAGTATGGTTTTAGAGGCCAAAAGTAAAATTTGGCTTTGCAGGTATTGACTGTTCTTGTGTCTTTGAAAAGGTGTCTTATCAGTTTACAGTGTAAATGGTCTACATTCAGAATTTGCAGAGGTGACAAGTGTTGATGATAGGTAAGCCAGGGGATGCAGCTGTGTTTGAAATGCGTTCAATCGGTGACATAACGCCTGTTCAGGCGCAGGTGTCGCTTAAGGTTAGTTTGAACATCTTTGAAAAATGGCAGTTAACTGATACTGAGAAACTGAACCTTTTGGGTCTGGATAGTGTGTCGGATCTAGGTTTGATGGTTGCAGGTTTGGTGATGGTTAGGGAGGATGTATTGACTCGAGTAAGTTATGTGTTGCAAGTACATCGTCACTTACGCAGTTTGTTTTCGGAGGATGCGAGCGTTTATGGTTGGGTGAAGAAACCTAATGACCATCCGCTATTTAGAGGACGAACTGCAGTGGAGTACATTGGGGTTGGGGGTGTAGACCGCTTGGCGCGAGTGGTAAGTGTTCTGCGTTCCTATGTTGATGCACAACCTGCGGTGACGTTTGTTGGATAGTGGCCACTGCAGGTTGGTTTGCTTATTGTTGTGTGTCGGTGTGGTTTTGAATTTTCTTACTGAGATATCGAATGGTCGATGTGTTTCTCGCTATGGTGGCTAGTGAGTAGAATAGGCTAAGGGTTGAACAGACGATGATGGCAATTTCGTATTGCGGATCATAAATCGTGCATAAGTAGATGGTGATGGTAAAGAGGATTGCGTTTACGCTGGCCATCCATCTTACTCTAGTTAATTTTTTTCTCATCGTAGTGCAGCGTTCTACGATGTCTTTGTTGATTTCGTCTTGTGGCCGTGTAGTTGCATTGGGTAATTTGAGTGCATTGGATTGCACTTCAAGCATCTTCTCTTTCAGTAATCGCTCGGCTTTGTGGTCGCCTTTGAGTCTAGCTTGCTCGATGGATTCGAGGATCATAGTGGATTGGCGGATAACGCTTCGTGTGTTTTGCATGAGATGGCCCGGGTGTAGTAGGAAGAGATTCCTAGGTAGGTCGATAATCTTGGGTGCAGGTTACGTGAACTGTGTTTGGGCTTCGATGCAGGCAGGAAGAGTTGCGTGATGTCTCGCAAGTTGTTGCTGCGAAGACGATTCGACTCTAGTTAATCTTTGCGTTTAAAATCGAATCGTCATTATTGCTCTATCACAGATAGACGGGAAGTAATTCTGGGTGTTGTTGCAGCGCGACTACTCGTTGTTCTCTTTGTGTTGACTTGTTAAAGGTCGTTTTGGATTTCAATTTAATCAGGGTGTCATTTTCTGCTCGTTGGTGATCAACAAACGGCAACTCTAAAATGTGGTTGGTGATAATTTCTTCATCCCTGCTGATTTCAGCGCGAATTGAAGGTAGTAGATCACGTCTAGAGGTCCCGTGGAAATTAAATATGTTGGTAAATATGGCCTGCAATGAGGCTACCTGATTTCGTTTGGCGGCCTGAGTTCTCTTGAGGATGTTTTTAATTTTATCGTCGCGTTGCTCATCGAGATAGGTACCAAAATCTTCAATCGCTATGCTGTCGTATGTTCTATTTATGGATAGATGACTGATCTGAAAGCCTTCGATTTTCTCTAGACGCTCCACCAGCTCTATTAGGTAGATTGCTTTCATTGTTATGGTTAAATTCTGCGGATGAAAGTACATGTCACTCATTCCAAATACCCGATCACTGGCGCTGTATTTTCCGGTCACTTCAAAGGATAGGTCTTTAGTCTGCTTAAATTCAGTGATGGTTTGCTTGGTTCGTTCTACAAGTGCTTGAAAGTTTGCCTTGCTTTGCGTTGAGTGGCCTTCGCCCCATACGTACCCAGTCTCGATGAAAAGGTTTGCACGAACCATTTTATGAGGATTATCAGTACATAGAATCTGCTGTGCATCCTCTTGGGTGATTTGTCCGTCATCCGTTAGTATTGTAAAGCTCATGTTATGCCTCCACTGTACATTCAAATTGTGCAAGTTGTGCGTCTCTGACTTGATCTTGAATGTAGAAATAATTCGCGCGCAACTGATAGCTGACCTCTTGGGCTTTCTTAGCTTCTTCATTGATGGCCAGCTTGTCCTCTAAGGTGCCACGGCAACGTTTGGCCTTCGTTTTCAGGGTTTTGATTTGCTGATTGGCACGTTTAATTTCTCTATCTAAATCATCTTCACATTTGATGCGATCTCGACGCTGCTTGAATGTCAGTGCTTTCATTGTTCGGTAATCCTCGATGTCCGTCTTAGTTCAGTACCTAGACTACAGGGAGGGTGGGTTCGCTAAAGCGCGTCTTTTGGAATTTCAATTGCGCGATATCTCGCAAAAAAGATTTCCGGTATTTCCGTTGTGAAAGTGAAGTGATCACACTGCCTGCAGTGAGTTAAATATTGTGGGAATTGTAGTGATTGAATTATTGAGGTTAATTGGAAATGGAAAAAGTGCACTGGATTTGGATACCACGGATGGTGTAAATGGGCGTTTAGTAGCACAGACAGTTAATGCCCTAGTTTCTGTGCTTGATATGTCTAATGTTGATTTACAAGGTGACCAATTAGTTGCAGATCATTTGGCTACGATATTAGAGCGGTCGATTTTACGAGACTGTGAAGACCTTACGCCAGAAAGAGAATCTATTAATGCGGAGTTGATTGCCGTACTAACAAGGGGTTTGATGGGGGATATATTCGGCGCTTGGGAGGTTCAGTCACATCGATTTAATGATGGTGGTGAATATTCGAGTGTGAATGCATCTTTGACCTTTAAGGATGTCGCTGGTGGTAATGTCGTATTTATAGGTTTTGATATTCCCCAGAAGAAATACGATGCGGATTCTGAGGTGATGGTGACTACGTCCGTTCGAATGTCTGCGCCTAGTAATGATGGCTTTCCTAATGCTGATTTAAAGTTGGTGTACCATCGCGAAACTTGCTTGAACTTTGAAATCAATTTACTGGTTAGTCATCTACAGGCTATTTCAAATCTTGGTATGCATTATGAGTCTGGAATTTGGCGCTTTAATAGATTAAGTGCATTCAATACGACTGCAGCGATAGTTCAGCTCATGCAGGAGCATGAAGGTATAGATATATTGTCGGAATTCGATATCGGACTCTTGTATGACGTTGCATCAAATGACGTGACTGTTTTTGATTTTTGTCCTTTCATGGATGTGGAGGAAATGATAGATGTCATGCCGACGTTGCTGGTTTACTTTACCGATAATGTCCAGGGGGAAGTGCATGGATTTGGTTATCGCATTGCGCTGTCGCTCGTCTATAACGTTCTACGTTTAGGTGATGGATGTGAAATATCGCGTATGTCTGAGGAGTTGTTTTGTATTTTTGTGTATGACTTCGGACCATATGATCTAAAGGTGAGTATCGATGATGCAGTAGGCATAATGACTCGATGTGTAAATGATATTTCGCATATGCATGAAGACGATGGCCTAGATGACGTATCTGGTGCGATAGAGGTCTTTAATGAGTCTTTGACCAGTGCGGTGAGTCAGCATGCAGAGTTAGAGGCCATGTCGAAAAACGTCGCCTTGTGAAGGCCTTGTTTAAGCGCTGTGTTGAGATTCACTTTCGACATTGGCAGACGTTCCTGATTTTCTCTTTCGTCGTATTTATGGGTTTGCGTGTATGGCCTGGGTTCTTCACTCCAGTTGTCGTGAGTGGTGTTATTTGCGCTGTAGGCAGTGCGCTCGCGTCTTTCGATCGGAAGCTTTCTGGATTCTTTAAGCGCTTTTCGGTACCGGTTGCTAAGGTACTTTTACTGCTTTGCCTGTTTGCAATATTCGAAGTGTTGAGTATGTTGCTCTTGTATCTTTGGTTTATCGCTATTGCCTTCCGGCACACTGAATACTTCTTGTTTGTAAGGGAAGGTAGCCTTTCCTTAATAGGGGTGCTTGGGGCTTTGATTTGGTGGTTGTTGGCTGACGCAATCACCGGGAAGTATTTAGGTACCAAAACGATGGTAACGCTCCGGTCTATACGCAGGAGCGTTGTTGTGGTGTTCCGCTATAGTAATTCGCTCATTAGAGGGATCTGAGCCACTTCGGGTTTTAGTCTGTCTGCGGCTTCTGATACTACCGATATGCAAAGATCTATGTGTTTAATTTCTTCTGGGTTGAGGTCGTAATTAGAAAGGAGCTCAGCCTTGGTGTGTTCCATGCCCATGATGGTATCGTCAATGGTCTTCATCATGACTAATTCCATTCGTGAAAGGCTGACTTCAAATCTCGAGGCGAAGTCTGCGAGCATGTACGCCGTGATTTCGTTAGTAAAGTTACCCGCGGAGCCAGCTTCCCATTCCCCAATGGACATTGCGAAATACCGGCTGCTCCTGTCATCTGGCAATATTGGATTGTCGCTGGTGGTGTTATGAGGGGAACGAATGACCGCTTCAATATTGACGAGATCGTAAAAGGGTGTCAGTCGAAGTCCTTTCGGTGTGACATGAAAGCTGACGTTCTTGCCGTGGGCGTCATAGTTGCCGTTGAGAATATTGAAGGTCATCCACTGGATTAACTTCGTTTGATACTCAACGCGGTTGACAGTCTTAACATCAAAGAGTTTGGGGAATGAAACGCCGTCCCTGTAGAGTTGAGCATCACGTTCGTCACCATGTTGGCGCTCGTATTTATACGAGGGAGGTGTGTTGGTTGCCTGGCACGAATCAATAACATGCCTGCGCTTAACTGAGTTCCCTGATTCCTCTAAGAAGCGATCAAACCTTTTGATGGTGAATGTTCTGATAGTGCCGTAAGTTCTTAGTCCTACTTCGGGTATATCTAACCCTGCTTTTTTTGCTAAAAGCATAGTGAAAAGTTCATTGGCGACTATGCATGGCGCACGACCGGTTTCAAATTTGAAGATGTAGTTTGAGCACAAGGCGCCTTCGCCAAAACCCAGTGAGCCATCGTGCTTTACCAATAAGTTTAATTTATCTTGTACACCTGCCACTGACAGACGTGTTGCGCCGTTCCATATTGAAATAGCCTCAAGCCCTTTTTGTGCGAGTTGGAGTTTTGCAGTGAGTTTACTTTCAGATATTTCCTCAAAAGAAGTGACGGTTTCACTTGGGGTTTTAGTGTAGAAGCTTAATGCGCCTGAGGTTTCACGACCAATGGCAGCGATTAGTCCAAAAGTATTCGCTTTTGAGATTGTGGTATTGCTAGTGAGATCATCGAGAGCCTGTCCTTCCGGTAGTAGGTTTCTTAAATAGTTGCTGGCGGCGTTATGTGTGTGCTCTCTATTTAAAGGTAGGTGAGGCGAGATTGGGAATCCGGTTTTTATCCAGTTGTCAGAGTAATGCAGTTGGATATCGCTCTCTGAGCCTACAGGTAGCGTGATTGTGCCTACTTCTTTCTCTTGGCCTGCAAAGACTTTAAGTTCCTGCTTAGAACCACTCATCGTCGCTCTCCTTGCTTACATTGGATGAATCGGTTTGTAAGGACAGTGTTATCCCAAGCAAGTTGATCACTTTCATTACATTGTGCAGTCGTACGTTCAGTTCACCTTTTTCTATTTTGTTTACCGTGTCTTTAGATAATCCACATTTCTCTGCAACGTCAATGATGCGCAGATTTAGCTTGGTTCGTTGATGTTTGATCGTCAGGCCTAGCTGAACTGCTGAGAACGGCTCTTGTAGATCAGGTAGAGGTATCTCTTTGACGGCTTTGCCTTTGGCTCTGTATTGGTTGTTTTTCATCTCGGGCACCGATATAAAAATGGTGGTTACAATTGTTAAATCCGAATAAAAAAGGATTATAGCTCGTAAGTATAACAGGATTTATTAAAAGGCGAGTATGTTAGGATTTTAAAGTTACATTGCCTGTTTTGGAGCTAAAAGGCTAGTAGAGTGGGATTATAGGTCTTGAGGATGTGATGGTGGTTTTTGGAGTCGAAAAAACCCGCCATATATAAAGCGGGTTTGTGATTGAAGTGATTATTTCACTTTATGGAAGGCTTCCTTGATGTTGATTGGCTGGGCGTTAATTTCGATAAGAAATTGCGCTTGGCTTCTTTTGTACTCTGATTCATCAATCCGAAGAGTGACGACCAGGTTGTCGTGCTCAAAGAAGTGGTTTTTGTATACAACGTTTGTGTTTAGACCTTTTTGTTTCAGGAATTCCCTTACAATATCTGGCACACAATCAGTCAAAGCGGAGTTTCTTATCAAGCATTTGCTTTGAGATTTCCCATTAAACTGATCCAGGTCATGCAGGTGGCACGCATCAATCGCTTCCGGTGAAAGATCTTGGTTGAGTTCTTTCAGGTGAGTATTGATTGCTTCATTAGAGCATTCAGTGAAAGTGCTCTTAATCGTTGCCTTTGTTGTGTTGCATGTCTGCGGAAACGTACCTATCGAGGTTAGTTCGTAACCTCTAAAAGCTTGGTGGCCGCAAGCGTTGCATTCAGTGACAAAGCCGAGCTTACCGCCTTTTAATTCGGTTTCCCCGAACACGAGATCTCTACTTGCGCAAAGTGGTAATACACACTCCGCATGTTTGAGGCCTTTTGCTTTTTGTGTTTCGGTTGCTAGTTCCATTGTGTCGAAGTTCATAGAGTTCCTTATTTGCTTGAAAGCGTTGATTTAAAGCGCCTAATGCGCGGTCAGTATCACTATGGAAATAGGTGGGATGTTGAGTTGGTGTTGATGTGCATGTGTGAATAAACATTATCTAGTGGTGAGCGCTCGACCTTTCATGCGAGGGAGTTTCATGTGCGTAATGAATTGGGTGAGTGTAAAAAGCACTGGCCGATTGTTCGGTTGATGCTTTTTCGTTTCTGGCTTTGTTGAGTCGGTATTAATGAGGTTGAGTCTGGTTGTTCCACCATGCATTGATGCTGGTGGATAGGTCGCCCTCAAACTCAGGATCTAGGATTGGCACGATGCTTTCTGAGCAGCACATTAACGTAGCGAGTGGTTTGTTGGTGCGAGTAAAAATGCAGGTGACTTGCTGCAGACTTTGAGTGATCTCACCAAATTCAGTTTCCCCTTTTTTTGATGAGACCAGGCATTCCATTTTTTCTTTTGGCCAATTGAAAGTCTTTCCATCTAACACTCCAATGCTAGGGTCGCTCGAGGTGCTGGTGTTGAATCCCTTGATGAAAACAGGGTTGCTCGCCAGTTTGTTTGCCATGGTAATAGAGGTTTCGCAGTCTTTCGGTCCAATGAGAATGACAGGTTCACATTCGGCGAACAAAGCAACATGCTCACCATGGGTGATGGTGCTGCTGGGAGAGCATGTTGCCAAAGTAATAGTGGATTCTTTGAGAAGTCGGCTGAGTTCGAATGGGAGAGTGCTACGAGTCATATCGGTGCCTTGCTTATTGATTGGTTATGTAGCAACAACAATACATTAGGCGAGCCTTCGCTAAAGCCTCTTGGTTGCGTAGGTTTGCTTGAGGCAAAAAAATAACGCACTTAAAAAAATAAGTGCGTTTGGTAAGCAAGGTTGAAGTTAATCGATGACTTGCAATAAATTGCTAAGTTCAGTCTTCTCTAGTCCACATGATTCGAATACGAACGCGCGATTGGCGTGGTAAATATTAACCCAAGTATCTTTTTTCTCTTCATATAGAGCTTTGAGCTCAGGCTCCGTGGCGTTCTCCATTTTTTCGTTGAAGTGCCATGAGATCATGTTGCTGATCATTAAGTTTGCGATTATTACCGCTGTTTTGAACTCAACAACAGTGTCTTCTTCACTCCAGTTGTTGGGGTTCTGTATCTTGACCTTTGTTGTATCATCACTCATGAGCATGACTGCTCCTTTGTGGTGAACCCAATAGAATATTGAGCCGCAATTGTTATCAACATTCGCGTCCAACCACGGGTAGATATTGTTCTCAAAGAGAGCAATGTCAAAGCCGATAGCACCAAAGATGCTTAAATTAGCCTCTTGGCTTGCTTCTTCAGTAAGGGCGTTTTTCAGGTCAAATTTTTCTAGTGTTTTTTCCATTAAAGTATCTCCTAAGGCCGAGCGTTCGGCGGTTGTGCTGCCAAAATTGGCATAACACAGGAGGTAGTCACATTAGTGGTGTAGATTTATTGAGTGCTGATACTTAATCGTCGTATCGTGCTGATGGTACTGACTGAGAAAGGATCCTTGAGCATTGTCGACAGAAGAAATTAGTGATAATTTCTAATGGGTAGTCTTCGTTTGTGTATCCTTCAGGCAGAGTGGTGTCTGGGTAGTGAGGGCGTTTGTTGTCTCGTCGCCCGCAAGCGCGTGCATTGACTTCCACCATCACCGCTTCCCCACAAATGCATTTGTCCTTGATAAAGAAATTCTTTAGTTCCCATCCATTTTGAAATGCCGGCTCGGTTCTTTCTTCCCAAAACTCATTTGGTGTCACTACAACTCCATCTTCGAAGAAATAGAGGCCATCCCTGCAGGTAATCCATTCCTCTGTGGTAAACGTTCGGTGAGTCAGTGTTCTACCGGTCTTGAGTGCGTTGATTGCTTGATTCTTATTCATGCCTGGCTTGTCGCTGCTTCGTCTGATCTATTGGATGAGTGCGTTGATTTGCTCTTCAATGTGCCCAAAGGGTGTATCAATTTGGATTTTGCTGTAGTCATCGCGAAATATTCGTAATAGTTCAGCGTGGCCGGCTTCGTTAAATTTGAGGATGGTGAGGAAGGCGCTGGGTTCTATGCTATCGATGAGGTAGTCAGCTGACTGACAGGCGGTATCTAGGTACAGTTGATTGCCTGCTAGTCTGGGTGATAACGGCATAATGGTGTGGCCATGCACGCAAAGCGACGCCCCTTTGATGAAGTCTCTTTCGGCAAAGGTTTCATCGGATTGTGAGAGTGCTTTTTCGAACTGTGTCATAGCGCTATATTGCGCTACCCGATCGGGGTTGGATTTTGTTAATTCTCGGAAATCGCCCCCAGGAATACCCGCGTGAGTAAGTCCGATGATTTTTCCGTTATGCACCAGTTCTATTGCGACAGGAAACTTCTCATCAACCAGTTTAAAAATGTTTTCTAGGGCAGTCTCATCATGGTTGAAAGTCCAAGTGCCCCCATTGGCTATTATTAGATGGTAGTTTTCTCTGTCAAAGTCACAAAAACCTTTTACTGCGGCATCTTCGTGATTTCCACGTAGAGAGAATGTATTGGCTGCAAATAGGAAATGGCAGAGAGTATTAAAGCTGCCATTGTTGCGGTCTATGCAGTCACCCAGACTGATCAGTGCGTCTTTCTTGACGGAATGACCGGCAAGTTTCAGTCCTTCCATCAAGACCTCGTAGTTGCCGTGAACATCAGTAACGATGAACACATTTCGGAAATCACGAGAGGTAATCTGCATGGAGTTTTTCAAGATCTAAATCCTTCTTACATAGGTGCTACTGTGAATTTAAAGGATTTATTTTCCTTTTGCATTAACTCGCGTACACGCTTGATAGCGTCAAATGATTCATCTTCTTCAAAGCGGTTATAGCTGATGCAAAGGAAGGCATTAGAGGAATTGCGTTCGATGACTTTCGCTTCTAATCCAAACTCTTGTAGGCGATGTTTGGCATCCCATGCGTGTTTCTTTGACGTAATGATGGATTCTGTCAGGGGAGCGGCAGTACGAGGATTCATTGTGGCTAGTTACCTATTGTTTAACGTTTAAAAGGGTGATTTGGCGCTTGGTTCGCTCAAAGAGATACGGTTCAAACAAGTTGTCACTTTTGTGAATGTGTAAATGTATGTAGCGAGCGGAGTTCTGGCTCTTTGCAAGAAAGGTTGCTGCGCATTCTTTACATCGGTGTTGTGTCGTTATCTTGTCGTCAATGCCTTCAACAAAGGTGTTTGAACTGTTGCAGTTAGGGCATGAGTGGTGCGTTTTTTCCAACTTAAACAGTTTGAGATTGCGATTGGCCATCCAGTCAGCGAGTAGTGCAGGTGGATTGAATTTATTGATTCGATAGAGGTGTTCTTGGGTGCGTTTGGGTAGAGAATTTAGGAACTCACCAAAACGTATTATGTGTCTTTCGGTAATGATATCGGCGTTGTCCAATAACTTGGTCAAACTGCGTTCAGATAGGTCTAGGATTTGAGCCACTTCCGCATGAGAGAGGTTGAGGTACATTCCGACAATGTGCAGTTGTATTGGGTGTGACAAGACCATGAGTATCTCTTAATCAGTTCCGAAAAGAGGTCGTACTATGCCACTGGGTCAAATCAATCTTTTTTGTTCAGGAAAAACGTGAGAGACATCTCGCAAAACACCAAATGGCTTTTCATCGGACAAAGCCGAAGCGTGACTAATTAGTACCTTTACTCAATTTCCCTTAGAGATGAATAGGTAAATTAGAGGTAAAGTGAATGGCGAAGATTCAACGAACGCTGGGTATGGTCAAGCCTTGCAATTTTAAAAACAGCAAGTCGATCATGACGAATATTAAAGATGCAGGTTTTACGCTTTCAGGTGCAACATGCTTTAGATGGAGTAAGCAAGCCGCTGCTGAGTTTTATATCGAGCATAAAGACAAACCTTTTTATGGTGAGCTTATTGATTATCTAACCGAAGGGGATGTACTTGTTTTTGTGTTAGAAGGTGAGGATGTGGTTTCACGCTTCCGTAAGTTTGTCGGCAATACCGATCCGAAGAAAGCGGCAAAGGGTACTTTACGCGCACTGTATGGTGAAAGTAAGGCTCGTAATGGTATTCACAGTTCTGCGAATGTGGGCGATGCCGAGCGCGAGATTGCGTTAAGTGGTGTGATGGCGGTGGATGCCGGTTCTTAATCGCAAGTAAGTCAAGATAGTTAATATTCAGAAATCAGAGTGACGCAAGTTGCTCTGATTTTCTTTTCGTTTAGACAAGGTAAAGGTTTGGGTGTGTTTTGCCTTATAGGCTCCTGAAAGCGATGCAGTTGTATCGTTAATTAAAGATCATAATTGATCTCAAGGAGCAGCAAAATGGAAACGGTAAACGAAGTGGCGGGCGAAAAAATCTCAAAGATAATGACCGAATGTGGCGCATTCTTTGCTTTTGGTCAGGAGCAATTAAGTGAAGGTCTTGCTAAAAGTAAAGCGGCGGGCTTTTCTGGTGTTGCTAAGGATTATGTCCGGACGGCAGCGGGAATGATTGCCCCTCGTTCGACGGTGAAGGCTTGCAAAGAACAAATGAACCAAGCTTATGTTGATGCGATGGACGCAATTATAGCTAAATACGGTCGCAAGGCGGTGATACGTTATCAATTCAGTAACTACGAGTGTTACTACTCTGGTGATCCAGATGATGCGATTGACGCGCTTCTGCCTTATGGGTTTACCAAAGAAGAAATACTAGCCGAGTTTTAAGCGGCTAATCAAAACAAAGACCAGTCCTGCCTTATGGTAGTGACTGGTCTTTTTTCTTGGTTATTGGTTTATAGTTGTTGGCGGTAATCGGCTTCTGTGATTACAGTGACGCCTTTGTTTCGAGCCGCTTGCAGTTTAGTTTCACCTGCCTTCTCACCGTACACAAGGATGTCGGTATCTGCCGTCACTCGTTTTTGGTGGATAAGACCATAACTTTCAGCTTCGCTACCCATGTCGTCACGACCTTTTGAGCATTTACCAGTAAATACTACTCGTTTGCCAGCCAGTGAACTTGTGGATGATTCCAGTAGGCTTTGAGCTTCTATTGCGGCATCTTGTGTGTGAATGATGCTTTGATAGTTCTCAAGTAGAATACTAAGGTCGTTGCCTTTTGTGGTTTGCATTGCCATGAAGGTGTTATCAGAAGTCACATTCCCGAAGTCTTTAATGCTCAGAATATCATTGCGAGAGATTTCCTTTAGTGTATCAATTCGGTGTACCGCTAATAGCTTCTTACTTGAGCCTCTTCCAAGTTTACCGATGCCTAAAGAGCCGAGTAGAAGGTAATCGGGCATTGGTGAGGTCGTGGCTTTCTTGATGTCGGTGATCAAGTTCGTAGCATCGCCAATGCCAACACCGGCACTTAGGTAGTCATTTAAAGTCAACGAATACACGTCACTAAGCGTTGTCAGTTCTAGTTTGTCCACCAGCTTCTTGACGGTCTTGTCACCAAAGCCGTTGATTTTGAGGGTCTTAAAGTGATGAATAATGCTTCTTTCAATTCGACTTTCACAGCCTTCATTTGGGCATGTGAGGAATGTCGGATTCTTTGATTCCTTATCGTAGCTCCATACCAGTTCCGTTTCACAGCATAGGCAGTGAGTCGGGATAGCGGGTTCACCATGAGTATGAACTTGAGTGACGAAAGGAATGATTTCACCCGATTTTGTTACTGAGATTTCAGAGCCAATACCAATGCCTCTGACTAATAGTGATCCACAGTGATGAGCGGTCGCTCGGTTGTGGGTTGCTCCCTTCATAATTACATCGTTATAGCAAAGTACCGGGCTGTGCTTACCTGTGCGCCCGATCTGGAAAATGATGTCGGTAACAATTGTTCTGTAATCTTCACCACGCACTTTTTTGGCTATCTGCCAGCGATGATACGTTGTGGCAGTACCCATCTGGTTTTTGACCATTTCATTGGCGATTTCGAATACGACGCCATCAATTGCGTATCTCGATCCGATTTCACGGCATTTAAGTTCCAGTGCTTCGAGATTGCTGCTGGTGGCGTCTGCAATGTCGATGAACTGCGCGCAATCAAGGTCTTTGAACAGGACTAGCTCAATAGCGCCTTGTGAGAGGGCGAACTGCAAGTGACGGTTGGGAGTTTGAGAAGTCACAAGCCCGGCAACCGCAGAAAGCGGGTTAGCAAAGTGTTCTGAAAGATACTTATTGAAGAAGTCGTTGTTAACGACGATCTCGCCAGCGCCACTTTGCGACGCATCACCAATGATGGTTAGGTTAAGATCGAGCAGTTGTGAGATGTTCGCGCCAGAGCCACCATCGTTGCGAGTGGCTAGAGTGCGATTGTCGGCGTCATAGCACGCAGCGACACCATCGAGCTTTGGGGTGCATTTGATTTGGGTTGAAGGGTAGTTGAGTGATTCTCGTGCTTTCTCTACCTTTGCTATCCATTTGGACACTTCATCGTAAGAGTAGGCTTTCTCAGTCGAAAGCATTGGGATGATGTGAGCAATAGAGCCGTCAACTACTTTGTAACCGACCTTATTGAAGTAAGGGTGATTGGGTTCAACTGAGCGAGCTTCTGCACAAAGATGATCGTATTCAATGTCAGAGATTTCAGGTTTACCAGTAAAGAAAAGGTAATCGTGTTTTTCTAGTTCAGCGAATAGCTTTTGTGAATCAAATGCGGTTTCACCAGTAAGGGTAATCCCACCCCATTTGCGTTCTTCACGGATTTCTTCTCTGATTGGGGAGTTTGACATAATTCTGTAGACCTCTGTAGTGGTGGTTGCGGTTATGAGTAGCAAAGTTCGTGATGTTCTTTCATGGCATCAAAAACGCTTTTGAATGCACGGTGGTAAACAACTTGATTGGGCATAATTTCGTAGTAGTAGTCGAAATGTTTGGTGAGATTGTTCCTTTTGGCGCTCTCGCGCAGTGCGTGAATGAAGTCGGCTTCTTCCTTATATCGAGCTTCGATGTTATCCAGTTCTGAGCCGTCAACGTTCAATATCAGTCTTGCCAGTCGCTTTATTGATTTTCTGCGAGATGTTGTTGTCTCGGTGGGGGTAGAAATCATCCTTGTAACCTCTAGGTTCCTAATTGGTCATTCAATACTATCGGCAGAAGTCATTCGCAAAAATGCAGTGAAATGTAGAGATGGCTGAAGATGTTCCACTGAAAAAGACTGTCGGTATTGTCGTTGTTTAATATCTTCGAGGTGTTTCACAAAAAGTAGCTTATCGTCATGGGCGACAAATAGTGACGCTTAAATGTGAGTTGAAAATTTCGAGGTATCCCTAAGAAATTAGGTGTTTAAATTAGTTCTCGGAAACCCCTTGATAGTCTTTGAAGGAGTGAATTAACCGAATTTAAGAAGAAAAGCATGATGTCGATGTTTCAGTGTGTGGAGTGTGGTTGTCAGGAGAGTACGTCTACATCTAATTGGGCTTACTTGGTAGCGACAACTCAGGAGCCTCTTTGCAGTGCTTGTGATCCAGAGATAGGGCAGTGGCACGGCGCATTCAAGCGAGTGTTCCTGCCAAAAGGGCAATTTACGATGGATGAGTCTGGTTTCTTGGTTCACATAGAAACCGGAAGTTACGATATTAGTAAGTATGCGTTAGGGCGTTCAGATGCGTAGAGATGTATCTGGACTGATACTATTCGATCCCGAATCGTTTGTTGTTGCTTATCAAGAATTACCAGAGGAATTGTTGCCGCTGTCTCCGATAAGTCATTTTCAGTATGTCCATGCTGAGGTGTTGATTGATGGTTTGAAGATGGTACTGCCAGGTTCAGTATTGGGTTATAGCGGTGGTCAGTTCTATTGCAAATACCTTGATTACTACTTTTATCAAGATGGTGTTCACCAACAAGCGAAGGCTGAGCATTTACCTATCGCGCTTTACGGAAACGATCCTAGAGAAGTTGAGTTTTTGCTTCGGGTAGCGGCTATTTACGATGAGATTGAGTCGGCCACACTTGCGTTCGATATTACAGCTGAACCTGATGACTATCTTGAACACTATCAGGCCTATGCACGGTATCTGGCTCGTCAATATTTGAGAAGTGTGGGTCTTATGGAGTTGGTTTGGGATTAGTCACCACTTTAAAAAATCATCATGACCTTGTGGTGTTGGAATTTGCTCATAAAGAGAGTGATGACGCGATATTGCGTTTTAAACTCTCTTAATGGAGCGAAAGGATGTCTAAATTACACAAATTACAGGTCTGCGAGCAGACAGGAGCTTACACGCTGGAGTCACCATCTACGGTGCTTAGTGAGGATGATATTTTCAAAATCGCTAATCAGATTGTTGAGAGGCGAATGCGAAAAGGTCAGCCGATGAGTAGCCCGCGCATGCTTATGGAATATCTGAAGGTAGAACTTCAAGAGTCACCTATTGAGCAGTTTGGCGTTATTTACGGAGATGTACGAAATAGAATCATAACGAAAGAGATTCTATTCACAGGTACGATAGACGCTGCGGCGGTCTATCCTCGTGAGATAGTGCGTCGAGTTATTGAGCTCGGAGCTTCGAGCGTGTGGCTGTACCATTGCCATCCGAGTGGGATGGCAGAACCAAGCCAAAGTGATCGCGCAATTACTCGTAAGATAAGAGATGCTTTGTCTCCGATAGATGTGAGACTTCTTGACCATATCGTTGTTGGTTACGAAGGTAGTGTGTCTTTTGCTGAGCGAGGTTGGCTGTAATTAAATATAAACACCTAACATTTTGTTAGGTGTTTTTCTTTTGCGTGGTTTATGCGCGCATCGGCATGTAACGCGTTTCTGGACATGAACATGTCAGCGATTCTTCTAAATTAGCAATGTATCTTTATATGCTCTCAGCAAAATCTGGTTGCTTTGTCTTTGTTATATCGGTGATAGCACCAAGCTCCATTGCTTCTTTCAATTCAGCTTGTTTACGCATTGCTTTAGTTTCATTGAAGTCCTGTGCTACAGCAGTTTCAATGAACTCAACACCATCAATATCGAAGTTTTCAACGGCTTGCTTGATGTCAGACAGGTCTACTTGGAAAAATTCTTTACGACGATTTACCATGTTCAGACGCTCATTATCGAATACGCGGTGCAACTCTTTCTCAAGAGAAGGAGCGTCACTGGTGTGAATCATGGCATGAACATCAAAACTGAATGGTACTGAAGCATCACCCAACTCCTTCACTCGATCCATTGGTTCGAGTCGGCGGGTCATACCAATTTTATAAACGTTTTCTCCAAACGAGCCAATATTACTAATAATATAAACGTGACCTTGCTTGGTTTGCTCTGCCATGCTCTGTACTCGTTTGTGCTTTTGCTTTGCGGCTTCAAGATCAGCCTGTAGTTGTGCGATCTGCTCTTCCAGTTTACTGCGGGTTTCATTATTCGCTGACTCAAGCTGTTTTCTGGCGGTTACAAGAGCTTTAGAGAAGCGAGTTTCTTCTCTAATAGCTTCTTGTTCCACTTTCTTTATCTCAGCCTCAACCTTCGCTTCTTCACGCATTTGAGCCTTAATTTCTGCCTGCTCTTCTTTCTCGCGTTGTTTCTTCGCTTTGTGCTCATGAGTCAGGCGAAGTTCCTCAATTTTAAGTTGCAGATACTTGTTTGAAATGATGATCATGTTGGACTCATTCAGCTTATTAATTGCTTCAAAGGCTTTATTGATCCTCGCTTCCATCTTGGTGGCATTTTTCCATGTACAGTTGGCGATGGCGGCTTCACATTCATTGTTGAATGCGCGGGCTGTGAGCCTAATGCCTCTGTCAGTCATCTTCTTGCCTTCAACTTTTGAGGTACCTACCGTCCACTCAGTAGTGCAGTAAATAGCTCCAGTGGCATCCTTCAGACGAAGAAGGTCTTTTTGACGCTCTTTGCACTCGCGGATCTTCTCTTTAAATTGCTCTGCAGTGTCAAAGTCAAAATGTGGTTCATAGAAGCCTAATTCCAGCAACTCAACATCATCATCATAAATGCCTATCTGATGGATGAGTGAGTCATATATGTCTTTCTTCTCTTTGTAACTCGACTGGAGCTGCTCAATATCATTTTGAGCCTCAAGAAAAACTGCATTAGCTTCATCTTGGCGCAATTTGGATGCTTGGTCTCGAACCTCGATCTCTTTGTCCACGTTAATGATGCCAGAATATTTTTTCTCGTAGTCAGCAAGTGCTTGAGAAGCCTTTGCGGTTTCCTGTTTGGAATCTTCGAGTTCTCGCTTTGTGGATTTCAGTCGAGCAATAAATACAAAAAGCATCACAACTAGTAGTGCAGAAATCACTAGAATTGGTAGCGGGGGTAAATTTTCGAATACTGATTGAGGCATCATCACTCCTGATTAAAAAAAACTAAGGCGCAGTGTAACAGGATAATTCGGAGATGTTATGTCACTTTACATCTAGCGCTTTGCCACGCTTTACTTTTTGTATGTCAAAATTAGCTGCCTATCTGAAGCGTATGTTTGGCAGTTTTCATTAAAATGACAAAAGAAAACCCTGGCTCTTTGAAAGCGCAGGGTTTTGGGTTTAGGCAGTGGCCGGTTCTAGTAACATGCAGTCTGGAAGGTTAATTCCATGCATGTTCTGATTGGGCTTGATTTTAAGTAGCGGTCCGTACTTGTTAATAAGGAATTCCACTTGCTTACGAACTGTATCGCTTCCAAGTGCTTCTTGTGCGATGTTATCCATCTTTTTAGCACTAAAGCGACCGGCTTCCACGAGCAGGATAGAGCCTCCGGAGAACCCGCTATAAATAACAAGGTTATTAGGGAGTTCTTTAGCGACCTGGACGCCAATGTAGTAACCACCCGTTTCGTAGGTGGACGTTAGGTTGTTGTGTCCACCTTTATGGTAGCTCACTGTCACTTCAAGCAAGTTAACTTGCTTGCCTCGAATATCTAAGCCTTCGACCTCAAATGCTGCCAGTATTTTTGTTTTTGACATCACGATTCCTTCTTTTGCGATTAAGCGTGTTTATTGACTGCAAGATGCAGAGTGCAACGGTGGTAGGTCAGATAACCGGTCTGCGGTGGTATGTTGATGTTTTTCGTTGAGTGTCTTGTGAATTACCTCGAAGAAACGCAGTGAGCCTGAGAGTTGTTTGTGCGTAGGCCGAGTTGCTAATCGCGAACGTGGTAGGTTTTCGAAATCATCTACTGTCTTTGGTGGCCTCATGAAAACTCACTTTGGTCTTATTAGCGATCTTCATTTAGAAGAATCTAAGATTCTCTATACAAAACGCAGTACCCGTCATTTAGTTTCAAGCTGCATTTCATTGCCAGATACTCCGAATGGCGTAGATGTTGTGCTGATAGCTGGTGACGCTTGCGAGGTGCGGTATGAGGACTTGTGGAAGTTAATTCTTGATAAGTACAGTGCTGAGGCTGAATTGGTGGTAGTCGTGCCAGGGAATCATGAGTCTTGGCGTTCTGAGTACACAAAGTCATTAGATCAGCTTCGAGAGTATGGCTCGCGTTACCCTAACGTGGTTGTACTTTGTGGTGATGAAGTGTCCTTCAATGACGTTACAATTTTTGGGTCGACAGGTTGGTGTAATTTCGGTCACGATGAATATTTGATGACTCAGATGACGGCCAGTTATCCCGATTCCAGTTTGGGTCATATCCCGTTTGATTGTAGAAGAATCAAGTTAAAGGTTAATGGTATTTATAGGAAGTTGCCTGCGACCCGAATTTATCAAGAGAATAAGAAAGCGGTTAAAGATATTGGTCAGTTTCTTCTCGCTAATGTCTCAAACAAAAAAGTGGTTGTTACGCATCATGTTCCTTTCGATGATTTATGTGATGGTGATGAATCTTATGATTCGGTGGGTCTGGATAGAAATTTGATCGCTAAACAGGAAAGTTTGGTGATGGCATACGGGCACCAGCATGGTCTTCGCGGTGTGTCGTATCTCGGTTCGGTGCCTTGCTATAAGAACCCTAGAGGAAACTTTGAAGCAGAGACGGTAGGCCGTTATCAGAT
Organism: Vibrio breoganii; assembly: GCF_001677275.1. Classification (GTDB taxonomy): domain Bacteria; phylum Pseudomonadota; class Gammaproteobacteria; order Enterobacterales; family Vibrionaceae; genus Vibrio; species Vibrio breoganii. The sequence continues at coordinate 134,105 of NZ_CP016179.1, forward strand.
GATGGAGTTTTTCCTTTGATTGCATTGGTTGTTTGGTATAACTGGAGGCAACCTACAATCGTAACTGAGAGTAATCTTTTGGCGTAACTAAGAGTAACCTGTTAGCGTAACTGAGAGTAATGTAAAATCGTAACTAAGAGTGATACACTTACCTAACTAAAAGGGTTTGGTTTGGCGCGAAAGTGCTGACGGGAGGGTGTCGTTATGGCAAGGACAGGTAATGAAAAGCTGGCATCAGCGCTGAGAGATGCTGCATCGGTTAGATTTGGCAATATCGTGAGTAGTGCGCAGCTTAAATCAACAGTTCGTACGCTTTTGGTTAAAGAAGGGTATCTTAAGCAGATTGTACGTGGATGGTATCTGTTTGATGCAGACATAACAGTAGGTGATGCTGGTGGTTCAGCTCTTTGGTATCAATCCATTTGGCAGTTCGTAGGTTTGTATCTTAAAGAGTCTTATGGTGATGATTACTGGTTGAATCCAGAGGCATCTATCGATCTTCATACTGTGAATAACTCTCTACCTAAGCAGCTCGTCGTTTTCACTAGCAACGGAGCGACAAAGCATATTTCGTTGCCTAATGACATGAGCTTAATGGTAATTAAAAGCCCGGAAAGGCCACCAGCGGTTGTTGATTATCAGGGTGTGCGCTTGCTTTCGTTGGAGTTTGCCTTAGCGAATCTTGCGCCAACCATCTATCGTTCTAATCCTTTGGCGGTGCAAATCGCATTGGGGCAGTCTGATGTAAATGCCGTCGCTGATAGCTTGCTTGTTACTAAGAACCTTCAATCGGCTAATCGCTTGATTGGTGCCTATTTAGAGGTGGGGCAAAAGGCGAGTTCCCGAAATCTGAATAGTATGATTAGCGCAGCGGGTCTTGGGCCGGTTAAGGCGGTGAATCCGTTTGCTGAGCCTGTTATAAGCATAGGAAATAAACGCCAAGAGTCTGCAGCGGCTGTCCGAGTTCGTTTGCTTTGGCGGAAACTCCGAGATGAAGTAGAGCAAATTTTCTCTGATAAACCCAGTTCTGACTTCTTTGAAGCTCCTTTGAGTGACTTGCTAGAGTCGGTAGATCAGGTTTACGTGTCGGATGCCTACAATTCATTGTCGATTGAAGGTTATGCGGTTACTGAGGAACTGATTAGTCGGGTGGCTAGTGGTGAGTGGGATGCGGAATCTATAGAGTCCGATAAACAGCAAAGAGATGCTTTGGCGGCTCGTGGTTATTATGAGGCGTTTCAGGTTGTGCGAGGGTTTATTCAGGAAGTACATGGGGAAGGGTCGCAAGATCTAGACTTAGAGTATCTACTTGATGTGAGTCTTACTGAAATATATACCTCGTTATTTAGGCCGTGTGTTACGGCAGGTATTATTAGTGAGCGTGACATCGTAGGGTATCGCAAGGGGCCGATTATCATTAGGACATCAAGGCATATGCCACCTCAGAGTGAACAGTTGATGGATTGCATGGGTGCACTAAAGGAGTTAATGGTTGAAGAGCCTAGTTTTGCTGTTAAAGCGGTGCTTGGACACTTCTTCTTGGGGTATATACATGCTTTCCCTGATGGGAATGGACGTACTAGCCGCTTTGTAATGAATTTAATGTTCTTGATGGGTGGTTATCGCTGGACTGTGGTACCAGTGGCAGAGCGGGATCGATATCTTGATGCGCTAGAGAGTGCATCCATTGATGGTGATATCGGTCCTTTCGCTAGGTTCTTGCGTGAAGTTATGCCAGGCTGAATGAGGCTTTCTTGTATTCTCAGATGGTTAATAATTGGCATCAACAACAAGATGCCAATCTCTGCTAAAGATAGATAACTTTTGCGCCGTCGATTCTAAAGACTTTTTTGCGCATTAGATCTTTAATGATTTTGTCGACTTCAGCTTCAGATATCCCCCCCTGAAACTGAAACATAGCTCGAACAAAGTTTTTCATTGAAGTCTCTTTCGCCGGTTTGCTTTTCAGCACTCGCTCTTGAACCGTCGATATAACTTGAGCTTTTGTTGGGCTTGCTGATTCTTTCACTTGAGTTTTGGGCTTTTCCTTCTCCATCGCTTGCACCGATGTCTGAATTAAATATTGCGCCAGTTTCATTTTTTCTAGTTGCGTCAGGTTCTCACATGCTAATTTGACTACTTCGTAACTCATTGTGCTTACCTCATAAGAAAGCAGTTGATAATTAAGATTGCCAGGATTTCTTGGTTGGCGACCTTTCTCACTTTACATTTAGTTTTCTAGTTCTAGTGCTATTTTTTTAACCTAAAAGGGATAGTTAATTAGGTGTGTTTTGGGCTGATGTCTAGTCGAGTGTTGTTCATTGCCGGGTCGTAACCTACGTCCCAGCTTTTGTAGATTGTCTTTATTTTCGAGTTTGTGAATATCGTGGCTTTATGACCGCTTATTGAGTGCGTATAAGTGCCATCATCCAATTGCTTAAAATCAACAAGCCAAACTCTATCTCCTTTCCTGACAATGTGAATCGGCTCATTTGATTCACTATCATCATCCCAGCACACAGTGCCATCGCGAGTAAATTCAACTAGCACACCTTCTATTTTGTCTCCATGAATGCCGGCAAGTGACTTGTCGCCTTTGTACGAATCGCCTAGTTGGTCTGAATCGTGCTCATTGACGATATGGGTGAGTGCATTGATCAGTTCTGGTTGGTGTGACTTAAGCCAGTTTGTAAGAGTGTTGCTATCAATGTGACATCGGAATCCGCCGAGTAGAGTTTGATATTCATAGACAGTTTTTGCGTGGCCCTGGAGGGTTGAACTGATGCTGTTATCTGGGTAGAAGTCGCGGCATTCACAATCATTCAGTTCGGTAATGGCTTTGAGTAATGCCCCAGATTTCTTGGCGTTACATAGGTATTCACTGGCGTCAAAATGAATGGTCATAGTGTCGTCATCAGCGAACGCGATACCGTCAACTGGAATACGTTTGAGGGTGACTGAGTCGATATCTTTGAGGTTTCCAATATCTACAGTCTGTGGCCAATCGTGGTATTGGCATTCGTCATTTGAGCAATAACCATCTAGACGTAGTTCACGGTTGCATGCATTGCATGGTGCGAGTGCATGATCGGTGAGTAGTTGGTTCCAATCCCAATCATCATCTTTCTTGTCTACGTTCAGGTGCTCTAATTTCAGATTGAGTGCTTTGGCTATGCGGTGGCCAGTGATTGAGGGGATTGCGATATCTTCGCCTCTGCTCCGCGTGGTTTTAATAATAGTGTGCCCGTTTAGGATTAGTGCGGTTTCTGGGTCTGATTTTGTGGTTACTTTTATGTGCGTCAATTTCATGCGATGAGCTCCGTTTGCTTGAATACATCGAGCATATAACGGAGTCTGGTTCGCTAAAGTTTGGGTGTTGTAAGGGTTTGGCAGGGGGTGAATTTACGAGCGCAGGCCCACTCGATGGCGCGAGTTAAAGCGTTATCATTACTGTGAATGAGGATTTTCTTCTGTTTGTCTTGGTGAGTGGAAAATATCTCACCCAGAAGGAAGACCAAAGCAAAGTCGGCACCGTTCTTAACTTTTGGGGAAGGAATGTTGGTGATGCCCAATTTGGCATAGTTGTGAATAATGTCGGTTCTGGTTGGGCAGTGCTCGTTATGAGCGATATAGCCAATTGTTTTGCTGCTATTGCAGATATTGTGGCATAAGTGTTTCAGTCGAGTGTTGCTTATCGAGTCGGCGTCAATTAGATGAATATACAGTTGGTTCATTTTGAGTTTTTCTTCGGTGTTGGCGTGTGTTGGCTTGATAACATTTCGCCAGTTCGCCTAATAGCCAAACAGCCTTGGTATTGAGAAATTTGCGAGGTGCCTCGTAGAAAACGTCATTTGCCTATTATGCTTTCACTGAGTTGGTAGTCTGCGTTCATGTTATTGATAAGCGGTAGAATTTTGTGAAAACTTTGTTATTGGTTGCAGGTGTTGGTGGTTCAGGAAAGAGCACTTTTGCGTTGGTATTAGATCGCTTTGGTTTTAAGCGAGCAGTTACTTCAACATCAAGGCCAATGCGCCCAGGTGAGAAGGATGGTCGAGATTATCACTTCGTTGAAAAATCTGCATTGATGGCAAAATCTACTCGAGGTGAGTTGGTTGAATCTGCTGAGGTTCGAGGGCATTTGTACGGCATGGATGTGCAGTCCCTAACGGCTCTGTTTGCTCAATCCGACACTGTGTATGCGATAGTAGATCCTCAAGGAGTGCGCAGCTATCAGTGGCGTTATTCTAATGATGCGAATATCAGAGTGGTCACAGTATTTATTGATTGCCCGTCTGTATTGCAAGAAGAGCGATTAAAGAGTCGCTTGGGCAGTAATCCGACTGATGAACGATATGAGGAAGTAGCAAGGTCGCTTGTGAATGCGAGAGAGGTTGAGCCTATGTGGGCGAGGATGGTGAACGCTAATGTGTATTGTACTATCTGTGACGACATTCGAGCATTTCATCACATGCTGTTCGATATTCATTCGGTGATGTGCGGTCGTTCTGATGATTTCGTTAACGTTGCAACGATTGAACCTGTGAGGTGGTCCCCAACAGCGGAAATGATTACTGCAGTCATCAGAGAATTAAAGGCAGAGCAATAGTGGCGGCTAAAAAGATTGATAGTCGAATCGTTTTAACTCTTAAAATATTAAAAGCGATCTTTACGACAATTATTATTCTCGCAGGCCTCATTGTTCTTGCCCCAATTCAGTCTATTGCCCTGCACTTTTAAAGTAGGATTGTGCTTACTGAAAAAGTGCAGATTATGGTGGCGAGGTGTTTGACTCTACACACCTTCGAGTTTTGTGAAGCTTAATGCCACCAGCAGGGAATGGCTGTGTTTGATTTCGCCAGTAGCGATGAGTAGTTGAACTTGCTCAGGTGTGAAGGCGATAGCCTTTTGTATTGAGAATTGCTGCAGAGCCGTTTTGATCAGTGTTGGTTTATCGGTTGTCGTCGCAATAAGCCATTCTTCGTTTGGTACCAGTTCAGGCATTAAAAACAGATTCTTGATGCTGTTTACCTTGTGTTGAGTGGCTTCTTCAATAAACAGTCGCGCCTCAGTTTGTGGTGTTTTGGTCTTTAGGGTATTAACGGTAGGAATTTTCCATGTCCAGTCACGAAGTTGGTGCAGATACTCGCGTACCAGTAATAGTCGTCCATCCTCTGTCTTTGTGATGATGGAAAGTTCGATATGCTTCTTTCGAGTTGTTCGTACTTCAAATCCAATACGTCCGTTCTTATAACTCACCTTGTCATTGAAAATCGTCATGTTCTCGTTGTCGAAGACGGGTAGTTGGCAAAGTAGTTCAATTTCGCCTTTTCGGTAATTACCTTTATTAGTCATGATCGCCACCACTTCTAAGTGAAAGAAAGTGGTAGTCAAAATGTGTCTTCATTAAGTTGGTGTGGGGATACAGAATTGCAAAGAAGTTGGCAAGTTTGCAATAAAAGTCAGCATGAAATGGAAAGGAAGTAGTGGTCGTACTGAAGGATTTTGAGCGGAAAAAAAGCCTCAACAATTGTGCCGAGGCCTGCGCTTGTCTAGCTTCGGAAATCAAACGAATCTAAATATCGTAGTTTCTTCTGCAGTTCTTTGTAGTTGGTAATATTTATCTGCTTTGACCAATATCCTACGAACAGGTTTTCTGCCTCGGTAGTGGAGCAATCAAACATCTCAACCAGTTTGGAGATTGATAGGCGATCAGAATGTGTCTGATTGTGTTTTATGATCAGGTCTTTCTCGCTGAGAAAGTAGATCTGCGCAGTATCGCCAAATTGAGTAACGGCATAGTGCATTAGTTGTTGCTTGAGGCTCATGACAGCTCCTGTTTGTTTGATAGCTGTCGTAGTCCAAATTCTTGTTGAGTAGGATTGTGATGAAGCACTAATGGAGCGCTCCAATCACGGCCTGCTCGGTTCTAGATCCTTATTGTGCTTTGCTCCAAGAAAGGAATGAGTTAAATGCGTCTTCCTCTGAGTCTTCTAGGTGAAGATGTTTAGGGCCTCTAGGTAGGAATTCACCAAGGAGTTTACTCACTGTTTGGCCTACTGCGTTCTCGATGTTGAAATTGGCACCGGCCTTTTTGAGTGTAGCCAGTAGGGCATATCGACTGCGCATTACGGCGTGGTGGCTGCAGGTGAAGCCTATTGGTGATTGTGAGTTAATGGATTCTTTAACGGTAGTGATTGCTAGAGCGCGTTCTGAGACTCGCAGTGAATTGTTCTCGACACAAATGTCCATTAGCCAGAAGTTATCCATATCACGTTGGTGTAAGTCTACTCCAGCGTTAACGGCGATATTGAATAACGTTACGTCATCCAAAATAGCAGCAACAAGAGCGAGATTCTGGCGTTGCTCGTTGCTGAACGCGGCAAGGTCTTTCTTGGGTAGAACCATGATTTGTTCGTACTTTTTCTCTAAGCACAGTTTTATGATTTTCTTGTCGGCGCGAGTCATGGTCCGCTCTGGCTGTGTTCCTAGTAGTGATTGAATGTCAGCCATGGATATATTGTTCTTGTTCAAGGTGATGTCTCGTTGTTTGTTATTTGTAGGAACTTTAAGCCCTTGCCTTGCCTGTCTGTATCTGTTGGTAAGAAAACTTCGAGATATCTCGCAATTGGTAAACATTGGTTATTAAGCGTTTCGGAAGCATAAGAGCTTGCGTTTAGTGAGTTGTTTGTTCTATCGGTCGTAATTGATTTAGATAGGTGTTGATAGAAATGACAGATTTGTATTTGGGCGATCACAAGAAAGGCGAGATTGAGATAGTAAGAGAGTTGCCAGTTTTTCAGAATGAATTCGCCACTCTTTACAATGATATGGTGCGGTTCCCAGATGGTACGAAAGGCCATTACATTCGATTTTTGTGGAATGTCGACTATGGCGTCGCTGTGATTCCAAGGAAGCATGACAAAATCATGCTGATCAGAGAGTTTAGGCACGTTAGGCGCGCATGGGGCTGGCAGATTGTAATGGGTTTTGGAGAAGATCATATTACGCCAAAAGAGTGCGCTGAAATGGAATTGTATGAAGAAACGGGGTGTGTCGCTAAGTCTATCGAGCTAGTAGGTAAGATCCCAGGGCCGACGCTGATTCACTTATATGAAGTGGAAATTGGCGAGCAGTACGAGCCGGTTCGTGAAGGTACTGAAGCAATCTCTGATGTTCGTTACTTCAGTAAGGAAGAGGTGCGTGAGTTGCTTAATACAGGTCAGGTTGTAGAGCCAAACAGTTATTTGATACTGCTCAACTTCTGCAGTTAAGCAAGGCAATTGTCATAGAAAAGGAGGCTTAGGCCTCCTTTTTTGCGAGATGTTACGCAGATAAACTGGCTTAAGGCGAAAAAGTTTCGACTGTTGTTTTTAATTGCGCCATTCGCGAAAACAAACAGTACAGGTAAAGTAAGCAATGTCTCGTTCGTCTCAATTGGAGAAAATGAAATCTATCGGTCAAAATCTGTTGGAGAAAACAGAGGCTGCCATTGAGAAACGCGGAGTGCCTTGGTGCTCCAATGGTGCTGAGGTTTTCTTTGTGAAGGAGCGAGTAAAGGGTTATCACAGTTCTGAGGCGGTGTATTGTGATCGTGAAATACTCTATGCAACTCTACTGTTGCGTAGCATTCCAGAACCACTGCCGTTCTATGATGTGGCGCAAAACTATTACGGTAATTGGCCTATGGGTAATGTGCTACTGCCGAATGATTTTCACTTTAATGGTGTCTACGCCAAGTTCAATGGTGAGGATGCTGGTGGTCAGTATCACGATTTCTATCTCGTTCTTAAATCAGCTTACGAGGCGGGATTTGTTCGCTTGATTGTTGAGTTATCTTATGAGATTGCTCAATTGACTCGCATGATTTGGAATGACAATCCTATTCAGAACGTATGGTTTAATGCTGTTCGGGACCTCGATCCGGCGGTCATCTCAAAGTTGGATTCTGATAACCGTCTTGCTATTTTCTTTTTGGCTACGTCAATGGGTAGGCAGGAAGCAATGCCGTTAGCGATGTCGGTGCTTTGGACTTTGGATTTAAGTCAGTTTGAATCCTGGATGTTGAAGAACAGAGATATGGAATACCGTAAGTACGCTGAAATCATATCTGAGCACCCAAATGCTTGGCGTGAGATGTTGACGGTCAAAGATACGGGCAATCACCAAAAGTTGCATGATGTGTTTAGTTATACCATTGGTCGGGTTTTTCGCAATGTGGAGCCTGGTACTGCGATCTACACGAGCGCGGTTGGTCGTGCTATTGAAGTGGGTGTGTTGGATGCCTCTTACCGCACAACACGTTACGGTGCGCCAGATGGAGAATTGTCGGTGTTTGCTTCAATGACACAAGCTGAGCGGGAGGGTTCTCTTTCTTTTCGTAATCTCCATTATTTACGCCTTAGAGCAGAGCCTGCTATCACTTACATTAAATTGCTTGGGCTTCATTTGCAGCGAATGGGTTGTATGAACAGCGAGTTAAAGGCCAGTAAGCAAAGTATGTATGTTGAAGGTTCAACGTTGCATATCATCCGAGAGTTTACATGGAATGAAGTCTGGTCTTACAGTGACCGTATTATCTCAGGTGAGATTAATAAAATTACTATTTACTCATGCGAGTGGAGTGATTCTGATACACCAGATGAAGCTGTGTTATTGCACGAAATCGATCTTCACATTACAGAGGACTCACTGGCGATGATTCGAATGTGCTATCTGTCGTTCACATTGAGGGAGCATGAAAAGCGCTTATGTGGATTTAAGAAGAGGGGTCGATTCTTTGACTTGGTGGCTGACCGACTGCCGAGGCAAGCGTATGTACCTTCTGATATTGGTCAGGTAGCATGAATCGGGTGATTCGCTAGCTTAACAACTGAAAAATCCCCGATCGCTCTTTTGAGAGTGGTCGGGGATTTTTGGTTTTAGTCGGAAAAAGTTTTGGTTATTCGCGCTAACAAGTTAGTGCCAATTCCGCTTCGTGAACCTCGGAGTGTGCGTCCAAAAACTCTCTCAAATTAACTGTATTGGTCTTTGATGCTAGAAAGGTGACAACCTCAAAGTTCTCATTGATATGGAAGCTCCTGATTAATTTGCAGGGGCCGTCGTGGTTACTCAATAAGTGCTGTTGGTTACTCTGCTTGAAGCAGTCGGAAAAATGGTGCGTTGGTAGGTTAGCTTTCACACTGCGTAGCATTTTGGCTAATGAGAGTTCCGCTGATGCCCCATTGAAGCAAACCATGTTGAGTGTGTGCTTCCTGAAGTGATTGTCACTAATTTCAACTTTGAAGAATTCAATCATATATGCGATGTGTTCCTTATGCTGTTTTAGCGGTGATCTGCATGAGCAGGTGATAGAGAGAAAAAATCTCGCTGAACCCTAGTAGGGAAGATTGGATAGACGCTGGATGGTGTGGGGAAATTAAACTGGTTCTTGTTGTTCGCTCAAGTCTGAAAAGTAACGTGTGTCTCGATTGAATATTGCGTCCATATGATGTTGGTAACTCGAATAATTCGAGCAATTAAACAAAGCCGAAAGGCACATATGGAGATTCTTAGTATGATTAACGTAAGACTTGTACAAATCGGCCAATACATTCTGGCAATTGCACTTATTTCAATGAGTTCCTTTTCATTTGCCTGTCAGGTGAATGAGACGACTGAGTCAGCGCGGTTTGTTGGTGACTATCTAGTATTAGATGGTCATGTAGCGGACGTGGTTAGAGATGGTGATTTGAAGGTAGTTTTAAAAAGAGAAGAGGGTAATTTTCTTCTCTAGTTTATTAAAAGACTCCAACATTTTTTGTTGGAGTCTTTTTTTTGCTTAACGTGGCGTCCAGGTCACTATGTTGGTGTTGCCTTGGTAGCGGTGGCTGTGCGGAAGTGCGGACAATATATTGGTGATGATCGCGAGAATTTGACCAAGCAAAACGATGGGCATTGATATATACAATCGAGCAATGATCGCGAGTTTGCGATTGCCGGCTTTAATGTCAATTAAGAGTGCGATCGTGGCGATGGCAAGTGCTATGCAGGCGACCGGAAAGATAAATGCTGTGGTTTGGTTTGGTACTAGTTTACAGATGATAGCGGTATGAAACGGAAGCCAGAACAAGGCGTAGCGCGTTCTTGTCAGTGCTTTGGAAGGATCGACGTGCTCGCAAATCAAATCGTTAACGCGATGTCTTTCGGCAAGCAGGCCTGATGTGATTGTTGATAGTGCTTTTAATGCAAGCATGTAAGCAGCCACTGCTGCAACGATAGCTAGAATACCTAGAAATAACGAATTGCTCATGGTTGATAAATCCTATCCTAGTTGAGCAGAGGACGCCCACCGAAGGAGGTGGGTGGTGAATGCTCAGGCGTCACTCTGACGCCCCTTGATTTTCAACATATGACTTAATCACATCAAGACTTGCGCCCCCGCAAGTACCAGCAAAGTAACTTCGACTCCACAAAACATTTTTTGAATAAGCACCTGCGATATCATTAAACTCCCTACGCATCCTACGTGAACTTACCGCCTTCAAGCTGTTAACGAGCGTAGCAATGCTTGGCGTCTTTGGGGTCGTTTTGATTAATAAGTGGTAGTGATCCTGGTCGGTGTTTCCTTCGATAAACTGCGCTTCATGTTGAGGTAACAGATCCAGAAAAATCTCATTAAGGCGGTGGGCGTGAACCTCTCCAAAGATTTTCCTGCGATATTTTGTTACGAACACGATATGGAGGTGAAGCGAAAAGCAGCTATGCCTACCTCTGTCGTAGCCTTCTTTCACACTCATATTCAAAACCTTTATTAAGTCATTGTATTATGTTAGTTTAATTATCACACACTGATTTGTAAATTTAAAGGAGGGTGCATGAAAGATAAAAAAACTGTCTACGTGACAGAGTTTTCTGTGCGTGCATCTTCTCAAGATTTATCAAAAGTTAAAGTGCGTATGCAGCTTGCAACAAAGCTCTACAATTCGATTCTTGGCGTCGGGCTAAAACGGCTCGATGTTATGCGAAAAGACCCTTCTTACTCGCCTCTTATGGATGGCCTTAGAGTGATTAACAAATCACTTAAACTCGCTGAAAAGAAAGGCGAGAAAAAGAAGATCTCTGCACTAAAGAAAGAGAAAAAGCCAATCTCTGGTGAGCTTAACGCCCTACGTAAAAGCTACCTCTTAACAAAGTATGATCTGATCAAAAGTGTTACTCCGATGCGAGTGAATTGCTACTTTAATCAGCACATCTCATCAAAGGTTGCTCAAGGCCTTGCCACTCGTGCCTGGGATGCCATTGAGCGTCACATGTTTAGTGGGTTTGGCCGCCCTCGCTTTAAATCAAAGCATCGTCCCGTCAGATCATTGGAAGTTAATGCCCATGAGTCCATTATGGTTAAGATGGGTTCAACTAAAAAGCCTACACGGTTAATCTGGCAAGGCATTGAAGCACCGCTAAACCTCCTTGCTGATCGAGACACTGATGGTTATCAGGGAAATGTTCTTTCTGACATTCAGAGCAACAAAATTAAATACAACCGCGTCATCCTGCGAACAGTAAAAGGTAAAGAACGTCTTTATGTTCAGAGTGTGATTTCTGGTTTAGCACCACAAAAACAAAAGCACCTAGACGGGCAGGCTAAAGCGAAAGGACGTCGGGTGGCTTTTGATATTGGAGTGAACAGTATCGCAATCTACAGCGAAACAGAGGCAAAATTGCTTGGTTTTGTGGCGGATATTAAGAAACTAGATGGTAAGTTAGCCAAGCTACAAAGGAAGAGCGCTCGTATTCAACGTCTTTTAAATGCCGATAATTATCAGCGTGTTGCTAAGGTTCGTGGCAGAAAGACTGTCCATATTTGGCAGCGCAAGAAAGGCACAAGAGATACAGTTAAAAGCAACCACTGGCACAAGATTAATAGCCAAATTGTAGAATTACACCGATTGCTTGCGGCAAAGCGCAAGCAATATCACGATATTATCGCCAATGATATTCTGGCATTGGGTGATGAAATTGTGACGGAAAAGGTCAGTGTGAAAGGCTGGCAAAAAATGTTCGGCAAGTCGATTAACGCATTTGCCCCTAGTGGACTGATAACAACAATTAAGCGTAAAGCCGAAAATGCTGATGCTAAGTTTGAGTTTATCAATACCGTTAAGGCGCGTTTATCGCAATACAACCATGAAACAGATCAATACATCAAGAAGTCACTCAGTGCCCGTTGGACTAAAGTTGATGGAGAGTGGTACCAGCGAGACTTATACTCGGCTTACCTTGCTTGGTGTATCTGTGATTCAAGACTAACAGTTGAGCGTACCAAGGCGATAACGCATTGGTCGAGTGCCCGACAGCACTTAGATGCAGCGGCTCAACATGTAACCCAACACGCAAATCGGACTGAGTTTTTCGGTTCGAGTGCTGGTCTGCAAAGACCACCAGTGGAGCCTGTTGCTGCATAAGTTACACAAGCAAAGGACTAAGGTTTGGCATTCGTCACTCACGTTCTTGCGCCCTGTAACGGGAATCCCCCACCGACAAGCGAAGCGCAGGTGGGGTGAGGACGTCAATAAAGTATTTCCATCCATTGAAGCGAAAGTTTGCATATCCATCATTAAATTCCTTATTAAACATGAGTTTGTCTAAAGTGCTCAAGTGAGCGACATGATTAGTAGTTCAGTAATGAGTGACTTGATGGGTGTGTGATGCCTAAAAAAAACAGCTTAATCTAATGATCAAGCTGTTTAGGGTGAGTGCGTTCTACCTACGCTTTTATGAAATCAACACCGGTAACGTCGTCTGGTACTGATTGATTTTTCAAACAATCGTACACAAACAAATTAGTGACTTCGTTGTTGAGCCAGCGGTTTAGTAGTCTTTGAAAGCTACCCGTGTACTTGCCAGAACAGGCTTTTAGTCGTAAATGACGCTTCTTATTTTTCTGAGAGGCCATTTTTGACTCAAATGCTCGTTGATGTTGTTCGCTAGCAAGTTGCTGCAGCTGATCATGGATTGCATCGAATCGATGGTCAGGTAGATGGTTTGAATAAGCCATTGAAATGATCCTTGTTAAACGTGAGTTTGGTTACTTCGCTCAAAGTGAGCAACACGATTAGTAGGTCATTTCGATTGGATTGAGTTCGTGTGTAAGTACGATAAGAAAACGGCCTAATCAATGAGATTAAGCCGTTTGTTGTTGCTATGAACACTACGCAGTAAGAAGAAGTTGTTCTTCTAGTGCGCTTTCTAAAGATTTCACTTCTGTATCGATGTCCACTGATGGGTAGCGATTAGAGAGTTCTACCTCGAGAGAGTAGCTTTCGTTGCTGTGTTGACCAAACGAAAGTTTATTTCCGCTCATGTACAGTCTCGTGCAGGAAATTTTGCGTTCGCCAAACCAATCAACGGCCTTCTTTAGTGGGTTGTCTAAATAGCCCTTTAGGAAGTTTCTGCTCGCATCGAGACGATAGTCGTCGGTGTGATAGAAATTGCATTTGATTTGAGCAAATTGCCCATTAACTAAGATGCGCACCAGTTCCTTTATGCTTGGTTCTGATTTAGAGGGCATCTTGGTCAGTGGTTTCATTACCTCCTGCAGTGTAAAGGGGTTAATAGTGCCGTTGGCTTTATTCCCTTTGCACACAGTGAAGGTCAATACACCTCCAGTCTCAGGCTTTATCGTGTATGTACTCGTGTCGGTATATGCACTTTCTAGCTTGAACTGGGCACAGTCCATTTGTATCCATTCTCTCGGTTTTGCATCGCAAGCTTCGGCCCAAACGTACAACCAATCAGACAGTTCTGGTAGGGTGATTTCGTAAAGGTCTCTGCTTTTAGTTTTGCTAAACCAAGGATTTAGGATATTCCATGGGTTCTTCATTGAATCGCTCAAGTCGCTTGGGTAGCATGATGCCCTTAAAAAAACGTTGGGTATCGTTTTACCAATGCGCCCGCCGTCAGTGATGTTGTAAATTGAAATCGTCGAGTCGATACTATCAACCCAGTAATTCCAATCTCTTTTATCATCGCCTCTGAAGAAGGTGCCTCCGCGTTTGCTGTAGCATTTGTGACTATACGCTTTTGAAACACTTGGAATTTCATCAAGAAAATCGAATGTTTCATTTAGTAGGGTCTCAAAGCTCGAAACACTTGGGACACGACTGTTATAGAGAGGATGACTGTTGATGTCGCTCTCCATGCTAACCGTATGTTCCGCGGTTTCACTGATAGTCGGTACAGCTAATGGCTTTAGTGCTTCAAAAGCGGCGTTAAGTTCTTTGGTGTCTTCTGTGCATCCTCCCTTATCAGGGTGAGTGGTAAGAAGCAAAGTCTTGTACTGCTTTTTCAGTATTGCCAAAGTAAACTCACCACTTAAGGCAAGAATTTCGCGTGCTTTTTTCGTGTTCATTTTTCGCATTTTAAATTTCCCTGTGTATTCGGTTATGAATGGTTAAGATTGAAAAAACTCAATCGAGGGAGATATGCGCGATATGTCGGTCTGCTATGATGAGTTGCGGTGCAGTAATGGAGCATGTAATGAGGGAACTTGAGGCGGTGCGCCTGGCGTTCAACTATAACCGAGTAGATATTGAGAAAGACGGGGACTTTAGTGGTAAATCAATAAGCCACAACACGATACCGGTGCTCAATAAGGTAGGTGAGCGCGTTTTTTATCCCTTTTCAGGTAGCATCAGTTCGCACCTATTATCAGATAAGCAACTGGTTAAGGTTGTTTGCCTCGTGGCTTACACCTTTGACGCTAAGGATGAGTTGAGGCGAGAATGGATTGAAATACCAATGGAGCGTTTCTATGCCATTGGCGTGTATGAGCAAGGTTCGATACGACTCGCTGTTGATGCGGGTGGTTTGCTTCTCAGGGAGTTGCCTTTAGAAGTGAAGGCTAGTGCACAAGTGGTTGATATTAGTCAGTTCCGAAGAAAGGAATAGATTGGGCCTACTCGAGCGTAGGCCAAGCGCACTACCATTCACTCATTTCTCGTAGTTGTGTGAACTACTCCAACCAAACTAGCGGGGCTCGCTATGGGTGGAGCTTCGGTAAGACGTTGTAGCACCATGTCAGTCACTTGCAGTTATCACGAACGTGTTAATTGCAAATGGCTAAATTAGGCAAGTATCACTACATTACTTTCCTTTTAATACTGGCTATAGCCCTACCAGTATCGGCGTTGTCACTACGCCGCCAGACACTAAGATTGCTCCTTCGTGACCTGCTTTTCTTGCTATGTTTGCAGCACCATTTAGGTCTGCATGAATAACAGTTTTATCTCTAGAGCGGTATAATCCGCGCCTATAGCGCTTACCTGAAAAGACATGTTTCACAATCTTCTTTTCATCATAAGTCGGGACAGAGTCGTTATCTAAGAATGAGGCTTTACTTGAGTAACTTTCTTCCTGCTCAACCAAGTTCACTCCAACCTCTCGCAGTTTGTACTTAAGCATACTGATAAACAATGCGTGGGGTAAATTGGTGAAGGTTTGGTTATTCCTTTTCCCGATATTTATATCTTGCTTCCACAGCTTGTTTTTACCGACTATCACCGTACCAATATCATGTGTTAAGCATAGATTTACAATGAATTTGGATATCTTGTGTAGCTTATCTTTGATTTTCCGATTTCTCTTTTCTGCCACGGCTTTGATATGACCGTACTTTTTGAGAGAACGCAATTGCGCACAGCGCTTGTTGTACCACTGATTTATGCGCTTCATGTCACCACCATTTATAAGGATCGGACTCAAGTCAGCCTTATTTGAAACTAATGATGCGAAACGGGTAACTCCAAGGTCAATAGATAGAAAAGAACCCTTATCAAGCAACACGCTATGAGTATTGCTTGATACAAATTCTAAAGTTTTGTGCTTGTCATAGATAATCTCAAAGCGAAAGCCACTACCCGTAGGCACTAAGCGTACCTCATTGACAACTTTGGTGGCCGCTTTAGGGTTATAAAGTTGATCTTCAAACTTCCCTTTCTCTAGGCGAACAGGTTCTAATCCTAACTTTTTAGCAAAGTGGATAGCGTCATCTTTGATAAAAAATGAACTACAGGGGATGTAAACTGCTTTGGAGTGTTTTACATACTTAGGTGGTTTTGGCATTGCTAAGTATTTAGTTGGATCTTTCTTCCAATCAGCCTTAGCTGCTGCAAAAGACTTCCAGTTGTCACCGACAATCTGAATAACTCTTTGTGCCACAGCAGCAGGCAGTCGATTATAAAGCTCGATGTCAGATTCAGATAACCTACCTTTTTTAAGTAGTTTATCAACTTTGCTTTGGTCGGGTTTTCTACCAGTAAACAAGTCTTTTCGCATGATGTAGTTGGCGCGATTAGATATACGTCTAGAGATTTGAGTTAAGCGTTTTGCAGTTTTGTGGTTGGTCGAACCGTTTTTGACATTTGCCATTAACACCCGACTGGAATTATCAAATTTTGATTTCTTTTTGCGAGCCATGACAAGCGCCTAAAAGTAAGATAACATTACTCTATACTCCTTTAGTGTCACAGGTCAATATCTTTATGCGCTCCCATTATCACTGCGTTTATAAATTAAAATACCACTTAGTGTTAGTAACAAAATACAGAAACAAGTGCTTCACCGATGAGATTTTAACAAGGTTGGAAGTTATATTTAGAGAACAGTGTGCTAAATGGGATGTTGAAGTGCTGGAGTTTGGCGGTGAAGATGACCATATCCACTTGATGCTGGAGTTGCACCCTAACATTGAGCCAGCGAAGCTAATAAACAGCCTAAAAACTGTTAGCAGTCGACTTGTGCGTAAGGAGTATCAGGAGCACATGACAAAGTATTACTGGAAACCCGCACTTTGGTCACGTGCATACTGCCTTATTACAGCTGGAGGTGCACCGTTGGAAGTTTTGGCTGATTATATTGCTAACCAAGATCGCCCGAAATGATCGGGCGCGTGCTATCCATCTCCCCCTAAGCTTGCGCTATAGACGGAGAATTCCGCACATACTCGTTAAATTCGTAATAGCTTGCTCTGGTATTGTTCACCGTGGCAAAAATCGTATTCCAAGTCACGATGCGAGATGATTTCTGAACGTAGAATCGTTGTTTCCAAGCAAGTTTCACTTGGCCACTGATGGTGGTTGATAGTGTTTTTATTTCATCAGTTCTAACTTCAACGCCTTCTAGGGAAGAGAGATCGTTGATAATCTTCGCGCTCTTGGCAGTGAGGGTATCGATGGTTTCGTTGTTGAGGCTTGATGCGTGCTGATCGAAAAATAAAGTTCGTGTCATGATGTGCTCCCGGTGAATCTAGTGTCGCTAAGATTCTAACTTGCAAGTGTATTAGCAGAAGGGCGCTGCCGCACTTGTGGAGCAAGTGGAAGGATTGCAGCAGCGCACTATTTGATTCTTAATCGCTTTCCAGTTGTTTCGTCATGTCTTTGAACATAGCAACAAGCTCACTTGCGATGAGTTGGTAATTCGCAGAACACAGACCCCAAACGTCGTCTTTGGGTATGTCCATATTCTGTTCAGACAGTTCTTCTGAGAACTTAATACGCTTATAACTGCCGTCTTCGCTGAGCACGAACGTGATTCTGTCTTGCCAACACAGCGCCAACTTCGTTACAAATTTGTTCGCATCGATGTGATTAATTACTTCGTCGGTCTTCAAATCCTGATCTTTACAGCGAATGATGCCACCAGCTTCTACTACTGATTTAAGCTCGGCCTCAGCAAGAATGGTAATGCCACTCGGTTCGTACTCAGATTTAACCCACTCAGTCAGCGTGCTTTCGATTGCCTTTTCAGGAATCGCCGGTACGACAGGTAAGCTACCAATGGTTTTTCTAAGTAGGGAAAGGACGTCTTCGGCTTTCTTAAAGCTACCGCAATCCACCATGAACAGGCCACTTTCAAGATCAGCAATGATAGTGGTGTAAGATTTTCGAGAAAAGGCTCGAGGAAGAAGATCTAATAGGACGTCTTCTTTGATGCGATCACGTTCCACTTTTTTAAGGCGACGATCCTCTTTAATTTCGATCTCAGAGACCTTCTCTTTTACTTCATCGTTAATCACTGACGCTGGAAGGATTTTTTCTTCTTTCTTGGCTCTCAGTACAAGTAAGTTGTTGTCGATGAAGACTTGTTCTTTAACGCCAGGGAACACGGAAGTCCAGCCGAAGCGTTGCTTGTCAGTAGGTCCACAAGGTTTGTAAGAAAATTCGGAAACTTGCTGTTCGATGGTGTTCTTATCGATCGTAAAGTCTTCGTGATTCACGCGATAAAAAAGGATGTTTTTAGGCCACATAGGTACAGTAACTCGTTATTTCGTTATTGCGCATCATAAGTGACCTACAAAGGAACAATATTTAGCATCTTTGAAAATGTACAACGTCTCGCAAAAAACCGCATGAAATGTCTTTTCGTGATCGCCTGTTATTAAACTCGCTTTGTTTTTACATAGCAGGAATAGAAATCAAAATGGCATTCTCAGAAACTCGCCCACAGAAAGTATTTTACACAGAATTCACAAGCAAGAATAAGGCTGAGGTGGTCGCTCTGTTTGATCAGATTAGTGAGCAGTACAGGGTGAATAACGCTGTCAACGGACTTTCGTTGGTGACCTATGCTGAAAATATTGACGATCGCTACATGGTATTCATGAGAGCAGCTGAAGGGTTTGAAACGGTGGGACTTGATCAGCAAGTTAAGCAGCAGTTGTCACAACTGACGGGTTACCGCCTCCAAAGGGTGTATGAAGGTGATACAGATTCGTTGGTTCCTTTGTGCGTTAAGGCAAAAGAGTGTTTGTTGCAGAATACCGGTCTTGATGGATTTGCTCTTGATGCATACCTGGAGCAAAGTAAGAAGATTGTTGATGCCGCGGTTAGGGATATTGATGGGCCAGTTGATACTACATCACTTGTAGCGCTGGCTTGGTTGCGAGATTGCCTGCGAATGGGTTGGTTGTCCTTATATGATTTGGAGTTTATGAGGTCGCTACATCGAGGTGAGGGTGTAATTGAAGCGCTGGTGGCGTATACAGCTAAATCTTACGAATCGGAGTCTGAGCATCAAACTCGCTTGGAGGATAATGTTTTGGCATTAAGGCTGCAGTATCTGGTTAAATCTATTTAAGTGACAATCAATCGCCTGTTTGTTCGCAGCAAAGCAAAAAGACGCCCCGTTGGGCGTCTTCTGATTTAGCAATTGCCTTTCTGAATAATGAAGGTGAATACCCCATCATTAGCGGATTGCTCCACTAGAGTGTGATCCATGTGCATACAAAATGCAGGTAGATCTCTTTGGGTAGAAGGGTCTGTCGCTAAAATCTTTAACTGCTCGCCTTCTTTCATCTTGCGCACTGCTTTGCGTACCATCATTACCGGTTCTGGGCAAAGTAGCGTTTTTACATTCAATAATTCCATTGTAGTTTTTCCTTGGTCAGTTGTTAAACGTGTTTAAGTAGGGGAAGCCCTAGCTACTTAGGTATGTTTATTGGCTGTGATTACAGCTAGTAGTTGATGCAGTTTGGTAGCCATACACGGTTAGTTTCGTTTTTAAATGAGCGTATTACAGGTGTCTCCGAGAGATTCGGAAGTTATGTAAAACTCAAGTTTTTAATAGAAGGAAACGTCATGGAAAGAACTAATTTTCAAGCGGAAGTTTTTGTTGGGGGCAACTCGCCGGTAATGGTTGCGGACCTAAGGGAATACACTCAAGAGGAAGTACACGACATCGTGGAATTCTTGGAGTTAAGCGAAAATGATGTTCATTTTGAAATGAGCGAGTTTTAGATTTTAACCCCTGGGCATTGTGCTTAGGGGTTTTGTTTTTTCATAAGCTGACGTTTTGCGTACTGTCTCGAAGAAAAGCGCACTAAAGTGATCTGAATCTCTCTTTAGTGATAGAAAAGCGCACAGTGTTTTTAGTTGCGTTGAGTCCTATGTCCCCAGTTTCATTTATGGCTTTTTTATATGTTATAGGTCCGGTCACTTTTCTAGGATTGGTTGCGGGAGCCATATTTCTTGTGGCTATTCGTTGTAATGATGTGGACGGGCGTTTCCTGCTTTATCTCGCGTTTGTCTTGGTGATTGGCGTTCTGATTGCATACCTGTGTCATGGCGGTCGCTTGGGGAATCGCGATATCGGACCTGCCGTAGTTCATGATTTAACGTTGGGCGGTGTATCGGAAGAAGCAGAGCATGAACTTGATGATATAGAGGCCTGGTTGGATTGTGTTCTTGATGCATTAGATTCCGCGCACGACGAAAAACTATCGTTAAAAGCTGAGTGTGACATTTGATATGGAAGGAAATAGCGGTGATTGATTTGTTGTTCTCTATGGACTTGAAGGGTGCGTCATTAAGTGACCTCGAATCCATTCATTACTTAGGATCGGTTTATCTTACGATCATAGCCTTGAATATAACTGTATGCTTTTTTGCGTATGTCTTTGGTGCTACTCACAACAGGCCAAAAACCTTTGCTTCAAGGTACATTCGTATTTGCGGTCGCCATTGGGGTGTGATATTTCATTTCGCACTCATTGTCGTCTTTGGTTTGGGTGTCTACTTCAGTAAGATGGAGTTAGAGGCTAGGTCGGAAGGTGTTCGTATTGCTGAGATATTTGCTGAATACTATGAAGTGGGTTCTGGTACGGTGCTGCCACAAGATGCTTTGGTGAATATGGATAGGTTTCAGGCGTATTCATACGGTCGCATCAATCCTAGTCGAATGAAATATCTATACCAGGCGTATGAGCGTTTGGGTTATCACAACATCGAATTATTGACGAATCGTGCCTTGTATGAGGTCACGCTGCAGGTGATTAGTGGTGAGACTGTCCCGCGAACGCTGGTTGAAGTTGTTGTTGAAGATATAGTTGAGTCTGAATTGTAATCTGATTTGGTTACAGTATTGTCTATTTGTCTTCAAATAAGGATACAGAGTGGGTCTTATCTTCAGTGATGCATTGTCAATTTTGTTGAATTGGTGGTCGCTAGGTATCGCTATTATTTTCTTGTCGATCTGGTCTGGGTCCTTTAATTACATCCCCTTCGGGCTTGTCGCTACTGCATTGGCGGTAATATCTGTGCTTAAGCCGTTACCTGTCGTTTTTGAGGTATTTATGGTTGTGGCCGTTCTTGTTCTGTTGGTTGCAGTTTGGTGGCAACAGCAAAGTGGTAATAGTGAGTCTGAGGCAGAGCGTCTTGGGTGTCAGAGTTATGCTATTAGTCAGATAGGTGAGGTGTTAAGGCTTAGTCGACCGTTCGGTGTTGGAGTGGGAGAGTTGCATATTGATGAAGACGTGTGGATCGCTCAGAGTCGTGAAGATTTGGCTTTAGGCCAAAAAATAGAAGTCCATGCTGTCGAGGGTGCAATTCTACAAATACGGCCCGTGAGGACGTTCTCAGAGCCGGTTTGTCTACTATTTAAAGAGTAAAGGCGCCAGAATCATATTGATGCTAGCGCCTTATTTGTTTCTAGAGTTTAAAGGTTAAATCCGCTCCAACTCGAACTTCCCCTTTTTCGCTGTAAGCTCCACCCAAGTTCATATCTAAGAAAGGTACAAAGCCAAGGCGTACACCTGCTGTATACATGGTATTGGCGTTGCCGTTGAGATCATGCTGATAACCTAATCGCGCAGATCCAATCATTGGCACATTGGCTTCTGCAGCAACAGATAGATACTGAGTGTTATCGGCAATATTCTTAAAACCTGATGACTCATTTAATTGGTAATCGGCGCTCAGATTGACAAAAGGCAGTCCTTGGAAGGTAGCGCCGATAGTAGCTTGCGGTTTTACTTCATATTCGTAATGCACACCATTAATGGCTTTGCTTTTTACAGATACCGGTACAACGTCAGTAACAAGGAATCCAACTTGTAGGCCCTTACCATAATCATAGATGGTACCGATATCCAGATTAACAGCGGTCTTTTTACCTGCATCTTTCGTTAGGTTGCTGAGTTCGTACTCATCAATGCTAAAGGTGCGGTTAATAACCTGGAAGCTTTGAATTTTAGGGCTGAAACCGACACTCACATGCTTGTTGCCCACTTTGCGGCGGTGAGATATCGCGCCACCAATTTCTAATTTTGCCACGCCAGCAATATTCGCATACGCGGTATCTAGTCGGTCATATGTATCAGAGACAATTTGGCCAGCATCAGCATCAGAGGCATCACCGATACCAGTATAGTCATGACTGCCTGAGTATTTGTCCGCATGGGCTAGTGTAACGATATGAGTAGACGCGCGAATAAAACCACCCAGCCCCACGGTTCGGTTTGGAGCTTCAACACTGAAGCCTGAGCCGGCATCAACTGTGATTGGTTTTGCTTGGTAAATGTCGTCTAGGAACTTGTTTAGCTTAACTGTGTTGTTTGCGATGTCTTCTCGTGAGCTAGAGGCTTTGAAATCATCAACAAGATCACCTGCATCTTTAAGTGCACCGAAAACATCATCTTGGTCACGAGTACCGATTGACACTGGAATCTGAGCTCGGATAAAACCGCTTGAATCTGCAGATAGGATGGCAGGGTTAGCACCTGATGCTAAAGAAGTGGACGTTGTGGCTTTGATGCCTGCCATGCCAAGGCTTTGGGCGTCAGAGTTGTAAGCAAAAGCGGGAGCAGCCAGTAATGTTGCTACTGCCAGTGTGAGTTTAGTTAATTGCATATCGGAACCTAATGTTTTTCAAATAAACACAGGTAGTCGTGAAGTCGAGTTAGTTTGCGGGAGTTGCGTTATATAAATGGCAATGGAAAGGTTTGAGGGAGCAGCGAAGCTACCGAAGGCGTGAGGTGGTCGGTAGCTGCTCGTTGATTCTACAGCGCGCCAGAGGTGATGCAGTGGTCAGTCAGTTGATTGATTTCAGTCGTTAAGGACTGATTTGTCTTGGTGAGTTTAATGTTCTCTGCAGCAAGCAGTTCAATTTGGAGTTTAAGTATTTGCGTTGCTAATGAATCATTGTCGTGATCAACGAGAACTTTCTCCGTCAGTATCTTCTGGTTAATCCCCGAAAGTAGTCGTCTTTCCTTATCGTAACAATCGAAAAGCGTTTTTATTTTACCCAGTAGCGTTGTAGCAAGTTCGGCTTGGATCAGTTCTTCGGTTAAACCGTGTGTAATGGTGTTGATAATACTTAGGCAGTCATCGTGTAAATTAGTGTTGAAACTCATTGAATATCTTTGGTGGTTACTTATGTGGGTAGCCTAGATCCCAAAGGTAAAACAATAGCGAAATCCCCTCAATTTTTAGAGATGTCTCGTAAAAAATCGCATGTCGTTATCTTGTTACGGGTAGGGGGCGTAAATTTCTCGCTATCTCCTAAAGGTAAATGGATAGTTATACGTGCAACAGATAGTCATTTCAGAAACATTTGAATTAAGAAGGTCGGGATCACTTGAGGCGATTAAAGTTAGTGAATCTCTAAATGAAGTACGACAGGCCATGGTTCATATTTTGGGTGTGGGCGGTGAAGGGGGCTTCATTATTGATCATTGCGTCTCGGTGTCATCTGCTTGCTTTGATATTGCTTATTCTGGTGTCTGGCGAGTCTACGAATATGATTGTGTTGGTCAGTTGATTGATGTGGTCACTGAGAAATCACACTCCCCAGAAACACTTGAGAGTGAGGTTAAATTGTCTGTGCGAGCTGCGATAGCAGGGCTCCCCGTTGAGCAGGTGATTTATTATAAGATGGAGTTCGAGCGTGTAGTGGGAGAGTTGAGCCGAGTTGTAGAGGCTCAGGTGGTACTAAATCGTTGTGGCTTGCGTCTAGTGAATTGGTTTTCAAATAAAGATCGCTCAACTACTGCAACCGTGTTGTTAGATTTGATTTATGAAATGATGGTTATTGATCGAGATAATGCGGCCCAGTCATTTATAGAGCCTGATGCTAAACGATTTGTAGAGCAGATTATTGAAGATGCCGCTATCGTTGATGTGGATTATTCAGAAGTGAGTGAGGTTAGTGCTTTTGATGGTTTGGTTGAGGAACTAGAGCGCGATTTTCAATAAACACGAAATGCCCCCTCTAGTAACGATTGTCACTAGAGGGGGGTGATTGCTTGTTTATGCTGTCTCTTTCTTGGATTCTTTTTCCGCTTTGGCTTCTGCTTGTTCTTCGCTCTGCTTATTAGCCAGTTCAAGTTGAATAGTGCTAATTACTTTTTTCAGTCTTTCTATTTCTTCGTAGTGAGGGAATTGCTCGTTGATCTCTACTTCTGCTGACGTTTGTTCTAACTGACAGCGTGAGATTTCATCTTCCACGGTTGATTGTAGCTCTGTAAGTTGTTTGATTTTCTTCATTACAGCGTTGTCAATCGCTCGTCCTCCTGCGTTACAGTTCGGAATATTCAATGTGTAGGTGTTAGCCCCTTTAAGTGAATATCGATTGTAATACTCAGACTTACTCAGTGTTAGCGTGAAGTCGCCATAGTTCGCAAGTGTGGTTACTTCTAGATCGCGTCTGTGTCTGTAAATTGAAATAATGTCATTAAGTGCTTTTCCTGCACTCTCTGGTGACTGCCCTTGCATGGTAATGATTGGGTCAGCTATGAAACGTTGGCTCGCGTGCGTATCAGTGATGTATTTCGGCATATCGTTTGTTAGAGATTCTATGCGCTTAGGGAAGTAATCAAGGCTGTTTTCTGCATTGAAAATTCGATTGTTGTACGCTTGCAACTGCAAATTAAGCTTTTTAAGTTTGTGTTGGCTCTTCATTAGTTCCATAAGCTGAGGGTTACCCGATACAATGGCCGCTAGTGATGCGAAATCAACAGATTCATCTTCTGGCTCGTATGTGCGCTTGCTATCAATGGTTAATGTGCCGTTATTGAAAGCACGAGTAAATTCGCCTTTCTTATGAAGTAGGTTCAAGAACCACGTATCGAGTGTTTGGGTTGTTGAGTACGTTAAAACTTCTACTTCGTTATAGAAACCTGCCTCATAACAGCGACTATTAGCGCGTCTGATGCGCCCCATGCGTTGTTTAAAGTCTCCTTCTCTCAATGGCAGATCTCCGTGATGAAGTGCTACTAAACGCTCATTCAAGTTCCAACCGGTGCCAAGTCTTTCAGTTGACCCGATCAGTACGTCAATGCGCCCTGCGTTGAAGTCGGCTTTTAGTTTGGATTTTAAGATTGGTGTATTGTAATCATGCACCACCGCCACCGTTAGGCCGTGGCCTTTAAGTTCACTCGTCAGATCATCATAGAAACTAAAATCGGTAGACAGTTCTTCAAGTGCTGACTTGCGATCTAGGCCTTCGGTCAATCGAATAGCGTCTTCTTCTCCTTTCTCAGCGCGCTTAAATAGGTCGGCAATTTCTTTTTTGGCGCTAGCGCGGTGTCTTAGTGGTATGCCACGATCAGCAAATACAATCTGATTGCCATTAAATGACTTATGTTCATTGTGGATTCTTACAACGTTCTTAACGATGTTATCAATGATATTGTTGTTAGTGCGTCGGTGGGGGTGGATATGGCGAAAATCCAAAGAGGTTTTTCGTGCAATATCCATCACTTTTAGCATTGGAAACTCTTTTGAACTGTTTTTCGCTTTCGTAACTAACCATTCAAACGTTTGATTTTGTTCTGGTGATATTTCTAGGATCTCATTGGTCACTTTACCGTTTTTGTAGGGTGGTATTGCTGGGCGACCGTCTGCTAAATTCGGTAAGCGGTCTTCTAATTGTTCTTGGCTCAGAACCGTTGCACTTGAGCGATAAATCCTTAGTAGTTCTGGTAGGTTTGTAAACTTCTTAATAGAAGTGCTAAGGCGCATGTTTCGACCGCTAACGTCAATCTCAAACTCTTGGATCGGGTGGGCGAATGTCTTAATGAATGAATCAATCGCAATCGTCTTTTTATAATCACTTTCGATCATTCTCAGCCATGTTGTGGCTTCTAAAATTGAGTTAGATAGCGATGTACCCGTAGCTAAAACTAAACCGCCATTCTGAGCTTGCGTAAACTTTGTTTTTACATAGAAATCAAATGCTCTTTGACTGCCTACGCTATTTCCCATGCCTTTTACGTTGCTCATTTGGCTTGTATAGCCAAGATTTTTTACCGCTTGGGTTTCATCACGAATAATTAGGGTTGGGTTTAAATCTTCGTAGCTAATGGAATCAAACTCTGTTTTGTTGCTAAGGTCAGTTAGTTGTTCTTCTCTGAGTTCCTTTTTGCGTTCAATGCCTTTGACTGTGATGTTGTTCTCTTTGCTGGTTTCAAGGGCTTCTTCTAGTTCTTCAATCTCATGCTTGATGATGTTCATCTGCATTTCAATAGGTGCAGGTAGCGCCTTGAATGTTGACTCTGGAATGATGATGCAGTCATGATCAGAAGTGATAGCAATATTAAGTAGCTCTTCTCTTTGGGTAGGCGAGAGTCCAGGTTCGATAACAAGAATGTTCGCGGCAGGGAAGTTAGCTTGAAAATCACTCGCATATTGCGGTACTAGGGAGTTGGTTGTAACTACAACAGGGCGTGATGCCTTACCGTAGATTTCCCTTAGTTTCATCGCGATCGCTTGAGTGATGATCGTCTTACCGCTACCTACGCAACAATCGAGCATGATAGATTTTTTCAATAGGGCAGAAGAAACCGCTTCTAGTTGGTAATTCCTTAGGTTCAGATTGCAATTATTGATAACAAGGTGTTCGGCAATTGCCGTAAATGAAGGAACAACAAAGGAGTTGCAGTGCTTGTTGTAGCTCTCCGTGATCTCAGCTCTGCGCTTCGCGTCTCTCATAATCCACGCGTTAAACGCCTCTGTTACTTCTTCGACCTTTTGATTGGCTTCTGTGGTCGCTACGTGATCAACGGCATCATCTGTTTTGATCACGATTGGCTTGTGATTCAAAGCTGATTCGATAATTAAGTTGGCGTCTCGTCTTCCTGTGCCCCACTGACGCATTTTTGAGTAGTAGTTGCCATGGCCTGTTAGCAGTACATGCCAACGGTGATTAACAAGAACCACGTTCGCGCAATCTTGTTGACCCATTAGGTGACTAACAAAAGCGGAATAGTGGCAAGGGTCGATCCACTCAACGCCCATGGTTACGGAAATGTCGGCACTTTTAATTCGTGGTGGTAGCGCATCGGTCAAGGCTTGAATGTGCTGTTGGTATTCTTTGCCGCTCGCTTTGGCAAGTTCGATCTTTTCGTTAAGGTTGCCGCTTAGGTAGATAACGGCCAGTTCATAACGTTCTGTTTTCGGGTTCTTGAAAACAACATTTTCTTCAATCGCTAGGCGCTCTACGGCCTGAGGGTTTAGGTTTAGTAGCTCTGAAATATAATCAAAATCAATTTCGTCTAACTCAAACATCGAGATAGCGCAGGCTTCTGTAATGTTGTGCGCTGATGTTGGTTTTTGCGGTGGCGTATATACGCGCTCGGTCAAAATAGGCGAGTTAGAGAAGCTTTCAGGTATTGCATGAGCTTTAACAGGATCTACATAGTTAAGCTCAAGACCTTTACAGCGCAAGTAATGGCTACATGTGCGTAACTGTAAACGGTTTACTTTGCGGCTAAGAGGCCCAAAACTGCGAACGAAACGGGTGTAGCAGTTGTTGAGTGCCATTCTTAGCTTTGGGATCTCGCTTGAAAGGTCGCAACGCTCCGCATGTATCAGTGATTTGAGAGCATCTTTGATACGGATGTAAGCAAGAAAGCGGTCGCGCTTCTTGAGGTTGTCACACTCAATGCCGATAAAGCCGTTCTGTTTTAGCTGAAAAATGGTGTTATCTGTGTTCGCTAGTTCGTTGATGCTGTGATCGGTTTTATTTGGTTTGCTTGCTGTGGCGATGCTAGATAGATCCCAGTTCTTGGCGACCTGCTTTGTGGTGGTGTTTTTAAAGAAAACCGGTGCTTCGGATTGAGCGTCAAGAATGGATTCAATCTCAGCGTCTAAATCTGTACCAGAGTATGTCACTTCGCAACTGCTGTGATTGAAGTCGTTTCCTTTGGATAGTTCACCTGCTACTAAGTGTGGGTTGTCTCCAAATAAAGTGTTGATAGTAAGATCATCATAGGTCTTGGTTTCAATCCAACTAGGGTTTTGTTCACCGCCTGTTACTTTCTGAAAAATCAGAATATCGGTCGTTACGTTTGCGCCTTTTTTGTCAAAGGTGTTAGAGGGTAAGCGTACTGCTGACACTAAGCGCGCGTTTTTTGCTAGTTCCTGTCTAACGCTTGAATCTGAGCTATCCATGAACCAAGCAGACGTAAGGAATGACACAAGACCGCCTTCGTGTAGCTCTTTGAGGGCGCGTAAAAAGAAGTATGAGTGAATAGATACACGGCCAAACTCCTTTGAGCGAGCTTTGAATGATCCGAATGGAATATTTGACTGAACGAGAGAAAAGTTTCCTGTGTTCGGTAAATGGCAGTCCTCGAAACGTTGATTGTAGATCTTGGTGTTGGGTGTTGTATGGCGCGCAAATTCATAGGTTACTGGATCGAGTTCGATGCCGTATTGCTTGCCTTTGAAGCTTTGGGGTGTCAGTTTCGCAAAAATACCGTTACCAATTGATGGGTCAAGTACGTTGCCCTCGGTGCAGCCTAAGCGTTGGACTGTGCGCCACATGTGGTTGACTAGTGACTCTGGGGTATAGAAGCTCGATAGAACGCCTCTACGTGCTGTTGAGTATGCGTTGGGGGAGAAAGCATCAAGTGCTTGTTGTAGTGTGCTGTTTTTGTCATGGCCGCTGTTGAATACAGGCGCTAGCTTACCAAACCCATCAAACAGGTTTAATAGTTCAATTTCTTCTGTTGTCGGCTGTCTGGTTTCACTGTTTAGCTTCGTTAATACCGCTAAACCGTAAACGACTGTTTGAAGGTAGCTAGTACGCTGTTTCTTTGGCAGTGCTTTATTGATACTACGGGCGACTGGCGTCTCACTGGCTTTGCAATGTACGGGTAGTAAGTAATCCATTAGAGAAAGTGAGTTAAGCATAATCTGTCGGCCTGTGGGTTGTTTGAACTGATACCAACATAACAGGGGGGAGGGTTCGCAAAAGCCCTTGTAGACCATGATGTATTGTTTTTTTTATTTCATTTATAGGAAATAAGGTTCACAGAAAACAACAATAATGCCGTTGTAAATTTATTAATTGACTGTACGATTCACTATGAAAGAATTGCGAGATACCCCTCAAATAAATCACAGCCAGTATATTTGTCACGCCTAGGCATTATAATTTTACTCAATAGATGAATAGTGGTTTTTGGCGTAAATGCCGATAAGTAATGAAAAGGAGATAGTGGGTGAAAGAGATCGATAGATTAAAGATTGAGGTGTCAGCAAATTTTTCTGTCGCTATTGCCGAGATTAATAAGACGGATTCAGCGGTTGCTCGAATCTGCGTAGAAACAGCGCAAGCGAAAGCGGAAGAACTGCTTAATAAGGTGCTTGCTTTGCCAGCGGTCAACTCTGATGACAAGGCGCTTATTAGTAAGCTTCGCACTGACATTGCAATCTTGGAGAGAGAAAAGCACGATTTGGATGTGAGGGCCAAAGCTCTTAAGAGTGAGTGTACTGTGCTGTCTGGTGAGTTTCATCAATACAAGGCTTCGCAGGAAGGTTCTGTCACAAAAATACTAGAGTTGGAGCGTGAGCAGACACGGAGCCAGGATAAGTTAAAACGACTGGAAAAAGAAAATTCACGTTTAAGTTCCGTGGATAGCGAGTTGAAAAAACTCAAGAAAATGAATCCTGCCGGACTCATGAATACAGTCGCCAAATTAAAAGAGAAGATCGCGAAAAATAACGAGTTGCATAAAGATGCTCTCAGAAAGAAAACCGAAGAGGCCGAGAAGTATCGTAAGGCAAATAAGACCGTTGCGGAGCAAATACATCTATTAGTTGGGAAGTCAATTACACCTAAACCGATACGCTCAAAACAAGGGTATCTGTTTTCCGTTATTGAGCATCAGAACGCACCTACTTATGTCACCAATGGATTACAATTCGGAGTTGTCGGAATGATCCCATCGAGCGATATGGGTTGGCATCTTCAAGTGGAAAGTGAGCTTGGTATCAATATAGTTGTGTCTGTTAGTGAGCTTTTACGTCCGTTCTTTCCGATGAGTAGTGAGCTTGCGAGGGTGTGGCCACCAGAGCTTAATGCGGTCATAGAATTAGCGGTGACTGATTATACTCGACGTAATATGCCAGAGCGTGTTGGCTTTGTTAACAGGGTTGAGCAGGTGATCTTAACCAGTAACGAGGCGCTGTCTGAGCAGGAGCAGACGGCTCTAAAGCGACTCAAACTTATTACGATGTTAGATTTTCTTGATAGCCGAGAAGAAGCGACTTTTAAGGCGCTGCTAAATTTCGGAATGTCCCAGAAGGAAGTCGATACATTGGTATCAAAGGTTGGAAATTTATACCGAGAGTTACAAAAAGAATACGCTTCTTACTTGAAAGAAAAAGAGAAGCAGAAGCAAGTGGCTTAGAAATAAGTGGCTTGATGGTTTATTCCACAGAAAACTCAGTGTTGGTACTGAGTTTTTTTTCGTCTGCTTTAAGGGTGGATAGTGCTTGCGAATAAGTGTTTTTGAAGCTCTTGGGGGTAAGCTCTGTCGGCTAGGTAGCGTTCGGGATTGCCTTTGCTAAAGCCTTTTTCGGTGGTGAGCTTATGAGCTAAACGGGGGTTTACACAGAACAGTTGTTTAGCGAGATTGATTCTTGATACGAACAGGTTTTGGTCGTCTACGATCCGAAACGGCTCTAGCGTCACTAGAAGTAACTGAGCCGTTCTGTATTGCGTTCTGTCGTGCCAAATGGCAATGGCTTCACTGTCGCTCTCCGCTTCGATGTGGCTTTGCGGTAAGAGCCTGTAGAGTGGCTTCCAAGTGTTGTTATGCAGTTTCAGTATTGTGTATTTCATCTTGAACATAGCCATACAAAGACCATACATTAGGGTCTACGTTGATAGGGATGATTTCTAGGTTTCTGATGTTAATGTGCGCTCCATGAGTAGTGATACTACCATGACGCACCAAATTCCATAAAATTTGCGCTCCAAAACGTGCGGTCGTGGCGTTCACACCAAGATCTTGACGCTCTAAGCTCTCGGTTGCCGAGCAAGATTTCTTTAATGCGTCAGCGTCACTGGCGTTCTCGTAGTCGTAAAGATCGCAAATCGTGGGCAGTGTGCTTTTTAGACCGAGTTCTCCGAGTACGACTTGTAGACTAGAATCGTCATTACCAAGATCAAGCCATAATGTTTCTTTGTGGTTGTTTTTCATTGCTTGGTACAGTTTGTAGCGAGTGCTAGGGCGATCTAGTGCTGTGACAATAATATCGTATTTCTGATAGTTAGTGTTTGGGGTGAAGTCTCTGGGAACGGCTTTGAAGTCTCGACCGTAGAGATTGTTTGTTTTCCATGTGGTCGCTATCGCTTTATTGAGGCCGATCTGCGTGGGAAAGAATCTTTGTCTTACAAGGTTTGCTTGAGAAACATCACTGCCGTCATACATGGTGACATCGAAACCAAATGAGGGGTCGATAGCTCTAAAGGCGGTGTCCATCTGTGTGATTTCCTCTGCAAAGAAACTACCAGTACCACCACAGCCGATCAGCAGTACATTTAATCGTTTTCCAAGCATTTCAGCAGGTAAGTGGTAGCTCATCATAGTATTTCATCCTTGTTTGTTACTTTGTTTAGCCATTGAGAGAGTGTGCCAATCGGAGTAAGTTCTGAAACTTTAAAACGCTCTTTCTTCTTTGCTTTCGTGGTAATCAAGTCGAAAAATTCAGTATTGCTGACTTGGCTATCACGAAACATACCAGTGTGATTTAGGTGTGTTTTGGTGCTGTTTATGTACGCCTTTGCGATCTCGTCAATATCTTCGGTTTTCGGCAAATTAACGCTCCCTAGACAGATAGAGGTGTTTTGCCAAACGTTCGGGAGTGGCGCAAAGTACAGTCTCGTTGTCGCAGTACAGCGTTTTGCGTGTTGTGTAACGGCTACGCATAGGCTAGTCGTTGATTTGTCGTAGCAAAACACCAGATGATTCCAGTTGATGCTCATGGCGCATTGATTTTTTCCGTGTTTGTAGAAAAATGGCTGATTCTTTTCTGGTGTGTATTGAAAAACGATGTGACTAGGAGAATTGACTAAAACTCTAGGGTCAATAATGTCAGCACTACGAGCGTTGCGAGTTGAGAATTGAGCGAGAAAATCTTCTGTCGGAATTTGTTTGAATCCTGTTACTTCATTACCAAGGCTTTCAAACTCAGTGACGGTGCAAGAGTCGCTTGTACCCTCAATCATGTAAAGTGTGCGTGAATAATCTTCGTTATCATCATCGATCTCGTCTTGGCGAAAGGTGATTCCTGAAAACTGCATCATTAGTTACCTCAATTCTGTTGGCTATAGGGTTAGATTATCAGTGAAAGGTTTTCGCTAAAGAGTGCTTGAATGTCATCTTTAAGTTCGTATTGCGCTCTGTAATCAGCATTGATTCGGTTCGGTACACCGTAGTAACCAATGGCATCAATGATGGAGATCAGGGCTATGTTTTTTGCCACTGATTTTAGGGCATCAAATGTGCAATTAGGGTTGATAATTCTGTGCTGTCCAAGCACCTCGTCATTTTCATAGAAAGACTGTAAGTAGCTATTATTGCTTTCTGAGGTTGCTTCAAATAGAGAGAAAGCGGTCATTGGTGACATAACTGAATTTTGGTCAATGCAGTGTTTAATGTCGATGGATTCATTCTCAATATACGTTGCAAGGGGTGTGCTGAACGTTTTGTTGTGGAATGAGAACAAGAGTTCCTGTGCGATTTCAAAGCTCGGTGTGTTTCTGATTTCGTCTATTTGTTTTTCTTTAGTGTCAGTGCAATAAATATGGTAAATGTCCATATCGACACTCGGAGCTGTACTGGATTTATCTAAGAGAAAATCAAAGGCGTTATCGTGGCGGTGTCCAAACGAGTCAATGTCGGTTTGGATCTCGTCTCTTTGACCGAACAAGTCTCTGTCGTCTAGCAGTGATGTTTTTTCCGCTACTGAGAATAGTGCCTCTTGAAGTGTTATCGTTTCGGGGCAAAGAGGGAGTTTGTGTTCCATGCTGTAGAGATAGTTGGAGGACAGCATTAAGTAGAGTGAATCAGTTTCAGTGATTTCGATGTCCCTGTTACCACCGTTTGTTAAGCTCCACTCAAGATTAAAAGACGCTTCTTCGCTAAATAGTTCATAGTATTTTTTAAACTCGGCTATGGATGCGTGACGCGGAAAGAACGTGTCAAAATTGTCAGAAAGATCCGACCATACTTTTGTGGTTGCTATCTCGTACTGCTCTTTGTAGTAGTTTTCACACATTGTTAGGTAGTGTGCGAGAGCGATATTTAGGCTGTTGCTGTTCGCTTCATTTTGCAGAGTAGATGTGATACTGGGGTTATGCTGAATAGTAAATCTAAGCAGATCACAAAGATGGTCGGCATCAAAATGTGAGAATTTAACTTGTCTTACTTTGGTTTCAATTGGCATTAATTCAGCGCACTGTTGCGCTAGTTCTAATACGTTACTATGTAAATTCATCCAAAAGATTCCCAACAAAAACTGATAGGGTCACTTTATCAGTCAAGGTCGTTTGCTAAATAGCTAGATTGGCACTGTAAAAAGGTCAGTGTCAGCAGTGCGAGAGCATGATTCCAAGCAAGGTTTTCCATCAGTTCTACAGCTAGGCAGGGATGGACAGAAACCGCTTCGTAGCAACCACTATCACCCTCTGCGTAGTAGTCCTCTAGTTGTTGATCGTTGGACGCTTTAACGTCTGCAAAGATACTAAACGTATGGATGCTCTCAGTACCAATTTCACGTTCAATATAGGGTGCTATCGACTCTTTGTTTTTCTTAATAAAGGTGGTTAGGCCGAGTGATTGTGTTTGGGTTACATCAAGATAGGCGCAGACGTAGCCGATTTGTTCAACAAAGTGTTCCCCTGTGCCTTTTTGAATCTCTGCCAGTTCATTTTTCAGTGCAGCTTTCTTGTCGGTGCTGTCGGAAAGAAGTTCCCTTGTCTCGTTTTTGGCTCGCTTAAACGTGATTTGGTCAAAGCTATCAGTAAACGCAAATTGATAGTCTGTATTGCGAATACATACGCAATCATCAAGAAGCGAATTGATGGTCATATCTAGATCAACATTAAGTGGGGTGATCGGTGCGTTGAGGGTGAAGTCGATGTTGTTCAGTAGTGTTATTGTTAGTTCTAGCTGATCAAGATGATTGATTGCAATGAACGGATCTAGTCCATTGTTGATACCAAAATCAAGGTTGGTAAATGAGTGGTTCTCACTCAAATATTGTTGTTGGAATAGTAATAGGTCGTCTACCGAAGCGAAGTCGCTCATTTCAGAGTCAGTGAATCGCTCCCATAGTGAGTTCTTAGCATCACCAAAGGCCATTATGTATTTGTTTTCGAGTGTATCGAGAAGTGCAGTTAATGCGGTTTTTAGTTGTTTTTTTGAATACTTGTTAATCAAGCATTGGAACTCGCTGTTATTTAGAGTCAGACCTAGCTCGATCAGTTGGAAAAGGTCGCTGTTCTGGAAGTCTAGTGCTGAGGGTTCAGTTTCGATGGTGTTCATGTGGTGTGCAGTAAGAGCTTGCGTGGCAAGCTCTATTAGAGATTTAGTGTTCATCTGCGCTCTCGGTTGCGTTGAGTGATGCGAGTTCCAATGCCAGTTTATCGAGGATGTTTTCCGTGTCGGCTTGAATGTCTTGTTTCAAAAAGCAAATGCTAGATTCAGCATGTTTATGTTCTTCAATCTTTGCCGTTTTAATCCATTCTAAGATTTCGTCAGTGTGTGGAATATTTGACATTTGCGCTCCAAATTACGTTGATTGGTTCTGTATAAAATATCACTCGTTATGAGTCGCTAAATAGTCGGCATGGTTGGTCAAAAAAGTCAGTGTTAGGGATGCTAAGGCGTGATTCCACGCAAGGGTATTGATGCACTCAATGATGGTTTCGGGGTCAATGGCTACGGCTTCGTAATCTTCATGCTCTCCGTTGGTAGAGCAGTCCTCTAAAAACTCGTCTTGTACTTCTTTTAGCTCTTTAAATATAGAAAATGAGTGGCTTACATATCCACCAATATCTCTTGTTAAGTATGCGTCAATCGGTGATGTATTCTCCCTAATGAATACACTGAGTTTTAATGGTTCGATGCTCTCTAGTTCGGTAAATGCTTTGGTATAGCCAATGTGTTTTGCGAATAATAGTTTTGGGGAGTGCCAGCAATCCAGTTGATTTTTCGGTTCTTCCGACATTAAATCCTGGAGTGCTGCTTTTTTATCGCTACTCGCGGAAAGTAGGTGTTTTGCGTGTTGATGTGCTTTGTTAAACACTGATCCAGTGCTGTATTCTGTGAACGTATGCTCAAATCCTTTGAACCTCAAAAAGCAACATTCATTAAAAAGCTCGATGATAGCCATTTCTAAATCAACGTTTTTTGGGGTGATGGGGGCATTGATTTCAGCGTCTATGTTTCGGCATGGCGTAATTGTCAGTTCAAGTGAGTCAGAGTCGTTAATTTCGTAGAAGGGGTCGAGGCCGTTATTAATCCCCATTACTGTATTACTGTGATCGGTATTATTGGGAAGGTAGCTCACCTTTAATTCATTCAATTCAGCATCATTCGTTAGTATCTTAGATGCCTTAAAGCGCTCCCATAAGACGCTCTTAGTGTTTTTCAGTGCAGTTTGGTAGTCTGACTCGGCTTTGGCTAGAAAAGCTGTGAGCGCAGTTTTGAACTTCTCTTGAGAGTAGCTTTGAAGTAGAGCGTTAAATTCGAGAGGGCAATACTCCAATCCTGATTTGAACAGGCTGTAAAGGTGGGGGGTTTGAAAGTGATTGGGTGTCGGTTCGGTTGTCTGCCAAGTGTAGGTTTTGGTTTTTAGAGCTTGAGTACCCATTTTGATAAGATCAGATTCAGTTCGCATTGTGTGTTCTCCAAGTCAAAAAAAGCGGTGTTATGAAAACACCGCTATTTTTATCAATCGTTTAGCCGTTGTGTTTGGCCGGAATGAGGGGAACGGTGTAGATAAGCTCGTTCTTGTCATTTAGAACTCCGTCTGCTTCGTGCATCATCGTGTGTCGAATTACAGCGTAGTTCGGTTGCATTTGCAGTAGTGCATACGCATCAGCAAAATTTTGGTTTGGAGCAGGGTCAGCAACTCTTGTCGCTCCGATCACGAACACTCTTGATGGGTTTGAAATTGTCATAGCCATGAAATCTACTCCTAGTTTGAAAATCCGAACATGGATGCTAGTGGATCGGTTTGAGCTTCTTTTTCTTTTGGTGCTTGTGTAGCTTGAGTTGGTGCTTGTGGCGCTGTTGGTGATGGTGGTGTCGCATTGGTAGCGGTCGCGGTCGCTTTGGTAGCGGTAGCGGTTGCTTTCTTCTTGCCCTTAACGCCTTTTAGCGTAGAGACAGATTTGATGTTGTCTGGTGATGATAGGTAATCGGCAATCGCAGATTCAACGTCAGCAGTGTCACTTGCTTCAAATGTGCATGATAGTGGTTGTTGGTTCTCAGGCTGAATGGTGATACCAAAATGCGTATCATTGATTTTATTGAACATAATTTTCACGTTCGAGAACTGCATAAGGGCTTGAAGATTCATAACTGTTATTCCTGTATTTCGTTGCTGTGTATTCACAATATCAGACAAACTGTTTCGCAAAAGGGGGCGCATCGCCCCCCCAATATGGGATGTGTTTAGGCTTGTTCTAGTGTCTTGATAACGTACTCAGGGCAGTAATGAGTCCAATCAAAATCAAAACCCAGAATCGCCTCAATTTGTTCATCTTCTTTCTCTTTAATTAGAGCGTTGTATTCCTTTTCTGAGTGCTTTTCTGTGTAGGCTTTAGCAAAACCGCTTTGCTCAAGAATTTGGACTCTCAGACCTTTACGCATGGTTTTAAGGTTGCTTGCTGTAGGTTTCCAGTTCGCTTGTACTTGCTCCATACAATCAACGTGCTTGCCAATGCTGAGTGCGTTATCTAATGCTTGGAAGTTGTTATTTGTAGGGATCTCTTTGGTGATGCTACCGATCTCTTGGTGGATAAGTTTCGAGATTTCTTCAACGTCTTTAGTCAGCATGGCGCTCACCATTGCATTGAGTGTGCTGTCGCTCATCGGTGCGTGAAGATTACGCAGAGCAACAAGATTCATTGCTAGGTAATACTGCGGAGTGTTGAGCAGGACTTCTGATGTTTGAGTTCTGATGTAGTTTTTTGCATCGTTGATTGTGCCAGTGGTCATTAGGTTTTTCGTTGGTACTTCAACTTCAACTTCAACTTCAACCACTTCTGCATTTTCAGTTGCGGTTTCGTCAGTAGATTGAGGTTCAACTTTCGCAACCACTTTCACTGTTTTTCGTTTCTTTGGTGCTGTTGGAGTGCTGATAGAGTCTGTGATTTGTGCAGACGCATTATCTGAGGTGTCTTTTTCGTTAGCGCATTTAGGATTGATGCACTTATCTTCTAATACCTCGCCTTTGTTTTCGCCTTTGTTGGCAAGAATGGCAACGTAAGAACTACAGCTTAGGCATTGATCAACAAACTTCTTTTCTCCAACAATTTCTTTTGATGTTTCAGTGAATTTCCCCTCTACATGGGATAAAAAAATCACCTGACCATAGTCTTTTTGTAGTGTGAGCATTTGTTGGTTAAGGTGAGATTCTTCTTTCTCTTGAAAACAGGCAGGATTGCGACATTTGCCACCCTCAAAGTCGTCAAACAGTGAGGTTTGAAAAGAGGAATTGCTATTGCAGTTTTGACAGTTCGCAGTGTTGAAAATAGCAGTTTCAAGATCACGCTCTACGATGGTAGTGATGTTCTTGCGAAGTGCGCTCACTGACCATTTTTCAGAGATTAGCACAGGGAGAACAGAGTCTTGGTTGCTCTCAGGTAGCGTAGACAGTTCATTGGCGTGACCCATAGAAAGGATAAAGCCGTTTTCCTGTTTTACGTTCAGTTGGTCTAGGACGCTTGGGGAGCAAAGTAGCAATTGTAGGTACTGTTTTAGTTTTTTCACGCTCCAACCGAGCGTAGCTGACACTGCTTGTAAGTCACCGTTAAATTCTGCGATCAAATCTTGAGCGGCTTTTGCTTCATCAATCGGGCTTAACTGCTCTCGGTCGATGTTTTCACTCGCCATTAGGAATTTTGCGTCAACATCACTCAGTACACGAACAACACATAGAACAGTCTTTAAGCCTAGTTCTAGTGCGATTTGTCTGCGACCGTAACCTGCTACTAGCTCATGTGAGCCGTCAGCCATGACACGAACTTGCAATGGTGTGTGCATACCGTTTGCTTTGATAGAGTTCTTGGTTTGCTCATAAGACTTAGGATCTCGTTGTGAGCGTTGGTTGCGCCAAGGGGTATCTAAAAGCTCTTTTGGGTCAAGGTAGCGAAACTCGCCTTTATCAAATTTAGGTGTAGTAGCGTCTACTGTATTGGTAGCTACTTCATTTGCTGTTGCTTGCTCGATCATGCTGTCTCTCCTGCGGTGCGATAATGTGTCGCTTCAAATTTCATACACTCATTAAAGCATCACCTTTCATTCGCAAAATACCCAAAACAGAAGAAATATTGAGTTATTACTTTTCGCAGAAAACGGAATAAAAGCAGTGGGTTAGGGGTATAGGAACTCGTAAATAGCGAGAAGAAAAACCAACGCTGTGGGGTTATCTATCGGGGGTTTACGAAAAGGAATAGCAATGAGAGTTTTCGGTCATAACGAAATGTAATGCCAAATACCGATGGGAGTCCCCCCAAAGAAAGGCCGGTTAGTTTTAGGGGATGCCGACAAAATACCTCAGTAGCGTTTAGGGGTAATCGAAAAGAAATCCTCGTCAGTCATGCGGTGCTTGACCCGATGGGCGTTGCTGTTACATTTAACTTATCATTATTAAGGTGAATATATGTTTGATAGCTACTTTAAGGGATTGCCCGATAAGAAATTAGAGTCGTACCAGAGTTGGTTAGCGGTGTGGCCTTTAAGAATAAATATCGCGATGTTCGCTATTGTTTCTATCGTTTTTGGTGTGCTGCACGACTACCTTGATTCGATTTTCACGCTTGCTGTTGCTCTGCTCGGAGTTCAATTCATTACAACGGTGGTGCTACAGCATTTTGCTGCGATAGCGGTAACTGAGGTTCACAGGCGACAACACGAGGCAATGAAGATGGATTTGGCGCAATCTTGGGTGAATTTGCGAGGTGTCTCGAAGGAAGAGTAGCTAAGTTACGTTAATGCTCGATAGTGGCAATTTAGCTTGATATTGTTTCTCTCGTTGGTAGGGCATTAGATTATTTATTAATCCTTGTACCGTCCAGTGCTTAATGGCCTACCAACATCACCATGCCTTGTGCTCGGTGCCTTTATAATGGGAATTGCATTGCTTTATGGCGATGCTTTTTTCCAAAAAATTAAAACGTAAATGCTGTTTTTAATATTACTTTTTTCAGCGTTTATGGCGGGCAGCCATGTGGGGATAGAGCTGTCCGAGAGCGGGAGATTCGTAAAGAATCTCCCGTTTTTTTTGTCTAAGTGTTGGTGTTTTGCGAGATGTCTCGCAGCGATATTTGATGTGGTGGAAATGAAACGAAATTCCCTTTACTGTTTGTTCATCAACGCAAGTTCGGTGTCCTCTTAATCCGAATCCTTCTAACTGTGTTGGTATTTTGAAGATGTGGTAGTGATGTCGAAAGTTCTACCACTGAAATTGACATAAACATTATTAATTAATAACCGGGTTGATTTGTCGATGTCATAGAAAGGGCTTGATGTGGCTATGCTGCATCAGGCCTTTTTGCTTCCTGCAGTTATGGCCATCGTTTGGCTATCGCCAGGCACTTCTTACAGGTGACATCGTTGCTATCGACAGTGCTAATGCCGCCAGCTGAGATTTGGATGCTGTCGGCGTACAACTAAGATCGAAACTCTGACAATAATGTTTGCAGCTTTCACATTAAAGATTGAAACTTTTTTGATGGCTTTGAAGAAAATCAGATAAAGCCAGTTCAGGGGGGTGCTCCCTTCACCATATGCTTTTACAGTGTCTTCAAATTTAGCTCATGCTATAAATCCGATTCCTGCCATAACTATTTTTCCCTTACTTAACCAGTTGATATTCTTTCACAAGGCTATCCAATGGGATTCTAAGACCATCGTGTAGCTTGCGAATCATTGAGATAGATAAACGTCTTTGACGGTTCAGAATCTCCGTAACACGGCTACGCTGACCAAGGAAAGGTACAAGGTCTTTATCCTCTAAGCCTTGCTGATCCATACGGAACTTGATTGCTTCGATTGGATCAGGTGGTGCAATTGGATAATTAGCTTCTTCAAACGCCTCAATTAGAGTGGCAAGCACTTCTAGCTCATCACCCTCTGGTGTGTTTGGTTCAGCATCCCAAAGCTGCTCGATACGCGCTAAAGCAGCGCGGTTATCATCTGCTGTTTTGATTGGTTTAACTTGCATATCTGCCTCTTTTAAACGGTTTTTGCATCAACTTTGTCATAGTCTGCATGTGTGCCAATAAAGCGAATATATACCATCGAAAGTTTGTAATTGATCGCGGTGATCAGTCGATATTTGTTACCATGAATGTTGAACACAACGCGATTATTGCCAACGAAAGACGCATTTCGGTACAGTGCCTTTATGTCTTGGGGCGTTTGCCAATTTGCGTGCTTGGCTTCGTCGTACCACGCCATTAGCGGCTGTTCAGAATCAGCGTAATTAGCCTGTTCCCAAAACTCTCGTAAAGTTGCTCTTGATAAAATTCGCATGCATCCCCTTTGTTATATTTCCCATTATGGGAAATGAACAATAAACAGTCAAGTATTGGTTTCCCAAAAAGGGAAATGAACTATAAATCAGCACCCTAAAAGGCCATATCAGCGATTGCTAACATGTCCACAGTGTTTGCCAATACCTCGAAGCCTAAAGTGAATCTAACAAGCGAGTGAGCTTGGTTTTGGTGTATTCCTCAATCTTACCTGATGCAATAGGCGCAAAAACTGATACGGCCTGT
This sequence comes from Vibrio breoganii, assembly GCF_001677275.1. Lineage (GTDB taxonomy): Bacteria > Pseudomonadota > Gammaproteobacteria > Enterobacterales > Vibrionaceae > Vibrio > Vibrio breoganii. Next base: position 175,160 of record NZ_CP016179.1, read on the forward strand.
ATCTCACCAATCTGAGTCTCAAATGGTGTTCCGCCTTCTCCATCAATAATGTGTTCAACGGTTTTAATGTGGTGAGCGGTACGCTTAGTGCCGATCACGGTTTTGCCAAATCCATTCGTAAGATATTCAAGTAGCGGGCTTCCCTTTGCTAAGTGGATATTCCCAAAATCATCAATCTGGCTAAGAAACACATCCGTAGACAGGCGCGCACCGGCTTGGATAGCAAGTTCTGGTGTGAGGTGAGGGTTTTGGCGATTGACTATGATTGGTTGCTTGAAGGGTATATCGCCAACGGAAAATTTGAGTCTGTCTTCAATAGCTGTAGTTGGGCCCAGGTCGAGCGCGTCCCAGCTCGCAGTTAATGTTGGTTGAGTAAAAACAGTACGGCCAGCGTCACGTATGAGAGCGGAGTCAGATTCAGCGTTATTACGAATGCACTGTTCGTCACCGAAAATCAAAGTAAATGGGAGTGATTGTCTATTTATAATGTGCTTTGCAAGTTCGATTGTTGGTGTAAGGATAACTTTGCTACTGCTGGTGGTCGCATAAAACCTAGCAAGATATGCTGCATTAAGCGCGTGTGCGGCTTGTGCTATCATTTTTCCAAGGGGCATATCTAAGTCGTTGCGAATAAAGATTTTGATGCTCATGCAGTGCAGAGTTCCTTGCTTAACTTGTTAGTGCTGGGGACTGTATGTGGTGATGATATCATTTTTAAAATCAAAAATGGTTGCGAGGCCAGAAAACAAAAACGCACTACCAATCCCTAAAGGAAAGTGAGTGCGTTTGTTCATTACCAGGTTTGCATGACCTGAGTTTCCGCTTGAAGCATCTCGGTTACGTACTTGAGTGCCTTATGAGCCTTCAATCCCTCATCTCTAGTCGATATGAGTGGGATTCGTAACGGTTTGCCAAATCGGGTAGACACGAGCTTGTGAAGTACCGCTCTATCTTCGTTTGTTTCGTTTAGCATGATAGTGGCGGTCTCTGTTAGCTTGTTCCTGATGATTTTCATTTGTTCATCAGCGAGAGTGCCAATTGGCGCTAGTGTCTTACTGTGTGCTTTGACATTTGCTCGGCACGTTGTGCAGACCCAGCCCATCACACCACTTTTATTTTGCACAAGTAGTGCAGAAACAGTGGTCTTGCAGCCACAGCAATGGATAGGAGACTGATCTCCAGTTTTAAAAGGTTTCATGTTTATTCCTTAAACTATCTTACGATCCAACTTGGTTACCCAAGTGAGTAGGCGAAGGAGAACCTTCGTTTGCGTAGTCAGTAGTTCAAGAGGCGCTTGGTTTGACTGCATCTGCGAACACAAAAAGAATGAAAGTGATATACAACCTATTGCTTTTGCGCTGGTGGTTCGGGCTTATTTTTTGCGAGATATCCCGAAAGAATCGTCACTCAGAATTGGCTAGCAGGTCTGACATGTTAGTTTGGCTGCGTTGTTTGGTGGCGCGAGTTGTTAACTTTCTCTGTCTGCTGATGACCTTCTGTTTGTGTATATAAAATGCAGTCCTGGCTTTGTACGGGGCTGCATTTTTCTTTTCTGGATGTTGTAGTTGTGATTATTTCAAGTGTTTGCCGAGAGAATAGGGCTCCGGTAGTTTTTACTAATGCGATTGGTCGATCTGAATGGTCGGGATTGTACGAGTACCAGTTCACGAGTTTGATTCTATCTGAGCTGAATGACTTTATCCGCTTTGAGGCTCACAGAAGGGGTTACAACGAGTCTCGTACTCAGCGTCATACAGAGAATCCTTTCCACTCTTCATTTCTAGATGGTCGGCCTAAGCAATATTGGAATAAGCATTATCAGATTGGGCTAGCGGTGGCTTTGGTGAGTAATTAATTCAGCGGTTTCGCTTTTCCCTCAAGTACATCGGTGCAAGCGCCAAACCATTTACTGCTGAAATCAATCGCTGTTTGCTCCTGTGTCTTGATTGTTGGCTGAATTTGGTATGAATACGCGTCTTTGATGATCGTTGCTGGAGCGTCTTCCAAGTCAGTGATTTTTAATACTCTGAACACTTTTGCCATCGTGTTTCCATGTTGGCGTGCAAGCATGACTTCATGAGCAAAACCGCCGTAACCAGTGCAAAACTGCATTTGTTTTTCTGGCGTTGCGCCTTCAGCCGTTGCTTCACCTGCTGATACTGCCGGTTCTTCTGGTGCTGTTGGTTTTACTAGCGTCGCATTGCAACAGAGGTAAAGCCCAGTAAGCCAACTAAAACTAGTTTCTTCATTCGAATTATTCTTGATTATTGTAGTTGGGATGAATGTAACAGATTGATCTGGCATGGAAAGGCCGGTAATTTTTAATTGCATTTTTCATCATTGGATTGGCATCAGATTTGCGTTACTGTTCCAGTATTGTAGGTAGTGCTTAGATGTCAGGGTCTCGTGATGGATGATTGGAAAAATTCCCCTCTTAGAACTGTTGCTCTCAAGGATGAAATACCGGTTAGGGATTTGACTGAGCAAGCCATAGCAGGGCGCCTCGCCCAAAGTGATTTATCCGTAAATAGAAAGGCCACAAAGCATGCCAAGGCAGTTTTTAATATGCTGCGCCCTGGCGTGATATTGACCGATAGTACAATTAAGAAGATGTATAAGGATCTTGACCTTTTCCTTCTACATACGGGACTGAAGAAGCTGAGCGTTTGTGTTCGTGGATGCGCGCAATGCTGTACTGTTGCAGTAGATGTCAGCTACTTGGAGGCTATGTATATTGCTGATTCGACAGGTGTTGAACTTCGTTTAGATAAGACTGTATCAAAAACCGGTGGTTGCCCGTTCCTTGTTGATAATTGTTGTTCAATCTATGAGTATCGCCCAATCGCTTGCCGAATGTTTCACACAATTGATCATCCGAAATATTGCTATCTCGATGAGTCTCATCACTATTTTTCTGTGAATTCTCACCCGCAGGTAGGTGAGTTCCAATACAGTCTATCAACCATTGAGGCTGAAGGTTATATCAAGGGCAACTTTGATATTCGACAATGGTTCTCAACTCATTGAAAGTAAATGCATGTAATTTTTAATTGCATGCGCTCTGGCCTTTTTTGCAAGCATCGATGCACTTGTTCTCATTACTGTATGAAGAGAACTGGCTATCACATTCCCTTTTGCAGTAAGTGAAGCCTGTCGAACAATTGCCATTACCACCAGCAGATTCGCTGATTTGCATCATTAGCATTCGATTAAGGGATTTTACTTGATTCACGAGCTCTTGTTGATTCATCGCCAGGCATTCACCTCCAGCACGTTTGAAACCTGCATCGCATTGCCAACTCGACCCGAAAGCAAAATGAGCATTCTCTGGAAGATGTACCTTAATGCATGAGTTGCTTTGTTTTTGGTAGCCTTTGTCGCAGGTCCATACACTAGTGCCTCCAATGAAGCGGGCGTTCTTGGGTAGCTTTACCTTGTCGCACTTGTTTCCATTCTTTTGATAACCGGTATTGCATCGCCAGCCACCCATAAGGGATAAAGTTGCGTTTTCTGGGATGATTATCTTTAAGCATTGGTTGTTCTTAACTTGGTAACCAACGTCGCATCTGCAGCGTTGGCCAAGGTAGTCGGGACTGGCGTTAGCGGGGCATGTGATAGATGCAAAGGCTGGCAAAGAAAGGAATGTTAGGGGAAAGAAAATTAAGATCGGTAGTAATCGAAGCATTTGTCTTCCTTTGACGTCGAATGTCCTGATTAAATTGTAGTTAACTTTGGTGTCTTGGCGTTGTTTGGTGTGCTAGAAACAAAAAAACGCCAGCTCTACTGAGTTGGCGTTTGTTTTTTATCGCTTAATTAAGGCCATTACTAGATGGCTTGCAATGAATGCCGCCATCATGCCTAGACCTATGAATGATAGGTATGTGTCTGCTGCAGTTTGCAGAGACAGGATTAGATCTTGCGCTGGGTTTTGCATAATTTCTTCCTTAAATATTCGGTTAAGAATTAGATGGGATACCTACAACTAGGCTGCCAAGTTCAGAATTGAACTCCCGAGGCATTCTCGCTGTGAACAGCAATTACCGGTTATATGTCAGTGGATATGAAACTGATGTTGTGAGGGTGTTTTTTGCTGGGTGAACTCTAGTGCTGGTGGCTTACGATCAACTTCGAGGGAATTAAAAATAGACACTTGCATTTTGTTATCGCGAAATTGATAATCGAAATACGACCAAAAGCAACGACCTCCCTTTTTTATGACCGTCCATCTGATATACAGCCAAGCAACTGGCCAACTAAGATCTGTAAAGGCAATGTCCAGCATTAAGGGTCCTGATGGGCGAAAGAAAAGAGAAAGGTACTTCCTTATTTCAGAAATGACTAAAGAAGAGGCAATGAGGCGCGCCAAGGCACAGTCAGACATGTGGGACCAGGAGTTGGAACCGAGACGACGGAAGACACGCCTAGCTGGCGGGCTTAAAACCAACAACATCTGCGCTTTTGCATCGAATTTTTACTTGCGGTTGATGCGGAAGAACATTCAGCTCGTAAATGGCGGTTCAGAAGTTAGGTTCTACCCGCTCTTTGAGGTGCGCCGAGTTAACTCAGAAACGAAAAAAATTCAAAGTAAAACTTTTGCCATCTCGAAACTCGGACTGGATCATGCCTTCAACTCCGCTCTTGAGCTCTACCGCGACTGGCACAACCTAAGTAGTCAAGAAGTGAGTGAGTTAAGATCGCGCAAGTGGGGTCATGGGGAGTCTATTTGGCGCATTATAAAGTCATCTGAAGATAAAGGCTGGTCATTATCAAGTAAGCACAAGAAATCAATTTCAGAGAGAATTCTAGCGCATACAATGCAGTAAGATCTCTGAGGGTTTGATGCGATAGTGGCGCTCCAAAAAGGTCTACTGACTCGGAAATCAGAGTTTGCTATTTCGCCTATTGAGTACGTGATCGCCTTGAATAGGTGTATTTAGTGGCCGAAAGGTCGTTACGTGAATAGCGAAGTATGGAGATATAGCAATTATGAGTTCTTACAAGATAGTTTGGGAAGTTGAATTGGAAGCTGATAGTCCGGAGCAAGCGGCAAAATTGGCGCGTGAGATGCAATTGGATAAAGAGAGTGAGGCGCTCCATTTTAACGTAACTGATGAGGTTACGGGTGACGAAATTGAAGTGTCACTTGATGAAGTAAATTTGGCAGAATCATTCGCGGCGTTTCGCGCTATGTTTGGTGGTGCTGGTCCTTTAACTCGACAGGTGCAGCAAATCATGGATGAAATGCAGTCAATAAACGCCCAATCAACGAACCATTAAAAAACAAAACCTCAAATGAAGAGCATCTGCCTTTGTTTGAGGTTTTTCTCTTAGTCGTCAAAATCATCATCGCTATCGTCAAAACTAACACTATTTTTGGGTCGCACAATGGTGTCAGTCTCTATCGGTCGTGAGTGGAGGCAAAAAAGAAGCGCGACACCAGGTTGTCGGGTTTTAATAAGGATGTAACTAGCCACTCATACTGAGAATGTTGGATGGTTACTGAAATGATTATTGCTGCAAAGCAGAAAGTGAATCGTGCACCGGTGGTGTTTACAAATACGTTTGGTCGAGCTCGCTGGTCAGGCTGTTATGAATATATGTTTGATTCGGCTCTGATTGAGAGCATGGGTATGTTCATAGAGCAGCAAGCAAGAATGGATGGCTACAACGACATTCGTCGTCAAAGTCGCACAGATAACCCTTTTCACCCAGAGTTCTTAGATGGTATTCCCTTTGATAAGTGGGAAGACCATTATCAGTACGGCGTCATTTCTTATCGTAACGACAATCTCTAAAGCTAGTTAACTGCGTGAGTTTTGCTCAAGGGTTAGTGGGACTTGATGAAAAATCAGTGCTTCTTGAGTTAGGCAATACCCGGCTGTCATCATCGTCGTATAAATGGCGGGGAAGGAGCGTGGGTTGAGTTTGAACTTGTTGCTTTGAATGTCATACAGGTCTCTGCTGCCAATTTTTTTAAATGTGTTTACGTTCGTATTGGGCACAATCAGTTCATCCGCAAGAGAGGCTTTGGCCATAGCGAAACCCGCAAAATCACAATCGAAAAAGGCTATAACATGGCCGCTAAAATTCTTCTTGAGTAAAGACATGGTAATGCCTGTTTCTTTGTCGCCACGATAAACGATAAGAGCGTCTTTCTTGAGTGTGCTGAAGTTGAAGTTAGCGTTTTTGAGGTTTAGAAACGTCTCAAAATTCTCTACTAGGATGCATTGCGAGTGTTGAATACTGCTGATGCACTCTTTATTGAAAGTGATATAGCCACCTTCAGGAGATGTGTAGAGTTTACCTTCCACTGTAATGGACTCCCCGTTGAGTGGGTACACTGAGATATGATTTGCCTTTACTTGTTTTCCATTTAATTTCTCATCAGAAAAGTGCTCTGTAGTAGATTCTCTGCTGCTGAAATCAACGTCTGAAAAGATGTCGAAACCACTTTGTTGAAGGAAGAGCTCTCTTATCTTCTTGATGTCCCGAGAATTGAGTTCAATCTTGCTACCTGTGGCTCGTCCAATGTTCATGTCTTGATAGAGAGTTTCAAAGATACCGGTTCTGGAAAGTGTGGCTTTAGACCGTTTTGTTTTGAGTCGCATAAGACGGTTGATATCAGTTTTGCTTAGTTTTTTGTGCATTAGCGAGGCCTCACAGATATATCAACGATGTGTATGTTGCCGGTGTTGTTAGGGTAGTAGTGATCACCAATTGGTGTGCACAAGATGAAGGCCGCTTGCTCTTCCAATAAGTCTTCATGGTATCCCAAAAGTCCAAACAGCCAGGCATCCCGTGATATATCGCTGACACCGCCTTTGATGTGTTCGATGTAGTAGTCGCTGGCAAGGATTTCACGTTGCTCACTAATGCATGACGTCAGAATATCATCACAGAATGAGTCTATTGGGTCACCTGTATCGGTTGTGTCCTCAATTGTTTCATTGAGGTTTTGAGGTGGTGCGAGTTCTGCTTTCGGGCGGTCTACTTGGATCTCTATAGATGTCGTCAGAACATTAGTTGCAATGCGGTCTAGATCGTCTTCTATGTTGATGTCATGGAAGTTTGCAAATGCGGTAACCGCAATCGGTTCGACTAGATGGTGCTCTGCGCTTATAGAGGACTCCAACTCAATGTCATGGAAGGTTTCGCTGATATCTAACGCAAAGGTGTGCTCGTCGTTAAAAAAGCCGTCAAAGGCTTGTATGAGGCGTTTATCTTTCTGTCTTTCTCTAAATGCCATTAGGTGCAATCTGAGCTTCCCAATGGTGATTTCTAGATCGGCTTGGCAATCAGAGATATTTTGGGGTAACTCAAGGCAGAGTAATTCGCCTAGTCGTTGATCGCCACCGGCAATATCAGCCAATACGGCGGGGGAAAACTCTTTTAATGCCTTAACGAGATTGGTGGCTTGTTCAAGAGCGCGATTGTTTTCAGTGGCTTTCTCTTCTAAGGAAGTGGCGTACCCGAACTGCTGCTCTACGCGGGAATGCAGACGACTTTTTGCATCAATCAAATCCGTAATGAGTGTGTACACTAAACCTTGAAGTTCATTGAAGATGTTGCTCTCAGTGCGCTTGTTACGTTGAGTGAGGGATCGTTTTGCCTCAAGGTAGCTTTCTGCGAGCTCTCGAATATCGGGTATCCTGTTGGCGTATTCCGTATCAAGGTAACGTGTAGACTCTGTCTCTAAGTAATAGTGAATGAACGCCATTAGTTTTGGGTTCACAAGATAACCCGATCGAGTGTTAATCAATGCTCTCGCTTGGAGAAGCTTCGTAATGTTACCGGAGTTTTCGTTCGACTTGTGAACCCCATTGTTATTGAATGCCTCGATTAGTGTTTCTCTAGAAGCGTGTATCAGCGATAAGAGTTCTTCCAGGCCACCAGCGTGTCGTGATTTATCCATAGTTAGAATAGCCCCTGTTGCTGCTGTTCCGAATCTGCTTGAGATACAATGTCGATGCGCTCATCTAGGAAGTTAAGGGTCGCGTAGATGTAATCAATCCTGCCGGTTACTTGGTAGATTTCTCTCTCGGTGTGAGCTAAAACAATCAATCCATGGCGCACCATAAAATCAATCACTAAGCGAGATTTATCGCTGATAGTTGAGAGGTTCTTCTTTCGCTTGACGCTAGGGTGCTTACAGATCGTGTTGAGCTTTTCTGTGGCTGACGCTGAGTTGGTGACATGATCGGAAAATCGGGTAGCAGAGAACTCAGAGCCGGCAGTGATCACTGAATCGCTGTGTGTGGTTTCGCTAATAAGGGCGATTAGGGCCACGATGGGTCTTAGTGCGGTGTGGATCTCGGTTTGCTGTTTACGAATCGACGCCCCAGTAGCGCTGTTAATGTTCTTATAAACAACGTAATAGGTGCCACTGCGCTCAGTTTGGTAAAGTCTTAGATCGTGAAAGCTAAGAGCCATTTTGATTTTCTGTTGTTCATCGGTGATCGTTTTGTGGGCTTTAGGGTGAGCCCATTGGCAGATATGAGTGCCTTTTAATAGCAGTTCTAAAACTCTAGATACTTCGATCATGATTGTGCCTCCTGTGAACGCTGACGCAGAATGGCGTCCTCAAGTGCGGTTGGTGCGGGTTTGTTGGTGATGACACCGGCTTTGGTCAACTTATACAAATTATCGAAGAGGCAGGCTGTTTGGGTTTTGCCGTTAGGCATGGCTGCAATGATGTTGATGTTTGATGCTTTAAGTAGGTCAACGAGTCTTTCAAGGTTCTGAGCGGCCAGTTTGTCTGCTTCATCAATAGGGAATGAGACCGTGACATTTGATTGACTGCGCTGAGAGTTAATCATTGCGGTGTACAGCAGCACTTGGATGAGTAGGTTGGTACCGTTACTTGCAAGGTTGGCCATTTCGGTATTGGTGCGGGCCGTTTTTCTTCTTCCGTTCTCGGTAATATCAAATTCAACTTCGAATAACTGAGAGACATCAAGGTTATTGGTTTTGGTAATGTGGGTGCTTGTTGTTCTCAATGCGCTATGGAACTCTTTGGGCGGCAGTTCCTTAGATGCCTGGCTGTCGTACTTGTTAAAGATGGCAGTAAAGGTGTTGATGTCCTCCCATCCCGCCAGTTTTTGCAGTGTAGAGTTGATGTTGATTTGAATGTCATCGATCACTTCAAACTTATTGAACTTGGCTACTTCATCTGAAATGTGGCGTCCTTCGCTTTTGATCATCCCTTCGATATTAATCATTGAATCTCGGAAGTTGCGGATCATTGAGCCCATGTTCATCGAGCTAGTAATCACAGAGTTACTTAAGCTTGGAAGAATGGTTGTAATGATCTCATTGAGCACTTTGATTTTATTGCTGGCTGAGTCGAGTTGTTTGTTTGCGAGGCTTTCATGCCAGAAGCGGAGTAGGTCGCCTTCACCCCAAGTGCGGGCGAGTTCTTCGAGTTTCCTGATCTGTTGATTACGAAGGACTTTAAGTTGTCTAACGTTATTGATAAGTTTCAGTGTTGTATGCGCAATGGTGTCGAAGTCATCTGAGCACTCAAATGATTCAGTTCCTACATCGGAGCTATCTAGTTCAATAGCCACTTTGTGTTGGCAGCTGTCATAGTGAGCAATCTTATTGTCTAATTCGATGATGTCGCGTTTGATGGTCTTAAGTTTAACGTTGAATGCGTTAGTCTCTTGCTCGATAGAGAAGTGAATATCTTTTAGTTGGGTGGAGGCTTTTTCCCACAAGTCCAGAGTGGTTTCCTGTTGTTTTCTGAGTTGAGGGATGTAGTTGTTCTGGCGCGCCATAAAGGACCGGTATTCACGAATTGTATCTTGCTGCCCTTCGAGTTGGGTGATCTTCTCGCTGAGTGCGGTGATATTTGTCTTGTATTGGCCATAGACACTATCGCTCACACCTTCGTTTTTGCGGCGATCGCTGATCTCTTTTTTAAGGAGGTTTAACTTCTCTTTTTGTTGTGACGTGTGCGACGTTATGGACTTATCTAGTGCTTCAGTCTCTTGGCTGGTGGTAGTTTCAAGATCGGACAGTTTACTCAGTTTCTCAGATTGCACGGTTATGATTTTTTCAGCCAGTTCATTTTTGATGTGCTTAACGCTGCTGTGTCGGTGTTCCAATTGTTTAGTTGTGGCATCCAAGGCGTGACCGGTATCTTCAATGTTCTGGGCGATACTTTGGTCAATAGCGATATCCTTGCTTCTTACATTGGCTTTGTGCAGTTCAATCTTGTTATTAAGCTGAGTGATTTGTGTGTTAGTTTGTGTCAGCTTCTGTTCGTCTACTTTTTCCTGTTTCTTATTGGTTTTAATGGTTTGCGTAAGCGATGTGATTTTCTTATCCGTCACATCAATTTCATGGTTAAGCCTAGCTGCTTTTTCTTCCATTTCAATGGTAGAAAAAGGCGAGTTTGGTAGGTGGTCGGTGGTAATGTTGATCCCAAACAGTGACGACTCAGCGCCTTCGATTCGTGGGTTAAGGTGGGTGTCGAGTAATAGGGATTCCGTTGCAATTTTACCAATTGGTAGTGATTGCCAGTTCTCTACGTGATTATCTAGAAACGCATAGAGTGATTTCCCATTGGGGTTAAGTAGTTTCTCTAAAGACTCGAGTTGTGCTTGTTTGGTTCTTAATTGTTGTTGCAGTCCGTCGAAGGTGTTTAGGTCATTAGATATAGTCTGCTGAAAGGTACTTATAAGCTTTGATAGTTCAAGTTTGGTCGTCTGAAGTTCAGTTAACTCGTTTCTGCAGCGTTCCAGATCATTGATAATTGCGGTTTTATCTTCGAGTAATTGTTTGTCTGCAGAAGGTTGTTTTAGTTGTTGTTCTAGGCTTCCCTTGTCAGTGTTCAGTGACGCAATTTCCAAACTGAGTGATTCAATTTTTTGGGTTGCTTCAGAGGTCATTGTCTTCTCGCGTGACGCTGCTGTTGCTTCTATGTTCTTGCGTTCGACGTCTAGAAGGTGTTCTTTGTCCTTCTTTTCACTCTCAAGCTTGGCAATAGCATTGCTGTGTATCTTGGTAATACTTTCTTCTTTCGCTGTTCTGTACTTTTCGATGTCAGTCAGCTTTCTATCCAGATCTGCGAAGTTTTGCTTCTGTTGATTTAGGTTCTGACGCAAAGAAGGCAGTGAATCGTAATCAGAAACGGTTTGTGCCATTTCTACATCAATATACGTTTGGCTTAGCTGAGCGTTCTCGTCCAGTTCACTGTTAAGTTTTGCTAAGTTGATGCGGTGCTTAGATTCGTCACCGGTAAGAGTGTTGCGAATTGAGTATAGCTCTGACAGTTTTTCGTCTTTTTGTTTTGAAATCGCAGCTTTTGTCTCTTTGAGCTCAGGCATTAGTTTGTCTTGAAGGTGGGCAACCTCAATTGCTAGGTGTTCTCGAGCGATTGATAAGTAAGTGGATTCAGAGATGATGGTGTCATTGTTGGCGGCAGCTTCAGTGAATCCTTCTCTGTTTTTATCAAACGAGGTTACAGCTTCGTAGTCATTGCACCACTTGTCGATGCGTTCTGGATCGATACCGATCTTGATGTCGTTATCTTGCATGCCAATGACCTCAAGCAGTAATTTTTTAGTGCTTTCAACGTTGAACTCACCCTGCAATAAGGCAATGGTTAAGCGGTCGATGTGTTTGATATTGCGGTTCCCGGAGCATAATGAGTAACGACTATACTCTCTGTCCCAGTTTCCAGGATTGAGGTTTTGAATGATTGAGCGATAGGTTGTGATGCTTGAAATGGGTTTGGTGTAGTCGCAGCGAAACTCAATTAGATTAGCAACTAGTTCACTCGAGGCGATGGCGTATGAAAGTTCGTCTTGAGTTTCTTTAATGATGACATCTTTGTTGAAAGCTCCGTCAACAAAGCGATATGACATTTCTACACTTCGACCGGGATCTGAATAAACGATAACATGGGCTAGATTTCCACGGTTTGTCACGTACTCGAAAATCAAGTAACTGTTTGGGTTAGGAAGGTACCAAGCGACAAAAGGTTGAGGTGCGCCACCAACAACGGTTTGTCTGTCGGCACCAAAGAAGAAGCCAATGGTTTTTAGAAGGCTTGTTTTACCCGCTCCGTTAGTGCCGATAACTCGAGTAGCACCATGAAAGTCAAATTCGTTGATGAGCTTTCCGTTTGGTCGGCTGTTGATTGTGATGATTCGCCTAAGGCCTGGTGTCATATCGTAAAGTATCCTAATAAAGAGTTGTCTTTTCAGAGTATGTTATCGCAGAAATAGTATCGCAAAACTGTGATAGCACATCAAAGGGACGAAAAACGTCGCTTATAGATCAGTGGTAGCTGAATGTAGGTTTGGCAGGAGGTTTTTGCAGGGAAGTGGTGCCCAAAAGAGCGACTCGGAACGATTCTCAAGAGCACGAAAAGTTACAGGTGTCACAAGGGTATTTCTAAAGTGCGTCTGCAAGACCTTTTGTAGGGAAAAAGTCTGCTGGTGGTGAAAGGGTTAACCCTAGTTCTTCCACAGATACAAAATCAATCTCTTCTGGTCTTAACCCCAAGGCGCCGTAAAACAAATAGTCATCGTATTTCGTTCGTTCGAACATAAATAGCACTGCACTCTCGCAATTAAGAGTGGCGACTTGCGTCATTGAGTTGCGGATGCTCTTAAGCATATTAGCCTGGGTGTCTGTCGGGATGAAGAATTCACTTAGGGGTCTTCCTAAGTTTCTCATCATGTCTATCTTATTTAGCCCTATATCGCTTTCTGGATTTTTATTCCTATCTGTAAAGGCATAGTGGCAGATGATGCCATCAACCATGTATGCGCCAAGTAGTCTAAATTGCCCATCGAATTCAACGCCGATATTCCCAATCATCTTGTTTGTTCGATTGTCCATGGAGTTACTTTTGTCCTAGCGTTTTGTTTCGAATTGCAGTCAGTTTATCACTGTGATATCGCATGAATAACCGTGAAAAGTGGAAATTAAGTTACAAAGAAGTTCGCCTTTTCTGAGTATTCGCAATATCCGCAAGCTTGGTCTTATCGTGCGACTGATAGCAAAATCAAGATCTAGCTCTGAAATCTGTCCGGTAAAAAAATAAGGAGGTTGGTTCTGTTGGCAGTCTAGTGGTGGTTAGTCTAAATCGAGTGCCTTTAGAAAATGTTCAAAATCAAAAAGAATGGTGTACCTGCTTGGGCGTTGCGTTTGTGTAATCTCGTGCGTTGGCCATTAATGAGAAATGCAGTTCATGATGATGTAGGTCAGCATACCTTTCGTGTTGCCGTCATAGCACATCACATTGCAATGATCGCTAAGCACACACTTGGAAATCCAACGGTGAATCCCGACCGTGTTGCCGCAATGGCAATCTATCATGACCTTGCCGAGTCTTCTGGTCCGGGTGATATTCCTCATTCAGTTAAATACAGCTCGAAAGAGGCGATGGATCTCTTTAAGGCTCTCGAAGCTAAAGCAGAGCGCGATCTAGCTGACTCCTATAGTGATGCCGCTTTTGGTCAGCATATGCGTGAGTACATCATCCAAGATGAGCTTGATGGTGAATTGAAGTTTATTGTTAAAGCCGCTGACATAATTGATGGGTTCATTCATGCCGCAAAAGAGCTTGAGGGTGGGAATAAGGATTTTTCGCACGCGTATAATCGCCAAAAGACGCTTCTTAATGACTATGTGAGCGCTAGTCGAGCGGTGGCAGTGTTTGTTGATGACTATCTACCCTCATGCTTGATGAATCTTGATGAGTTAGCTCATGGTTCGGCAGAGTGATGAGTGATATGTCATTGCAGGAACAAATGGGTTCACCGACAAAAGAGCAGATGGAAGGTAGGGTTAACGCCCTAATTGAGTATATTTATGTACTCACTAAACTGAAGCGCGGTTTGGGTACAGAGACTCAGATTAAAGAATACCAGGGTAAACTTGCAGTGCTTCGGCCTAAGTTCAACCACCTGCTTTACGACTCATCGCCAGAAGAGCGCGATCTGCTTGTGCAAGAATTCAGTAAGATGAGTCAGGGGGCTATAGACCCAGACTTGCAACTTGAATACGTCGCACACATGGAATCCGCGGTGTCTGTCGCTAACGGTTGGCCAGCTAATCACAAAAACGAAAAGGGTGAGGTCACTAACTTTTATGTCATGCCGATCTATTTTGGTGTGATGTATGTGGGCCCTAAGTGTGTAGAGCTAGATAGTGCACTGGCAGACACGCTTAATGACGTTTGGAAACACAGCGGCTTGCCTGAAGCCTATCGAGCCATTGGTGGTGTGTCGCCTATGGTGGCAACGTCATTAGCGCTTAGTGAACCATTCGCAGTTCAGACCATAGCGAGACGATTGAGCGTAGGCATTGCAAAGAATGCTTTATCAGAGTTGAAGTTTACTTGTACTGAATCCCCAAATCTTGATGTTTATCCAGATGATGCTCATGTGCGTAGAGTGTTCTTCTTACCGGTGCCATATGTGACCCGTAATCCGCTTGATATGGGTGGTATATCTGATGCTTATGTCATGTCACCTGAAGCCCGCGATCTGGTTAATGGCGTGGTTGAGGATCTATCTAGTGTTGTCGCAGAGCGATTCCCCCGTATCGAGATGATGACTGTGCCGTTGTCACCAGAGAAAGTCTTGGGACATACCTTGGCTTGGTATAATGAGATGGAAATGCGTCAGCAGCTCCTTGAGCCTTATTTAGAGATGGATCCAGAGTCCATTCGTAGTGAGGGTTATGAGTGGCGTATTGCCAGTGCGGATAACTCGTTTAATTTCGATGTATTCCTGATGCTGCAGAAAGACGGGAAGACAGTAGACGCAATAAGATTAGAGTCAGCACCTTTATGGACTTCACTGTTGCTGGTGGTTGATCGAATTGCCGGCCTCTGTGCTTCCACTGGCCTCGAGTTGACCGTTTCTGATGGGGCAATCCCGCGAGCGTACTTACAAAAGTATGAGAAGTATGTCGCTCAAATGAAGGTAGAGGCAGAAGCAGAGAATGACGATTCAGAATAATCATAGTGCAAACGTCACGATGTTTAGTGGGGACACGAAATCGAGACTCGATGGTTTTCTCGTGATGCTTAGAAAGGAAGCGGTTCTTTATAATGTGAAGGTATTTGCGACAATACAGCCCCGCTCCGTAAGCTATCAGTGTAGCAATGGATTTCAGGCCATTATCCGTGTGGTAAAGGGGCAGTATTGGTTGAAAATAGGTGACCGAGAGACGCCAAAGGACAGTCTGCAGGTGGCATTAGTGCGTCTGCGATTTGAGTTTATCCACTTTGTAGATCCAAAGCGCGTCGTGGTACCCGATCTGTAGGGTTCTCACTCGTCCTGTATGCCAGGGAGAGCTTCAAGTAGAGCTTTCGCTTTCGGGGTGTTGCAGCTGATTTCTGACTTCACAGCTTCGTAGATATCAATCCTGACGTGAACATCCAGAGATTTGTCGAATACTTCTCGAATTGATGCGACGTCATTTTCGCGTACTAATTTTGCAGCTTCATTGAATGACATAAAAGGCGGTCCTCATGTGTTTAGTTTTCCACAATGAGGACTAGCGCAGTTAGCACTTAGATCATTAAAGTGTTGCGCTTTCTTTGCTATAACGGGTCGCGGCTATAAGTGCCCGATCTGGTCACTCTTTTTAAGGTGGGGGTCATTTTTTGAGCGTTTCGGGGTATTCAGATGCAACAAAGCCCGAATAAACGGGCTTTGTGCATAGCTGCCTATTCGGCAGGAATATTGACGGCCGGTTGAATGGTCACGAGGCCTGATGTCAATATGTTGTCTACTTATGCAGTAGCATTCTTAGCTGCCTATGCGGCAGGATTGCGACCATTCATTATTACCTTAGTACCTGGTGTTTGGTGTTTCAAATGTGCAGGTGAAATCTGTGACTTGGGTTCATGTCGTTGTACCCGATCTTAAATTGATTTCAAAACACTACTCATAACATAGCATGTTTAATTTTGCCTACTAGTGGGACAAGAGCAATGTCGCTCTCGTAAAAACGCTAAAATTAGCGATAAGGGTATTTGATGAAAAATGTTATTCGAGTTGAAGTAGCCGGTGCGATTTTCTTGCAGCCAATTAGCATGGATAGAACTGAAACTAATCTTATTGATTTTAAAGCCATAGATCTGTTGGGTTTGATGGCCAAGCGATCAATGCCTGACATGTTGCAGGCAATTGAGTTAGTGGACGGGGTAATTCTTGCTCAAAGTATTGAGTCCAAGGAATGTCATGTGGTGGCTAAGCTGAATCTGCTGTCTGATGGAACGGTGAGTTATACGCGAGAGGGTCAGGAATTTTCTGGGTCTGTTCAATCGTTCTATGAGTTTACGACTGGTTCTAATGATTGTCCGATCGTCGTGATGGTTGAAGATAACTGCATTCCACGTCTGACAACTGTTTTTCAGGCGATGATTACGATAGTGGCGCAGACTTCTGATATGGTTTGTGATGCAGGGGAGTTACATGCCTCTGATTTTAATGGCGCTATTGCTACACTCGACGCGGTGCTGGCTAGTGGGGGAGGATTGTCCAGTTCGGATGTAGATTCCCTAACTATGTCAAAAAAGGCGTTGATTGAAACAAAAACTTCTTTGTTTGGAGTGTGTGATGACGTTCAAACTATGGGCCTATTTGATTAATCGATAACAGACAGAACGGGATGCTTTGCATCCCGTTTTCTTTGCCCAAAATCGGTAAGGTCGGGTTGCGATAGTGGCAAAAAAGCACTTCAAGGATCTACAATTTGTTACCTCATGAGTAACAGATTGTAGAGCTGTGTGCCTATTTTCATCCCCTTCAATTCGAGTTTGTTTACCAAAAGCGGCGGAAAGCCCCTTCCTGAGGGGGGGGAGAGCAGTCAATTCCCGCAGTACTGATTCTTAAGTTGTTCGTATGAGTGCGCTTTTTCGCTTGGTAACTGCAATGGGTATTTTTGAGTGACACGAATGAATTTCAATATGTAAGAGCATCGATTTTGCGGCGGTAGATACTCAGTAAGGTCTTTAGAGCTTTTAGATTGATTCAATTTTCGCTCGACCACCAGCAGGTTCTTGGTGTCATTAGCAAAATCCTCACGCATATTTTGGGTCCAGTCTATTGCTCCGTGCTCCCAGGCAAACTCCAGTGGTACTACGTGAGTTACATCAGCCTTGTTGGCGTCGTTAATGCTATTTCCGGTGAATGTACTGATCCAGTGCCCACTAGTCACTCTGCATTCATTGTTAGTGTTGTACCTTACCGGTGTTACTGATGTTGAGATCAATAGCTCCGCTCTCGTGTTTCTACAATCACCATTCTTGTCTATCCAGCCAGAACCAAACTCACCTCTAGAGAATTGTCTTTGAGATTTACCTTCGCTAGGTAAGCGGCCGTCGTTTTCTAGGCATTCCTCCAAAGAAAAGTACAATTTGTAGTTTGTGAGTTCCTTGTAATTTGGAGAGCTAGCTGCATAGCAGATCCCATCACTACTTAGTTTGATGTCCTCGAAGGCCAGAGCTGGCAATGCGAATGTTGTGGTGAGAAAAGTGAATGTAGTGAGTATGGCTCTCATCATAATAGTTCCTTCCATCTATCTATAAAATTAATGATTTCAAATTCATTATAAGTGGGTGTTTGATTCGCAAAAATCGGTGACACACGTTTGCTCATCAACGGATGGCAGGCTAAAATGTGACTAGACACGGTGAGTGAAGTCATGAAATCAAAATGGTGCGTGATGGCTAGAACTGCGAGTGAAAGAAAAAGAGAGCAGAGAGCGCGTGACAAGGCGCTTGGTGTTAAGGAGATTAATATTCGAGTGCATGCTGAAGATGAAAAAGCAGTCAAAGCGCACGCTCAGGCTCTTCTGGAAAAGAGACTTAATAAGTTACAGGGGTAACGCTCAAAAGTGACAAGTCACAGATTGGCGATTATTGGTGTAAGAAATTTCATCATTGAGCCCTTTAGCGATTACAACCATGTGTTAATGTTAATGAGTGTTCACTGATAACCACAAACAACAGGAATTCGATTTGATGAATAAATTATCATTGGATGACATTAAGGCAAATAGAAGTACAGATACGATCCCGACTGATTCGGTGCAACGTTCATTGGCGTCATCCACAGATGCGCAGCAGAAGATTGAGCAGGAGCAAAAAAGAGATTCTGTAAATAAGAATCAGAAGGTGGGGGAGTTTCTATACATTAAGAAGTTGACTGCGCTGGTGGCCAGTGGTGTTTCTCCTGATCAACTTAAGCCTAAGCATCTAGAAGAGTTGGGTGGTCACTTTAATCGACGAAAGCAGATCATTGAGGAGTTCGTTGATAAGTACCTGGATGAAGACGGGAAGATCATTCAAGTTGGTAGTGAGTGGAATGAGGCAATTGGCGAGATCATGACGCTGATTACCAGTCTTCAGACGAAGGTAATTACTGCTTCTCGCACAGCAGCTCACTCACGAGTTGATTCATTGAAAAGTCGTTTGGTCGAGGCGAATGAATTAATAGCAAATTATAAGTCTTCTGACTTGGCGCAGAATGAAAGAATTCAAGATTTAGAATCTATGTTATGTACCAAGGAAGAATTGGTTGCCAATCTCACTGAGGATCTTCAAATCAAGAGTGAGGACTTGGAATCGGTCGAGAATGATCTGAAAGGAAACAAAGTAGAGCTGGCCGGCGAAAAGAAAGTGACAGAGATGCTATCTAAACAGATTCAATCTCAAGCCGAAGACATAGACGTTCTGCAAGCGAAGGTGGAGAAGTTACAGGATGAAAAGGAAGGTGCCTTAGTTGAGTTGAATGAGGAAAGAAACTCTGGTGCGCTTGTAACTCAAAAGCTGGAAGCGTTGGAGAAATCTTCTGTTGAGCAGGGAGATAAGTACCGGGTCGATATGCAAGGTAAGCAGTCCGAAATCGAGTCGCTACACCAGAAGGTTTCAGATCTGAATGATAGTCAGCTATCTCTCAATGAAAAGCTTAGCCAGGCGAACATGAGTATCACTTCGCTAACAGAGCAGCTTGCAGGTGCGAAGGGGTCGTTGGAGAGCTCGGAAGGTAAGGTGGAAGTCTTGCAGGCTAGTATTGCTGATGCGCATGTGAAGCTTGGGGTAAGTGAAGCTGAGTTGGGCCGTTTGCGTGGTGTTGAAGAAGAAATGCAAAACCTACGTGCTAGCAACGCTAGACTCGCTTTGCAGTTAGAGCAAGCGAGTGCAGCACTTGATGTGAAGAAGTCATCATCGAGTTAATACACGGAAGATAGGTAACATGCCTTATTAGGGATGCTTCTTGGCGTAAGTGACATGAGAGCTGTTAAGAGCAGTGAAATCATGTTGGCTTACCAACGTTAAGGAGTGTTTAGTGACTAAACAAGAAAATCAGTTCTTGTGGTGCGAGGTATATCATGCGCCGCGTTGTTAGAGCTGTATTGGAAATATCATTACCAAATCATCAGTTCGTGCCTCAAAGCAGCAGCCTTTGGAGTACGGTTGACGGTGAATTTAAGATCTTCAACTTAGGTCCTTTCACAAGTATCTATAAAAACGATGATCTGCAACTCACGTTTGACGAAGAGGCTTATGAAGCGAATCGGATAGCGTTTTATGATCGGATTGGTGATGTGGTTGGCAGTAGAGATTTGGCGCTTCATTTGAAGCGTGAAGATGGTTGTATTAAAGATAGGCTGGGAGGCATATATGGATTTGTACACAGCAATTGCGAATAAAGTAGAGCATAAATTTCATGGTAATTTGGTTGCAGAGGTGGCGGTTGATCCGTGTTCTCGAGTGACGCATGAGGTGGATGTTTCCCCGGGAAACTTAGTTGGAGCGATTAAGTCGCTACTCCACAGAGATATGTCTATGGGTGTTCGTATCAAGCGAATATGTGGTCTAGACGAAGACCAGATATACAGCGTCATTTAAATCAAAATGTTAAATTAATGCCCACTCTTTTCGAGTGGGCATTTTTGTGCCTGTTTTGCTGGTTTGGTAAGAAACGCAAAAAAAGCGCAACTAATTAAATGGTGGAAAGAGCACGGCTTACTTTGATTTAGGCTTCCCATGAATCAAGGTGTTTTGAAATGAAAAGCGTAATTTTACTTGTGGCTACGGCTGCTTTCTCTGTAGGTGCGATTGCTGACTCTGAGGTCTGTAAGAAGATTGGTGAGGCGCAAGCGGGCAATGATCATGATACGGTTATTGAGTTAGCGTCAAAGGTTAAACCAGAGGACCTGGAGAGCTGTAAGCTGATAGCTCGTGATGTCCGAACTGACATTAACCTTTCGTTTGATTAGAAAGCAAAAAGCCTAGAAAGATAATCTCTCTAGGCTTTGTTTTAAATCGCTTCTGTTTCTTCTAGATCGGATAAGTACATTGAATACCCAATAGGTGAATATTGGAGTTGCTCATCAACGACAAGAGTAACATGTACTTCTTGATCCGGATCCGCGCCAGCATCAAACATGGCTTTGGCTGCTAGTCTTGCTGCGTTCTCGAAGTCAGTAGCTTTGCATTTCACTATCTCGTCATCACCGCCATTTGGATGGCACTGGCACAGGTAGTTCTTTAAAGTCTCGCTCATCATTCTGTTCCTTATGTTTCATGTAGAAAGGTTAACTTCCCAAATTTGGGTCGCAGATGATGTATGAGCAAAACTGACAATAAGTTATTGTCTCGAGTTTCTTTCCTAGGCTTCTTTAAGAAGGTCTCTTAAGTCGGTAAGGGCTTGTTCTGAGTCAGGGCCTTCTGCTGATAATGCGACAGTGGCATTGCCTTGAACTCTCAAATCTACGATGTCTTTAAGGTTCTTGGCATTTGCGCTTCCGTCCCTGTAAAACAAAGTGATGTCAGATTTAAACTCGCTCGCTTTCTTCGCCAATTTTGCAGCCGGTCTTGTGTGTAGGCCGTTCGCATCGCCAATGACGACATCTTGAAATTTTTTCATCTTTTAGTTCTCTTTTTGTTGATGGTTAAGGTGCGGTTAAGCGCCCATAATCATGATGGAGAATGTGCGTTCACTGTCACTATCCAAGTCGAAGTCAATCGCGTGCAGGTAACACGTTGAGTTGATATTCAGTGCGCCATTGCGGACAATAACGGTTTCGCTATAACCGATATGGCAGGCTACTGTGTGCGGGCAGGTTATTGCCTGGTCGTTATCCTTGGTGGGGTTGGTCCCACCTTCGTTTGGTGTTTGAGTCTCATCTATAATGGTTACACTGCAGGTTGCGTGCGCGGTTTGAATAACACAGACGCCTTCCGTGACACTGGATTCAAGTAGCGCTTCCCTGACTTGTTCAGTGATGTCGTTCCAAGAGATCTCACCTGCTAGGGTGGTCACTTTTAGATCCTTGTGAAAAACCTTCATTTATCGCTCCGGGTGATCAGCTTGTTTCGGTTAATAACACTTGGTAATAGTTGCTGAGTGTTCTGCCAATCTGGGTAGCGATAGCTTTCTTCATCTCAAAATAGTTGCTGTAGTCGCCTGTCTTGGCGGCTTGCGTTCCCGCTCGCATGAAATCAGAGAAGATGTGCACTTTTGCGATACCAAGTTCGGCGCATTTCGTTAGGTTTTCATATCCGCTCAGTGCATTAGCGTTCATTGTGAGCGGAATGCTGACTTCGTTGCGTATAGCTTTGAGTTGTTCAAAGTTGATAAGAGCGGGGTCGCTATTAATATCTTGGGCTTGGTTGATGTGGATTCGGAGTGAATCGACACCGGTAATTTGTGTAAACTCTCTCGCTTCCGCAGGGTCTGTGATTGACCTGTGGTGACCGCCAATTTTGCCTTCAACGGTAACGCCATGTAGATGCGCGTAATCCACGACTGCTTTAGTTCTTGATGCGTTGGTTTCAAAATCATCCATTGAAGCGTCGAGCATTACACTGGTAAACCCAAGCTCAATAGCTTCCTTGATAACCTCAAAGTCATGGCATGCATCAAGATGAAGGGCCATTTGTGAGTCGTAGATGTCAGAAAGAAGAAAGGCTGTTATTGCTGCTTCTTTGAGGCCGAAGTGCTCTAGGTGACATGATGGCATGCTGAGAATTAACGGTTTTTGTAGCTGAGCTGCGACTTCTGCGTAGCTTTTCGCTGTTAAGAAGTCGACAAGGTTAGCTGATGGAATGGCGAACCCTTGCTTGCTTGCGTTAGATAGCATGCGTTTCGTTGTTACGAGCATTTTTGGTGATCCTGTGTGATGACTAAAAGGCAAGGCGAACCTAGCCGATCTGCCTATTAGAAATGCTATGTCTTTTGTGGGGTTGGGTTTTCGAGCAGATTCACAGTAACTAGATCTTGGTTCGGTGCTTTTCCGAGGTGCCTCGAAAAAAATAAAGAAAACCTCCGAACACATAAAGCGATCAGAGGTTTAGTTGTTTACATCTCTACAATGCTTGGCGAAAGAAGTAGTGCCGTGTAACCAGTGTGGAAGTTACTCTCTACCATTACGTAGGCGCCAGTATCGGCGCAATCCTCAAGGTCGAGGGATATTCCTGCGTTATAGAAACCTTTGCTTTCTAATTGGCTGTTAATGAGATTGCTAAGGGCATTAAAAAGCGCGAAATGGGGTTTACCTAGGTTATGCCATCGCGTGTCTTCGAATACGCTAATGTCTTCCATGGATTCCAGATCTATTTTGCTTGCTTTGGTACTGCCGACTTTATTTAAAGTCAGTTTCATACCCTCAAGAGCATCAATTAACTTCTTAACAGAACCATCTTTACCTTCAACGTCTTCACCAAGAATGAAGTCCACTTCAGTAATTTCAAACTGAACGAGACGCATCGGCTTGAGTCGTGAGTAATTGCTCAACGTGGAGCAGGTATAGTCTGTATCGAACGTACAGCCACAGATATCACACTCTACGTGGTACTCGTTAATGTGGCCACTTGAGCGATATTGCATCATGTTATGGCCGCATAGCGGGTTTGGACATACATCTCCATTCTCATCAGAGAATCGCTCGATGTCTTTTTCCGTCAGTGTTGGTTCAAAGCGAGATTTTTCAGATATTGCCATGTGTACTCCAGATCTACGGTTAGGTGGTGGCGTAAAGCCTTTTCAGCTCAATCGAGCTAACGCCTTTGTTATGGCAACCCAAGTCGTTATTACGAGGTGTAATGTTTCCGAATTGCAATGTAGGGACACGTTCTGGCTTTGACTCTGTTTTGTTGAGGTTGGTTTTGGACTAATCGTGCTTGAGCGTGTGAATTGTTCACACACATTAAATTGGCTAAGAGCCATTATTAGGAGCGCGATTATGGAAGTATTATGGGTTAAGTCTGAATCTGGTGTGGTTACTTATCGCCTTGGCGGTGCAGGTTCGATTGCAACAGTTTCTGTGCCTGAGAATCCTGCTGAAGCAGAGGTTTGCAAGTTAACTTTTGCGTTCAATACTGAAGAAACATTTCGCTGGGTTGGGACAAAAGGTTTCAACGAAGATGATTTGAAGAAATCAGTAATGAACAGTCGTGTGTTTGTGGCTGAGCAGAAGGGTTGGGACCTTTCTTTTATAGGTCTTCACCTAGCGGACGAATGGTGCAGTGAGTGCGACACTGAGGGCCAAGTGACGACAGACGGTAAAGGAAAGTGCGACTGTTGCGGCAGAACGACTTTGCCTTGCAGTCAGTGCTTGAATGACCATATGTGTGATTGGAGTAACGAGGGTTGCACCCCGTTTCCAAGAGTAGCGGCTTAAGCAGCTGGTACTAACGAAACCCGACAATTGTCGGGTTTTTTGCTATTTGGGAATTAGGTTAGATTTACAAGCTGACAAAAAAAACCACCAATAATAGTTAGTGGTGGTTTTAAGGAACGTCTATCTATGGATATTTCGGTACAGCCAAAATAGGCCGGTAAATACAGTTGCAACAATGCCAAGTGCAAGCACAGCTGTAATCTCGCCTAAGATAATAGCGTACTCAGGGAAGCCTTTCACTTTAAAAAATAATGCACTTGCTGCAGTAATGGCAGCAATCACCGTTAATGCCCAGCAAAGCAAATCTAAGCTTAATGCTATCTTTGCCTTTGATGGAATCAAGCGCCAGTTTCTAAGTTCCCCAATCATACTGCGCTCCTTTTCTCAGAAGCTCGGTTGATTGTGTCTTCCTTAGTTTTCAGCCCGGTAATAGCAAGAGAGGCCAAAACTCTGAAGCTAACACCTGCAGTGATTGAAAACAGTCCAGTCAGCAATCCAACTTTTGCGATTTCCACGGTCCATATTCGCGCACCAATCGTACCGATTATGAACGCTATAAGTGCGATTAAGAACGCACTCACCGCAACCTTCGTAGCGAGTTTATCCAGGTTTTTAGATGTGATCATGTCTTCCCCTTATGGGCTGTAATGCCCTGTTTTTGACTCGCCAATGAGTCATTCAGATGTAGGTATGCAATCAATGTGTTTGCCGGTCTTTATGATTGACCGTAAAAGCATCGGTTGGCTGTTGGGTTGTGAGTGTGCCGAAAGTGGAACAAGGTTGATTTGTGGTTTTTGATTTGTGCGAAGTGTCTCGCAGGTTCGCTGAGGTGCCAGTAATGGAACAGAGAGTGCAAAAAACAGAACACAGTGTCCGAGCGTGGAACAAGGGGAATAAAGGTGTGAGATTGGAATGACGGAAAGTGCACTTTAGCTATCTTGGTTGATTTGGACCTTCTTGTGTTGTTTTGAGTGTGTGATGGGACAGAAAAGGATCGCGTAATAGAAAACAGGAATCGTCATCGGTGCCTAATTTGTTCAAATAGTGGAACAGATTAATGGTGGGTGTTTTGTGTCTTTTGAGCAGTTAAATGGGGTAGAGCTTTCAGTTATGCGTCATGAGCTTCGTTTGTCGATAAAGGAAGTGTCTACGACGCTTGGTGTTAGTGAGCGCCTGTGGCGCTACTGGGAAATGGATGAGCGGCCAATGCGTCCAGAGATTGGCGATACAATGCGAATGATCATGAGTGAGCAAACTGCGCTGTTAGAGTCCATTTACGCAGAGATAGTAAACAATCCAGAGCTAGAACCCGATTCACTTCCCTGGTATCCAGATTACGCTGTATTTTGCAGTCTGTATCCGCAGCGAGCTAATCCTGTTGCTTGGCGTTTTTATCAGTCAATAGTTGCGGATATGTTCGTCACGTTGACCACTGTTACTTTGCATATGGATTCTAGAGTTCAGCCAGTAGGTGCGTTGTTGGGATGGTTGCAGATCACGCAAAAAGGCTAGTTGAGAGCTGTTACGCAAATAACCATGCAAAAACCAAGGGGATTTGGTCTTAGCCCTACAATATTGGCTGTTTTTTAGCTAAGTAATAGGGTGTAAGTAATGGTTGTGTTGGGGTATCTCGCGCTGGGTGTGCTGGTGGCAAGTCTGGCAGCGAGACAAGGTCGCTCGTTTTTCAATTGGTTGCTTTTGAGTGTGTTAATGACGCCAGTAGTAGGTGCTATGGCGCTGTATTTTGAAGGTAAGCCTGTATCAGCAGAAGAAAGCGCGGTTCTTGAAGGTTGTATTGAGGTATTTAATTTGATGTACGACCCTTCGCTTCACAGTACTCCTTTTTTAGTTAGTGTGCATAATCGCGTAAAGGCTGGTGATGCTATTGATTCTGTTGTGTTGCGTTCTGCGATCTCAGAGATCGAGAAAATCGACACGGAAAGAGATTGCTTAGTCAAGGCGCGCTTTGTAAATGACTAATTTAGTGTGTGGACAGCTAAATAAAAACGCAACACAGTGGTCACTGGTACGATGAACGCTCTATGGAATGTAGGTCTAGCAGAAATGCTAGTGAAGTCTATTTCCGTGGAGGAAGTTATGTATATTGCGTTGTATTTGGTAGCGGCATTGGTAGTAGGATTCTGCTCTGTTCGCTTCAACCGTTCGGGCTTCCTGTGGGTGGCTATCTCGATTGTTGTGACCCCCTTGATTGGTTTTATCGCTCTTGTTTGTCTGGGTGTGAGAGAAGATGAAGAGGATGCATTGTTGGCTGTTGGCTATACAGAGGTTTTCCTGAAGCGATACCGTCCTCGAGAGCATGATTCGATTTTTCTTGCGAACGTGCATCGCTTGATTCAAGAAGATCGCGATGTTGAAATTTCAATGCTAAAGCGTGCGCTAGATAGTATCGATACTATTGAAGCGAATAAGATTGCTCAGAAGTCAGCTAATTTTTAAGTAAATACGTTATTGAAGATCCAAGAGCAGTTGTTGCTCTTGGATTTTTTCGTTTTAAGAGGTTCGACAAAATATGGGTTGGAGCGACAAGTACGAGTATAAAGTGATTCATGTGCATGATATGGGATCGAGTTATTCTCTAGTCGAGATTTTTCAAGATGGTGTGAAGGTGCGTCCGATCGCCGGTTCATTGGTGCCCTCGAACAAAAACCCAAGCGAGTATGCTCGCGAGTGTGTCTCGGAGCTTAGAGGGAGAGGTTTCGCTCGGGCATTTGTTGGTGGTATCGAAAAAGGCAATGCTTCCGGTATGCAGGAAATGATAGAGCGATATCTTAACTCGACTTTGACCACACGCCCGCGCTTTGCTGGATTTGAAGAGGTAATCTAGGCCTCAGTGCGTTATGTGTTATGCGTTATGTGTTATGCGTTATGCGTTAAGTTCGGTCTTGCTTGGTATTGTGTATAGGCCTTTCAGTAGAGCATAGAAGTGGAAAATAGTGCTGATCGCTACACACGCTACAACCCAGTAGTCTGCTGTGCCAAACAATATAAAACTAGAATATAGGCCGATAAGGCTAACGATCGTTCCGCCACTTCTCGCTGCAAAGAATGAATCCAAAACAGCATTAAAACCGAAATGTTTTTGACCTAAGGTGTTTAGGAAGGTCACGTATTCAGAGGTGTTAATTATCCGGCCAATCTCGCAAATCATAAATGCGCCAATGGTGATTAAGCACAATATAACGCTTGATGACAACTGTTCTCTAAATACAAAGATGACCGTGGTGGTAATGATTGAGACAACGAGAAAAGACATACTATAACTGAGCATCTTCGCGTGGATACTTTCAGCCTTGGGCTTAGTATAGAACGCAAGAGATGCAGCTCCCGACACAGCGCCAATGATAGACATTAATGTGAATTTGTAGTCGGCCCAGTTCAGGTTTGTGATTACATCGAATAAGACAACTGGAATAACGTATACGCCAATGGCTGCACTGCTGATGTTTAGCCAAAACGCTGATTGCGTGTAATGCCAGAGAGGTCTTGAGTGCTCTTGATTTAGTGTCTCCTTCGGTTTTTGTTCTTTGCTGGTGGTCTTCAGAGAGAATTGCAGTGTCTTTAATGAGTACAGCAATATAGCAATATACAGTGTGCGGATATCAATATCCGCGAGTAAGCCCACTATTGGTTTGCTGAACACTAAGCCAATACCCATGAGCGTAGAACCGATAACCAGGTAATTCTTTCTCTTCGTCTTGAGCGCACGTACAAAGCGTTTAACTGTGACATTGTACTTGAGAGAGTCTTCGTCTTTTATTGTGGAGAGTAGGGCAATCAGGATAGATAGTGTTATGTGTATGTAGGCATCTGAAAATATCATCAGTAGCGACATTGCCACTGCACCGATAGCTACATAGCGTTCAAAGCCGAAATGACGCAAGTGGCTCTTCCCGGCATTAAGTAGAAACAGAGCAACATTGTTAATAACTAGCCCTAGTAATATTTCTTGCTGGGTGGACTGCATGGCGAGTAAAGCCATTACAAAGAAGCCGTTAGCGCTTCGAACTAGTGTCACTCCCCAAAACTGCTTTAGCCAGAATCGATTTTTCAAATACCACGAGACGTTTATCACTTGCTTTACTCTCCTACGTTAGAAGGAGAGATAGAGCGGTTAGTATTTATTGGATTTTATGAGTTACCAAGAAGAAAGCATGACAACTTAAGGTTCGCGATCTGTTTTGGTTTAACTGCTCGCGTTGCGAATCACAGCTTTGACTATATAGCCTGAGTCCAAAATGGTTTTGGATATTAAAACGCCGTAAAGGCGATAAGGATATATATGTTGAAAGCTTTTCTGACGGCGCTGAGCGCATTTTCATGGTTAGCTGTGATTAGTGGCCTTTGGGGTGTTTGGGCTGGAGTAATGGGTTTCGCATGGTTTGTGATCCCGGCTTCAGTTGCTATTGTGGCAGCTATCTCAAATAGCTTCGTGCGTGAACCGGCCCATTAAAAAAGAACCTCTGATGCTATCTAATAGCATCAGAGGTTCTTCTTTTTAGTGTTATATTCTTCATACTAATAAGGCTGTTTGATGCGAAATTACCGGATTCGCATAGCTGAGCCTTGGTGCTCTAGTATGATAATACGACCTAAATTGGTGAGGTTAACTCCAAGATGGCAACCTCTGGCCTTTTCATGAGGCTTAGCAACCATTTATTTCGCTGGTATTCAGTTGCGAAAGTATGTGTCATCACCTCGCCTGAGCACTAAATTTTAACGCCATGTGTTGCTAGCTTATTGAGTTCTTCGTCCTTTTCTGCGTGACTGAATCCTAAAATCCAAGAGATATGCATAGTGAAATCGCCTGAGGGATTATCGGTTCGCTCTAGGCCTTGTCGCTGGGCTTTAACGCCTGCTCTGTAGCTATCGTTGCAGATTCTGAGATGTTGTTGGTTGCTGCACATATCAAAGTCCCTCATTCTGGTGAGTATTTTTATAGCGCTTTGGGCGAGAAAACCCAGCTGATCAGCTCTGCTGTCGCTGGGATGAATCGCCTAGCCCTGATCTTGATTGTATTTCCTAATAGTCTCAGCACTGGCGTTCCCAACCGAGCAAGCGAAATAACCATCAGACCAGAATGTTTTCTCCTTCCAGAATTGCCGCTTTAACTGTAAGCGTGTCATGAACACCGCATTCTAATCTTTCAGCACGAAGAATAAGATCATCTCTCCAACCCAAAGGAGAGTTGAAATGGCAAAACGACGCACCAACCTAGAATGGCAATCACTGTTTGAGCAATATGAAAGCAGCAGTGTTACCCAACGCGCTTTTTGTGAAGAGCATGGACTGAGTTTATCCACGTTCTTTGCCAAACGGCGTCAACTCCAAACAGCAAGCCAATCGGAATCTGTCGGATTTGTTAAAGCCGAAATCGTTGAAAAGACAACCAAGTATCAGGCCCAGATAGCTATCTTGCTGAACTCATTGGAGCGTTGTCATGAAAGGTATGCTCAGCGCTCCAGACATTTACCTTTATCGTGAAAGCGTCGATTTTAGAAAGTCCATCAACGGCCTTGCAGCGATTATCGAAAATGATACTGACTTGCCTCTTGGCAGCGGTGCGCTGTTCCTGTTTACCAATAAACAGCGCGATAAGATTAAAGTGTTGTACTGGGATAAAACAGGCTTCGCCCTCTGGTATAAACGCCTTGAAAAAGCCAAGTATAAGTGGCCTTCAAAAGAGAAAAACCAGGTGTTTACCCTCACTCAATTTGAGCTTGATAGACTGCTTTCAGGCTTCACAATTATCGGCCACGAACCCATCAAAATAAACGATTTTACAATGAGTTAATCGAGAATAAAGCCTTATTCTCCAAGCGTTAACGGCACGATTTTAGTATAATCAATGCTATGAAAAAGACGCCAAATATCAACCCAGAAAGCCAAGATGTTGCCGAGCTACAAGCGATGGTAGTTGCTCTGATGTCGGAGAGAAATGAGTGGAAACAAGAGCGCCAATCGCTGCTTGAACAACTCAAACTCGCCTTCGACCGTCAGTTCGCGAAACGCTCGGAGGCATTAAAGCCTTACGATGAATCACAAGGTGACCTCTTCAACGAAGCGGAATGTGAAGCCGTTAAAGAAGACGAGGTTGAGGTGACAACCACGACCACAACGAAAAAGCGCGGTAAACGTAAACCTCTGCCTAAGACCTTGCCTCGTGAGGTTATCGAACTTGATGTAGACGACCATGAAAAGCAGTGCGCTTGCTGCAATCATAGCCTGCATAAAATCGGTGAAGACCGCAGCGAGAAGCTAGAGTTCACGCCAGCGGTACTCAAAGTGTTGGAATATGTTCGTCCTAAGTACGCTTGCCGCCAGTGCGAGAAAACAGGTGACAGCAGCCGTATCGTTCAGAAGCCATCCCCTCAGAGTCTCATCCCTAAAAGCTTCGCCACAGAAAGCTTGCTGACCAACATCATTCTTGGCAAATACCAATACGCGATGCCACTTTATCGCCAAGAATCGCTGTTTACCCAGTCGGGTATCGAGCTATCACGCACCACCATGGCAAGGTGGGTTATCCAAGTCAGTGAGAAGTTCGCCCCGCTGTATGCAGCCTTGAAGGAGAACCTGCTTCAACAAGTGGTGGTTCAGGCGGATGAAACGCCGCTCAATGTGCTCAAAGAAGAGAAGAAGTGTTATATGTGGCTCTACTGCTCAGGCGCTGACTCACCCGAAGCGGCACTGCCGAATGTGAAAAATATTGCCTTGTACGACTATCAAAACAGTCGCGCGAGGGCGTGTCCCGTGGACTTTTTAGGTGACTACAACGGTTATCTACAAACTGATGGCTACGCGGCTTATGATGGTCTGCATCACGTCACCAATGTAGGGTGCTTAGCGCATGCTCGTCGCAAGTTCATGGATGCGAAGAAGCTTCAAGGGAAAGGTAAATCAGGCAAGGCTGATAAGGCGCTGGCTAAAATCCAAAAACTCTACGGGATAGAATCACGCTTAAAAGGTGCGCCTGCCCAAGAGCGAAAAGCAGAGCGTCAAGCGCTTGCCAAGCCGATACTGGATGAGCTTTACCAATGGATGACGACCCAGAAGGTGATTGGCTCTAGCCCACTAGGCAAAGCGATAAAATATACGCTTGGGCAGTGGTCAAAGCTTATTCGTTATATCGACGATGGTCACTTATCTATTGATAATAATCGCGCTGAACGCGCAATTAAACCACTGGTCATTGGCAGGAAGAACTGGCTGTTCTCTAACACACCAAACGGTGCTGATGCGAGCGCGATGCTTTACAGCATCATCGAGACCGCGAAAGCCAACGGTCTTATCCTCTACGACTACATGGTCAAGTGCATGAAAGAGCTGGCGAAAGCTGAGCCTGATATCGACGCACTCCTGCCTTGGAACTTCAAACACTGACAAGTCGCCCCGTGGGTTCATGGGGCGGATACGAAGAAGGTGTTGTTTGCGAGAAGCGGTAACATCCGTAGTGAATCTCTGAACGAGAGTCTAAATTGAGTAATATAGTGTGGCTAATGTGAAAATATGATTTCATAAATCATGCTTTAATGAATTTATAGCTTCACTTTTTGGTTCTTTACGCTTTCATTTATAGCTAAAGTTTGATTTGCCTTTTTTATCTATGTGAAACTATAATTTCATTTATTCTCAGTAAATGAATCTATATTTTCACTATGATAACTAAGAGCCATCAAAGTAAACGAGGGGCAGTTGTCTTTCCAAAGCACCAGAAGGTCTTGAACGATTTAGCAGAGAACATCATTCTAGCGATGAAGCGCCGCCAAATAACCCAAGATATGATGCACAGAAGAACGGGTATATCGAAGCCAACGTTACGCAAGATAGCCAAAGGAGATCCTTCTGTTTCGATTGGTCATTACGTAAATGTTCTTGCAGTGCTAGGGTTGCTGGCTGATCTCGGTAAGGTCGCACTAGACGATGAGCTTGGGCGAAAGCTTCAAGACATTGAGTTATTGAAGAAAGCTAGATAGGGGCTCTCTATAATGGAAATCTATGTCTATGCAGATTGGCTAGAGATGCAAAAGCCTATGCTTGTCGGTTTGTTGCGCTCTTCTGTGATTCGAGGGAAGGAGCACTTTAGCTTCAAGTACAGTGAAGAATGGTTAGCTTCCGAATATGTACTCCAAATAGATCCCGGGCTTGAGTTATACATCGGAGAGCAACACGCTGAGGCCGATCGAAACTTTAAAGTCTTTCTGGATTCCTGCCCTGATCGTTGGGGGCGATTGCTTATGCAGCGACGAGAGGCCGTGATGGCAAGGAACGAGGGACGACGAGCGAATAAACTGTATGAAACCCATTACTTGTTAGGTGTGCATGACTCGTTTCGTATGGGGGCGCTGCGTTTCTGTACGTCTCATGATGGCCCTTTTCTTGATGACAATGACCAACTAACCGCACCTGCAATCACCTCTTTGCCTGAGCTTCAACAAGCTGCAAATGGGGTTGAAGATACGCCTGATTTTGATAACCCAGATTACCTCAAGTGGCTAAACATGCTGATTTCTCCAGGCTCTTCTCTAGGGGGTGCCCGCCCCAAAGCCTCAGTCAGAGATGTTGATAACAGTCTGTGGCTTGCGAAGTTCCCTAGCCGTTATGACGACTACGATATTGGATTATGGGAGTACGTACTTTACAAACTGGCGCTTGAAGCGGGTATTTTCATGGCAGAATCGAAAGTACAAGCGGTAGGGGGGCGTCATCATATCTTTCTGACCAAGCGATTCGATCGACTTAATGATGGTAGACGCCTTCACTTTTCGTCGGCTATGACGCAGTTGGGCTATTTTGATGGACAAGATGACGGTGCAAGTTACCTAGAACTCGCTGAATTTCTGATAGAAAAGGGGGTAAATACTAAAGAGGACTTGGAACAGCTTTGGACGCGAATGCTGTTCAATATTATGGTGTCAAATAGCGATGATCATCTTAGGAACCACGGTTTTATCTTTGATAGAGCGGGGTGGCGTTTGTCACCAGCGTATGACATCAACCCAACCATCAATGCGACCGGTTTGCACCTTAATATAGATGAGGTAGACAATGCGCTTAGCGTAGAACTGGCACTGGAGGTAGCTGAGTACTTTCAGTTAGTGCCTCAACGAGCTGATGAAGTATATCAAAGAGTGCGTGATGCGGTTGCTAATTGGGAACAAGTCGCACATCAAGCGGGTATCCCAAAAGGGGAACGAGACCTGTTGCGGGATTGTTTCTTGGTGCCTTAAGCCGTGTTTATTCCACAAAGTTGAAATTCTCACTTTTCTCATACGAACAAACGCTTATGGTTTCAAGAGTCTTTTATTAAGTGAGCGAACATCCGCTTTTGGATTTCTTCAATCGTATCTTTTACTGAAGCTAGAAATGGCCTTAAAGCCGTTTTAGACGGTGTAGTTAATGACGCAGACACCTTTAACTTAGGATGAAGCTGCCACACAACTCTAGTTGTGTGTTGCTTAATTCTTCTAACTTACTGACTTACCGAGTATCGTGGTGAGATAATCATTAAGATATGTAAAATGAGGTGGATAGCTATCAGAAACTTACAGTCCGAATTTCGTTGATACTCCATACTTGACAACCCCAAGTACTGTATTAATATACAGTATATGCAAAAGACGCTTAGATACAATTTCAGGTTAAAACCTAGCCCACAGCAAGAGTTAAAACTTGTCGAGTTTGGCTCATATGCCCGTGGTTTATGGAACTTCCTGTTGTCTGAGAACCAGCGTCAATACGAAGCCGATAAGACATTTTCTTTTTACAATGAAATGGCTTCAAAAATTAAGGAAATTAAGAAACTACCTGAGTTTTCATGGGTTAAAGCATTTGATTCAGGCGCGGCACAACAGGTCGCCAGAGACCTAGATACAGCGTTAAAAAATGGAACATCAAAGAAGTCCCGCCAACACTTTCCAAAGTTTAAGGTGAGCTATCGAGTTAAGAAGCAACACAATGACAGCTACCGCTCAGTAAATAATAACAACTGCATTAGAGTTGAGAACGGCACTATTACTTTGCCAAAAGTTGGTGCTGTTCCTATAGTCTTACACCGTAAGTTAGTCAGTTCGATTAAAACAGCGACAGTCCAATACCGACACGGGAAGTGGGAGGTAAGCCTCACTCAAGAAGTGATGTGTGACGAAGCGAAGAAGGTACTAAAGAGCATTGCGGGGTACGACATCAACTCAAAGCAAACCGTTGTCGGATCTAATAGGTTAACGGTTGATAACCCGAAATACTTAAAACAAGCAAAGCAGAAACTAACTAGATTACAGCGACAGCTTTCTAGAAAAAAGAAAGGATCTGCTCGCTGGAAGAAAACAAAATCCCGCCTGAATAATCTTCACGGTTCAATCGCTAGAAAACGAATGGACTTCGCACATAAAACCGCTCATCGGATAGCCAACGAAAGCGATATTGTAGTGTTTGAAGACCTAAATGTGGCGGGTATGCAAAAATTCAACGGCAGGATGATTGCTGACAACATCATGGGGCTTATATCTGACTTAGCGAAATACAAAATTGAGCTGAGAGGTGGTATACATCATGAGATTGGTCGGTTTGAACGCACAACGGGTGTGTGCTCACACTGCGGTCAACATCATAGATTGACGTTGAAAGACAGACATTTCACCTGCATTAGTTGCGGCACTTTTAGTGATCGAGACTATTCCTCTGCAATAGCAGTACAGCGGATAGGTGAGTTGAATTTAATGGCGGGTGGAATAGTCGCCAGGGTGAGTCAATCACCCAGCACTCAGCAGAAATCAGGTATTAAAACGAAAGTCTTTGCATTAGTTGCGAAGTTGTCTGTGGGATCTGAGGAAAAAGAAAAGGCAGCTTAACTGTCTTTGAAGCTCAGTGATCAGCTATGCTGTCGCTGAGTAGTTCACGTGTAATTGAGGTGAGGTAGGTAATTGAGTGAGCGAGGGAGGGAGAGTTTGCTTGAAAAAGGATTCCGACTATTGAATAGCAAGGTTGAAACATTAAAAAAACCTCCCGGACCAATAAATAAGTATTGGATGGGAGGTTTTGGGTTTTAGCAACGCAAGGCTTTAGCGTTAATGCGAGACTCATTAACTTTCAAAATTCGAAGAACAGAGTTGAGTTCTTTTAGCTCTGGATTACTCTTCTGGTCTGAATGGAGTAACGCGCGTGCTATTGCGAGCGCTTCCTTTACTTGTCGTTCCGCTTTATTCATTAGCTCAAGCTTTAAGGTTTCGTTTAATGCTGAGCTCAATAGTAGTAGCTTCACAAGAGCTTGTTGAGCTGTTGCAGCCTGACTCTGGTTCCCCTCGGTGACCCAGGTGACTATTGGATTGCTACGAAAATAATCAAACGTCGATAGGCATCGACGTGGATCAGAAGAAAACCCTTCTTGCTTTGCAAGGTTTGGCGTTACCGTTAAATCGTCATGGATAGTGAATAACATTTCTCCGGGACGAATCGGGATGTGCTCAGGGTTCACTTCCACCATCACAACAGGTGAGTTTCTTTCAAGACGATCGCA
Organism: Vibrio breoganii; assembly: GCF_001677275.1. Taxonomy (GTDB): domain Bacteria; phylum Pseudomonadota; class Gammaproteobacteria; order Enterobacterales; family Vibrionaceae; genus Vibrio; species Vibrio breoganii. Next base: position 210,354 of record NZ_CP016179.1, read on the forward strand.
TGAGCGTAGTGCACATGCGTGATTTGCCGCGAACGTGTGCATGACTCGATTAAATGAGTCTGCAGTTGGTCGTGCATCGTTGATTAGAAAGACTCGTTTGTTGATTGAAATGAAGTAATTTCTCGACATGATGTATATAACTGTTCGCATAAACATAGACAAATGTGATCATGCGACTAATTCGCACTCTGTTAATGTCTCGTTTCCGAGCGTGTAACTAGAGCCTAAGTCGGTCAGTCCCGACTTTTCATAGCGGTCTGTCCGCGCTAGCAAGATTTCACGCACCTTTTTATAAGGCGTGAAAAGACTTATCTCGGGGTCTTCGTTCCTTGCTAACACGTTTCTCGCAGCATTGTGGTCAGCCTGCACAACATCCCCGTTCTCACGATGAAATCTATCACCCTTCCGCGTGCCGACAAGCAACCCGTGGCAGAATGAGTCCATTTGCGATGTGTATGCAGCATTAACCACTTGCAACGTAGAACATCTACGTTGAGATACGGTGGAAAGTGCGTCAGCCAAAATACCTTTAGTCCAAGTATTTAAGCGTCTGTTTGTGTTTTTACCGTAGTTACGCGATGACTGGATTGGTGAGGTTAGATCTTCACACACAATCAAACCTGCTTTATCAACGAGCCTGTGAGCACCAGTGTAGATAACGGTTTTTAACTTCGATTTCTGGCGGTCTTGGCGCTTATCCAACTTCTTACGACCAAGATTGTTCTTGAGGATGTTCTGACGCTTATGTGGCTTTTTGTTAGCCACTGAGCGTAGCTTATTCCTGTTTTTGTACTTTTGATTTAGGTAATCTGACTCACTAGAAATCAACTTACCTAAACCCTCACCAAATGAGTCACCATCCGAATCAACAAAAGCTTCTGTGAAGCCTTTATCAACACCGACAGTTTCAGTACCACAATTTTCTACAACCTCAATCTCGTACTGTGAGTGAACCTCTACATCACCGTCCTTTAAGATGATGCGAAGTGTGCCTTTTGGGGCAAACTCCATTGTGGTATTTAAGGGGATTTGGATGGTTTTTCGTGGTACTAAGCTTGGAACTTTAAGCCAGCATTGTCCGTTCAGCTCAAAGGTCTTGCACATATCAGCACGAACGATGATTTGGTTGTGAGTGTGGTTTACGCCATGCTTGAAGTGCTTGCGCATCTGACGGCGCAAGAAGTTATCTTCCATCCATTTATCACACTTCAGTAACGTGTAGAGTCGCTTTAACTCTTGTTTACAAGATGTGCGCTCGCGGATGGCTTTTTTAACTTTTTCCTTGGCAGCTTCACGGTATGCTTTAATGTCACTCACAGCATCACGAAGTGTTTCTTTCCAAGGGTTGGCAGGCACTTTGAAATCAACACCTAGCTTTAACCATAAGTCCCGAATCTCACGATCACGTAAACCTACTCCGTTGATAGAGCCATACTCTCGCCACACCTTACTGCGAACAACGCCAAGTAGAGCAGCTTGCTTTTCAAGTTGCTCATACTTAGAGTCGTTCAATGTTTTACAGTGGTGGATTCGGGTTAGTTTCACTTATCTTCCTTTGTTTCAACTAGCTTTTTAACCTTGTCTTTATATTTTCTAAGTCCATAAAGGCGTGAAGAAAAGCAATGAATAATTGCTAGTAGATCTTGAGTTACTTCTTCTGCTGGCGATAAGGATTCTTGGTTCATAATCACCACTTCACATCCATGCCTTTCAGCAAAAGCCTCAAACCACTCAAAGCCAAAGCGCACTAGACGATCTTTATGAGCAATCACCAACAAAGAAACCTTGCCCATTTCGATATCAAGAAACAGTTTATTGAACTTCTTGCGTTTATAATTAAGTCCACTACCTGTTTCTGATAACCACTCATCAACAGCGTATCCATTCGCTGAACAGAACTTCTCTAACGCATCAATCTGGTTTTTAAGATCAGGTTTTTGAGCGGCACTTGAAACCCTGCTATATACAACTATTGAAGATTTATCCTTTTGTGCTTTTACACCTATGTACTCAAGGTATTGCTCGTGAGTGTAGTATCTTCTGTTCTTTGGGTTTCTCTTGGCAATAAGTACCCCAGTAGCGTCCCACCTCTGAAGGGTCTTTACAGACTTACCTATGATTTTTCCGAACTGTGCAGGTGAGTACATTTAAACAACCACTAAAGACTTGAAATCATCAAGAGTCATATCTGCAAAAATCGAATCATCGTCGAAGATATACTCACCGTCATCTGCAACACCACGAATTTCACACATGTAACTACTAACATCGATGCCGAAACTCCCAAAGCGACAAACAATGTCCTGACACACATCATCTAATTCAGGGTCTTCTAGGTGATCAACGATTCCGCAAAAGATTAATTCATTGATATCTTCACAATCTTCTTTGTACCTATCAGGTACAGATAACCCATGCAACTCAATGAGTTGATTTAGTTTTTCAGAACAAGCGTCACCAAACACCTCGTATAGCTTCTGCTCGTATGATTCACAAGCCATTCCACTACCAGAAGTAAAGGTGCAAACACTGTTACCTGTATTTGAATTAATAAAATCTTTGTAAGTTTTGCACTTCTCTGATGCAAGTTGTCCAGTTCTAACAGGATGAGTAGAACAGTCATAGCCAACATCAACTACTTCAGTATCAACAAATTCACATTTAGACCATGTCTTGTAAACCCAAAAACAGAACTTTCTGTAAAACCCATCCTTGTTATCAGGGGATGTGAAACTTTCCATTTCGGATTCAAGTTTTCGAAGGCTTGTTGCTAAGTCCATACATTGAACTCCAAACTTAAATTAGATGCCTATTATAAGTATACTTGACCACTTTTGTCTATGTTTTTACTTGTAGCATATTACTCCTTTTGTAGATTTCTCTATCGTTAAAGTAGAAGCGAATTGCTTCGACGAAAGGAGTAGTTAAAAGCGAATTGCTAACGCATTTTGTTGTGTTGGTAAATTGTCGAAACTCTCAATTACCAGTCTCTCGGGTCTCTTGATTCGCCAAATTCTTTGCCCACGTGAAACCATAGATCGGAGTCGTGGTGACGGCCCCCTCTTGTGAGTCTGATTTCTGGTGTCTTGCCCATGTACAACGTTAATTCTTTAAAGCTGGTTCCCTTTGCGTGTCTAAACTCGACTTTTGATATCTTGTCGAAAGGCACTACGATGTAGTCCTTACCAAAGCAAGAGATTCCAATGATTTCGGTGCTGTTGAAGAGAACGATATTAGTGCGCTGAGCAATAGTGATTAGCGGCGCTATAATCACGCCAATCGCAAGAAAACCATAGGCAAATCCACCAATAAGTTCTAGGTGGTTGGAATACATTTCAACCCCAATCAGTGCAAGTACCCAAAGCACTAAATAGTCGATTAATGCTATGTGGAGCTTCTCTTTGACTCTAGTATGTTGGTGCCAGAGTTTGCGTATTCTGAATTGAATATGAGTGCAGTACAGCACCACCATTGCAGTGATTAGCAGGGCGATGCTATTAACGGTACCAAACGATACAGCCACTCTACGCAGCTTCTAGTTGTTCTATGCTGTGCATCGTCAGGTCGAGCATTGACTTGATATCTGTGAGGTTTGCAGAGCCTGTGTCGGCCTCTAGTCTAGATTCAAGTAATGAGCTGCACTGGTAGAGAGAATCCAATCCTCGATCCAATTCTTTGCTTTCCAGTTGTTGGATGGCGTTACGGTGCAGTTCGTGCACTTTTCTAATGAGATCTTCAAATCTAAAGAGTGAAGCGGTGCCGCCTGTGCTTAAGGTGTAGAAATCATTATTCGCAATTTGGTTTGTCTGTAGGCAGAGGAAGTCAATTGCTCGACCTTCAAAAATAACCGTATCCGCCTTTGTGAGCGTTAGCTTTAGGTCGTTAGTGAAGGTAGCAACAACATCAGCACAATCCGTAGATAGCGCTGGCTCAAATGATCGAGCTGTATAGTCGGTCATCTTTTCAATGCTAGTTAGTGTGGAATCAATGCTCTCGATGATGCTCTCAGCAATAATTTGGACCAAGAAAATGTCCCAGTGCTTGCCTTCCTGGCTAATGAAGTATTTTTGCTCGTCTTTCTTATTGTCAGGAAAGTGAATAAGCAGTGTTTGGTCAACGCAGGCAGTCATTATCAATTCTCGCAATCAAGTTCTATATACAGGTATAACGGCATTGCGAGAGGGGTTTGACTCAACTTGCGTTACGATTTGGGATGGACATCGAAAATCAAAATAGGGATGAAAAAACACCTCCGCTATCAAAAAATGATGGGGAGGTGTTAGGTTTAGTAAACAATACGTGAACTAGAGTAGTAATCCATGTTCCAGTTGTTTTTGTATTTCACTCCACGGTCGATTCTTTCTTTAAAGAGGCCGTAGCTCATGGGGTATGGTTCATAGGGGGTCATTAGCGTTTCTTCGGGCATCACATATGAAATGTGATGGCGAAGTCTGCCGTTGACCAGTGTTGACGCTGAACCGTAAGCTTGAACTACTGCTACTACCTGGTCGGTAGTCTTGTAATGAATAATCATGTCAGGTGCAAAGTACAGACGAACTGTTGTCTTATCCTTAATCATCTGTTCCGCTACTGTAGCGTTCACATAGATTCGGTCGGAATGATCATTTTTGCTCGATGGGTTCATCTTGTGAATGTCATTCAACGTGTAAAAATGATGCCTATCTTGATAGCTCGCTTTGTAGAGGTTTCCTACGTTTGAGCGCTTGTCATCAGACAATTGCTTGCGGGCTTTGAAGAAGGTGGATTTTCCGTATTCACTGTCAATAACCTCGGGTTTATCACTTAGCGAAGCAAGAGCAAACATATCAATAAAGGTCGCACTGTATGTGTTGTTTCTTGGGTGCTCCCTATAAGGTATGTAGGTCTCGCTAATAATTTCAGCTTTTAAGTTTCTAGGTGAAAGCAAGCTCAGTTCGAAATCACTTTCAATCGCCCCAGTATCGTTAAGATATAAGGTGTTGAATGAGATGACGAATGCCTTAATGTTCGAGTTATACATCTCTCGGGTCAGCACGACATCTTTATAGAAAAAATGAGGTTGCTGGTAAGTAGTAGTCACATGTTTGAGGCCGCCTTCTCGGATATGTCTTCTGAATTCAGTTTGGTTGATAGACCAAAACGTGTCGGGATCTATATCGTCGATTTGAGCCTGCAACTCATTGTAAGCAAGAACATTTTCTTTAGTGAATGGCTGAGCGTTATCCATAAAATAGCGATCAGCTTCGTGATAATTGACGCATCCACTAAGCATTGTTAAGCAAAAAATTGCGGTTATTAGAGTTTTAAGCATGTTGAAATTCCTATTGGGTAAGTTGCCTTGGATGAAAGTATGTGCGCTCAAAACCTGATGGTTTGAGCGCAATAGTGTTAGAGGTTGGTGCTATCTCTGCCTGGTCTCAGGTAGAGATAAGTCAGGATTGGTGGAGCAATGCTAATTACCATTGCTATCTTCAGAACCAGTTCACTAGCCCAAGAGGTGAACTCTGGATTAATGGTCTCTGGCATTAAGAAAACACCTCCTAGTGCGCCTGCACATAGGAAAGCCGAAATCTTGATGCAGAAATTAAATACTGCATGCACGGCACCCGCTAACGGAATAGTCTTTCTTGTATACATATATATTCGTCCTTATGTGCGTTGAAGCACGTCTATAACATCGCTGAATGCGAGGTTTTCAGAACTATGTATGGGTGTTTGCTGGCGGTTAGGTGGGGGTTGATATTCGTTTGTGCGCGGAGATATTTCTGGGCGTTAATGTCGGTTCGTAGTGGTACTCAATCAATAAATAATGAGTGCGGTAAATATGAAACAGACATTTGCAACTAAGAGCATTAGTGTCCAGACTTTTTCACCTACAGGTGAGTTGTATAGCATCGAGTTGGTGGTTGTTGATGCTGACTTGCCAGATTTGGCTAGAGTCAAACTATTGATGGCGTGTGAGCAGGGTCTTGGCCGCCCAGGCGTTATGATTCGAATCACTTTTGATAGCTCAGTAAGTAGTGATTTTAGGGGGTTCCATGCCGCAGAAATATGGGTTAATTCTACTTTTGACTACTACAGAGCTAAGCGCAATGAACGTTAGAACTGAATACTCAGCGCTGTCATGATGACGTTGACGCACCACGTCGTTTTTAGCGTTATGTTTTCGGTGGGATGAAGGTTAAGAGCCAGTCCGGCCAGTGGTAATACTGGTCCAATAGTGAAGTTTTTAGCCGTTCCGTTTTTGAACGGCTCTTCTGCTTTATAGCCAAGTGCGCCACCGAGTGCGAATCCAAAGTCCATCCATTTGTTTTCATGGATCTTAGGGTTCCAGAATGCATATAGGGCAGGATTGTTGTAGCTGTTCTTATGTGTGTAGATTACAGCTACATCTTTATATCCGATGCCGATACTTGGGTTCCACTCGTTTTCCTCTACATCGGTAAGTAGGTGGAATGATCTCGCGCCAAGGATAAGCTCAAAGTCTTCGATGTTGGTATCTGCAAAGGCTGTTGTTGAGATTGATGTCAGGGTTAAGATAAATAGCAAAGATAGTTTATTCATGCGTTGATTACCGTTGGCTGATGAGTGTCAACGGTGTAAATCAACGAAGGGAATTTTTGTGCTGGTGTTGTGTTCTTAAATTGAGAAAGAAAATGTTTTCACATCAAAGAGCTCTTTTTTTCTTCGGCCTAGAACAGTTCGTCTTCTAATGGAGTAGGGCTTCCATGTTCTATATCTATGGTTTGAGCCTCGATTTCGCTCCACTCGAAGTTATCAGGGGTTGGTTTGGTGTTGCCTTTTGAGCTCACGGCATAATCTCGCGAAAACTCCAACATGTTACCTTTCCCGCGGATAAAGAGGCTTCCTCGAGTAATAGTCATGTGACTCCATTGGCTCAAGGTCTCTGTCAGTCTTTTCTCAGTTCTCATGGCGCCAGGTTCACATAGCAGTTTACTGCCACCTAAATGGGTGAATCGCATGGACTTCCCATTAACTTCTGCGTGCCCTGAGATCGTGTTGCACCCTGTATTTCCTGATACCTCAAGAGCGTGGTCAATATTGATTTCTGGAATGGTAGATTGGCCACTTATGATCTGATAATTGACGCTGACAAGAGTCCACTGACCTGCGAGTGATTGTGTGGCGACGTTATCGTTCTGAGCTGACGTGCTCATTGAAAATGCTAGGGTGCACAAGTAAAGATTGTATCGAGCTAGGCGGTTGATAGAGAGCATGATTTTGACTGGTTTGTTTAAGATTGGCGCCAGTTTGATTTTCTAGAGGTGAGAAGTCGAAGTGGGTCCAATTTAATGCGAGACGTCTCGAAAAATCGGCTCTCATGCGGTCGAGCAAGGCTAGTTTTCAGTAATGATACTGCCTCTTTGTATTGTTTAATGAGCTGTCTATGTACAACGCACCTATCAGTCAGTATTTCCATCACAACTGCTATCAGCGCAAGAATGCCGCAAGCTCTGTTAGAAGGTTGATAAAGCATAATCTTCGCACGCTGGCTCTATCGGATGCTTCGTTTTCAAAGTTAATTCAACTGCTGGTGGCTGAGGGTCATTCTCCAAACCATGCTGCTTTTTGTGTTGCTCGTTATAAGAAAACCCCTCCATATCAGTTGCGCTACTTGGAAGCGCAGTCGCTAATCAATATTGAAGATGAAGTTGAGTTATCGATTTCGGCAGAGCAGAAAGTGCCTTTTGTTACGCGAGTTGTTATCCCTTCCATTCTGCGAGTTATTGAGGCAGAAGAGCAGGTTCCCGATCGGTATTCAATGTTAATCGCTGCATTGCAGGCAGAGTACCGTGAGGTAGAAGGTTTTCTACCTAAGGTAATTAGCGAATACAAGGTTTACGACCATGCGGCGGTGAAGGAAATCGTCTATCGCGTCTATCCTGCACTACGACTCAAGTTACCTTTGGAGGTCGGTATTGGGGATCGAATTCAAGCCGGTCTTCAAGATAATGGTTTGATGGAATATCAGGTTAACGCTTACTTGGGCATACACTGCGGCAGTCTTCGCTATTTGGCTAATTCGATGCGCTCACCATTAAGGTTCAACGAATCGGGTTTTGCTACAACGTTGATGTCTGAGGGTGACCGCTTGTGGGCGGCGCGTCGATACCTTAAGCGATTGTCTAAGTATAAAAAATCAAAATGTCGCGACACTAAATGCTCTGGCGGTGCAGAGAAAAGTCGATGTCGTAAGTTGGCTACTAAGATGCTTCGGGAAGACTCTGCTGTAGAGATTTAATTGCTGAAGTGCTGTGTATTCTGTTGTGAGAAAAGGATTGTAGTATCAATGAGTCGTAAAATTCTAGGTTTAGCACTGGTGTATGTACGTTCAGATTCTAGTGCCCTTAATGAGCTAGGTATTTCCCGATATCTAGTTGCTCAGAAAACAGAAAACCACCCGGAGCCTAAAGGCGAGGGTGGTTTTTTGTTAACTTAAATTCAATTCATGTCTAAGCATACAGTCGAACTCTAGCTCATCTTCAAAACGTTGTTCATCGGCAATCTTTGCAGAGTTAAACGCTTTCTGTTCAATTACCTCGCTGCGTTCAGCGTCTGAGAAACGAACTAGGAAGAAGTCTTTAATATTGTTCATGTTCATGAGTAGTCCTTATTTCCCTGTCGGGAGAGTTATAAAGTCCAGAATTGGACAATCAGTAGGAGTACGTCCGATTGCAGTGATTTGAGCTTGTAGTTGGGATTTTCTTTCGGCTGTGGTTGGACTTTGGGGTAACTCTTTTTAAAGCCATTGGGGGTGGCAATAAAAAAACCCGCTTTTGAAAGCGGGTTTTGTGCCAGTTACACATTAACTTAACTGGTGATGGTGCTCATTGCGGCCTGTGCAACGCACAATTGGAAGTGGTCGTATGCCACTAGCTGTGCATAACGAGAGGCGTTAACCTCTTCTGCACTGCTCATGAAAATGTTCATTTCCGATAAGAGTGTGTCCTCTAGAAGATCTCGAGCTTCGTAATACTCCATCTCTTCGACACGTTTCGTTTGAACTGCTTCGCGGCCATCAAAGTACGAATCGTTGATGTTCACTAAGGCACGCCCACTATCGTCCATTAGCAATGGAAGGTGTTGCGAGCGGCATATGCTATCGAGCACAAATGCCTTGGTTAGCTTGTGAATGTCTGGAGTTGGAAGTGGTTTGTTACGCAAGATTAACTTAGCGAACACTTCAGGCTGAGAGCCAATGATTAAGTTTTGCTGCATAGGGATATTCCTCGGTTTTCGTTTAAGAAAAAATAATGAAGACCTTTTGAGTCATTCGTCGGTAGGTAGTCCTATTTCACGCTGTTTTAGATTTGTGTTGGTACTCATGAGTGGAGCGTCACCGGTGAATGGTTGATCAGCAGTTCTTTGTCGCAGTTGCGTTCCGTGACGCTGTATTGCAGTGGCGGTTCCATTGATATGCATAGCGGTTCACTGGGGGCGAAATCGATGAGTCTCATTTTTAGTTAAGCACTTAACGCTTAACTATTAAATTGCTTATGACACATATTGGTAATTATCGGTCATAGTAAATATTCAATCATGATCACATTATTAGCTGCTTCAGTGGTCTCTGTTCTTGACGTACCCCCAAAACACCCACTCCGTAACGTGACCCTGTAACACGACAAAAACAGAACACAACACCACACCCAGTCGCCACCATAAAACACCACTCACAACTTAACCACCTAACTGAAAGAAAGAGCAGCATATAATCACAAGCGCCCATTATTACTAGGCATGTAGTTAAATCAGTTAAGCATTAAGCGTTAAGCACCTAAATATTGTGTTTTTACTTTTTAAAAAATGGCGATTGATAGGCCTTGTAGGGGTGTCGCGAGCCATGTTTGTTCGTGGATGTGTTGATGTGTTCTTTGTTTGGCGTAGTAAATGCGAAGCCAAATGGCTCCACGAACTTAACTTAATGGTTGTATTTGGAGGTTTAACAATGAAAAACAGTACGTACGGGCGAGTGGGTTGCAAGCCTTTGCCGGAGACCTTTGATGTTGATTTTATAAATTATATTAACAACGTGTATTTAGATCCTGCGATATGGGATCGAGATAAGCAGGATTGGCCGGCGATAGAGAAGGAAGTTCATGCTGATTTTGATGAGAGCATGGGTTCTGTTCGTGTCTCCCGACACCTCGAGGCAGCCAGAGGATAGCTAGCGAAGATTACTGATACTTAACGGTGAATGAAGGAACTTGAAACATGAAAAATAGAGCAGAAGTCTTAGCTGAGTATTTCTCAGATGGTTTGGAAGTTGGGCAGTTTGAGGCGGAGTTGCTGGATACTCAGGGCGTTGGCCATAGAGTCACTATCAATGTTAATCCCCTATCAATTGCGCAAGAGATAGATGCTGAACAGGCTGATATTTATGGTTGCTCGGTTGAGCCAATGATCGAAGCAATGATGGCCGGTGTTCCTATTGAGGTGGATTATCGCAATTCTCGGATCGCGGTTTATCCCCAGATGATGAATGCTGGACCTCTGTATTTAACGCCTGAGCTTATTCGGCAGTTTGAAGCAGAGTTGGAGTTGAGTAAATTCGACGATGATCTGGTTGAATGGTCCTGGGATGAGGTTGAACCTATTATCACGTGCTTGTAGTGATATGAGAAAAGGGCTACCACTATTATTGTGGTAGTCCTTTTGTTTCCTGCGTACCTGTTAACCGACTAAATGCTTAGTAGGATTTACAAGCGTTTCCTTTCCATCGCCAGTTGACGAGTGTGCCGGATTCGTCGACCTCAAAGAAAGTAGTGCAGTTGTGTTGCACTGTGTAACCTCCAACAGAGTTAGTTGTAGAGTTCCCATAAAGGGTGCCCCCAACGGCGTTATAAGTTGTCGTAGTGTAGTTTGTCTGAGGAACATATGTGCTGGCTTGATACCCATAAACATAAACTTTGTTGCCATTTGGCGCGACAAATGAGTTGTCTGGATATCCCCAACTATTGACTAGCTCTTCAATATCGTGCCCCATCCAAGTGTCTAATATTGCGTTGTATCTCTCGGTTGTTGCGCAGCCTGAAAGAATAGTTATCACTACAATCAGTAGAAGCTTTTTCATACCTAATCCATTAAAAAGGTGTTGTTCGATAGGGAGGCAAGACTACATTGGTGGAGCACTTTGTTAATAGATTTAGGTCAAAGAAATTGTGCAGATCACGCAATATTTGGTCTGGGCGCCATCAATAGTTCAGTAAAAAGGTTTTGCGCTTCTGAAACTCTGCTTCGGTTATGGCGCCGGACTTTCGCAATGCATCCAGTTTTTCAATCTCATCCGCAATCTCGCCTCTGTTCATCCCAATATCGCTCGAGTTTCCAAAGAGAGACCATATTAATGCAATAAGCCAGCCAACTCCCCATACCAATGTTCCAAAAACATTTATTAATAAGATGGCCGTTTTGTTGGGGTGGTTCTTCTTTCTGGCAATGATAGTCGGGAGAAAAAACAGATAGATCGCCAGTGCTCCTAATGCGATGGCTGACGTGATCCAAACTAGCTGTGAAAATAGCCCTCCGCTGAGTTCTTCTGGTGCAGTTAAGTAGTCGGTCGTTACTTCTGTATATACAACGGTGGTGTCTATTTGTTGGGTTTTGTTGTGTCTTTGGGTGCAGTTAGGCCAGCTTTGTGGTCCTAGTACTGTTGGGCAGTTTGTGGTCGCGTTTGGTTGGGTATCAAGGTTGGTTATTGCTTTGATATTTCTGTTAACGCAATTACTCCATGATCGAGGGCCAAGTAGTTTGGGGCAGGTTTCCTTGATCCAATCGGATTGCCATTTCTTGAGAGTGTTGAGTTTATCTAACGGAAAATCCTTGGCTTTTAGAGCGGATATATTGCGTTCTGCGCAGTTGCTCCATGATTGCGGGCCCAACAGCTTGGGGCAGCTTTCTTCTATCCATATTTTGTCTTTTAGGGGTAGATTCTCAAGATCTCGAAGAGGATTAGCGTGAGAATTTATCGATGCTAAAGCCAAAAAGGCTAGAAATAATGTGCGCATGGGAACTCCTTGGTGTTTCTGGTTAGTCTACCTCTAACACCTTGTTGCAAAAGTCTTGTATTTCTTCAGCTTGGTTTGTTTTCGAGCTAACTCACACTATAGAAAGCAGTATTAGTCAACTGTGTTCCTATTCTTGTTGCGGCGTTGTTAATGAAGCGCGACAGCCTGTGTTTATTGCCTGGTTTTACCTACTAGAAAGAAACCAAAAAAGTTCTGGAGGTGGGATATGACTTTTATGGCTGAAGGCTTGGTTCTGTTGTTTGTATCGTTTGGTGTCATGGCTGAGAACGAGGACGCAGAAGCTGAGTATGTAATGGTAATTCAGGATGTTGGGGCGCGTTCAAGCTATGAGTTGTTAGAGTCGTCTGATTTGAGTGCTGGTGGGGGTTTAAGCCCTAATTCGGGCAGTGCAGATTCGGCAACTAGTGCACAAACAGCTGCTATTGCGATGAAGGTGGCAACTGCAGAGCGAAATTCAATTATAAGTGCAGCTCGTTCAGGGAAAGTTTCGAGAGCGAGTTACTCAACAAATGCAGGCACTGCAACGCGAGCATCAAATACAGAGCGAAGTTGGATTATTCGTACTGCTCGTAGTGGTTTTATCGTCAGGTAGGGGTGCAAATATGAAGAGTATTTACGGTGTGGCGTTGGTGTCACTTTTGGTGTCACCTTTGGTGATGGCGGTCGATTACGACCTTGAGTATAGCGATGTGATTGCACAGGTTGAGTCGTCAAAAAACTACGACATTGTGCCTGAGGATGAATGGTCGCAGGGTGAGGGTGAGAACTATTACGTAGATGATGTTGATCATGCATCTAGCGTTACCACCGCAGCTCAGGCCTTGAAGGTTAACTCCGCAGAGCGAAATGCCATTATCTCGGATGCGAGGGCAGGGACAGTGAGTTCAGCGTCGTATTCAACAAGTTCGGGTAATGCGACAAGATTATCGACAAGTGAACGTAACTATCTGATTAACCAGGCAGTGATTGAGATCTGTAAAGATTTCTCACATTGCTAGATGAGAGGTGAGACTATGAAAGCAATATTGGGTTTTTTATTGGTATTGTTACTGCCTTTGTGTGTGCATGCACAAGAGGAGTTGAGCTATCAAGACTATATCGATGATGTAAAAGCTGCGGGTCTTTATGATAGTGAGAAACCGCAAGATTTGAGTGCTGGTAGTGGCTTGAATGCAAACTCTGACTCAGCAGATAACGTGTCTACAGCTGACGCTGCTCAAACGGCAAGTAAGGTCGCAACAAGCGAGCGTAATTCTATTATCTCTGATGCGAGATCGGGAACGATAAGTAAAGCGAACTACGCAGATAGTACAGGCACTGCTACTCGTGTCTCTACAACAGAGCGCAATTACATTATGAGTGAAGCGCGAAAGCGTGTTTGTCAAAGTATGCCTACGAGACGCTGGACTACTTCTTCCAATACTTCTTGGGGGTGCCAGATCATGAATAGAACCCAGTACTGGGAGTCAAAATACACATGGTCTGGGGGTGTTTGCAGTCAAAGTCAGTATGAATATCGTACGGCCACAGGATCGCTTGCTGGGGAGAAGTGTGGTAGTGGTGGCGGGGGTGGACGACGTTAATGTTAGGTGGACAAGGGGAGCTTCGGCTCCCTTTTTTTGTTGGGATTTATAAATGATTTTACTCGTTTATTTCTCATTCGCAATTGGTATATGTATGACAAATGGGAATTAAAAATTAGTAAAGGATGCGGTAATGAAAAGACTGAATCTTGTAATGTTGGTAGCGGTAATGAGTGGGTCTAGTGTGGTTTACGCTGGCTCTGAATATTACTCTGGCATTATGCAAAGTGTATCAAGTGGTTCCAACTTCGGTAGTGTGACTCATGATGGTCTTAATACGAGTGGGGGTAACAACCCCACCTTGCCGCCCGTTGAGGCTGCCAAGTCTGCGGGCACTGCGGGGGTAGCGCTGACGGTGGCAACCACTGAACGTAATAGGATTATATCAGAGGCCTTGACTGGTACTCACTCGCGGGTAGGGACGGCTACAACTGCGACTCAGGCAAACGCGGCGTCTACGACAGAGCGTAACTGGATAAATGCTACGGCGCGTAGTCGATTTCGTGTCGAGTAGGGGTGGATGAAATGAAAAATGTTTTGATTGTAGTGGCTAGTGCTTTCTTTTGTGTTTCAGCGATGGCTCATGACTACAACAGTGTTATTGATGGAGTGGCCAGTGGTCACAGGTATGTTGGTGTGGATCAAGGCAGTTGGTCTCAAGGTGGTGGGCTGAACTATAAAACCTTTTCCGATCATGTACCTCGGGTTGATACTGCCAATGTGGCGACTCGAGTCGATACGACTGAGAGGAATGCCATTATTAACTCAATTAGGAATGGCACGATTAGAAATGCAACTTATGCGGTAAATGCTAATACAGCCACACGTTTGTCGAACGCGGCGAGAGAGGCGTATATCGAAGCTGCGCGTAAAGAAATTTGCAAAGGCTACTCGCATTGCAGTTAGGTATTTGGGGTGAAAGAAAAGATGAAAAAAACAATGTTAGTGCTATTTGGATCAGCGGTATTTTCTGCGGGTGCTGTGGCGTTCGATTACGGTTCTGTTATCGATTCGATCTATATAAACGACCGTCATGGTGAGATTCACCAAGATGCGCTCGCTGGTGGTGCGGGTAAAAATGCGCAAGTAGAAGCACCAGAGCATGTAAGCTCAGCTGATGTTGCGGGAACAGCTACAACAGTAGCGACTGCTGAAAGGAGTTCGATCAAATCTACTGCTTTGAATACCTATCAGTTAGCAGGGGCAACGAATGCAGCGACAGCTGGTACCGCGACGCGCGTTTCCGATGCAGAGCGTAACTTGATTATTGCTGAGGCAAGTAGACGTGTGTGTGTTGCAATGCCTAATAGTGGGGCATGGACCACTGTGACTGATGTTTGCGTAGCTGGTGGTAATCGAAATATCACTACGAAAACCTGGCAAAAGCAATATGCTTGGACAGGTTCGGTCTGCAAGGGTACGGACGTGCTTATTCGTTCTCATCTTCAGGTAATCGGTAGAGACTGTACTGGTTCGGGTGGTAATAAGTGAGGTCGCTTGTTAACCTGAGGTCTGCTCTTGTAGCAAAAGGCTTTAGTGAAATTTACGGCATTGGCCTGTACGGCAGAGAGTCTGACGATGTGTTTGTGGATGTTAATACAGGTTTCGCTTATGTTTATCCTTATGTAGATGCTCCGCGAGATATGTTAATAGGGGTTGCTGAGATTGGGGCAGAACTAGAGCCTTTGATTGAAAAGGCGCTGACCACCTATGCGTAGTGCTTTTGAAAAACGTGTGAGCCGGTAGTTATTGTAACTTCCGGCTCTTTTTTTACGGTGTGGCTGTCAGGTTAACTCCCAGCTTCCCTTTAAGTTGTTCGAAGACATCAAGTTTTGATTGGCCCTGAAGTTTCTTTACTGAGTTGTCTTGCTCGTACGAAAGTGAGCTGGATTTTCGTGGTGGTGGCAGTTCTATTGGTTGTCTAGTTTCAGTCTGTTCTATTCGTTTCTGTTGCTTGAGCAGTGAGGTTAAAACTCCTGTCAGGTAGTCCATCGCATCAATGTATTGCTGTGGATTTGGAGCAGTTTTCGTTTTTGGTTTCAGTTTAGCAACCACATTTTTGATTTGGTTAATGGATGGTTGTTCGTTTCTCACCCATTCCTTTGCGCCCGTGAGCTTACACATACATTACCTCATGAGTTTTTGGGCAGGGGAGCCTGCCCGTTGTTTTTATTGAAATTGCGCTACAAGTTTGTCGATTCGGCTTTGAGTATCCTCATGCGACACATCAATAAACTCATAGTCTATGTCACTAAATACAAGATGCTCATTGGTGTGTAGGTTCATACTCTTCGAATAAACGAGCACGCGTTCAGCGGGTTTACTTTCATCTTTTCTGGCTATGATGAGTGATAAGGGCCATCCAGGGAATGTATCTAGAAAAGCCTTGCAGTCTTCATTATCTGAAAACCCTTCACCACTGGTACTGCCTAGCAAGACATCTTTCCTTTGTGACACTGCATCAATAATGTGTTCTCCAAAGTTGCGGCTAATCGACTCCAAATCAAATAGGTTGATGTTGCTCATACTGTCGGCATATGAGGCATCTTTGTGGATGAGTGGCTGAAGCAATACCGTCGAGTCATTGTTCTTCTGTGTTGCTGATTGGCAATCGAAGTGCGCGTTTTCAATAAAGCTCAGTGGGGTCGGGTAAGTGCCAATTGTAGGTCCATTTTCGTGGTGGAATTGTTCGCTATCGTAAAGTGATATGTTTCCTTCGTGCTCACAAACCACAAATGCGCTAGGTTCGCTTCCGGATGCTTGGATTACGATTTCGAAGCGTGTATCGATATCTTGTTCAAGAACGAACAGGAACTCACTTTTGGTACTGAAAACGCCTTCGTGGAATGGTGCTAACGACCATGTCGATGTTGAGTAAATAATCTCAGCCAGGTGTCGCAATGTATCTATCGAAGGTGGATAAAACTCAAGGTTGGATTGGCTTATTCCCGTCGCGGCTTTTCGGATCGCATCAAGATTGGGGGATGGTTTTGTGTTGGCTGTGTTGTGGGGTAATCCCCACTTATCAAGAGAGATTCCTATTGCTGTTAGTTCTGTTGTCAGTTTATTCATGCGCTTCTCCTTTGCTGGTGGAGCCAGAGTAGCACTAAGATAAATTCGCTAAAGTTAAGAGAAAAGCCCGCAACGAATCACCTTTCGGTGACAGTTGCGGGCTTTGTTTTTTCATTTCTGGTGAGTGGTGCTGTTACTCGGCAGTGCTAGCTTTAAGTGCTTTTGCACGGCGCATCATTGCAACTTCACCTACAACAAGAGCAATCAGAACGCCTGAACCCACTTGGATAAGGAATTCGGTGTCTAGGCCTGCAGCTGGCGTCCAGAAGAACGTGATGATACCAAGGATCAGGCATACCATTGGGCTGTAACAAGCTAAACGTAAAATAGTCAAGTTGCCTTTAACTTTGTAAGGGCGCTCTTTGTTGTCTGTCTTGCGCAGTTTAAGGAAAGCGGGGAACATAACGATGTAGCTCATTAGTAGTGTAATGGCACCAAGCGAGAATACATTCCAGAACAGGTCTTCATTGCCACCGGTGGTCGCAATGATAGCGTAAGCAATCATGACGATAGTCGCTACGACACCGTTCATTAGTGCCGCACCTTTCGCTACGCCGTCTTTGGTTTCAGTTTTAAAGATTTTTGGCATGTCGTTATTCAGTGCTGCGTATTTTGCAACATAGTTAACGCCAACTGACCACGAAACGATGTTTGAGATGAGAGTAAATAGGAACATTACTGCAAGAACGTTGACTAGCACGCCCATGGCGCCAGTTAGTCCGAATAGCGCTTCTAGGGATTCGTAAAGACCAGCCGCAGGGTCGATAGCGTCTACTGGGATAACGGTCAGAATGCCGAAGCTACTAAATAAGTAGAAAAACGCAATCAGAATACCGCCAAGGATTGTTGCGCGAGGGATATCTTTTGCAGGGTCTTTAAGTGCGCCAGCTGCACCTCCAACTACCTCAAAACCTACCAGACCAAATAGAGCGATAGGAATTAGCTCTAGGCCAGTATTTAGATCGGGAGTGAAGTCAGCAAGAGACATGCCGTTCGCTGTCGGGTTGCCAAGGGCAATGTGAGAGATACCGGCGATACCGATAGCGCCCATCACGACAACTTTGCAAAGCGCACCAAGGTTAGTAACCCATGCTGCATCAGCAATTGGTTTTAGAGACAAGAACACTGCAACCCAACTCATGGCTATGGAAATGAGCGCTATTTGAATTGCGGAGAATTCGACGTTAATAATTTGACCTAGAACGACAGCGAAAAGGAAATAGACTGCTGGGATCCAGAGTGCGAAGTTAATCCAGTAAATCCAGGCCGTTCTTGCGCCCCATGTTTTACCAAAGGCTTTTGCAACCCAATCATAAATACCGCCATCATCAGGGTATGTTGTTGATAGTTCTGCTGTAATCAATCCGTATGGCAGGAAGAAGCAAGCTAGAAGGAGTAGCCACCAAAAGAAGCCACCAATACCTGCTGATGCAGATGCAGCAACAGTGTCAATTACCAATACTGTACATACTCCAAAGAGTACGGTTTGGGCGAGGCCCATTTTCTTATTCGAATCCATTTTAAACCGCCGGGATTTGCTGTGTGATGCAGTGGATGTTGCCACCACCAAGTAGAATTTCGCGCGCCTCAACACCTGTAATTAGGTGGTCTGGGTACATGCGTTTGAACATCGCTTCCATATCTCCGTCAGTTTTTGGATCAAGGAGTGGGAAGATGATGTGTTTATTTGAAATTAGGTAGTTTGCATAAGATGCGGCAAGGCGCTCACCAGCCTCACGTTCCATCCCGTCCGCAGCATCGATGCCAGAGGCTTCCTCTGCTGTCATGTAGAGTGGACCAGGCATTGGGATCTTAATAACCTCAATAGAGCGGCCTTTTGCGTCAGTTTGAGCTTCAAGAGCGGCTAATGATTCGCGAGACAGTGTGTATTGAGGGTCTGTTTCATCGTCGCACCAAGTAAGGGCGATAGTTGCAGGGCGCACTACGTGAATAAGGTTATCAACGTGACCGTTCGTTTCGTCATTGAAAAGACCGTTAGGGATCCAGATAACTTTTTCTGCACCTAAGTAGTCGCAAAGTAGTTTCTCGATTTCATCTTTTGTTAAGTCTGGATTACGGCTTGGATGAAGTAGGCATTCTTCTGTCGTATAGACAGTGCCTTCGCCATCAATGTGGATAGAGCCACCTTCAAGAATGAGTGGCGCTCGGTAGCTATCGTCGCCTAGGATTTCACAAACTTTTTGAGCGATCTGATCGTCTTTGTCCCAAGGGAAATAGAGTCCATCGACTAAGCCGCCCCAGGCATTAAAGCCCCAATCAACACCGCGTCGATTGCCGTTATCGTCAACAACATAGCTTGGGCCTGTATCACGCATCCATGAGTCATTGGAGCTCATCTCGATAACTTGAATATCGCTAGGAAGTTGTGTGCGAGCGTTATCAAACTGGCTTGCACTGACGACCATTGTTACTGGTGTGCGTTTAGAGATGGCTTTTGCCACTTCAACGAATGTGCGTTGTGCAGGTTTTGCGCCTAAACGCCAGTTGTCACATCGCTCTGGCCACACCATGAAAACGCGCTCATGAGGTTCGTGTTCACCTGGCATGCGATATCCGTCATTTGACGGTTTAGATTGTAATCTTTCGCTCATTTTTATTTACTGCTCTTAGTAAGTTGTATGTCAACACTAACGAGTAGAGAGATTTGGAATTGCTAATAGTGTCATTTATCGAAAGGTAAGGTGGTTGAGGGGCAATTATTCCGAGGTGGTACGCAAATAATCTGAGAAATGCCTGTGATTTGTCGATACTTGGTTCTAATAAGTCTCTATTTTGTGTTGATTAAAGGTATCGGTAGTTGAGTTTAAGTAGGAGTGAGGTTACGCAAGCGCGGTTGGTTCATATCAAAGAAACTGCTCTGGATATGATTGACGCTCGCAGCGTAGATGCCATTACCATGTATGAAGTGGCTAAGGAAGCTCAGGTATCTCCATCAACGATCTATTATCACTACCCGAATATTGAGGCGCTGTTCTGTGATTTGCAGAGGGATATTTTCACTCAATTTAGTAGGGTAATAGACTCTGCTTTATTGGGAATAGACGTCAGGAGTTGGGTGGATCTTAATCGTGCTATTGAGTGTGGTTTTGTAGATTTCTACACTCAGAATAGAGCAGCTTCAAAGCTACTTTTGGGTGTGCATGGGCACAGTCGGTTGGTTCAAGAGAATCTGAGTAATGATGATGGGTTAGGCGAGATGATCCAGCGCTATTACGAGCGCTACTTTCATCTCCCGTTGTTACCTGAGCAATTCAATATCTTTACAGTGTCGGTGCAAATTGCAGATAGGCTTTATTCATTAGCTGTTGAGCGTGAGGGGTCTATTGGTTCGTTGATGGCTAATGAGGCTTTAGTGGCTACAGAAGGTTACTTGTCAGCTTATTTACCTAGGGTGCTCAAGGGAAAGCCGAAAGCTACGTTCGGCGTGTTTCCCAAGATGTTGTCTTAGTGGATGGTGGTATCTTCAGGGGTTTGCTCGTTAGTGATGCTACTATCGGTGATAAATACAGTGTTGGAATGCAGTTTGGTTTTGGTTGCTTCAGGTAAAGCTCCAGAGTTGCAGAGACCAAGGCCTATGGCTTGGATGAGACCGCGTTGTATGTGTTGAATACCAGAATCAAGAGTGTTCTTGTGGTAAGCGAACTGTGCCAGTTGTAGTTCTGCCTTGATGTTATCTTCGATCCGTTGTTTTCTCATAATGTCTTTGAGTTTCGTTTCACTATCGATGAGGTTTTCAATGCTTGTGTTGATTTGCAATTCTATAAAGTGCGGAGCGAATTTTGGGAATGCTGCCTTTATTTTCAGGTTGTCAGACGCTGAGGCGAGATCGTCGATTGCGCTAGCTAAACAGCGAACAGAAATTCTAACCAGTGTTTCCATGCTTGGAAACTCGGCAACGATATTCCTAGGTAGCTTTTCAGCGCTGGTGGTCTTAAGAACGCATGCGACGGATGTACTACCGTCTTTAGAATCATCGATGTTATCACCCGAAATGGCGTCCGTGTAAATGGTAATTTCCCCATTATTAATCTTCGGTAGCTTTCCAGTGTAGGCGATGGCGCAGCCCCCGGCGCAGAAAGGAAATGTATCGAAACCTTCAATGTCTTGGATTGCTTTCTCAATCAATTCGATTGGGTGGGTCTCTTGGTAGGTATGAGATGCCACAAGATAGCCCTCGATAAAGCGTTGCGTGATGACTTTTGGGTCGGTGGTGTTGATGGATGTAACCAGCGTCCCCCACTTTCCGCTGACGGTAATAGTTGTGCTTTCTGTGGTCATGTATTTGTCCTGTGCCGACTGTAAGGCCGATAATGATTAGTGGATAGTGCTGTTGTGTTGGGTAGGTTTAGCTTCTTTCTTGATGCCTAGTAAGTCGTCTTCAATGAGGAGTACCGGTCTACCTTTATTGATGTGCAGGAATGCTGGTGGCTCGCCTGTGTTATAGATGTGCATTCCAACGATTTGTAGCACTGCTGTGTGGGTGAGTTCGAGGGTAAGGTCGAGTTGTTTTCTATCGAGGGCAAGTGAGTGCATTTCACTCGGGGTCAGTATGGTGTCGTTTCTAGCGTGTTTTTCGCAGGTTTGGTCAATTTTCTCTTCGAAGGTTTGGCTTAGAGTTGTTGAGCTATCGATACTGCGTTCAATCCAGATAGGTGCGCAATCGAAGAACTCTTCGGTGACTTTGTTGCCTGCCAGTGCCGCCACGATGTGCATGTCGTTACAAATCTGAGCGAGTGAATGTATCGATGCCGCAATTAGGCTGTTTAATGATTTAGCCTCTGTGCCTATTGATAGTTTAAGTCTCTGTGTATGAGAACTGCGAAGGACTACCAGATGTGGAGGTTGGTTAGGTTCGTTAGTCTCGATGTAATCAGGTTCCGAAATTGCGTCCGTATGAATTACGATTTCTCCGTTCTCAGGTGTGGGCAGGTTTCCTGTATGCGCAATAAAGCATCCTCCCGCCGTTATCAAGAATCGATTAAGGGAAGCGTCGCTACTTCCGTTCGCTTTCATATCGCTGATAGCTCTATCAAAGATCTTACAAGCGTTCATGTTCTTGTATTTAGCCGATGCTGAAAGATACCCTTCGATAAAAAGCTGGCGGATGAACTTGATGTCATCAGTGTGGACTTTCTGAGACGCCTCGCCCCAGCGTCCTGTGATTGTTACTAGTGTTGTTTGTGTTGTCATTATTGCGAAGTCAATTGAGTCATCCTGTGGCAGTAGAGTGTATTTGCGCTTATGTGATAGTGACAGCTACTCTAAAACATTTGCGAGACAACTCGCAAATAACACGGAACGATGAAAGCATCTCGTTATATTAACTCTACATGCATGGTCTACAAGCCAATTTAGACAGTAAAACTAACATTCCAGTAAAATTACAAATACTCAATCAAAAAACCTCCAAAAACCGCATTTAAATAAGACGCATTGGCTTATTTTACTCGTTTTAACTGCTTATATATGAAATAAAGCACCTATAAATAAAAGGCCTTGAAGTCCTTTGTTTGCGTGCCTTGATCAAACTTCCGTCTGTCCGTGCGAGATAGGTCGAAGAATATAATAGCGCCTTATTTTTCTGTTGCTTTGTGTGGAAACATGTATGCATACAAATCGGAGAAATGAAGATGTATAAGAAACTATTAGCAGTCGCAATTGCGGGTTCAGTAATGGCAGGTTGTGCAGCAACAACCAATTCAGTTGATGTTGGTTCGACAGCAGATCTAATTAATACTGAAACGATGTTAAAGGAATATGATAAGCCAGTAATTGCTGCTTCCTCTATTCCTGTTGGTGATGCAGTGGCGCTTAAGGCGCAGCTTCTAAACCTTAAAGACGGTCAAACTCTTGTTCTTCCAGCGGGGAAGTATGCGGATTTGGGTCGCTTCGATCTTAAAACTAATAACATCACCATTAAAGCTGAAAAGGCGGGTACTGCTTGGTTTACTGGTTCAATTCAAATGAACCTAACTGGCGACAATATTACTCTTGATGGTGTTGTGTTCTCTGAGGGTGGTCCGGCAGAGCGAATGGGTGGCATTACCTTTCGCGGTAGTAACAACGTTCTGACTAACTCTACATTCTTCTATTTCAATGATAGCTACGAATACCAACCTGATCAGCGTCGCTCTGAATATCCAAAAACACTTTGGATTTCGATGTATGGCAAGAACAACCAGTTAATCAGTAATACGTTTGAAGGTAAGCACAAGCGCGGTACGTTGATTGGTATTCAGAAGGCGAAAGGCGATACGACTACCGACCGTCACGTTATTCAAGGAAACCTTTTCTACAACCAGAAGCACAACCAATACAACGAGTTCGATATTGCTAATGCGCGTCGTTATAACTCAAACAGTTGGGAAGCGATTCGTGTAGGTGACTCTAAGAGTTCTATCTATCCATCAGAAACAACGATTGAAGGAAACTTGTTCCTTCAGTGTGATGGTGAAACTGAGTTGGTATCTCTGAAGTCTGCTGGCAATACAATCAAAGGCAATACCATTGTAGACAGTGCTTCAATGATTTCAGTTCGTCACGGCATTGATAACACCGTTGAAGACAACGTAATCCTTGGTAACGGCAAGCGCTTTAGTGGCGGTATTCGTCTTTACGATGCGGGCCATGTAATTCGTAATAACTATGTTGAACGTGTAATGGGTACCGGCAATGTTCGTGGTGGTATCGCAATTAATACCGGTATCACTGACGTTGCAAATGGTGAAACGCTTTCTCAAGATACGTACGGTAAAGAGCTCAATAAGCAAGCAACTCCATACAAAGTAACTGTGGAGAACAATACGGTTATCAACTCCCGTCAAAACATCCTGTATTCAGATAAGCGTCACCGCGTGAGTCTGTATGACAACTCTCAGGTAACAACGGTTTTCGCAGGAACTGATATGACGTTCCGCAACAATATCTCCTACGCCAAGATGGCCCGAACTCTTGCTCTTAAAGGCAGTGATTCTACAGCACCACTAGTAAACCCAACTTACGACAACGAGTTATTCGTTGGTCAGGTAGCGGGTTTGGATCTTCCGTGGGAAGGCATTGTTTACCGTGACCCTCGCTTTGAACGTGCCGATAACGGCTTGCTTGAAGCAACCAATTTTAATGGCGGTGCACGCGGTCTGAAAGTTCTGTCTATGAACGAAACGGGCGCTAGCTACCAGATCACAAAAGACTAATCCGATTCCTAATCGGGACTCAGGGCGAGTCCCATTCTAATGAGAAGCAGTAATATGAAACTAAACAAACTATCTGCATTGATGGCAATGGCATTGTCTACGTCTGTACTTGTCGGTTGTAATTTCCATGACAAGCCAGATCTACCTTTTCTTCCAGAAATTCCAGAAGTACCTGAAGTACCTGAAATTGGTGAGTTAGAACCTGATGTGGTTGTGACTGATATTGCCTCTCTACAATCGGCGTTGACTATTGCCGTTGATGAGAATGGCGATGGCAAGGTTGTTGTCGGTCTTGACCCAAAAACTGGTCCGTACACGAATCTGGGTGATCTTGGTATTCCAGCGGGTGTTTACCTGATTGGTGATGATGGTACAAGCACGCTGAATAACATGATTGAGCCTGCAGTTATTGCTGGTGGTGATGCGTGTATTCTTATCACTAACAACAACGTTACCGTTTCTAACATTACGTTTGAAGGTGTTAACGGTGCTTGTGTAGATGATGGCGACAAGGCTGTTGGCTCTCGTGATACTGCTCTATTTATTCTAGGTGCAGGCAGTAAAACAGAGTTCGCTAGTGGTGTTCGCCCTGGTGATACTAAACCTTCTGGTATCACGCTTAGTGATATTACGATCGATGGTGCTGGTCGCGCCGCCTCAACAGAAGCAGCTGCACATGACATTATTGTGCGTGGCCAAGCAAACATTCTGAACAACGCATTTGTGAACAAGCCAGTTGAGGTAGGTACGTTCATTAATGTTCGTAATGATTCAAATGCACACGTCGACACTGTTATCTCTGGTAACTACTTCTACAACTTGAATGATGGCGCTGCGTTTGTTCAAGATGAGATTGACGGTACTACGGATGCGGGTTCTAACTTCAATTCTGTTGATATCTATGCAATCCAAGTTGGTACCAGTTCTTCAAAGCAGAACAACGTTACTAACACTCAAATTACCGACAATCTATTTGAAGCTACTGCAGGCCCTCGTCGCCTACTGCGCGTTCGTGCAAGTGGTAACACTATCTCAGGTAATACGTTCCTAAACACTTATGGTTGGGTTTCAATCGAAGGTGGTGAGAGCAACGTGTTTGATAGCAACGCTGTTCTAACTCGTGGTGTTGCTTCTGCTTATCAAGGTAAGTACGAGACACAGCTTCGCTTCATCGGTAAGGGCGATCAGGTTACAAACAACTACTTCTACCGCACGGTTGCAAACGCAACGGGTAATGAAGCTGGCGCTATCTCTATTTGGGAAGCTCAACTAGAAGAAGCAGGTGATACAACATTGCGTGCTCCAGCAACGGTTGCGAACAATACCGTTGTTAACTCTAAACAAGCGTTCCTGATCGGTAAGGGCGATGCGTCTTGTCAGACAGACATCGATCTTGCTCAGTCAGTAATTCACTTCAAAGACAACCTTGTCGCTAATGGCGTTAAAGGTTCGACTTCTGGCAATAATGCTTACCGTGACGACTGTTTCCTAAACGCAGCTTCTACTTGGGAAGGTGATGTGTATGCAGTAGCGGGTCTTTCTGCAAATGGTCGTATCGATGCAGCTGGCGCAACAGATGCACAGATTATTGCTGATGCAGATGTTGAGAAGGCGTCTGCTGACTACGAATACTTCGAAGCAATGGCTGGTGGCAATGTTGAAGGTAAGGGCGCTATGGGCCTAACCATTCTGACAAGTGCTGATGTTGGTCCTCAGTCTGGCTCAACAGATACTGCGGAATAACTCCTGCTCTGAATAAGCAGGCGCACAGTAAGTGTGTGTCTGCTGTTCCAACTTCATACAAAATATAGAGATTCAAAGAAGATGAAAAAAACACTATTAGCTGCAGCGATCATGACGCTGGCAAGTGGTTCTGCGTTCGCCGCAACAATGACAGTGAAATACGAGCACAAGCTGCTTGATGGCCGTACAGACCGTCCAAAGCTAGAGCTTTCTCACCGCATGGACAATGGTTTGCAATTGGGTTTTGAAAACGCATGGCAGATCGAACGTAGCGAAACTGAACGTGAGCGTAAAGCAGGTTATCAGCCTGATCAGTATGAAATGACATTCAAGACCGATTATCAACACCGTTGGGGTGACCGTCGTGAGTGGCAACTTGGTACTGTTCTTGATTTTCAGTTAAAAGAAGAAGCTAAAAACCTACGCTACGGCGTGTACGCCGGTTACCGTTATACGCGTGACCTACAATCTAAAGTTCGCGTTCGTGTAAGTGAAAACATCGCTCGCATGAAGGACAATAGCTCTTGTAGTGAAGTAAGTGGTGATGGTGTTCGTGGTGGTTGTGACTCGGATACCTACAACAAGGAACTTCGTGTTGACCACTGGTTGACGTATCAATGGTCTGATTTCACGTTTGTTTGGGATTTCATCTACTTAAATAAGTTAGTTGATGAAGATGTATCAGTGTTTGATAACAACAAATCAAGCGCAATCGAGAATGAATTCAGCGCTGAGTACCGTCTGCCAAATGCACGAGCGCACTCGTTCTACGGTAAGTACAAAATTAAGCAAGAGCTTAAGAAGAGCAGCCATAAATCAGAGAATAACGGCGGTTATGACTGGTTTGGTAAGCGCGATAACGCAATCGAAGTTGGTTACAAATACCGCTTCTAGTTAAAATTTCACGTAGCTCAAGGTCGATACTTCTGTATCGGCCTTTTTTGATTCTACTTAGCAGTGGTGGTTTGTTTGTCTGAAGGTTGTGATCGACTTGTGGTAGTGGGTGGTGGTCCAGGTTTGTCCCTTGCAAAAGAAGTAGGCATGAAACGGCGTTCAGTTAATGTTGGTACGGTCGGCCATGTGGACTATGGAAAAGTTTGTGGGGTGATACAAAGCGTTGATCGAGGGAAAAGCCGGAAATCAGATAGGAAGCGAAACAGAAAGAATCGATGGTCCTAGGTTGGAAGAAAGAACAACCTAGGAGTTCTGGCTAGTGGGTTAGTGGATGCGCGCCCCACCAGTATCAGGGCTTATGGGTAGGTTGAGAGTCTCCTAGGAGACTCTCAAGGTGCTATCAGTCTTCGGTGAGTGTGTAACGGAGCCCACCAAAGCCATAATAGTAGAAATCGTCTGATACTTCGGGGGTTTTCATGTAAGTAATATATAATAACTTGCGTCTTGGGGTGGCGGTGTTGAAGAACGTATACTCAAACTTCGTAACACGAGTGTCCCCGTAAATTGGTTTTGGATCTTTGACGACTTTATATGCATTTATTATTTGCCCGTCATGGTGAGAGTATACATCACTAATGTTCCCTTTTATTAGTGTTGCTTTACCATCGGCTGTGGTTTTGATCTGGAAAGTACCAGCTTCAACAGCAGGTTTGTTCATGTATTTACGTTAAACTCGTTTGAAAAAACGCCATCGACGTAGCCGTCCCCTTCGCCACACCCAGAAAGGAGTGTGGTTGCTAGCAGGGATGTTGCAATAAGTGATTTTTTCATTGTGTACTCCGTTACTAATAGACATTCTATTTAAATTACAAAGACCAAGTTTGTGACGTAAGAATATAACTTCTCAATAGAGAACTGGTCTTATTCTGGCCTCTGCCACTATATCCGTAAGGTTCTACAGTAGGATATTCGTTTATAATTTGGAATTAAAAACATGAATTCTTACCTAGAGTTCATTGTTATATCACAGAGTTATACTGGGTGAAAGATTCAGATTAACCACACAAAACCAGCGTTTTATATCAATCTGCTTTGATTGTACTTCTATATTGATGGGAAGTGATTCGTCGACACTAATATTGCGATGTGACCCACGACTCTCAATCCTATATATATATTCCCTTCACCCCGATTGGTTCTCGATGTAATAAGTGAACTGCTCCTTATTGCGGATGTATTAATGCTACCACTAGACAATAGTCGCTAAAGTCTAGTTATCGCAGCAAAGCGTTTATGGATAAGGGGGGTGGGAAATCGGATAGGAAGAATCGATGGTCCTAGGCTGGAGCAAAAAACAACCTAGGACTTCTGGCTAATGTGTTAGTGGATACATGCCCCGCCAGTATCAACGCTTATGAGCAGGTTGGCTTTATCCAAAAACTCATGGAGTTCAATTCTGTTCGACTCTTTATCAATGCACTTCGTCTTTAAGGCTACCCAATAGATAAAAGATGCTAGGTATGTATCGTCAATATTAACTATCTCCATCGGATCGACATCGATAAGTAATGACAGGAGTTTGTTTCTGACGTCTCTTATGATGCAGTGTAAACAATCACCTTCATTTATGGCTTCTTGGAGGGGGTCCCAGTGGTCAATGTGATCGAGTGGACCTGTTTGTAGGTGAATTT
This sequence comes from Vibrio breoganii, assembly GCF_001677275.1. GTDB lineage: Bacteria > Pseudomonadota > Gammaproteobacteria > Enterobacterales > Vibrionaceae > Vibrio > Vibrio breoganii. The sequence continues at coordinate 238,601 of NZ_CP016179.1, forward strand.
GAGTGCTGAAACCAGGCATCGTTATGATAAGTGACTTAGTGGGTTTAGGTTCGGCGTGGAATAGCTTTTTGTTCGCATGGACAAAATCAGGAAAAGCGTATACTCGACCGTCTGCTAACTTCGCATCTGACTCAAGCAGCCATCCAGCGAGTATAGATAGGTTGACCATGACGTCTCCGGGATCTGGTAGATCTCCTGACTGGATTCGACTATCGAATTCCTCGCTTAGTTTCATTAGCGCGGCTGTAGCATAGGCGGGGCAAGGATGGTCAAGGTCGTTATAAAAAATGTGATATGAGTCTTTGCAACCATCTATGATATTTTTGTTTTCTGTATTGAGGGAGAATTCAACTCCGAATGCCTGGATGATTATTTCCATGAAGTACCTTTGAGAGACTGGTGGTTCATGTAAGTCTAGCGGTATCTGCAATTCGCTGAAACTTTGTTGTTTGCAAATTTTGACGGAGTTGCGTTAAAAAATCATCAACACACTTTGAGTTACTGAGGGCTTTGCATAAGGAAAGCGATGGCCAAATGGTTGGCTTTTGATGTTACCTATAGCGAGGTTTTAGGAATGGCAAAGTGTGCAGAATGTGGTCAAGAGATTGATCTTGAGGATTTAGACCGAAATATTAGTGAGCCGTTACATCTATGGTGCACTGAATGGTGGCGTTTAAGTCAGGGCGAGTGGGTCGCTAAAGACCATGGTGCAGGTAATTTTGCGCCGACTGATGCATTTTAGGAGTGATGATTTGAATAAAATTGATACATATTTGACCCGAGTTGATAAGACTGAGTGCCTCTTATATGAGGAATTGGCGTCACAGTTAAGGGTCATTCTAGAAGCGCAAGATAAGCAAGCGCTGCTTCAGATGATTGGGCAGGTATCAGGTAGAAATCTGAGTTTTGAAAAGGTGCTGGTTCAGGTTCGAAACCAAATGCCTTAATGAATTCATCATCTTAGCTATTAAGCGACATATCCATTGGGTATGTCGCTTTTTTTATACCTCTTTCTTGGTGCAACTGCATCTTTACTTGCTGTGTATTTGTCCTAGTAAGGGCAACAGTAGAGCTAAACGGGAAAGGCTAATGAAAAATGCAGTTGTAATTGGGGTCTGTGCTCTGGTTTCATTGGGTGCTTACGCATCGCCAGACTACCTAAATGTTATTGGTGGAGTGAAGGATAATGTCGGGTTCGTACCAGTATCGCCGGAAGATTTAAATACGGATGGTGGGCAAAATTCGACATCCTCGACTCCACAGGAGGAAGGTGGGCGGTTTGAGATTGAGGTGGACTGGAGTCGGTATTCAAATACATGGTTGCGGGTTAGGTATAATGCGGATGAAAAGCCGTCGTGGGTATCGTACGGCCCTTATTATGGTGTGACTAGTATATGGAATCTCAAAGTCAACAACAGTAATGCAACTGTTACTCCCTATATAAATTCTATGTTGAATTCTGTCAATTCATCGACTCCTAATTCTATCGCTCTTAGATATCGATTCAGCCACAATTGGCCGCAATACTACTCAGGGTGTTCTAGTGAGTATCTGAGTGATGAGTATGAGGTTGTTGTATCAAACATGGTTTGGGATTACCAATATGTCACTGAGGAAGGTCCGACAATGGATGTTATGCCTGCCGGATCTGATTTTTTTATTCGGCCTGTAGGTTCTCTATTTGGCAATGAGGATCATCGCTATTTTACTTATAAGTATGTTATTGAGTGGGATAGCTTCGTTCCATCCGAAGAAGATCCGTGTGGTTGATTAACATTCAAATCCAAGTAGCAGATTGGTCAGTATAATAACGCAACATCAGAGATGTTGATTGCACAACTTCAATAACACTGGTGTTTATATTAGATACTGGGGTTTTGAAAAATGAAATTTGTGAATGGTTTGGTGTTGGCGACGGTGTTGGCATCCACAGGTGTTATGGCTGGTGGTTTAGGTAAAACAGGTCAAGATGATCGACAACATATCCGAAGTGAGCGTGTTACGTTAGACGTAGCTGTAACTGCTGATGGTGAAGCGCATAAAATTGGCGATTGGCATAAGACAAACAATCGTAAGCGTTAAGTAGAATTGGAGATGGGTCGCAGAGTTCTTGCTTTGCGACCCATCTCTGTTTTTTCGAGGCTAATAAGACTAGGTCTAAGAGATTGAAGTTAGTCTAGTTTTTGCGGTCGATTGGCGCCCGTATAATGGTTATATATTACTTGGGTTGTGGATTTTAGTATCGTGAAGATAAGGCCGTTTTTGAAATACGTGGGGGGAAAGAGGTGGCTTGCTGATGCTGTGGCTGATGTCTATCGTCATTTACAGTGTGGTCATCTGATAGAGCCGTTTTGTGGTGCTGGTTCTGTCTTCATGGCTGTTCAGCCAGAGCGCGCAACCCTTAACGATAGTAATGTTCATCTGATAAATCTGTATCGACAAATAGGGTTTGCTGACTTCAACCTCGGGCGAATTAATGCCGAGAATTCTGCTCAAGTGTTTCTGTTCAATAGGGCACGATTTAATGAGTTAATCGATAGTGGGGAGTTCGAGTCCCTTGAATCGGCACAATTACTCTACTATCTGAATCGCCATTGCTTTAATGGGCTAATGCGGTTCAATCAGAAGCGAGGCCATTTCAATGTGCCATATGGGAAGTATAAAAAGCCATTTGTACTTTCTGATTTCTCAGCCTATCAAGACCTGTTTAAAAGGTGTGATTTTATTAGTGGTGATTTTCATCATGTCTTTGAGTCGGTGTCGTCTGACTCGCTACTCTTTGTTGATCCGCCATACTACAAGACGTTCACTACATACTCTGGTGTGCCGTTCACGTTTGAAGATCAGTTGCGGCTTCTTTCTATTCTTGAGTCTGTGTCGGTACCCGTTATCGCGACAAACTCCTTTGAAAAAGACTTGGTTGAAGCGTACCAAGGTGCAGGCTTTATCGTATTCAAAATTATGGTATCGAGAATGATCTCGAGTGATGGTAATCGGGATGATGCAGCGGAGATGATAGCTATAAAAGGTATCAGTCCTACAGTGTTTAGGCGGATACTAAAGGCTAGGGGGTTGTCTTTGAGGCAAGCAAGGCCGGTAAAGGAAGCAAAACTCACGCTCGAGGTGTAAGAGGCGAGTTCTGCTTAAATAATTCAAATGCTACTTTGGTTGAACGGTCACGATGATGCCGTCAACGCTAATAACTTCAACAGCTGTACCGGCTTTAATGTCTTGGTGCGTTACTGCGCCATAGCAGCTGTGCCCTAAAGACAGTCTGAACTTTCCAGCCTTGGTGTCAGACTCAACGGTAGCAACCTTACCAATTAGATTGTCGCTTGGGTTGTTGAGATTGTTACCTGCTTCTTCGTTGGTGCCCGCTTGGTTTAGCCAAACACCAACAGCTGAAAGTACGGATAGGCACCCGAAGATAACCCAATGCGCTTGCCAAGGCAGTCCGCCAACAGCAGTTATCCCCGCGACCAAAAGAGCGGAAATACCAAGCCAGAGTAGGTAGCCAAGTGGGGCGATGCACTCTCCAATTAGCATAATTAAGCCAAAAGCGAACCAAAACCAGAGAGACAGTTCTGATAGATACTCAATCATGTTATTGCCCTGATTTTTGACTAAACATTTCTGCGACGCCCGCAATAGAACCCATTAGGCCTGACGCTTCTAGAGGTAGCATGATCATTTTGCTGTTCTCTGCAGTGCCAATTGACTTCAGTGCTTCTGTGTAGCCTTGCGCGATGAAGTAATTCACAGCTTGCATGTCGCCCGCCGAGATGGCGTCTGAGACCATTTGTGTCGCTTTTGCTTCGGCTTCTGCTTGGCGTTCGCGAGCTTCAGATTGCAAAATGGCCGATTGTTTTTCACCTTCTGCTTTTAAGATCTCAGATTGCTTTTGACCTTCTGCGCGAAGGATTTTAGCTTGTCTTACGCCTTCAGCTTCTAAGATTTCACTACGTTTCTGACGCTCAGCTTTCATCTGTGCGTTCATAGCGTCTGTGAGGTCCTTAGGTGGTTGAACATCCTTGATCTCAACGCGACAAATCTTTACGCCCCACTGATTTGTTGCTTCGTCAATTGTGGCCAGTAATTTGGTGTTGATTGTATCCCTTTGCGAGAGCATCGCATCTAACTCCATAGAGCCAAGTACGGTTCTGATCGAAGTCAGGGTTAGGTTTCGTATTGCCTGCTCTAAATCAGTAATCTCATACGCTGCTTTTGCAGCGTCAAATACCTGCACGAAGCACACAGCGTCTATTGAAACGTTAGCGTTGTCTTTTGAGATAACTTCTTGTGCAGGAATATCTAAAACGCGTTCCATGATGTTGATTTTGTTGCCGATTTGATCAATGAAAGGTGTGATGAAATTGAGCCCAGGTCTTAGTGTGTGGGTGTAACGACCGAAGCGCTCGACGGTCCAGTTGCTCCCTTGTGGAACTGTTTTGATGCAAGAAAGAATGATGCAGATACAGAGAAATACAAATATCGCAATGGCGGTTAGCTGTAGCATGTAGGGTTCCAATAGTTAATTAAATGCCACCTCAAATTACATTGTCTCGCCCTTTGTTAGTGTAAAAACGAGGTGCTTTGCGTGATGTCTCTCAAATGAGTGAGATGCGATTCTATGTTGCTGTAACACAGACTGATAATTTGCCTTGTTTGCTTACTAAAGCCGAAGCCAATAATGGTTGGATATACCGACTTTGGTCGGGTTAGGAGGCGTAATTGTGAATAATGTAAGTGGTGTTGTAATGGGCTCTATTGCGATAGCAATTTCGTTGTTGATATTAGGGGTTGGTGTGGAAATTTTGGGATACCAGAGTTTCTTTATTAGCTATGCAGCTGTTGGGGTCGCTATGGGTGGAATAATTGTCCATATAGCAACATCAGTAGAAATGATCTTGAGTGAGGATAAGTAAGTTGAAGGTTAATATTCAGAGATTAAACGATACATTGGTAGTGGTTCTGGGTTATGCCTTTCTGCTTCTGGCTCTATTGCATGCTGGCGTGGCTATCCATCTTGGTGGCTTAGACGGTGTTGGCATGGCAAATCAGCATTCAGCCTACGCAAAACAAATGGTTGTCTGTGCGTTATTGGTAGCAATGGTGGGGGTTTATCGGGAATGTAGACAGGCCCGATTAAATCAAACTCAGAAGTGCTTGCGTATCGACTAGCAAAAAAGCCCTAATGAAATCATAGTGATTAATTGGGGCTTTCTATTTTCTTTTGAAGGTTGCATGAGGTCTCGATGACATTGATTAGTTCTTGTCGCCGAGGTAGTCGACAGTGATTGCGCATGCCATGCTAATGGGAATCCCAATGATTGCTATCCAACCAAGAATATCTGCAACTCTTTCGTTGTAATTTGTAATGTGAATAAAGTATCCAGTAACCGCACATCCAACCATTAGGCTAATTAAGATGGCGAAAAACGTATCTAGTTTTCTGTTCATTTGGAGCTCCAAGTTTTCTAGGTGAAAGGATTACGTCAGGATTACCATCTGTGAGGTTATGTTGCTCTAGCGTAATGTCGGTACATTGAAATGGAATGAGGTGTCGAAGCAAAAAAGAAGCGAAACATAAAAACACAAAAAGTGTCATTTCTATATCACTGCTGGTTCTCCAGTAGAAATACAGAAAATGGATAGTAATTTTTTACATAATCTCACCCTAGAAAATAATCAAAACCCTGAAGTGATTAAGGGTTGCCTTTCCTCTTTGCCTGTTAATCAGAAAGGGGGTGCATTTGAGCATTTTGTGGCGTTAATCTATCAATCAGCTGGTTATTACGTCGATGTAAATGGTGGGCGTGGTGATGCTGGTGCAGATCTGTTGGTTTACTCTTCTAGAACCTCCGAAACCCCTATTAAGATTGTTCAGGTAAAAAACTTTAATAAGCCACTAACTTACGACCAGGTAAGATGTGAATTGATTAAGTTTGAAGAGCAAGGAAGTGTTCGCTACTCATGTAACCAGTTTGAAATTATTTCAATGAACGGGTACGTGAAGTCTGTAAAAGAAGTCCTTAATCCGTTGTCATTGCAACGTTTCAATATAAGTCTCCTTTCTTGGTCTGATTTGCAGGCTTATGTGAGGGACTATAAGTGTGGAAAGCCAAGTAAGGGTACCTTGGATCTCTTCGGTTATAACCGTCAGACGTATAATCAAGTGTTGGCCCTAAGGGAGGCGCATAACCGAATATGTGTTACTCAGGCAACGGGTACTGGCAAGCGTTTTCTAGTTGCACAGTTGATGAATGACAATCCTGATGCGCGCATTCTATTTCTGTCCCCTAGTACCTATATTAATGCGCAGCAACTGAGGATGCTTCATTCTAGTCATGTCGATGCAAGAACCTATCAGTCCATGCCGAGATGGGCGAGTTCAATCGATGAAGATTACTATGACATTATAATTGTTGATGAGTACCACCGTTTAGGTTCGGATGTCTGGGGAGATGCATTTAGGCGTTTGATGCTGAAGCATCAGTCAGTGTTTCTGTTTGGTGTCACAGCTACACCGGTTCGTCACCTTGATGGCGCCAGAGATATGCGAGCGTTGCTCTTTGATGTTGAAGCAACTGAGCTCTCGCTCAGTGATGCGATTGTACGAGGTGTTCTTCCAGAGCCGACTTATATTACCGGTGTTTATGACTTGGATAGCGTCGTCGAAAAATATACCGACAAAATTAATGGTTTAGTGAAGATGTCGGAGGTAGAGAAGAAGAGGCGGTGCAATGAAGCAGGGTTGTTGGTATCTAAGTGGGAGAGGGAGTCGGGTGTAGCTTCTTTGATAGCGAGCGTTGCGAAAGATGTATCAGGCAAGTACGTAGTGTTTTGCGAGGATATTGAGCATCTTGAATCTTCAGTAGAAATGGTTAGGGGTTGGTTTAGGAGAATATCAAGGGAAAGGCATCAGCACCTCGTGATTGATGATTATTCTATGCATACCGGTTTCTCAACTGCAGTCAATCGAAAACAGTATGCTGAGTTTAGTAAGTCATCTTCCTGCAACCAGGTTAAGTTGTTGTTTTCCGTTGGCATGGTGAATGAGGGTGTTCATATCAGTGGTGTAAGTTCAGTGATATTGCTTAGGAGAACTAGGTCTGCAAACTTGTATTTACAGCAGATAGGGCGGTGTTTAAGTGCTGGAACTGAGGTTAGACCGCTGATATTTGACTTTGTGAGTAACATTGAACAGCTAGGTGCTAGGGTCTTTGAGGATTCTTGTCGTCAGTCGGCTTCTGATTGGATGGCGGAGCGTGCACGATATGGTTTATCAGAGACGATCCCTAAGTTGCCAGATTTCGTAACAGGGAATATTGGTTTGAGTGCGTTATTGGAGTCATTGTCTCACTTGTCTGATGGTGCTTATGGCTGGTTGGATTTGGCTCGAAGGTACGTTGCGGAGCATGGTAACAAAAATCTTCGTAGAGACACGAGGTACAAAGGTTTTAGTTTGGGAGCTTGGTTGCAGCGGGTTCGGGGTGGTGAGTCTGTTCCTGATGATGTTCTTTCTGAATTAAGGGGATTGGGTTTAAGGGTAGTAGTAAAGGCCCAGTCACCTTTTCGAGAAGAAGCTCTTAGTGCTATAGAGTCTTATTGCGCAGAGAACGGGACCACTTTGATTGCTCCGGGTACGATGTACAACGACTTTCCATTGTGGGAGTCTGTCAAAACGATCCGCAATTATTGGCTGAGAGGTTTAAGGATTCCGCCAAAAGCCCTGGAGCGACTGGATGCCATTAACTTTGCATTTGATCCAAAGCAGAGGAAGTGGGATGAAATGTACGCATCTCTTGTGAGGTGTGAAGCTGAAGAGCCTAGGTTGACGACTACGTCTAAGACTAGGTATGAGGGACAAGCTATTGGTCGATGGTTGAACTATCAGCATGATCGCTACACATCTAAATCACTCGGCGCTACTTTAGTGGCTAGACTCGAAAAGCTACATGCATGGCGTGCGTTAGTTAGAGCTAGAAAGTTATCCACAGGCAAGTAAAGTAACCTGTATGGATGTTGTGGATTAAATAGTCAGTCCAAATACAAATCACTTCTATGAATCAGTCTTGGATCTCGCGTCATACCTCAATCATTAGATAATATTAGGTATGTAGACCAAGGCTGAAAACATGAAAAAGGCAAACATAAAATTTAGACGAAACAAAGTGCGCCCTGCACGAGAACTCAGAGATTTAGCGTATGAAATTATCCCTGCGCTAGAAGAACGATTGCCGCTTTATAATGGGGTTGGTGATGACATTAAGACTAAATTAGTCTCAAAAGGGTTCTCACAACGTGAGGCAGGCGTTTTTATTGAGCGTCATTTTAATTCTACTCATTACCTAACAAACTTGTTTGAGTTTGACGTGCGATACGACTTAGATGGTGTCGAACACTCACCTATTACTACTGATCAAAGATATTACGTGGCGCAAGTCCATCACGATCGGCTGGTGCGTCTAAAACAAGAGCACTCGGGCGTCTTGCCCTACATGCCAGATGAGGTTCTGTTGAGTTACATTGAGGATACTATTGCTGAGCGAGAGCAGCGACGAAAAGAAAAGAAGCGTCGTGAGCGTAAAGCGTATAGAGAGCGAAAGGCTGCAAAAATCGCGTCTGAAAAAGCAGAATAAGTCCTACAGGCAACAATGGAGCGTCGATGTACACAAAGTGTATGTCGGCGTTTTTATTTACGTCCATAGATGAAAATCCAGGGCGAGTCTTGAGCGTACTCCCCCCAGAAGATGGTGTATTTCGCACCGTTTTAACTGCCCGTTAAAGGGATTATGGAGAGAAATAATGTTTGAGCAAATGTGGTTTGAAGAGTTGGAGTCAGCTTGTGAGGTGTCGATAAAGCCGTACCGAAAGCCAGCGGTATCAGAGCGACCAGTGCTAATAATTGGGTGTTCTGATAGTAAGTGTGAGGGATTTAAGAAGGCATATGACTTGTATATGGGTGATATGTATAAGTTCCTTAAGGCCTCGTATCCGGATGTAACTGAACGTTTTAACGTCTTTATACTAAGCGCGAAATATGGCTTGGTTCATGCGGACGAAGGTATATTTAGTTACAACCTGAAAATGTCTGATGTTGATCAGAGTAAGTTCGTTGCGCAAGCGAGGGAGCATGCTCAAAAGCGACTGAAGGATGTAGTGAAGGATCAGGAAGTGTATGTGCTTATGAGTGCGCTTTATCGTGATACATTCAAGTTGCTTCTCAATGATGCCGAAGGACAGAAGATTAAATGTCTGATGTCCGGTCTCTATATGAGTCACGGTCACCGCGGGAATGGGGTTCTTAAGTCTCGATTTCGTCGAATCTATGATTCAGCCGGAAAAAAGTTGGAGTGCTCTTACTATCGCTCGGGTGTCGCAAGCAATCAAAATGAGTTGCTGGGATATCTTGGTGGTGGCCAAAGTATCTGTACGAGTTTGTATCACATGGACGGTAATCGAGAGATTATCAAAAGTTTGGTGCACGCGGCCTGCAAAGTCCGGGTTCTCGTAGATAATGGTTTCGCGTCAATGATGAAGAATGGCGAGTCGATTGATACTGATAAGATGATGCAGCAGTACCGAGATCTACTTGGTACGATAGTTGAATGTTATTATGAGCTGGCTCGTGATGGTAATTCATCTACTCAGTCAACTCAAGATCGGTTGCTTCGTGGTGATGATGAATCTGATTCTGGTGTCTACGTTGTGGGTCAAGGTTATATGACGACCCCAATGGCTGATGTTTACGATGGTATTGCATTAACTGATGTGATTAGAAATTTCAGTTTTGTTATTCCGGACTCGACGAATCCTACCGAAGCTGTGTCGTTAGTGCGAAAATACTCTAGCATGGTGAAGGATATGGGTGCTATGGGTGTGCAGTGGATACTACCGGTTCATCGAAAAGCTGATCCAACTGATGATATTCAGCAAAGGCTAAAGGTCTGTATGGATTCGTTGCAGGGTCTTGATCTTCGTATCGGCTTACCTACTAGAGACAACTTTAACGTTGACCTTAGTGAGGCTGAGATAGAGTCAATACTGTCTTTGACGGGTGATGATAAGTTACCTGTTGTGACTAAGGTTCACCTGCTGGGCCAGGGCGATACGTGTCCAAAGGCATCATCGAAGGCTCGTTCCTTGTTGGTTAAGATGTATGGCGTTGATGTAACTATGGATGCGATGAGGACTCGTCCGGTTTTTTCCTCGGAGAAGGTGAAATCTGAAATGAGTTGGATAGGTTGGGAGCGAAAGCTTCGAATCGTCGCTGATGAAGTCGCTGAATTGAAGCGAGGAGAAGCCGATTGTCCTTCACTTTACGAGTATTGGAATGATTTGTTTCAGGATGCTCCGCAAGAGTTCGTGCGTCAGTGGAATCTTGGTGTGGAACGTCTGTGTAGTAAACGCAAGACTGGAGCGTACCATTTGATGGTTGATGAGTCTGAGGTCATGGAGCATCATGATTTGGGGTTGTCTATCTATGATGAGTGTTCTTGGCTTGAAGTGGATATGCTATACGTTGATGTTTATGCCGCGGTTAATGTTGACGACCTGTTTAGTGGCTTGGCAAAAGGGGTGGTAGGTTCTCGCTTGAGAATGGCTGTCCTGGAGTATTTTTTTTCACTCAAGGGTGGAAAGCTCGTTAAGTCATCTGATGGCGGTGATGAAAGTTTCGCTGCATGGTCTGAGATACGCAAAGCACAATTAGCTTACTACTAAGCATTGAAGCCCGCATATTTATGTGGGCTTTACTTTTTTCAGCTTCGCCAATCGACAAATAATTCCCCGTTCTCAATGAATGCTGAGCGATCTGTAGGGGTAAAGCGCTCTTGTTGCGGCGCCCAATCTACATACTCGTGGTCTAATGTATGTGAATCATCAAAAGCGGTTCGAGTTGGCTCCCAAATATTGATTACTTGCACGGTGCGTTTGGGGGTATTGAGTGTATTTGCGTGTTCCGCATCGAATGGCAATTGGGTGGATTTGCATCCGGCAATATATATGGGGCTGAAAATTATCACGAAAATACCACTGCGAAAATACGACATACTGCAATTTACTACCTGAACAAACAATCACCACACCAACAAGCTTTTAATCACAAAAGCCAGTTAAATAGGGCGCTCACTATACAGAGTGGTCTACAAGAATTGAACAATCGAATGGATTACCAAATGCCCGACGGCAAAATTTGCGAGACGTCTCCATAAAATTTGAAGTGCATTAGTAATCTCTTATGTGTTGTTACACACTGTCTTGGTTTTAAGTAACCGAAGGAATGAGGTAGATGGTTTACTCGAAGGATCAGTTTCACCTAGTTAACGGTTTAGGCCGTGAAATATCAGGTACTCGAATGGAGTTATCTAGGTTGACTGGTGGTTCGTATTCTGGTGTTTGTGCGCTGTTAACAGGCAGAGTTAAATCTATGAAAGGATGGGTTGTGAAAGGGGTCGTAGAGCGTAGATATTCTACACCGCGTAGCAAGTTAATCCGCTTAAGGCACGAGTCGGGTCGGATTGTTACTGGTACACGCTCTGAGTTGATAGAGGTTATAGGTTGTAGTCAGTCGGCTTTGTCGGCTTTGCTCAATGGTAATAACAAGTCTGCGTATGGTTATACCTTGGTAGGATGCTAGTTTTGTGTTGATAGAGATTTTGGTTTCATCCCTTAGGTTCGCGTTGCGCCGTCAAAGGTTGGGGTTTTTGCAGTGTATTGGTGGTGCGCTTCTTGGTCGACTAGCTTTTGGTGGGGCGCCATCAGGTGCTCTTTACTCTGCGGTGAACCCTTGGGAGCGAAGGCCGCTTCGTTGGGTTGGTGATGCTGAATTGGTTAGCCCACTAATTATCTTAGTTGATGACTTAGACTGTCTGGTTCCGCTTTGTCATGAGTTGGAGAGGGCTTATCCTGGTAGCGGCCACCTATGCGTGTTTCCAGAGGTTGGGTTGCATGGTTATGAACCATTACGCCGCTTTTGGAAAAGTTGTGGTGTTGACGCTGTTAACTTTAACGACAAGTTTTCACTGCACAGACTGTTAGATGAAGGTGGGATCATTGTTGTTCCGACTGTCGATTCTCATGTGGATGTTATTGGTCGGTTAGCTCATGAGTTCTCTCAGAAAGATTTTGTATGCTCTGCACTAAATTCGCACTTCTATCTAAGTGTTTACAATTGCGAGGTTCAAGAAGACTCAATCTCGTTGCGCCCAGCGTTAGTTAAAGGCCATTGATGCGTCGAACATCAATGGCATGATTGTTTATCGGCTAAACGTTAAAGTGCTGAACTTTCGATTCTGTTTGCTGTGGATGTAACTAGGATCATCGCCATATTCGATTGCTTTACAATTTAAGTGCGCCGCAATGATTTCGTTATCAACGATGCCTTTGTATGAGCAAGTCATACTTTTAGGGTTGAAGTAGATCATTTGCCCAAGTTCGTATTCACTAAACTTAATGGCTTCTTTTTCAAGCACGGTCTCCCCGTAGAGCTCTCCAACGTAACCTATGATGGTTGTGTTCTCGTCAAGATCACTAGGGTCAAATACTTCCAACTTTGCATCATCAGCTTTTAGTAACGTGTAATCTCGTTCAAACTCAGCTAGGTGGTACGATAAGGTTCCTTGAATCGGAAGAGAGCCCTGACCAATATAGTCAAACAAAGGGTTATCACCCACCTCTCCGCACATGATTACCTCTGCTGTGAAATTCCTGACGGGGATCTGAAATGACTCCGTTCGATTTTTCATATAAGTGAAGTGCTCTGTTGTTACGGCCGACTCGATGTTTCCAGTAATAACTTCCGTATGTTTAATGCAGAAAGGAAGATTGTCAGCTTGCACGTACCGTGTAAGTGGTGTGTGTACGTCGCTGATGTTGGTGGCGCTTACGTGTGTTGTGTTCTCCACCGATACACAACCGGCTAAACCAAACGCAAGTCCAGTAATCGCTATTCTCTTTATCATTTTTTACTATCCAATTTATTATTGAGTTCTCTGAATAGTTGCAGCCGTGTCGAGCGTGACTTTAAGTTGGTTTTTATTCTTGTGGCTAATGACGTTGATGTTTTTCGTTGATCAATCAAAAGATTAGTTTCGCAACATGCTGGTGGTATCAGTAGGTCTTGCATAGCTAGGTGACATTAAAGAAGAAGGGTGTCACAGCTTATGATTTCTAATAAAGACATTCATGATTACTGCCTGGAGCGTGATCTAAGTGTGCTTACTGCTGATGGTTTTGAGGGGGCGATACTAGGGATCTCCGATTGCATTGCGCATGGTTACGATCCGCGTGTGGTTTATTCAATTGAGCGTTGTATCGATATATTGGTTAAGGATGGTATGAGTCATGAGGAGGCCATCGAATACTTCTATTACAACTGCAACTCAGCATTTGTAGAAGGTGCCCCAGTGTTTATTCATACGGAGTTCTGAGTTCTAGCTCCGGCATTTCATTTAGTTTTTCAGCGAGTTTGGCAATTAAGGTTGTCTTACTCGCTGTTTTTGTTCGTGAAAAAATAATTTCAAAAAAACCCGAATTACCCCTCCAAATACGCTTTTGCGAATGAACCTGTCTGATAGCTTGTAAATAGGAAACAGACAGGAGTAGCGATATGCAAAGTGCCACATTAAAGAAAAACACTCACCAGCAAGAGGCTGCATTGGCTTCCTTGAGAAAGAAATATGGTTCTAGTCTGGTGGTTAAAACGTCTTCTGATTATGAAGTGATTCCAACAGGTTTTCCGAGTTTAGATCATGAGTTACTCGGTGGATGGGTCAAAGGTAAGTTTCACGAGCTTTTTGGTCCTCCGCAATCAGGTAAAACGGTGCTGGCTTATAGTTCGATCTCTCATGCTCAAAAATCAGGTTTGATTTGTGTCTATATCGATGCGGATGGAAAGTATTCCCCAGAGGTCGCCGCGGCAAATGGTGTTGATATTGATTCACTGGAGGTTTTTGCCCCGTCCACTGCAGAAGAGGCCTTTAACATCACTCTTCATGCCGTTCAGTCAGGTGTTGGCTTTGTCGTTATAGACAGTGTTGCTTCCTTGGTACCGAAAAAGATTTATGCCGATGCTTCCATCGGTGCATTCGGAGATTTGGATCTTGACCAGAATGACATGGAGCTTGCGCGAGTGTCTTCGTTGGCTTTGCGATTCATTCGTCCCTTACTGCAGGCTAAGGAGGCTACTGTTCTTCTTTGTAATCAGTCTCGTAGTCGAGTGGTTGATGTATTTGGTGGTGCTCAAAACAAAGATGGTGGCGCCTCTGTGATAGATAGAATCATGACCACCGCAACGCCAGGTGGTGAGTACATCAAATCAGTGTCGTCGTCTCGTGTTGAGTTGAAGTTAGCTTCATCACCTCAGGTCAAGCATATTTCGGCCCAAAGTCATGTGTCTGTAGTTCAGTCGCAACTTACTCGCCCAGGGGCGGTCGATTCGGTGCTTTTGCCTATGCGGTTATCGCGTTTATTGGTTGAGGTGGATGTATTGACGTTGGCTGTACGAACTGGGGTGGTCGAGGTTGATAAGGGTTCGTATCGATTCGCAGATAAAGTGTTGGGTGGTAATTACAACGCTGCGCTAAAAACACTAACCGTTAATGCGTCGGTTCTTGAGCAGATGCTTTGTGAAGTAAAAAAGTAGGAGTGGACTTATGAGTAATGAAATGAAAGATCGTCATGCGCTGGTTCAGTACCTTGTGCAAATGGATAATCCCCACGTCCAATCTCACCGTTTGCTAGGTGAGCTCGATGGAGTTTCGGTAACGATGGTGTACTTGAAAGCAGGTACCAAAGTTGCTGTTAAAGCTAAAGCTGTTGGCCGAAATATGGTGATTAACTATGGCACTAACTTTGATGCGGAGGTGCTAGCGGGATTGATTCGCCATGCAGTGTCTCGTGCAAAGCGAGCGTCCATGACTCCTGCGCCAGACGGTGCATTAGTCTCTGAAGCATTAGTGTTCTTTCGCCGCCAGGCTCACAAGAACATTTCTGCAGAGGTGGCAATTAAGCGAGCTCGCGAGGTTGGTGTGCCTCATGTTGAAAGTTGGACACCTGAACGCGTCCAATTAGCTTTCAGTTTAGTTGGTGCTTAGGTGACTGGCGTCTAAATAAGCACGCAAAAATACGGGCTCTAAGTAAATTGAAGATCCGTGTAGGTATGCGTTATTCATGCTTATTTCTGAGTAGAGCTTCTCGCTCAATGCTTTTACGCTGGCGCGTTCTTTGAGGTATGCAATAGATCTAGGTGTCACTTCAATGTCACCCATGTTGCCTGAGAATGTTAGTAGTACCGCTGCGGCTGTTGATTCCGCAGAGAATTGAGGTTTTAGATTTGTTTTGCCAATAGATAGAGCAATGATGTTCTCGGATTCGTCGCTTGCGAGTAATAGTCCGTAAAGCGTTAAGTCGTTGCTTATAGGTGTGAGTTCAACAATAGATGTTGCTGATAGAGCAATGCCTTCGGGTAGTTTTTGAAAGACAGTGGTTGGTTTTAGTTGATAGCTGATGATTAAGATGGCAAATGCCGAAATAAACAAAATGTACGTTTTATAAGCCTTCTTCATACCGTAGCCCCTTTGGTTGCTGGTGGTGTTTGTTCTACCTCATGTAAGTAGTGGGAAGGGTTTGTATGGGCTCTCATTGGGCATAAAAAGAGCATAACTGCATAGCTCAGTGGTGAGATCATTCATATCAAGAAGTGAATCACAAATAGAGTGACCCTCTTATGGGGGGATACGAAAGTATCGATAAAGGACTTATACATTCTAGAGAAGCGCTATCTGGGTTTGTGGTGGTATCACTCACAGTTGTTGCGGCAGGTAATCTGTTGCTTCATTCGATCCTTTTTCTGCACCACGTGCAGCTACAGACTTTATGATTTCAGTGAGTTTGACTGTGCTTCGGCACAGTCGGGCTCAAGTTTCTTCGTATGATTCAAAGATAATGGCCCCTTGGGTCATTGCGCACTCTTAGGCGTGTTTTTAAGAGCTAATGCAGTAGTGCATTTGAAGGATATAACGGAGATATGAAGATGATTTATCAGGTTTATAAGGAAGAATTTCGTTTTGAATCTGGCGACCCTTTCCTGTGTTATGGTGAGTTGTATACAGAAGCTGGTTTTTTTACTTGGCTTCATCAACAAGCTTGTTACATGAATTTTGTGGGTGTCTTGTATTTGCCTTTTCATGAGTGGGATGCTGTTTTTGAACAGTATCTAAGTTATGCGTTGGTTGAGTATGCGAAGACGTATCCCGATGGATACTTTGAGTGTATTTCAGCTGATGGTAAAAAGGCTTGTGCTTTAGTTCCAAGTGCGAATATTAATGAGGGCGTGTATATGATTTCATTTATATGCTCGCAGTTTGGGCCTGATGATCACCTCTTTTTTGATTCTCGACTGGAGGCATTGAAGGTGCTGGCGAAGGGTGGTTGGACACCGTCGCCCGGTGCGTACGATGCAATTACAGAAAGCGATAACTTTGAACAGGCGACACAACTGCGGTTGTGGGGCATGGAAGGCTTAATGCCAATCGAGGGGATCGTAAGGGATATCAATAAGAGTAGTGTCCGAAAGTTATTTCCAGACACAGTTAAGCGCATTGAAACGGCTTAACGCTCAAAGCCTGTGGCCATTTGGTCGCAGGTTTTTTCTTTTACAGAAAGCAAGAACGACGCATAGCGCCGTTCTCTGTGTTCATTGTGTTTTTGTTGGGTGATCAGTAATCTTCGTCGTAGTCGTTTTCGTCATTTTCGCTGAAGTCGAGAGGTTCTTCGCCTTCAAAGTCGTCCATTTCACCGGGAAATGCGAGCTCCTGCTTATCTGAAACCTCACCTGCTGTTTCATAGAATCGTTTCTCTAGTTCAATCACTAGCATTGTTGAGTGGCCTAGGACGTCCCAAGCTTTCTCAATCTTTTCATCGCTTGTCATCTCATCGAGCTTGGGCATGAACTTACCCTTCGGGAACAAATTCGCAAAAATATGCCAAAACGCATCGATATCTTCGTTGTTGATCAAGTCATAAAGTTGATCGATATGACTCATGTTCTCGAGTTTCATAGTGTATAGCCTCTTTCAAATCTTGCTGTTTGATATGAGCTAATGAGTGGGATAGATATATCGTCGTGTTATAAATTTGGGCTCTGATTGCGAAGTGGGCGATAGTAGGGCGTTTTATTTCTGGTTGGACAGTATCGCTGACTAAGGGGTGAGTCTCTACACACTGAGAGAGGTGTGTATGAGAGTTCTATGTTTGCTACTGATGTTGTTCGTTCTTCCTGTTCATGCAGAGAGTTTTAAATTTGAGAAAGATAAAGCCCTGCATTTAGGGTTTTCGACCGTTATAGGAGTTGGAGCTTCATACATCGCTGCTGATATGGGTGTTAATAGCCGAGGTGTAGATTACTCGGTGTGTATGGCTTTTGGTTTTGCGAAGGAAGCAATTGATGAGCGTCGCTATGGCGGTTGGTCAAACTATGATTTAGCCTACGATGCCCTGGGTTGTGTTATAGGGATAGAGTCATCGCGGCTCTTTCAGTCATATATACCGAAGGAAACTACGGTGATGATCTATCCCTCAAGTGATGGATTTGGTGCAGATTTCAGTTATCGCTTCTGACTTAATCACAGCTGGCTACGTTAATTTTCGCTGCCATTTTATTGATGATCTGAAGTACATCATTTGAGATGCGGCCGTAGTCGTCGTATGTACGAATTATAACGGCCTCAATAAAGCTTTGTTCGCCAGTGGTCAGTTCGTCACTGAACTGGAATTTAAGTTCTTCATCCTCAGTGTAAGCCACCAGCGCACGATTGTAGATGAGGACGTTTTTAGATGCTTTCCCAGGAAACACTAGGTGGCACGACAGTAGTTGTGAGATCAGTTCACCGGGATGAGCATACTTTACTGTTGCTTGAAAGTGGCTAGTGCGTTCATGGGCAATGAAATGGCCTCTAGATAAGCGAAGGTCAAAGATGTCGGCTTGCAGACCGTTGCGGGTCCATTTGTGTACCTCAATGCGCAGTTTAATTTTATCGCCGTTCTCTTGGTATAGCCGCGTCAATTGCTCATAGCGACGAATGTGGGTTTCAGAGATGGATTCCATCAGCATGATGCAATGTTGATCGCAGAGTTTGATTAGGCGTTGAATATTCTCAGGTTGGATGCTCATAGATGTTTAGTCCTTATTGATTGCGAAGGCAGCGTTGTCGTGAAAGATGACCTTGGAGGCGTTGCCGTTCCATGGCTTATTGTTTGTTTTGAATTTGAACCCTTCATCGATGAAAGGATTGTATGTAAGTCGAGTTTCTACGTTTGGTTGTTCCTTGATTGTGATGCTGGTAATTCTGCCTGTGATACCTAGGTGAACATTGCGAACGCCTTGAAGTTTGCAGCGAGCTTGGCTTGCTTTTGATAGTTTGATCATGCTCTCTAGGTTATCGCAAGGTTCCAGTTGTAGTGACTGGAAGTGGCCGATCACTAGATTTTTGAATTGTCCTTCAAGGGATTTCACGCTGAACATATTGGCTTTATTAAGATTTCTATAGACAAGGACTTTAGTGCCTTGTTCTACAAATCTATCTTTGAGGCCGCTGGAGAATTGCATGTTTGTTTCCTTGGAAGCGTTGACATGTAACTACGTTATCACTGAGTTGTAATCGCTAAAGGGGTCTAATGTGGCTGTTGAGAAAATAGATTTTGAGACTAAATTTGAAGAGGCTATGTACGTGGTTGCGTGGTATGCATTTAATGATGAGGGTAAGTGTCCAGAGAGTGATATGAGCTTAGATGAGGCGAACACCTTTCTGTTTCCAGGTGGTCGCCCTGAGGTTTAGAGCTCAAGCATTTGAAGTCTTCGTGAGTTACCGGTTTCTTTTTCTCTTGCGTTACGGGTGTAGATCATAACCATTCGCAGAGTGGTCCAATCGCCCATGGCCATAAGATCGGCATCGGTTAATCCGAGTTTGCGTCTGTTTTCATATGCGTCAACCACGGAGCCGACGCGTGCGCTGTGCGCTGTCCAGATGTTGAGGTTTGGGGCATAGAGTGCTTTGGGTGCTTCTTTGCCTAGCTGAGTAGAAAGCACTTCCTTTCGTTTCTTTAGTGTGGGGTTAAGATTTAGGTAGGCTCGCTCAAAGATCCGGCTTAATGATTTGGTTGATATAGGGCTCTCGTTTTTTATTATTTTTGATTTGCTTTTGGAGAGTGGGCCGAATAGATAGTTTTCGGTGGACTCAAATTCAGCCATTTCGAAATAGTGTGTTATGTGTTTGGCGTAGCTGTGTGGTATTTCACGGCCGCGCAGGTTTCCCTTCTTGTTTTTTGCTTTGAATCTTTCTAGAGACAATGATTGGTCGTCATTGTAGG
The DNA here is from genome assembly GCF_001677275.1 of Vibrio breoganii. Classification (GTDB taxonomy): domain Bacteria; phylum Pseudomonadota; class Gammaproteobacteria; order Enterobacterales; family Vibrionaceae; genus Vibrio; species Vibrio breoganii. The sequence goes on from NZ_CP016179.1 coordinate 257,972, forward strand.
TCAGGTGTTTCACTTTTATTCGAGCGAGTTCTTCGCTTCGTAGTGATGTTGCGTATGCGGTGCATAGAAAGGCAAGGTCGCGCGCGTGCTCTAGGGTGTCTCTGTCTTCGTAAAGTTCTTTTACCAGCTTAAGGTGCTCATGGCGAAATGGTGAAGCCTGTTTACTTTCGGCTCTTGGGTCTTCACTTTCAAACATCGCTTCAGTGATAAGTTCTACATGGCTTGACACAATTTCAGAGTGGCATGGGTTTGCTAGGTTGAGTGTCTTATGTAGTTTTGATATTTGGCTAACATGCGCTTTTATCGTTGCGAGTTTTGCCCCGCCTGCTTCTAGTCGCTGCAGGTAGGTGGCGAGTACAGTTGGGTTTCCAGGGAAGGGGAAGTTCCCTATTGAGCAGTTGAATTCAATCCATTGCTTTGAAACCTGCATTAAAGACTTAAGCGAGTTAGCGCTTGAGTTTGAGCGCATGGCATTGTATTGGGCGTAGAGTTCAAGGGCTTGCTTTGAGTCGGGGCGACTTGGGTCAACGAAGGGGGCGATGTCTATAAAGTCGATAGAGAACTTTTTAATCTGGGATCTAAAGTTTTCTGCAATGGCGATGTCTTGCTCAAACGCATTGATGATTTCTGCGTTGGAGAGTGAGCGCAGTTCCCCTTGGTGGGAGATAGAGAGTTCTTTCGCCATAGGTGCTTGGGGTCTTCCGAGGGTGACAAAATCCATATTTTGGGTGTCCTTTAATACTAACGTAACTGATAAATTTTATCAGTAGAGATAGTTCGCTAAAGGCGAGGCGGTTCTTGGAATGTTAGTGTTATCATATCCATGTGTGGAAATTAATGTTGATGGGTGAACTCTTGAGTGATATTGGTAAAATTAACGTAGAAATCTTCGAGACTGATGCAGGGAGTGTTGAGGTAAAGGTTCATAATGACAGCGTTTGGCTTACTCAGGGTCAGATGGCAGAGTTGTTTGATACGACACCTGAAAACATAGTAATGCACTTAAAAAACATCTTTAACGAAGGTGAGTTAGATGAAATTTCAACTCATAAGCATTTCTTAGTAGTTCGATTGATCATGAATATGCTAGCACCTATTTAGTCAAAACAGATAGGCAGGGATATTTATCGCACTCGATGGTGCATTGCTTGAATATCCACTGCGAGAGAAAAAATATCCAGAAAGTTAAAAAATCCTCGGTGTCATATAAATCAAAGTTGCATAAGCATCCACCAGCATACTTTAAAGTAGGTTGGCGTGATGGGTTTTCATTGCGTTAAACAGTGAAGCGGTTTTGTTGGGGAAGCAAATTTCCATGTAGGTTTGGCCGTCATTGGTGCCAACTGTGTTTGATAATATCCAGCAAAGTTCTCTGGTGAATCCTGTTGTCGGTTCTTGAGATGTGATGGGGTTTGCTCTTAGTTCCCTTATGGCTGCATAGGCGTCGAGAATGGTGTTCTTGCTGTTGGGGAAGACAGCAGTTAAGTCACTTTCAAGTAAGAGGGCATGGTCTTCGTTTTGTCGACATATCGCATGCATCAAGAATCTGTATGTCTCTATGCTTAGTGATTTTAAAGTCTCGGGGATATTGATGTTATTCATGGTGCTTATTGGTTAGGTGGTTTGGTCAGCAATGTAAGTGGTTGCCTGAGTTTGGGCACTCTAAGTGGTTGCTTTTTCGAGACGTCTCTAAAAAATGGGCGATTTAGCTTACAAGTTATCGCTGTGGTTCTACTCTCGGACGTAGTTTAGTTATTGCGAGAAAGGAAAGGACTGACGTGACCTCAGTAAAAGTAACAGGAATTATTGCGCATCAGCTCAGTAAAGATGAATACAGCGGTGAGTTGGCGATGAGGGTGCGTGAAGAGGCTCTTGATGAGTGGTGCCCGAAGACCGTTGATCTAGTTGTTCGTTTACACCGAACCTTCAACACTAAGCCATCAAAATTTGGTGAATTTAAGTCTGATAGTGAGTTTAAGGAATTGCTGACTCGAGTTCGAGCAGGCGAGAGTGGCTTTCCTGCGTTTAGTGTCGATGTATCGAGGAGGTTAGTTTCAGAGTTGTCGAAATATGCTTTTGCTGATGCAGGCGTGCTTGTCTTTGCGCAGTACCGTTTCCTGGCTACTGAATATCTCATGATTGCCCTGATCCCACAGAGTGACAGCTTAAAGATGGGAGAGGACTTAGGTATACAGTCAACCGATTACTTGGATATGGAGCGCATTACGGTGGCTACTTGCATTGATTTGTCGATGCTGGAGTCTACGGGTTCTCATCCTCGAGGCGTTCGTTATACAAAGGGTCGTTCGGGTCGTGCTGTAAGTGACTTCTTCCTAGATACGTTGGGGGCTTATCCTGGCTTAAATGTTCAGAATCAGAATTTAATGCTCGTACAGGCTGTGTCAGATTTTGTTGCTGAAGGATCTCTGGATGAGGCGGAGAGTAATGAGGTGTATCGAGATGTGCATCGGTACTGTAAAGAGATGGCGGGTGAGCAGGGTGATGTCTCTTTAAGTGGATTGAATGATGCAGCGGAAGGTTTGGGTCAGTACATTCAGGCTAATGGCTATGATATTGAGCCAGAGTTTCCGGTCGACGCAAACGTTATGCGCAAACTGACGCAGTTTAAAGGTAAAGTTCGAGGAATGAGCATTGTCTTTAATAAAGAATTGCTAAATGAGCGAGTTTTTTATGATGTAGAGACTGATACTCTTTCCATTAAGGGTGTGCCGCCATCGTTGCGAAATGAATTGGTCAGGGAGATCGGTTAGGTTATCAGGCGTGGCGCTTCCAAATCTCATCGATAGCCGAGGTCTCTAGAAATTTCAGGGCTTGGGCAATCGTGGTGCCTTCTTCTTCCAGTAAATCAAAGCGATTGGAGGAAAGGATTACGTAAAGGCGTTGGCCTGTTGAAAGTACGTCATATTTGTCGAAGTTATTGTCTTTCACTTCACGAATTACTTGATCCAGATAATCGTAGTTCATCATGTTCTTGGCTCGCCAGTCAATTTCGGTTTGTTCTGAAAGTATAAGAGAGAGGGCGCCAAATCTCGAAAAGACTTCGGGATTTGGTGCTTTTGCATTTTGATTAGAAGCGATAGTCGGCCGTTATGCAGTTCTGCCAAGCAAAACTGCTTAATGATCGGTAGGCGCTTTAGGAATGAAGCTAACGCCGCTTTTGATGGCGCGACCAATCAGCCCGATATCGTTAGTTCCGGTAATAGCAGCGAGTAGAATGCTGTGTTTCTTCAATTGGATCTTGAGTGATAGAACGTTAAATGCCGGTGTAGGATCAAGCACGTTTGATACGTCGATGATGATAGGGGCATTGTGACGGATCTTCTGGTCTTTATGGGCAACCAAGATGTTTGTCAAAATATTATCTACATTAAAGTCGTTGATGTAGAAGGTATCTAACTCGAATAAAGATTTGTCTCTTTTCAATTAACTGGCCTCGCGAATAAACTTAGGTTTTCATAAGGTGATTTGCGGGTGTCTGTTGTGAGGTTGCGTACCAAAAGCGGAGTGACAGATGAGGTCGAAGGATGGTTGAGCAATAGCGACCTTGCTAGGTGTCCTGCAAGGCCGCTGGGCGGATTACTTGAAGCTATCTAGGTCATCATATAGATACTCTGGCTCGGTTTCGTACTTAATGGAGTCAGCAAGGCTATCAAAGTAAGGTTGTAGGTCTAATTGAAATCCAACGTATGTGATGTCGTTCGCTGTTTCGTCTAGGCATCCGGTATCAACAAAATTGCCATTGGTAGTGACGTAAGAGCAGTCCCATTGTTGCGTGTTCTCGTTCCACAGTTTTGTTTTTGTTACGGTACCGATAACGGCTTCAGTTCTTTGTTCGCCTTTAGCGTCAAAATTATCCTCAGCGGTTACGATCATGCTTGGGAGTTCATTATTCCATACGCGCTTAGAGATGCGGGCGCTTGAATCAAACTCAACGTCTCGTTCTGAATACTCCATATCCGCAACACCAGTCGCTTCGATTCGAGTTGCTAGGATATTCACTAGATTGTTCTTATTGAAGAACTCAATAGTTTTAACGCCATCCACTTCAACTGCATTGCCATATTCAAACCACTCAAAGAGGGTGGAGGCTGAGGATTCAGAAATCTTGGCTGCTGAACATTCAGAGTGGTTTGCGAGTTGACCTTGATGTGAGTAGCCGACTTCGATAAGGCTGCCCCCAAGACCGTAGATGCTTACAGTGCGAAAACCATTCTCGCCGTCGATGTAGCGATTTTCCGCCTGTTTACAGATGTAGTCTGATTTCTCTTCTTCGACTTCACAGCCCGTAAGAAGAAAAGCAAGCAGTGCGAGTAGTGTGGTGTGTAGGGTATTTTGCATAATATATCTCGTTCCATTGGGGTAGATGCAATAACGATACACTGCGAACTCATTCGCAAAAGCGCTTAAGCGGACTTGTTTTGGAGTTTCCTTTTAGAATAGAAGTGGTAACCCTCCACCAGCCGTTCCAGTTTAATTTTCTGAGCGTATTCCCTTTCTATTTCTTCAACTTCTTCGATTTCTAGTTTTCTAAGTGCGTTGTACTTGATGCGTTCTGTGTTGCTCGATAGAACAATAAGGGGGGAGTGCGCTTTGCCATTCCGGCGAACAGTGCCGTTCTCTGTTTTAAAACAAACGCTGAATTCAGGATGTATTCTTGCTGTACCAGTAACAAAGACGGCGTCTGCATCCCTAACTGTGGCGATTTTCTTCTGAATTTGAGTTTCGCTGGACTGCCCAGGATGTTTGGTTATGTAGTCGATAGCTTCTTCTGGAGGGATAGCGTTGGTCACCAGTTGCTTTCGCTTCCAGGTAAAGCTCAGTCGTAATGTATCTGGTGGGCAAAGAGGGATTTTACGGATAAAGGTTTGGTAAAGGTGGTTGCCAATAAACTCCTTTGTGAATGTTGCTCTGTCCCTGACGCCGGGCATGTATTGAGGTAGTCGGTGTTTGAGCCGGAGTTTTGCTTCCCAGTTCTGTTCGGCGAGCTCTCTGATTTTCTTTTCAAGAATAGGACTGTCACAGTACAGATGTATGAAACCAATGTTCTTTTCGGGAATATTGAACTCTTCATTCCCTTGAGTTTCTTGTGGCTGGGTTGCGAGCTCAATGAGTGTTCTTTTTGAGCTTTTCACTCTTGATAAGTCTGGCGCAAAGAGTTTATCCGCTTCACCCGCGTTTCTACGCTTCTTCTTTTCAAGTGAGTAATGGTCTTTATCAAGTGCGCTCAATGAATGTAAAAGTGAGCCTATTTCGGTATTTGTATCGGTAATGAATGACTTGTAGAACTTAAGCTCATCAAGTGTAACTTTCTTTTTATTCACGTCCTCAAAGGTCATATCTAGAAGGGGTAAAAGTGAGCTGTCGTACATTGGCATCATTCCTTGTTATACCTGTCACCCTCAAATAATAGTATAAAAAACATACATCTACGACATTGGTGTTCACAAAAAGTACGGTGACGAAAAAAACTGAACATTTTAATGGAGAGGGAAGTGGTGGTCGTACTAAGGGGAGATGTAAGAAGGGAGTATTTTGAATGAGAAAATTAAAATCACAGTTTCAACGCAGACGTATTGTGCTGTCCCGAAGAGGTTTACGAGTTAAGTTCCCCGACCTTAGAAGTGTGGTTCATAAGCAATTTAGTAACCGCCAAGAGCGCTCTAGGTACTGTCTAGACCTTGTGGAGTACGGTGATTATCCGTTGAAGTTACGTGTGGCGCGAGGCTCTCGATTGCCCGACCCGAGAGATGACTACCCATCGCTAGTGATGGACTCCTTTAAATCATGGAAGCATCATAGTAAGCGACGTAAGCAATATGTAGCGTGATTGGCTTGCTGCCAATTCCTTGAAACTAAAAAGCGTATACAAGGTGTGTACGCTTTTTGGATCTTAAAGACCTATCGGTAAATCGAAAAGACCACTTCATCACCCTCTGAGCTGTGCTTATCAATAATTTCAAGGCCGATATCGTCGTAGTAGTATGATTTGAGCTTTAGGTCTGTAGATGGAATGTCGAGTGTTACCTCTGAGCGGTTTGAATAGCCAATAAAGTCTTTCTTGAATGCAGAGTTGTTATCAATGGCTTCAAATGACAGGAGGCGTCGCAAGTTTGGCGTTATGTGGCTGCGATAGTCCTGAAATACCGTAATGCTTTTCATGTTCGCGTTGCCAGGTTCCCAGACCAAATACAGTGCGGAGTGACCGTGGTTTCCGTCTTTATCTGGTGTGTATACCCAGATTCTTGATGGATTTGCAGTGTCTTTAATTCCGACTAGGGAATCATTCTGGTCCAGAGTGTCCCACGCCTGTTGATGTGTCATACCAAGTTTAAGTCCCGCGATGGTGTAGTCACTTGAGTTTGTTCCAGTCAGCGTGCTTGGGTTGTCCTTAGTGAGCTCAAGGGCGAAAGTTGGTCCTGAAAAGGTTATCGCTATCGCCAGTAGGGTTAGAGCTTTAAGGTAAATCCTGCGTGTCATGTTTGTCCTTGAGTGTCGTCTCGTCTTGTAATGCGAAATTTGTTTCTGGGTTCTATTGTACTCGATTTTGTTTCAACCTGAAAAAAAGCAAGATAACCGAAGTTATCTTGCTCTATGGTGACCTAGTAGTCGTATGCGACTTCAAGGCGTTCAATACGATCACTTAGGTGACTTAGTTTGCGAGCTAGCTGGCTGCGTTCCTCTTTGCTGAGAGAATCATCAGTACGGATAGCTTTAGAAACCGTTTCGTATTGGTCTTTGAGGAGGTCCAGTTCACACATAGAAAGTCTCCTCTTGTGGGGTCAATTGCACTTCACGCTTATATGCCTGAAAAAGTTGTACCGCTTCCTCGTTATCAGCTAGAAAGTGGCTTCCTGTATCACCAGCAAACCCACCGACGAATACATCACCATTGTAATAATGGAGTGATTCATCACAGTCTTGGGCCTCAAATCCCTCTGCGTTTTCCAAGCACCAATCAAAGAACCTTGGCAGGTCTTGCGTTGGGTAAAGTTGCATTAAAAACATGTTTCCTCCTAATAGCCTTAACGACTGATTGTTTAATAAATCACTTTAGGTAGGTGAAATGGGTGATGGTAGATTGAGGTGTTGGGGCGGTAATGAAGCGCAGATGCAACTGGCCGCTGCAAGGAGGAGCTGCGGCCAATTGCGTCATTTGCTTGCTTTAGGTAACGCACAAAACCTAAAAGCAAACTCGCACACCAATGAGGAAAAGGTAGCGAGGTGGAGCAGTGTTAATCTACTAAAAAGTCAGGAGAACCGTCAGGAGAACCGTCTGTAGAAAAACACATTAGTTAACGATGAAGATTGCTCACCAGTTATGTCAGTCTAGGAGCGGGGGAGATATTACCAATTTTGTAATGGGTTGAAATGCTTGTGCTCAAGAAATGCGAGACGTCTCGAAAAGCTTGGTTCAGGTGCTAATCGAAAAAAAGTGCAAGTTTTGTAGTGGTTTGCACAGACGCAATAAAGCCGCTGCACCTGGGGATGCAACGGCTTTATGCTTCTTACAACAAACAGAGTCGGCCCCCCGGCCATCAATGCCTGCACTCAGTCATGTCATCTGGGTGCGAAATGGATATTAGCAGTAAATTTTTAAATTCAAATCTGTGTGATTGTTAATTGCGAGATATCTCGAAGAACATGCGTTGTTCATTCGGGCGTTTAGTGTCCTTCTATAGAATCGCGCCATTAATATGTTTGTGCATAAAAGAAATGGTAGAGGTGGTCTTGCTAAAGCGAACTGAAACTAACGAGGTTATGGGTAAGCAATCTTTCATTTTTGATAGTTAGAGAGTCGGTTTGTTTGGATCTAGAAGTTTGTTAAGGGGTTTTATAAAGGCTCGTGCCTCTATATTAATATTGGGTGTCCTCATGATTGCGGGGGGCGTTTGTGCACCCTATGTTGTCAGTGGTGATAAAGAAGCTCGCATGACGCGTAGTTACGATCTGTCTGCCGATATGTTTCGTCAAGTCCCATCACAAGAACCGCCACCAGCGTATCGATATACAATACAGCCGGGTGATAATCTAACGAAGATTTTCAATCAGTTAAATATCCCTTCTACTTATCTGACTAAGGTGATGGAAGAGGATGTAAACCACTTGTCGTTAGATACCTTACGCCCAGGAAATGAGCTTATTTTCTTCGTGGATGATGGTTCACGACAGCTGAATAAAATGGAGTTGGTCTTTAGTGTGGCCAACAAGGTTCAGTACACTCTTAATGATGATGGTGCCTACAGTTATGAGGACGTTTCGATTGAGGGTGAGTGGTCTCTTGACGTTAAGGTTGGAGAGATACACGGTAGTTTCTTTAAGTCGGCTACGGAAAAGGGTCTATCGGGTCGTAATGTGGAGACGATTTCTGGTCTATTAAGGGATAAGTTAAATTTCTCTAAAGATTTGAGAGCGGGGGATACGTTTTCGGTTGTTCGAAAGGTACAAACGATTGATGGTGTGCCAACGGGCGCTTCTGAAGTTCAGTCTGTTGTAATTGCATCGCGCGGGCGCACGATAGATGCTTACCTTCACAGTGATGGGCAGTTCTATGACGGTAGTGGGGCCAGTTTGGAGCGTGCGTTTATGCGTAGGCCTTTGGAAGTTAAAAGCCGAATATCCAGTCGATTCAATCCAAGACGCCGACATCCGGTGACTCGCCGTATATCACCGCATAATGGTGTGGATTTTGCGATACCAACTGGCACGCCGGTACTGGCTGCGGCTGATGGTAAGGTGATCATGGTTCGTAATCATCCTTATGCGGGTAAGTATTTGGTGATAGAGCATGGTTCTATCTATAAGACTCGTTATCTGCACATGAGTAGAATACAGGTGAAACGTGGTCAGATGGTAAAACGTGGCCAGCGTATTGGATTGTCTGGCGCGACAGGGCGAGTAACCGGTCCGCATCTTCACTATGAGTTGTTGATTCGAAATCGCGCGGTGGATCCGATGACGGCTAATATCCCGATGGCGAAGTCGGTACCAGATAGTGAGATGGCTGAGTTCGTCTATAACCGAGAGCGATTAGATGCTGAGGTGAAAGATTATCGCGTACAAATAGCTGAGAGCGGAACGATTAAGCCTGACGCAGTTTAGATTTAGCGTGGAAAAACCGTAACTAACTTGATGCCTTCTGGGAGTGTGCTTACTTCCAGAAGGCATTTTTGGTTTATTGAGGTTGATATGTTTCGAGCTAGCCACGCGGTGCAGGAAATCGTTGATGATTTGCTAATTAGTTACCAAGGCGACCCTAACGAGGCCATGGTTATTCTAGATTATGCAGATGATTATCACGCACTTTTAAAGGAGATTGTGAATTCTGCTCAGCGAGTGCGATTGTTGGATCGGTCGCTGCAATACAATCCTGATCCTAACCGAGTCATCGAGCTTTTACAGCAAGAGCAGGCTAAGGTCTGTATTAATGTGCATCATGCTATTTCGTTGCGAGGTTTTATGCATGAAGCGCGAACTCCAAACGAACAACACATTTACTGTGCGATGCACAAGGTTGGTGCGCTTTATCTTACGGATATTATGCAATTCAGTAGGTTGTTTCATAAGAGACTCAGCACAACACTCTCGATCGTATAATAGCTAGAGTGCAAACTAATTTTCCATTGATCAGCTTTACTCAGCTCCTTATATTATTTATGAAATAAGGGGTGGATTAATTATATGGGGCGCGTGTTTGGAGGTGTGTTGTGAGTGAAGATGTAATGAGGCGTGCTACTGCAGGAGATGCGTCAGCGAGCTGGGAAGTCTTTAATCGATACGAGAAAGATGCGAATCAGTTTGGTTTGACTGCCATGGAGGCGTACCCATTTTTGAAGTACGCAGCTCAGCAGGGGCATCTTTCGGCCATGCGTCGATTGGGTGTGATATTGACGGGTAATGATTTTGGTGAGCCTGACTATTGTGCAAGTATTGAGTACCTGGAGTCGTTTATAAAGCGAACTACAGGTATGCCTGAGTATGAAGAGCAAATAAAAAGTGCGCTGTATTTTCTCTGCGCTGCGTATGAAGGTTACGGTGATGTTCGGTGTGCGTCCAATTACTACGGCCGATTTAAAGCATTGGTCGAGGGTGATGACCGTTATGATCATATGGTGCTGGAGGTTTGAGCTTGACGCTCGGAATGATAAGACATTGAAAGCGGGTTACATATATCAAGTATGTAGCTCGTTTTTTTTGCCTGTAATCTCTGTTGGAAGTGACTATGGAAGAAAAAGAAGTATTGATTTAAAGGGAGTTCGGATTAAGTGCCGTAATTTGCGCACTAAAATCCGAATTCCCTTTTGTCTTACGTTAGTTCGATGAGTGTGCCTTCTGATTCTCGCAATTCTGTTTGAATTGCATGCAGTGCGACTGTCTCGTTTTCAGTTAACGTATCACTGATGTCAGTCAGTGCCCAGGCTATAGATTTAGCCTTAGCAAGAGCAACGCGACCAGAAGCTTTCTGGTGCTTAGTGAACAGGTCAAACGCACGTTGCTTTGATTTGGCAAGTTGCGTCAGTCCTTCCTCTGCTGTCATGAAATTATGTTTAGTTAAGTCCTGAAATACGATTGTGCGCTTGTGTTGCTCAGTCCCGTATTTATTCAAGAAAGCACTGGCAGGTAACTTTGCAATAGCGTGGGTATTTCCATGCTGCGTATAGTTGACCTCGATTTGCCAGTCATTTTTGATTTTGACTTTGTAAACCACTCCGTGACGATCTTCGCTCGTATGTAACCTAACTTGGTTGGCATTGGCGGCGATAAATCTAACAGCGAGGTCTTCGACTTTCATGTCATTGACTGCGGTTCGATACAAACTTTCACACAAATGTTCGGCAGGGTCGCAATGAGCGAGTGCGTACATTGTGTGTAGGGAGTTGTTAACCCCTTCAATCTCATAAATGAATAGTCCCATAGTGTCTCCTAATGCGCGGTAATGCGCGTTGTGTATAGGCGAAATTGCCCAGTCGAGAGAGGTATGGCTTTTTATGTCTTATGAGGCTCAGCTTGCGTTATATAAGAGGTGCGAGATGTCTCGAAAAGTCGGGAGTCAGCTGCTTTTGCGAATTGGGTGTTCGATTACTATATTTACTTCTGAAAATGCAAATGGAGGGAGTATGTATCTAACCCTGATACAGATAACGGATGGCACGGAAGATCTGTCACGAGTTGAAGGTATGGTTAATTTGACTCAAGGCAGGCACTACGAATTGGTGGGTGGGTGTATACATGATGATTTTGGCGTTAAGCAGCCTTTATTGGTTTCTCCGAGGCCTGGTGAGTCTGTATGTGATTACCGATTGTCTATCAATGGTCTACAGAAGTGCTCGGCCTACTTTGTTATGAGAGGCTTGTCCACATCGCCTCAAATAATCCCTCTGCATTCTTAAGTCGCGAACCCTCGTTGCTGTTTCTAGCAATGTAATTTGAGTAATGGCTTCCAGAAATCAGTGACTCTTCCAAATACATCCTGAAACTCGTGCGAAATAGGCGGTTGCTTTGGTTCTTAAGGTGATCGTCAATGGATGTAAATCAGCAAGTTATTGAGTTTCTCGAACAGTACGGGGGTGTGACTGATGTGCGCACAGCTCGCTTTCTACGTGCCGGTTCGCCTGTGCTTCTTTATCGATACGCCAAATGGAGTTGGAGTTTGTCTCCTCAATTAATGAAGCGTGGGAGTATGGTGGCCAGAACTCAATCATGGAGTGATGTTAATTGTTTAACCGCTTTGCTTGAGTACCAGAAAGGCTTTGGTGAATGCTCTTTGTTTGAAAAAGAGAAAGAGGTTAGGTCGCGTTCAACTCCTTGTTCTTGCCCTTTCTGTCGTTAATGCCTGTGTTTTGCGAGACGTTGCCCAAAAAACCAGACATTGGGATAGTGAGTGTTAGTGCCGTGTTATTTTTCCCCCTCAAAAGTAGGGAGTGAAAAATATGCAATTGGGCATTAATGCGTTAGATCGACTGCATCTGTTGTTGGGTTCTTACGAGAAGACTGCAGAGGTATTGACGGAGAAAAGCGGGGCTTTAGTGAGTCCTGGTTTAGTGGATGGCGAGCTACGAAAGGTTCAGTCAATTTTTTGCGATACAGCAGAGCGGGTTTTTAAGGATTGTCCTCGCCCATCTTGTGAATACACGAGATCTACAGTCAAGGACGCTCAATTATTCCCTGTCTATTGTCCTGTCTCGATTGATGATGAGTCAAATCATGAACTCTATTCGCCATATCTAAGACTGTCAGTTTCTACTGGTGAAGTTAGCATGCAGTTGGGTGAGAGTGTTTACTCCCCGTTAGGTGCTACCCCCATCTTGGGTCAAGACAGTATTAGTTTTCTTATACCACCCGAGGCTACCCCTTTATTGGTACTCCATAACTTTGAAGAGGCCTTTCGCTACTGGCAGTGGGTGTGGTTGTGCTTGGAGGTGAATGAAGACTCCTTAGAGGTGCGCGTTAAGCCTGGTCTTAATGGTGAGCGAATATTTGCGGCTATCAACTATTTCGGGATGCTGGTTTTCGATTGGTTTACAGAGCATGCTCCTCAAGTGCAGCCGACGTTCCTTGCATGGGCTGAGCTGATGCATTGTGAGTTTATGGGCAAGGGAGAGACGTTTCAAGATTATGTGATTCGCCTGTCTGTTATGAATGGTCTGTATGATATTTATATGCCTCCCCATATTGTTCATCCGATAGAAATTGCGTCAGCTGCAGAAGCGATGTGGCAGAAAATGGTTGATGATGGCGTTAGCGTTCCTGAGCATGAGCTCTCAATGTTGATGATGTCGTCGGGCGGTATGGATCTGTTTAGTGAGTACAAATTGCCTAAGCTCAAGATGCGAAAGGTGACTATAGCGAAAAGAGTGATTAGTAAGGTCGGTCAGGTGCTTACTTTGATGAGTGAGAGACCATCAAGATGATGAACCAGAAAATTACTTTCCCTTTTGTGAAAAAGCAGATAGACAGGGGATTGCGTTTGGGTCATTCATCTCCTGCAAAGATGGCTTACTACTTAAATCAGCAGCGCGTTCCATGCCAATACGAGCATTATTGGTCGGGAAGCGCCGTGAAGTCTTTGATGGTTTACATTAAGGATGCGGAACATCGAGAGGCATTATTGGCTCCACCAGCATCACAGTTATTGACTTGATATCCTTGCTATGCCATGGCAAATCTAGCGTTGAGATTCTGGCTTTAACTGCAGATATTGCTTTAGCGTGCCAACGAAAATAAGAAGGATGATCGCGCTATGTGGCACGGCACTGATATTGCCGATGTAGAGTTGATAAGGCAGCGCCAACAAGTTACATGCTATCCCGAAAAAAGCGTATTGAAATCTATCGACAGATTTTGATGCGAGGAATGTGAACATTAGAATGCTCATGGTAAGCGTCAGCCAGCTTGTCGCCTCTAAATGTCCTGCTACAACTAGACATGCCTTGCTTAATACCAACAGACCCAGTATTGCCACGCACCATTGCGTTTGTATTGATCCCTGAGTCTTGATTGGACCTCGATACAATCCGTACACCGCTATGCCTCCCCAGGCAATGTTAAGGCAAACGAAAGCTAGACTCTCCAATATAACGAATGCGATCCCGAGAATAGTGGAAGCTACTGCTGACAATCCATATCCAAGGCGTGGTTTGTTCAGCACTGTTAGTAAGGCATGGTTTACGAGCAACAGCGTGTAACCGATACCGGTCATGGTGATGGCTAGAGTTTGCAAGGTTCTTCTGTCGTAGCTGGGTGATGGCGTATTAGTAGCATTTAGACTTTGGTTGATTGGGGTGCGTTTTCTTTTTCTCGTGATATCTCGCAAAAACCAGCTACATGGAGTGTTGCGCGTTATAAGTGTGGAGACATCTCCGTCTTTTAGGTTCTTGGCGCCTAAGTTTCTTATTGGAAAGATAAGGGTCTATGGTGTGGCAACTTCATATTTAGAGATATTGGCAAAAGTTGAGTTTGATTGGGATAGGGAAGCGCTCAAACGAGAGTTGGAGTTGACCGATAGCTGTCTTCGCTTTTTGTCTGATTACGATCACAATGGTACAGACCTCGTTCCAGAAGAATACTTCGTGTTTGCTAATGGCATTAATGAGCGATTTCTCAGGCGTTTGGGTATTGAGTCAGATTCAACGGTAACGGTTCAGTGCTTGGCGCAAGTAGGTGGTGTGCTCGCCTATAAGGCGTGGTCTGTAATTATTGAAGATCAGTTGTCGGAGGTATCATTTACGTCCTCGACGGGCTTTGAGCCCCACGCAGTCATATCGAATTCATATGTGAGTAAGTCTATAGAGGTTCAGTTAGCTGATGCACTGACTAAGGTTGGTGTGTCTATCCCACGTTACCTTACTGAGTCTTTTTGTACTGACATATTGAAGTTGCGAGGGTTGATAGCGCAGGGAGTTGAGAACAGCGAGACCGAATTGATGGTTGATGAGATCTCATCATCGCAGATCAGCCGTTTAGTCTATCGAGTGCTTGAAGTCCTAATTGATGTGGCCAGTTATTTCGTGGCGTACTTGCAGAACTTACAATACAGAGGTGTCACAGGAACCCTTTCGTATGGTCACGAAGAGTCTATTGAGCAGCTGAGAGACAGCTTACTGTTATTTGTGCTTCATAGGGTCAAGAGTGAGCCTTTATTCCGCCAGTTTGATTTCAATGCTATAGAGCGTGCGATGCGTTTCGTTTCGGAGTGGCAGGAGTCGGTTGAGTTGTATCTGCAGTCTGAGGGTTTAACTCCAACGCGACCTATATTTCAAGATCTATGGTCATTAACGGGTGATGAGTTGGCGAAGTTGGCCTCCGACGTTGCCGAAGGCCGAGTAGAGGCTTTTACGTGATGCGTCCGTACAGAGCCTCGTAAATAACCAAAACAAAACTGAGTGAAATTGTTAGTACAGGCACCAGCGCAACGATTGATAGAACCCAAACTGCGAGGATGCTAGTTAGTGACAATTCGATCTCCAAGAAGCTAATGGTTGAAACCGTTCGGTTCTTCTCATCTTTAAGGTTAATTTTCATTGTTTCTCTGCTGTGGCGCTGCGTTACCTGCATACAATCTATCAATGATATTTAAAGGGGGCGCGAAGGAAGTCATTGTCTCTTGTTCAATACTATAGGCTGTGTAAATGCCTTCTCTGTCATGGGTGTTGTGCATCGAAGCAATCTGATTGAGGAAGCCAAGATTGAGGGGCAGTGACAGCTTTAGCCAGTCATACTGCATCTCACAAAATAATCGGTAGGATTTTTTAATCCAGATTTCTTCGGGTAGTGGGTGCGTGCGTTTCACTTCCAGGCGACCTGTGCCGGTGTTAGCTCTCATCTTAAAGTCAGTAAGGTGACTCAGTTCATTAAATGCCTGTACAAGATAGGATTCTAGGTTTTCCTGAATTGCTGGCACATAGAGAGTGCTTGGGTATGACTGTGGAGTATAGGTGTAATGTGAGCTCTCCAAGGCAATGTAGTCAATGTGCAAAGCGAGGAGGAGTTTATCTTGCTGGGTAGCAATGATCAGTGTGCCAGGCGGGTTCACTTGCTGTCCGTCATTGGGGAACAGTCGAGCCGTGGTCATTGTAAAATCAAAGCAGGGAATAAGGTAATAGGTGACATCAAGAGAGGTAAATTCCGTCATCTTGAATGTCTGTTCGTTCGATTCCAGCGCTTTAATGTGTATTTTATGGTTGGGGTCTCTGATGTCAGGCTGGCGAGAGGTCAGGCCAAAGCGTTTGAGTGTCAGTTCTATCTGTTTGAAGTCATGGCGCTTGAAGTTCATGGCTTCTTTTGTTTTGACTGGTATGACGCTAGGTAACGACTCTCTGCCTTCTCGGTAAAAAGCTTCGATAACAAGGTGGTCGAAAGTGGAAATATCTCGGTTTGAGCGTAGTTTGCTCTTTACTGAATCTATTCCGTATTTCACGCTAAATAAATCGGCAAGTAATATCTTTGGAAACGCCTTAATAACTGCTTCTGGGAATTTCCCAGACTTATTCATATTGGACAATACTTTCTCGTGGGCATCGTCTGCGCTCATGCTTTCAATGCGAAAGCTGGATGCGGTGCCTTGGTAGAAAATATCTGATTGGCTTTGGTATCCAAGTATTAGTGCTGAGAGATCATTACGGTGCTTCCCAAAAGTAATATCAATTGAGAACTCATCTTTCATTGTGAGTAGCCATGCCTTGATGGCAGGTATTACTGAGTTGGTATCTGAGTAATGAAGCGGTAGTTTAATCATTGTCTACATGGTATCGAATTGAAATTTTCGACATCATTACAGTCAATACGCTGGTGGTTAAGTGACCGTTGAGTTTTTGAGTAGTGTCTCGCAAAAGCGCTAGTTGCCGGCTTTTTTGAATCGTCACTCCCTTTCCTGTGGTTGCTCTTGTTCATACAGACCTGAAACCGATTCTGGTTTAGGTCGCGAAAGCGAGAGTTAACGCAATGTAAGGAACTTAGTATGACTGTAAGACTTAAGAAGGTGTGGGTGTGGAACGCGAAAGGCGTTGATGTGCTTGGGAATGAGATTAATCGTGTTGAAGTCACGATTTCGTACTGTGATGGTACGTTGGAATCGCCTAAGGGCTATCGTCTAGGTGTCGCTGCTGTATATCAGGAGCCAGCCGAAGGTTTTGGTTATTTGCGTCGTTCATCCGGTAAAGGATGGTTTCACTTTGTAGAACCTGCAGGGCGTTTTAGTTTAAAAAGACTGGATGCGCTTGAAAATTATTTTGCGGAAGATTCTTATGAATCAGATGCAAAGGTGATTGCAGGAATGCTTAAAGCGTGTGGTGTTGGTAGTACCGTTCAATTATTGAATGGCTATTCTCCGATGCCCTTTCATATTGCAAAGGCCATTAAGGCGGAGTTGGGGATTGAAGATTCTGAGGTGGATGTATGTTGAGTGTATGTGCGAATTGCATAGACGAAATATGCACCGGTCGTTGCACGGGAACGTGCAAACAGAATTCAACTTTTCTAATAACTGTTCTTCCTTATGAGGTAGCTCTATGATTACCATTCGTTGCAAGTTTGCTAGGAAATCGGCTCGCACTTTAAGTGCTAAACCGTTGCGCAGTGTGCTTTATGTCCGTAGTGATTCTGGGAAACTGGAGCCTGTGGGTATTAAAGAGGCGGTACGTTTGGTGGAAGCGGGTGTTCCTGTTGACGATAAGGGTAAGTTGATGCGTTGTATGGATGATGCGCTACCTTATGCGGTAAAGACAATAGGTGGCAACTTTAGCTTCAAGGAGAGAGTGCAAATCAATCAGATGAAAAAATCTGATGATTTAAACTGGCTCCAGGCGCTCTACTTGCAGTGGAGTATGAATAACAATCCACCAGCTTGGAACGCTGCTGGCCTCAAGCTTGATGTGTAAATCTTCTTAACTAACAAACCCTCATTCGGCACAATTTATGTGCTGAGTGAGGGTTTTTCATTTTCTAAACGCAGTGCCAAGATTTCGCAGCGATGCTCGCGATCATGTTGGCGTTTCCGATAACGAGTTCAGAGGTTGCGATCGGGGTCTCTGAGTTTTCATCTTGCGTAATGAGTTTTCTTGGTTCTGGATGAAATTTCTTGAAGTATTCCGTGTACGCTTCGCGTGCGTCGGCAAAGAAGCCTGTGTGCTTTTGGGCGTCTTTAATCAAGAAGTTTTCAATTGCTTGAGGTTCACCTTTAACGAGAGATGTCATCTGTGTTGGGTGTGGATTGCTCATTTTAAGTGTCGTTAATGCGTACGATTTAATGACCTTAACTTTATCGATGCTATTCATGTATCTATTATTCCTTTGGGGTGTGGTATTCCTTGAGTGTTTTAGCCACGTTTTTTACGTAATCGCGCATTGCAAAAACATAAGTGGTAAACCGGTCACACGTATAGCCAGTGATGAATATCAAGGCGACTGTAGTGACGATAATTGCGCCAATTGGTGCTACAAGAGCGCATAGAATCAAGAAAATACCTAGTTTCATCAGTGATTGATTACAGATTCGAGTAGTTAGAGTTAGACAGTGCGATGTTCGACGAAAGCTTATCCGTTACGAACAGTTTCCCGCATTTTGTGCTGGCCCCAAACTGAACCTCCCCCCCTTTAGTTATTACAGCATATACAGACACCTGATGTGCACCAAGTAAACTTAGTTGTAATGATGTGTCTGCTGTTCCATTTGCGCCCATTAAGAACCCGTCGCTCACGCAAAATGACTCTTGCGTATGTGGGTGCAGTTTAAGTTTGGTGATGCTGTGTTTTAGTAGGGCTTTGTCTGTGCACGATAGTGTTATGGAGAAGAATGCCTTGTCTTCTTCTTTCTCGTAGCGTTTGGCTCTAAGTTTAAGTTCTGTCACAGTGAGTAGATCCGCTCTGGTCTGGTTTCGTTGTGTATATGAAAACGATACTTAGAGTTGTGTGGGCCTGGAAAAGCATGGGTCATTTTTGAGAGATATCACGTAAGAATTTGTTGAGTAGGTATACCCACCCTTTAAATAGTGGACGATAGCGACTTCATTTTGTAAATGCGGAGTTGTTAGTCGTGGATCCAGTTTCACATCGAATGTTGAATCGCAGTCTTAAATTTGTTCGTGATACCGATACTCAAGATATCGCTCGCATCTACTTTGATCATCAAGCCGAAGGGATTAGTGTTTTGGAGATATCTGAGAGATTAGATGTATCACAAGGCCGAGTTCGAACGTTGCGCCGTGGTCTGGAGATTCGTCATTGCTGGGTATTCGAAAAAATCAGCCGCGATCACCACAAGTTATTGATGATAGATGTTGATGCAAAGCACACGGACTATTGCCCCAAAGAGATAGCTATTCAAATGCATCGAGAGAGAGAGTGTCAGTTCTCCCGCTTGATGGCTCAGATGGGAGTTTGAGATAATGTACCCTACAGTCAAGCAAGTAAAACAACTCGGTATTACTGTTGCCATTAACGACCGGATGGATCGTCGAGGTCATTCTGGTTGGTCGATTTATCCTGATGAGATAGTTTTGGGGTTTGCCTGGCGTGAGCGTTCGTTAAGTCCCTCATTCAAAGATGATGTACAGGTTGATATTAAAATTCTTGAGACCGGTGTTGTGCACACGGTATCGAATGGCGATATCGACTGGAAAACAGGTAACGTAAAGCACTTAGGTAAGTTTGCTTACTACAGGCCATCTATGTCGAACTGGAGTGTCATCCTTTGTCCGGTGCAGATACTAACTAAAGATCAGCGCAGAAAAGTTCAGCGTTGTCCTGTTTTAACTAGCGTTTCTTGATTGGAGATACATCGCAGCAATTAAGCGCTGAAGCTTCTATTGCGTGTAGTTAAGTCTTGAGGTGTTTGTAATGAAATGTAGTTGGTGGCAGGTTGCCAAAATAAAGGTCAATATCGCGTATTTGCGCTGGGTTCAGGCGAGTTTGACTCGAACTTTAAATGATAAGCAGTCGATGCTAGAAATTCAGCAATTGGCTCGCACTGACGACAACTATATGGTTCACCTCTATTTTGAGGTAGGCATTATCAAGACAAGAATAAAGGCGCTATCTGAACGACTGTATGAGCAACGTGCTCGACTGAGTTGATGGTCTAGATTTATTACTACAAAGGCGACAATAAGAATATTGTCGCCTTTGTGCATGTATCTGCTAGCTATTGACTGCAATGTTTGCGCATCGCGCATATGAATCCTTCACAGCTGCATCCACCAGCATGTCGTTCCCAATCGGGTTATCGACTTCTCTCACTTTCATGCCTTGAATGGCTTGCCATTTACCGACCTTGGTTAAGGTAGTGTAGTGATTTTCAAGTACTGACCAATAATCGTTGACTGGATCCGGTTCAAAAACAATAGTTTGGCTCTGTCCGGTCATGTTGTTTGTGTATTTTAATTCAATCGGCTTCTCTGCATCAAAGCCAATGATATTTAACGTTGCGTGCTTCATGATGGTTGGCTCTTCGTTTGGCATGGTCATTTTCACGGCCTGGACTCGAATAGCAGTATCGTTGTTGTATATATCGAGGTAACAGGCCTTCATCATTTCGCTATCATCAAAGGAAGCTCTCACGTGCGTATCAAAGCTTTTGTCCTTTGCGAGAACTTCTATGTTTGGGTTTGCTAGTGCTGGAGCGGATAACAGGATGCATGCGGAAGATAGTAGTAGCAGTTTTTTCATGTGTGTTCTCTAGTCGCGGAAATCGATCCTTTAATGAGTCAGTTTTCCTTAACTGATGTGAGTCTAGATCTTGTTTGTCCTCCACGGAAATGAGTAATTTTGATAGCTGAGATGTTCGGCGTGCATATCGCACTTCAAAAATGAAGTGGTGTCTGGTCGCTCCTGATAGATGTTTTTATTCTGACGCTAAACCTTAAGGGTTAGCTGTCTTTTTGCATACTCCGAAACGAATGGGGTCTAAGACCTTATTTGACATTACTTAACAGTAAATTTGGAGTATCGACATGAAAAAACTAGTAAAGAAAACTACTGAAATAAGCACAGTATCGCCCGAGGAATTTGAGCGAGTTCGCAGATATCGACAGCTCGCTGAGTCGGTTGTTAATAGAACGATCCCTAACTGGGATTGGACTGTAGATCTGGAGCAGTACAAGTTCATTTTTTGCGGTCAAAGCGGTGGTGTAGACAGTGCGGCATTAGCTGCAGTGGTTGCCATCAAAAACCCTGAGTTACCCATTACCTATGTGTTTAACGATACGGGGGTGGAGCCAGAGGCTATTTGGCCTGTGTTTGAACGCCTAGCGATGCTGGGTGTGAACATTCAGGTGCTCGGTAACAAGACGCTGTTTGATTTGATTGAAGGTGGTAATGGTTTCTTGCCATCCGCGCGAAATCGAAGCTGTACGAGTGAGCTTAAAATCAAGCCTTACAACGAGTTCATCACATCTAAAATCGAGGAAGTGGGTGGCTATGACGACTCTAATGAGTCGAACGTGGCACTTAGTATTGCTGGGATACGATGGGACGAGCGTGATCGCGTAGGGCCAACTTTTGATGGTGCAGATGCAGAAATGCCATTTGTGAGTCAGAAGGTGTCTAGAGAAGAGGTGTTAAATATAGCTTCTGAACTGGAATTGATTAACAGTTCTTACGCTGCCGGTCGCAGTCGTTCGGGTTGTGTTGGTTGTTTCTATATGAGCATTAATGAGCATATTGCTTTCTATCACGGCGATAGAAGGATGTTTCATAAGTTCGCTTCCTATGAGCGTCTTCCTGAATCATTGCTTGAGCGTTATAAGCGTGTACCTGATGGTTTTCCGTCACCCTACGGGTATTACACCTGTTACCCGCAGCCTGCGTTGCTGACTTTGGGTAAGCCCCATTTTGAGCAGCAAAATCTGTTCGGTCAAAGTGAACGAGTGGACGCTGAATCTAGCGTTACTTGGGATTGGCTAGATAAAGGTTTAGCAGATAGCGTGCGAAAGGGTGAGTTGGAGGACAATGCGCAAGGTAGTGCCATTTTAAAAGCTAAGAAAAAGGCTAAGAAAGGTGCTAGCGCAGACTTTATCTCAATGTTTGATCTAGAGGAGGAATCCCCTGGTGAGTTGTTGGATGAATCTGAGTATGCGTTGAATCCAAGTGCGAATCCTGGTAATGATGAGCCCAAATACATTCCGGTTGATGTGGATAAGCTTCTTAATTCTTCATTGGAAGTTGTGACTCCAGAGTCGCAAAAGAAAAAGAAGAAAGCTAAGAAGATTAAGCCACCGACAGAGGTGTTTGAGCAAGAGCGAGTTCTCTATGTTGCAGTGGAGCACTATCGTTATTCCGGTTTGATGTCGGGAGGTAGTGCCTCACCGATTGATGTATGGAGTAATCGCCTTGTGGTTTACTCGCCATCGGCGGCGGGGTTAGTTGATAGCTTGAAGGGTTATTACTATCACCGATACGTGTTGGCTCGTGCTTCGTTCTGCAGTTCTGAGCGCTATGACACTGAAAGTCACATCGCGGTGTATGCCATTAGGTTTCCTAAAGGTGTGTTACCGAAAGTGAACTACGGTGGTGATGCTTTTAGTTGGTTTCCAACTCGCAGTTATGCGGAGGTGGCTTACACAATTCAAGCAATTGAACGTGTCTGTCATACCTACGCTGCAAAACAAAGCATTAAGATGCACAAAGAGGTGCCTATCGCAGGTTACCAAATGTCTCGTGATGTGGAGTATTTGGAGAGCCTAGAAGTTGAACCAGCATCGATGGGTGAAATCATCGGTATGGGGCATTGGAGGCCACCGACGTTAGATGTTGCTCGTGAATTCTCTGAAGAGGAAATGAGTGGCACTGCACGTTGTTCTGTCTGTGCTGTTATATAATTTACTAGCTTATTAAGTCATTCACTCCTTTTGGGGTGGATGACTTTTTATTTGAGTCAACCTATTCGACGCCTTGCTCTGTTTGCACTACTCAGTGCCAGTATTGGTTGAATAGAGAATTTATAATGAAGAAACTTACTTTGGCTTTAGCTGTAGCAGGGGTAACTCTGGTTGGTTGTGGAAAGGTGGAAGCCGAGATGTCTGATTCTCAGAATTTAGCAGGTAAGTGGCAAGTCACTCATTTGAATGGAGAAGTGATTGTTGCTGGTGGCGAGATTGTTAGGCCAAGCTTGTTGATTACTGAGCGTATGGAGGTAAGTGGGAACGCGGGCTGTAATAATTTCATTGGACGCGCTGAATATGAGGCGGGGTCTTTTCGAATCCCTCACATGGGGATGACAATGATGTTTTGTGCGATGCCGGCTATGGACGTTGAATCGACCTTTGCTGGTGCAATGAAGTCGTGGTCTGTTGTCTCGTTTGAAAATGAGACTCTGTACTTGGATGGTCCAAATGGTCAGGTTGTTCTAGAGCGATTCTGACGACACGTTTTTTAGGGGATGCTGGGGATGCACTGTGTGCATCCTCTTCTTTATGGCTGGGTACCTGGCAGGTCATTGTGGTCGGTTTTGACATGAAAAAACCAAGTAATGAATACTTGGTTTTTCTGATTTTAGCCGAGACGATCTTTAATTAGGTCATCTATTTCTTTGTACGAAATGCAAAGCAGGGTTCGCAACGTTTTCTTGCTGCATCCGTCTTTAACTAATCCTTTAATGACGTCCTTCTTGGCGAGTAATTGCTCTCTTGTGTAGAGTGGTTCGCCTCGCTTTGCCTCTTCAAGATTTGTTTTCATTTCTACTGCTGTGATAGCCATACATATTCTCCAGATAAACGGTTAAGTTTGATTTCGATAATTAATCAGGAGTAAGTAGGCTGAATCGCAATCTGTTGGAAAATGGTTGTGAAACATAATCGGTTAAACAGTTCCCATGAACATCACAGAGACTTTAATCGGTGTGTCTAAAGGTGTTTTTTTAACGAGGCAGAGTTTGTTATCGGTCTCGATATTAAAACGCTTGTTCTTAACGATGATGGTTTCAAATGTATTTTGTGAGGAGTACGCTTGTGGTGTGACACCAAGGCTTCTTAGCTCGAGGCTGCATAGCTCATCTATACTTTGGATGATGCAGATACCGTTCGCGATAGAAGTGTCATCGAGCAGTTGCATTAGTGTGCTTGTAATGTCTGTATCTGACGGGCATTCTTCGCCGTCTAGTACGATGAATTCATTGTAGATTTTCATTGCTCTCAATCTTGGCCTTTTATCGCAAGAAGGTAATTTAGGTGAGTCATGAGTATTCATAAATGAGCGGTAAAATATTTGCGTAATGCCTCGCAAAATAGGGGTTATTCAGGCAGCGGTGCCTCAAAGGAATTAGTTAGATGCAGGATTTAGGAATGTTTTACGAAGGAAGTTTGCCTCCGGAGTTGTTTGAGCAGTTGTTGGCTGGCGAAGTGCCAGAGACTATAGGTGAGATCTTTCCAGAGGAAATCCCTGTGAGTTTTAGTGATGATATTGAGTCAGTAATGGCTGAGGTGAATGTTAAGCAGAAGAGCTTTCAAATTCACGGAAATATCGCTGAATTGGGAATGTACGGGGTCATAACAAAAGAGATGGCGCGTCAAATAGCTTCAGTTCTGCCACCAGCAGCGGTACTGGTTGATCCGTGTGCCGGTCGAGGTTTTTTCGCTAAAGCGATGCGTGAGTTGGGCTTCACTGTTATAGCGGGTGACCGTGAACCCGATAGGCCAATCACAGAAATCTTAGCGATGGATGCTTTAAAGACTATCGATCTGGTAAAGGAAGAAGATAACGCGGTTCTTTGTATGATCTGGATGCCTAGAGGTAAGTTGGATTATCGATTGGCTAAGCGGTGGGGTGACCGTCCAATACTGTGCCTAGGTGATGACGGTGAAGTCACTGGATCTTCTGCTTTTGCTTCTGGGTTTGAGGGTGAATGTGAGGATCTGCCTGCTTCGCCGTTGCTTCATGTTCGTGATTACTGGTCATTGGGCCGTTTCTCTGAATCCGAATCCTGAATATTCTGCGAGATATTTCGCAATAGTGGGCGTTGAATTAATGAGAAGGTGTAATTCTGGGTATTCTAGCCCTGCCTTTTGATGGTCTCATTGTATCAAAACGTCTCTTATTATTAGAATCAGTGGTAACACCCACACTTGCACTTTTGCAGCGGCAAAACCTTCAGTTTGCCGCTGTCTTTTTTTACTTAAACGGCAGAAATGAGAGTGCTTCTTTCCATTCAGCCAGGTCCCATTGTTTAATCCCTTTCTTCTTTACGATATCCGAAAAAGCGACTTGGTAAGGATATGCCTGATCTAACAGGTTATCGAAATCGATAAGCTTGCTCGCATCCAGAAGGTGGCGCCCGTTTCCTTCGTACATGTGCGCTGTCGGATTGATGATTACGGCCACTGGCAGTAGTCGAATACCATCCAAAAGAGCTTCTAGGCATCGATGATTACCTGCTTCAAGGCGAATAGATTGCTTCTTTATATTCACAATGACTAACAGTGGATCTCTCATGCCTTCAGTTCTTATCTCTGACCACACGGTGGATGCAGGTTTAATGATGCCTTGTGCGTCGTCGGTACTGTCGCTCACTTCTGGATTGCTCAGTAAGTGCAGAATTTCGGTGGGTACAAGTTCGACTAATCCTGTTTTTGCCCAAGGGTGCTGTTTCCAGTTGTACTTCACGATTTCGTTCCTTTAGTCATTAAAGAAACGGTTACGTCTAAGTGGGGTGGGTTGCACGTACATCATCGGTACCAAAAGCGGTGAAACAGTCGGTTTGCTGGTGGTTTAGATGCCCTAGTACAGTCAAATCGTTAACTAAGAGAATCACAAACAATGACTGAGAACGAACGCGAAGCTTTTGAACACGGAAAGAAATGTTTTTACTTGGGGTACAGTTCGCACTACAACCCTCATCGAAATTACGAAGACCGTGACGCAGAGTTTTCGGCGTGGCTGCAAGGTTGGAATGCCGGACGCGACGATTATAACGTTAATGCTAAAGGTGCATAGCGAGGTGAACTACTCCAACCAAACTAGCGGGGCTCGCTATGGGTGGAGCTTCGGTAAGACGTTGTAGCACCATGTCAGTCACTTGCAGTTATCACGAACGTGTTAATTGCAAATGGCTAAATTAGGCAAGTATCACTACATTGCTTTCCTTTTAATACTGGCTATAGCCCTACCAGTATCGGCGTTGTCACTACGCCGCCAGACACTAAGATTGCTCCTTCGTGACCTGCTTTTCTTGCTATGTTTGCAGCACCATTTAGGTCTGCATGAATAACAGTTTTATCTCTAGAGCGGTATAATCCGCGCCTATAGCGCTTACCTGAAAAGACATGTTTCACAATCTTCTTTTCATCATAAGTCGGGACAGAGTCGTTATCTAAGAATGAGGCTTTACTTGAGTAACTTTCTTCCTGCTCAACCAAGTTCACTCCAACCTCTCGCAGTTTGTACTTAAGCATACTGATAAACAATGCGTGGGGTAAATTGGTGAAGGTTTGGTTATTCCTTTTCCCGATATTTATATCTTGCTTCCACAGCTTGTTTTTACCGACTATCACCGTACCAATATCATGTGTTAAGCATAGATTTACAATGAGTTTGGATATCTTGTGTAGCTTATCTTTGATTTTCCGATTTCTCTTTTCTGCCACGGCTTTGATATGACCGTACTTTTTGAGAGAACGCAATTGCGCACAGCGCTTGTTGTACCACTGATTTATGCGCTTCATGTCACCACCATTTATAAGGATCGGACTCAAGTCAGCCTTATTTGAAACTAATGATGCGAAACGGGTAACTCCAAGGTCAATAGATAGAAAAGAACCCTTATCAAGCAACACGCTATGAGTATTGCTTGATACAAATTCTAAAGTTTTGTGCTTGTCATAGATAATCTCAAAGCGAAAGCCACTACCCGTAGGCACTAAGCGTACCTCATTGACAACTTTGGTGGTCGCTTTAGGGTTATAAAGTTGATCTTCAAACTTCCCTTTCTCTAGGCGAACAGGTTCTAATCCTAACTTTTTAGCAAAGTGGATAGCGTCATCTTTGATAAAAAATGAACTACAGGGGATGTAAACTGCTTTGGAGTGTTTTACATACTTAGGTGGTTTTGGCATTGCTAAGTATTTAGTTGGATCTTTCTTCCAATCAGCCTTAGCTGCTGCAAAAGACTTCCAGTTGTCACCGACAATCTGAATAACTCTTTGTGCCACAGCAGCAGGCAGTCGATTATAAAGCTCGATGTCAGATTCAGATAACCTACCTTTTTTAAGTAGTTTATCAACCTTGCTTTGGTCGGGTTTTCTACCAGTAAACAAGTCTTTTCGCATGATGTAGTTGGCGCGATTAGATATACGTCTAGAGATTTGAGTTAAGCGTTTTGCAGTTTTGTGGTTGGTCGAACCGTTTTTGACATTTGCCATTAACACCCGACTGGAATTATCAAATTTTGATTTCTTTTTGCGAGCCATGACAAGCGCCTAAAAGTAAGATAACATTACTCTATACTCCTTTAGTGTCACAGGTCAATATCTTTATGCGCTCCCATTATCACTGCGTTTATAAATTAAAATACCACTTAGTGTTAGTAACAAAATACAGAAACAAGTGCTTCACCGATGAGATTTTAACAAGGTTGGAAGTTATATTTAGAGAACAGTGTGCTAAATGGGATGTTGAAGTGCTGGAGTTTGGCGGTGAAGATGACCATATCCACTTGATGCTGGAGTTGCACCCTAACATTGAGCCAGCGAAGCTAATAAACAGCCTAAAAACTGTTAGCAGTCGACTTGTGCGTAAGGAGTATCAGGAGCACATGACAAAGTATTACTGGAAACCCGCACTTTGGTCACGTGCATACTGCCTTATTACAGCTGGAGGTGCACCGTTGGAAGTTTTGGCTGATTATATTGCTAATCAAGATCGCCCGAAATGATCGGGCGCGTGCTATCCATCTCCGCCTAAGCTTGCGCTATAGACGGAGAATTCCGCACATACTCGTTAAATTAATTCGCGACAATGGCCGACTCTTTGAGTTGGCCTTTTTTGTGTCTAGTTTGTTCAGGAATAGTCTGCGACATGGTGCTGCTCTAATGTGTTTTGTCTTATTAAGCAGGAACACCCAAAAATGGGTTATTGGCGAATAGCCTAAACGTTATTGTTTAATAAAGGAAAAAGACATGTCGAAACCTGTAAGAGTTATGCGATTATCTGCTGATGAGTCAGAAATCACTGCTTCAATTTTAGAGATTAAAGCGCCGTACGCACTGAAGAAAGTTCAGTTCTGGCGTGACACAAAGCAGTTGATGCCTACAACGGATGCCAATTGGATTTCAGTGGATGACAACCCAATGCGTTATCTAGGTCTAAAGGCGGTAAGGTTCACTAGGAGAGGCAAGCCAATGAATGGCGAGCCCGAGCTAGTGTTTAATCCACTGCAGATTGGTCTGCAATTGAGCGCTGATGATTTAGTAAAGTTGGGTAAATTGTCTCGTGGTGTTGAAAGGCGCTACCAGAAGATGCATTGCTTGCATAAGGACGTTACACAGGAGATGAGTTATCTGCTGTATGCCGACGCCTTCCAGTGTAAGGAAATATGGATTCAAAACACGAACGCCTTAATGGATAAAGTTCGCGTTAGAGTTGATGATCTACGCGGGTATCCGGTGCTGACAGAGTTGCTGTCGACAGTTGATAAGGCGCAAGCTGCTTAACACGAAGGTTGCTAATAGAAGACACAATTCCCTTTGGGGGTTTGTGTCTTTTTTTTGTGCTCTAGAAGTCAGGTTTGTAGGTGAAATTGTCTTCTGCTTGTTGATCGGTGTAGAAGCTCAGTTTTTTCTTTCTAGAGATTAAGTTGTTAATGATGTTGTTGGGAAATACCTGGAGCGTTTCGTTGTATTTCATGGTGTTGGCGTTGAATAGACGTAGTGCTGCGCTCACTTGTTTTTGAGTTTCTTCAACTGCTTTCATGTACCCAGTAACCAGCTCATGCGTATTCAGATCTGGATAGTTCTCTTGGACTATGTTTATAGCTGTTTGTAGGGCGCCAATCTTACTTTGGACGTCATTTAGGGCAGAGGGATTAATATTGCCTTCTTGAACACCACCAGCTGAGGTGCGCAGTTCGGTCACCTTCGTCATGACTTCCTTCTCGTACTCCTTGTGGCCCGAAATGGCTTTTTCGAGAACCGGAAGTACCTTGATGATTTCATTTTGTTGAGTGAGAACATCACTCCATGATGCTTTTACTGTGTTATATCGACTAATAATGGTGTTGTTAACCCAGATGATGTAAATGGCTAGGGTGACCAGTGTGCCTATAAAAATCTCCACTGTTACTTATCCTTCTCGTAATTGTTGTCGAAAAATTCATTCATGTTAGCCAGTAATGCCTGAAAACCAGCGATTATTTCTAGGTCCGTGTGCCCTTCAATATCGTTCAAGATATTGTCGAAATTCAATGCGTGTGAGTAGCTGAAATCCTGTTGTGAAAGGAAGTCGCTACGAAGCTCGAACACCACAAAGTTTTCACTCGTTCTGAGTCGAAATGGGGACTTTATGCTTAGAAGTAACGAGATAACTGCTGGGCTTAACAAGTTAGCGGCAAGAGAACGATCGGGTGCATGCACTTTGAATTGTTTATTGAATTCAATTGAAGTTGTCTCGTAGTCACTCAGTAGTGTGTTCTTGCTGAGTTTTGCAGAGTCTATATCTACATTTGCAGGCAGATAGTGGTTGTTGAAATAGAGGAAGTGCTTGGTCTTCTTCTTGTGTTCTCGTTTAGACTTCCCTTCTTTGCGAACTAGTCGCTCCGTATAGCCGGTGACACTGGCGCCAATGAATGGCGTACCAGATAGTTCACCTTGATAGGCAGATGAAACGTGGTATCGAACAAAGTTGTGTTCAAAATCCATAAGTTGAGCGAAGCCTGCTGAGAATGACGATGCACAAACTGCAGTGTGTGGTTTCTTCGTCGGATCGACAAGAGTCGGCTTTAGGTTTCGGGTCGCGATTAATTGCGATAGAAAATGAAGACTGTCAGGGAGTAGCCATCGCCAGTTGAAAGAGTCGATTCCTGTTAGTGGGATTTCCTGCAGTTCGTTATCAAGAAGAAGGTCGCGTCTAATGAATGCTCGCACAAACTTGTAGTAACGTTTCAAAACTGCGAACGAGTACGCAATTAAGATAAGGGTTACGGCGATAAGTTTGTTGATGTCAGGCCCACTAGAAGTGGTGCCATTAGCTTTCAAGTGCGCAGTAACTACCATAATGGCGCAGAAAACGGCCATTAGTGCAGGCAGCAATAGTGCTACTAGGTAGATGTTGGATTCGTTGTTGTATCGTTTGGTCAGTTCTGAGAGTTTTTCCTTTCCCGCTTCTTTGGTTTGCTTTTCTGCCAACCAAAAGTAGAGGTATGGGCACACCAGTAAAATCAAAAAGTGCATAGTTTCTTCTAATCTCCAACGTCGTCTTTGGAAGCTCGGGAATAATCGTGGCTTCTAGTAATGCTGGCTAATAGTCGGAAGCGATTGCTGAGGTGGTGTGTGTTGATTTTCTTTAGTGGGTGAGGTTGTTCTGATTCCAAAAATACGTAATAGCTCGTAAAAAATGTGCGAATAATCTCCTGCTCTCAGTGGTTGAGATATAACCAGTCCATATATTTGGAGGCCATCATGGAGTTGGGTTTGTTTGCTCGCATCAAGAAATCATATTACAGCTGGTGTTTAGATAATCTGAACCGAGATGAAGTGGCAGTTCATCAGTTCCTCACCTCGCCGATCTCTGATGGTAATACTGTCGGTCAAGCTTATGCTCGCCAAGACCTGATAGATATTCAGGCTAATAAGGTGCGTCTGAGGAATAAAATTGTTGCGCTCTATTCGTGAGTTCTACAATCAAGATAGTCAGTGAAAAGGTCTATTCTGGTCCGTATTCGTATTGGGCGGGGGAGACGACTGATTTTAAATTGGCTTTGTGCTCAGATGGTTGCCTGTGGTTCAGGCCAATAACTGGTCGCCTTTGGGGGACGCTTCCGGCTTTGCCTTTTGATGTAAAGATTCGCTTATACGATTGGATTGTGAGGCCTGGTTACATCCCGTACCTGCAGGTAGTAGATATGAGAGATAAGGCTTGGATCTATTATCGCGGTCGCTGGGTAGAAAATGGTGGGATATGAAAAGCCCGCACATTAACGTAATAAAGTGCGGGCTGATTATTCAGAGGTAGGGGATGAGCTACGAATTATGCCTCTTCTGCTAGCTCGTACTCGCTAAAGAATTTTTGTTTGATATCGCTTTGCTCGGACTTTGGTACGAGTCCCAAGTGGCGATTAGTTTTGGTCGCGACAAATTTAACCAATACCAGTGGTGACGCTTCTTTGCTAACTTCTTGACGAATACGTGCAAAAGTAACGTACGGGTCGCACATCATAAATTCATCAACCGAGGTAACGCCTACTTTTTTCAGAAGATTCGCAATCGTGCGAGAAAAATTTAGGTAAGTAGACAATTTTGGTTGCTTGCGCTGGTGGCGTTCCAGTGTAGCTCGGTCATAGATTCTTTGAATAAGGTCTGCAGCGCGATCTTGATTTGATTTTAGCCACTCAGTAGATACGTGATAATACTCTAGATAAACCTGCTCGGTCCCTTTTGGTTGAGCGCGCTGGCGAGTAAATGCATCACAATCTCCACGGCGAGCGCGCAAGTAAACACCGTCACCTTCTGCGCATAGTTCACCCAAGATCTCCACTCCGTAAAAAATGCACTGTCCGCCAAACATGGTGCCAATACGAGTTTTGTTCTGGCTCCCGCGAGTATGAGCAGATAGAACGCTCTCGATAAAATTAATAACCCACTCTGAATTTGCACGCTGTTGCATAATAACCACTCCAAATCTCGCTTCTCAGCAAGTAAAAATAATCCGTCTACCTCAAGTTATATATCGTTGCCTTGAGGACGGAAAGGATTATGAACAATTAGATTGCATAATTGAAGAAATAAAATAATACAAAACGACAAAGCTTGATCTGCATCCCAAAAAATACAGTAAAATTATACGGAATGGTCTACATTGCGACCCAAATAAACCCTTAAATGGTCTACATTGTAAATCACGAGAACAGGGAAATGGTCTACATTGTGAGATAACACGCAAAAATGAGTGATCTAAATCACATGTAATTTACGAAGCCAGCAACCGCATAAGGTGACTTAGGTCTACTTTTATGGCTTTGATGCGTGTTAGGTCACGCTAATTTAAGCGTTGACATGAAGAAGGCGAGAGTGGCTGTCTCTGATGTTTTTGTGGATTCTCTTAGCCAGTTCCTTATTTGATTGCAATTTCAAATCTCTTTTTTCTTCTTGGCTAATAAATAAAACGTTCTTGTTATTTACTCTCGCAAATAACGAATACAAGTCTTTATCTGTAATTTCATTATTATACTGAGCTTTTAGATTATGAAACGTATTGATTATTCCGTAGTAATTTAAATCCGAAACAGTATATATTCCAATTGAATGAAGTCTCACTGCAAGCCTACGCATAATAGAGCCTTTTTGTATTAGCTTTTCGCTTCCGTGTAGTGACCTTGTAAGTAAGCAGGCAAATATATCCATCGCCATCTGCGTAGCAGTTTCTAAATCTGGAGTACCAATGTCGTAGAACAGTGTGTCTCCACCAGCTTGTAGTTCTGAGAATGCGCTCATTACATCGGTAGTGAATTTATTGAGACGGCAGTTTGGGTTATTGCACTTGCAAATAAGGGCAAAGAACAGCGTGTTCATCTGTGATCTAACAATGCAAAGACCGTCAACACTAAGGCTGATATAGCGGCCGAAGATTTGTTTGGTGGTCACAGTGTGATTTGGAAGTCGTTTCTCTAATGTGTTTCTTAGTTCATAGATGACTGGGTTTAGATTAACAACAGCGCTCATAGCTCTCGATATGTTCGTTGAAAGAAGACCCGTACATTTTTCATCCATAATCGTTTTGGTGGGGTGTTGAGGGGAATTTTACCGAGCTAGTTCAATGTTTTGAGTTTGGGCGACCGATATGCGTTAGTGCCTTTTTCATTGGTCAGAGATTGTGTTGTTTTGGAGTTGGCTTGGCGTAACGGAGGCATGCGCTCAATGGTTGAGTGTAGTAACTACGGCGTAAAGCCGATAAGGAAGCTTAATGACACAATTAACATTATTTGGTTTTGGAGATATTGAAGAACCATGTCTACTAGATGGGTTTGATAAGAGATCGATAGCTCAGGCTGATAAGTTCCTCGATCGAAAAGATAGCACAGAAGGGTATCTTTCTGGTGTTTTTGGCTCGGTATGTACTCAGCCGTACGTTGATCTTGATTGGACTATGTCTACGATACGTTGGGATTCACGAGTCATCTATGGGTACAAAGAACGCGATTTAGACGTTGGTACGTTTAAGATTGTAGGTCATGATTTTGAATTGTTGGATTACAGGGATTCATTATTCCTGACGCTCAAGAAGCCCAATGGAAAACGCGTATTCCTTCTTCCGGCTATTGATAGAGACAGTGCATTGCGTCTCTTCTATCGACTCGATAGGAGGCTCGATAATCCGTTTACGAGATCTATGACGATTCTGGATGGGTTCCATCAGTATGCTTGGAAAGATGTGATATCTGAAAAGCCTACAGGTGGTGTTATTCATCTTAAAAACGGTTCTAACGATAAGTTGTATTTAGAGGAGGAGTTGTTTGTTAAGTCTCATAGCTCACGAGTTGGTGATTTCACACTGTACCTAGCAGACTCATTAGAGGCTGGCGTTGCAACATACGATGTATATGCCTCATATAATAAGTTAAGTACGGGTTTCTGGGTTTGTAGAATTGACCCTCATACAGTGCCGCTTAAGTACAGGATTTCACCTGTAGCTGAATCTTTGCCTGTAGGTATGGGTGATGTAGAGCAGCAAGCTAAGGCAGTTAGAAAAGTGTCAATCACTAAGTCGTCTTTACCTGATGGTGTAGTGGAGGAGCTAAAACTGCTAACAATTGAGGGGAACGCAATCGTATTGCCCACTCAGCAGTTGGTGCATTATGCCAAGATACGTCAGGTGCTAATTAAGGCCGGTGGCAAATACTCGCGAGGAAAATTTATCATTAGTGGTAAAACTCCGAGTGAGGTGCTGAGCGGTCTGTTAGGTGGTGTAGTCGTTAAGAGTAAGGCAAAAGAGATGGCTTTCTTTGCGACTAAAGATGAGGCGGCTCGTCGTGTTGTTGACGCTGTTCGAGTGAGGCTTGATCTGGATTCATCCAGTTTAATCCTAGAGCCGAGCGCTGGCCATGGTGCTATAGCAGATGTTGTTCGTTCGCTAGGTTTACCGGTCATTACCAATGAAATATGGGAAGATAATAGAAGAATCTTGGAGGCAAAGGGTTATCATCCTTATGCTTTCGATTTTCTTGATACTTCACTTGGTTCATTTGGTGTTGATAGGCCAATGACTGCAATAATGCTGAACCCGCCTTGGGGTAAGTTCGTAGAGTTGCAGCATGTCTATCATGCTTATTCGTTGTTGGATGAAAGTGGGGTGTTGTCTGCGTTAATTGCGCCGTCATATCTGACTAGTTTAACGGCAAAAGCGAAGGCGTTTAGAGAGTGGTTGAAGTCTGTTGATGCAGATGAATCTGAGGTGAGTTCAGGCTCATTTGAAGGTACATCGGTCTCAGGTGTTCACTTAGTTATAACCAAGTAAGTTAGTTTTTGAAGGTCGCTTTCCCACTTGTGGGGAGGTGGCCTTTTCATTTTTGGAAGACGTTACGCAAAAATCGACCTTGATGTATAGATTTTTACACTGGCTTATATAGTGCGCTCATTGATTTTATTGAGTGAGAGTTGTTGTGGAAAATAATGATGCGCCCTTTCCTGGTATGCCGAAATCCGGTTATATCAATGAGTCACTGTCGCAGGGATTAGCAAAAAGATTTATTAAAAACGTTAAAACACATAACGAGCGTCAACGTACCCCACAAAGTAGTAAGGCCATTATGCGCCTATGTGACCAGTTGATGGCTGGTATACCAGTAAAGAAACGAATTACTCATTTTGAGCGGATGTGTGCAGAGTACATGAAAGCCCGCTACGTCCTACCTTTTGTTTTATCTCGCAGGGCCGGTTTTGCATTGATTCTTGATCACACTCGTGTCACGCATAGGTCAGTGGAAATGGACAATCTGACGGTTGAGATGCTCATGATTAACTACGAAGAAAGGTTTATCTATTCATCAAAAGAAGCGAAGAGAGACGCGAGTTTTGTTGAGATGGGTAAAATGTTGAATGTCGAGTTTCACGCTATTCACGTTCTGGCTCGTTACATACAGCGAATGCAGTCGCTCGATATTACAGATGCTATCCGCTTTTTTTATGGTGCCATTATTGAAAATAAGAATGAGATCTTTCGGTCAGCTGAGATGCCTTTGAATATTCCGATCTCCGATGACGTTGGTGGGATGCTGCTGGGATCTGTTAGGCATGATTCCCCAGAACGCACTACGTTTGTTGCTAAGACCTACATCTCTGAGGCGCAAATTACAGACGCAAATTACGAATATTGTGTCAGCCGATTCAGTGAAGAGACTGAGTGTGACTCAGTTAAAGTTTGACTGACACACGAGCGTCAATTTAGTGTTAGAAACTGGTGAATGGATTCTCTAGAAATAGAGTTTCATCATTATGACGCAACAGCGAGACCTTCAGGATCCACTCATCTCGCAGCCCTCGTGCGGCAGCAGTGTCTGGCATAGTCTGGTTGCAGTAATCACTCACAAGATCGACAAGATCTTTCGTTATAATGAAAGAATCGGCCAGCCACTGCCAACGGCTTTCGGGCTTCAAGACAATGTATGTGCCGACTGCAAAGCCGTCAGGCTGAGGTGTGACCTGAATTTTTTTGAAGTCGCATAACAAATTGCTGTCGATTACAGCCTTATGCAGTGAGTCGTCGTAAAGTGCATTGTTCTCAGCCACAATTTCTAATGAGTTCACAATTTTGCCTGTCTTTGCTTTTCGAGTTGTTACTTAGAATCTGGCGGCGCGGCGAGAATAACAAATCGGCCCCCTATTTTTGTGACGTGTCCTGTTTTTTTCTGATCGGCCTTTTGTAGTTAAGAGACGCTCGAAGCATTGATGGTGTCTTTGAGTGCGGGAGAATGTGCCACGACTGCGTGTTTGCGATTTGATGTCGCAGGAATTGGCGGATACTTGCGTTCTTTGTCGCTTGTTGGTAGCCAAAAGAAGTGATCAGACTAAGTTATGCATTGATGAACGCTGGTAACAAAAAGCCCACATCCGAGGAGGATAGTGGGCTCTGTTTTAGTAGTGTCTATTTGCCATGTTTCGCTCGACAAATAGCGTCTTCATTGCTGATAGATAGAATCCACCAGCACTGAACAAGATAGGGCCTATATACATTCCAGGATCGTCACTTCTATGTTCAGTGATGATGAATGTAATAGTGGCCAATGCTGCGATGATGGTGAATATCACGCAAATGCGAAGTTTTACTTTGTCTGACATATTCCTGATCTCCAATTATGGATTTGAATGAACCGATTATTCGGTAGTTCGAGGGTTAGTAGTCAAAGTAAATCTTCTGAATGCATGAGTTGGTGTTCAAACCTGGGTGACTGGATCAATCTCCAGTTTGTGATAGCACGCCTCATCTTCTGTAAAGAACCCGATCCCTTTAACTAGATACGTCCCTTCTGAAATTGGGTGGTCGAGCGGCAAGAAATTCCACCAATCAGCAACGCCGCACATTTCGATGTCATTTCGGACGGCAAGATTAAAGCCATTTTCAATTACTTCTCTTAATTCATTCACTTCTCGTTCTTGTAGTGATGTTACGGCAATACTGTCGCTAAGACCGATTGTGATTTGAATTTCAAACTCGGAGTACATCTGCATGGTCAAACCCTCTTTTTGATTAGATAGTCGATTGTTTCAATTAAGTCGGTGTGAATTGTTTGTGTTAATTCTTTGTCCCGAACAACGTCCATGTCATCAAGCATTGAGTGAGCTTTGTTAAAGACGTGTTTTTGAATAACCCTGCACAGCGGTACCTGAAGGTGGCTATTACGCTTCATGAAAGAACGGAAAATTGCGTGAGTTCCTGAAAGAAAATGGCCTAGTGCAATGGCGTGTTGATTATCTTGGTTGGCAAACACATTGGAGTTGCCAGGTAATGTGCTAAACGAGAACACAAAGGGCGCGTCGGCTGGTAATCTCGCTCCGATCTTCTCTAATGCTGTGATGTCACAGCGGAGCGGGTGAGACGTAAGGATGCTGTCGTCTGCGTGATAGCTCGCAGAGCGGTAACTGGCGAGTAGAGTCCGTTCTAGTTGCTGGTGGCTTATATTCGGTCTTGTATCACGATAGTGTTCAAGAAGCAGGGCTAGGGTACCCGGTTTTTCTTCTGCGCAAATGAAGGCAAAAGATTCCGCCCAATAGGTGTTGCCACTGGCGTGCGTTCTAAATTCCCAGTTAAGGATGCCTAGCTCGATAATAAGCTCAACCCAAGTTTGGGTTTCCATGTGGTGCAAGGCACCTAAGATGCATTGAGAGCGAATACGAGAAGGCCGTTTCTTAGAGACCTTTGTAATGTAAGCGGCTGCGAGCAGAGGGCGCTTTATGGCATGTGTATTGGCTACGATAGGGCCGATAATATCGAGCTGTCTAATAGAGGCATTCGCCGCTAGTTCAGCACCAACCTCATCTTTGTAGTCGGTAATGTAGTCAATATTAGCCATTTGAAAAGCGCCTTATTGTTTAAAGTTCTGCGTAGAACGCTTTATTGCGCTCATGTAGTGCTTTGACTTTGAGTAGGGTGCGTTTGACGCTACTTAGCCGATTAGAGCTCTCGATGTTATTTAGCTTTTGCTCTGTTTCCGTCAGGTGTTCGGATGGCGAGAATACTCTGGCTAAGTGTTTTTTCAGGATTGCTCTGTCAGCCTCGGAAATGGTTTTGGCATCGAGTTCTGGTCTCTGTAAGTAGTTCTGGCAAAGTGCTAATTCGATCACTCGACTGTCACTGCCATCCACTGATGTGCCAAGATTTTCAGTTGTGAACTCACTGCTCTCCATTTTGAAGAGTTGGCGGCGAAGTGATTCCTCCTCTCTGCTAAAGAAGTCATATATACGCTCATTGAGAGAGAGGTCTTCTAGCTTCTTGAAGCCATTCTCACGCTCGTGTTGTGTTGCTAGTGCCTTGAGTTTGTCCATCTCTTGTTGGGCGACATGGTAGTGTTGCTCAGAGGCTTTGGCGTCTAAGTCGAATCGTTTAAAGCAAGCGTGGGCGTATTGGTCAGCCGCGCGTAACATTGGTAGCTTGTTTGGGTAAAGCCTGATCAGGTCTTTTTCTGTTACTTCGCTGGGATTCTTTGCAAGGTCAATTGCGTAAATCACGTTCTTGGTGACGAGGATTGGCAAGATGCATTTTGTATAGCGTTTATTAACGGAGTGGAACATGGCGCTATAGAATACAGCGCACCCCATTTCTGCCGTTTCCACGACGCGAAACTTATCCCAGTTAAGAACGAAGTCGAAAAGATCGGGAGCGCGTTGCTTGATGATTTTGGCAAGTTCTAGGGTCGCAAATATATCGGCCATTGCGGCGTGGGCGTTGGTCAATTCAATGCCGTTAGCAGAGCACATTGATTCCAGCTTCATGCATGGCTTAATGCCATCTTCCTTTAGCTTGAAATTTAAAATGCCAGGTCGATAGGTGTAACACATGCGAACTAGTTGAAGTACATCAAGTGTAGAGTTCAGGGCGAAGCGCTCGTGCTCGAATACACTGATGTTATTTCGATAAAATAGGTGGCGAATGGACGTGTTATCAAAGGCAATATTATTATAACCCGCTAGCACAGCCCCTTTACCTAACGCGCTTTTGACCTTTTCCGCAAGTTGACGCTCTGTAATGCCTTTTTGCATTTGGTCGTCGACATCAATCTTGGTAACTTCGTAAGCTTCAACCGCCGGTATGATGTCAGCGCGTGGTACCACTAGTTCTTCGATTCTTGTCCGCTCTTCTAGGTTCATGTCACATGAGATCGCACCGAATTCGGTGATTTGTGAATGAGCATGCTCAAGTCCAGATGTTTCAACGTCATACATAAATAGAGAAGAAAAAGACTTAGATGGAAACTCTGGTGTTGCAGACAAAATAAACGGCATGTATCCCTCGATAACGAATTAGCACGTTCGGTGTATGTGTCGTCGGAAGGGCAAAATATGATGTCGCGTTTTAAAAGCGTGCAGACAGCAACGAGGGTGTATCTAGCGTCCGTATTCCAAAGATTGTTTGGAGTTTTTGGGATTTGCCGTGAAAGTTGCGATATGGGTGTTGTTAGTGACTGTTGTCCTTGCTGGGTGCAGTCGAGAGTTTATTGAGGAGCATGTTGGGGTTCGTTATACGCTGACAAATAAGGCTGCAATGAACAATTTGGCACCACTGCCAGGCAAGTTTGAGCTCCGGAAGGATGATCAAGGTACCGAAGATATTATCTTTGTTGAGGGTTTAGGTGAGCAATGGCGACCAAGGGATCTCGGTCCTGATGCTCCGCACCATTTCATAAAGTACACAAACAACTATCACTCAAAAAGTGATGTTAATTTTCAGACGGAAATGATCAAGGTTTCCACTATCCATCGAAGCTTTCCTCGGGCGGCTTTACGTGATGCCATAATCACCACTCTTCTAACACCGGCTAATCCTGATGTGGTTGAATATTTTGATGAGAGCGCGATTGAGTTAGGTGGTGAACCTTTCCTGTACGGTCGGGTTCGTGATCATGAGGGCAATAAGTTGCGTTGGGAATGGCGAACTAGGCAGTATGCCGACTATTTGATTGAGCGCTATATGAAAACTGAAATAGTAGATTTTCATACCGCTCACTATGTGGAGTTTCCGTTTCGATATGATGGGCAAGTATTCTTGAGTGGAAAAGACTACAAGTACGCCGATTTGGTAAGGAAAGCGGCCAAGGAGCATCAAATAAGTGAGGCTTTAATTTATGCCATTATTAAAACAGAGTCGTCGTTTAACCCGTATGCCGTTAGTTGGGCGGGCGCGTTTGGTTTGATGCAGGTGATCCCTTCAACTGCGGGTACCGATGTTTATAAGTTAATGAAAGGTAGGAGTCGTCCGCCAACGAAACGTGAGTTGATGACCCCTGCAATAAATGTGGATGTGGGTACCTCATACCTCTGGCTACTTAAGAATCGTTATCTTGCAAAAATAGAAAATCCAATTGTTCGTCAGTACGCGATGATATCCGCATACAACGGCGGTACTGGTGGTGTGTTCAGGGCGTTTGGTCATAGAGGTCCAGCAAAAGCGATAGAGGTTATCAATAAGCATACGCCTGAATCGGCCTATAAGGTTCTGAGAAATAAACACCCTAATGCTGAGGCGAGGGGTTACATTTATAAGGTGCTGAAGTACAAGAACGAGTTCAAGCAATCTTTGGACCGGTAGCTCGGTAGGGTGTCACTGAAAAACAAGAGCAGCAGGTGCATGATTAATTAATGTACTTGCTGTTCTTTGTTTTGCGGGATGCTACACAAAATGATGTACAACGATTTGGTTGGGTCACCATTTCTGTAAACTCACCACGTATTTTAGTAATGGTGAAAAGTTAATAGTGTTATGAACGGTCTAGGCAAGGTGATGTTAGGGGTCGCCGGTTGGCTATTATGTGCTACTGCTAGTGCGGAGACGATGGCGGGTGTATCCCATTATCTGGATGTGCTTAATGAGCGGCACTCGGTTATAGCGCATGAGACCATTACGTTGGATTACAGTCGGGATGGCTCGCAAGATCTCGTGCTATTTGCTACATACGTGAACTCAAATTCAGGTGATCTCGAGGAGCGCGTCGCTTTCTTCAGAGATTTTGACACGCATCGTCTGTTTGAGTTGGAGCATACCCTTTCACATCAAAACGATGAGGGGTTGTTTTATGAGTCCGTAGATGCTGAGACGGGTCTAATTGCGTTGTCCAGTAGACGCGAGAGCGGCCCTGAAGGTTATATGATTGTTCTTGATGGAGAGGTTACGATAGCGCCGACACGTGCGGAGTTATGGCGACAGGTTCGTAAATCAATCAAGACTCGGGCAGTGTATTCTCTGAGTCAGTGGACTCAGCTGCAAGGGTTTAGGTGTGAACTGCAAGAGGTAATTCCCTTCTATGGTTACAAGCTTGCGAAGCGCCATGCTGAATTGAAAAGAAAATGGAATCGTTTGGTGGCGGACGAACCGTTAAAAGCTGACGCTGTAATAAAAAAAGCAAAAGTGAATACGTGTGAATTCTACTGGCAGGTTGAGGATATGTTAACGTGAATAATCAGTTTCGTGTCTCAGTGTATTGGTTTGTCTTAGTGCTGTGTATGGTTGGATGGGCGGTCAACACTAGTGCGGCTAGCCAGGTGTTTTCAAACGAGTTCAATTTTATACTGTTTTGCCTATCTTTTATGATGGTTCGTGATGCTTTGAAGGCTGTACGTACGACTTTCTCTGGAAAAGCTCGTCTAGTTATTACCTTATCTCCCTTCCTTTCTGTGGGTCCTATCCTCGGCATGCTTTAGAAGCCGAAAATGAAACGTAACACAGTATTTTTCTGCTCTGATTGACGTTAAACGTAAGTGTTGAACATGCAATCAGGGCATCCTTTATGAACAATGAATTTACTTTATTCATCTACAGTAGCTTACTCGTAGCCTACTTTGGGTTGTTCTACCTGCTGTTCCACAAAATGAATGTCTTTTTAGCGAAAGAGTCTCGGGAACACTTCAAAACACAATTGGTTTGTAGAGCTACAAAGTACCCGCTTGTAGTGCTTGCCGTTGTGGTGCCGTTGTGTCCGGCAATTCTTTACCTGCAAGAGTTAGTAGGGTTTGAGGGTCGCTCCCTTAAAACTCTAATGGTTGTTTTCCACCTCTCGGTCCTGACCTGGTGGCTTCATAATGTCATTGCGGCATTTGAGGGATATTTCCTTCGTAAGCCAGATCGCGATCAAACAACAGCTTCTGCCGTCGCTAAAGTAGCAAAGATAGTTTTGTATTCAGTTTCAGGGATGGTGTTTCTATCTCAATTGGGCGTGAACCTATCGGCGATTATGACGTTCTCAGGCATGAGTGGTCTAGCTCTTGGCTTTGCGGCTAAGGATATTGTAGCCAACTTTATGTCATCACTCGTCATACACTGGGAAAACCAGATAAAGCTAGGGCAGTGGATATCAAGTCCTGATGAGGATATTGAAGGGATTGTGCGAGCAATCAATATGCGTACGGTTGAGATTGAGCGATTCGATAAATATCCGATGTTCGTTCCAACATCGAAGATTGTTTCGATGAGTATTAGTAATCATTCGAAGATGAGCAATAGGCGAATTAACGAACACCTCGGCGTTCGAGTTATGGACGTAAAGTTAATTCCTGTGATCACTGAGAAACTGCAGAACTATATCAATGACTCTATTTTGCTAGACCAAAGACACAGCAACTTTGTCTATCTCAATAAGGTGGCGGCATCCAGTATGGATCTGTGGGTGAATCTGTATTCTCGTAGTGTTGATTGGGTGCATTTTCAATCGATAAAGCAGCAAATGTTACTGGATATGATAGAGATTATTGAAGGTTGTGGCGCCGAGCTTGCCTATGATGTGGTTGAGCTCAAAGACTTGCCAGAAAACACTCAAAGTTGAAATGGCTTCCAGAAATGAAAGGAATAACACTGAAAATTAAGTCCCTTAGATAGAGTTTGCTCGCTTTGCACGCGTCAGTTGCAGAGAGAATGTTCAA
The DNA here is from genome assembly GCF_001677275.1 of Vibrio breoganii. Lineage (GTDB taxonomy): Bacteria > Pseudomonadota > Gammaproteobacteria > Enterobacterales > Vibrionaceae > Vibrio > Vibrio breoganii. The sequence continues at coordinate 300,244 of NZ_CP016179.1, forward strand.
TTTTTGGGATGAGTAAAGAATGAAAAAATTAGTAGCGTTGGCACTTTGTGTCGCTGGTAGCGTAGGTTCTGTGTCAGCAGCAGAGCCAGTAAATGTTTATGCGGCAAACGAAACTGCTTATATCAAGGCAGATTTAGATTTTGGCCAAGAAACGCGTCATGAATTGATGGGTTCAGCAGCAACTTACGATAACGATCTTGGGTTTGGTTTGATCGCAGGCTATCAGCAAAGCCTAACTGATCACTGGACGTTGGGTTACGAAGTTGAATATCGCAACATTGCAGAGGCATCAATGAATGTTGGTGGTTCTGAAGTGAGCCACTTCGATGCTAATGGTGTAGCTCTTAATTTGGCACCGAAATACTACGTTGGTGCGTCTCCGTTGTACTTAGGGGCAACATTAGGTCTAGGTCGCTATCGCGTTAATCGTGATGCTTCTGTAGATGGTGTTGGCTTTAAAACGACGACTACTGGTTGGCAGTTAGGCTTTGAAGCGGGTTACCAAGTAACCGAAAGCATCGGTCTTAGTGCTGGCTATCGTGTAATGCGTATGGATATCCATGACGTAGACACAACTGTATCTGGTGCTGTTGTAGGTATGAGTTACAAGTTCTAAGAGAACGGCCCCGCCGAGAGGTGGGGCGATGAATTCTGTATGGATTCACAAGTGAAAATCTGGATTGAGAGTGATTGCTTCGGCAATCGACATGTCATGGTTAAGCGTGACCCATTGGGGTCGTTTTGCTATTGCACTTTTTACTACAAGTACCCGTTTGTATGTAACGCCGCAATAGATAGAACCGCAGAAGCGATGGCTATATCTCTGGGTGCAAGTCATCCAGTGGCGAAGCGTGTCCGCAATCTAGGTGAATAAGCCGTCTGGAAATTTATTTTTGACCGCACTTAATGTGTGGGTTTTCGCGTGCTTGGCATACAGAGAGACGCCGCTTTAGCGAATTGAAGTCTGCGGTAGTCTGAAGGTAAGAGTTTGCGTCAGCGACGCAACATTCACCCTCCGGTAGTTGGAGGATGCTTACTTATGTTGTTTAGGGATTAAAATATGAATAGTAAAACTATGTTAGCGAGTTCGCTCGTGTTGGCCTTTACCTCGTTCCCAGCTCTGGCTGTGTTTAATGGTTCGGAAACGGTGAAGGAGGACTATCAGAATCACTTTGTCCGTTTTGTTGCGAAAGGTAATGAAGGCGTTCAGCACAAAAACTGCGGCGGTGTGTTGGTTGGAGGAAAATATCTTCTGACGGCGCATCACTGTGCTGATGGTTCTTATATACCTGATCTTGTGATTTACCAAGGTATTAACCGTAACAATCCTGATGAAACCTATGTCCGTGAAGCGGAGGTTGTGCATTCAAGAACGCATGAAGCGGGTTTTGAGTGGAATAACTACAGCTCAAAGCTCTTCAATAATGAAATATGGCCTCGCTATGAATCATCTTTTGAAGGTAGTGTGGGCGATTACAATAGTGCTGCGTACTGGCTAGATATATTCGAAAGAATGCCAGTGTATCTAGAATCTAGGCCCGATAGCGAAAAAAATAGCCCTGCATTTAATAGGCACAATGACAGTGACTTTGCGATGTTGGTGTTAAACGAGCCGATTCCTCATCATGGTGGGGCGATATTGAGTCCACTGGTTGACCTTGATACGGGCGAGCGCTTTTTGAACCCTGGAGAACCCTTCACTTTTTATGGTTGGGGAACTACAGCTTATGGGGGTGCTTCGGGTCCTGCTGCTGCAACGCTAATGCAGGCAGAGTTTGAACTCTACCGTGAATATCCATTGACGCAAGCGCGCGATGGGAACTACGGGGGTCTTCGTGGCCCGCTTTGTTCAGCTGAATCTGATGGGTGTCGATTTAGTGCAGCAGCGAAAGTTGACTTCATTGGTATTGACACTGGTTTAGGTGTGCCTGGTGTGGGGTCTGGTGATAGTGGTTCACCAGTCATCGCTGGAGACTACTACTACGGTAGTTTATTTGGCGCTGATAATGATCCTACGGGTGATGCGTGGATAGCATCGGTGAGCTCTATAGGATGGATGATGCCAACAATTGCGAGAGCAATTGATGACGTAATTTATCCGTCTGATATGGGTATCGCTCTTGAGCGTGGCAATGATGAAACGCATGAGGTCAGTATTCCTATTCAGAACTTCACTGATACGGTAATGGTGTTGGATCCTGTTGAGGTTACTGGTGGTTTTGAGCCAGAGTATTTTGAGCCAGAAGATGGTGGCGAAGGTATTGAAATCACCTATGAAGACTTTGTTTTTGTCGACCAGGACTGTGCGGGTTTGTTAGAGCCTAATCAGGGTTGTATGGTGAAGTTGCTACTCAATCGCAACCAGTTTGTTGAGTTCAATCAAACTATAGAAGCTCAAATTGACTTGGGTATAGATGGTGTAGAGGCATTGCCGTTTACGGTTCGTGTTTTGCTTTCATTCTGTGAAGCTAACCCTCAAGACCCAAGTTGTATGGACTTTTGTGATTTGAACCCTTGGCATGACGACTGTATCGATCAATGTATTCTTGATCCTTGGTCGCCAGAGTGTTTGTGTGAAACCCTGCCGTCTCATCCTGATTGCACTGGTGATAAACCGCAAGTGCCAGGTGATGGCGACAATGGTGATAACGACGACAATGGTGACAGTGGTGCTGGTGGATCGCAAGGTGGTTCTTCCTCTGGAGGTAGTGTTTCATTCGGCCTAATTGGTTTGTTTGGATTGCTACTGTTTAGAAGATTCCGTCTGGTCAATTAACATAGCTTTATCGTTTTCAAGGCCCCTACTTTAATAAGTGGGGGCCTTTTTGTTTGATTTCGTTTTTGTTGGTACTTGGTATCCGGTTGTTTAGGTGTTTGGCATACAGCAAACGACCCCGCTTTAGCGAAAGTAACTTAGCGGTAGTCTGTTAGTAAGAGTTTGCGTCAGTGGCGCAACATGGCTCCTCCGTTAAGGGGATATTTACTTACGTTATTTAGGGATAAACAGATTATGAGACTAAAAGCTCAGTTGGCAGGGGTTCTTGCGCTAAGTGCTTTATCTGCACCGGCATTGGCTGTATTTAATGGCTCAGAAACGCCAAAGGGTGACTATGAAAATCACATAGTTCGCTTCATGGCAAAAGGTGACAATGGCGTTCAGTACAAAAACTGTGGTGGTATGCTCGTTGGGGGTAAATACCTTCTGACGGCTAAGCACTGTGTAGATGGTTACTCTGTTCCAGATCTAATTGTCTATCAAGGTATTGATCGTTACTCGCCAGATGCACAGTATGAGCGCACAGCTACTTTAGTTCATGCAAGGACACATGAAGCCGGTTTTGAGTGGTTTAACTATGTTGAGAAGACGTTTGTCAACGAAATATGGCCGCGTTACCTGTCGTCGTTTGCAGGTGATGTAGGGGACTATGGCAGTGGTGAGTATTGGCTGGAGAGTCTTGAAGGTAGTCGCAGGTATTTAGATTCAAGGCCTGACGACCAAAAAGACAACCCTATGCACAATGGCCATAGTGGTAGTGATTTTGCGATGATGGTGCTTGATGAGCCAATTCCTCATCACAGTGGTGTAATTGTTAAGCCTTTGGTCAACCTTGATACGGGTGAGCGCTTTCTTAACCCGGGTGAGTCTTTTACCTTTTATGGTTGGGGAGGTACCTCGTATGGCGGGGTATCAGGTCCAAGCGCTACAACGTTAATGCAGGCTGAATTTCAGCTGTACCGTGAATATCCCTTAACTCAAGCTCGTGATAGTGATTACGGGAATCTGCGAGGGCCTTTGTGTTCGGCGGAGTCTGATGGGTGTCGATTTAAGCCTTCGGCAAAATATGATGTCATTGGTATTGATACTGGTTTGGGTATTCCTGGTACTGGGTCGGGTGATAGTGGTTCACCGTTAATTGCGGGTGATTACTACTTCGGCAGTTTGTTCGGTTCGGACAATGAACCGACAGATGGTGCTTGGATTGCTCATTTCAACTCTATAGGTTGGATGATGCCATCGATTGTGAGAGCTATTGATAGTGTGGTTTACCCGTCTGATTTGGGCGTGAGCCTTGAGCCTGGAAGCAATGAGGTGCGCGAAATCAACATACCGATTCAGAACTTCACTGATACGATTATGGTGTTAGATCCTGTTGTGGTTTCGGGTGGTTTTAAGCCTGATGTGGATGGCGATGTGATCTACGATGACTTCTTGGTTGTCACTAAAGATTGCGCCGGTCTGCTAGAGCCTCATCAAGGTTGTATGGTTAAGTTGCTATTGAATCGCAATCAATACTTTGAGTTTGAAGAGCAAGTGGATGCTCAGATTAACTTGGGGATTGATGGTGTGGATGTGCAACCATTAACTGTCCGTATATTACCAACGTTCTGCGAGCAAAATCCTTATGACCCTAGCTGTATGGACTTTTGTGACTTGAATCCATGGGATCAGGATTGTATGGATACCTGTGATTGGAATCCGTGGCAACCTGAATGTATGGACTTGTGTGAGTACGATCCATGGGCTCCAGAGTGTATCTGTGAAACCATGCCGGAGCACACTGATTGCACTGGAGGTGATTCACAATCACCAGAGGGTGGCAACGGTTCTGGTGGTGGTTCAAGCGATGCACAAGCGGGTTCATCGTCTGGTGGTAGCGTTTCATTCGGCCTATTTGGTTTGTTTGGATTGCTGTTGTTTAGAAGATTCCGTTCACTTAGCTAGTTGAGTTTTAACTTTAAAAGCCCTTAGATTTTATCTGAGGGCTTTTTTCTTGAGGCCAGAAAAAAAACGCAACACACTGACGGGTCTACGTTTCATGCCTTACTCCGTTGGAATTTATACATTCCAAGTTGGAGAAAACATTTAATGAAAAAATTCGGTTCAAAGCGTCGTCAGGGTGGTTTCAACCTGATTGAGCTTAGTGTGGTAATGGTGTTAGTGGGTATCGTCATGCTAGGTAGTATGAAGATCATTCCTAACGTTATGTTCTCAATGGATACGTCCTCACTGAGCGCAGAAGTTGCAGACGTTCGTACTGCATCTATCTCATGGAAATCAAGCCGTCCAAACTTTACTGGTGTAGGTATGGCTGCATTGTGTTCATCTGGCCGTCAGCTGTTGACTGAGTCAATTTGTGGTACTGATGGTCTAGGTACAGCTGCTAACCCTTGGGGTGGTAACTACACTGTGGCGGTAAGTACAAACGTAAGTCAGTTTGATGTGACGATCACTAACCTGCCGACAGAGCGTATTTATGAGATCGGTGATGCATTGGCTCCAATTTCTGCTGACCGTTGTTCAAGCTCAGATTCTTGTAGCTCGCTGGACATTTCTGGTTCTCAGATCACAGTTACTTTCTAACTTATGAGAAAGCGTCAAAGTGGTTTCACTTTGCTCGAGTTATCAGTAGTGGTGTCGTTAGGCATCACTCTGTTTTTGATGACGGCAAAGCCCATGATCACGATGTTTCAAGATCACCTTAAGCGCACCGAACTTAACGAGTTCGTTAGTGCGGTTTTTTCGTCAATGGAAAGACATTATTGGGTTGAAATGAGAGATGTGGGGGCGAATTGCTTAACCCACACGCCAACGCCAAACTACGCGACTCTGCTGTCCTATGGTTTGATGCAGGATTACCATCTCGAAGATGGTGAAGTGATGTGGTTCGATGCTCTATCAACCACTTTTGATTACAGTTCGTCTGGTCCTCATGGCCGCATTGATACCTATCAGATTCAGATACCACACCAATTTGAGGCTCACGACAGTGTGTTTCGTGGAGCGGCTTATTTTGCCGGTACTGATGATATGACAAATATGTACACCTTTAAGAAAGTGTACCCACGATTACAAGATACTCGCTCGTTCTTCGCAACGGGCAGTGATTTATGCCAGTAGGGATTCGTAATGAGAAGTCCAAATAAAACGCTGCGCTCCGGTTTTACCTTGATTGAAATGCTCATCGTCGCATCCTTCATGGCCATGATTATGGTTGGTGTGCAGCGCTTAATCATTGAGTTTTCCGAGGAAGCGGAAGTAGCAGGATTTAGAGCTAGATTGGAGATGGTTCGGGAATCAGTAGATCGCTACTACGTTGATAAGGTGATCGCAGGTGAGGACCCAATGAGTCTAGCTGCGTTTCCTTCTGATGTTCAAGATTTGGTTGATGATGGTTACATTATTGATTGTCCGCTTGCGGATTTCGACGCGGGATTATGTATTGATTTAATAGGCAGTATGCCAGGTCTGCAGATCACGCCAAAAGACATTTTGGGCTCTCCTGTCGCAGAGATTCAATTTGAGCTCTTAGGTGCTAGTCGTAAAAGAGAGAAGTACCACCAAATGGCGTTAATGCTACCGGGCTTTGTGCAGATTGACCCTTTAGGAGTGGTCACTGTTGATCAGCATCGTCCGGGCAGTATGCCGTTCTTGCAAGGTAAGGTTTCAACAGACGGTTCTACACCTATGACTTCTGATTGGGAGTTCGGCCCTCACACCTTAAGTATTGGCTCTGAAATCGACATGCAGGGGACGGGTATTATTCGCGACCCTAAATACATTCTAGGTGTTGAAGATGTGACTCTTGAGGGTGTGAACGATAGAACTCTATTGACCGGTCTTGCTCGCTTTGGGCAGGTATTTATTAGAAATAGCGCAGGGGTGACTGTTAATAAACATGACTGTCAGAGTGCAGATTTTGAGGCGAAAATCGCGGTGTGGACGGTTGGTACTGGCTTTGAGCAAGATTTAATTGACCCTACAAATGTTCAAGTTTGGGCGTTCTCAGGTAATAGCCCGAACAATACGACCAATAATCACCTTTATTGGACTATTCAATCCCAAACTAATGTTCAGCAGTCAGGAAGTACGTCACGAGAGTACACCAATGACGCTGTAGTAATGTACTCAACTTGGTGTGATCCAGTTTAATCAGTAAAAAGGTAACTTCTATGAAATACGCTCTAACTCTACTTGTAAGTCTAGCTATCGCTCCTGGTGCGCTTGCGGGAACTCTTGAAAGCGTTCTGGATAAGAACAGTGTGAAGGTCATTAAGGAGATGGAGGAGGCGCGTTTTCAGAATGTCTCTCTGACGACTCATATCACGTCTGCGGGAATTGTGTATTACGACGCTAAAGCTAATGTCTTGTTCCATAGTACCCCAATGGAAGTGAAGGACGGTCAATTTGAGGCGTTGGATAAAGAATTAACGACAGGTTTGCTTTCCTCACTGACAGCAACCATTGAATACAAAGCAGATAATGAAAGGGCGGTGATGTATCAGTTTTCTGATATCACGTGCTCTTGGTGTGCAAAGGCGCACTCTGAGATCCCTCGTTTGAACGAGGCAGGCGTGACTGTAGTCGTTATCCCGTTCTCACGTATGGGTGCAGATCATGTGGTAGCAAAACAGACTGCAACTATCTTAAATGCTATCGATCCAAAAGGCGCAATGGCGCAGGCATTTGCAGGCGCGCAGGTTCCACAGTCTCATGATGTACCCGCTGAGTTGGTGATGAATCAGAATATGGCCAGTATTTTGGGTGTTACTGGAACGCCTGCATCTTTTCTTAATGGTGTGAAGATAGATGGGTACTTACCATCTAGCACTATTATTAGCGCGCTTTAGTGTAGAGGTCGGTTATGGCAGACGGCGACAAGTCTAAGAGCTCAGGTTCGGGTTTTAAGCTGACAATACCGATTGTAGGGTACGCATTACGCGTGCTCTTTCGTGCTTTCAAAGTCTCAGCGCTTGCTGGTTTCTGTCTGCTGCTCATGGAATGGTCATTGTTCTTTTTCAATCAAGAGAAGGGCTTTGAGCCGGCACTAGGTCGGTACTCTCAGTTGAGTGAGCAGGTGCTAGCGAATAGTAGTCAGTTTCTTGCAGAGGATAAGTGGCTTCGCTCGGCGAACGACTCCGTTACCTACGTTACTGCGAATATTAGTGACCTTAAAAATAGTGTTAAGGCGAGTTCGGCGAGTACCAGCGCGAGCGAAATAAAGGACAGTGAATACTACAATCCAGTCTATTTCCCATGGCAAGAGATTTTTAGTGACATCTTTATTGGGGCGTATGAATACGCGCCAAATCTGGTTTATATCTGGCTATTGGTGACTTTGTCTTGGTTGGCAAAAATGCTCACTGTTGTATCAATGATTATTCCTGGCTTGATGTTCCTGTTTGCCGGTGTGGTGGATGGCTTGGCTCAGCGAAAGATTGATACATATAGGGGCCGTAGGGACTCTATCGATAAGTTCGAAAAGTGGGTCTATGCGACCAAAGCTTCATGCTATATCGTCCTTTTCTTCTATATTGCAATCCCAAGCAGTTTTACCGCGTATCTCTTTATGATCCCATTCTCGTGCTTAATGGCCGTGTTTGTTCGGAACGTCGTTTCTACCTACAAGAAATACAACTAGAGGAAAGCTTGTGGAATTATTTAATGTCATCGTTTTTGGTTTGTTGGTAGGAAGTTTTCTTAATGTTGTTGTTTACCGACTACCATTGATGGAAATGAGAGATTATGAACTTGGTATTGCTGAATACACTGGTGATGCGAGTGTGGTGAAAACGCCATTAACTTCTCTTTGCTCTCCTTCTTCCGCCTGTACCAGTTGTGGTACGCCAATTCGTTGGTATCACAATATTCCAGTAATAAGCTACCTAGCTTTACGTGGTCGCTGCGCTAAATGCGGTGAGTCCTATCGCTTTAGGTATCTGTTAGTGGAGTGCATGAGTGGTGTGTTTGCTGGATTTTTGTATGCGGCGTATGGGCTGACCGCTGAGGCCTTCTTCTGGTATGTCATTACAATGACGTTGATATGCATTGCATACATTGATTTTGACCATTTGGTAATCCCAGAGCAACTAACAAAGATATTGCTAGCGGTGGCTTTATTGTTGGGTGTGAGTGAGTTGTCATTCGTCAATAACCCGTTTACAGGCGAAGGGGGTGCTCCTTTTATGGGGGATGCTCATTACGCCGTCTATAGTGCGTTAGTCATATATGTCATCTATACGTTCCTAGGGGTGCTTGTATCGAAAGTGCTAAAGAAAACGGCAATGGGATATGGCGACGTTGTTCTAACCACGGTGCTCGCCGGTATCTTTGGTTTGAATGTTGCTCTCATTTACTGCGTGGTTCTACCGTCCGTTGTATTTCTAGCAGTTGCGACTTGTTGTAAATACGCTCGCTCGACGGCTTATCCATTTGGGCCTTATATTTCGTTAGGCGCTATTTTCTATATCAGTGCCACGGCGCTGCAGGTTTTGGTCGCTTAAAAATTCACTGCGCAAGACAAGAAGTGCCCTCAATTTCCGATTGGGGGCATTTGTCGTTCTGGCCAGCAGTAACATCCGGTTGTCTAGTGTTCTCCATTGCTTGAGTGTCAGTGCAGAAAAAACACATAGCAGGGCGATCAACAAGGTGTCCATTTCATAGGTATCCAGATAGAAACCTATTTGGATAACCCTTTGCTATGTCTACTGAATTTGAACTCGATGGCTACCTGCGGCCAATCTATGAGAAGTACGTGGTGGTTTGTAACCTTCTTCTCTCTCTCATTTTGTTGAGTTTTCACGAATATTTGAACGTTCCCGCATTCTGGGCATACCTGTGTGTGTTCTTCTTTGTCGCCTACGCAATCAGGCGGTTAAGGCAGGCGCTAGCTATTCGCGCATATCAGCAAGGCCTCACAAAAATTGAGCCTTTCAAACTGTCAACAGATCGACTGCCTCACTCGTCAAAGCGCACCTGGATTGGTCGAGGTTTTGAATGGACGGGTAAACATACGCAGCGCGTGTATGACAGCAAGAAAGAGAACATTAAAAAGCACTATGCGCCGACCGCGTTATTTACATGGATCCGAAATAATGAGTTGAAGATTGAGGTCGGGGAGTCAAGTAACTGGCTTCGCGCAAAAGTTGCCAATATCACTTCTCGCTATAAATGGGGCCCGTTCGCGAACCCGTGGAGCCCGCTGCCTCCTGTTGGTGGTATGTCAGTATTTCATGCCGTAGGCATGGAAGATGAAACAGATCAGCATATGGGATTAGACGAGCGCAACGGCCATATGGCGGTGATCGGAACTACCAGGGTTGGTAAGAGCCGTCTACTTGAGATTCTCGTTACGCAAGACCTGGAGCGCAATGATGGCATTGTTGCTGTATTCGACCCCAAAGGTGATCAGGAATTACTTGCTCGTATGTGGGCTGAAGCTAAACGATGTGGTCGAGATGATGAGTTCTATATCTTCTCGCTCGGTGCTACCAAGATTTCCTGCAAATATAATGCAGTTGCAAACTTTAGCCGTATAGCCTCAATCGCCGGTCGAATTTCCGATGAGTTGCCGGGCGGTGGTAATTCATCAGCCTTTAAGGATTTTGCTTGGAGATTTTTGCTCTTAACCACAAACGCATTAATTCAGATGGGTGAGAAGCCAACATTTACTTCTATTAAGAAGTATATAGAGGACTTAGAGCCATTATTCTTGCGCTTAGCGAAGTTTGAGCTGGACAGAGAATATCCGCAGTGGCGAGATGAGTTTAGAGATCTGTCGAAGCCTAAAATGAAGAAGAACGCGAAGGGTGAGCTGGTGGAAGTTAAGCTCAAGGCGGGTTCATTATCTGGGCGTGGCCATGAGACAATTATCCTGGATAAAATACTGACGGATTTCTATGAGCGAAACCCACATAAAATTAATGCAATCCTAGAGTCTCTAAGGGTCTCGATGAAGACAGATCAGGGCTATTATGGCAAAATTACGGCCAGCTTATTGCCCCTTTTACAGAAGCTAACTAGTGGTAATGTCGCTAGTATTATCAGCCCAGATTACGGGGACGTAAAAGATAATAGACCTATGATCACTTGGAGTAAGTTGATTCAGCGTAAAGCAGTTCTTTACGCTGGTTTTGACGCCATGACCGACGCTGTTGTGGCAGATTCTGTGGGCTCGCAGTTCTTCAGTGATTTTGTAAGTAGTGTTTCCGGTGAAGTATATAAACACGGTGTGAACAAAGGTTTACCTGATGCGCGTAACAATGAGGTGATTCCATTGTGGATTCATATGGACGAATTTCAGTCTCTTATACGTGGTGGAGATTCCATACTCAGCATTTTAAACCGATCTGCGGGTTCGGGTGGGCGAGTTACAGCTTACATGCAGTCCACAACGGACGTTGAGGAGGCAATGGGTGATAAGGCTAAGGCACAGGTTGTCCTTTCTAACTTTAACTCGATCATCATGCTGCGTACTTCTACTGAAGAATCTGCTAAATACCTAACAAACAAAGTAGCTGAAGTTGATGTTTATGCGTTGCAGGTAAAAGGTTCGGTGTCTGATACAGGTAAGGTACTTAAGGATGATGGGGCAGGTGATAATGATCATGAGCTCTTCAAAACGTCATTTTCTGCGGGGGTTGTTAAGGAGGGTAGAGAGCCATTGATTACTCCATCAATGATTATGAGTCTGCCTAAGGGTCAGGCGTTCGCTTTCCTCAATGGCGCGCGCCTAGTAAAGCTTCGTTTTCCTCTGTTGGATGACAGTAAGGGTTTTGAGGTTGCCGATTCAGAGCAGGTCTATGATGAGATAATGAGAAAGTATCGTTTGGGGCCTTACACTGGTCGCAATTAAGGTGTTGGGAGTGAAAAGTAACGTGACGTTTTACTGCTGAATGCAGTTATGGACTACCGAGTGGTACATAAATAGATTGGAACGTTATAAATGAGTGATTTGAACGAAGTAACTCTTATTGGCTCTCTTGGTGCTGATCCTGCGATTAATCATGGCCAGAATGGTGCTATTGCTACGCTGTCGGTCGCGACTTCAAAGAGTTGGAAGGAAGCGAGCGGTGAGAAGCGAGAAAAGACTGAGTGGCACAGAGTGGTTTGTTTTGGCAAGTTAGCTGAAATCGTCGGGCAGTATTACAAAAAAGGTGCTTTGATCTATGTTCGTGGAGAGTTACAGACTCGTAAGTGGACTGATAACGAAGGTAAAGACCGTTACTCTACAGAGGTCGTTGTAAGTAATTATACGGGTGCCTTGAAGATTCTGAATGGTCGAGACAGGGTATCTGCAGGTAATCAACCAGCAGCGCCAGCACAGTCGCCTCAACAAGTGCCGACAACACAGGCGCAACAACCGGCAATGTCGGCTCAAGTACCTCAAACTCCGCAACCTGCGATGGCGGCTCAGGTGCCTCAAGCGCCACCACAAATGAATCCATTGGACCCACTAAATCCTCTGGATGCAAATCCGCCGCCGTTCTAAAATGACGGGTACGGGCGAGTGCGAAGTAATGTGAGGGTGTGAGGGAATGAGATGTACCAGGCGAAAACCAGTAACGGTTGGTGAGGTGCTTCATGAGGAATTTTTATTGCTGGCAGAGTCATTCTCACTGCTCCATTAGCAGAAAAGTTAGCGGTTGCCTTTGGTAACAGTGCGGAATTCTGGCTTAACATTCAACATGCAGTGGATGCTTGGGAAGCAGACAGTCATAGCAAAGAGGATGCTACGTAGAAGTGCTGAATTGACATTAATTAGAAAGCCTTGAGGAAAGAGTCTCAAGGCTTTTTGCTCTCAATCAGGAAGCTTATTGTTTTTGCGCCAAGTTAAAGCATGCTAACTAGCAGATGACCAAAGCCGGCCAGTACGACTATAGGTTTCAATATGAAGCATGTCATTGTTGGCCAATTGAACCAGTATGGCGCTTCGAAGTCTGCTGCTTCAATCTTTTTAGAGTCCTCGTCAAATTGTCGTTTTAAGTCCTTCTGTTTAAATGCGTCAAATCCTGACCACATAACGGCTCCGATGCTGTATTGCAGAAGGTCCATGAATAAGGCAAAGCCAAAACACCAAAGAGCTACATGGTTTAGGGCGTCGGTAGCGTTCTCGCTCGAAAGGATCCATACAACTGCAATTCCAGCCAATGCGTAGTTACGTGTATGTGTACTTGTTAGTTGGCTGTAATCTTGTGATTCGTTCCTAACGAAAGCTAAATTCATAGTGCTTTACCGATCTTGGTTTTTGGGCCACCACTTCTAGTTCCCTTTTTGTAAACTATAGTCCCGTTCAGTATGCCTCTATTGGTTATGTAGCTAATGTGGCGTCTAATTGCAGAGCCTCTTGATTTACGCCATTTGGAGTTGCTTCGGTTTGCTACTTTGACTAAGACTGCTCTAGATGTAGTTTTACCAGTCAGGCGAACTAGGGGGTGGTTGCGACTGTTACCAACTACTTTAAGTTCGATTTCTTCATCAAATCCAAATATTCGTTTAAGTTCTTCTTTATCTTTGCGTTCAATGACGACCATTACTTTTGAGCTCAAAATGCTAATCCTTTAGTTTGTTCGAGTGGCCTGTGCATATGCAACACTAGCACGGTAAGTGTCAGGAATGCGTCGTGCTATGTCACCTTTCACAGATCATTTGGGGAGGCTGTTTCGTTTCTATGATGTCTGGTTTTAAAAGTGTCAGAAGTCGTTCTGGAGGCGCGATATTTAACTGTATTGCCTTAAGTTTGAATTGAATTTGAGGTTTAAAAATGTCATTAACCGAAAGACGTGTGAGTAAATTAAAAAGACAACTGAAGTTTCTGTTGATGGTGCACCTTTTTATATTTTCATGGGCGTATCCGATATATGTCATGGAGGTGGATGTTGATGGTGCAACGGTGACCAGCATCTGGTCGTCAGTTTTCTATTTATTTACTAGTCTATCTTCTATTGGATTTGGTCATGTTGTGGTACAGACCTTGGGTTCTGAGGTGCTAACCATTATGGCGTATGTGGTATCTCGCGGTGCGATGCTTGTATCACTGGCTAGTATCGGGGTTAGCTTTCTGGGTAAGCCGGAATTAACGGAGGAGGATCGCTTGGTTTTGATAGAGCGAAAATTGGAGTTAGTTCAAGCTGAGTTGCACGAAGTTAATAGAGAATACCGTAGAGCCAAGAAAGAGAAGTGTCGCTCAGAGAAGACTATCACCCCTGTCTATGTTTATGACTCAGCTAAAGTGGAAGAGGCGAGGGCGGTCTTAGATTGGCATATATTCTCTGATAAAGTTTCCGAACCGAAGGTTAGTAATATGACGCTGGAGGAAGCAGAGTTGATACTTTTCCATGAGAGTAATAAGTCCTTGAAAGGCCAAAAGCAGTGACCATTTCCAGTTGGAAATCTCAGAAAAAACACACCTAAGCCATTGAAAAGCAACAAATAAAACAAAATTCAAAACCGACCACGACGCACGCTTTGAGGTAATTCTCAAGGGTGCTCATGGTATTGAGGATCGAGTGGCGGAGTTGTCACTTGGTCGTTTTGTTAACTTTGCCCTCGAATTTGTAACGCTGCGATCCATCTCGGAAAACTTGCCTTTCGCCCGCCTATTTTATCTACGCAACTATAGAATCGATCTCATACATAAAAGAACCGCAACAGCGCACCAACAGGAACCTCTACTCCATAGAGATTATCTCTAGAACATATGTTCGTTTTTAAAATGGATAGTGAGTAAATGTGTAAAGTGATTTGTGTCACCTCCGGTAAGGGTGGTTTCTTTAGACGCTTATTCAAGAGAGGTTAATGTGAAACTGTTAAAGCTATTTCGCAAAGAAAAAAATGATACCGCCTCTTTAGCAAAAGAGAGGCTGCAGATTGTTGTTGCTGAGCATCGATGTGGGCACTCAAAAGCATCGCATATCCCGCAATTGAAGCGCGATATTCTAGAGGTATTGAGTCGTTACTTTACTGTTGATGAAGATATGGTTGATGTGAACTTTGAGCATGACAAGGATCAGCTCGCTGTTCTTGAGTTAAATGTGAAGTTACCTGAATAATGATTGTGGCCCGGGCATAAGTCGGGGCTTTTTAGGAGTGTGTGGTAGTGGTTTTCCATGATTCGTTTTACGTTCAATATAACTACAGAAAAATGCTGTGGGGCAAGGTCTCAAAGCTCTTGCTGTGGTTGACCATTCCTATCTGTTTTTTGTTGCAGTTTCCGGTTCATGAGGGAGTGGTATGGTTGGTAGGACGTGTTGATCCAGTCATTCTTTCAGAGCATCCTATGGTTGCCTCTGTTCATTGGTTGGTGTCTGTAAGTGCTTCAATGCTGTTGTCATTTGTTCTGATTGAGCACACTGTTCGACTAATCGAGCGGGTTCTATCGAGGACGTACCTAAAGACCTACACTGTTGTACCTGTTGACGGTGGATTAGCTGTTATAGGTTATTTGAGGGATGTTGATCGCGCGGCAGTTGCGTTCCGTTTGCAAAAGAAATACCCCGCACATGTTATTGATAATGAACTTGCAAGGGCTAACTCTGCCACTATGGCCCTGTCGCCCATATCTTACGATTATGCATCTCGAGAGCAAAGTCAGCCTGCAGAAATTGTTTCCTCTAGTTCTTAATTTCCGATACCGCTCTGATTAAGCAAGACAGGTCGATAGCTAGGTTCCATGCCGTTTGCAGTCTTGTATAGGTATAGGTCAACCATAGGTGTGGCAATGCTTGGGGCGGGTGTTGAATCCTGGGTATCTATAAGTAGCTGAATGTCATTGTGGATGAACTCGGTTTTTGGGGTCATCAGGCAGTTCAGTGCTATTTTCTTTTCGTTGTTGAAGTAAGCAACTACCTCACTATCGGCAACTCTTAGTTTTAGTTCATCTTGATTGTGGGTAGCGCCAAAGCTCCCAAGAGCTTCGATCATTGGTCTGTATTCATCTGAAAATTTATCAAGTAGCAGTAAGTCTAAGTGCTTACTCAGTAGTTTTGCTGCTTTCGTGATTTCCTTATCTTTAATGCTGTTAGAAATGGTCTGAATACACTCATCAGAGTGAAACAGACACTTTGAGTTGTCTGCATAAAGAGAAATCAGCCAGTTAACTTTTGATAGGAAGTATTGCTCTTGGATCTCAATGGCTTCTTCTTTTTGAAGTATTTCTGAGTTATCCGTGATGCTATCGAACATTGATTGAATTTCATGGTTCTTTTTCTTTAGTAACCAGTAGAAACCTAGTGCGATATACATGATGTATATGATTAGACACAGTAGTTCTACTGAGTGTTTTATGTCTGCGCTCAGTCTAGAGTTCAGGTGTATCGTAATTGTAAAGACCGCAAGAACCACGGTACTGCAGAATGTATTGATGCGCCTGTCATTGTGGGTATGTGAGTCGTAAACGCTCAACAAAAGGTGTGTGACAATATTGTATGCCGCGTGTGTAAACACGATCATTCCAAGCGTGGTGATAATAAGTTCTACAGTCATGGGAAATTAGCCATTTTATTCGTGTGACGGTTGTACGTTGTTACATGGGGTGGTTGGTACTTGTTGGGTTGCAAAGATGGCTAAACACGCGATTTTTTTAGAAACACTGCACAAGTTAAGGAAGATTTATTTAAGGCTTGTAGTTGTCGAAATATGATCCACCCTCAACATAAATCTAAGTATCTGATGAAGTATATTTTTTTAACATTATTCGTAGCTTTGACGGCGAACTCTCAGGCTCATCAGTGGCGCAGCCTTTTGGTTGGTGCGGACCAGTCTATGGTTGGTGCTACTGTGTATTTTGGTGTTGATGACTCAACTGAGCGTGGCGTCGTTGGTGCTGATGGTATTGCGAGGGTTTTAGTGCCGGCGCACTCAAAGGTTTCAACCAGGATCTTTGTTGCAAAGCAGTTGGGGGGTGGAGTGTCTAAAACATACGCCCGAAACGTAAAGTTCTCTGATTATATCTATGTCAGTCCATTGAGTACGTATGTATCTCGCTATCAGCTTGATTTGGGTTTGCCTGAGGCCTCAGTAATTGAGCGTGTATATGACGCTATGGATATCGATGTACCTATAGCTGAATTTGAGCGGTGCTATGGCTCCACTTCATGTTCACCTTTGTCGTATGTGGGGATTGAGAGTGGCTCAATGGAAGAGTTAGCTTTGGTGTACTTGAGCCAAGTGGCTGGTTCATTGGATCCGATTGTGGATTTTAGGTTTGTAAAACGTCTGGCGGAGTCGGTGCGTTCTGGTGAGTATGTGGTTCATATTGAGTCAGATGATATAGAGTACGATTTTACAGAGGGTTTAACTGGTATTACTGATACTGAGAAGCGACTTGTGTGTTCGGGTGGTGATGCGCTTGCTTATATGCCCAAGAAGGTTAGGGTGGCATCATGAATACGCTGGCAAAGAAAATAGATCGGATTAAAGCTAGCACTGCCAATATCAGCGGTGGAATAGCGCCCAGTGACCGCTCTATGGAGATTCGTACCGGACATGACCTATTGTTGTATCGAGTCTTTATAGGGGCGAGTCAGAGGAAGTTGGCGCAGATGCTTCGTATATCACCTAGGGTCATTTCGAAATACGAAGGCGGTGGCGTAGAACTGACTGGAGCACTCTTGAGTCAAATCAATGGCATCGTAAGGGAGAGTGATAACGGGGCGAAATTTCTAGATGCTTTCAGAAAAGTTAATTCTCAGCATTGGTATAACTGGCTAGATGAAAATAACCTTAAAGTTAGTTTGAGAGAGTACAGTTGCTCTGAGTGTGGGCATGATGATGTGATAGTTTATCCGATGGTACCGGAGCTCAAAAGGTTCGTTCTAATATGTCCTTTGTGCGGTGAGCGAGAGAAGATCAGTAGCATTAATGCTTATAGGCAGTGGTTTTGGAGTAAAGATCTAGATTTTTACAATGCGTCCTTGTATGCCAAGCGTACTGCAGAGGATGGGAGTGTCCGAGGTATTGGAAGATCAAAGCGCTTTTCATCTCATTTGTTCTGGTTTATTAGAAATGTACTGGATTTATCTCAGTATGAAATGAGTGTTCTGATTTCAGTTCCAATGTGCAAAATTGGCATGATCGAACGTGGGACTGTTGCACTAAAGGAAAACAAGGCAAAGTTGTTGATTGAGCACTTAACAAGTTCAGAATTGCCATCGAGGGAGTCAAAGGCTATCGCAAGTCTATGTGCATTGGCAGCTTATAAGCATTATGAGCAATTTCCTGGGTCACAGCGGAAGAAGCGTATTCAAGCGGATTTGGCTTCTGGAGCTATCTTTGAGCTCATTCCGAAGAATGAGCTTGCGGAGTAGTAGATTGGTTTAATCCAAGGTGTTTCCGGGCCTGATTACGGCAAAGTACAGTTGTATCTAGATAAAGATCCCATTAGCAATAATCTATATTGCGAGTGGGGTTTTTGCTATCTAGCCAAGAATAATTCCATCGAATGAGCGTTTGAGTGTGAATAATCAACCAGATAAAGCTAGTTATCAGCGATACTGGGGTGGTTGGCTCGGTAGGCTCAATGGGGGTGCGGGTTCCTAAATTACATTTTGAAGCAGATAACCCTCATTATCTGCTCCATCAATATCTTGTTTGACAGGCCCTCATGGCTGCCTACCGGTTGATCTGTTTTCACTGATAACTGTCTCTGTTCCCCTACCGTTTTTCAATCAAAGAAATATAGCAATGGGAATTGCTATGGATCTTTTATAGATCTCTTCTTTATGATCTTTAATACATAGTTAGTATTATATCTTGATCTTGTACTTCTCTTTAAGCGTGCAATAAACCCAACTTAACTTATTGATTTTAAAGACTATAAATACTATTACTAAAGTACACATAGGTACATTACGAAGTAATTGAAGGTGTATTATGAAGTAATCAAAGGCATATTATGAAGTAATTGTAGGTATCACCCAGTTGGGCTGCTGGTGGTATATTTAGTTAAAATAGGTACAACCCCATTGCTCAATCGCAGTAAAAATAGGTGGATAAGATCACTATTTGGATCTAATTTCTTGTCTCAATCGCAGTATTATAGGTATACTTCGAAGTAAATTAGGTGCTATCCCGGGCTAATTAAGATCAAGAGTGCGGAATAATAAGGAAGTTAGGTTATGCAGTCAGAGATTACATCCACTGATACTACTAAGGATTTGCCAGAGACACTTGAAAACTTAAAGTCGATCAAGCATCGGTTTGAGCAAGAGAGAGATACCCACTATCGCCTCTCAAATGAAGTGATCTCTACTTTGTTGCAGATGAAGCCTACTAGCTGGAGAATATTCGAGCAGATTGTATCTAATCTCGATGTTTACCCTACTGAATTAATGAATAATGACGGTTTTATCGGTGAATGGGTTAAATCGAAGGGTAAGACGGCGATTCCTCAGCACTTCCGTACAATTGAAATTAAGGCGATTGATTACGCAACAAAGTGGAAATTGCCAAGAAACAATGCGTACAGGCAATTCACTAAAGACTGTTTGGCCTTATTTAATGAAACTCTAAGTAATGTCAGTCTTGGCCCTTACAAAAATACCGCAGAGTTAACACTCTCTCGCGTTGTCAGTGATGTCACTTTTCATGCAAGGCCAGCTGTCGGTGAGGATGTTGTTGATGTGAAATCTTCGTTGATTAAGATTTCCTCAGACGATGAAAGGGAAAATACGGTTTGGCAGTGCCATTCGGCTACGTTTGTTTTAAATGAGACACTGGCCGCTAACATGTTGTTTTTGAGAACATTCTTTACAAGGATTGAAAAGCAGGCAACAGCTCCGTTAAGTAAGCAAGCAATGAAGATGTACACTCTTATCTCCATGATCGCTGCGGGCAGCAAGCCTGTCGATGGTGGGTGGAAGTTGAGTTGGGATCTCTCCCAGTGCAATGCGTTGACTGGTACCGAGTATTCCTCAATAGCGCTTTTTGCTGCAAACTTTAGGCTATCTACTGAACTAAGTAAGTACACTGAGTTCGATGTTATTCATAGTAAGGATAAGGCTAGCAGGGATGGTTTGAAGTACACAAAGCTCAATATATTCTTTTCTAAGAAGGCGTCTTCTGTAGTGCCTCGATTGGCTCCGAGTCAAATTACTAGGAAATTATATCCAAGACCTCGAGTTCTAGCTGGTTCAGCTGCTGAGGGTGTGTGGGCGCGTAAAAACATCGTTGCATTAGAGAGGTTTAGAGAAGATTTAGCTCTGGTTGGTCGGATTCTCCCTAAGGCTGATAGAGAGAGACTAGCGCGCTACAAAAAGATCATTGGAGAACTTTAGTTTTATGGGGTGTGAATGTACCTGCGAATACTGTGAATCAATGCTCTCCCCTTTCATATTGTGCCTATGATTACTTCGAATTAGTTCCGTTGTCGTCTTCATTTTGTACCTACAATTACTAAGAATCACTGTTTTGTCGTTTGCATCTGATGCTGTTATTGACTCGGTTAGTGCGTTTCGGTTGATGGTAGGTCTATGGTTCTTGTTAATCGTTCAGAGTTTCTCCAGATTGTACCTATGATTACTGAGAGTTGGCCTGGATCCGTTCATGCTGTACCTGCAATTACTAAGAATCACTGTTTTGTCGTTTGCATCTGATGCTGTTATTGGGTCGGTTAGTGCGTTTCGGTTGATGGTAGGTCTATGATTCTTGTTAATCGTTCAGAGTTTCTCCAGATTGTACCTATGATTACTGAGAGTTGGCCTGGATCCGTTCATGCTGTACCTGCAATTACTAAGAATCACTGTTTTGTCGTTTGCATCTGATGCTGTTATTGGGTCGGTTAGTGCGTTTCGGTTGATGGTAGGTCTATGATTCTTGTTAATCGTTCAGAGTTTATCCAGATTGTACCTATGATTACTGAGAGTTGGCCTGGATCCGTTCATGCTGTACCTACAATTACTAAGAATCACTGTTTTGTCGTTTGCATCTGATGCTGTTATTGGGTCGGTTAGTGCGTTTCGGTTGATGGTAGGTCTATGGTTCTTGTTAATCGTTCAGAGTTTATCCAGATTGTACCTATGATTACTGAGAGTTGGCCTGGATCCGTTCATGCTGTACCTATAATTACTTCGAATGAGTCCTCCTCCTTTTTCATTATGTGCCTCCAATTACTGTGATATAGCCCATGGTGATTACGGCAAGCTGGCTTCTTTGTATTTCTGCTGATGATATGGTTCTTGGGTGGTCATATTTCCTTCAAAATATGCCTGTGATTACTATGAATCAGTCTTGATCCTTTGATATTGTGCCTAGTTGCGCTGTGACCTCTAAGCTCCGAGTCGCTTTGTGTTGATGGTAAGTCTATGATTTTGAATAATCGATTTGAATATTTTTGATATTGTACCTACGATTACTATGAGGACGTCCCTCCCCCCTTTCATCTTGTACCTACGATTACTACGAAAGGCCTGCCTTTCTTTTGATATTTGCACTCAACAACTGTGAGTTAGCCCGTATATATATGCCTGGTACTGCAATTTCGAGGTGTTAGTTCCACTATTTCGTGATGAGTCTACGATTCTTAGTAATCCGTTGGAAAGTTCTTGATATTGTACCTATGATTACTGTGAGTTGGTGTTGATCCCTTCATATTATGCCTACAGTTACTGCGATAGCCCCTTTGTTTTTGATGTTGTGTCTATTACGTGTGTGAATTAGCGGGAATTTAGGCTTGTAGTGGTCTTGATTGCTGTGCCCTCGCCTTTCAATATGTCTCGTTAAGTCATTGGTTCCTGGTGGCTGGTCTTTATCTATTCATATAGTGCCTATGATCACTGCCAAACAGCTCATCTCTTTCATGTGATGCCTATGATTACTGCGAATTGGCTCCTTACCCATTTGATAATGTACCTATGATTACTGCGAATTGGCTCCTTACCTATTTGATAATGTACCTATGATTACTGCGGATTAGGATCTGGTGTTCTTGATATTGTGCCTTCAATAACTGTGAATTGGCCCGTATCTATATGTCTGGCACCACAATTTTTCCATGTTTTGTGATAAGTCTACGATTCTTAGTAATCCGTTGGAAAGTTCTTGATATGGTACCTATGATTACTATGAGTTAGTGTCGATCCCTTCATGTTGTGTCAACTAAATGTATGAATTAGTTCGATTTAGTCGTGTGGTGGCCTTGATTGCTGCGTCTCGCCTCGCGTTTCAATATGCCTAGTTAAGTTAACGGTTCCTGGTGGCTGGTCTTTATCTATTCATATTATGCCTATGATCACTGCCAAACGACTCATCTCTTTCATATGATGCCTATGATTACTGCGAATTGGCTCCTTACCTATTTGATAATGTACCTATGATTACTGCGAGATAGCTTCTGAGCGTTTTGATATTGTGCCTATGATTACTGCGAGATAGCTTCTGAGCGTTTTGATATTGTGCCTATGATTACTGCGAAATAGCTTCTGAGCGTTTTGATATTGTGCCTATGATTACTGCGAAATAGCTTCTGAGCGTTTTGATATTGTGCCTATGATTACTGCGAAATAGCTTCTGAGCGTTTTGATATTGTGCCTATGATTACTGCGAAATAGCTTCTGAGCGTTTTGATATTGTACCTATGATTACTGCGAATTAGCTTCTGAACGTTTTGATATTGTGCCTATGATTACTGCGAAATAGCTTCTGAGCGTTTTGATATTGTACCTATGATTACTGCGAATTAGCTTCAGGGGCTTTTTGATATTATGCCTATGATTACTGCGAGTTAGCTTTAGGGCTTTTTGATATTGTGCCTATGATTACTGCGAGTTAGCTTCTGGTCTTTTTGATATTGTGCCTATGATCACTGCCAAGCGACTTATCTCTTTCATATGATGCCTATGATTACTACGAATTAGCTTCTGAGCGTTTTGATATTGTACCTATGATTACTGCGAATTAGCTTCAGGGCTTTTTGATATTATGCCTATGATTACTGCGAATTAGCTTCAGGGGCTTTTTGATATTATGCCTATGATTACTGCGAGTTAGCTTTAGGGCTTTTTGAAATTATGCCTATGATTACTGCGAGTAAGCTTCTGGTCCTTTCGTATTGTGCCTTTAAATACAATGAGTTGGTTTCTTTTTGTTCATATTGTGCCTGTTACCTTTGGGAGTTGTTCTGCTCATGTATTTGATAATTGTCATTGTGTAGGGAGTTCCTTAGCTTTCATATTGTGCCTATGATTACTACGAGTACTCCCTTGGATCTTAAGTGTTGTGTTGGTTCAAATACTGGGTGGTCAATGTAATAGTGTTGTAGAATCAATGCTATAGGGTCGCCACACTGTTCTAGTGGAATTAATTAATCTGTGGTGAGTGATGATTTTGTTAATGGGGGTCTGTTATGTTTACTCCGCTTTTTCCTGTAAAGCCTGAGCAATTCGAAACGGGGGTGGAGTCTGCAAACGACTTGATCGCTAGGATGGGCGATAACATACCGACAGCTGGTGAGTCATATGAGCTTGCTGTTGAGTTTCTGCTTGAAAACAAGATGAATCAGAGTAGCTTTCGCGCTATCAGAAAAGAACTGAATCTGTTATTCAACTGGTCATGGCGAGTCAAGGGTGTCTGCGTTAGCCAATTGAACAGGGTCTCAATGAGGGAGTTTGTGGATTTCTGTGCCGAGCCTCCTCTTGAATTGATTTCAAGATCTCCTATCGCCTCTTTTAAGTTTAATAATATGACCGGTGAGTTCGATCCTCATGATAAATGGCGACCGTTTTCCGCCAAAGATCCTGCACAATACGTCCGCGAAGAATCTACAATCAAATCTCAGTTATCTCTACTTAGTAGCTATTACACATTTCTCTCTGACATGGAGTTTTGTTATAGGAATCCAGCCGCAACCTTGCTTAAGCGAATGAATGTTAATAATACTCGTGTTGCAAATAGTGAGGAGGCTGAGAAGTCCCTGACGATTGCGCAATGGGAGTGTGTCTGGAATTATGCCGTGGAGTTGTCTGAGTCTCCACCTGAGGGCGATGATTTGGCGCAGAATAATAGGGCTCGGTTTTTGCTCGCTATGTTGTATCACCTGTATCCTCGTATATCGGAAGTTACTGCGCGTCCCGGCCATACACCTAGAATGAACAACTTTAAGATAATTCGCGGGCATTGGTTTTATAAGATACCGCGATCAAAGGGGGGAAAGACCCGTTCAGTTGCCTGCCCGCATGAGCTCGTTGTTGAGTTAAAGCGCTATCGAAAAACTCTGGGACTATCTTCATTACCGACGCCAGAAGACGAAAGCCCTCTTCTTGTTCGAGTTAGGCCTGCATCGCATGGGCGTGAGGCTGGAATTCTGAATGCACAGATAGGTACACGTGTTGCAACAGAAATTGTAAAGGATGTCTTCAAGCATGCTAGCTTGGGTCTTATAGAGAGTGATCCTTACGCAGCAAGGGAATTAGCAGATTTGTCGCCGCATGCTTTGAGGCATACGGGCATACAGCGTGAGATTGAAAATGGAACGCCGTTATCGGTTGTTATGGCGAATACTGGTCACTCAGACCTTTCTTCGCTAAGTCACTACAGTAAGGCTAACGTGGACGCGCAGATTCGATTCAGTGCTAGTCACGAAGGTAGCGTTCAAAAAGTTGAAAAGATGCAAGGTGTGTAGTTATTCTGGGTTTAAGCGTTCGGTAGGATGCAATCTAATTTATAAGCCTAGGAGGCCACCACAATGAATAGCATAATTGAATACTCTATGTTTGATGCAATGGCAGTACTTCTTTTGACCCTAATCGCCTATCAATATGCTTTTGCCTTGGTAACAAGTGGTGCGTTTGGTAGTAAAAACATTTATCACCATGCAGCAAGGTGTCTGCTGGTATTTGGGGTCCCTGCTGATATTTTCGTTGGTATCTCACGCCACTTTTTTGAAGGTTCGTGGGTTGGTTATGGCCTTAATATGATAGCTATTCCAATGCACATAGTGGCTTTTGTTTGTTTACTGGTCATGCTCAAGGGTGTGTTTGGTGGTCGTATTAAGTCTCAGTTGCTAGCTTAATTTCGTTTGGAAAAAGAATCCCGTTGGAGGAGTGATGGCTCCACCAGCGGGATTTTTGCATTAGAAGAGGTTGCGGCCTTTTACTGCGTCGAGTGCTGATTGCCCTGACTGTGATAGCTTGGAAGCAACAGTTTGCTCTAGGGCTTCTGTTTTCCCTTGAGGTCGTGACACTACATGTTTAGTAGGGCTGTCAGTTAGTTCTGTAATTTGTTGGTGGCTTGTATTCCCGCCGATAATTACTGAGCTTGTGTTTGAATGTCTTGGTATTGGTTGGTTTGGTGCTTTCACACCAAGCAACTCACCTACTCTGTTAGCGCTTAGCGGTGCATCTAGGTTGTTTGCTAAGCGAGGAATCGCTTTGCTATTGATTTTACCTATGTGCATGCCTGTCATTAGGAGATCTTTGATACTGCTATCAAATTCCTTCTGAGATATTACGCCAGCATTGAGTTTTTGGTTCTTCTCTTTTAGCCATGAAAGCGCAGCTGCTTCTGGTGCATCAAATGCGTTCAGGTCGATGGATAAGAGAACTTTAGCCATCTTATGCGACCTTAGATTCAGCTGTGGCGTCTTCATCTAAGTGGAAGCGTAGGATTTCCTGAGATAATGCACATTGAGCGTTCTCAAGAAGGATTACACGCTCACCTAGGGTTGAGTAAGCCTCAGTGATGGCGTCAGCGATTAGGTTGGAGCCCCCGCCGACCAGAATGACTCGGTTAGGGTTTTTACAGAATCTCTTGCATTCATTGGCTACTGTTTCGCCTAGTTCAGCAATACGTTGGTCAATGCGCGCTAGAATTTCGTCAATCTTAGAGTGGTCATTGATGACCTCTTTAACGAATTCCATATTATGTCGGTTTTTGATTAGCTCGTTGCAGACATAGTAACTGACATCAGAATCTGCAGCTGAGAGTGCAGTTTTTGCGGCAGTAGTAACCCAGCTCACGCCAACCTTCGGTAGTCCCATTACAGCTGTAATTTCAAGGAATGCACCTCGAATAACAGAGAGATCGCTAGTGGTCCCGCCGACATCGATACACAGGGTTCGGTTAAAATCCGCAGCTTGCGATTCTAGTAGTGTACTTAGGCACGCAGGTGCTGATTCGGGCATTACACGAACTTCAACGATGTTGAAGGGCGTTCCACCATTAAGTTCGACCGAGCGCAGTAGGTTGCTTTTCTTAGCTTCGATTAGATCTTCGTTCTTCTGCATATCGTCTTGATTGTAATACTGCGTTATCGGCAGGGTACAAATCAAAACGGTTGGTGCTGTTGGATCAAGTTCGGTTTGCTGAAGGGCATTATGAACTGATAGTAGGTTTTCATCGCTTAGTTGGTAGTCAATATGCTGCGTATCTAGTGATGAGTCTGAGGTGATGTCATAAGAATAACGTTTACCGTCGAGCATCCAGTTAGAGCTAGGTGTGCCACGCAAAGCTGCTGACTGCCATCCTTTTTTAAGGGAGTTGGGTACAACTTTTGATTTAATTTCCTTGCCAAGCAAGTAGCTTAGTTTGCATTGGGTAGATCCGTCATCTACTGCGATCATTTGCATGATTATTAATCCTTATTGTTAGAGCGGTATGATTTTGAGTTAAAGAGTGTTTGTCTTGCTAATTCATGTATAAATATTCGAGGTGTCTCGTAAAAAAGCTCTCATGGTTACTTAGAGAAATGGGAGGGACACTCGTTCGGGATTCGTTACCACTAACACTATTCTTCGATTCAGTGAGTTGTAGATATCTACAGTAGATAGCCAGCATGCATGTAAAAGCCCGCTGGGCTGATAAGGGGCAATTATTGTGTCGTGATGTTTAGGGATTTTGTGGAATGCTTCTTTTATTTTGAAGTAATCACAGAAATATTTACCGCCTACGCCTGACGCTTTAAGTGTGTATGCCATGGCTGTAGGGAATTGGAGTTCACGTGGTAAGAAAACCTCACCAACCCTCTGTCCAAAAGGTGTTTTGTTTTCCTTGTCCTGCATGTCGATAGAGCGAATATATTCTCTAAATGGTTTGATATCTCGCTGAGTCATAGCGCCCATACCGGCGTCTTTTGGTATAAGTAGTATGGCGTTCGGATGCAGCTGAGTAATTGTGTCAATATTATCGGTGCTCAATAGGCAGTTGTTAGGTATTAGGTTAGTTAGGAAACTTAGAATTTCTAACTGGCTATTGATTCGGTGTTTTGAGAATAGCTGTAGACGACGTTCTGTGACCAGTCGTGAGAATGCCGGTTTATTGGCGCCAAGATTCACGATTGGTGTATCTGGGTATGTGGTTATCACCTGTTTTATCTTGTCGCTAGTGTGTGCTGTAAATGTGCTGATACTACTCGCGCCATCGCCACTGTATAAAATGACGTTTTCAGGTTTGATGTTGTCTAATTGCAGGTCTGAGAAAAATGCTTTATTGCGGGTATTGTAGTTATATTCCGTACTGGCTAATCGACTAAGCCCGAGGTTGTACCCAGCTTTTAGAGCTGTATCGCCACCAGCATCATCGCTAGATACAATAGTGCCCCCTAGGAACGCCTCTTGTAATCCGTACTCCATTAATAGGTTAGTTACGCCTGAAGGGAGCGTGCGACTGCTTACAAATAGTGTGCTCATAGCTGCGGCTCCTCATGGCGGAGGACAACCCTTTTCTTTGCCATCTCAAATACCTTGTGTGTTTGCTCAAAATCGGGCCATGTTGTTGGTGAGATGAAGAGCAGTAATGCGTCGCAATCTACGGATAATTGAATGTCCCTGGCACCGTTAACATTGCCGCCACTATTGTTGATTGTGTTGAGTATGATCGAGCGTTCGGTGCAGTAGGTGATTAGGCATAGCGGTGTAATGTGTTCAATGTACGAGTTTTCGACAGATGTGATCGATACATCTCCATCTTTCAGTTTATTGGAAAGAAGAAGGTCTAATTGGGATGTTATATAGTCTTGATTCTCGCGATTGCTGAGGAATGCTAGATCTGCAATTACTGCTAGTTTGAACATGTACGGCCACCGATATGTTAGATGGCCGTACAGTAGTGAAAACCCGGTTGTTGGTCGCTCGAGTCTTACGAATGTGCGAGATGTTACGCAAAAACTAGTAGCGAACTTTCTTGGTTATGGGTTAGAGGAAGTGTTTGTCATCATCCATGTTTGTGAAAAGACCCTCTTCTATCTTGTTGGGTTCACTGGAATGGTTGGGCGTGCTTTGTTGTGTTATTTCAGAGAACAGTTGTCGAGCGTGAGCAGTTAAAGTTCGCTTATCTACGCTATGTGGTGATTTAGGGTTTAGATGGTCAATTACGGCTGCGGTAAATGACTTTACCTCATCTGCTTGATGACCGAATCTGGTATCAATTAGGCGAGTAATAACATAGTCATCTAATAGGGTGTTCTCTGTATTTGTTGCATTTCGAATAAACGAGACTACCTGATTAAAGTCGTCTACCTCAAGTTCGTTACCGTTAATGTTGATTAGGCTAATGTCTTTTAGGGTGGATCTAACTACGTCTATGGCTTTCGATATTGGGCAATATGCCTGGACGGTACTGTCTTCTAGTATAAGTTTAGTGAAGAACTCTATGGTTTTATCTGAGCTGTACCTTGATACGTAGGCGTCAGGGTAATGTTTGGATACGATGCTGTATTTGCGTACTGATGCATTGTGCATTAAACCGCGGTTGACCTTCTCATCAATGTGGAGAGGTTTGAGTATTGATTCGAACATGAGATTTTTTGCTGTTGGGGTGTCTCCTATCATCTCCACCATAGGGTGTTCTGTAGGGTTCAGTTCGTGAATGAAATCCTCGGTCTGTACTGCATGTATGGCATTATCTTCAAAGTTCACTGAGAAAATAATTCCAAACAGATTGACTGATCGCCAGTTACCTTCCCTTCTATATTCTTCAGGAATGACACTACCGCTTTCATCGGAGCACACTTTGTTGATGCATCTTGTGATTTCGGTTTTTATGAGCTCTACACCCTCGAGAGCGGATTCTGGTCTGTGCACCCCAAGGAGTTCTGTTGTTAGTTTCAATAAGGAACCTTCGAATTCACGATTATTGTGCATTGCTGTAAATCGTCTGCAGTAGTCGTATAGGCGAACTGACATTGGATCTCTAGAGCTGATTTGCGTTGGAGGATACGCAAAATGATTCTCTGTCATCAATTTTTCAAATAGATCTTCAGGCCACTTAATCGCAAACATGACGGATTTAAAGTTGATTTTTTCGTAATCAACTTGTTCGATGCCATCCTGATCAATATAAATTTCAGGCGGTTTCGCGCTTAAGTTAGAGATGTATTTAACGAGAGAGATGCTCTCCCCTGCACCATAGAGATCTTGAGGTATGCCCTCAAAACTGTATCTGCCAATTGGGGTGTATTTGGTGTCGTTAATGCGGATTAGGCTTTTGATGACTGCGTTACGGGTTGTGGTCCCGTCTACTACTTGTCTGACTGCTAAGATGTCATGGAGAGATATTGGGGTGTAGTTTTCAGGAATCCTTTTGTTGTTCGCGAGTAAGCTGGAGCGATGGTACCAGACAGTTAGGCTCAGAAGTGCTTTGAGGATCGGCCAATCTTTGTGCCCGTAGACGCCGCTAGCGCTCTCCGCATTTAGGTGGAGAGGACTTTGGCCAAAGTGGTTTAGGGTTATCAGTTGAGATTTCGGTATAACGCGCCCATGCACGACCGCTAGTATTTCGCCCCAATAACTTCCCTTTTGGCGAACAAGAGTTTCTAAGTTTTTATTATCTACAATCTTTCCAGTGACACTCAGTTTTTGTCTGGCGAGATTGGCTGCCTTTTTGCCTTCGTTCATTCGTTGGCTTTGTGCGACTTGCTTTGATTTTGAACCAGAGGTCAAAATTGCAATGTCAGCCTTCTCAACATCGGATAGTTCATCAAGACGTTTCAGTCGGTAGCATTTGGCTCTAGCGTTAAGCTTGTGAGTTTTGGTAGTAGTCTGCCCCGTTTTATCGGTGAAGGGGTGTTGCACTTCGATTGTTTCTTTCAATGCAATGAGAAGTCCGATCTCCTCCAATTTTTTCATTGTTTTTGTAATTGCACTAGGTGAGTTGTTTAGGGACTCAGCTAGAAAATCAGTTTTGAGTAATGGTTTGCGAACGGAGTATTTGCAGATAACACGTAGAAGTTCGAGCGGAGCTTTGGCCTTCTCGAATTCACCAAGAGCAGAACGGTACTCGTCAAACTCGTAATCATGTGTCTCTGTATCGGGCAGCATGACAAATGAAGACCGTATGGCGGTCTCCGATTGAATACGAATAATAGTGTTGGTACTGAACATTTTCCGTCTTATTTCCGGTTATGGAATTCCATTATCGGAATCATAGGGTGAACACACCAAAGGATCAACTGGATCAATAAGCGTGGATCTTGTTGAGTTGTTGGGGTGGTGTTCAAAAAGTAAGCAAAATAAAAAATCCATTATTAAAGTCTTTTAGCTCTTCTTTTTGTTTCTGATTGTTTGCTGTGTTGCCCTAAGTTAACTATTAAACCTTAGAACCCTATAAGATCTAAAGATCCTTATGGGGTAGGTGGTTAAGTTACTGATAAATAGCGATAAAATTCAATCGGAAGTCATGGTAAACCCAATCGGAGGTCATGGTAAATCCAATCGGAGGTCATGGTGATTCCAGTCGGAGGTCATGGTGATTCCAGTCGGAAGTCATGGTGAATCCAATCGGAAGTCATGGTGAATCCAATCGGAAGTCATGGTAATTCCAGTCGGAAGTCATGGTAATTCCAATCGGAAGTCATGGTGAAAAGTACATAAAACACAGCTTAATAACAGCTTATCCACAGGCTGGGTTCGGGGTATTAGTGAATCTAGCTGTTCTATGGCTACAAAATGGTGTCGAAATCGATGAAATTAAATATGAAAACATTGATCCTGATCTCAAATACGGGCGGGGAGAATTATGGCGCTACTCCCCGAGGACTTCCGATTGGATTTTATTGGGGTGATTTTTCGGGTTGGTGGGGTTGGTAGTTCTGGTGGGAATGCGGGCAGTATTGGTGTAAATATTGAGCGTATATTGATTGAAAATGAGGCGTGATTTGGGTGTTATATGGGGCGTGATGATCAATGTAGACCAAAAAAAGATGAGAATCATAAAGTTTTTGGGTTTAGTAAATAAAGTCAATAAAAACAATAGGTTAATGATTGTTGGTGTAAGTGTGAATGAGTGAGAATGGCTTGCTATGTGAGAGGCGTAGTTTAATGGGGTGTACTGATTTCTGGCGTAAGGGTGAAAATAGTTACGATTGGAATGTGATTTATCTCGAAGATATACGATGTATGGGTAAATAGTAATCGGTTTATGGGAAGTTCTTGTGACTTGAGATGCGCTGAAAATAAAACGCAACAAAGCGGGGTTTGAGGGAGTCTCTTCGTAATGCC
This sequence comes from Vibrio breoganii, assembly GCF_001677275.1. Taxonomy (GTDB): domain Bacteria; phylum Pseudomonadota; class Gammaproteobacteria; order Enterobacterales; family Vibrionaceae; genus Vibrio; species Vibrio breoganii. Next base: position 331,447 of record NZ_CP016179.1, read on the forward strand.
AACACTTAGTTTGGATTAGGAATCAGTAGATGAACTCGACTTTAGTTGTATTAGATACAAATGTGTTTATTCGTCAGCCAGAAGTGCTATTGCAGTTGTCGGATGCGAACGTCGGACTCTCATTGGAGGTTTTGCGTGAACTGGATAGGTTGAAGGCGAGCGGTGGCTCGGCGGCTTATGCGGCAAGGCGAGCAATCAAAACGTTGTCGGAAGTGTTGGTTGTCGATAATGAGATGGCGCGAGGCTCTTTTGTTTATCGAGTACCTGGTTCTGAAGGTGTTTTGATTACCCTTCTCCCGCAGCTTGAGGGTGTGAGTGATATCTCGGGCGATGACTTGATTTTGGAAGAGCTACTTGCGTATGCCGATAGTGAAGATGCATTGGATGTTGTCTTTTATACGCATGATTTGAATTTTAGAATGCGAGCAATGCTTGATGGTCTCGAATGTGCCGATGAAAAGACGCTTCAGGATCTCGGGGTTCACATTTCAGAAGAGGATATCGAGAGTGATGGTCTGCTAGAGGTTAAAGATGATTTTTGGGGGGACTTTGATGGGGCATCAGAAGGAAAAGGATACAGTTTGTACCCACCGCAACATTACCTCGATCAGATTACCGTTGGTTCATTCATTAAGGATTCTCAAAAAATATATCGTGTTGTGGAGTGCGTGCGTGAGGAAGGTCGAGTTGTTCTTCAAGTAATTAAACGCAATCCAGTAGATGGTATTGAGGCAAGGGATGATCGACAGCGCTGTGCACTTGATGCGCTTGCTTGTGATGATGTTGAGTTAGTGGTGCTTTCAGGTGCGGCGGGGTGTGGTAAGAGTCTGTTAGCGGTTGCCGCTGCAATGAAGGCAATCAATTCAGACAACACGCATGATTCCTTGATTGTATTGAAGAATAAGCCGCCGATTGTTGAGGAAGATGGTTTTCTTCCGGGTGACCTCCAGGACAAGATGGTGCCGTTCATTCCGGGTATTACAGACGCTTTAGTTGAGTTAGGTTATGACCCAGAGGAGTTGCTTGGTGAAGGGGTTATTGAGATGCGCAGTATCAATACTATCCGTGGGGCGTCATGGCGTGGAAAATTTGTAATTATTGAAGAAGGTCAGAACTTAACTGCAAAAGCGATGAAAGCGATTTTGACTCGCTTGGGTGAAGGTTCAAAGGTGGTGATTACGGGTAATATTGTTTCGAGCCAGATCGATGCGGTTAACGTTAGTGCCGGTTCGTGCGGAATGGCCCGTGTTATAGAGGCGTTTTCTGAGCATGAGTTGGCTTCTCACGTTCAATTACAGTCTATGTACAGAAACGGTATCGCGGCTCACGCAGAGAGGGCGCTATGATCGGTAGGTTGCGTGCTTTCTATGTGGCGTTATTCGTAGTGATAGTAGGTTTTGCTACAGATCTCTATTTTCGAGATGGTGTAGCTCATGTTTTGCACTTCTATGCTCTATTGGTTTGCTTGGTTCTGATAGCTATCCCATTGGTCGATGATAGTAAGCGCCTGTACGGTTCGTATCTAGAAATGGAGGCCTTGAATCGAGTAAGAGTTACGGGTCTCAATGAGAGTGACTTTAGAGAAGTAGACTGGTTGTCTCTATCTCATAGGGGGTTGTCGTCTCTCTATCGAATGTTGGAGGTGTTCTCGCGTTTTACAGGTCTACGATATCGCCTTTTTTGTGGTGTAGTTGAGGGTGGGGATAGTTATTGCTACAGAATTGAGTCGGGAGAAGTTCGACTATATATAAGTGAGAGTATCTATTCGTCTATGACAGCGCGAGATATGGCATTGTCTTTGGGTTTATCATCGTGCATTCAGACAGTTTATCAAAAAGTGACAGATGGTGGTCGTCTCGAATCTGGCGCTGCGCTGTTAGCTGCGTATCTAGTGATCGTTCCCAAAAGCTACGCTTTAATTGATGGTTATGGTGGCGACCACAAAGAGTATGATCTCAAGAACGTTCGTGATTATCTAAGAATTGGTGAGTAACGCATCAGGGAAGATGTTGTTATGCACTAACAGCCAAGAGCCGAGTAATATCAATATTGCTTGGCTCTTTTGGTATCTGCCTGATTTAAATAAGTTGAGGCAGTATCCGTCCCAGGGAGTAAACAATGGCACTTTGTGCGTATTTGGCATGTCTCCCAATACGTGGAGTATTCCGCCGAAGGTGAAGCCTACGGTAGATGCTAAAAGCCAAGAGTTAATGCTGTAGGTGAGTGCACCAGAAATAGCGAGCGAACTTAATAGAAACAAAGTAATCCAAACGATTGTGATGTGAGTCCACCCTCTATGCCGAAGGAGTCTTCTGTGTCCAATGGTCTTCTTATCCTTTTTTATGGGGATCGGGATCTCAAGTGCATCTGGTGCAAGTGAGCCGGCTAGACAGGCGATGGCGGCAAGTGCGCCGTGGATTGGGTCTGTTTGATTGCTGACGTAAGTTAATGGGTAAATAGCGCCAGCTATGCCGCATAAGGCGTGGCCTTGATTGTTCATTGCTATGGTGTCGAAGTGAGTTGTTGTTGCATGACATCGTTATTCGATATAAAGGAATATGTGATTGGATGCTGATTATTTGGAAGATAGTTCACAGTTAATAACTCAATGGCATGCAGTTAAATGGTTCTTCAACGTGTGAAGTGTCTCGAAAGAATCGATCCGTCTTGGGAATTGGTGTTGCTTTCCAATTATAGTGGCGACGAAATGTAACAGAGATTAAGAATTAGGGGCTTGTTAGTTATGCGTGTTGAATTAGAAGTGCTGTTTGGGGAGTTGAGAGTCTTTCCTAGAGAGGTGAGAGAGTCGCTTGAGCAGAATATGTATTTTCTGACGGATGCCATAGAGGTTCATTTGGTAGCGCTAGGGTATGCAGCAAGAACGCTAGGTCTACAGACAGAACGTGGGTACCAATTCTTTTTGGAATATTCTGGTGGTGAATTGGGTGAGGCTAGATACTTTGGGTCGCATGGTGTAAGTACGATTATGCCTGCTTATGGTGATGCGGTTTTCTCTGAGTGCGAGGTACCAGAAGTATTTTGGGATCGGCAGATCCTGCTGAACGAAATGGTAGAGCAAAAAGAGACTGAAGAAGAGTTTGAGAGTTCTCTTCGACCTTATGTATCTGGTGTTCTAGCTCAATTGAAACCTATTCTACGTTAATTTGTTTGAAGTGCATGTTCTCGGTTGTTCTGTTTTGAACTAAGAACGTACGCTCTAAACAAAGTAAGGCCAGTCCTAGATCGTAGAGCTGGCCCTTCAAGATTTCAGATTAATGGCAGGAGTCGATGATCTGTTTTACGTGTTCATCACGGGCAATTTTGTTGCTTGCAAACTCTTGCAGGTTATTAAACGTCTCTTTGAGGTCCGTTGTGGTGACTTGAGTGTACTCATGTTTTGGAGTTGAGATTCCAATTAGAGTGTTGTTATAGCTCGAGTTACTGTTCTTGCCAACTTGGCATGTTACGCCGTATCGAATGTTCACTTCGGCGCGTGGCAAGCTTCCAATAGCCGTTCTGTAGTCTGTCGCCTCCCCTTCCGCATCAATCTTAAAAACGACGTTCGCGTTATTTTGTTTTTTAGTGAACTTGAATTTCACTGGGGAGTGTTTAGTTGCGTTTTTATATTGGTCGGAAATCTGTTTGGCAATGTCTCTGTTTAGACTACGCAACAGCAACTCAGATGAGGGGGTGGTTCTATCAACCTTCGCAAATACTGGAACTTTGGATTCGTAATCAAAGTGAATGCTGTTGGGTGTTGGGATTTGAGCATTTGCAACAGCCGGTAGCATGCAGCAAAGCGTAATTAGACTTTTTTTCATGTGTTATCCAAGTGGTTAATTTCCACTGGGTACACATTTTTTGATCTAAAAAAGCACACGTAACGCTTCAAAAGTGCGGAAACATCAGAACCATTTCTCAAAAATCACAAGAAATTTAACTGCATCTTTGTCTTTTCAATAAGGTGTAGCACGAAAAGAATCATAGGAGTGCGCATGTCGCAACAACAACACAAGCTAATTCTTAAAGACCTGGCTTTAGAAATTCAGGTAAGTATTGGCAATAAAGAGAAAGAGTTTCTTGATATTACCGGTGAGGTGGCAATCGAAGATGGTGACCAATCTTGTATTAATCAGCGTTCTACACAGTTGAAGTCTGAAATTGCTCGTTTGAAGAAGCGATTTACTGAAGTTGGCAAAGCGGTTCGCCTTTGTGATGAAGGAGAGTATGGCTACTGTCAAGCTTGTGGGGATGATATTGAGCCGAAGCGATTAAGCGTAAGGCCAGAGTCGTTTACTTGTGTTGAATGTGCTGAACAACAAGAGCGCAAGGATAAGTTGTTTTCTTAGGGGCTACAGTTGAACAAGTTACTATTTGCAATCAGTACAGGTGAAGAATTTAACGAATCATGGAGGCGGAAAGTCTTCACGCCTTTATCAAGTGGTTACAATATCAATCTGATAATGGCCAAGCCACCGTATTTACCAGATTCGTTGAACTATCACATGATTGAGGTTGTTGAGTTGCTGTTGCGTAGGCGTACCATCTCAACGTACTTGAAAATCCGGAAGATCCTGAAGGCGACATCGCCCGATTTGCTTCATACCGTTTCTTTTAAGTCCTCGCTACTAATGGCAGTAGCGGCTCGTTCATTGAATATACCTACTATCGTTACTCTTCAGAATGTGCGTGAAATTCGAGAGATACAAAAGATGGGTTTCCTTCATCAGACATTATTGAATGCGCTGATTTCATATGGATTCAATGGCCCAAATGTTCGTGTCGTGTTTGAGCGAGAGCGTGATCGCTCAGCTGTTGCGTCGCTTGACTTGGTTGGTCTCGAAAATACACAAGTTATTAATAGTGATGGATTGGATATAGGTAAAGTTGTACCTGCATCTATCACGCCTGCCGGTGAACCTCTAACCGTTGTTATTTATGATCCGACCTCAGAGGATTTATCTAGTGCCTCTAAGATGCTTGAGTTGTTCGAGGGTGACGTAAATGTTGTCTTGGCCATAGACCCTAGTTCTAAAAAGCTGACGGCAAGTATGCTGAAAGACTTCAAAGAAAAATATTCACCTGAGCTACGAGATACTAAAGAGTTTTGGAAAGGTCCCGGTCGATGCGATTTGTTTGTCGATATGAGGGAGTCAGACGACTATATCCCCTACCCTTTGCTTAGGGCTAGTGCTGCTGGAATGCCTGTTCTAGGAAGTAGTTCGGGTCGTACGGTGGATTTGATACAGACATATCGTACAGGGTATCTCATTAACCCAACTTCAACCGGTGAGATTCAAGCTGTCGTGGATTCGGTTCAGGATTATGACGTGCGGGTAGAGATGGGTCTCCAGGCGTCACAGCTAACAAAAGAGCGATTCGATTTAGCTCCCATATTGGAGCAATACCGTAGCGTCTATAGCCAGACGCGATAACCCAAATAAGGAAAATTAATGTCTTTGGGCACTACCACTTTGCAGCCACTAATTGTGGCTGTTTCGTCGTCTGCGATATTTAAGCAGGATTTTGAAGATGCTATATATAAGAGCGATCCTGCGGAGTACGCTAAGTATCAAGAAGAAAATGTAGATACTCCCTTGGAAAAGGGGCCGGCTTTTTCGTTTGTAGCACGACTGCTAGATCTTAATGACTCGCTAGGTAGGCAGGTTGTCGATGTGGTGGTTCTATCTCGAAACTCGGCTTTAACCGGTCGCCGCATTTTCAGTTCGATACAGCATTATGGCTTGGGCATAGAGAGAGCGATTTTTACGGATGGTTACGCGCCTCATACATTTCTGTCAGCCTTGGGTTCACACCTGTACTTAAGCCCAAATGAGCCTGATGTACGTGAAGCGTTAGCGATGGGGAATCCCGCGGGTCTCATTGTCGACAATGAACACCAAGAGCATCAAAAGGGTCGCTCACTTAGGGTTGCGTTTGATTTTGACGGCGTTATTTCTGATGATGGCTCAGAGCGTGTATACGCAGAGTCAGGGATAGAGGCCTTTCATCAGCATGAGACGTTAAAGAAGGATGTCCCGCATGACCTAGGGCCGCTTGCGGCGCTGCTAAGTAAGCTCGCAGAGATTCGAGAGATAGAGGAATCGTTCGCTCTGGGTAATCCTGACTACACGGTGGCAATTAAGATATGTATTGTCACTGCACGCTCTCGCGATGGGTTTGATCGAGCGGTAACGACGCTAAAAATGCTGGGTGTGCCGGTTGATTTTGCAGCGTTCTTGGCAGGGACAAGTAAGGAGCCTATCTTGGATGCGTTAAGGCCAATCATATTCTTTGATGACCAGTCGAGGCATTTAAGCGCCTCATCCGATAAAACAAGCTTAATCCATATTCCTTTCGGTGTGAGAAACTAAAGCGCGCTTAGTTAACGAAGAAAGCTGGTTAGAATTCAATGGAATTTTAATCGGCTTTTTGAGTTTTAGGATGTAAAAAAACCGCTCAGAGAGCGGTTTGATCTATAAGCTAAGTTAGCATCTTATTTGATGTTGAATGGGATGCTTAGGCTTAGTTTTAGGTCAGTTTGATCTTGGAAGGCATTTGAGTAGCCAGTCCAAGAGTCTGCATCAGACTCGTTCATGTATTTGCTGAAGTGAACGCCAACGTCTGCGCCTTTAAGGCTGCCAGATTGGATTTCGTAGTTAGCGAATAGTGAACCACCAAACTCTACTAGTTCTTTGTAGCCTTCCGCTTGAGCACCGAAGCCAACAGCACCAGAGATACCAACAGTTAGGCCAGGAGCGCCGATGTTGCTAAGGTCGCGTTCAACAGAAGCGAAGAAAGCAAACTCTCCATCATGGTTGAAGTCAGAACCGTTGTTCCACCAGACATCATAAGCGCCGTTAGAACCGCCGTACGCTTGTGTGGTGCGGTAGTTAAAGTTGCCTACGTCACCGTGGGTGTCTTCAGAATTTGCAGAAGTGTAAGTACCTTCAACGCGGAAGTTGTATGCACCGACTTCTTTTGCAGTAAGAAGAGCTAGCTGGTAAGCCAGTTCGTCGTACTCAGTATTGTCGTGGACAAAGTAAGCTTGTGGAGCAATGTAAAAGCCGTCACGAGTAGTGTAATCGAACTTTACGTGAGTGTTAGAGCGGTTACCGTCTGTTAGTCCAGCGTAAGCGACCTCAGAGTTGATTCCGCCTGGAAGCGTGTAAGCTAGGCCGATAGAGTATACGTCACCTGCGTCTTCGTTATTTGTATCACGGAAGCCGTAAGAGTCCTTAAACCATGGTGCACGATACTCGGTAGCGTAAACAACGCCCAGTTCAAAGCCGTATGCAGCTACACCGAATTCACCACCCGTGTAAGCACCAGCAGCGAAACTGTAGTTAACATCAAGAGCTGTAGGAACAGATGGCTGGAAGATACCAGCTTGTGCTGTTAGTACGTCGTTGACGTTGAATTTTAGTGCTGCAGTTTGAATTGCACCGCCGTTGTGTGTGCAATCAGAAGCGAATGCTGCAGAACAAGTGCTCTTGCCGGTCGGGTTTAGGTCGTAAGGATTGTTTACGCCCCAGAAGTTGAATTCGTGGTCTGCTTCGCCGTTCTGCCACATATCAAATGTAGTGTATGCATTAAAATCAAAGCCTACTGTATTTGCGATTAGACCTGATTGGAAGTCGATAGATGCGAATGCTGAACCATGGTCAAGATTCGCTGTCTTAGAATCGTCAGCACCTTCAGCACGAACACGGTCGCGAGCAAATAGTGCTACAGAGCCGTTGATTGCTGAGTCGGCAATAAAGCCTTCTAGTGCGTTGTTTAGTGGGGCTGCGTTGATTGAGCCAGCGAAAAGAGTTCCTGCGATAGCTACGCTTAGGAACGTTAGTTTGTTGTTCTTCATTTTTTGACCTTATGTTGAAAAATCAGTCTAAGTAGGAAGATCTGACTGATTCGCAAGGTAGTGTTACGCATTTTTATTGAGGTATTGGAAAGCGCGTTTTAGACATTCGAGACGATGCGCAAACAATATTTTGGGAGTGCGTAGATCAACTTTTAGGGGTGTTAATGCAACTCCCCTCCCCTATTTGGCTGGGCTGATGGAAGAACAGGTGTTAATGCAGGATGGGCGGTGTTGGTGTGTGGTGCGTCTAGATAAGAAAAAGACCAGCTTTGCTGGTCTTAGGAATTTGAGGTTTGAACTAATTTTTAAGCTCCTTGATGCACTGTAAGATTAGACAGAGTTCATCGTAAGAGAGATCGCCAAGGTGGAAACTTTCATGATTTTGAAATGCTGATATAATCTGTCTGGCTTTATACATAAGTAACTCCAAAGTTCTGTGTGTATGGTGTATTGCCACTTGCCTTAAAAGTTTGGTCGCGGATAAGGTGAGTGGCATTCTGTCTATTGCTAAATATGGACCATTTCCAGGTGGAAATTCTTTGAAAATAGCCATTAACGTGTTGTTTTAAATAAAGAAAAAATCAATATAAAATGGACCACGATGCGCACTTTAATCACTTTAAGATTTGGTCGCGTGTGTCTTAATTAGCTTGTCAATCTCTTCAATTAGCTCAGCAGGTGCATCACGAAGATGGAACTGCTCATTCTTGAATCTGCCAGATGTTGTGAAAGAGTTTCTCACTGCTCTAAACTGCGGTTTGGTTACGTCTTTCATATAGTTCACGGTGTTCTTTGCGTTTGCCGCGGTTCTTGGTCGCTTTGTTACTCCAGATTGTTCAGCAATAAGCTTCACTAGGAGTTGCGCTTGATCATCGCTATCTGTTGCATCTATCTCTTTAACTTGTGGTTCGAGTTGCTGGATGAACTCGTCTAATGGCGTTTCCTCAGCGATGGCTTTCGCAGTTGAGTCCCTTAGGGTTTCAAATTGTTTTAATGAAAGCACAGTGTAGTCATCAAAGAGGCTTAGGATTTCTACAGGAACACTTGCTGCTTTTGTTGCTTTGGATACTTTAGATTCACTGCAACCCATGTGCTCAGCGACCTTTTTGCTGAATTTTAGATCGGCTTTCAGCCTCAGGCATGTTACGCCGAAGTCATAGAGGGATTCTTCTTTTGCAGTCGAAAGGTCTTTCGCAAGCTGGAGTTTATCTTCGTTCGATATGAAAAAATCGTATTGAGTTAGGTCACAAACCATCACCCAGAAGTTTTCTTCGGCCAATTTACACCCTTGGCGGCGTCGAGAGCCGTCAATGATTTCGATTGGTCCGTCTTTGTGGTTGATGAAGCCATACGCTGGAGCTAGCTGTCCACGTCGCGCAATGCCCCCTTCTAAAGCTTTGATGTTTGATAGTACAAGCTCTTGTGGGCGTGGGTTTGTTTCAGAGTCTACATAGGTATCTGCTTCGATTTTATTCCACGCGATGATTTCACTTTCAAATTTGAGGTTCTGGCCACCACAAGGCAGTGTGACAGACGCGGAACTGACAGACAGTTCCTTGTAGTTTGAGCCTGCCGTATGGGCTAGAGCGGCTTTGTTTTTGCGTGCTGCTAGTTTTGCAGCTAGGTTATTCTTAC